>CAZDRH010000006.1:0-44014 GCA_964507915.1 uncultured Caulobacterales bacterium
AGCACTCCCTTGGTAAGGGAGAGGTCGAGAGTTCAATCCTCTCCAACAGCACCAGACCCGCCAAGACGCGGTTTTCTGTCGCCGCCGTCACGGCATCATTTTCTCAATGGGCAAGACGAGGATCGCGCTCGCGCCGAGCGCTTTCAGGCGCTCCAGCGTCTCCCAGAAAACGCTTTCCCGGCAAACGGCATGGATCGCGACCTTGTCCGGCGATCCGGCAAGTTCAAGGACCGTAGGCGCTTCGGCGCCGGGCAGAACCCGCGTGATCGCTTCGACGGCGCTGCGCGGCGCGTTCATCATCACATATTTTGCGTCGCGCGACGCCAATACGCCGTCGAGGCGCTTCAGCAAGGCGTCGAGGATTCCCTGCTTGGCGGGAGCGAAAGGTCCGGCGCAGCGGATAAGGACGGCTTCGGATTCATAAACCGTCGCCGCCGGCTTCAAACCGTTGGCCTCGAGCGTCGCGCCCGTCGATACGATATCGCAGATCGCGTCGGCGATCTTGAGCCGGGGCGCGACCTCGACGGCACCCTGCATCATGACGGTCGTCGCTTCCACGCCCGCTGCGTCCAGAAAGCGGCGCGTGAGGCCAGGATAGGATGTCGCGATCCGCTTGCCCTGGAGGGCCTTCGGCCCTGGCCAATCCCAATCAATGGGCGCGGCGATCATCAACCGGCATCGCGAGAAACCAAGTTTCTTGACGAGGACCGCCGGCCTGGCGCGGCCCGCTGATTCTGCATCCTCAGCGGCGACATTGTCGCCCACCACGCCGATGTCGCAGGCGCCGTCGGCCACGAAGGCCGGGATATCATCGTCCCGCACCAGGAGGACGTCGATCGGCAGCTCTTCGATGCGGCCGTAAAGCGTGTCGCGGCCGCGGCTGACCGTCAGCCCGCATTGCTTCAGCAGCGCGAAACTCTCGTCGGACAGCCGCCCGGATTTCTGGATCGCCAAACGCAAACGGTCTTCCATCGGGTCCTGCCCTTCGCCACGGTCTGGACCGTTTACGGCAGAACCAGCGCCGATCAAGGCGCATGCGCGGCGAGATAGGCCGGCGAAGCTCAGTCGGCCTGCATGACGCCGACAGAACGGGTAGCGGCAAGGACCCGCAGGACAAGCGCGCCCTGATCTTTGACCCCGAGCCGCTTGTAGAGGGACGCCATTTTCTTCCGATAATCCTCAACGGACCCGCCGCAGGCGCGCGCGACGTCCTCGGGCGACAGTCCTTCGGCGAAGAGCATCGCAAGTTCGGCGTCGCCCTTGGAGATTGAGAGCGCTTCGGCGCAACGATCGGCGCGGCCGCGGCCGGCGGCGTCGCGATCGAACATCAGCACATATTCAGCGCGCGCCCGCGCGGAGCCTGAAGGGGGCCGATAGACGCTGAGGACGTGCCCGCCGCCGAGTTCAAACGTGCACAAGGCGCCGCGCGACCGGCGCACAGCGTCGCCCTGCAGAAACTGTCCGAAACGACGGCTGACCTCTTCGCCGTTCAACAACAGGCGGGCGCTGTCATGAGCCGAGCGTCCTTTCAAAGGATCCGCCCCATACAACGCCACATTGGCCTCAATGAAACGCGAATCCTCGACGACGATGAGCGGGCCCGAGGGCGCGCCTTTCCGTGCTTTGCCCCGCTTGGACACGAGATTGGAGGATAAGGACGCGGCACGGCCGATATGCGCCGCAAGATAGCGCGCGACCTCAATATCGTCCGCCTCAAAACAGTCCTTTCGCGCCCCACAGAACACGGCGATCCAAAGCGGGTGGTCGTCGACGAAAAGTGGCAGGCAGACGCAATCATAAAGATCGGCGTCGATCATGCATTCGTTGAAGATCGCGCTCTTGCGAAACTCGCGCGGGTCGGTGAGGCGGCTCGCATGGATTGCGGTGTAGCGCCAGGCTTCCGGTCGTGACAGACCGTATTGAATCCCGCGGCTACGCCACGGATTTTCAGCATCCCAATCGTTGAGGTAACGGGCGAGCCAAGCCGGATCGAGCCCATGCGTAAAGCCAGTCGCGAGCCCCGCGTCCGACCGATGCTGATGCTGAAGCGCAGCGGCATGACCGCCAATCGTAGACGCAATCTGCGGCAGCAACCCTTCCCAATGGGCAGGGTCGCCGACGCACGCATAAATTTCCCCGACAAGCGCGTGGATATCCGGTCGCACGGTTTTTTTTCTCGCTTGTTCCCCTGCAAGGATCATCGCGAGATTGGGAGTAGCGGTCAATTAGATCCCGCCTACGACAGACGCGTCCCACGCCGCCGCATGTCGCCACGCCTCATTTTTGAAGGGGTTACGCGACGCAGATGTTGCCCAGGCGCCGCGGTCCCACTTTCTCTATCAACGCGTCTGTCCCCAGCCTTGGGTACATGGCGCCCCGGCCAAACCTGCCGTGACGGGGTGCAGCGCGGGGCTTCTTGGTATTGTTCTCGATCGGGCCGACGGGCCTCTTCGCACGCCGAGGCGATCGATTCTGGACACGAATACTGGATGAGCAGACGCTCTCAACTGAGATTAAACAGGAAAAAGCGTGTCAATCACAGACGCTTTGCGCAAGACGCAGGCTTTCTCTCGGCCCGTGATCATTTGCCTTCGTAATTGGCGCGGACCCATTCATCGAGAAGGCGCACGCCGAACCCAGTCGCGCCTTTCGGCGTCGTCGGCTGGTCTTTTGTCGTCCAAGCTCTTCCGGCGATGTCGAGATGCGCCCAGGCCTGACCCTCTTTGATGAAGCGGCCGATGAACGCCGCCGCACTCGAAGACCCGCCGTCGCGGCCGCCGGTGTTCTTCATGTCGGCGACGTCGGATTTGATCATGTCGTCATGGGCCTTGCCGAGCGGCATGCGCCAGAGAAGCTCGCCACTTGCTTCCCCGGCCTTGGCGAGTTCTGCGGCGAGTGCCTCGTTCTTGGAGAAGAGCCCCGCATATTCATGCGCGAGCGCGACGATGATGGCGCCCGTCAAGGTCGCCAGGTCGACGATCGCTTTGGGTTTGTAGATTTCCTGAGTCCACCAGACCGCGTCGGCGAGAACGAGCCTTCCTTCGGCGTCCGTGTTGATGATCTCGACCGTCTGTCCGGACATGGTTTTCACGATGTCGCCCGGGCGCTGCGCTTCGCCGTCCGGCATGTTCTCGACGAGACCGAGCACGCCAACGACGTTGACCTTGGCTTTGCGTCCAGCCAGCACGGCGATTGCGCCGGTCACCGCGCCGGCGCCGCCCATGTCCCATTTCATGTCTTCCATGCCGGCCGCCGGCTTGATTGAAATCCCGCCCGTGTCGAAGGTGACGCCCTTCCCTACGAAAGCGACCGGCGCCTCGCCCTTGCGGCCGCCCATCCATTCGAGGGCGACAAGCTGGCTGTCGCGCGCCGACCCCTGACCGACCCCGAGGAGCGCGCCCATGCCGAGCTTCTTCATCTGCGCTTCGCCAAGGACAGTCACCTTGACGCCGAGGCTTTCGAGCTCGCGCGCTTTGGCGGCGAAACTCTCCGGGTAAAGAATATTGGGCGGCTCCGAGGCGAGGTCGCGCGTCAAAAACACGCCCGCGGCGATCTTTTCGAAGTCTGCGAAGAGCGTTTTCGCCTTCGATGAACCGGTCAGCACCGCAAGCTTTTCGAGCGCCGGCTTCTGATCTTTTTCGAGTTTGGTCCGGTATTTGTCGAAACGATAGCTGCGCAGCAGCGCGCCGTAGGCGGCGCGCGCCGCAATTTCATCAGCGCTCAGTACATCAGCGGCAAAGCCGTCGAGCAGAATGGCGGCGCTCTTTTCGCGCGTCGCAAACAGCCTTTGGATCGCAGCGCCGCCGAGCGCTTCGGCGCTGAGCGGGGCAAAATCCTTCGCCTTGCCGGCGCCGAGAAGGATGACGCGCGACAAACCGACGCCTGCGGGCGCGATGACGTCGACCGCCTGATCCTTGCGCCCTGTAAACGCCGCCGTTTTCGCTGCACGCGTCAAAGCGCCGTCAGTTGCCGCGTCAATTGCCCCAAAGGCGCCTTCCCGCGCTCCATCCTCAAACAGCGGAACGACGACGGCGCCCGTCTTCGGAAGCGAGGGCTTGGCGAAGGAAATCTGCATGGGGTCCTCATTAGCGCCCTTTGGCGGCTTTTCGTTTTTGCGGCTATGGCCATGAGCTTGCTCTGCCGAGCTTGGCGGCGGCTTCCGGCAATAGCGGCGCTGTGGTAGGGCGACCCCGCCTCCGGCGCAACAGCCCCTCCTCGCCGCCAATCAAGGAAAGATCTTGAACCGGCTCGACCGCTATCTTCTCCGACAGGGTCTTGTTCCGTTCGCCGTCGCCATTCTTGTGGTCACCGGCATCGTGTGGATGACCCAAAGCCTGCAACGGGCCGATATTCTCATCGAGTATCGGCAGGGCCTTCAGGCGTTCGCGCAAGTCAGCCTGCTCATCATTCCGAGCCTTCTTTCGGTCATCCTGCCCTTCACACTTTTCGTCTCTGCGCTTTACGCCATTCAGCGCCTGCATGCTGACAGCGAAATCGCGGTGATGTTTGCGGCGGGCGTGAGCCGCCTGCGGATCGCAACGCCGTTCCTAGTGCTCGCCTGCGCCGCCGCCGCCGCGACTTTGTGGATCAATGTCGATCTCATGCCGCGCAGCTATCGCGTGCTGAAGCAGCAGGTTGCGAATTTGCGCGCCGATGTCGCCAGCGCCGTTTTGCGCAGCGGCGAATTCATCCCCGCGGGAGACGGCTACACAATTTATGTCGAAGACGCGGGCGCAAACGGCGCGCTCAAGGGCCTCATCATTAGCGACTATCACGAACCCGCCACGCACACGATCTATATGGCGCAGCGCGGGCTTTTGCGCGAAACGCCGCAAGGTTCGATGCTGTTTCTTGAAAACGGCAACATCCAGCGCGTATCCCCGGATACAGGCCAGATCGACATTGCCTCGTTCAAGGAGACGGCAATCAATCTCGACAGCTATCGCCGTCGCGGCGATGCTCTGCAGCTCGAGTTAACGGAGCGCTATCTTTCGGAGCTGTTTCGCCCGAATCTCGACAATGCATGGGATCGTCAGAACCGCCGCGCGCTCGCCGCTGAGGGCCATGGCCGGCTTGCAGCGCCGCTTTATGCTTTCGCCTATGTGCTGATCGCTGTCTTCGCGGTGACAGGCGGCCCCTATAACCGGCGTACTTACGGCGTGAGGCTTCTTGCTGCTTGCGCAGCGGCGGGCGGCCTACGCGTCGGCGGCGTTTTGCTACAGGGGCTCGCCGGCGGTTCGATTCCTTTCTGGACGCTGTACGGCCTGCCTGCTGCTGCGACCTTGCTTTGCGGCGCGCTCGTTTCGGGGGGCCGTTTCGTACCATCGTCCATGCGGGGTCCGGCGCCGTGATCGCACCCGAAACGCTCAATCTTTATCTCGCACGGCGCATGTCGTTCGCTATCTTCGTCCTTGCAGCCGGCCTTGCAAGTTTCGTGATGTTCGTCGATCTCATCGAGAATTTGCGATACGTCGCCAAAGTCAATGCGGGCGGATTCGGATTTGCGGCGCTGGTGACATTCATGCGCGCGCCATCGGTACTGCTGTCGCTTTCGCCATTTGTATTTCTGTTCGCCGCAATCTGGGTCTTCAACCAGCTCAACCGCCGCGCCGAGATCGGCGTGATGCGCGCAGCCGGCCTCTCTGTTTGGCGCATGATTGCCCCAGCAGCGCTTGTCGCGGCTGTGGCGGGAGTCGTCCTCATTGCGGCGATTGATCCAATTTCGGCGAGTCTCCTTGCGAAAAGCGAGAAAATGAAACTCGAATTGCGCGGCCGGACAGCGAGCCTCGTCCAAGTTTTCGGCGACGGCCTGTGGCTTCGGCAGCACGATCAAGACAGCGTCCTGATCATCAATGCGAGGAGCTTCAATCCTGCAACGGCAGAGCTCAGCGCAGTGACGATGTTGCGGCTCGATCGCGCGCAGAATTTCCTCGAAAGAATCGACGCGCCGCGCGCCATTTTTTCAGGCCGAACGATCGAATTGCGCGAGGCGCGCGTACGCGCTGCGGGCGAACCCATCGACTATCGCACGCCTGTCTACGCCGTCACGACAAACCTCACGCAACAGGATTTGAAAGAGAACATCGACCGAGCCGAAACCATGTCGATCTGGAAACTGCCCAAATTCATTGTGCTTGCCGAGGCCGCAGGCCTCCCGACCTTGCAATACAATATCCGTTTTCACGACCTTTGTTCTACGCCGTTGAAACTTATCGCCATGGTCCTGATCGCAGCGACGTTTTCGATGCGTCCTTACCGGCAAGGAGGGGCTTTCAGGCTCTTGCTGCTGGCGATCGCCGCCGGGTTTTTGCTTTATGTCCTCTCACAGGTCTCAACAGCACTCGGCCTGTCGGGCACGGTGGCGGCGCCCCTCGCCGCTTGGATCCCTGCTCTTGTCGCCTCGCTGACGGCGGCCTGGGCGCTGTTTCAGGCCGAAGAAGGGTGATCGACGCCGCGCGGAGTATTGGCCGTGGACCGTCGGCGGCAGGTCGTTTATCGAGGCGTCAGGGACGAATCAAAAAGGGGCGCTAATTCCGTGACCGGCGCGACGTGTGGCGGCAGAGTTGGAGCGTGTGGAGCGTCTGGAGTGCAATTGCCCCTTCCGCGGCAAACGGAATCCGCGTGCAATACACGGGCGCAGGGCGCTGCGCTTGGAGGCGTCCTCTGAACGACTGTCGCCTGATAGGCTGGCTGGCGACCTCCGCTTTGGCGGCTGGCGTCGGCGCGCCCGCCGTCGCGACCGAACTTGAAGACGCGATTTCCGTCACCTCTGCGCCGACCTCCGCGCCGCCGCCCACGGATATCGGCGTCGCCGTCGAAGTCGACGACTTGGCCGCTCGTTCCGGTGAGACAACAATTATCGCCGCTGCTGCGCCGGCAAAGGCGGCGCTTTCGGCCAAGCTCTCAGATACGCTGCTTGCCGACACCCTGGTCGATCAATCGGCTGACTCGCACGCTCTCCTTGCGCTGGCGGCAGCCCAATCGACGGCCCCGGCGACGTCGCCGCCGCCTGCGGAAGAGCGGGTCCTCTTCGAGGCCGATGAGGTGACGCGCGACACCGAATCGAGCCCGGTCGTTGCGACAGGAAAAGTGCGCGCCTACTCCGGCGATCGCTATCTTGAAGCTGACCGCCTGAGTTACGATCCGACGACGGATGTTGTGATTGCCGAAGGCAATGTGTCGATCACGGACACGGTCGGCGGCCAAGCGCAAACCGTCTTCGCTGGGCGCGTCGAACTGACGGGCGATCTGCGCGACGGCATCGCCGAGCACTTCAGCGCGCTCCTCGCCGAAAACACCCGCATCGCGGGCGACCGCGGCGTCCGCGAACAGGGCGCCCGCACCAAGCTCTCAAAGGCCGTCTACACCGCCTGCGACGTCTGCGAAAAGGACGGCGACGGAAAAACGCCGACCTGGCGCGTCAAGGCCTTGCGCGTCACGCGCGACGAAGAGCGCAAGGTCGTCCGGTTCAAGCACGCCTTCTTCGAATTGAAGGGCGTGCCCATTCTTTATGCGCCCTATCTGCAGGCGGCCGACCCCTCGGTTGAACGCATGTCGGGGTTTTTGACGCCCTTCATCGGCACGTCGAGCCGCCTCGGCTTCAATCTCGAGCTGCCCTATTATTTCGCTTTCTCTAATCACACTGACGCAACCTTCTCGCCGAAATACACGTCGCGCGACGGCATCTTGTGGCAGGGCGAATGGCGCCAGCGCGGCCGTCATGGCGGCCACGTTCTGCAGGCCGGCGTCATCAACATTGACCCGACACAACCCGATCCCGACGGCAACCCGCTTGTCGATGTGCCGGGCGTGCGATGGCATTTCTTCGGCGCGGGTTCGCGCACCGTCGGCAAGAACTGGCGTCTTGGCTACGACATCGAGCGCGTGTCGGACGACACGTATTTCCGGCAATACGACGTCGACCGGCGGGGCGATCTGCGCCAGGAGATCGACACCGTCTCGACATTGCGCCTGCGTTCCAATGCGAATGTCCGTTGGCGCTCCGGCGGATCAGAGTTGCGTGCCGACGCCTATCTCTTCCAGGGACTGCGGAGCACGGACGTCAGCGAACTGACGCCCTATGTCCTGCCGCTGATCAATTTCCGGCACGATTTTGCGCGCGACATTGCCGGCGGCCGGTTGCATCTCAACGCGAATTTTGCCGCGCTTCAGCGCACAGGCGGAGCGGACACCCGGCGCCTGACGGGCAATGTCGCGTGGGAACGCGAGATCGTGACGCCCGGCGGCCACAAATTCGAGCTGACAGGCGATCTGCGCGGCGACATCTATCGTTTCGCCGACCTCAATGAAGGCACGGAAATTGTCGCGGCAGATCCGCTGCGCGACAGCCGTCAGGTCCTGCGGTTCGCGCCGACCGCCGCAGCGCAATGGTCTTACCCTTTGACACGGCGCTTTGCGGGCGCACAGATACTGCTGGAGCCGCGCGTGCAGCTTGTCGCCAGTCCGTCGCGGCGAAACCCTGACTCGATTCTCAACGAGGACTCCCAAAGCGTCGAGTTCGACTACCAGGGGCTCTTCTCATACAACAAATCGCCGGGCTTCGACCGTTTTGAGGACGGTCAGCGCCTGAATGCCGGCCTCACAGCGTCAGCATCCTTCGACAACGGCATTGCGGTCGACGCGTCGGCAGGCTCCCAATGGCGGTTGCAGACCACGAGCGCATTCAACCCGGCCTCCGGCCTTGGGCAGAGGCGCTCGGACATCGTCGGCGAGCTCAATTTCCGATACAAAACAAACTTCGTCCTCGAGAACCGCTTCCGCTTCGACGACAAGACGCTGGATCTGGCGCGCGCCGAATCAACGCTTGTATTCAATGTCGGGCGCCTCACCGGCGTCGGCACCTATGTGCGCCTCAACGAGGAAAACCGCGCCGCCGAGCTTCTGCGCCGGGAGGAAGTGAACGGCACGCTGCGGTTCAATGTATCCAAGAATTGGGCGATTTCCTCTGGCTGGCGGCGCGATCTTGCGCGCCAGCAATCGATCACTCAGGACATCGGCATCGTCTACACCGACGAATGCTCGTCCCTATCGGTCACCTATGTCCGCGACCTGACGCGGGACGTCGGCCTTCCAGCCGATAACCGGCTGCTCCTCCGCTTCACCTTGCGGGGTCTCGTCAATTGACGATTTGCGCTGACCGCAATTTCGACTAGTTTCCCGATCACAGTCAGGGCGTCGCTCCGGCGCGTATCGCAAACCTCGGCCAAGGGCCTCGCATTCGGCATGATTAGAAATCTGGATATCCTCGCCAAGTCAATGGCTTGTGCGGTAGTTTGTAGCCTTCTCGCGACACCTGCCTTAGCGGCGCAAGCCAAGTCTACGCCAGCCGCCCAGCCGGCAGCACCCGCCGCCGAGGACCCAAGGGCGGGCTTGCCCGCCGACTACAAGGGACCCGCGAACGCTGTTGCGGCCATCGTCAATGACAAGGTCATAACGACCTATGACGTCTCCCAGCGTTTGCGCCTCATGCTCATCTCTAGCGGCGGTCGCCTGCCGCCGAGCGCCATCCCGCAATTGCAACAACGCGCCCTGCGAGAGCTGATCGAGGAAAAGCTTAAGTTCGCTGATGGTGAGAAATTCAAGATCGAAGTTGATCCCGCCGAAATTGACGCTGAACTCGCGGACCTAGCGGGCAGCAGCGGCATGTCGCTCGCCCAGTTCGAACAGGCGCTGCAATCGGAAGGCGTGGACATCAATGGCCTCAAGGACCAGATCAAGGCGCAAAACATTTGGCGCAATATCATTTCGGGAAGATTTCGCTCCCGCGTGAAAGTCAGCGAGAAGGAAATTGACGAACAGCTCTCGCGCCTGCGCGATGACGCGACAAAGGAGCAGTTCCTCGTTTCGGAAATCTGTATTCCCGTGCAGGACCCACAACAGGCCCAGCAGTATTTTCAGGGCGGGTTGCAGCTCATTGAGCAGCTTCGGCGCGGCGTGCCGTTTTCCGTGATCGCGCAGCAGTTTTCGTCATGTTCTTCTGCGGCCGCGGGCGGCGATCTCGGCTGGGTCCGCGCCGGGGAACTCCCCAAGGAACTTGACGAGGCCGTGCGCGCGCTGCCGCCGGGCGCTGTCACCAATCCAATTCCATCGGAAGGGGCCTTTATCATCCTTGCCGTGCGCGACAAACGCGAGGCGGCAAGTATCGGCGAGATGAGCTTTACGCTCGCTTATGCAGGGGCTCCGCTCGACCATGGGCGCAACGAGGCCCTGTTGGCGCTCGAAAAACTGAAGACGGCGGATGCCTGCGTCACCGGCCGTGCGTTGCGCCAGGATATTGGTCCGACGGTCGGCGTGAGCCTTCTTGAAAACGTGAAGCTCAGCGAGCTCGATCCACGCTTCAGTTCGGCTGTCGATGGGTTGAAGCGGGGCGACATGAGCGGCCCGATCGAGGCCGACGGCGCATTGCATGTGGCGCTCGTTTGCGAGATTGACGAGGGCCTCGGCCTTCCTTCGCGCGCAGCGCTAGAAGACAAGATCATGGGTCGGCAGCTGGGCCGTATCGCGACGCAGTATCTGCGCGACCTTGAACGCACCTCGCATGTCGATGTGCGCATGAAGCCGACGCGTCCGCAGGGCTGATTCGGCGCCATGAACGCGCATAGCGCGGCGCCGCTCGCGCTCACCATGGGCGAGCCTGGCGGCGTCGGCGGCGAAATCGCCGCAAAGGCGTGGCGCGCGATCGCCTCTTCCTCCCTGCCGGACGTGTTTTTCGTAGTCGACGATCCGAAGCGGATTGAATTCTATAGCGCGCCGATCGCCGTGATCAAACACCCGTCCGACGCGGCCGCCGTATTTGCGCGCGCATTGCCCGTGTTGCCGCTCGGCGACAGAGTGAAAGCGACGCCCGGCAGGGCCGTTCCGGAAACCGCCGGCGCCGTGCTGAAGTCGATCGAAACGGCGGCGAGGCTCGCGATTGCCGGCGAGGTCTCAGGAATCGTCACCAACCCGATCCAGAAGTCGGCGCTGATCGCCGCTGGTTTCCGCTTCCCGGGGCATACGGAGTATCTCGGCGACCTGACACTTGCGGCGCCTATGCCCGGGCGGCGTCTGCGCGGACCGGTCATGATGCTCGCGGCGCCAGATCTCAAGACCATCCCCGTCACCGTCCATGAGCCCCTTGTGGAAGCGGCGCGCACCTTATCGACAAACGCGATCATTCACGCGGGCATCGTCGTCGCCGAAGCTCTCGCTGCCGATTTTGGGATTGTATCGCCGCGCCTTGCCGTCGCAGGCCTTAATCCGCATGCCGGAGAGGCGGGCGCGCTCGGCGGCGAAGAGGACCGCATCATCACGCCGGCGATCAAAGCGCTGGTCGCCTACGGGATCAAGGCGCGAGGGCCCTTGCCGGCTGACACGATGTTTCACCCGGAGGCGCGCGCAACCTATGATGCGGCGCTCTGCATGTATCACGATCAGGCGCTTATCCCGGTCAAAACGCTCGCCTTCCATGAGGCGATCAACGTCACGCTTGGTCTTCCGATCGTGCGGACTTCGCCCGACCATGGCACTGCGCTCGACATTGCAGGTAAGGGGCTTGCGCGCGCCGACAGCCTGATCGCCGCGATCCATTTCGCTGCAGACATCGCCAGAAGGCGCAAAGCGTGACAGCCGATTTGCCGCCCTTGCGCGATGTCATCTCCCAATTCGGTCTCGGCGCGAACAAGGCGCTCGGCCAGCATTTCCTTCTCGACCTCAACATCACGCGCAAAATCGCGCGCGCCGCCGGAGTCGCCGCCGGCGACCTCGTTCTCGAAATTGGCCCCGGACCAGGAGGCCTCACGCGCGCGCTGCTGGAATCGGGCGCCGAAGTGATCGCCGTAGAACGCGACCGGCGCTGCATCGGCGCGCTTGCAGAAATCGCAGAGGCGTTCCCAGATCGGCTGACCATCGTCGAGGGCGATGCGCTGAAGGCGGATGAACGGGCGCTCGCAAAAGGCCGCCTGCTGAAGATCATCGCCAATTTGCCCTATAACATTTCGACGGAACTTCTCGCCAAATGGCTGGTTGCCAATCATGAGCCGGTTCCGTTGTGGTCCGGCATGGCGCTGATGTTTCAGAAAGAAGTCGGCGACCGGCTTCTCGCCGCGCCGCGCAGCAAGGACTACGGACGACTGACTGTCCTCGCGCAAGCTGCGGCGCGCGTTTCCCGCGCTTTCGACCTGCCGGCGCGGGCTTTCACGCCGCCGCCCAAAGTCGAATCGAGCGTGCTGCTCTTTGCGCCAGCGCCGGCGCGCCTCGAAGACGTCTCTGGGCTGCAAAAGGTCGCGCAGGCGGCGTTCGCGCAGCGACGCAAGATGCTGCGGCAATCACTGAAGCCGGTGTTCGGCGCGGAAACAGAAACTATTCTTGACAGCGTCAGCATCGCGCCGACAGCGCGTGCCGAGGAGCTCGACATCGCGACCTTTCTGCGCCTCGCGGCTTGCGCGCCGCGCCGATAAGCTGCCACGCTTATTTCAGAACAAGCTGCGTCTGCATGACGACGCCGGTCAATTCTCCGTTGGCGTCGTAAAGCTTGGTTTCCCAGACCTGCAAAGTCTTGCCGATACGCACGGGCGTTGCGACCCCCTTCGCGACTGTGCCGACGGGGGTCGGGCGGAGAAATTTCGTCGTCGACTCGATCGTCGTCGTGCCCGCGCCTGGAGGCAAGTTCAGGAAGGCGCCCAGCGCGCCGATATTGTCAGCGAACGCCATCATCGCGCCGCCGTGGAGCTTGTCGCCGAGCGTGCAGAGTTCCGGCCGCACGGGAAGTTCAGCTTCAATCCGCTCCTTGTTTGCGAATGTGATCCGTATGCCCATAAACTTGGCGAGCGGCGTGTTGGCGGCGTTGATCTGGTCGGCGAGGTTTTCTGACACGGGGGTCGCTCCGGATTGCAGGGCTATCGCAAGTGCGGCGTTCCTCCTCCGCGGAGCGGGGGAGGTGTCGCCGAAGGCGACGGAGGGGGGTCTTTCCACACATTCCGGACGCGCGAAAGCGCCCCCATCGTCGGCTCCGCCGACACTTCCCCCGTCTGGCGACGGGGGAAGAGCGCTCGGCGGCAAAATGATTTCTAAAGTGCGATGGTCCTGCGGGTGGGGGTGGAGTCATGACGCGAGCATCAGGGAATGGGCACTAGGGAATCGGGAGCGCAATCAAGGGGCTTCGGTTGCTTTCGTGTAGACGCTGATAATTCTTGCGACCCTGCGCCCTGGTCACGCCGGGCTTCAGGCTCGCGACGCATCAATCAATACAGCCACGAGCAGCGCCGTCTCGTCGCCGACATTTACCCAGGCGTGGTTGGTTGCGCGCTGGATGACGACGTCGCCGGGCTTGAGGCGCCGCGCTTCGCCGTCGTCGAGCAGAAGATCGACCGCGCCGCGCACGAGAATGATCACGTCGAGCGTATGCGTCTTGTGCATCATCGGATGCCGCGCCGTATCGACGCGCGCATGGGCGGCGCCCACAAGGCCGAAGACAGCGGCGGCTTGCGCCTCGGCGGCGGCGCGCGGCACGGAAGGGTCGTCCTTGGCGACGGTGAACCAGCGGATCTTGACCGCGCCTGGCGCCGGCTCAAGCAGCACATCTTCCGTTTTCAGACGATCGGCGCCGTCAAGCACTTGCGACGGCGTCAGCAGCGCTTGCCAGATTTCCGCAAGGCCCCCCTCGCCTGCAGAAATGAGGTTCGCGGCCGCGCCGTCGATCACGACAACCGATCGGCCTTTGGCTGTGTCGCCAGTGATGACACGCCGGAGGTTCGCCCAATCCATGCCGTTTTCCCCGTTTGACGTCAGGCCGCGACGCGGGCCCTCACCGTTTCCTTGACGGCGCGCGCATCATAATAGTCCGGCCCTTCGGGACGCGCGCCCTTGCCGAACAGAACCTCCATGCGGACCGTGAAGAAGGGCCGCGCGCCGATCGTGCCGAGATCGCCGCTGACGCCGACCCCGACATTGCGCCCGCCGCTGCCGACGCCCGCCCCGATGCCGACCCCGCCCTTGTTCTCGCGGGAGACATCGCGCGAGACGACGCGAAACCAGTCATAGCCGTTGGCGATCGCGATATCCGCGGCGCGAAGGAGTGCATAGTCTTCGGCGATATCCTGCGGCGTCGCGCCGTCGCCCGCGAACGTGATCCGGTAGCGATCAGCCTCGATGCGCGTATCCGTATAGCCATAGCCCTTGCTGTCCGCCGGTGCGTAGGCAGTCCCGACGGCGGTGGCGCAAGCGGCAAGGCCCATTGCGGCTGCGAAAACCAAAAGACGATTCATGGAAGAGGCTCCGATAACCTTGTTCGAGGGGCCGAACGCTATCACCCTTGGGCCCTTCCCGCAAAAGCGCCGGACGGGCGCCGCCAGGGCGCCGCAATGTCCTGAAAGACTGCGAGAGATGAGGGAGAGAGCCATGAAGCTGGACCGCCAATCGCCCGAAAACGACGTCTACGATCTGATCATTGTCGGGGCGAGTTTTGCCGGGCTTGTCGCCGCACGCACCGCCGCCCATCGCGGCCTCAAGGTCGCGGTCATCGACGCCAAATCCGAGCCCGGCGCGCGCGTGCGCACGACCGGCATTCTGGTCAAGGAAGCGGTCGATGCGATGGATGTCCCTGCGGCGCTGACGCGGCGCATTCCGGGCGCGCGGCTTTATGCGCCGAATGGCCGGCATGTCGATCTCTTCGCGCCGGGCTACTACTTCCTCGCGACGGACACGCCCGCGATCATGCGCTGGCTTGCGCGCGAGGCCCAGCGCGCCGGCGCGCGGCTGATGTTCGGCACACGGTTTACGAATGCCGGTCTCAGCGACGACCTTGTCCATCTCGAAGGCCTCGGGCTCAAGGCGCGCTATCTCCTCGGCGCGGATGGCGCGAAGTCGCGCGTCGCGGAAGTGTTCGGCCTCGGGCGGAATACCGAATTCCTGATCGGGATGGAGACAGAATACGAAGAGACGCCGACGGTCGATCCCGATTTCATCCATTGCTTCATCGATACGAAGCTCGCGCCCGGCTATCTCGGCTGGGTCGCGCCCGGCGTCGGCATCACGCAGGCGGGCGTCGCCGTGTCGGACGGTCCCTTCGGCGAAAAGCGCAAGCCCGATCTGCAAGCCTTCCTGAAACGGACGAATGCCAGGTTCCAGCTCTGGAACTGCGAAGTGAAGGCCAAACGCTCCGGACCGATCCCGTGCGGCGGTCTCGTCCATCCCCTGTCGACGCGGCGCGTCTTGCTGACGGGCGACGCGGCGGGCCTCGTATCGCCGCTGACCGCCGGCGGGATACGCCTTGCCTTCCAGTACGGACGACGCGCTGGGCAAGCGATCGCCGACTATCTTGAGTGCGGCGGCGCCGATCCTGGCGCGGCGCTCGCCCGCGAATATCCGGATTTCAGCCGCAAGGTTCTGCTGCGCCGGCTGTGGTCGGCCGCACCGCCCAACGCCGTGCTCGATGCGACACTCTTCACGCCGCCGATGCTCGCCCTCGCCCAGCGCATCTATTTCCACACGCGCGCGGTGCCGGGTACGGAAGACACTCTGAAAGCCCTGCCGCAAGCCTCGCGCCCGCGAATGGCCGGTTAGACGGCCTCAGCGCAGCCACTGCAACAGCGCGTCCGGCGCCATGAGCATGGTGAGGACGAGGCCGCCAAGCGCGCCGCCAAGATGGCCTTCATGGCTGATCACGCGGCCGGGCGCGCGCATCAGTTGCGCAGAGATCCCGACAAAGAGGACGGCGAAGAGCACAGCGGGAATCGGCACAGGCAGCGGAAAGATGAACAGCTGCTCGAACGGCTTGAAGAGGCAAAAGCCGATGACGACGCCGGACGTCGCACCCGATGCGCCGATGGCGGAATAGGCCGGATTCTTCCGGTTCGCCGCCATGATCATGAGGCCGCCCGCGATCATCGACCCGAAATAGAGGACGACCAATCCGTCCGTGCCGAGAAGGCGTTCAAGGTCCGGCCCGAAGGACCATAGGGTCAACATATTGACCAGCAGGTGGAGATAGCCGCCATGCAGGAAGCCCGAGGTCAGATAGCGGTAGTGCTGGCCGCGTTTGACCGCACCGACGTTGAAGGCGAATTCATCCACAAATTTTGCGCCGGCGAATAACGCGTAGAGGCTCGCCGCGACCGTCGCGACTATCAGGGCGTAGGTCGCGGGCGCTTCGCTGAGATTCACAGAGGTTCCGCAGCCGCTTCCGCCGGGGTCAGCGTCATCAAGGCGAGGGCATGCACAGGCCCCGCGAGTTCTTCTTTCAGGGCCGCATGGATCGCGCGCTGGCGCGCGACCCGGGACTGGCCCTCGAAGGCGGCTGCGACAATCCGCACGCGGAAATGGCTTTCCCCGCCTGGCCGAGCGCCGGCATGGCCCTTGTGCAAATGCGACTCATCAATCACGGAAAGCTCGACCGGCGCGAGGGCGGCGGCGAGTTTGCGCTCTATTTCGGCGGCGACAGACATGTGTTCAGCCAGCCGGTCAATTGCAGGTGTTGTCAAGATTGTATCAACGCTCGATGATGACCATAATCGGTCTATGTCCGACTATGCGTACAAGCCCCGTCTCGGCTTCGATATCCGCGTCCGCCCGCGCCGACGGGGGGAGCCGGTCAAGCCGTTATGGGATGAGAATGTCGAGCGCATTTGCGAGCACCCGGATTGCCGTGAAAAGGCGCTCGTTGCGGCCGCCAAATCCCCGCGCGAACCGCAAGTGAAGGTGTGGCTTTGCGCCGCCCATGCGAGCGCGCACAACGCCCAATGGAATTTCTTCGATGGCCTCTCCGAAACCGAGGCCGCGACGATCCGTCATTCGACAATTTATGGCGACCGGCCGACCTGGAGTTTTGCGCGGAACGACCGCGCCCGGACGACTGCGCGCACGAAGGACACCGCCGAATTCGTAGATCCGATCGGCATATTCGCCGGCGGGCGGCGGGCGGAAGCCAAAGCGGGCGCCCGCGACCGGACGGTGTCGCGCCTGCAGACCAAGGCATTCGAGACCCTCGGCCTCCCGGTGACCGCCAAGCCGGCGGAAATACGCAAGCGCTACGCCGAACTCGTCCGCCGCTTTCACCCGGACGCCAATGGCGGCGACCGCAGCGCGGAGGCGCAGCTTTCCGATGTCGTTCGCGCGCACCATATCCTCAAAAAGGCCGGCATCTGTTGAAGGGCCAGCAGGCAGATTTGCCTCCCGCGGCCTGGCGTCTCTGCTTCTCTCCCTTGCCTTTGGCGGCATATTGGGGCCAGTGTCCGCCGCTTCTTCGCGCTCTTTCTGTTGTGACTCATGACCCTTGCGATCGACGATAAGTTCCTCGAAAAGCCCGAGCTGACCATTAATGCGCGCCAGGTTTTCGGCGTTAACTTTGACATGGCGGTACCGGCCTTTTCCCGGCCGAACGACTATGTGCCGCGGGTCGATGAGGCTTATCGCTTCGATTCCAACACGACGCGGGCGATCCTTGCGGGGTTCGCCCACAACCGGCGCGTCATGGTTCAGGGCTATCACGGCACGGGTAAGTCGAGCCATATCGAGCAGATCGCGGCGCGCCTCAACTGGCCCTGCGTCCGTGTCAATCTCGACAGCCATGTCAGCCGCATCGACCTCATCGGCAAAGACGCGATCGTGGTCGAAAGCGGCGTGCAGGTGACAGCCTTCAAGGAAGGCATTCTTCCGTGGGCGTTTCAACGGCCGGTCGCGCTTGTGTTCGACGAGTATGACGCGGGCCGGCCGGACGTGATGTTTGTCATCCAGCGCGTACTCGAGGCCGAGGGGCGCCTCACTTTGCTCGACCAGAACAAGGTGCTTCAGCCGAACCCGTGGTTCAGACTTTTCTCGACGACCAATACGATCGGCCTTGGCGACACGACCGGGCTTTATCACGGCACGCAGCAGATCAACCAGGGCCAGATGGACCGCTGGTCGATCGTCACGACGCTGAATTATCTCGCGCGCGAAGAAGAAGTCGCGATCGTGATCGCCAAGGCGCCGCTCTACAATTCCAAGGAAGGCCGCGCCGCGATCGACGCCATGGTCCGCGTCGCCGACATGACGCGCAACGCCTTCATCAATGGCGATATCTCGACCGTGATGAGCCCGCGGACCGTCATCACCTGGGCGCAGAACGCGGAAATCTTCCAGGACATCGGCTACGCCTTCCGCACGACCTTCCTCAACAAATGCGATGAACTGGAGCGGCCGACAGTCGCCGAGTTCTACCAACGCGCCTTCGGCGAAGACCTCCCCGAATCCGCGCCGCAAGTGAGCGTCGCCTGAGGCGTGTGCAGGCGGCGCGCCAAGTTCTCGTAACCTGCAGGCATTTCATCGGCCTTAGCGGCGCCCTGCTGCCTCCGTCGTCACACTGACGAGGAGCGCCCGCATCGCTGCGAGTTCGGGCGCCGTTGCGGGCACAGTGTGCCGGGCGGCAAGGTAGCCGACGTCATTGTAAACAATGAAGGTCTTGCCGCCCTCTGCGTAGACAAGCGCCTTCAACGGGAGATCAATGCCGAGTGTCGGCGCCGCTTCCATCAGCGGCGTGCCGGCTTTCGGGGCGCCGAAAATGACGAGCGTCGTCGGCCGCAACGCAAGATTGACGCCGGCCGCATTGGCGGCGTGGTCGATTTTCAGGTGCTTCAGCCCGCGCCCGGCGATCGCGGCTTCGAGACGGGCGGTCGTTTCTACGACATCGAACGTGCTTTCCTGGATCACGAGCCCGCGCGCAGGCGCCTCAGTGGCCCGAGACTGCTCGACCGGAAGGGGCGCATTGGCGCGGGGCGCGTCTGCGTGCGCATGGGCGCAGGCGCCCGTGAGCAGGAAACTGAGCGCGACGAGTTTCGATTGCATGGTGGATGCTCCTTGCTCTGGGGCGGCAAAGACTGCGCCTGCCCTCTCATCGATGTCTCTGACGGCCCCTGACCTAGCAGCAACCTGGCGCGACGAGAACTGAATGAATGCACATTGTCTACGCGGGGCGTTCCAACGCCATTAGTGCTAGCCGGACGTGACTTCCGTCACAGGGCGCGATTGGCGCAAGTCGTCAAATGATAAGGCGCGCATGGGGCGCGCTAAAGGGGAGACCATATGAAAAAGCTCTGTCTGATTGTTGCAGCGGTTGCTAGCGTCCTTTCGCCGGCGATGGCGAGTGCCGAGAACTATGTCGGCAAAATCTGGCTCGTGCAGGTCGCCGGCGTCGGCGGCCAGACGCGGTTCCACACGGACGGACCGCCAGCGAGCCGGATCAGCCTCTATGCGACCGGCGACCATGAAGTCGTGCTTCTGGACGCGTTCTGGCGCAAGGCGACCGTGTCCGTCGGCTATGCGCCGCTGACGCCCTGCCCCGGCGGCATCACCGGCGCCTGCGGAACGGTCAATTTCGTCAGCGTCAACACGACGAATTTCTAAGGCTCGCCCGTCGGGCCGCCCCCGAGTTGCGTTTGGCGAAGCGCCCCGGCATTTTGTGCGCTCAATGCAGGGGACGCTTCGCCATGAAACTGTTGCTCGCCAACTTCGCCGCCGCGCTGCTCATCTCGGCGCCGGCCTCTGCGCAGACGGCTCCGGCCGCCGACGCGGGAATCCTCGCGCGTTTCGCGCCTGATGAAGCGAAGATCGCGACCGTCTCGCGTGCGCTCTGGGATTACGCCGAACTCGGCTATCTCGAGACGCGCTCCTCCGAACTCCTGCAGAACGAACTGAAAGCCGCCGGGTTCAAGATCGAGAGCGGTGTCGCCGGCATCCCAACCGCCTTTGTCGCGAGCTACGGGTCCGGCGGGCCGGTGATCGGCGTCCTCGCCGAATTCGACGCTCTCCCCGGCATCAATCAGGACGCGAGCCCCGAACGAAAGCCCGTAGACGGAAAAAACGCCGGCCACGCCTGCGGCCATAATCTCTTCGGCGCGGGGTCGATGGGCGCCGCCATCTCGATCAAGAAATGGCTGGAGGAGACGAAGACGCCGGGAACCATCCGGCTCTATGGGACGCCTGCGGAGGAAGGCGGCTCGGGCAAAGTTTACCTGGTTCGCGCCGGGCTCTTCAAGGACGTCGACGTCGCCCTGCACTGGCATCCCGACGACAAGAACACGGCCGCGGCCGAGACGACTCTCGCCAACCGTTCGGCGAAGTTCCGCTTTTCCGGCGTCTCTGCTCACGCCGCCGCTGCGCCCGAACAGGGCCGCTCCGCACTCGACGGCGTCGAGGCCTTCAATATGATGGTCAACATGATGCGCGAGCACGTGCCGCAGGACGCGCGCATTCACTACGTCATCACCAAAGGGGGCTCTGCGCCCAACGTCGTCCCCGACTTCGCCGAAGTCTTCTACTATGTGCGCCATCCGTCTGCGGACGGCATGAAAGAGATCTGGGCGCGCGTCGAGGCGGCGGCCAAGGGCGCGGCGATGGGCACGGGCGTGAAGGTCGACTGGGAGATCATTCACGGCAACCATCCGCTCCTCGTCAACGAGACGCTGGCGAAGATGGTCGACGGCAAACTGCGCGAGGTCGGCGGGATCGCCTACACGAAGGAGGAAGAAGCCTTCGCGAAGCAGATCTACGCGAGCTTCGATAAGCCGGAGGCCACGCTCGGCGACGAGGCGACGATCCAGCCATTCGAGAAATCATTGAGCTACGGATCGACCGATGTCGGCGACGTCTCCTACGCCGTGCCGACGGTCGGTTTCTCGACGGCGGCCTGGGTCCCGGGCACCGCGCCGCACAGCTGGCAGTCGACGGCGGCCGGCGGCATGACGATCGGCTACAAGGGCGCCGTCAACGCCGCCAAAGTGCTGACGCTCACGGCGGTCGAACTTTATCAGAACCCGGCGCTCCGCGCGGCCGCGCGCAAGGAATTCGACGCCGCCCGCGGCCCGAAATTCAAATACGAGGCCCTGCTCGGGAACCGGCAGCCGCCGCTGGATTATCGGAAGTAGGCGCGCGGACGCGACAAGAAGGCATCGTCGATCTTCGGATTGAGCGTCACGGATCTGGCGTTGGCGCGCCAAGTTCCGTCCGTATTCGACACCCAGATCGGATGCTTGATGCCGACCGCATCGAACTCCCACGGACCGCAGATCGTCCCTTTGTCGTCACCGCGAAATCCGAAGGCGAAGGGCTCGCCCTTCGCATCAAGTCGAAACCAGATCAGCCGCTCGCCGTTTTCAATGACTTCGAGGCGGCCGTCTTCGCCCAACCGCGAAGAAAGGGCCTTGTCGTCGGCCGCCAGTCGATGAATCGTCCGATAGACATGCGCGCCGTACCAGCGCATGTCGTCGGCATAAACGTCCGCCGGCAGATCTTCGACGGCGCCATCGCGCGTCCTTCGCCAGCTTTTCTTGCCGTTGACGACGCGCGTCGTCGCCAGCCCCGGGCCGATCGTGTCGATGCGGAAGCGAGGCTGCTCGAAATCCATCGTGATCACGGCGCGAACGACGGTCGGGTCGCCCGGACGATTCTGCTGCGAGTCGTTCACGGTCCCAGTGAGCGTGGCCCAGGCTTGCCGGCCCCCGATCGCCGAAAGCATCTTTTCCACCGCAGCAGCCGGGCCTCCGACGCCTTGCGCCTGCGCTGACGACCACACAAGCGACGCGGACATGAGCGTCGCCGCCAAGAATGTTTTTGTCATGCCGGGATCCCTCTCGGTCGCACATCACAATGATGCGACCCCGCGTCGTCCTCAATCGCGAACGCGGCCGGCCGATGTTTCCATGCGACCAAATCAGGAAGGCGGCGTGTAATGCGCCGGCGCCTGCGGGCCGAGCGGCCAGTCCGCCTCGATCCAGAAATAGGTGAGGCCGAAGCCGATCGTGAGGATCCACAGGGAATAGGGCAGCATCGTTGCGATCAGGCTGCCGAGGCCGAAATCCTTGTTCCAGCGCTGGCAGAAGGTGAGGATCAGAGGGAAGTAGACCATCAGCGGCGTGATGATGTTGGTCGAGCCGTCGCCGACGCGATAGGCGGCTTGCGTCGCTTCCGGGCTTACCCCGAGCAGCATGAACATCGGCACGAGGATCGGCGCGAGCAACGCCCATTTTGCGCTCGCCGAGCCGATGAAAAGGTTGACCGCGGCCGTCACGAGCACGGTGAGGCCGAGGAGCCAGGGCGTCGACAGGCCCGACTGACGAATAGCGTCAGCGCCGTTCACCGCCATGATAAGGCCGAGATTGGACCAGGCGAACATCGCCACGAAATGCGCGCAGAAGAAGGACAGGACCATGTAGTAGCCAAGGTCCTTCATCGACTCTGTCATCATGCGGACGAGATCGTGATGCGTCTTCACCGTGCCCGCCGCGCGGCCATAGGCCCAGCCGGTCGCGAAGAAGAAAACGAAGAATCCGGCGATCAGAGACTGGAAGAAGGGCGTTATGCGCGCGGGCCCTTCCGCCGTTTCGTTAATCAGCGGCGTTCCCGGGCCGAAGGTGAAAAAGAGCCAGGCGCCGATGACGGCGAGCGCGGCGAGCCCTGCAGCGCCGAGGCCCTTCTTTTCGCCAATGGCGAGCGGCGCATCGCCTTGCGCGGCCTGCTTGCCGGCCTCCGTTTGCGGATCGACGCGTGTGAATTTCTTCAACCGCGGCTCAATGATGGCGTCCGTCACGAACCAGATGAGCGGCACGAAGACGACGAGCATGCCGACAATGAAGTACCAATTGCCGGCGATATTGGCCTGCCAGGACGGGTCGACGATCTGCGCCGCAGGTTGCGTGATGCCGAAGAGCAGCGCATCGAGCTGCGCCGGTACGAGATTTGCCGAAAATCCTCCGGACACCGCAGCGAAGGCGGCGGCGATGCCGGCGAGCGGATGGCGTCCCGCCGCCGCGAAGAGCACCCCTGCAAGCGGGATCAGCACGACATAGGCGGCGTCCGCCGCGACATGGCCGACCATGCCGGCGAAGGCGACCGTCGGCGTCAGGAGCGAACGCGGGGCGCTTCGGACGAGCGCGCGCATCGCCGCCGCGAAGAGGCCCGCGCGCTCGGCGATCCCGGCGCCGAGCATGACGACGAGCACAAAGCCGAGCGGCGGAAAGCTTGTGAAGGTTTTCGGCGCTTCGACCAGAAGCTTTTCGAGATTGGCGGCGGAGATGAGGCTCGCTGCGGTGATGGTCTCGGGCGCTCCGTCTTCCGTCTTGTTGATCGGATGTTGAACCGAAAGACCGAGGAGATTGGCGACGACGCTGACCCCGACAAGGATCAGAATGAGATAGATGAACAGGAAGACGGGGTCAGGCAACCTGTTCCCGGTCCGCTCGATCCAACCGAGAATGCCGCCGCTGCCGGCCTTCCCCGTCGCCGCCTTCGCCATGATTCCGCCCCGTGACAGTTTCTTACAAGGCAGGTTTATGCCCGTGGGCCGGGGCCCGCGCGAGAGGAAACACCCGGCCCGGCCGATAGGAATCTACTATCAGCCGCCGGCGCGCTATTTCTTGATGAGCATCGCGAAGTCCGCCGCAGCCGAATGGGAGACGGCGTTCTTCTGGCGGTCGAACGCGCCTGAAACGCGCGCGCTGGTGATCGCGCAATTGCCTTCTATACGGCGGATTTCGGCGCAGCGGGCGGCGATCTTGTCGTAGAGCGCGGCCCGTCCGCGGGCGGCGGCCGCGAGGGCGACGCTCGGACTGCGGCGATCGTCGCGTTCAGAGGCTGTCGAAAAGACGTACGTGCCCCCGCGCTCAAGTGCGCCAAAATCGTCCTTCTGCACGAAGGCGAGCGTTCCGCTGATGACCGCCCTTCCGTCGTCGATCCGGCCATTTGCATACTGAACGGCGCAGTCGCGCGCGAGCGCCCGCAAGAGAGCGCGGCACTCAGTCTGGGCGTAAAGGATCGCCCGCGCCTGCACGAAAACGCCGAGCAAAGCTGGCGCGGGCGGCGCCTCGCCCGGTTTCAGAAGGTCGCGGAGATCGACGACGGCGTCGAAGCTGACGGCGCGCCCACCTTTGATGTCGTCAAACTTTGCGAGCTCCAGATAGCCGGTCTTGAACCGGCGGCTGCCCGGCTCGTGATGCTCGACGACGACGACGCCCGACTTTGCGAGCGGATCGCGCGGGTTTTCATATTCCCGCACGCTCCGCTGCATGCCATCAGCGTAGAAGTACAAGATGCCCATCGATGTGAGGTAGAGTCCGCCGGCGATGAACATCATGGCCGAAGCGATGGTGCGCAGCGTGAGCTCGACGTCTCGCATGGCTCAGCCGCCCCCCAGCAAGGCGCGAAGGTCGCCGCCGGCCGCCCGCGTTGCAGTCGCCTCGAGAATGTCGCGATGGGCTTTCACATAGCCGCGCTCATCGGCGGCGACCCGATAGTCTTGCGCCGACATCAGCACGACTCCGGCTTCGATTGGGCGGAACGCGACCCGCGCTTCGGGCGAAGCCGGCGGCGGGCCGACCAGCACGTTGCTCGCGCCTTGCAAGGCAATCGCGCCGGCGCCGATGCTCGGCCCGAAAGCGCCTTCAAGCCAGTGCGCATAAGCGCCGGCGCGCGCGACATTGTCGGCGAGCGCCTTTCGCAGGGTCGAGGCGCCGGATTCCTCAACGTTGCGCACGAAACCCCAATCCTTCCGCGGGCGGCGCATTGGCCAGGCGCCGCACCGGCGGGCGGCGTCGCCGGCGAGCGCATAGACCTTGGCGCCCTCGGGTGCGTTGGCGACCCCAACGCTGTCCATCCCCACAAGCACGATGCTCTCGATGCGGGCGTCCGGCGCCGGCAGGATGTTCCAGAGAATATTCGTCTCCGCCGAAAGCACCAGCGCGACCGGCGCGGCGCGTTCGGTGACCGCGACATTGACGACGCGCACGACGTCGCCGTCGACGTATCCGCCGCCGCCCTGCATGCGGCCCTTGGAGGCGACATAGGACTCGACAAAGAATTTGGCGCGGCTGTCAACGTCGCGGCTCAAGAACTGGTAAAGCGGCGCCGCCTGGACGCCGCGCTCAAGATGGGCGTGGCGAACGACTGTCCCCTCGTCGGGCCGTGGCAGCGCGCAAGTCGCCTGCGGCAAGGTCTCAACGACGAGCGCCGCTTTCGCGTCGACCTGCCGATAGCCTGAGATCGCAGACTGCGCCCACAAGAAGGCGCCGTCCGCCGCGGCCATTGCGTCGGGCGCATACGTCCGCCCACGGAGATCCTGACGGGCCGGCGCGGCAGGATCGCCCTCGGGCGGCGCGTCCGCAGCCGGGGCGCAGGCGCCGGCCGCAAGGGCGCACATCGCTGCGAGGAGCGCGCGCATCGCGGCGCTAAGTGTAAGGATTGGGATAACGGCCGGCATAGATGAGCTTGCCGTCGCGCTCGAAGAACTGTCCCTGCCCTTCCGTCTGAAACTTCTCGCCATGGGGCGGGTTAATCTGGAAATGCGCCTTGTACGAACAGGCGTAGGCGCCGGCCGGCGCCGCGCCGATGCGGGCTCGCGCCTCTCTCGGCAGTTTACGCGCGTCAAACGGACCCCAGACACAGTCGCCGAGCTCAAGCTTGCGGAACGCGCTGACGGCGAGGCCTCCATGCCGCTTGGCGAGCATCCGGTCGTTATGCGCCTGCATGGCGCTGCTCGTCAGCGCGTTGACCTCGCGCGGGGCTTCGCCGACCTCGATGGCGGCGACGTCGGCGGCGTAGCCCTCGAGAAAGGCCTTTTTGGCGTTGAACGTGATCGGTTTGTCATAGGGCGCCGTCGCCGGCGCCGCAGGCGCCTCGGCGCAACCCGTCGCGGCGAGGCAAAGCCCCGCCGAAGCGTAAATCGCCCGCATCATCACGTCGCCCCTCTTGCAGTCCCTCCTCCATGTTACGGCACAATTCTTAAGACTCGTCGAAAATCGCATCGAAGATTGCCCGCAACGCCGCTGTTCCTTGCCGTGGACAGCGGGAGCCGCGGCGCCTAGGGTCCCTCCCTGTCGTCATTCGTGGAGCGTCCGTGAACGCAGCAGATCTCAAGAAGCGCCTGCGCCTGCCGGTCATCGGCGCGCCGCTGTTCATTGTCTCGAATCCGAAGCTCGTCATCGCCCAGTGCAAGGCTGGCGTCATCGGCTCTTTCCCGGCGCTGAACGCCCGGCCGCAAGAAAAGCTCGACGAGTGGCTCAACGAAATCAAGGTCTCACTTGCCGCCTACGACTTGGTCAATCCAGATCGTCCGTCTGCGCCCTACGCCGTCAACCAGATCGTCCACCGCTCCAATGACCGGCTGATGAAAGACCTTGAGGCGTGCGTGAAGCACAAGGTTCCGGTCGTCATCTGCTCGCTCGGCGCGCGCGAGGACGTCTATCAGGCGATCCACTCCTATGGCGGGATCGTGCTGCACGACGTCATTAACAACACCTTCGCGAAGAAGGCGATCGACAAGGGCGCGGACGGGCTGATCCTCGTCGCCGCCGGCGCAGGCGGCCACGCCGGCGTGGTCTCGCCCTTCGCGCTCGTGCAAGAGATCCGCGCCTGGTTCAAAGGCCCGATCGCCCTCTCCGGCTCCATCGCCACCGGCGATGCGGTCCTGGCGGCCGAAGCCATGGGCGCGGACTTCGCCTACATTGGATCGGCCTTCATCGCGACCGACGAAGCCAACGCCTCCGACGCCTACAAGCAGGCGATCGTCGATTGCGGCGCAGATGATATTATGTACACGAACCTTTTCACCGGCGTGCACGGCAATTACCTGAAGCCCTCGATCCGCGCCGCGGGCCTTGACCCGGACCATCTGCCCGAGAGCGATCCCTCCAAAATGGATTTCGGGTCGGGCGGGAACAGCGCGGCCAAGGCCTGGAAGGACATCTGGGGTTGCGGCCAGGGCATCGGCGCGATCCACAGCCGCGAAAGCGCGGGCGCTTATATCGCGCGCCTCGCCGACGAATATGGCGCAGCCAGACTGCGGCTTGCGCTTTGATCGTCAGCGGAGCCTGTCGAGCAGATGGTCGCCAACGCGCAGCCCGTTGGCGACGATCGTGAGCGCCGGATTGACGGCGGCGCTCGAAACAAAGCTGCTCGAGTCGACAACGTAGAGATTGTCGATCTCATGCGCCTTGCAATTGCGATCGACGACGGAGGACGCGGCGTCCGCCCCCATGCGTAATGTGCCTTGCTGGTGGGCCGTGCCGAACAGAGGCAAAAGTTCGCTGAACTGGAATCGATGTTGGCGCGCACAGCCGCACCGGCGGCCGAGGCTGCGCAGCTTTGACAAGAACTTGTCGATCAACCGTTCGTGGCCGACGAGATTATTGTACCAATAATCGAGGACGATCTCGCCCTTGCGGTTAAGTTTGACGCGGTTCTTGGCGAGCGGCAGATCCTCGGAAATGACAAGAAACGCCGTAATCCGTTTGGCGATCGTCTCCGCGATGAACTTCGGGAAAAGGACTGGCGGCAGATAAGCGCTGACCTGCCCGCGGATCGTGTCCGCATTCATGTATTCCAGAAGCTGGATATGCCCCATCGGAAAATCGAAGCCGCCTTCGGGGTCGTCCCAGTAGAAATCATTGATGCCGAAAGTTTTGGGGAAGGTCGCCTTGACCGGCGAGCGTGTGCCGGAAAGCACGGCGGAGAGCGTGTGGAACATGTAATTGCGCCCGACCTGATCTGAGCCGTTTGCGAGGCCGTCCGGGTGGGCGGCATTGGCGGACGCCAAGAGCAGCGCCGCGGAATTTGCGGCGCCGGCCGCCAAAAGAACCATGTCGCCCTTCACGCGGCCGCGGCCGCCGGGCCCTTCATAAACGACGCCCGTAATCTCAGTCCCGCGCGCATTGGTCTCGAGACGGACGACTTTCGACTCCGGCTGCACCGTCACATTCTCATAAGCCCCGTCGACCGCGTTGATCACGCGACGCGCGTCCGATTTCGCCCGCACAAGGCATGGGAAACCGCCGCAGGTGGTGCAGCGGATGCAGCGGGCGGCCCAGGGAGACTTGTCGTCGCGGTCGATACCGAGCGGCATTTCAAAAGGCCGCCACCCGCCCTTTTCGAACTGAGCCTTCAGCACCGCGATTTCGGGATCGTGGTCGATCGCCGGAAAGGCATAGGGGGGCGCGTCGTGGTCATCGGTCGGGTCGGCGCCGCGTTTGCCGTGCACACGCCAAAGCGTTTCGGCCTCGTCGTAATAGGGCTTAAGATCGGTGTAGGAAATTGGCCAGGCGGGTGAGACGCCGCCTTCATGCACGACGCGTTCGAAATCGCGCTTTCTGAACCGGAACAGCGCCGCCCCATAAAAGCTCGTATTCCCGCCGACCCAGTAATGTGTCGTCGGGCGAAACTTCCGGCCTTTCCGGTCGCGCCATTTTTCGTGGGTCTTATAGTGATGGTTGACGAAAACTTCGTAGGCGCTCCAATTGGCTTCTTCGACGGGAAGCCACGGCCCGCGCTCAAGAATGAGGATGGACTTCCCTGACGGCGCTAGCCGCTGCGCCAGCGTCGCGCCCCCGGCGCCTGATCCGATGATGACGACGTCATACGACGCATCGTAACGCTCTTTGCCAGACGCTTTGATCCGCGCGCCCCCTCGCCCAAAGTCCATGGATTTGCCCCTATCGCCCCTTTAGTCCCCAATATAGTGCGCCGCCGCCGCCTTTCGTGTCATCGGCGTCACGATCTGTTCCGGCGCGTATCGCAAAAACGCTGCCGCCGCCTTAGGCAGCAATCCGGGGACCACCACTTCCACCCCTGCAAGATTGCGGCGCCAGGATTCCTCGACAATCTGTTCCGGCGTTTGGAGCATGAATTTGGGCGGCGGAGGAGTCTTGCCCGCCATATCATTGGCGATCTGGAACTCCGTATCGACAAAGCCAGGACACACCGCAGTAATCTTGATTCCTCTTTCACGCAGCTCAGCGCTGAGAGACTGGGAAAACTTGACAAGGAAGCTCTTCGCCGCCGGGTAAAGCGTATGGCCCTTGCCGCCGGAGGAAAAGGCCGTAATTGAACTGATGTTGATGATGCGGCCGGCGCCCCTGGAAATCATTCCGGGAATGACGGCGTGGCTGAGCGCGACAGGCGTCGTCACCATCAAATCCAGGAACTTGCGCTGTTCCTCGAACTTGGTATGCGCAAACCCGTTTGCAATGCTGTGTCCGGCATTGTTCACCAGGAGATCGACGACCTGGCCGTTGAGGCGCGACATGACTTCCGCCGCAGCACCTGGCGCGGCAAGGTCCACATCCAAGGGCAGGGCCCGGACGCCGCAATCACGCGAAATCTCCGCGCAAAGAGACTTAAGACGCTCAAGGCGGCGCGCGACGAGTGCGACGTCGAACCCCTCCTTGGCGGCCCGACGTGCAAACGCCGTTCCGATGCCTGACGATGCGCCAGTGATGACGGCGAAAGGCCTTTTCTGGTCCATGCGGTTCCCGTTCCTGTTCTCCCCCCGGGAGGTTCTCAGGTGATGTGACTCAAGCCGGGCGACCAAATCCAATCACGATTGCTCGTGTCGGTCCGGAGGGACGAAGGCTCGCCTTCGGAAACGAACCCATTATTCTTCCAGCCGCAACTTGAGGGCGGAAAACATGCGCAAACGCCATTGCAAAATCGTCGCGACGATCGGACCGGCGAGTTCCTCGCCGTCGATGATCCGCCTGTTGATCCAGGCAGGGGTCGACGTCTTCCGCCTCAATTTCAGCCATGGCGACCACGCCAAGATGACCGAGGTGATGCAGTCGATCCGCGCCGCCGAGCGCGACGCCGGCTTCCCGGTCCCCGTCTTCGCCGATCTTCAAGGTCCGAAGATCCGCACCGGCGTTCTGAAGGATGACGGCCTCGACCTCAAATATGGGGCGGAGATGCGCCTAGTTCTCTCAAAAGAGTCGAACGAGGCGGATGTCATCCCGATCCCGCATCCCGAGATTATCAATGTCCTGCAGCCGGGCGATGTTTTGAAACTCGACGACGGCAAGCTGCAGGTGACGGTCCTCAAGCGCCGCGCGGCGGACATTCTCGCCAAGGTTGACGCGCCCGGCCGGCTCACAAACCGCAAGGGCATCAATCTGCCGGGCCGCGAATTGCCGATCTCCGCCCTGACCGAAAAGGACCGCGCCGATCTCGCCCACGCTCTTTCGATCGGCGTCGATTATGTGGCGCTCTCTTTTGTTCAGCGCCCGGAGGACCTGCGCGAGGCGCGGGGCATCGTCGGCGACAGAGCCGGCCTCATCGCCAAAATCGAAAAGCCGACCGCCGTCGATTGCCTTGCCGCCATCATCGAGGAAACCGACGCCATCATGGTTGCGCGCGGCGATCTCGGCGTCGAATTGCCGGCCGAACGCGTGCCGGGCATCCAGCGCCGGATCGTGCGCGACTGCCGCGCAGCCGGAAAGCCGGTGATTGTCGCGACCCACATGCTGGAATCGATGGTCGAAAGTATCGCGCCGACCCGCGCCGAAGCGTCGGACGTTTCCACCGCCGTGTTTCAGGGCGCAGACGCCGTCATGCTCTCCGCCGAAACCGCTGTCGGCCGCCACCCGCCAAGCGCCGTTGCCATCATGGATCGCATCATCGCCGCGACTGAATCTGAACCCGACGCCGGCGGCTATAGCGCTGCCAATGAGACGCAGACGGAGTTTACGACCGCCGATGCGATCACGCTCTCCGCGCGGCGCATCGCAGAGGTCCTCGATTGCCGCTACGCGATCGCCTACACAAAGACGGGCTCAACAGCCAAACGCCTTTCCCGTGACCGGCCGCATTGCGCGATCATCGCAGCGACGCCCGGCGCGACGGTGGCGCGCCGTCTCGGACTCTACTGGGGCGTCGCGCCCGTGACGACGGACGACATCTCCGATTTCAACGAGATGCTGGAGAAGGCCGAAGCCCTCGCCGTGCAGATGGGCGCCAAGGAAGGCGACCGCGTGATCATTCTCGCGGGCTATCCTTTCGGCCGGCCCGGCAAGACGAACACGATCAAGATCAGCCGCATCGGCGCGCGCGGCGAGTAGCGCAGCGCGCATCGCAATTCGGAATCACTCCGCCGCGTATTGGGGCCTCGCCCGCGGCCCATCCCAGCCGCGCATCCAGAGCGCGCGGATGTCTGCGCCGATGACGCGAAGGCACGGGATCAGCAACAGCGTCACCGGCATGCACAAGAGCACGCCGTAAGCGAGCGAAATCGCCATCGGTTTCAGGAACTGCGCGATCGACGCCTGCTCATAAATCATCGGCGAAAGGCCGATGAACTCCGTGACAGAAGTCAAGAAGATCTGACGGAAGCGCGACACCCCGCCATTATAGGCGGCGTCGAAGGCGCTCATGCCCTCGTCTTGCTGCATCGTGTTCATCCGGTCGATCAGCACGACATTGTCGTTGACGACGACGCCCATCGCCGCGATCGCGCCGAGATAGGAGAAGAGCCCGAAACCGATGCCGAAGAACCAGTGTCCAAGGATCGCCGCCACGAAAGCGAAGGGGATCGCCGACATGATCAGGGCCGGTTGCGCATAGGACCGGAAGACGACGGCGAGCAGCACATACATGCCGACAAAGGCGACGGCGAGCAGCCGCACGATCTCAGCCAGAAACTCCTGCTGGGACTCCTGCTCGCCGATCGAGCGGCGCGACACGGTCGGATATTTCTTCTCGAAGCCGGGGAAGAAACTCGCGTTCATGTCGCGCATGATGTCGCCGACCGCCTCACGCTCGGCCTCGGCTTCAATCAGGATCGACCGCAGGCGTTGCCGGCGGTCAAGACCGGTGACGCCCTGGTCGAAACGGGTCGTCGCCACCGCGCTCAGCGGCACTTCGCGGCCGTCCGGCGTCCGTACGCGGAAGTTTTGCAGGCTTGAAAGATCGTCGCGGGTTTCTTTCGGGTAGCGCACATAAACGCGCACGTCGTCGCCGTCGCGCGGGAGGCGCTGCGCCTCCTCGCCGAAATAGGCCTGCCGCACCTGAGACGATATCGAAGCGAGCGAAACGCCGAGGCGCTCTGCGCCGGGTTTCAGCTCAAAGCGCACTTCTTCATTCGCCGCCTCTTCGCTGTCGCGGACGCTGCGCACGGCTTTTTTGGTCAGAAGCTCGGCCTTCACGTCTTCGACAGCGGCGCGCAGATCGTCGAGGTTTTCGCCGCTGATGGCGATCTGGATGGCGGCGCCGCGATTATTGCCGGAAAGGTCGAAGCTGATCCGCTCGGCATCCGGAACATAGCCGAAGAGCTCCTTGGCGCGCTCGGCGATCTTCCGCGAGCGCAGATCCGGCCGCGTCTCGGGCGGGGTCAGCGCGACATAGGCCTGAACCCGATTCTCATCGACGAACATCGCCCAGCTTCTGACGACGCCGTCGGATTTCGCATTGGTGTTGGGGTCTGTCTGCGCATAGTCCTTGGTTTCGTCTTCGAGAGCGCGGCGCGCCTGGTCGAGCTGATCGGCGACTTCGCGCATGCGCTCGAAGGGCGTCGACTGCGGCAGTTCGATGGAGACCTGCATGAAGTCCCCTTCGACGTCCGGCATGAAGGTCTCTTTCACGCGGCCAGTCTGCAGGAGCGACAGCCCCATCATGAAAATGAAGAAGAAGCCGCCCAAAGTCGCATAGCGCCAGCGCAGGCAGAAGCGCAGCGCCGGCCCGTAAGCGTGTTTGGCGACCCAGAGAACCGAGTGCGCGCAGCGCTGCTGGAGGGCCATCAGCCGGCCAAGGAAACTCTGGCCGGGCTTGGGCGGCGCGACATGGGCAAGGTGCCCCGGCAGGATCAGGAGAGACTCGATCAGCGAGAAGACAAGCGTCGACATCACGACGATGGAAATCGCGCGCGTGAATTGCCGCGCATCGCCAGAGATGAACATCCAGGGCGAAAAGGCGAGCATGGTCACGAACACGGACGCCACGAGCGGCTTCAGGACGATCTGCGTCGCGAGAATGGATATGTCCGCGCCCCCGCGCCCCTGTTCCTCCGCCTTCTCGTAGATCGCCTCGCCGACAATGATCGCGTCGTCGACCATGATTCCGAGCACGAGCAGGAAGCCGAACACGGACATGAAGTTCAGCGACACGTCGACATAGGGAAGGATGATGAACGCGCCCGCAAAGGCGGACATGACGCCGATCGTCGCCCAGAGCGCCACGACCGGATGGATGGTCAGGGTCAGCAGCAACGCGATCAGGAAGAAGCCCTGCATCGCGTTCGAGAAGAGAATGCTCGTCAGCGTCCCGAAATCCTCCGTCTCGTCGTAGAAAACGCGGATCTCTACGCCCGCCGGCAGCTCCGCCTTCATCTTGTCGATGACGGCATGCACGGCCTTCGACGTCTTCCAGATGTTGAAGTGGTCGGCCGTCTGCACGGAGACGAGGATGGAGGGATTGTCGCCGAGGCGGTTGTAGACGTTGCGGTCTTCAAAGCCGTCGACGACCTTAGCGACGTCGCGCACGCGCACAGCGCCGCCGTCCTGCGTCTCGCGGATAATGATGGCGCCGAAGTCGCCCCGCGTATCCGCCAGATTACGTGTGCGGAGCTGGAAGTCGCCGTCCGCGGAGCGCACACGCCCGGCCGACAGATTGACGGAATTGCCGCGCACGGCGTTCGACACGTCCTGGAAGGTGACGCCGTAGCGGCGCAGGGATTCTTCGGACACCTCGATCGAAACTTCAGGCCGCCTTGCGCCAACGACGATGGTGTTGGCGCCGCCGTCGACGAGGCCGATGCGGTCGCGCAGGGTCTGCGCGGTCTGTCGCAACACTTTTTCTGGCGCCGTGCCGTGCACGGACATGATCATCGACCAGTTGCGGCCGACCTGGCGCGAGACGTTTGGCGGCTCCAGCCCTTGCGGAAAGCCGCTGATCGAGTCGATGCGCGTCTTGATGTCGGCGACCATGGCGTCGACATCGACACCGGGGTTGATGGTCACATTGGTCCAGGCAAAGCCCTCGCCCGATCGGCTTCTGATCCAGTTGACGTTGTCGAGATCGGCGATCGCTTCTTCGACGCGGATCGTGACTTGCGATTCCATGTCTTCGGGCGAGGCGCCCGGCCAAGTTGTATTGATCATCACGCCGTCGCCGCGGCCCGGCGGCCAGAATTCCTTCTCCATTTTGAAGTAGGACATGACGCCGAAGAGAAAGGCGACGAACATCATGAGGTTGCCGGCGACGGGATTTTTGGCCCACCAGGCGACGACGCCTCTCATCGCGAATGCTCCTTACCGGCCGCTTTCGCGCGCGGCGGATTTTTCTTGGGTCTTGCCGGACTTCTTCGCCTTCTTGTCGCCCTTGGCTTGCGCGGCAGGCTCAGGCTTCGGCGGCTCGGGATCCTTGATATCGCGCACTTTCATGCCGTCGCGCGGCGAGGGTATGTAGGAAAGAACGACGCGCTCGCCCGCCGCGACGCCCGCTCGGATGTAGATGCGGTCCGCGTCCGCCATCGCGACATCCGGCGTGCGGATGCGGATCATGCTTGCGTCATCGACTGTGTAGACGAATTCGTCTCGCTTCAGCGCCGCCGGCGGCAATGCTACGAGCCGCTGCTTTTCGGCGCCGACAAGATCGACGCGGACGAAGAGGCCGGGCGCGAGCGGCGCCGGATGGTTCGGCGAGAAAGGCTCCGTGACTTCGACAAGCCCGTAAGTGACGCGCGTCTGCGGATCGACCGACGCCTCGACGACGGCGAGCCTGCCCTTCCATTGGCGCTCAGCGCCGGCGACGGTCGCGGTCAGGGCCGCCGCAGGCCCTTGGCCAGCGGGCGCGATGAAGCCCGGCGGCGCGCCGAGCACGCGGAGGTTTTCATCCGTCAACGGAATGCGGACGAGGGCGACGTCGGTAGAGAACATGGCCGCGACCGGCGATCCCGGCGCGACGAGATCGCCGACATCGGCGCGGCGGGCGCTGATCCTTCCGTCGAAGGGTGCGCGGACTTCCGTGCGCGAAAGGCTGAGCGCGGCTTCGCCGACGGCGGCCTCGGCCGTCTTAAGATCAGCCTCAGCGGCAGCGACCTGGGGCTTGAACATCGTGAGGTCTGACGGCTTCGACTCAAGGCCGATTGCGTTCCAGTCTTCTTCCGCGAGCCGCGCCTCGGCCCTGATGCGGTCGAAATTCTCTCGCGCGCGCGTCACCTGGCTGCGCGCGCGCTCGACGGCGAGGCGATAGCTTTGCGGGTCGATGCGGGCGAGGAGGTCGCCTTTGCGCACGGCCGCGCCAGCTTCAAGGTTGGGTGCGACATAGACAATCTGTCCGCCGACTTGCGCGGCGATGTCGGCTTGCGTCTTGGCTCTCGCTTCGCCCTGCGCGACAACATGGGGCGCGACATCGACCGCCTCGGCCCGCGCCATCTCGACGGCGATCGGCGCGATCGCGTCTTCTTTCTTTTCCGGCTTCTTCGCCGTCGCCTTCATGACCGCCGGCCCCGCGAAGGCCGCAACGAGGAGAAGGATGGGCGTCAGGATCATGGCGAGGCGCATGCGGAGCCTTCCGGCGCCCGCTTTCGGCGGCGCCTGGTGGTCCGTATGCCGATCAGTCCGCACGTCCACGGGAATCCACTTTCCCTTACCAAAAAGACTGTCGCCGGCCAGAACTCCGATTGCGACCCGGCCTCCGGAATGCGCCCGGGAGCGCAATTATGCAACGCGGCGGGCGCAGATTTGCGCCGGAACGACGCCGCAGAAGGCCGATCCGTCGCGTCAGGACTGCAGGCGCGGCCGCGATGCGGCGAGATATTCGCGGGCAAGGCGCTGCGCCTCGGCGATCTCTTCCGGGGCCATCTCTTTGGAGAGTTCAGCGCGATAGGCCCGCGCCTCGATGTTGCCGCGCATGGCCGCAAGGTTGAACCATTTGTGCGCGGTGACGAGGTCGAACTGCCCGTCGTCGCCGCCGGTCGAGGCTTCGAGGCCCCGTCTGTACATTTCTTCGCTGGAGAGCTCTTCACGCGCCCCGACGGTCTCAAGCTTTAATGCAGCCGACATCGCCCGCCCCTCTGGAGTTCTTGGGGCGGCGCGCTTTCGCCGCACGAAACCGCGCCGCCCGTTAACCATGACGAGCGTGCAAGGTCCGGGACTAATTTCCCGTAAACAAAAGGTTGCCGAAAGGTTTACGGCTTCTCGCCTCGGATTTTATCCATATACGGATGACTGAACCGGCGGCGCGGCAGGAGCTATTGCGCTGCTTCGGGCGCCGGCGGCTTCATTTTCAGCTTTTCGAAAGAACCGAGGCTGCACGAGCCCATGAAAATGTTCGACGTATTCTCGTATACGCTGACGATCTGCAGCCGGCACAATTGCGACGTCGATCGCGTATACTGCAACCGAGAGAAAGAGCGCGCCGCGCCGTTGCAAGAGCCGTTCACCTCGTTGAGGTAGTAAGTGCCGGCGCCGACCCGGACAAGGAACAATTCATCCGTCAGCGGATCGATTTCATTGATCTGCGAACCCAACAGGCAGTCCGTCATCTCGCCGGTGCGCTCGAATTTGGCGAGCGTCCGTTCGGCCTTGGCCGCCGACGATTCGCGGGCGGCGGCTGGGACGGCTAAGGCGGCGGAAAACGCGATTGCGGCGACAGCGGCGGCGAAGGTCGCCGCGCCCGATCTTGCAGTCATAATCACCTCCATCAGTCCCCAGCGCCTGCAGCATAGGCCTGCCCGCGCGCGCGCGCGAGACGTGTCTCGCGCTTGTGACCGCCGGCCCTGTTCGCGCTGCACGCCGCCAGACGTGATGTTATCCAATGCACGCTCGCCTATGGCGTTCACTCAACCCCGAGCTTCCTTTTCAAAATCTCGTTCACCGCGGCGGGATTTCCCTTGCCTTGCATCTCCTTCATCACTTGGCCGACGAACCAGCCGAAGGTCTTCGGCTTCAGCTTCACCTCCGCGACCTGACCCGGGTTGGCGGCGATGATCTTGTCGACCGCCGCTTCGATCGCGCCCGTATCCGTCACCTGGCGCAGGCCCTTTTTCTCGACGATCGCGGCAGGGTCGCCGCCCTCGTCGAGCATGATCTGGAAGACGTCCTTGGCGATCTTGCCGGAAATGGTCCCGTCCTGAATGAGGCCGATGAGCTCTCCGAGCGCGGGCGCCGAAATCGGCGAGGCTTCGATCTCAAGGCCGCGCTTGTTGAGCGCGCCGAAGAGCTCCGTCGTCACCCAATTGGCCGCCATCTTGCCGTCGCGGCCCTTGGCGGCCGTTTCGAAATAGTCCGCCTTGGTCTTGTCAGCGGCGAGCACAGCCGCGTCATAGGGCGAGAGCCCATAGTCCCGCATGAAGCGGTGCTTCTTGGCGTCGGGCAGTTCAGGAAGGCTCTGGCGGATCGCTTCGACAAAGGCCGCGTCGAGTTCGAGCGGCAGGAGATCGGGATCCGGAAAATAGCGATAGTCATGCGCGTCTTCCTTGGAGCGCATAAGCCGCGTCTCGCCCGTCTCGACGTTGAAGAGCCGCGTTTCCTGGTCGATCTTGCCGCCCGATTCCAGCACCTCGATCTGGCGGCGCGCCTCATAGTCGACGGCCAGCTTCACATAGCGCATGGAGTTGATGTTCTTCGTTTCCGTCCGTGTGCCGAGCTTCTCGCCGGGGCGGCGCACCGAGACGTTGACGTCGGCGCGCATGGAGCCCTCCTCCATGTTGCCGTCGCAAGTGCCGAGATAGCGCACGATCGTGCGCACCTTGCCGAAATAGGCCGCCGCCTCGTCGGCCGAGCGGAGGTCCGGCCGCGACACGATCTCCATCAGCGCGACGCCGGCGCGGTTGAGATCGACGTAAGACTCCTTCGGCGCAAGGTCGTGGATCGACTTGCCGGCGTCTTGCTCAAGGTGCAGCCGCTCGATCCCGACACGGATGGTCTCGCCGGCGTCAAGCTCGACCTCGATCTCGCCTTCTCCGACGATCGGGTCCTTGTATTGCGAGATCTGATAGCCCTGCGGCAGGTCGGGGTAGAAGTAGTTCTTCCGGTCGAAGCGCGACCAGAGATTGATCCTGGCGTTGAGGCCGAGCCCGGTCTTCACCGCCTGTTCGACGCAGTATTTGTTGATCACCGGCAGCATGCCGGGCATGGCCGCATCGACGAGGCTCACATGTTCGTTGGGACCCGCGCCATATTCGGCCGAGGCGCCGGAGAAGAGCTTCGACTTCGACAAAACCTGCGCGTGGATCTCCAGGCCGATCACGACCTCCCAGTCGCCGGTCTGGCCTTTGAGGAGTTTTCGCGGAGCGGCGGCGGTCGTCGTCATGAATGCTCTTCCCACGGATTGATAACAGAAAGTCCTGCCCTGTCGAAAGGCAAGCTGTCGCGCGTCGCGACGGATGCGCCATGACAGCGGGCGATCGCCGCTATCATGCCGTCCCGCTCCTGAATCGTCCTTCCCTTGGCTTCCGTCAACGCCATGATCTCGCCGAAAGCGAGGGCCGCGGCGCGATCAAAGCTGAGGACGCGATCCCTGAAGCCGGCGAGAAGTTCGGCATAGAGGCGGCGCATGCCGGCCTTGCGCCGGCCTTCGACCATGCGTTCGACGCCGAATTGCAGTTCCGCAAGCGTGATCGTCGGCAGGAACAGTCTCTCCCCGGCCGCGGCGATCCACGCGATGACGCGCGGCTCGGGCGCCGGCTTGCCGAATTCGGACAGAACATTGGTGTCGACGAGGATCATGCGCTGTCTTCATTCATACCGAGCTGATCCGGCCACCAATCGAAGTCGAGGGGCGACCGTGCAAGGCTGCGCCCCCGGAGGGCATGATCGAAGTCGAATTCGGCCGGATCAGACGACGGCAGCGCCGCCGCTTCCTTGGCGAGGCGAAACACAAGGTCCGACCAGGTTTCGTCTGTCGTACCGCCCGCCTCTTTCGTCAGGATCTCGCGCGCGAGAGATTCAAGACTCTCGCCCGTCGCCCGAGCGCGGTTCGCGAGGCTTTCCTTCACACCTTCTGGGAGGTTCCGGATGGTGATGCTGCTCATGCGAACGATCCTAGGCCGGGGAGTGATTGCACGCAATCACTGACGGAATACTTAATTGAATCAAGGCCATCCGCGGTCTCGAACAAATCTATCCCCGTCGCGCTGGGCGGCCTTAGACTATGCGGCGTTGCGTAACAGGAGGTATCCCCATGCGCCGTTTCACTGCCGCCGAGGCGCGCCAGAATTTCGCCGCTCTTCTCCAGGCCGCGGACGACATCGTCGAGATCACGGTTTACAGGCGCAGACGCTATGTCGTGATGCCGGCCTGGGCCTTCGACGCCTATGAGGAATTCCGCAAGGTCAATAATCGGCGCCGCGTTGTGGTCACGGTCGAGACCGCGCTCGCCCGATTTGCGGAAGGCGAAGATCGTGCGGGCCTTTCGGTCCTTCGCGAACACAACGCGCTTGCCCGGCGCCTGATTGACCGGGGCGACATTTGAAAATCCGAAGGCCGCGGATTTCCTGGCGTTGCGCAGGAAATTGTACAATTCGTGAGCGGCTGTAACAATTAGATCTCGCCTCGAAATGGCGGAGTCAGCCGACGATGCAGACAAACGCGGACACAACACGCATTGGAGATAATCATCCGTTTCCGGACGACAAGGGCGTGCGCCAATCACGAATTGTCGCTGATGGTTTCGTTGGGCGGGCTTGAAGTTTCTCGGGAAGAATTCGGGCGCTGTGCTTGTGGCTGATCCCCCCCTAGCCCCCCCTTTTCAAGGGGGGGAAGTGCACCGAGCCCGGCTCCGATTCCCCCCCTTGAAAAGGGGGGGCTAGGGGGGGATCAGCCACAGGCGAAACGCCGGCCGTCAAACCTCCGTGCCAAGCGGCGCGCCTGCGCCAGCAGCGTCGCGGAGTTCCGCCTTGCGTTCTTTCGACAAGGACCGCCAGTCGACGCCTTCGAGCGCGGCGTCCATGGCGTAGAGCGCGTTCCAGGTGATCTGGTCGCCGAAGGCGGAGCGCAAGCGCTGGAACGCTTCGATAATGCCGACGCGCGCGAGGTCTTCAGCGCAGCCGATGCCGACTTCGCCGAGGCGGTCTTCCATCATCACGCCGAGATTGTGCAAGTCTCTGATGCGAGTCACGAAGCCGCCCTCCCGGCGCGCTTCATAACGCTTGCGACGGCGTCGTAAAGACGCATCGGCGCCTGCATTTCCAGAAAATGCGTGCCGCCCTTGACCCGCTCCAGCGCGACATCGGCGCGCGGCCCGAAATGCGAGCGCAACTCTTGCGCATCCTTGAACGCGACAAGGTGGTCGAGATCGCCGTGCAGGATGGTCACCGGCTTTTCGTAATGCTTGAGGCGCGCAAACAGCGGACCGATCTGAGGGCGGCGGCCTTCGAGTTCGGCTCGGGCGTGGTGCAGCCCTTTGGGCAGCACATTGCGGATGAGCGGCGCGCCGCCGAGGTCCGCGAAGGGCTGCACATAACCCCGCGGTTCGGTGACGAGCGCGGCGACCGTGACGGCGCCGAGAACCTTTTCCGGAAAGTCGAGCGCGGTCTTCAGCGCCAGTTCGCCGCCATAGGAAACGCCGAGCGTGACGACTTGTTTTCCATCCTCTAGGAAGGGCCGCGCCGCCGCGACCTGGTCCTCAAAGTCCGTATACGGCTTATCATGCCCTCGGCCATAGCCGGGGCGCATGAGGAGAACGACCTCAAGACCGGCGGGCGCCAGCGGCATGAAGCGGTCGAACAGATATTTCCGGCATGGCGTTCCCGGGAAGACGATGAGGCGGCTGGGCGCGTCGGAGGGCGCGACCCAGGCCTGGGTCTCAAGCGGCGTGCGCAAGGGCGCGGTAAAGGTGATTTCGCGATAGGGTCGAGCCATGGGGCCGTCCCCTACTTTGCCCGGCAAGGCTTCGCCAGCGCTTTGTCGTCCTTGTCATCCCTGCCCGAGCGCCTTATGTTGCAACGTAGAACACGGAGCGTGCCATGCGCGAAGTGAGCGTCCGCGAAGCGAACCAGAACTTCTCCAAAGTCATCGCCGAGGCCGAAGCCGGCGAGACGATCCTCATTACGAAAAACGGCCGGATCGTCGCCAAGATTTCGCCGATGCCCGCTGACCTGCGCGACGATCCCGAGTGGCGGGCGGCGCATCAGGAGTTGGTGGAGCATCTGAAGCGACCGAGGCCAAGCATACCGGTCGGTGAAATCACCGAGGCCGACAAATATGACGACGACCAATGGTCGCGATAGGCCTCGACAGCAATCTGCTTGTGTACGCCGAGATCCACGCTGACTCTGACAAAGGGCGTCGATCGATCTCTCTCATCGAAAAGTCGGCGGGCGGCGTCATCCCGGCGCAGGCCCTTGGCGAGTTAATGCGCGTTGCGCAGCGAAAGGCGCCCGCCCTTCTGCCGGGCGTCTGCGCTGGCCTCGATCGTTACCGAAAGAGCTTTCGCATTTCGCAGACGACAGACTCGACGATTGCCGCCGCCGCGGCGCTCGCGCGTGAGCACAAGCTGCAATTCTGGGACTGCGTCATCTGCGTCGCGGCTGCGCAAGCCGGAGCGACCGTTCTGTTGTCAGAAGACATGCAGGACGGGATGGACATCCGTGGGCTGAAGATCGTCAACCCGTTCGATGCGAAGAATGACGCGCTGGTGGGGCGGATGCTCGGGTAGGCGGGCGACGCAATCAAGCCGCGCGGCCGAGAACCTCGTCGACGATGCCCGGATGCGCTTCAATGATCTTGAGCAGCACGCGCGCGCTCGTTTCGGGGCGACGCCGATTCTGCTCCCAGTCGCGCACCGCACCGACCGCAAAGCCATAGCGATCTGCAAAGCCCTTTTGCGAGAGGCCGAGCTTGATGCGGATCGCTTTGACATCGACCGCTTCCGGAACATGGACGCGATATCCGTCAGCCGCTTTGCCCTTCGCAAAGGCGGCGGCCTCTTCCAGCCCTTTGAGGATGCGCTTGGCGTTCTTCGTCACTTTCGGCCCTTCCTGGAGCGATAGGCTTCAACAATCGACTTGGTCAGCTTGGCCATTGCGCTGCGCTCTTCGCCAGTGAAATCGGCGCGCGAGCCTTTCGCCAGGACGGCGATGAGGAAGACGGGAAAAGCTTCGCCGGAGTAGAAAGTGACCACCCGGTATCCGCCCGACTTGCCCTTCCCTTTTCCCGCGATGCGCAGCTTCCTGCACCCGCCCGTCCCGACAATGACGTCGCCGGCAAGCGGATTGGCGGCGACGAGATCGACTACAGCTTTGAGTTCGGCCGCAGACATGCCTTCGTCTTTGGCGGAGGCGAGGTAAGCGGGCGTTTCAACGACCGTTTGCATCAATCCATATACGGCAATGCCGTAGTCACGTCAAGCCGCCCCCTAGACCCGCGCTCTCACCGCAAGCTCAACACCGAGAGCGTCCATCAGAGCGAGCACGGATTTCAGCGTCGGGTTCCCTTCTTCGCTGAACGAGCGATAGAGCTGCTCTCGGGAGAGACCCGTTTCGCGGGCGATTTCGGTCATGCCTTTGGCGCGGGCGACGACGCCGAGCGCGCTCGCGATATAGGCGGCGTCGCCGGTCTCCAGCGCATCGGAGACGAACACGGCAATCGCCTCAGGGCTCGTCAGATCGTCCGCCGGATCATAGGGATGCGTCTTCAGGCCGGCCATCATTCACACTCCTGCGCGAGACGTTTCGATTCTGCGATATCGCGGGATTGGGAAGATTTGTCGCCGCCGCACAGGAGAATCACAAGTTCCTGCCCGCGCCGCACGAAATAGACGCGATATCCTGGTCCGTAGTGGATGCGCAGCTCCATGACGCCGTCTCCGACTGACGCGACGTCTCCGGGCAACCCTGCCGCCAAGCGATTGATCCTTGCGGCGATCGCTGCGCGCGCCTTGTCGTCGCGAAGCCGTTCGCGCCAGCGCCGGAAGACGTCGGTCTGCCTGACCTCTAACATCTATGTAGTCTAAAAACTACAGAAGGTCAAGGCCGCGAGGCTCACCCCCACCACGTCTCCGGCCGCGCCGCAAACCCCGCCGCTTTCTCCAGCGCCGCCATGCCGGCGATCATCGTCTCCTCATCGAACGGTTTGGCGAGGAGCTGGAGGCCGAGGGGGAGGCCGTCCTTGTCGAGGCCGGCGGGGACGGAGGCGCCCGGGAGCCCCGCAAGGTTCGCCGTCACGGTGAAGACGTCGTTGAGATACATCTGCACAGGGTCCGCCGTCTTTTCGCCGAGGGCGAAAGCGGCCGAGGGCGCCGACGGCGTGAGGATGAGGTCGACCTTCTCAAACGCCGCGACGAATTCGTCAAAAATCCGTTTGCGGACTTTCTGGGCGCGCAGATAATAGGCGTCGTAGTAGCCGGCCGACAGCACATAGGTGCCGATGAGGATGCGGCGCTGCACCTCGCGGCCGAAGCCTTCGGCGCGGCTCTTTTCGTAGAGCGAGGTGATGTCTGTATGGTCCTTGGCGCGATGCCCGTAGCGCACGCCGTCATAGCGGGCGAGATTGGACGAGGCCTCAGCGGGCGCCACGATGTAATAGACCGGCAGCGCGTATTTCGTCAGCGGCAGCGAGATGTCGACGATCTCGCAGCCCGCATCCTTCAGCCAGGCGACGCCGCTCGCCCAGAGCTTTTCGATCTCGGCCGGCATGCCGTCGATGCGGTATTCCTTGGGCACGCCGATGCGGAGACCCTTCACCGAGCGGCCGACCGCGGCTTCATAGTCCGGAACCGGACGATTGACGCAGGTTGAGTCCTTCGCGTCCGGCCCCGCCATGGAGCGCAAGAGGATCGCCGCGTCGCGCACATCCTGCGCGATCGGGCCCGCCTGATCGAGCGAGGAGGCGAAGGCGACGATGCCCCAGCGCGAGACGCGGCCATAAGTCGGCTTGATCCCGACCGTGCCGGTGACGGAGGCGGGCTGGCGGATCGAGCCGCCCGTGTCGGTCGCCGTCGCGCCGGCGCAGAGCCGCGCCGCGACGGAGGCGGACGATCCCCCCGACGAACCGCCGGGCGTCAGCTGCGCGTTCCCGCCCTTTTTGCGCCATGGATTGATGACAGGACCGTAGAAACTGGTCTCATTGGACGAGCCCATGGCGAACTCGTCCATATTGAGCTTGCCGAGCATCACGGCGCCGTCGCGCCAGAGCTGGCTCGTGACGGTCGACTCATAGGTCGGGTGAAAGCCGTCGAGGATGTGGCTGCCCGCGGTCGTCAGAACGCCCTCGGTGCAGAAGAGATCCTTGATGCCGAGCGGCACGCCTTCGAGCGGCCCCGCCTCGCCCTTGCCGAGCCGCGCGTCGGCGGC
>CAZDRH010000006.1:44114-212395 GCA_964507915.1 uncultured Caulobacterales bacterium
GTCATTCCACCACCTTCGGCACGACGAAGAAGTGATCTTCCGTCTTCGGCGCATTTTTGACGACATTGTCAGGCTGGCCGCCGCCGGTCGGACCCGTCTGCAGCGCATCTTCGCGCATGGGGAGCTTCACATCGACCGTCGAACTCATGGGCGCGACGCCCGCGACGTCGACCTCGTTCAGCTGCTCGATCCATTTCAGGATGCCGTTGAGCTCGCCGGCGAGCGGCTCAAGGCGCTCCTCCGGCACGGCGAGGCGCGCAAGACGCGCTACTTTCCGCACGGTTTCCTTGTCGACGGCCATCGCCGGCCCCTCATGCTGCAAAGCGGCAACGGGTAGCGAGGGCCGAGGCAGAACTCAAGGGCGGCCGGGGCGCGGAGGCGGGCCGCCCGGGTCGAAACGCGCGCCGCCGACCTTTTTTCTACCGCAACCCGTCCTGCCGCAAGGCTTCGAGCGCGTCTTCGGCCTCGACCCCCGTCGTCTTCATCAGTGTGCGCATCAAGGCCGCATCATGGGGCCCCGATTGCTGGGCCGCGACGCGCAGGAATTCGTCGACGCCGGCTTTGCCTGATTTCTTCGCCATCTTGTCAAAACTGCGCCACAGGGCCGCCGCGCCTTTGCCGCCCGCCGCCGCCCGCGCAAAAGCATGGCCGCAGGGGCGGGCCGCAACAGCGTCACCGGCGATTTCCGCGAGCGCGCGCACCTCTATCAGGGCTGCGCAATCGCGATGGGCGCGCGCCAGGACGCCTGCAGCGTCGTCCGCCGTCCAAATCTTGGCCGTGACCAGGGCTTCATCGGCGAGCGCGTCGGCCGCGCCTTCAGCGAGCCAGGCGGGCGGGCTCGACTTCGACGCGGCGAGCCATTGACGCGCGCTTTCGCTTGAGACGGCGCGCCAGAGCAGCTCCGCCGCATCCGGCGCCGCATCCCGCCAGCCCGTGCCCAAAAGCTCGATGACGATCTGACCCGGCGCTTGCGTTGCTGCGTAAGCAAGCGCGGCAGGCGGTGTTGCCGGCTCTTCGCCTCGTTGGGGCGCTTCGGCAGGCGCGTGCGGCGGCGCGGCGAGGCCGATGAAGACATTCAGCGGCCCATCAAGACGCCGGCCTGTCGCCGCTGCAAGCGCGGGCTCCAGTTTGCCCGCGAGGGTTGAGACTTCCTTGACGATCCAGGCGGGCGTCGTGTTCTCGAAGACGAGCCCTGTCGCGTCAGCGGGCGTGACGGCCGGCCCGACATAGACAAGGCCTTGCGCGTCCTTGCGCCCGCGCCAGTCGGCGAAGGCGGGCGCAGTTTCGCCGAAGGCCGAGGCGACGGCGTTCCCTGCGGCGACGAAGGACAGCCGTCCCGCCGGCTTTTCATTCGTATACGGCATGACGAGCCGCGCGGCGACGAGGCCGCCCTGAGCGCCGAGGCGCGTAATCGTCTGCGAAGTTTTCGACAAAGGCTGCGCGGCGACGCGGACGGAGATCGCGGGCGGCAAAGCGCCCTTCCCGGCCGCGGGCGCCAGCGTGTCGCGCCCAGCTTCAGTCTTGAGGAGAACGCCGGCCGTTTCGACGCGCCAATCGCGCGCGCGGGATGAATCCGCAGGACCAAGGTCGACCCTGTCCTTGCCGTAAAGGCCGCTATAGACGAGCGCGAAGGCGCCATCGCCGCGCGCCTCGACCTGCACGTCGATCGCGCCGCCCGAACAGGCGTGCAACAAAAGCGCTGTCGCCGCCCAAAAAGCCGCCGCCCCCGCCCGCACCGGGTGAGCCCTCCCCTTCAAGACGCCTGCCCTGGCGCCCCTCGCAGCCCCATTTTGGGCTGCGATGCTTTACACTCCCTTGCGCGGACCTTAGCAGGCTGTTGATACGCCGTTGCTTCGCCCTTCGTGACGCCGCTTCGCGGCTCCTCAGGGTGAAGCAACTCATTGATTTTCTTCATCCTGAGGAGCGGCTCGTCAGAGCCGCGTCACGAAGGATGAGACGCACAAAGACTTTTTCAACAGCCCGCTAGACAGGATTCCACAAAGAGAGATCATCTTGCCAACCTGTTTTTTCGTCTCGACCGGTCGAGATCGGCCCGGTTCGGCGCTAGACTCCTCCAATGACCGATACTTTTCAACAGGTGGCCGCCGCTTTCGGCGCCCGCGGCGTGCTTTTGGGCCTTGATCTTGGAGACAAAACGATCGGCGTCGCCGCCTCGGACCCGGACCGGCGCATCGCGTTGCCGGTCGAAACGATTGCAAGGGGCAAATTCACGGCGGACGCCGCGCGGCTCATCGAGCTCGCGAGCGCCCGGAGCGCTGTGGGACTTGTGCTCGGCCTGCCGCGCAATATGGACGGGTCGGAAGGCCCGCGCGCCCAATCGACAAGGGCCTTTGCGCGCAATCTGTCGCGGCATTCATCCTTGCCTGTCGCCTTTTGGGACGAGCGCCTCTCGACGGCGGCCGTGGAAAGGGAAATGATTGCGCTCGATATGAGCCGATCGAAACGCGCCGAGAAGATCGACGGCCATGCGGCCGCCTTCATCCTGCAGGGCGCGCTCGACCGCCTACGGAGTTAGGGTCCGAAAAATATCCGTGATAAAAGAGCGTGCATGACCAAAAGCAGCTTCTCAAGGCGCAGACGCACCGATACCAAGCCGCTCGACGCGCGCGGCGTCGCCGACATTATGGCAATGCTCCTCATACTGACAACCATCCTGCATCTCTTCGTGGGCGCAACGACGGCCGATCTCTCCTTGCGCTTGCCGCTGATCGCGTTCGGCTGCCTCTTCCTCGTCTCGGCGCTTCTCGTGCGGACGGGACGGAACGGCGTCATGACGGCGATGATCTTCGCCGGACTCGGCCTCGCCCTCGGCGGCGGGCGCTACATCAATCAGGGCGGCCCCTTCACGCTGCCGATCATGTTTGCGATCGACATCCTTCTTCTCGCCCTCGGAGTCCTGTGGCTGCGCCGCTCAACGCGGCGGCACGGCTGACGGGCGCCCTGGCGATTGCACGCCTCCCCGCTCCTCCCTATAAGACCGGTCTTCATGGATGGAACGCCCCGACCCGCGCCGCCGCAAGGCGGCTTTGCCGCACGTCGCCTCGTGTCGATCGACGATCTGTCGCGGGAGGAGGCCGTCCATCTCCTTGATCTTGCGGCCTGGTACGCGCCCTTCATCCGCGAAGGGCGACGGCCGCCGCAACGGCTTGAAGGCAAGACGCAGGTCAATCTCTTCTATGAAGATTCAACGCGCACGAATTATTCCTTTGAGCTTGCGGGGCTGAAGCTCGGCGCCGACGTCGTCAACGTTCAGGTCGCGGCCTCTTCCGTCAACAAGGGCGAGACGCTCGCCGACACCGCGCAGACGCTCGCCGCCATGGGCGCGGCCGCCGTCATCCTTCGCCACAAGGAGCCGCGCGCGCCGGAAATGCTCGCCGAACTCCTCCCCTGCCCGGTTCTCAACGCCGGCGACGGCGCGCGCGAACACCCGACGCAGGCGCTGCTCGACGCCATGACGATCCGGGCGACCTTCGGCGCGATCGAAGGACGCACTATCGCCATTTGCGGCGACATCAAACACAGCCGCGTCGCGGCGTCCGGCGCGCAACTCTTCGCGCGGCTCGGCGCAAAGGTGCGTTTCGTCGCGCCCGAACATCTGATGCCGCCCACGGATCAATTCGCCACTATCGCGCGCGCACATAGTCTGAAAGACGGGCTCGACGGCGCCGATGTCGTGATGGCGCTCCGCATGCAGTTCGAACGCATGGAAGGCGACCAGCGCCAGACCGCGGCGCGCGGCTATTTCGAAACGTTCGGTCTGACGCATAAAACGCTGAAACTCGCGCGCCCCGACGCCAAGGTGATGCATCCGGGGCCGATGAATCGCGGCGTCGAAATCGACAGTGCGCTCGCCGACGATCCGGCGCGGTCCTTGATTTTGAAACAGGTCTTCTACGGCGTGCCAGTGCGCATGGCGTGCCTCGACGCGCTGGTTACGGGAGGGCGGTGATGGATAATGAACGATACAATCAATATGGCCGCGCGCGGTTAGATGACCGTCAAATTGACGAGCTAATTGGTTTTGCGCGAGGCTTGGTCGCGGACGGATCCGTAAATGATGCTGAGCTGCTTTCACTAGCAGATTGGCTGCACGCAAATGCGGCAATAACCTCACATCCCGTCATCAGATTGCTGCATGATCGTGTGTCTTTGATCATGCGTGATTCCGTGTTTGATGACGATGAGAAGCGTGACTTGTTTGATTCCTTAGCTCAGTTTTGCGCTGGAAACATCGGCAGCAGCGATGGGCTCGCCCCAACGTCTTTGCCGCTCTGCCAACCTGCTCCACGAATTGAATTCGTCACGAAGCGTTTCTGTTTCACGGGCACCTTTGATTTCGGCTCCCGAAAGCAATGTGAGGAAGCAGTAGTCGAACGCGGTGGCGAGAGCGGCACGCTCACCATGAAAACGAATTACCTTGTAATTGGCTCCCTCGCCACCGAGTCGTGGAAACATTCTACATTTGGCACGAAAATCATGAAGGCGGTTGAGCACAGAAACAAAAACAGCGGAATCGCCATTGTTTCGGAACATCATTGGCGCAAACATCTAACATCATGATCGAGCTCATCCTTGCCGTTCTCCTCGGCTATCTCCTCGGCTCCGTGCCGTTCGGGCTCGTCATCACGAAGCTTGCCGGGCTTGGCGACATCCGCGCCATCGGCTCGGGCAACATCGGCGCGACGAATGTGCTCCGCACCGGGAGGAAAGATCTCGCGCTCGCAACGCTCCTCCTCGACGGCGGCAAGGGCGGGATCGCGGTGATCGCGGCAGGCCTCCTCGGCTGGCGGCCTGAGATTGCGGGCGCGGCCGCCTTTCTCGGCCATTGCTTCCCGGTCTGGCTCGGCTTCAAGGGCGGCAAGGGCGTTGCGACGTTTCTCGGCACCTTGCTCGCTTTGTGGTTTCCGGCGGGCGTCTTCGCCTGCCTTTCGTGGCTCGGCGTCGCGGGGCTCTCGCGCTTTTCCTCGCTGTCGGCGCTCGTCGCGGCCGCCGCCTCGCCCTTCGTCCTCTTCGCCATGGGCAAGCCTGAATACGCCGTCGCGGCGGCGTTCATGACCGCGCTCATCTTCATCCGGCACCAGGCCAACATCCTCCGCCTGCTGAAGGGCCAAGAGCCGAAGATCGGCGCGAAGAAAGCCGCGGCGTGAACCGCGAGACGGTCCTCGACTGGCTGCAGCTCATCCGTACGGAGAGCGTCGGGCCTGCGACGTTCTGGAGCCTCCTTGCGCGCTACAAGACCGCGGCCGACGCGCTCGACATTCTGCCCAAACGCGCGCGCATCGCCGGGCGCGGCGAGCCCCTGAAACTCGCCGACCGCGGGGTCTGCGCCGACGAACTCGCCCGCATCGAGGCATTCGGCGCGCGCGCCCTTATCGGCGCCGATCCCGATTATCCGCCGATGCTCGCCGCGCTCGCGGACCGGCCGCCCGTGCTGATCGTGAAAGGCGATATCGCGCTCGTCAGGCCCCGCGCGGTCGCGATCATCGGCGCCCGCAACGCCTCGACGCCCGGCCGCAAGCTCGCGCGCCTCTTCGCCGAGGGCCTGGGCGCTGCCGGCGTCGCCGTCGTCTCTGGACTTGCGCGCGGCATTGACGGGGCGGCGCATGAGGCGGCGCTGAAGACCGGCACGATCGCCGTCGTCGCGGGCGGCGTCGACGTCGTCTACCCGCCCGAACACGCCGCGCTCACGGCCGCCATCGGCGAGAAGGGCCTCATCGTCAGTGAACGGCCTTTCGGCTGGACGCCGATTGCGCGTGATTTCCCGCGCCGCAACCGGCTGATTTCCGGCCTATCCCTCGCCGTCGTCGTCGTCGAGGCCGCCGCCAAATCCGGTACGCTCATCACCGCGCGCTTCGCGCTCGAACAGGGCCGCGAGGTTTTCGCCGCGCCGGGCTCGCCGCTCGACCCGCGCTGCAACGGCTCGAACCGCCTCATCCGTGAAGGCGCGCTGCTCGTGGAAAGCGCGGAAGACATCCTCGAAGGCGTCGCCCGGCCGCCGCGCCGCATCAGCCTGTTCGATGCCGGCAGTTTTGAGGAAGACAAGGACGACGCAACGCCGGCGCTCAAGGCGCGCGTGCTCGAAGCCCTCTCCTTCACGCCGGCCCACCGGGACGACATTCTGCGCGATGTCGGCGCCGCATCCGGCGCCGTCGCCGATGCGTTGCTCGATCTTGTTCTGTCGGGGAAAGCCGAAGAGCACCCCGGAGGACGGTTTTCCTTGCGGGTCTAGGCGGCGCTTCGGGCAGCCTAACGCTTGTGGCCGCCCGCCGCCTGGCGGCGCGCTTCTTCCGCGGCGCGCGCCAGCAAGGTCTGCACGGAGGCCAACGCCCCGCCGCCGGCGAGCCCGGCCAGTTCCTGGGCAAGGTCGGCGATATAGGCGGCCCTGTCGCGTTCCGTGGCGAAGCCGAGGCCGCCCTGACCGTCGAGGCGCGCCGCAGTCGAGGCATAGGCGCGCGCCCTTTTCTGCTCAGGCATCCCAGTCTCCCTTGGTCTGAACCCTCTCCTGCATAATGAACAACTCAGGGTTCAATCGTCAACCATATGCGTATCAGAAGTTGCATTGGATTTTCCTGCGACCCGGTTGACAGGCCCGCCGGGGCCGACGCAGGGTCCCGCCCCATTTCCAAAGCGCCCATCTTCGGGGCGGCGGGAGCGCCTTCGCCCATGCAGGTCGTCATCGTCGAGTCGCCCTCGAAGGCCAAAACGATCAACAAATACCTTGGCCCGGGCTTCAAGGTGCTCGCCTCTTACGGGCATATCCGCGACCTGCCCTCCAAGGACGGGTCGGTCGATCCCGACCGCGACTTCGCCATGGTCTGGGAGCTCGACGCCGATTCCCGCAAACGCGTGAATGAGATCGCCGAGGCGGTGAAAACGGCCGACCGGCTCATTCTGGCGACCGACCCCGACCGCGAAGGCGAGGCGATTTCCTGGCACATCCTTGAGGTGCTAGCGCAGAAGAAGGCGCTGAAGGACATCCGCATCGACCGCGTCGCCTTCAACGCCATCACCAAGTCCGCCGTACAGGAGGCGATGGCCAATCCGCGCCAGGTCGACCAGGACCTCGTCGACGCCTATCTTGCCCGGCGCGCGCTCGACTATCTCGTCGGCTTCACGCTTTCGCCCGTGCTGTGGCGGAAGCTCCCGGGCGCGCGGTCCGCAGGCCGCGTCCAGTCCGTGGCGCTGCGGCTCATCTGCGAACGCGAAATCGAGATCGAGCGTTTCGTCGCCGAGGAATACTGGACTGTCGCGGCGATGGCGACTTCAGAAGGCTCGACCCCTTTCGAAGCCAAGCTCGTCACGCTCGACGGCGAGAAGCTGAAGAAATTCACGCTCAACACCGAGGCGCTCGCGACGGCGGCGCAGCGCGCCGTGGAAGCAGCGCGTTTCACCATTGACGCGGTCGAGACCAAGCCCGCGCGGCGCTTCCCGCCGCCGCCCTTCACGACATCGACCTTGCAGCAGGAAGCGGCGCGCAAACTCGGCTTTAACGCCCAGCGCACCATGCGCGTCGCGCAGCGCCTTTATGAGGGCGTTGACATCGGCGGCGAGACGACGGGCCTCATCACCTATATGCGGACCGACGGCGTCGACATGGCGGGCGAGGCGATCGCTGAGGCGCGCAAGGTGATCGGCTTCGACTTCGGCGCGAACTACGTGCCTGAAGCGCCGCGCGTCTACAAAGCCAAGGCGAAGAACGCGCAGGAAGCCCATGAGTGCATCCGGCCGACCTCGTTCCACCGCCACCCGTCGAAGCTGAAGAACCTCGAAGAAGACCAGTACAGGCTCTACGAACTCATCTGGAAGCGGGCCATGGCCTGCCAGATGGAGGCCGCGCGTCTCGAGAACGCGGCGATCGACCTTCTGTCTGCGGACAAAAAGACGGGCCTCAGGGCGACCGGCTCCGTCATTATCTTCGACGGCTTTCTTGCGCTTTATGAGGAAGGCCGGGACGAGGCGGGCGAAGACGAAGGCGGCGTTCTGCCGAAGGTGCGCCAGGGCGCGCCGGCCGACGTCAAGGACGCCCAATCCGACCAGCATTTCACACAAGCCCCGCCGCGCTATTCCGAAGCCTCGCTTGTCAAGCGCCTCGAAGAGCTCGGCATCGGCAGGCCCTCGACCTACGCCTCAATCCTCACAACGCTGCGAGACCGCGGCTATGTGACGATGGAGAAGAACCGGTTCATTCCGGATTCGAAGGGCCGTCTCGTCACGGCGTTCCTCGAGAACTTCTTCCGGCGCTATGTCGAATATGATTTCACGGCCAATCTCGAGGAGACGCTCGACCAGATCGCGTCGGGCGAGGCCGACTGGAAGGCGTTCCTGCGCGAGTTCTGGACGAAGTTTCATGGCGCCGTCGACGAGATCGGCGATCTGCGCGTCAGCCAGGTTCTCGAAGCGCTGAATGTCGCGCTCGCGCCGCTGATCTTTCCAGAGAAAAAAGACGGCGGGGATCCGCGCGCCTGCCCCTCCTGCGCCGACGGCAAACTGTCGCTCAAGGCCGGCAAATTCGGCGCCTTCATCGGCTGTTCGAATTACCCGGCCTGCAATTTCACGCGCCAGCTTTCGGCGGCCGAGGCCGATCCCGCCGCCGCCGATCGCCGCCTCGGCGAGGACCCGGCGTCGGGTCTCGAAGTCTGGCTGAAGGTCGGCCGTTTCGGTCCCTATGTGCAGCTCGGGCCCGACAGCAAGGAAGAAAAACCCAAGCGCTCAGGCCTCCCCAAAGGCTGGACGCCCGATCAGATCGATCTTGAAAAAGCGCTGATGCTTCTGTCGCTGCCGCGCGTCGTCGGTCCGCACCCGGAGGATGGCGAGACGATCGAAGCGGGGCTCGGCCGTTTCGGCCCCTATGTCCGCCATGGCAAGGTCTATGCGAGCGTCGGCACGATCGAGGACGTGTTCGAGATCGGTCTCAACCGCGCCGTCACCGTGCTCGCCGAAAAGAAGGCCAATCCCCGCTTCGGCCGCGGCGGCGCGACGCAAAAGCCGCTCCGGGAACTAGGCCCCCATCCGGCGTCGCAGGAGCCTGTCGCCATCATGGACGGGCGCTACGGCGCCTATGTGAAGTCCGGCAAGATCAACGCAACGATTCCGAAGGGTACGGATGTTGCGGCGCTGACCATGGAACAGGCGGTCGCGCTCCTCGCCGAACGGCAAGCCAAAGGCGGCGGCAAAAAGCCGGCGCGGAAAGCTGCGGCCAAGCCCAAAGCCAAGGCCCAAGCGCCGGCAAAAAAGCTGGCCGCGAAAAAGGCGCCGGCCAAGAAGGCGGCAGCAAAAAAGGCCGCGCCGAAGAAGAAGGCGGCGTCTTAGACGGTTGTTGACAGACCGCCTCGTCATCCTGAGGAGCGGCTCGCTAGAGCCGCGTCACGAAGGATGAGACGCGCAACGATTTTTCCGACATTTCGTTTGGGAGCGTCGGTTGGACGGCGGCTCTTTTTTGGGCGGACGGTAATGCTGCGTGATAGCTCTGAGGGCGGGGCTGATCCCCCCCTAACCCCCCCTTTTCAAGGGGGGGGGGAAGACAGTGCGCGCTTCACGAGTTGACCCAAGCGCCCATTGATATACATTGTCAAAATTGTATATCATCGCGACACAGTCCGGAGTCCGCCGCCATGAAAGTCGCCAAATGGGGCAACAGCCTCGCCATTCGTCTGCCCGCCGCCGTGGTCGAAGCGCTAGGGCTCAAAGAGGGCGATGACATCGAAGTGCGTGTCAGCAAGGAAAGCGCCATCGACCTGATGCGCCGCCCGAGCCTTGAAGATGACGTCGCGTTCTGGAAGTCGCTGCAGGGGACCTTGCCCGCCGACTACAAGTTCAATCGCGACGAGATCTATGACGACGAGTGAAGCGCGCGTCTTTCTCGATTCGAGCCTTATTCTTTACGTCTACTCGGATGATGCGGGGAAGGCCGCGCGCGCTGTGGAGGTGCTTGGCGACCCGCGCCTTAACCGCGTTATTTCCACCCAAATTCTCGGCGAGGTCGCGCATGTCGCGAGGCGCAAGATGAAGCGCAGCTGGCCTGAAATTCAGCGCTTTGCGCAAAGCCTGAAACGCGCCTGCCTCGTCGAAACCGTCCTCCACGAAGACCTTGCGCGCGCCTTCGATATCGCCGCCGCGACCGGCTATTCCTGGTGGGACAGCCAGATGATCGCGACCGCCGCGCGGTCGGGCGCGGCGCTGCTTTTCTCCGAAGATTTGCAACACGGCCGCAAAATCGGGCCGGTTGCGATCGTCAATCCTTTCGCATTGGCTTGACGCGCCCCTCGCCCATCGGTTTTTCCGAAGCGTCCTATTGGCGCTATCCGTTTGCAGAACTGGCCGCGGCGGCCTACCTCCATTCCGTCAGATCCAAGGGAGGCTCCCATGACCGCCGCCGTCAATATCGGCCTCGACGACAACGCCCGCAAAGCCGTCGCTCAAGCGCTGACCGGCGTCCTCGCCGACACCTATGCGCTTTACCTCAAGACCCACGCCTATCACTGGAATGTGACGGGTCCGGACTTTCCGCAGCTCCACGCCCTGTTCGAAGAACAGTATCGCGACATGTGGGGCGCGCTCGACGAGATCGCCGAACGCATTCGCGCGCTCGGCGCCTTTGCGCCCGCCAGCGGCAAGGCGCTTGGCGAACTCACCGGGATCGCCGGCGCCGAGGCTGCGCCGCCCAAAGCCGCCGATATGGTGAAGAACCTCCTCGACGGCCACGAGACACTCATCCGCCGCGCGCGCGAGGCGCTCGAAACCGCGGACGACGCCGATGACGCCGCGAGCGAAGACCTTCTGACCCAGCGCATCCGCACGCATGAGAAGACCGCCTGGATGCTTCGGGCGATCATGCAAGGCTAATACCAAGTTGCGCTGACTTCGACCGATTCCACGCGAAAGTCGGTTGCCGTTTGCGGGCTCTATCCGCCGGTCAATGAGTCAAGGTCAGCGCAACGTCGTATAAGTCAAAAAAAACCGGGCCCCGAAGGGCCCGGCCAGTCAATCGAGCAGAACCATGGGGCTCACGATAGTGCTCGAACTGCCGCCCACTGCGCGCGTCGCGCGCGAGCGGGCCAGTCGGGTAAAGACTTAGGTCCTGTTCTCCCGAATCCGAAGACGGTTCGTCGCAGCGCTCGGCAGGCCGTGCGCCCGCTGCGACGAACGGCTCATCGCAGGGCCGCGGCCTCGGCGCGCTGCGCATACAATTCAGCGACATGCGCGGCGGCGCGCGCCGTTTCGTCGAGCGGATCATAGCTCCAGCGTTCGAGCGCGCCCGAAAAGCGCCGCGCCGCGCCGCGTTCGATGAGCGCCGCCCTGAACCGCTCGAATTTGGCGTCGCTTGCAAACATCCGCTTGCGGAGCGCCAGGAACTGGACGGGCTTGCCTGTCGCCGCCGCTTCGGCCGCCATGTTGACGCTGTCTTCGGTGACGAGAATCTGATCGGCGAGCCCGAGCATGCCGAAATAGGGATTGTCGAGCCCCGCGATCGTCTCGCCGTTCCACAGAAGATGCGGCGCGCCGGCGAGCGCTTCGCCAAGCGCCTTGCCCGCCTCGGGGGGCGTGCGCCGCGAAAGCGTGACGATAAGGCCCGCGCCGCCCTGCGCCAGCCCGGCGAGCGCGGCGCCAATGCGCGACGCTTCCGGGGCGCCGAAGCGATAGGACCGGTTCGGCCCGCCGATCAACGCGGCGACGAGCGGGCGCAGCAGCGCCGCGACCGGCGGATAAGCGGCGAGGCGTTCGGCGTCGGCCGCGATACGATCCGCCGTCACACGATGCGGCGCGCCGAGGATCGGGAATACATTCGCGCCCTGAAGCCGGTCATGGAGCGGCGGGATGACGAGGTCGAATTCGGACGCCGGCGCCGGCGGGGTCTGCAATTGGACGACGAAGGTCTGCGGGCAGCGCCGCTTGACCGACGCCGCAATGGGCGCAGCGAGCCGGCCGCAACCGATGAGGATATCCGGAAAGGGCGGCCGGAGCAGCGCGCCGTCCTTGCTGAGCTTGGTCAGGGGGTCGCCCCAGAATGGGCCGGGTACGGAACGCCAAGGCGCGCGCACGACGATGCGCTTGGCGAAAATCTTGAGCTCAATAAGGCGCGCCAGCGCCTCTGCAAGGCCGAGAGCCTGGTTCTCGATACCGGCGCGTCCGTCGGTGACGACCCAGCACTCCTTGGCCCTCCGCTCTGTCGCCATGTCCGCCTTGAAAAGATGGTGCCGGTTGAGGGGATTGAACCCCCGACCTTCGGTTTACAAAACCGCTGCTCTACCGCTGAGCTAAACCGGCGACCGCAAGGCAGCCCCGATACCGGATTGCGCCGCGCTTTTCCAGTGCGGGAACGCGCCCCGTTCAGCCCGCAGCGGCGAGGGGCGCGGCGTCGATACGATCGAGCGCCTTGCGCAGGCGCCGGGCGGCCTGCGGCGCGAGCTTGTGTTCGAAGAGCGTCAGATGCTGGCGCACCGCGCGCCTGGCCGACCCCCCGCCTTCGCCCGTATCGCCGCCAATCTCGCGCGCATATTCGAGGCTGTACCGCAAAATGATTGTCGCATTGATGACAAGATCGGCAAGGCGCTCTTCCGGCCAGTCGAGCGCGCCGGCGCCGGCCATGGCGGCGAAATAGGCGCGCAGCTGATCCTGCGTGCGGCCGTACCAGCCCGGCAATTTCTTCAGGAACGCCGCGCTGTGTTCGCCATAATCGGCCTGATCGCGATAAAGGCAGCGATAGTCGCGTAGCTCCGCAAGAAATAGCGCAAGGAGCCTTGCATAGTCCGCGACGACGTCGCCGCCGGGCGCAGGGCGCAACTCAAGCCGCCTCTCAATGGCGTCCGCATATTCGGCGCGCACGGCGTCGAGCAGCGCGGCTTTGGTCTTGAAATGATACCAGAGATTGCCTTCCGACATGCCGAGGCGCCGCGCGAGCGCCTGGGTCGTCGCCTGCGCATAGCCAGCCTCGTTGAAAAGACGCTTGGCCTCCTCGACGATGCGCGCACGGGTTTTCACCGGAAGCCGAACCGTCAGTAGCGGGACAGTTCGACATTCATTTTGCGATAGCCGTGCACGAAACAGGCAGGCACGCGCTCGGGCTCGGAAAGGACGTTGACGCGCAGGCGCCGCCGCGCCATCTCCTCGAGCAAGGTCGTGATCTGGACTTCGGCGACGCGCGCGCCGACGCAGCGATGGATGCCGTAGCCGTAAGACAGATGCCGGCGCGCATTCTCGCGATCGACGCGGATGCTGTCCGCATCCGGAAAGACGGTCTCGTCGCGATTGGCGGAGATGTACCAGAGCGCCACGACGTCGCCCTTTTTCATTGTCTTGCCTTCGACGACGACATCTTGCGTGACCGTGCGGCGCATATGCGCGAGCGGCGTCTGCCAGCGGATGAGCTCCTGCGTGGCATTGGCTATCAAGGACGGATCGCGCTCGAGCTTGGCCCGTTCATCGGGGAATTGTTCGAGGCCGTAAGCGTAGGCCGACATCGAATTACGCGTCGTATCATTGCCGCCGACAATGAGGAGGATGAGATTGCCGAGGAACTCCTCCTGACTCATATGGCTCATCGCGTCGGACTGCAGCATGATCGAGATGAGATCCTTGCCCGGATTTTCGGCCTTCTTGCGCCAGAGTTCAGCGAAGGCGCCGCCCATCTCGAACAGGACAAGATTGCGCTCCTGCACGGCGTTCGGCCGATGGATCCGCTCGATATCGCCGCCGATATCGGACCACATGGTGAGTTTGCGGCGCTCCTCCCACGGAAAATCGAAGAGCTTGGCGAGCATGCCAGTCGTCAGTTCGATCGAGACTTTGTCGACCCAGTCAAAAGGCTCTCCGACGGGCAGGCTGTCGAGCACGGCGCTCGTGCGCGCGGCGACCTCGGCTTTCATCGCGGCGACTTCGGCGGGACCGAAGGCGGGCGCGACGGTCTTGCGCTGCGCGGTGTGTTGCGGCGGGTCCATCGCGATGAACATCGGCATCGGGAGTTCGCCTTCGACCGGGCGATCGGGATGCGAGCCGATGGTGATGCCGCCATATTCCCAGGACGACGAAAAAATGTCCGGCTTCAGTTCAATGTCGACGATCGGCTGATAGGTCGACACTGCCCAATAAGGCCCGAATTTCGACTGCTCGACGAAATGCACCGGCGCCTCGGCGCGGAGGCGGCGGAACGGCGCATGCCAGCGGTCTTCGGCGTAAAGCTCGGCGCGCGAGACGTCTAACGGGTCTTCGGCGAGTGGCGAGATAGCTGCGGCGGACATGGCGGTTCCTCCAATTTCGTTTTTAGGGTATTTACCCTAACGTGGAATGCCCGGCAAGGAAGCGCCGCGGCAATGCGTCCTGCGTCGCCCCCGTCCCGAATGGCGCAAAGCGCCGCTAAGCTTGGCGTTGCGACGAACGGAGGGCGCGATGAAGAAGCGGCAAGGCGTGTGGCTGGCGGCGGCGGTTCTGGCGCTTGGCGCCTGCGGATCGCCGAAAGAAAACGCCGCAGATGCGCCAACGGCGAACGCGCCGCCCTCGCCTGAAGACGCCGGCAAACGCGCTTTCCGCGAATGCGCGGTCTGCCATGCAGTCGGCGCACCGGGATCGAAAGAGGCCGGGATGCGGCTCATCGGCCCCAACCTCTACGGCGTCGTCGGCCGCAAGGCGGCCTCGATCGAAGACTTCGTCTATTCGCCAGCCATGCAGAAATCGGGACTCGTCTGGGATGAGGCGACGCTCGACCGCTACATCGAAAAGCCGATGGAGGTCGTGCCCGGCAATCGCATGAGCTTTGTCGGCGAGCCGGAGGCGGAAAAGCGCGCAGCGATCGTTGCGTATTTGAAAGCGCACTCTCCTGCGCCTTAAACGCGCACGGCGCGCGCCTCGCCGTTCGAGGCGAACTTGCATAACCAGGAAACGTTCTCCCGGCGCGTCGGCCAACCAGGGTATCGATCCGCCTAAAGATTGAATGCGTCGAAACAAGTCTTTCTCACGAACGATCCACCCTCTCGGGCGACGGCCGTAAAGCCGCGCTTCTTCTTGGAGAGGCGGAGCAATCGCCCATGTTCGAGGCGGCCGAATACGTCACGCCGTGAGCAACGTCAGATGAAGTTTTCCTGGACCGCGGCCTCGCCGCCTTCGGAAACGGGCTCGACCAGCGTGATCTCGCCGGCGCTCACGAGCCGGCGCAGGCCCGCCATGAGCTGGGTCTGCGCGGCCTCCGCATCGGTCACGGTGATCGGCTTCATCGCGCCCATCTGCTCTTCATATTGCTGGCCCATGCGCTGCGAGATGTTCTTGAAGATGTAGGCGACGGCCTCCGGCGCGTTCTGCTTGCCGTATTTGACGGCCTTCAAGAACACGTCGGTCTCGACCTCGCGCACGAGCATCGGAATCGCATTGGCCGGAACGCGCGCCGGGATGTCCTGGAAGGTCAGGATCACGGACTTTACATCTTCGAAAATGTCCGGCGCGTCCTCCTCGATGAATTTCAATAGAGCGTCGCGTTTCTCCGTGGGCAGATTGTTCATCAAGGCGCCGACCATTTCGCCCGGTTTGTGGACTTTCGCCTGCTTTTTGGCCGGAAGGAGAAAATCCCGCTCAATCGTCTCCGCGAGCAGCCGCAACGCCTCCTTGCGCACCGGCATAGGGGCCGCAAGCCGGCGCACGATCTTCCGTGCGACGTCCGTGTCGAACTTGGCGAGCACGGACGACGCCTTCTCGGTGTTGAGCCGCGACAGGACGACCGCAATGACTTGTGGGTGCTGCGTCATGAGATAAGACGCGAGCGCTCCATCCGTGACGCCTTCAAGCCTTTGCCACACGCTCGGGCCGCCCGGCGCCGAGATATCCTCAAGCAAGCGCTTCGTCGGATCTGCGCCCTTGAAGTGCTCGATGAGGCCCTTGGCCTCCTCGAAGCCGCCTTTCAGCGCTGCGTCCGAACTTTGGAAATGGCCGAGGAACTCTTCGACGACCGCCGTCAACTCGTGACGCGGAATGGTCTTGAGCCGCGCATACGCCTCGGCAAAGGCGCGCAAATGCTGGTCGCCGACGCGCTCGATGACCGGCCCCGCCGCTTCAGGTCCGAGTGCGGCAAGAATGAGCGCGGCCTTCTGCGCGGCCGTGTAGCCGGAAGGCTCCCCATTGCGCGTCAGAGCAGTCGAAGCGCCGGTCATTGGTACCCTTTCACGAGCGCGCCTGCGATTTCGACCCAGCCGTTCGCCATGACGAAAAAGGCGAGCTTGAAGGGCAGCGCGACAATCGCCGGCGGCACGACGACCATGCCGAGCGCCATCAACACGGAAGCCACGATGAGGTCGATGATGACGAATGGCAGAAAAATGACGAAGCCGATCGCAAAGGCGCGCTGAATCTCAGACAGCATGAAGGCGGGAATCAACACGGAGAGGGGCGTTTTGCCGTCCTTGACCGCGCGTTCTGGCGCGACCTCCGTCAGTGTACTGACGGCAAGCGGTGAGACGCGCTTCTCCATGAACTCGCGGAAGGGCGCGAGCGTTCTGTCAAAGGCCTGTTCTTCCGTAATGTCCTTGTTCATCAGCGGCTCTACGCCGTTCTTCCAGGCCTCCGAGAACACGGGCTCCATCACGAAATAGGTGAGGAAGATGGCCAGGCTCATGATCAGCATGTTGGGCGGCGATTGCTGCAGGCCGATCGCCTGCCGCAGAATCGAGAAGACGATGACCATGAAAGGCAGGCACGTGATCATCATCGCGATGCCGGGCGCAAGGCTCAGCACCGTGACGAGCAGGAAGATCTGGATGACGCGCGCATTGAGGCCGCCGGCCGCAGCGTCCGCCGCGGGCGCAAGAACTTGCGCCGCCGCCGGGCTCGCCAGCAGCAGGGCGGCGACGACCGCCGCCGCCGTCAAAGCGGCCGCTTTGCGCATCATAGGAGGTCCGTGATGTCGACGATTTCCGTGAGCCGCACGCCGAGCTTGCCGGAGGCGTCTTGCGTCAGCTCGCCGCGCGCGATGACGCGGTCCTTGACGCGCAGCTCCACAGGATCGTCGAGCGTCGTATTGAGCGGCAGGAGCGAGTCCTTGTCCATCTTCAAAAGGTCGCCGATCAGGGGTTTGGCGATCCCGACTGAAACCGTCACTTCGATTGGTACGCTGAAGATCGCGCGCTTCAGCTTGTTCATCGGCGCCTCGTCGCGCCGCTCGAAGTCGGCGGGGCCCTCTTCCTGAAACTCGATGGTCGGCACGGCGTCCGGTTTGGCGTTCATGACTTAGGTTCCGCTCTTCATTTCGCCGGCCGCAGCCGACAGCGCCGCAAGGCAAGCTGCCGCCGCAGCGGATAGATCGAAATCAAGACCGCCCCGGCCGCACTGCACGCGCGCGGCGGCGGTCGAAAGGGTGTCATCCGGCGCAAGCTCGAAGGCCGGGGCGCCAGGCGCAGAATGAAGCGCGGCGGCGAGCGCCTCGATCTGGCCGGGATGGGCCGCGATCGTCACCTTCTGTTCGGATCGCCCGGCGAAAGCGCGCGCGATCGCGCTCGCCGCCTCCGGCGCAAAACCGCGTTCGGTCAGTGCCGGGAGCAAAGCGGCGAAGAGCGTTTCGAGCGCCTCGGCGAGCGCGCGCTCGGATGCCGGCTTCAACGCCCTCAGCGCCTCGTCGAGCGAAACAGCAGCGTCGACAAAGGCGCGCTCGGCCTCGTTGAGGCGCTGCAACGCCGCCGCCTCTCCCGCCTGAAATCCTTCAAGATAGGCCTCTTTGGGATCGACCTGCGGGAACTCCATGCCTCCGGCCGGAAATGAAGCGGCCGCGAATTGTTCCAATGTCACCGCTGCGAAACTCACGCCGCATTCTCCGTTTCGAGCCAGGACTTGATGAGGGTCGCGGCCTCATCGGCGTTGTTGGCGGCGATTTCCTTGAGCTGCAGAATCGGATCGGCCGGCGCCGGCAGTCCGTCCATCGCGGGCGCGGGCAGCGCTTGCGCGAAGTCGGGCGCGGTCTGGAATTCCGGCAAGGGCGCGATTTCAGCCGATTGCGGCTCGCCCTTGGCGGCGAGGAGCGGACGCACCACGAACATGGCGAGCGCGAGCGTCACGATGGCGAGCAGGAGGAACTGGACGCCCTGCATGGCGTTCGTCGTCACGAAGTCCATGATCGGGTTGGCTTCAGCGAGCGTTCCGTCAGCGGACGGTCCCTGGAAGGGCAGCATCTGAATGGTCAGCGTGTCGCCGCGCTTCTCATCGAAGCCGACAGCGTTAGCGACGAGCGTGCGGAGCGTTTCAATCTCTTCGGCCGTGCGCAAGGTCGGCTCGGCGCCTTCTTCGGCCGGGGGCGCCGCGACCTGATTGACGAGCACGGCCACGGAGAGCTTGCGCACCGCCCCTGGGCGCCTTTCGATCTGCCGCACGGTCTCCGAGACGTTATAGGTGACGGTTTCGGTAGTTTCAGTGCGCTGCGCGCTCTGGCGGTCGCCAGGCCCCGCCGCATCGCCTTCAGGCAGATTGCTTGCGACCGTGACATTGGCGGCTTTGGAGCCTTGCGAGGTGTCCGTGACTTCAGTCGTCTCTTTGGAAGCAAGCGCCCGGCCTTCCGGGCTCACGAGCTTCTCTGACACTGTCTCGCGATCGGTGATGAGATCAAGCGTCACTTGCACGCGCGCATTGCCCGAGCCGACGCGCGCCTCAAGCAGGCTCGTGACGTCGTTCTCAAGCTTTTGTTCGCGATCAAGCGCGCTTTCCTCCGCCGCTTCATCAGAGTTCGGATCTCCCGGGCTCAGTATGACCCCGCGATCAGAGTCGATAACGGCGACATGTTCGGGCTTGAGGCCAGGCACGGCGGAGGCGACGAGGAAACGCACAGCGCTTGCCTGCTGAGCGTCGAGGCGCGCCGCGCCGGTCGTCACGGTGACGGCGGCCGTCGGCGCCGCGTTGTTGCGCGAGAAGGCGCCCGCATTCTGCACGCCGATATGCACGCGCGCGGCGCGAACGCCCGGTGTTGCGAGAATCGTGCGAGCGAGTTCGCCTTCCTTCGCGCGCCAATAGGTCGCGTCGAACATGTCCGATGTCGTCGAAAATCCGGAAAGCTGGTCGAGCAGTTCGTAGCCCGCCTGTCCGCGCGCCGGCAGGCCTTCGGCGGCGAGCGCCAAGCGCGCCCGGTCGCGCTCCGTAGAGGGGACATAGATGGCCGCGCCGTCGACCTTATAGGGGACGTTCAGGCGGTCGAGCGCCTCGACGACTTCGCCGGCGCTCTGCGATTCCAGTCCTGCGAACAGCAATGTCATGCTCGGAGTCGAGGCCGTCCGTGCCAGGATCGTAAAGAGCGCCACGGTCGCGGCCACGGCGCCGACGAGCATGAAGCGCTTGGCGGGAGACAAGACCCGCCAGACATTAGCCAGCCCCTGCATGTGTTACGCATCCGTTAAGACAAGGCGGACAAGATTTGTCCGCGCGCTGTTGGTTTCATTTACGATTTCATCATTAAGAGGAGGTTACACAAACGTCGAAAGCGCCGCGCGCTTGCGAAAGATTTTGGAGAGACGGACGCCCGATATGAGCGACGCCGAAACCGGAACGGACAGCGGAGCAACGCCCAAGAAAAAGGGCTTGCCCATCGGCGCGATCGCCGGCGCAGCCGCGCCCGTGGTCACGGGTCTTGCCGCCGCGGGCCTCGCTTATTTCCTGACGCCGGCGCCCGCTGTCTGTCCCGCGGGCGGGACCGGGGCGCACGCTGAAGGCGATCTTCTCGCCGAAGCTGATGCGTCTACGGACGATACGCATGGCGCAGAGAAGAAAGAGCACAAGAAGAAGCCGAAGAAGTCGGACGGTCACGGCGGCGGCAAGAGCGGCGGCCATGGCGGCGACAAAGGCGCGGCTGGCCCCGCAGACGTTTCTTTCGTGCCGGTCGAGCCGCTCGTCGTCAGCCTCAGCCCCGAAGCGGGGCCGCGCTTCCTGCGCATCACCATGCAGATCGAAACCCCCAAAGGCTATGAGGAAATCGTCGTCGGTTTGATGCCGCGCCTGCGCGACGTGCTCAACGGCTATTTGCGCGCGGTTGAGGAATCCGATCTCGCCGATCCCGCAAGCATGGCGCGGCTGCGCGCGCAGATGCTGCGCCGGCTGCAGCTCGTCGCGCCTGAAGCCGAGATTTCCAACATCCTCATCACTGACTTCGTCCTGACCTAGGAGCCGACCCCCATGAACATCGCAATGGTCACCGACTTTCTGCTTCTCGCCGCATCGGGCGTCGCGTGCTTCTATTGCTGGATCCTCAGCAAGCGGCTGAAGGGCCTCACGAGCGCCGAAAAGGGCCTCGGCGCCGGCATTCAGCAACTCTCCGTTTCCGCGGAAGAAGTGAAGGCCGCCGTCGCGACCGCAAAATCGGGCGCAGACGCCGCCGCCGCGCGGCTTGAACAGCTGCTCGTCCGCGCTGATCAGAAGACCGCCGAGCTCACCGCGCTCTACGGGGAAATCGACCGCGCGAGCGAACAGGTCGCCGCCAAGACCGAAGGCGCGACGCGCAAATATGTCGACACGCTCTCGCCCTTTCTCACTGAGGCGAATGAGATCGCCGACCGGCTCTTCTTCGCGATCGAACGGGCGCCCCGCGGCGCACCTTCGCCCGCGCCCGCGCAACAGGCCTCCGGCGCGCCGGGCGATGAGCAAGAGCCCGCTTATCTCGACGACGCCGAACAGCCGCCGCGCCGCGCGGCAGGCCGTTGAGGCGCGCCATGAAGACCAGTTTTAAGCCCAACCCCCTGCTGATCATCGGCCTCGTCTTCGCCGCATCCTTCTGCGGCCGTGCGATCGCGCTTGCAGAGGCCGCCGCGAAGCAAACGGCGACGGAGAAGAAACCCGCCGCCAAACCGGTCGAGCATAAGCCCGCGGACAAGCAACCCGCAGAACACGCCCCGGCGCCGAAAGCCGCCGAGGCAGCAGCGCCTGAAGCCCATGCCGCAGCGCCGCGGCCCGCTGCGCCGCTTGTCGGCGATCCGGCGACCCTTCTCGAAGCGATCCGCCAGCGCGCCGAAACGCTTGATGCTCGCGAGGCGGCCGTCGCCGAGCGCGAACGCATGCTTGATGTCGTCGAAAAGAGACTTCTTCAGCGCACGGCGGAACTGAAGGCGCTGAAGGACGATCTCGAAAAGCGCCTCGTCGTCGCCGATACGGCCGTCAGCGCCGACGTGACGCGCCTCGCCAAAATGTATGAGAGCATGAAGCCGGCGAAAGCAGGCGAGATCTTCAACGCGATGGACTCGACCTTCGCCGCCGGGTTCCTGACGCAAATGACCAGCGAGAGCGCCGCGCTCATCCTCGCCAACATGCAGACCGACAAAGCCTATGCCGCGAGCGTCATCATCGCCGGCCGCAATGCGTCGGTGAACAAGAAATGACGGGTCTCACAACGAAAACTTAACGGCCTGATACTAAGCAATTCTCTGATCCCGGTTAACCGCTCGGAAAGCATAAGCCTCTCCCATGATCAGCATCGTCGGCATCATCATCACGCTCGCCATGGTGTTCGGGAGCTATCTGCTCGCCGGCGGCAAGATGGACATCATCCTCCACTCGCTGCCGCATGAAATGATGGCGATCGGCGGCGCGGCTGTGGGCGCCTTCCTGGTCGGCAATGATTTCAGCGTCGTGAAAATGACCGGCGCCGATCTCGGCAGGGTCTTCATGGGCGCGCGCTGGAAGAAGCAGGACTACCGCGATCTCCTGTGCCTCATGTTCACGCTCGTCCGCGTGGCGAAGGAAAGCCCGGTCGAGATCGAACAGCACATCGAAAACCCGCATGAATCGACGATTTTCGGCAAGTATCCGAAGATCCTCAAGGATCACGAAGCGATCGACATGATCTGCGACACGATCCGCTCCATGATCATGAACTTCGACAATCCGCACCAGGTGGAAGAGCTACTCGAAAAGCAGCTCGAGGCGATCCATCACCACAATTCGCACGGCAGCCACGCGCTGCAGAAGATGGCGGACGGCCTGCCCGCGCTCGGCATCGTCGCGGCGGTTCTCGGCGTCATCAAGACCATGGCGTCGATCGACAAGCCGCCTGAGGTGCTCGGTCAGATGATCGGCGGCGCGCTCGTCGGAACCTTCCTCGGCGTGTTCCTGGCTTACGGCCTTGTCGGTCCGTTTTCGGACAAAGCCAAGGCGATCCGCGACGAAGAGCATCAGTTCTACGTGCTGATCCGCGAAGCGCTCGTCGCCTCGCTGCACAAGCACACGCCGCAGCTTTGCGTCGAAGTCGCGCGCCGCAACACGCCGGAGAAAATGCGCCCGACCTTTTCCGAGATGGAAGAGGCGATCCGCGAAACGCAGAAGGCGGCGTGACGATGCGCAAATTCGCTCTTCTTCTCGCCGCCGCCGCCCTCGCTTCGCCCGCCTTCGCGCAGGAAGAAGCCCCCGGAGCGATCGTCGCGCCGGAGACCGAAGGCGCGCCCCCGCTCACGCCCCAGGCCGAGCCCGCGCCCGCCCCCGGGCCTGTCGCCGTCAACGCCGCGCCGGTCGCCGTCACTGCGGGCGAGCATGGCGACTTCTCGCGCATCGTCGTTTCAGGCGCGGGCGCAAACCTCACGCAATCTGGCCGCACTGTGAAAATCGCGCTTGATTCTACAGGCGACGCCGACCTCTCTGTACTGACGAATCGAAAGCGCGCAGAGCGCGTCGCGGGCGCAAGGCTGATTCCGAGCGGCGCCGGCAACGATATCGTGCTTGATCTTGCCTGCGATTGCCGCGTGAAGACGACGCGCCTGCCCAATGGGAAATTCGTCGTCGACATCTATGACGGCCAGCGTATAGCCGCGCCGGCTCAACAACCGGCTCAATCGCCGACCCTTGCGTCTGCGCCGGTCAGCCCCGCGCCGGTCCAGACCGCGCAGCCCGCGGCGACGGCCGCGGCCGAAACGAAAATCGCGCCGCCGCAGCCGGCGGGTGCGCGCATTGGCGACGCCCACAATGCTGGCGCGCGCAATGCCGGCGCCCTGAGCGTCGGCGCGCACGGCGAAAACATCGTCGCCGCCGGCGCAGACAAACTCTCCGTGGACGAAGCACGCAAGCGCATGGTCGCGCTGCTCCAGCAGGCCGCCAATGACGGAATCATCACGGTCAAACCGGGTTCCGACGAATTGACGGCGCCGGCGCAATCAGAATCCGCCAAACCAGCGCCGAGCCTTTCGGCGCAAGGACCGGTCGTGCTCGCCAAGCCGGCGGCGCCGTCAAAAGCCTCCATCCCAGGCAAACCCCCGTTCGCGGCGCCCGCTGCAAAACCGGCGGCGCCGGAAGCGGACAGCGGTGAAAGCGCCGCCGCCGACGCCGCGCCAAAGCCGGCGCCGGCGCCCGTCGCCGCCGTCCGCTCACAGGCGGCGTGCCTGCCGGACGCTGCGTTCACGATCGACGGGCGCAAATTCGCGGAAAGCCCGCTTGAAGAGATCGGGGCTCTGCAGAGCACGCTTGCCGAAGCGCAGGTCGACGCCAAGCCCGCCATCGCCGAGCGCCTCGCGCTCGGCTATCTTGCCATTGGTTTCGGCGAAGAGGCGCTTGGCGTGCTCGCGAGCATCGGCGATTCGCAATCGCTCTACGCCGATATGGCGCGCATTGCGGCCGAAAAGCCGCCGGCGCCGGAGGGTCTCCTGATGCGCGGCGCGCAATGCCGCGGCGCGCATGCGCTGTGGCTCGCCGCCGTCGAGGAGCCTTCGGAGGCGATGCGGTCCGTCGGCCGCGCCGGCGATGCGATCAATTCTGTGCCGATGCGTTTGCGCGGCGCGCTCGCTGCGCGCATTGCGCGCGCTATGGTCGCGGCGGGCGACGCCGCTGATGCGCGCCGCTATTATCAGATCGCGCTCAAGGCCTCCGGCAAAACGCCGGAGCTGAAATTCGTCGAGGCCAAGCTTCTCGAACTCGAAGGCGAAACCGAGGACGCGCACGCCATTCTCGACGAACTCGAACACGAGAACGGCCGCGCGGCTAAAGACGCGCTCGGCGCGCTCGCCGCCGGCGAGAACCGCGACACTCTTGGCGAAGATCTCGGCGTGCTCGCCAAATCCGCGCGCGGCACGGCCGAAGAAGGCCGCGCCGCTTTGCGCGAAGCTTCATTTTGGGCCGATTCAGGCGCGATCGAGTCCGGCGTTTTTCTCTTGCGCGACGCCGCGCAGCGCGATCCTTCGATTGCGCCCGAGGCCGTGCGCAAAGCGCGCGAGACGATCATGGCTGCGTTCCAATCCGGCGAGCCCAAGAAGCGCGTCGCCGCCCTCGCCGCCTATCTCCACGACCAGAAATTTCTGCAGTCCGAAGGCGGCGACGCCGAAATTGCGCGCCTCGCTTCAGACGCCGCTGTCGAGTTCGGCGTGCCGAACGCGGCGTTCAGTATACTGAAGACAACGATTAACGGCGACGGACTTGGCGCAGCGCGCCTCGCGCGCGCCGCGCTCGCCGCCGACGCGGCCGAAGACGCCGTCGCGGTCGCCGCGCCCTATGCCGACCAGCCTGATTTCGCGCATGTTCTTGTCAAAGCGAATATCGAGCTTGGCCGCGGTTACGCCGCCCTCGCCGCCGCTTCCGCCCTGCCAGAGTCCGCCAACAAAGCCGCCCTCACGGCGGAGGCCGCCTGGCGCGCCCGCGATTACAAATCCGCCGCGCGGGCTTTCGCCAAGATCGACCCGGCGTCTCTAGACGCCGGAACGGCCGAACGCTTCGGCTACGCGGCTTATCTGGCCGGCGAGCCCGCTCTGCCCGCGGCCGCCGAAGCCGTTCTCCGCGAGGCCAAGAGCCCGGCGCTCGCGCGGTTGCAGCAATTGTTCAAACCGTCCGGAGGCGGCGCCATCGTCGAACGCACGAAGTCTGCGCTCGCCGGCGCCGGGGACGACATCAAACTCATCGAGGAGATTCTCGGTGGATAACGCAGGCTATGTCGGCGTGCAGCGCCAGGCGGGGCTCCTTCGGGAGCTGTCCTCTATCGCGAACAATATCGCCAACGCTGACACCGCGGGCTATCGCCGCGAGAGCGTCATTTTCGCTGAGCACGTCGCGGCGCTGGAACAGGGAGATCCGAGCCTTTCCTTGGCGACGCTCGACCATCGCTATGTCGATTTCCGCCAGGGCGAGATCCGCCAGACTTCAGGCCCGCTTGACTTTGCAATCGAGGGCGACGGCTTCTTTCTGATCGAAACCGAAGCCGGGCCGCGACTTTCCCGCGCGGGCGCATTTTCGCTGAACGGCGCGGGGGAGCTTGTAAATTCTGAGGGCCGTCGTGTGCTCGATGAGAGCGGCGGCGCCATCACCTTGCCGCAAGGCGCACAGCAGATCGCCGCCGCGAGAGACGGCACGATCTCTGCGGACGGCCAGCCGGTCGGCCGCCTCGGCGTCGTCACGGCAAATCCCGCCTATCTCGTGCGCGAAGGTGCAAACCTCTTCCGCGCCGAGAGGGGCTATGAACCCGTGACCGAACCGCAAGTCAGCCAATTCGCCATCGAAGGCTCGAACGTGAGCCCGGTCGCCGAAATCTCGCATCTGATTGAGGTCCAGCGCGCCTACGAATCCGGCGCGAAGTTCCTCTCCGACGAACACGAACGCATTCGCAACACTGTCCGCGAACTCTCGCGGCGGTGACAGTTAGGCAGGAGGCCGACTTATGCGGGCACTGAGCATCGCCGCGACCGGCATGGACGCGCAGCAGACGCGCGTCGAGGTCATCTCGAACAACCTCGCCAACATGAACACGACCGCCTTCGGGGCGCGCCGCGCCGAGTTTGCGGACCTGCACTACCAGATCCTCAAAGCCGCCGGCGAATCTGCAGCCGCAGACGGCTCGATCGTGCCTGAAGGCATCCAGATCGGCCTCGGCGTCAGGACATCGACCGTCTCGGTCGACATCAGCCAGGGCTCTCTGAGGCAAACGGGCGGCGATCTTGATCTTGCGATCGAAGGCAAGGGATTCTTTGAAGTGACTTTGCCTTCGGGCGAGGCCGCTTACACGCGCGACGGCGCCTTCCAGCGCACAGGCGACGGCGTCATCGTCAACGCCGACGGCTTTCCGCTCGCCGGCAACATCACCATTCCGCAAAATGCGCGCAGCGTTTCGATCAATCCGGAAGGGGAGGTCTTCGCGTTTTTCGACGGCCAGCCGGACGGCCAGCAGATCGGCCAGATCAACCTCGTCACCTTCGTCAACCAGAACGGCCTCGAGCCGCTCGGCGGCAATCTCTATCGCGAGACCGCCGCCTCCGGCCAGCCGACCGCGGGCGTCGCCGGCCAGGACGGGCGCGGCACGATGCGGGAGGGCTATCTTGAATCCTCCAATGTCGATGTCGTCGAACAGATCACCGAGCTCATTGAAGCGCAGCGCGGCTATGAGCTCAACGCCAAAGTCATTACAGCCGCCGACCAGATGATGGCGGCGACGAGCCAGATCCGGTGACGCCATGAAAAAGTTCGATCCGAAATTCGCCGGAATCATCGCCGCCGCCCTTCTCGCCAATGGCGCGGCCTTCGCCGAAGAGCCCACCGCGGCGCGCAACATCCGTGCCGGGAGCATTCTGACCGCGTCGGACATCGTGGCGCCGAAGAGCGGCGACGGCTTACGTGAGGCTGCATCTCTCATCGGCTTGGAGGCTGCGCGCCCGATCTTCAAGGGCGAGCCCGTCTCGCGCGAGGACTTGCGCGCGCCGACGATGGTGGCGCGCAACGCCATCGTCACCATGGAATTTGAAAAGGGTGCGATGGTCATCACGACGGAAGGCCGCGCGCTCGAACAGGGTGCGATCGGCGACCGCGTGCGCGTGATGAATCTCGGGTCAAAGCGCATCGTCACCGCATTCGTGACGTCCGCTAACACGGTGAGGACAAAGCAATGAGTATGAACCGTGCGCTCATGGCTTTGGCCCTTGTCGCGGCTGGCGGGTGTTCGCATCTCGCCGAAGTCCGCGAGATTGCAACCGGGCCGAAGATAACGCCCCCCGGCGCCTCGAAAAACCCTGTGCCCGCCGCCGCCGAACAGCGTCTGGCGCTCGCCCAGACGCCGGCCCGTCCGCTCTCAGAGGAGCCCAATGACGGCTCGCTGTGGCGCGACGGTCCAAGCTCGCTCTTCGGCGACCGCCGCGCGCGCACGCAAGGCGACATCGTCACCGTCGTCATCGAAATCGACGACCGCGCTGAACTGCAGAACCAGACGACGCGCACCAAATCCGCACAGGAAGGACTCGAAGTGCCGAATTTCCTCGGCATTCCGCAGCTGGCGGCGAAAATTCTGCCGGAGGGGTCGAGCCTCGACACGGCTGTCGACGCCTCCTCGAATTCCAGCACCTCCGGACAAGGACAAATCCGGCGTCAGGACAAGATCACGCTGCAAGTCGCCGCGACCGTCGTCGAGGTCCTGCCGAACGGCCATCTCGTCATCGCCGGCAGCCAGGAGATCCGCGTCAACCAGGAATTGCGCGACCTGCAGGTCGGCGGCATCATCCGGCCTGAAGACGTCTCGCGCCGGAACACCATCACCTACGAGAAGATCGCCGACGCCCGCATCCTCTATGGCGGCCGCGGCACGCTCTCCAGCGTGCAGGATGCGCGCTACGGTCAACGGATCTTTAACGTGTTGAGCCCGTTCTGACGCCATGATCAAAAAACTCATCCCCATCGTCCTTCAGGCCGTGTTCGTGTTCGGCGGCGTCGCCGGCGGCATTCTCCTCAAATCCTCCGGCATGCTCGGCGGCGCGAAGGCTGAAACGCATGCCGCCGAGGGCGAAGAAGGCGAGCACGCCGATGCGGACAAGGACGCCGGCCACGGCGACGCCAAGAAAGACAAGAAGAAGGCCAAAGGCGGCCATGGCGAGGCCAAGGGCGGTCATGGCGAGGAACAGGCCTCGGGCGACGACAAGGGCGTCATCAAATTCAGCCGCCAGTTCGTGGTGCCGGTGCTGCATGCCGACGGACAAAACTCGCTTGTCGTCTTCGACATCGGCATAGAAGTGCCGCCGGGCGCCTCTGAGGGGCTTTATGCGTTTGAGCCGCGCTTGCGCGACGCCGTTCTTTCGGCGCTCCTGAAGCTTTCGAACGAAGGCGTGTTTGACGACCAGTTCTTCAATGAGAACAATCTCGGGGCATTGCGCATGTCGCTCCTTGAAGCCGCCAAGTCGATCATCGGCGACGACGCGGAACAGATTCTCATTCTGAATATCGCGCGCCAGACGTCCTGACGCTGACGACTGCTCTTCGTATGCCGACGTCTACGTCCGCCAGGTCATGACGCTGGCGCCAGAACGGCGCGCACCGAGTCCGGCGCGGCTGTCGCCCCGTTTGCGAGAACGAGCTGCACGGCTCCGTCGATCAGGCGCGCCTCTTCGACGCGCGCGCGCACGCCGAGCAGAGCCGTCGCGACATCGCCCTCGCTGTCCGTCGTTTCGAGGCGCGCCGCATAAGCGCCTTCCGGCGCAAGAAGACCGTTATTGTCCCGGCCTCTCCACTCGAATTCGCTCCGGGACGAGCCCGTCGTCTGCCGGAAGACTTCATTGCCGGCGCGGTCGCGCACGACGATGTCGCGCGAAATCCCTTGCGGGCCTTCCGGCACGATGAGGCGGACGGGATCGCCCGCAAAGGCTATTGTGTCCGCCGTGGCTTCGACATCGCGGCCGACCCACTGGCTCGCAGCCTGTAGAAGATTGCCGCCGCCGCCGAGATTGCCGGCGATTCCCTCGAGGAGGCTGTTGGTCTTGAGCTGTTGTTCGACGGAGGAGAACGTCGCAAGCTGGGCGACCCACTGCGTTGCGTCTTGCGGATTGAGCGGATCCTGATTGCGCAGCTGCGAGGTCAGCAGTGTTAGGAAACTGTTGAAGTCAGTTGAAGCGAGGGATGCGTTCTGCGCCCCGCCGCTCGACGCATTTTGCAGGGCCGTCGTCGCCGACGATATCGACGTCGTTTCCATAATCAGGCTCCTCGGTTAAACCAGCCGGTCAAGTCTATTGTCCGTACGCAGAGAGAGATAATGCACCCGCACATCTTCGGCGGCGTCGCCGCCGAAGCCGCTTTCGCGCCAACCCGAGTGGGCGCGCGGTTGATCGGAGAAGGCGCGGCCGCTGTCGCCTGCAGAAAAATCGAGACGCACCTTGCTGAAACCGGCGCGCTCAAGCTCGCGCGCGAGTTCGTCCTGGTGGCGGCGCATGAGATCGAGCGTGTCCGTGCGCTCCGACGACACGGTCGCTGTGACGATGTCCGAGCGCTCGAAGCTGAAGCTGATCTTGACGCGCCCAAGCTCGGGCGGGTCGAGCCGCACGTCGATCTCGTTGGAGCCCTTGTCGGAGCGGATGGCGGCGATAACTTGCGCGGCCGCATCGACTGACGCTTGCGTGTGAACGGGCGCGAGGCGAGTCTCCGGCGCGCTATGCGCCGCCGCAGCCGGGCCTGCGCGATCCGACTGGGGCGCAAGTTCTCCAATGGATTCCAGCTCGCGTGCGGCGGCGTGTGTTTTCACCTTCGTTCTTTCCGCAGCGGCGGCTTGGGTTTGCGCAACGGCGGGTTGAAGATCCGCCGCCGCATCGTCGGAGACATCGGTCAGGATCGGCGCGCGCTGCGATTCTGACTCCGCATCGTCCGCCTTACGCGCATCGCCGCCGGTGGGATCTGCCTCAATCGACGGCGCCGCCGCGGCCTCGGCGTTCGTCGCCGCGGCCGTTTCTGGAGCGGGCGATTGCGCCAGCACGACAGCCGGCGCGGCGACAGAGGCAGCCGGCGCTGTCTCGGACTCCGCCAGGCCTGCGTCAACGGCGAGCGTATCGGAAAGCAAGGCCGAGGCGCCGGCGACGATAAACAGCGGGTCGCTCGCAGCAGGCGGCGGCACAAGCGCCGCGGCGTCCGTTGGCAGGCTGATGAAGGCCGCCTCCGCCGCCGCGAATTCCGAGTCTACAAGCGTTTCAGGACCTGCCGTTGCGGCTGCGAAGTCAGTCGTCTCGGCGAACTCCGTATCGAAGAATGCGGCGTTGGGGTCGACCGGGATTTCTGCCGTGAGGAGAATCGTACTGGCCGCTTTGCCGCTCTGCGCTTGCTGTTCGGCGGCGGCGGCGCGCCGCCCAGTTTCTGCACGACCGCGCTTGGCTTCAGATTTAGGCTCAATTGCCGGCTGCTCTTCCGGAGCTTGATCGTCGTTTTGGCGCTCACGGTTTGAGGGGCGTGCGTCGCGCGCCCGCGCGCGCTCGGCGAAGGCGTCGCCGAAGCTCGGCTGTTCAGCGCGGTCGTCGCGAGAGTTGGGCGTTTCACGCGGCCTCGGCGTCGAGACGTCCGGCAGTCCGGCAAGCCCTGTGGCGATGTTCGGCATCGGGAGAATTTACCTAAAATTGTCAGGATGACGTTATGACCGAAAAAGGTTACCGGACTTTGCAGTACGAGAGCGCTCGCCATGGACGCCGCCGCGCCGAAACTGACCGCCGCACAGCGCCCTGCCGCGCAGGGCCCTGATTTGCATGAGCAGAAGCTGCAGTCCGCCGCAAAGGACTTTGAGGCGACTTTTATCGCCCAAATGCTGACTTATGCGGGTTTTGGAAAATCTCTGAGCAGCGAAGCCGGCTTCGGCGGCGAGGCCTTCTCCTCCCTGCTCATCGAGCAATACGCCAAGCAAATCTCCGAACGCGGCGGTTTCGGACTTTCGGATACGATTTATCAACAGTTGAAGTCGCGAGAGTCTGCGCATGACCAGACCGCTTAAGGCGACCATAGACGCCCTCGCCGCGCTGCTCGCGTCCGAAAAGGAAGCGCTGCTCGCCGGCGACTTCATGCGCGTCGGCGCCCTGGCGGCCGAGAAAGCGACGCTCGCCGAAGAGCTCGACCGGACGCTGACTAACGCCGCAAGCGCAGCGCCGGCGCCGGCCTTTCGCGCCAAGCTCGCGCGCATCGCGCAGGCCGCCTCTGAAAATGAGCGCTTGCTCGAAGCGGCGAAGAACGGGGTCTTGTCGGCGCAGAGCCGCCTGAAAGACATCGTTTACCGTGAACGGAGCGTCGGCGTTTACGCCGAAGGCGGCGCCAAAGTGATGTCGGCGGAAGCCGGCGTGACGCGCAAGAAGTCCGCTTGAACGGCGGCATACGGAGAATTTTACGCTCGTTCTCCGGATTTACGGAAATTTATGGAAGGTCTCCTAGAAACAGCTACGGCTGATAGGACGCCTTTGCGCGCCGCCAGAACGCGGCGCCGGTTCTCGCAGTCCAAGTCATGGCCCGGCGACATTGGCGAAGCCTGTCCGGCCTCAACCCTGGCGTAGAAAAAATACGCCGCGATACAGGAGCGTACTCCCAATGGCTGGACTTCTGACCAATGAATCCGCGCAGGTCGCCCTCTCCACGCTGCGCAACATCAACAAGAACCTCGCGGCTGTCCAACAGCAGATCTCGACCGGCAAGTCGGTCTCGAACGCCCGCGACAACGCGGCGATCTTCGCCGTCGCGACGACCATCGAATCCGACGCCGAAAGCTTCAGAGCGATCTCGCAGTCGCTTTCCCTCGGCAATTCGACCGTAAACGTCGCCCGCGTCGCCGCCGAACAGATCACCACCATCCTTCGCGACATCAAAGACCTTACCGTCGCCGCGCAGGAAGAAAACGTCGATCGCGCCACCATTCAAACGGATGTCGGCCGTTTGATCGACCAAGTCGAATCGATCGTCAGCGCCGCCCAGTTCAACGGATTGAACCTCATCTCCGGCGCCGGCGATGTGGACTTCCTCGCGTCTATCGACCGCTCGTCGAGCGGCGTTACGCCGTCGACGATTGAAGTGAACCGGCAGAACCTGACGACGACGCAAGCGGTTTTCGGCAGCGGCAACGCCGTGACCGGCCTTGCGCTGACGGCCTCAGGCGCAGTCGGCGGCGGCGGCACATCCATCAACGCGTCGATCCAAGCAGCCCCCGCGGTCGCGACCCTCACCCTCACAGACTCCGGCGCGCCGACGGACGGCGTTCTTGCGGCCGGCGACGTCGTCACTGTCACGGTCGGCAGCCAGACGTTCTCAGCCACGCAGGGCGGTACGATCCTCAACACCGACGATGCGTTCGCCAACATCGCCACGCAGATCACGGCTTTCTCCGCCCTCGCGGGAAGCCCGCTCGCCGGCATCACGGTGGGCGCCGGCAACGGCGCCGCGGCAACGTCGACGCTGCAGCTGACGAACAACACCGCCAGCACGCTCGCGTTCAGCGTCGCGGTGACGAATGGCGGCTCGGCTGTCGCCGGCTTTGCGGGCGCGCTCTCGGGCGCGGCGACTGCCGGCAACGTCAACGCCGGCGTCGTCGCAGCGCCGTCGGTCGCGAGCTTCACCGCAGCGGCGGCGAACGGGACCGTCAACGGCGACGGCCTGCGCCTCACGCTCGCCGGCCAGAATTTCGATTTCGTGTTCAATGGTTCGACCACGGTTTCGGACGCGGCTTCGAGCATCGTCAGCCAAATCAATAACGCGGGAATTTCCGGCCTTTCCGCCACTCTCGGAACGGGCGGCCAATTCAGCGTGGCCAACACGACCAACGCGCAAGTCATCGTCGCCTCCAGCACGGCGCAAGGCGGCGTCGCCGGCGGCGGTCTCGAAGTCCTGACCGGCTTCACCGTCAATCCGGTGTCGGGCTCCGCTGAGGAACAGCGCATCGCTCTCGAACAGCGCTTGCAGGACATCGAAGGCGCGATCCAAACGGCTGTCGACGCTTCGGCGGCGTTTGGTTCTGCGCAGCGCCGTTTCGACATTCAGGAAGAGTTCGTGACGAACCTCGTCGACTCCCTGCGGCTCGGCGTCGGCGCCCTCACGGACGCGAATATCGAAGAGGCTTCGGCCCGCTTGCAGTCCCTGCAGGTGCAGCAGCAGCTCGGCATCCAGGCGCTCTCGATCGCCAACCAGCAGCCGCAGGCGATCCTCGCCCTCTTCCGTTAATCGGAACCAGCCGGAGGGGCGAATACGCCCCTCCGGCGCCTTCGCATTTCAGGCGCCCTGAGCGCACGCACTTATTCAGCAGTCATCCATGCACGAACAAGCGCTCGCCCAGAAAGCTTACGCCCAGTCGACGAAATCCGTCGGCTCGCCGCGCGCTATCGAGTATCAGGTGTTCGCACGCGTCACGCGGGACTTGCGAATTGCCGCCGACGCAGAATCTTTTCCCAAACTCGCCGAAGCCTTGCACGCCAATGTCCAGCTCTGGACCGTCATCGCCGCCGATGTTTCCGGCGAGAAAAACGGCCTTCCCAAAGAGCTGCGCGCCAGCCTCTTCAATCTTTGCGAATTCACGCGCCAGCACTCGAAGAAAGTGTTGCGGCGCGAAGCAAGCGTCGACGCGCTGATCGAGGTCAACACCGCGATCATGAAAGGACTGCGCGGGCCGGCAAAGCCGGGAGACGAGTGATGCCCGGCGGCGGTCTCGTCCTTCGTCTGAGGCCATTCGAGAAATTCCTCGTCAACGGCGTCGTCATCGAGAATGGCGACCGCCGCGCGCGTTTGCGCGTCGTGACGCAGGACGCACATATCTTGCGCGTGCGCGATGCGCTGCATCCGGAAGAAGCCAATACCCCGGCGCGCCGGCTCTACTACATCGCCCAGCTCGCCGTCGCGGGCGAAGCCGATCCTGCGGAAACGGAAAATGAGCTCGTCGCCGGTCTTGAAGCGTTGCGCGAGGCGCTCGGCGCCGCAATCGCCGGTCCGGACATTGATGCCGCGCTCGAAGATGCGCGCCAGCGCCGCTTCTATCATGTGATGCGCGCGCTCTCGCGCGTGCTGCCGAAGGAAGCGGCGGTTCTCAACTACGCGCCGCTCGCCGCCCGCGCCGACGACGGAGACGATTGATGACCTTCACGCCAGCCGTCGGCGCCGGAGGCCTCGCAGGGTTCAGGCTGCTCGAACGATCATCGCCGCAGCAGCGCGCGGCATTCGAAAGATCGCCCGAGATCAAGCGCAATATCGAGTATTTCGAGGCGAACATCGCCAAGGCGAAAACTGCTGAAGACCTTGTCAAGGACCGCAGACTGCTCGCCGTCGCCCTCGGCGCCTTCGGCCTAGGGGACGAGATTAACAAGGGCGCCTATGTACGCAGGGCGCTTGAGAGCGACACGGCCGATGGCCGATCTTTCGTGCGGCGCATCGCCGACGCCCGCTATCTCGAATTCGCCAAAGCGTTCGGTTATGGCGATCTCACCAATGGAACGAATGTCGAACTCAGCACGTTCAAGAGGGACATCGTCCAGCGCTACAAGCAGCTTGAATTCGAGCGCGCCGTCGGCCGGGCCGACGGCGATATCCGTCTTGCTCTCAACTTCCGGCGCGAGATCGCCAAGATTGCGAATGGCGACGACGTAGACAAGATCGGCGTACTGCAGATTCTTGGACAACGTCCCGTTCGCGAATTGCTGACGGCGGCGCTGGGTCTTCCACAGAGCCTTGCGCGCCTCGATATTGACCGCCAAAAACAGCTGATCGAGCAACGCCTCGAACAGACGTTCGGATCGGACTCGGCGGCCGTCTTCAAGGACCCGAAGAAAATCGAAGACACGATCCGCCGCTTTTTCGCAATCCAACAGACGCAGGCGAATGCAGCGGCGCTTTTGAGCGGCGGCGGCGCCGGCTTCTCGCTCCTGTCTAACCAAGGCGTGAGCGGCGGCGGCATCAATTTGCTACTGTCGAACAGCTAGGATTTTGCGCCGCTGAGAATAGCGGCGAGGCGCCCGAAAGCGTCTGCGCAATTCGGCGAGGCCGCGCCGACAAAAGCGTCGAGCTGCGGCCAGATTTCGATAGCGCGGTCGATGACCGGGTCCGCCCCTTTTGCGTAAAGTCCGCTCTGGATCATCATTGACGCTTCTTCATAGGCGGCGATGAGGCTGCGCGCTTCGCCGAGCGATGCGTTTTCTTCAAGCGTTGCGGCCTTCGGCAAGGCGCGCGACACGCTGCGGCGCACGTCGATCGCCGGGAACCGGCCGCGTTCGGCGATGGCGCGCTCCAACACGACATGTCCGTCGAGAATGCCGCGCATCATGTCTGCGACGGGCTCGTCCATATCGGACCCGGCGACGAGGACAGTGAAGATCGCCGTGATGTCGCCGGCGTCGGCGGCTCCGGGTCCTGATCGTTCAGCGAGCGCAGATATCGTCCGGAACGTCGAGGGCGGATAGGCGCGCAAAGACGGCGTTTCGCCCGCCGTCAGCCCGATCTCGCGCCAGGCGTCCGCGAAACGCGTCACGGAATCGAACAAGAGCAGCACATGTTTGCCCTGGTCACGGAAATGCTCCGCGGCCGTCATAGCGAGAAGCGCCGCGCGGCGTTTGATCGGCGCCGGATCCTCCGACGTCGAGGCGATGACGACGGAACGGGCGCGGCCTTCCGGCCCCAGCGTTTCCTCGACGAATTCCCGCACTTCGCGGCTGCGTTCGCCGATCAGGGCGCAGACGACGACGTCAGCGTCGACGCCGCGCGCCAGCGCCGCAAGCAATGTCGATTTGCCGACGCCGGACCCTGCGAAAAGCCCGATCCTTTGACCCCGGCAGAGGGGCAGAAACGTGTCGAAGGCGGCAAGTCCCGTATTGACGCGCGCCCCGACGCCGCGCCGCGCCGCGGCCGGCGTCGGCGAGGCGGAGAGCGCGCGTTCGACCGGCCCCTGCTCGACAGGCGCGCCGTCCACAGACTCCCCGAAAGCGTTCAGCACTTTGCCGAGCCAGGCGGCGGATGGGCGCGCGCCGGGATTGGCGCGCAGCATCGCCCGCGCCCCGACGCAGACGCCCGCAAGCTCGCGCATCGGCAGCGCCACGGTCGATTGTCCGTCTACGGCGATGACCTCGCCGGTCAGTCTGCCGCCGATGTCGATGTAGTCGCCGAGCGTCGCAAAGCCTTCGAGGCCGTCGATACGGATCGCGCCGCCGTCAAGCGCCGCGACGCGGCCCCACCGGGTCGTCGTGCGGATCGCGGCGGCGGCGTTGCGGGCGGCGGATAAAAGCGGGGACGTCATCCTTCCTCAAAGGTTAAGCTTATCTTCAACTTTCACCAATATTTACATATTCGGCAAACCTTAACGGGTCGTCGAAAAATGTTCGAAGATCTCAAGATACTGCAGATGACTTCCGCGCTCGCGCGGCATGCGTCCGCGCGCCATGAGCTCATCGCGCAGAATATCGCAAATGCAGACACACCCGGCTACGAAGCCAAGGACCTCGAGGATTTCGCAACGGCTTTCGCCCGCGCAAGCTTCGAAGCGTCCAAATCCGGCGGCGCCGGCGATCCCTCTTTCGAGGGCGGCTTTCGGGAAGTCGCGCTGAAAGCGAAGGGGACCGAGTCCCCCAACGAGAATACGGTCTCGCTTGAAGACCAGATGGTGCGTGCGACGGATGCCCAGGGCGCGCACGACGCAGCCATGGCGATCTACAAGAAGACCATGGACATCCTGCGCGCCTCGCTCGGCCGCGGCGCATAAGGGGACGCACGATGTCAAACTCCTTCTTCAAAGCGATGAGCGCCGCAGCAAGCGGCCTTGCGGCGCAAGGCTTTCGCCTCCGCGTCGTCAGCGAAAACGTCGCCAACGCCGACACGCCCGGCTATCACCGCAAGCAGATTTCCTTCGACAATGTTTTCGACCGCAAGGACGGCGTGAACAAAGTCGAAGTCGGCCGCCTCACGCTGGATGACGCGCCATTGCTGGAGCGATTCGATCCGACCAATCCGTTGGCGGATGACCGCGGCTATGTGCAGTCGTCCAACGTCAGCACGCTCATTGAAGTCGCAGACGGCCGCGAGGCGAACCGCTCCTACGAAGCCAATCTCGCGACTTTCCAGCAGGCGCGGCAGATGTATTCGAGCTTGATCGACCTCTTGCGGCGCTAGGGAGGCCCTGAATGGATGTCAACTCTTTCAATGCGGCCAAGGGCTATGGCGCGGCCCAGCGACTCTTGTCGTCGGCGCAGCAGAAGCCTCAGAGCGGCGGCGAGCAGCAGGGCGGCTTCAGCGCCCAAAAGGCCGTGTCTGAACTGTCGCAGACTGTTGCGAAGAGCGAAGGCGCAGCGGCAGCCTTCGTCACCGGCAAAGCTGATCCGCATTCGGTCGTCGAGGCTCTCGCCTCAGCCGAACTCGCCGTTCAGACGGCGGTGACGCTCCGCAACCGCGTCGTCGAAGCCTATCAAGAACTTCTGCGCATGCCGGTCTGAGCCATGGGCGAAACCGAGATCATGAGCGTCCTGACGCAGTTCCTGTGGGCGGGTGTCTGGATCGCGTCCCCCCTGCTCGTGACGGCGCTCGTCATCGGCGTCGTCATCGGCCTGTTTCAGGCGCTGACGTCGATCCAGGAACAGACGCTGACCTTTGTGCCCAAGCTGATCGCTGTGCTCATTGCGTTCGTCCTGTCCGCCGGTTTTGCGGCAAGGCTGATGATGTCCCTGTTCGAGAACCACGTCCTTCGCATCATTGCGGGCGGATGATGATCGCGCGCCGCCGGTAACAGTTCATGCCGATCTCGATGAAACAGATCTTCCAGCCGACCGTGCTTCTCGCGGTCGCGCTGATGACTGTCATCATCATGATGATTCTGCCGACGCCGGCATGGATCCTCGATATCGGACTGACCATGTCCTTTGCGCTGGCGATCTTGATCTTCACGATCGTCATCTTCATCGAAAGGCCGCTCGACTTTTCCTCGTTTCCGATGGTGCTGCTCGGTTCGCTGCTCTTGCGCCTTTCGCTCAACGTGTCTTCGACAAAGCTCATCATCGGCGAAGGACATACGGGTCCTGAGGCCGCCGGCGGGGTCATCAAGGGCTTCGCCATGTTCATCATGGGCGGGAATATCTTCCTCGGCCTCGTGGTGTTCACGGTCCTCCTGATCGTCAACTTCATGGTGATCACCAAAGGCGCCGGGCGCATGGCCGAAGTCGGCGCGCGCTTCGCTCTCGACGCCATGCCTGGCAAACAGCTCGCCATCGACGCCGATGTCGCGGCGGGCGCGATCAGCCACGAAGACGCCAAAGCGCGGCGCAAAGTTGAACAGGAAGAGACGACCTTCTTCGGATCGCTCGACGGCGCGTCGAAATTCGTTAAAGGCGACGCGGTCGCGGGCCTCCTCATCACGATCCTCAATCTCGTCGTCGGCCTTTCGGTCGGCATCGGCCAACACGGACTCTCGTTTGAACAAGCGATCGAAACCTACTCGATCCTGACGGTCGGCGACGGCCTCGTGACGCAAATCCCGGCGGTCATCACCTCAATCGCCGCCGCCGTGCTCCTGTCAAAGGGCGGCGCGCACGGTTCGGCCGACAAGGCGATGCTTGCGCAGTTTACGGAGCATCCGGCGGCTCTGGCGACTGTCGCCTTCATCTTGACAGTGTTCGGCCTCTTTCCAGGCCTGCCGATGATTCCGTTTCTGGGCTTGGCGGCAGTGTTCGGGTGGTTCGCCTATTCGGGGTTCCAGAAGCAGGAGGCTTCGCGCAAAGTTGCAGCGGCGGGCGCGCCCAAAAAGGCCGAGGATAAAAAGCCTGCCGAGCAATCTCTCGGCGACATCCTTGATCTCGACGAGGTGCATGTCGAATTCGCCCCCGACTTGGTGCCGATCGCCATGGAGTCCGAGACGGGCATCGACACGCGCATCGCCAAGATCCGCAAATACATCGCCGCCGAATTCGGCTTCATCGTGCCGCCGATCCGCCTCACCGACAATGCCGGTTTCAACGCCAACGAATACGCCGTGCGCATCCACGGCGTCGAGGTCGCGCGCTCGACGCTCGATCCCCACGGTGTGCTCGTGCTCCTGCGCGACGACACGCCGCTTCACATCAAAGGCAAAGACGTCAAGGAGCCGGTTTACGGGGCTTCGGCGCGCTGGATTCCCGCCGAACGGCAAGAAGACGCGGCGATGCTCGGCCTGCCCATCGTCGAACCGGCGGAGGTCGCGGCGACGCACATCCTTGAGGTCATCAAGAACAACCTCGGCAGGCTGATGACGCGCCGTTCGATGCGCCGCATATTCGACGAGTTCGTCGCGACGTCAGACCCGGTGCGCGCCGAGCAGAACAAGAAGATCCTCGACGAATTCGTCACGGAGAAGACGCCATTCGACCTAATCCAGGCCGTGATGCGCCTGCTCCTCGCCGAGAAAGTGTCGATCCGCAATCTGCCGGTCATTCTCGAAGCCATCGCTGAAGGCCGAACGGCGCTGACCTCGCCCGAACAGATCGCCGAATATGTCCGCCAGCGGATCGGTTTTCAGTTTGTCTCGAAACTGCGCAATGAAGAAGGCCGTCTGCCGCTCATTCAGATTTCTCCGGATTGGGAGAAAGTCTTCAAGGATCACGAGACCGAAAAGGAAAACGGCGTTGTCGATGTTGCGCTCTCCCCGGCCGACTTCAACAGGCTCGCCGCCGCCGTCAAGGACAAGGTCTCGCAGGCGGTCGCCAAGGGCTCTTATCCGGCGATCGTCACGACCGCCAAACGCCGCCGCTTCCTCTCTTCGGTGCTGAGCGCCAAGGGCGTGCGCAACACCGTCATCTCCTATGACGAGATCGACCCCGCCGAAAAGCCCGCCATTCTCGGCGTCGCGTGAGGACGTATGGAATTCCTCGACGCTCTTGCTCCGCTTGAACGGCTGACCAATGCGCCGATTTCGGTTTTCTTCGGCGTCTTTGCGAGACTGTCCGCCCTCGTCTTTTTCTTGCCGGGTCTCGGCGAACAGGCGATTTCGCCGCGCGTGCGCCTCGGCGTCGCGCTGGCGACCGCGCTGGTTCTGACGCCGATCGTGCTTGCAAGCGGCGCTGTCGCCCCCGAAACGCCGGCCGGCGCCGCTGCGCTCGTCGCGGCTGAAGCGCTCTCCGGCGCCGTCATCGGCTTCTCCATTCGCGTCGCAGTTTTCGCGCTGCAGATGGCGGGCGTCATCATCGCCCAGACCCTGTCGCTGGCGCAGGCCTTTGACACCGGCTTGAATGGCGAGGCAGAGCCTGTCATGGCGACGTTGCTGACCATGGCCGGCGTCACGCTCGCCATCGCCTCAGGGCTGCATTTCGAAGCGGTGCGCGCGCTTGCGCTCTCTTACGAAGTGATGCCCTTCGGCGTGTTTCCGGGCGCTGGCGAGGCTGGCGGCTGGGCGGCCGATCGCGCCGCCTTCGCATTTTCCGCGGCGCTCGGGCTTTCCATGCCGTTTGTCGTGCTCGCCTTCATTTACAATCTTGCGATCGGCGCGGCGAACCGCGCGATGCCGTCCTTGTCCGTCGCTTTTGTCGGCGCGCCGGCGATCACGTTGGCGAGCCTCGCGCTGCTCGCCGTCGCCGCAACGCCGATCCTCTCCGCCTGGATGAAGCTGATGGCGGCGACGCTTACGACCGTCACCGGGGGCGCGTGATGGCGGACGAGAGCGGCCAGTCAAACGCCGACAAGCAACATGCGCCGACACAGCAGCGCCTGCAGCGCGCGCGCGAACAGGGCGACGTTCCCTATTCGATGGAGCTGACCAATGCGTCGACCTACGCTGCGCTCTGGCTGGTCGTGCTCCTTGCGGGCGGCTGGATGGCTCAGGAGACATCAAACCTTCTCGCCGGCTTCTTTACGCGGCCTGAAGCCATCAAAGCGACGCTCATCGGCGCCCGTTCGTCAGACGGATTGATCACGCTTCTCGTCAAGATCGGGATTGCTGTCGGCCCGATCTTCGTCGCTCTCGCCGCCGCCGCCCTGCTCTCGATCCTTGCCCAGCAGGCGCTCGTCTTTGGTCCGTCAAAACTTGGCCTAAAATGGCAGCGGCTGTCGATTACCGAAAACGCCAAGCAGAAATACGGCCCCAACGGGCTCTTTGAATTCGCCAAAGGCATCGTCAAGCTCGGCGCCATCTTCGCCATTATCGGCTTCGCCATGAAAGACCGGATTCTCGAACTGCCCCAGCTCGCGATGCTGCCGCCGTCATCATTCGGCGGGGTCGCTGTGCATGAGACCACCTACTTTCTCGGGATGATCACGCTCGCCGCAGCGGTCATCGCCGCCGTCGATTTTCCGTGGCGCCGCTTCCAGCACGAGCAGAAGCTCCGCATGACCCTTGAGGACCTGAAGCGCGAGAACAAGGAAAATGAGGGCGACCCGCATTTGAAGTATGCCCGGCGCGAACGCGCCAACGCCATTGCGCGCAACCGGATGCTCTCCGATGTGCCGAAGGCCAATGTCGTCATCGTCAACCCGACTCATTACGCGGTCGCGCTCGCCTGGGACCGCAAGAAGGGCGGCGCGCCGGTTTGCGTGGCAAAAGGCGTCGATGAGCTCGCCGCGCGCATCCGCGAGATCGCTGCGGAGTCAGGCGTTCCCATCCGGCGCGATCCGCCGACCGCGCGCTCGATCTTCGGCATGGTGGACGTCGGCGCGGAGATCCGGCGCGAACATTACGCCGCCGTCGCCGCCGCAATTCACTTCGCTGACGAAATCCGCCGCAAGGCGAAATTCAAACCGCAGCTATGAAGCGCGCCTCGGTCGAAAAGCTTGTCGGCGCTGTCGAGGCAAAGTCGGGTCTTGCCAAATCACGCCTCGCGGAAATCCGCCGCCGCAAGCAGGCGCTGATGGAAGCGGCCGAAACAAACCAAGCTGAAGCGCGCCGTCTGGTCGGCGACAGCGCGGAGGACGCGGCGGATTTGCTGGCGGCCGTCCGCCGTCAGGCCATGCTCGAAAAGCGCGCTGAGGCGCTGAGGGTCGAGGCCGAAGCGCTGGAGCCCGAGATCCAAGAGCGCCGCGCTGCGTTGAAAGCGGCTCTGCGAGAGGAGATCGCGTGGCGGCGCATCAAGCGCCGTCTGCAGGAGGAACTGCGCAAGCGCCGCCTCGCCCAGGAGGAGGAGCGGCGCGAAGCGGTGGTCTTGCAGAAGGCGCGTTACACGCCGCTGCGCTGACCTTCACTCATTGACTCGCGGAAAAAGCCCGCAACTGGCAACCGATTTTCACGCGACATCGACCGAAGTCAGCGCAGCTTGATATTAGGCAATCTGGCGGAGAAGCGGCTGTTCGCGGACGACGACCTTGTTGCGGCCAGTCTTCTTGGCGTCATAAAGCGCGGCGTCTGCTTCTTCGAAAAGCTGCTCAGGAGACAGGCCCGGACGCAGCTCGGCGACGCCGAACGACATGGTGATCGTGCCGAGATCTTCATTTGTCGTGCGCGAAATCAGCTTGCGCCGCGCAATGGCGCCGCGGATGTGCTCGGCGAGCGAAGCCGCGTGGGTTGCGCCGGTGTTTGGAAGCGCAATCGCGAACTCCTCGCCGCCATAGCGGGCGCACATGTCCTGGCCCTTGGTGTTGTTCTTGAGGACGCTGCCGACGAATTTCAGCACCTGGTCGCCGACCTGGTGGCCGAAAGTGTCGTTGAACTTCTTGAAGTGATCGACGTCGCCAACGATCAGCGAGAAGGGCGTGCCGTCTTTCATGGCGACGGCGTGCGCGTCGCGGAGAAATTTGTCGAAGCGGCGGCGGTTCGAGAGTTTGGTCAGGAAGTCCGTGTGCGCATCTTGTTCGATCTCTTTGATCGAGTCATGAAGCGCGCCGATCTTGTTGGTCGCATTGGCGAGTTCGCCTTCGAGCTCGGCGTTGCGTTTTGCCGCCTTTGCGGCCGTTTCGACAAGCGCGCTGACGATCTTGCCGAGCTCAGCCGGAGATTGCGCTGCTTTTTGAACATTGCCTGCGATCGCCGTCACTTCCGTGCCAAAATCGCTTGCCGATGACGATAGGTTCTGCGCGACGCTCTGCAGGCCACGCACTTCCGTTATGATGCCTTCATAGTGCTTGTCGAAGGCCGCCTGGATGTGCTCAAGGCCGCAATACTTGTAATAGAGCGACTTTACGAATCCGGTGTCGATCGGCGCAGCGCCGTTAATGCGCTCCTCGATCTCGCTCGACAAAGCCGGCAGCGACCCTTGAATGTGGGTGAACCACACCTCATAACATTCCGGTACCGGCATGACCCCGAATTTGTCGAGTTCAGCAACGGCCCGTGCGGCGATCTGAGTGATCGCCGTCGTTGTTCCGATAGAGACAGAGTCGCGGGCTTCGCCCGTCATAGGGTTCTCCCCAGTTTCAATGGCCGCATCGACACTAGGGGCGTAGGATTAGCAAAGCCTGAATGGGCGCGGGATTTGCCGCTTTCTTGCGGCTCGTTAACCAAGGAACGACCTTCCCATCCACCCGATTTATTGCACTGCAGCACCCCGACGCCTGAATCCCGATTTGCGCCCGGCCCTCGAACAGTGCAGGATACCGCAGGGGATTGGGCCACAAACCCGGGGGCGGCATGACGCTTGAACAGCGGAACGTGGTCGGCATTCCGTCTTTTACCGCCGACGCACTTGAAGGATTGAGGCTTGAGGTGGATGCCCGCCTCAATGCCCTTTTCCATGAAACGCCCCAGGATTCGCGCCTTGTCTGCGCTGTCCGTCATGGACTCCTATCTCCAGGCAAACGATTCCGGCCCATCATCACGCTGCTGGCGCATGCGCAAACCGGCGGCGACCCGAGACAGGCGATCGACGCTGCCTGCGCCATAGAAATGGTGCATGCTGCGTCCCTTATCATGGACGACCTGCCCTCGATGGACGACGCCCGGTTGCGGCGCGGGCGACTCGCGACACATGTCGTTTTTGGCGAGGGGACGGGCATGCTGGCGGCCGTCGCCCTGCTGAATGAGGCTTTCCGGGTGATCGCCCAAGGTCGGGCAGGCTCCGCGGAGCAGAAGGTTCGCGCGATCTGTCATTTGACCGCGGCTGTCGGCCCTGACGGCCTCGCGGGCGGCCAGGAACGCGACATCATGTGCGGCGGCGCGCCCGACGCGATTTCTCTGAAGGAGATGGAACAACGCCATCTCGAGAAAACAGGCGCCCTCTTCGCGGCGGCGGCGGCGATCGGCGCCGAACTCGCAGGCGCAGACGAGCGCATGGTCGCTCGCATGTTCGACTACGGCGTTGCCCTCGGCCTTGCCTATCAGGCGTTTGACGACGTTGTGGATGTCGAATGCACGGCCGAAATCGCAGGCAAGGACGTTTCGCAAGACAAGGGCAAGTCGACCGTGGTCAGCCTTCTCGGCCGCGACGGCGCTCGAAGATCTGCGGCGCGCTGGCTCGACCGCGCCATCGCCGCCGCTGAAGATGCAAGCCCAACAGGCGCTGCGCCGCTCGCCGATCTTGCGCGCCGCGTCGGCGAGAAATTCGGCGCGCTGACGGCCTGACGGCCGTCACGGCTTTATCGCCGCCGCAAGCTCCTTTATGGGAGGCTCACATCCATCGCGCCTGGCTCTTCCGCCGGCCGATTTGCGAGCGGCGCGCCGGTGACTGAAGACAATCCGAAGACGGATGAAATCGCGCCCGCCCTCGCGGTCGACGGAGCAAGCCTTGCCTATGCGGGCAAGCGGGCGCTGGACAGCGTGTCCCTTTCGGTCGGCGCGGGCGAAGTCTACGCGCTCGTCGGGCCGAACGGCGCTGGGAAGTCCTCTCTCGTCAAAGCGATCACCGGCCGCCAGCCGCTCGCGGCGGGTTCGATCCGGATCGGCGGCGCGGCGGCGGGAACGCCAGGAGCGCGGCGCAAAATCGGCATCGCGCCACAACGCCCGTCTCTTTATGATCGGTTGACGGCGCGAGAAAACATTGTCTGCTTCGCACGGCTCGCCGGCGTTTCAGCTGTAAACGCCAATGGCCTGGCGGCGGACGCGCTCGCGCTTGCAGGATTTCCTGCAGACGACAAGACGCCTGCCGGCAAACTCTCTGGCGGCTGGCGTCAGCGGCTCAATATCGCGGCCGCCATCGCGCATCGCCCGCCGCTCGCGATCCTCGACGAACCTGCCGCCGCCCTTGATCGTGAAGGCGTCGATGGCGTCAATGCGCTGATCGAACGCCTCGCCGCCGGCGGCGTCGGCGTGCTTCTTGTCACGCATGATATGGCGCAGGCTGATCTTCTCGCGGCGCGAGTAGGCGTCTTGCGCAGGGGCCGATTGATCGCCGAAGACTCGCCCGCCGCGTTGCGCGGCGGATATGGCGGCCCCGGCCTTATCGTCACGATTATCGCGGAAGGGCCTGTCGAATCTCTTCTGGCCGCAGAGGGATTTTGCGAATCCGCGCCGCGTCGCTGGCGCGGGGCGCTCGCAAACCAGAGCGCGGCGGCGGCGCTTGCCGAACGCCTCGAACGCGCGGGCGCTATGGTCCGTTCGGTGGAGGCGGCGGCGCCGACATTGGCTGACGCCGTCTCGGCGCTCCTTGCGCGCGAAGCCGCCCAGCAGGCGGCCGCATGAGGGCGGCTGTCTTTCTCGCCATGGCGCTCAGCCTTTGGCGCGATCGCGCAGCCTTCGCGCTCGCTTTCCTGCTGCCCGCGGCAATCTTTGCGATTTTCAGCGTCGTCTTCTCGAGCGCCGCCGGCGGCGACATGAAAATCCGCCTCGCTGTCCTCGCAGCGGAGGACAATGTGAGCCAGCGCCTTGGCGAGGGACTGGCGAAGTCCGCGGAGATTGCAATCATCGTTCGCGCCGCGACGCGCGAGGATATAGCCGCCGCCGTGCGCGAAGGCCGCGCGGACGCCGGCATCGAAATCGAGTTCCCGCGCGGCGCGCCTGCGCCGAGTTTCCGGCTGTACACGGACGCAACACGCGGCGGCGCCGCCCTGGTCGCGGAGGGCGCGCTTGCGCGGCTTGCCCCGCGCACGGGCGCCGCGGCGCAGGCAAAGGCCGAACGCGTCTTCGTCAATCCGGTAAACAGCGCAAGCCCGATGGCGGCCTATTTCGCCGCCGGCGTCGCCATGCTTTTCCTGTTCCTGTCCGGCTTCCAGAGCGCCCTTACTCTGCTCGAGGAGCGCGACGCCGGCGTCATGGAGCGTGTCGCTGTCGGGCCGGCCGGGATCGCCGCGGCGATCGACGGGAAATTCGCGTTCGTATTCGTGCAAGGCGTCGCGCAAGTCTGCGTGATCCTGGCGACGGCGGCGCTTCTCTTCCGAGTGGAGCTGTTCTTTGCTCCGGCTGCGCTTGCGCTCGCAACGATTTGCGCCGCCCTTTGCGCTGCGGGCGCGACACTTGCGGTGACAACGCTCTGCCGCTCACGCGCGCAGGCTCACGCGACAGGTACGGTGTTTTCCCTTGTCGCAGCGGCATTGGGCGGCTCCATGGCGCCGAAATTTCTGATGCCTTCGGAAATCCAGTCGCTCGGCGCCGTGACGCCGAACGCGCTCGGCATTGAAGCCTTCTCCGCGTCGCTCTGGTCCGGCGGAGGGCTCGACGCAGCGCTCGCGCCCAGTCTTTGGCTCGCCGCCATGGGGCTCTGCGGTTTGATTGTCGCCCATGTCGCCGCGCGCTTTACACTGCGGCCCTGACGAGCGCGCGGTTCGGTTGAACCCGACTCTCAACCGCTTCGGCGCGCTTCCCCCGCGGCGCCAGAATTATGCCGCGGCTTCGCCATGTTTGCGGCGCTCCTTGAAAAGAGCCGCCAAGCGTTCGCTTGCGCCAGGGAGAGTCCATCATGTCATCGACGCTGAAATCCCTATTCGCCTCGTTTGCCGCCGTCGCGGCGGGATCGGCGCCGCTGGCGAGCAGCGCAGACGCGGCTGCCCGCCCGGGTCCTGAGGCTGTCCACACCTATATCCTCCTTGATCGGACAGGCTCCATGCAGAGCATCTGGGATGAGGCGCTGAACTCGGTCAACGCTTATGCCGAGAGCTTCGGCAAGGGCGAGGACGGCGAAGCGCCGCTCGAGACGCGCGTCACGCTCGCGGCCTTCGATGCACAGGAAGGTTTGCAATTCGATGTCCTTCGCAAAGATGTGCCGACAGAGAAATGGCGCAATGTGACGCTCGACGAAGCAAGTCCTCGCGGCATGACCCCGCTCTTCGACGCCATCGGACGCATCGTCGCGACGGCGGAAAAAGACGCCCCGAAGAAAGCCGTCATCGTCATCATGACGGACGGGGAGGAAAACGCCTCGCGCGAAATGAAAAAGGCTGACGCCAAAGCCGCCCTCGACCGCGCCGAGAAGCGCGGCTGGGAGGTCGTCTTTCTCGGGGCGGACTTTGCAAAATTCACCGACGCGGACGCGGTCGGCGTCGCGCGGTCAAAGCAGATGGCCGTTTCGCCCGACAAGATGGGCGCGACCATGGAATTGCTCGGCAAGAAGAGCCGCAGCTACGGCCAGTCCGCGGACCCGAAGCCCATCGAATTTGACGAGGCCGACCGCGCCGCCGCCGATGAGGAAAAGGTCAAGCAGAAGGGCGACAAGCAATAGGCTCGGCGCGATTGCGCACGGGCCGGGGCGTCGCTAGTTTCGCCCGCGTAACCTGGTTCGCGTGCAATGTCCGCCCTCGCCTTCATCGCCATTGTCCTCACCTTCGTCCTCCTCATGGAGGGCGTCGCCTGGGTGACGCATAAATATGTGATGCACGGATTTCTTTGGTCCTTGCACAAATCGCATCATGAGCCGCGCACGGGCGCCTTCGAAAAGAATGACTGGTTCGCCGTCATCTTTTCGATGCCGTCTATCGCGTTGATCTATATCGGCGTGCATTACTGGACGCCGGCTTTGGCCGCAGGCGTCGGCATTCTGGGCTACGGGCTCATCTATTTCTTCTTTCACGACATGCTCGTCCACAGGCGCATCGACACCAAGCTTCGCCCGAAGAAGGGGTACCTCGCGCGCGTCGTGCAGGCCCATCGCCTGCACCACGCCGTGGAGTCAAAAGAGGGTTGCGTCTCGTTCGGCTTTGTATTTGCGCCGAGCCCGCAGCACCTGAAGCGCCTGATGCAGGCGACGGAGGGCGCGCGCCTCCGCGCCGCCTCGGTGAAACGCAATCTTCCGGACGAGTAGGGCGTTCCCCCTCGGCCAATCAACCGATGGCAGAACGCGACCAAAGATCCGCACGCTGCGGAGCCGACACCGATCTCATGAACGTGGATGCCGGCAACCCGGTCGCAAGGCCCATCGCTGCGAGGGCGGCCTTGCGTGGTCCCGAGACGCGCACGCGGCTGCGCCAGATATCGGGCCCGGAAGAACGAATGCTGCGGCCGATCTCGCGATAGATATTGCGTGCAGCGGCGATCGCGGCGGCGGCGCGCGGCGGGAGCCGGCGCACGCCATAGCTCGCCGACTCATAGTAGCGTTCCGCCGTGTCGAGCAGGGCGACAGCGGCGCGCCAGAGCGGGTCCGAGGGGCCTGCCGCGGCGATGGCTGCCGCCTCTTCCGGCGCGCCCGCCTTTCGCAAGACCTCTGCCGGCAGATAGACGCGGCCCGCGCGCGCGTCGTCGAAAATGTCGCGGCAGATATTCGTGAGCTGAAAAGCAAGGCCGAGGTCGCAAGCGCGATCCAGCGTCTCTTCGTCATCACGGGCAACGCCCATCAAGATGGCCATCATCACGCCGACGACTCCAGCAACGCCGTAGCAATAGCGCATCGTGTCATCGAGCGTTTCATAACGCGCATTCTCGGCGTCGAGGGCGAAGCCGTCGAGAAGATGGAACGGGAAGCGCTCGGGCATGGCGTGCCGCCGCGCGACCTCGCCGAAGGCGTCGAAGGCAGGAACGCCGATCCGCTCGCCCGCAAGGCTCCGCCGCGTGTCGCGCCGCAAGGCTTCGAGCCGTTCGCGGCGCTCGGCCTGGCTCATGGCGGCGTCGGGCGCGTCTCCGCCGAGATCCTGCCCGTCGATCACGTCGTCGCAGTGCCGGCACCAGGCATAAAGCATATGCGCGTCAGCCTGCATTTCGCGGCCGAACAGGAGCGAGGCGAGCGCGAAGCTCTTCGAGCCCTTGGCGATCGTCGACTTTCCGTAGGCGGAGAGCACCGCGCGCGCTTCAATGCCGGCGGCCTCGCTCATGGCTACTCAGCCGCCGCTCTTGCGCCGACGAGATCCTCAATCATGAGGCCCGCCGTCGCCTTGGCCGAGCCGACGACGCCCGGAATGCCCGCGCCCGGATGCGTGCCTGCGCCGACGAAATAAAGATTGGGAATGTTGTCGTCGCGATTATGGACCCGGAAATAGGCGGACTGGGTCAGGATCGGCTCAATCGAGAAAGCCGAGCCAAGATGCGCGTTGAGCTCCGTTTCAAAGTCGGCGGGCGTGAAAATACGCGATGTGACGAGATCGGCTCTGAGGCCCGGAATATATCGGTCTTCGAGATAGGCGAAAATCTTGTCCCGATATTTCGGGCCTTCGACGCGCCAGTCGATCTTCGCCTTGCCGAGATTGGGCACGGGCGAGAGCACGTAATAGGCGTCGCAGCCTGCCGGCGCGAGCGCCGGATCCGTCGCGGTCGGCCGGTGGAGGTAGAGCGAGAAATCGTCCGGCAGGTCGGGACCTGAGAAGATCTCCGCAATTAGCTCGCGATAGCGCGGGCCGAAAATGATGGAGTGGTGCGCGATATTCGGATGTTGGCGCTTCAGCCCGAAATACGCGACGAAGAGAGAATTCGAGAAACGCTTCGTCTTCAACGCGACGGCTTTGCGCGCGGCCGGCGGCGCCTTGCCGAAGAGCGTGGCGTAGGTGTGGATGATGTCGGCGTTCGAGGCGACGGCGTCGAACGTCAGCCGCTCGCCGTGATCGAGAATGACCTCGCGTGCGAGGCCTTCCGTGACCGTCACTTCCCTGACCGGCGAGGCAAGGCGGATGGTCCCGCCGAGATCGGCAAAAAGCCTGCCCATGGCGTCGATCAACGCGCCCGTGCCGCCGCGCGGAAACCACACGCCCCATTGGCGCTCAAGCGCATGGATCAAGGCGTAGATCGCCGACGTCTTGAACGGGTCGCCGCCGACGAGCAGCGTATGGAAGGAAAATGCCTGGCGCAGCTGCGGGTCTTTCACGAAATCGCCGAGCCTGTCGTAGACGCTGCGATAGCTCTGCAGGCCGACAAGCTGCGGCGCCGCGCGGATCATCGACCAGAAGCTCAAGAAGGGCACGGCGCCGAGCTTCTGATAGCCCTCGCGGAAGAGCTCCATCGAATATTCGTGAAAGCGGACATAGCCGTCGGCGTCGCGCGGGTTCTTGCGCCGGATCTGGTCGAGGAGGCGCGCTTCGTCGCTGCAATAGTCGAAGCTGTAGCCGTCTTCCCAGAGCAGGCGGTAAAAGGGATCAACCGGCAAGAGCTCAACATAATCGCGGAGCTTGCGGCCGGAGAGCCCGAACACTTCTTCGATGCAGGATGGGTCGGTGACGACCGTCGGCCCTGCGTCAAACGTGAACCCGTCCTGCTTGTAGACATAGGCGCGCCCGCCGAGGCGGTCGCGCTTTTCGAAAAGTGTTGTCTGGATGCCGGCCGATTGCAGACGTATGGCGAGCGCAAGCCCGCCGAAGCCCGAACCGATGACTGCCGCCTTTTTCATCCAAAACTCCTGCCGTCCCTATCGGCCCGCCGCGCGCCGCAGCCAGCTCTGCTCATCTACGCAGCCGATCGCCTTTGAGATCGGCACCGGCGGCTTGCCGACCAGAATGCGCGCGCGGTCCCCGAAATCCGTCCGCCCCGCGTAAAAGCGCTCGATCAGCGGCTGCGACAGCTTATAGAAGCGCTCCAACACCTTGTAACGCTGATCCGGTTCGGCGGCATCGAAAAGCATGCGGCTCAGAAGCCGATAGAAACCGCGGGCGCCCCAGGTCTCGACCGCATGGTCGCGGGTCAGGCGGCTGAGAGCCGGACCCGAAAAATCGGTCTGCCGGGCGATCAGATCCGCAAGCGAGGCTGCATCCGGCAAGGAATAGCCTGTCAATGGGTGGAACAAGCCCGCGCGCATGCCGACACGCGCAACGCCTGCCGGGCCCTCGTCGAGATAAGCCTTGATGTCGCCGCCGAGCGCGATCGGGAGGACGCCTTCTTCCTCGCGCAGAATACTCGCGATGCGCCAGCGGCGGCGGCTGCAATATGTTTCGATGCCGCGCCTGAGAGCTTCCTTTTCGAGGTCCGCCCCGTCAGCGTAGCGCGTGTCCTCGACGAGCGCCGTCCGGTCCGTAAACGGAAGAACATAGAGGAAGCGGTAGCCGTCTTCCTGCGCAACGGTCGCATCCATAATGATCGGCCCGTCGAGACCGTGCGGCGCCGCGAATTCGATCTCCTGGCCGATGAATTTCTGGAATCCGAGGGTGAGATGCCCGCTTCTCAATTCGCCGCGGGCGTCGATGACGGCGCCCGCTTCGATCGCATCTCCCCCTTCGAGCGACACAGACGTTGCAGAAACGGCGGCGACGGCGGCATTCAGGCGCAGACCGTCTTTGAGGAGCGGCGCGGCGACCGCATGAAGCTTCCTCGATTCGATCGACGCATAGGCCGTCTCCAGGGTCCGACTGTGGCCCGGGAAGGAGACCGATTGACGAGGCCAGCGGTAGGATACGAATGGCCGCAGGAACGCGAGGATTTCAGGCGAAACATCCGTCTCGTGGAATGACCAGGTGTGATTGCCGCCGAGCGCGCCGTCCTTCTCGAACAGGCAGACGGAGAGATCAGGCCGCAGCTCCTTGAGACGCAACGCAATAAGCGTCCCGGCGAGGCCGCCGCCCGCGATCGCGATGTCAGCCCTGTTTTTGCGCGCGTTCACGTCCGCCGCCCAATTGCCGCCCTACCCGCTCTTAGGCGATAGTGGCTGGATTGCAATTGGAAAGGACGGCTCCCAATCGTGTCCCCAGCGACCGCCGCAGACCTTGGCCTTACCTATGTTCAGCTGACGGCGATCATCTGGGCGCGGTATTTTTTTGTCGCCGGCCTTTTCTATTGGCTCCTGTGGGGCCGGCCCGCCGAAAAAGTGCGCGCGCAGCGGCTCGCCGAACGCAGGCCCGAGCGCAAAGTCGTCTTGCATGAAGTCAAGATGTCGCTGGTCTCGTCGGCGATCTATGCGCTCCCGGGGGCGATCGTTCTTGAGGCCTTCAAGCGCGGCGGCACAGCGATCTATACCGACATCAACGGGCTTCTCGGCTGGGCCTACATACCTGTCAGCCTGCTGATCTACCTTTTTATTCATGACACGTATTTTTATTGGACCCATCGCTGGATGCACCATCCGCGCTTTTTCCGCGCCATGCATCTCACCCATCATCGCTCGCGCCAGCCGACGCCTTGGGCTGCTTTTTCCTTCCATCCCTGGGAGGCCGCCATCTCCGCCTGGATCTTGCCGGCGGCCGCTTTCTTCATTCCGATCCATGTCGGCGCGGTGTTCTTCCTGCTGATCTTCATGACGCTGTGCAGCGTCATCAATCATGCCGGGTGGGAAATCTTCCCCGAGCGATTGATGCAAGGCGCCCTCGGCCGCCACTTCATCACGGCGAGCCACCACAACGTCCACCACACCAATTACGAGGCCAATTACGGGCTCTATTTTCGCTTTTGGGATCAATGGATGGGCACAGACCGCGGCCTTGCCCGTGCGAGCGTCGCGGAGCGCGCCGCACGAGCGACCGCCTGACGCGTTCGTGACCTTTTCCCAATTGTTGCCGTTCTGCGGCCGCGCTATGCCTCGCCACAACACCGATTTAGGGGAAACACCATGAAATCGACGATCCTTCTTGCCGCCGCCGCGCTCGCTCTCGGCGCTTGCGCGACTGCTTCGACCGCAGGCGACACCGCCGCCAAGGGCGCGCCGCAAGCTGACGCGGCGCTCGCTGCGTCTGTCGCCGGCGCATGGCGGACGCCGGCCAATGTCGAACGCGATGCGTTCAGAAAGCCTTCCGAGGCTCTTGCGTTTTGGGGTCTGAAGCCCGGCATGACCGTGCTCGAACTTCAGCCGGGCGGCGGCTGGTGGACAGAGATTCTGGCGCCCTATGCCCGCATGACCGGCGGCAAATATCGGGTGACGGCCGCCGATCTCGGCAATCCAGAGCTGTCGCAAGCCGCCAAGGATGCGCGCGCGCGGTTCGAACAGCGCTTCGCCGATCAATCCGTTTACGGCGTAATCGAGTTGGTGAACTTCGGTCCGAAGTCTCAAGGGCTTGGCGCGCCAGGTTCGGTCGACCTCGTGCTCAACGGCCGCAACATCCATAACTGGATGGCGAACGGCATGGTCGACAAAGTGATGGCGGAGAGCTTCGCGGTGCTGAAGCCCGGCGGCGTCCTCGCCATCGAAGAGCACCGCAACGCCGCCGGCGCCGTCCAGGACCCGAAAGCCGGGTCCGGCTATGTGACGGAAGCGTTCGTCATCGCCGCCGCCGAGAAAGCCGGCTTTAAGCTTGCCGCGCGCTCGGAACTCTATGCAAACCCGAAAGACATGCGCGACCACCCCTTCGGCGTCTGGACCTTGCCGCCAGTAAAGCGGACCGCCCCGGCAGGCCAGCCCGAGAACCCGAATTTCGATCGATCGAAATATGACGCGATCGGCGAAAGCGACCGGATGGCGCTGCGCTTCGTCAAACCGAAGTCTTGAGGTTCCTTTCAGAGCGCGCGAACAGGTTCGCTACTCCTGAACGCTCGCCGAGCGGGGTGTTGACTATAGGAATGTCACGCTGCTGCAGAGATGCGGCCGATGGCATTCAGCGTCTGCGATGACACCTTTCAGCCGAGCCGCTCTCGCAAAAGCAGCGTCTCGCCGGGCGTCAGATGCAGAGCGAGCTTGGACCGGCGCCAGAGAATATCGTCGCTGGTCCGCGCGAACTCCTCGCGCTTGAGATACGCGATCTCAGATTGGGTCACGCCTGCGCCGAAACTCTCGCCGAGATCCGCCATGGACCTCGCGCCATCGAGGAGGCGATGAACCCGCGTGCCATAGGCCCGCGCGAGGCGTTTCATCGTCTTTGGCGGCGCCCACGAATAGGCGCTTCCGAGGCCTTCAAGGAAACCGTCAAAATCGGCATTCGGCATATCGCCGCCCGGCAACGGCGCGTTCGCCGTCCAGGGACCGCCCCTTTCGCCAAGAAGCGGCGTCAGCTTTTCGAGCGCGTGTTCTGAAAGCCGGCGGTAGGTCGTGATCTTCCCGCCGTAGACGGAGAGTATCGGGGGCTCTCCCGAAAGGTCGAAGGCGTAGTCGCGCGTGACGGCGCTTGCATTCTCCGCCCCGCCTTCGTCGTGCAAAGGGCGGACGCCGGAATAGGTGCGTCGGACAGCGCTGCGGGCGACGGGCTTTGCCAAATACTCGCTCGCCGCGGCGCAAAGATAGTCGATCTCGGATTCTTCGATCGCAACGGCGGCGGGATCGCCGTCATAGGGCAAGTCCGTCGTGCCAATCAGCGTGAAGTCCTGCTCATAGGGGATCGCAAAGATCACGCGCTTGTCAGCGTTCTGAAAGATATAGGCGTGCTCACCCTCGAATTGTTTTTCGACGATGATGTGGCTGCCTTTCACAAGGCGCAGCTTGAACTTCGGCGGCTCGTTGCGTCGCAGGACCGCACGCAGAACGTTGTCGACCCAGGGGCCGGCGGCGTTGACGAAAGCGCGCGCCGCAATGCGGCGCGCGCCGTCCTCCCCTTCGATTTCGGCGCGCCACAGACCATCTTCGACATAGACGGCCTTGGCGCGCGTGCGCGTCAGGATTTCCGCGCCGCGCTCGCGCGCATCGACGGCGTTGAGGACCACGAGACGCGAGTCCTCGACCCAGCAATCGGAATACTCAAAGCCGTGTTCGAATTCCGGTTTCAGGGGCGCGCCGCGCGGGTCGCCCGCGAGCCGGATGGATTCGGCGCCGCGCAAGATCTCGCGGCCGCCGAGGTGATCGTAAAGAAAAAGGCCGGCGCGGAGCATCCAGCGGGGGCGAAGTCCCTTGTGATGCGGCAAGACAAACCGCAGCGGCCAGATGATGTGCGGCGCAGCGCGCAAGAGCGTCTCGCGTTCGGTCAGCGCCTCGCGCACCAGCCGGAATTCGTAATATTCGAGGTAGCGCAAGCCCCCATGCACGAGCTTGGTCGAGGCTGACGACGTGGCGGAAGCAAGGTCGTTTTGCTCAACGAGCAGCACCTTGTAGCCGCGCCCCGCCGCGTCGCGCGCAATCCCCGCGCCGTTGATCCCGCCGCCGACGACGAGGATGTCGTAGACTGCTTCGCTCACCTTCGCGCCGCTCCCTTCCCGCTCACGCCGTTTCGCAGCTTATCATCGGCCATCGAGCGCGCGCACGACATTGTCGAGCGTCACGCGCGAGACGCGCACATTGGATTCGTCCGTGACGCCCGCAATGTGGGGGGTCAAGATGAGATTGGCGACGCCGGCGAAGCGCGCGCCTTGCGCCGCGCTGAGCGGCTCTGCCTCAAACACATCGAGCGCCGCGCCGGCGATGCGTTTTTCGCGCAGCGCCGCGGCGAGCGCGTCTTCGTCCACGACGCCGCCGCGGGCCGCATTGATCAGAACCGCGCTCTTCTTCATCCTTGACAGCGCTTCAGCGTCGATCATGCGATGTGTCTCATTCGTATACGGCACATGTAGACTCACGACATCGGCAGCCGTCAGGAGCGCGTCCAGCGACATTTTCTCCGCGCTCCGCCAGTGCGGGCTGCCGGCGTCGAGATAGGGATCAAAGGCGAGAATTCGCATGCCGAGGGCTTTGGCGCGCGCCGCCGTCTCGCGCGCAATCGCGCCATAGCCGATAAGGCCGAACGCCCGGCCCATGACCTCGCCGCCGATCAGCGCATTGCGCGGCCATTTGCCCTCTGCAACTTCAGCTGACGACGCATAGGCGCCGCGCACGAGAAAAAGCGCGGCGGCGATGACATATTCGGCGACGGCGACGTCATTCGCGCCCGTCGCCGGGAACACCGCAATTTCGCGCGCTCGGCAGGCTTCCATGTCAATGTTGTCGAGGCCGACGCCAAGCCGGCCGACAACTTTCAATTTGGGCGCGGCGCCAAGCAGCGCCCCGCGCACTTGCGTGCGATTGCGCACGACGATCGCGCGCGCGTCGGCGAGCGCCGCGTGTAGGCGCGCCGGATCATCGACCAGCTTTGGATCGTAAAGCACATCGCGCCCGCCGAGTTGCGCGGCGATCGCGGCTTCATCCATGAATTCCGAAATGACGATGTCGGCCATAGTCTTTCCTATATCACGAGTTCGACGCCGAGCGCGGCGACGAGCAGCAGCAAGGTCGCCCCGACGACGACGCCGATATGCCGCGGCCCGAGCGAGGCCATTTCCTTGAGCGAGGTCTTCATGCCGAGCGCGGCGATGGCCGCCACAAGAAGCCATTGCGCTGTCGTGCTGATCGCGTCGTGCAGGGGCTTGGGGATCCAGCCGAGGCTGTTCATCGTCAGCATCCCGACGAAGCCGATCGCGAACCAGGGAAAGGGCGATTTCGCCTCCCCTGCCGCACGTCTCGACCAGAGCGCCACAGCGATGACCACGACCGGCAGACAGGCGACGCGCAACAACTTTACATAAGTCGCGACCGCGCCAGCCTCGTCCGAGACGGCGTATCCGGCGCCGACGACCTGCGCGACATCGTGAATGGTCGCCCCGAGCAGATAGCCGATCTGCCGGTCGTCAAAACCAAACGCATGGAAGAGCACAGGATAGAGAACCATCGCGATCGTCGACAGGGACGTGACGGCGATCACCGTGAAGAGCGTGTCGCGTTCGCCGTCGCCGCGTTTTGGCAAGGCGGCGGCGATGGCGAGCGCCGCCGACGCGCCGCAAATGGCGACGGCGCCGCCGGCGAGCACGCCGAAGCGTGCGTCGCGGCCGAGCGCGCGCGCGCAGAGCGCGCCCGCGGCGATCGTCAGCCCAATGAGGATAGGCGTCGCTATGACGGGCCCAGCCCCGAGGCTCGCGATTTCGCCGAAAGTGACCCGCACGCCGAGCAGCGCGACGCCGATCTTGAGGAGGCGCGTCGAGGTGAACTTGATGCCGTCAACACAGCGCCCCTCGACGCTCAGGAACTGAAACGCCATGCCGATGAGAAGCGCGAACAGCATGACCGGCGCGCCGTAATGCTCCGAAATGAAGGTCGAGGCGGCCGCAATGGTGAAGGCCATAAGAACGCCGGGCGCCATGGCGCGGACGGCGTCAGCAAAAGGCGCCCGGGCAGCGACCGCGCTCACGCCGTTTCACCGGCCAGAGCGCACAATTCGTCAATCATGGCGGGCGACACGTTGAGGCCGTCCCTCTCCGCTTTTTGCCGGTTGGCTATGCGCGTCGCGCCAGGCGGGCGCACGCCAGGCTCGCTCGCCATCGCCGTCATCAATACGCTCATGCGCGCCATGAATCCGGGACCGAAGGCGGCGGGATCAATCGCGACGATCAGCTGTCCCACATTGGGCGGAGGGCCCTCAGCGTCGAGAAACGAACTCGCCTCAAAGCCGAAATGCGCGCCGGTGAGCGCGGCGGCGAGAACTTCGACCATGAGCGCAAGCGCCGCGCCTTTGGCGCCGCCCGCCGGAGCAATCGAGCCTTCGAGCGCCTTCTCTGCGTCTGTCGTCGGACGGCCCTCTGCGTCGAAGGCCCAATCGGCCGGGATCGGCGCGCCTGACCTGTGCGCCGCGACAATCCGCGACCGCGCCACGACCGACAAGGCAAGATCGATGACGAGGGGCGCGCCTTCCGGCGCGGGCGCGGCGAAGGCCAGCGGATTCGTCCCCATCGCCGGGCGCGCGCCGCCCCAGAAGGCCATGCCCTTGGGCGTGTTGGCGTAAAGGAATGCGACGAGCCCGGCCTCTGCCAACCGCTCCACATGCTGGCCTGCCTGACCGCAATGATGCGACCGGCGGATCGCCGCCGCGGAGACCCCGTTGCGGCGCGCGGCGGCGACCAGGGGCTCGAATCCTGCGTCGAAGGCGGGATAGAAAAAACCCCCGCCGGCGTCGACGACGATCGCGCTCGCCCGCGCCTGATCGACTGCGGGAACGGCCCGGCCCGCGACTTTGCCGGAACGCACTTGCTCCGTATACGCAAGCACGCGGGAGAGACCGTGCCCCTTCTGGCCGTCGCGCTCGGCCGCTGCGAGCGCTCGCGCCGTCGGCGCCGCCTGCAACGGCGTCGCGCCGGCGCGCTCAAAGGCGCGCGCGGCGAGGCGTTCGGCTTCGGCGATGGAGATCATGGGCGGTCGGTCCCCTTGAGTGCCCGCAATCTGAAGCGCCCCGCCTTTCGCGGCCCGGCTTTGCAGGCCGCCTCAAGTCGAGGCGCAGGCCCGTGAGGCGGACTTAGGCGCTGCGATAGAGCTTCGTCATGACGAATTCACGGTGGCCGAGCGCCTCGGCGGCGGTGACCCGGCCGTTGGCGGTGCGGATCACCATATCAACGAGGGCGTCGCCCGACTGGCTCATCGTCAGCTCACGGCGCAACAGGCCCGAGACGTCGAGGTCGATATGCTCCGACATCGTGCGCACCGTGCGCGGGTTGGCGGTGAGCTTGATCACCGGCACGATCGGATGGCCGATGACATTGCCCTGACCCGTCGGGAAGGTGTGGACCGCAAAGCCCGCCGCCGCCATCAGCGTCACGCACTCCGCGGCCGCAGACGAGGAGTCCATGAAATACATGCCGGGGCCCTTCGTCGGCTCCTCGGCGGGGCCGAGCACGTCGATATAGGAGGTCTCGCGCCCGAGCTTTTCGAGATTGCCCATCGCCTTTTCTTCGATGGTCGAAAGGCCGCCTTCGATATTGCCTTTGGTCGGCTGGCTTTCGGACAGGTCGGAGGTTTTGTGCGCCTCGATCACCTCGTCCTGATAGGCCTGGAAGGTGCGCAGGAATTTCTCGCCGACCTCTTTGGAGACTGCGCGCATCTTGCAGAGATGCTCGGCCCCAGTGAGCTCCGATGTTTCTCCGAACACGCCGTAAATCCCTTTCGGGATCAGCTTGTCGTACATGTTCCCGACAGTGGGGTTGGCGCCGCAGCCTGATGTTGTGTCGCTTTCGCCGCATTTGGTCGAAACCCAAAGGTCCGAGACCGGGCATTCGACGCGGTGCTGCTCCGAGACGAGATGCAGGAAATCCTTCGCCTGGCGCGCGGCCTTAGCGACGGTCATGATGTCGCCCGTCTGCTCGATCGAGAAGCCGGCGACCGGCTTGCCGGTCTTGGCGATACCCTCGACGACCTTCTTCGTCCAGCCGGGTTCGATGCCGATGACGACGCAGGCCGCGACATTGGGATTGGCGCCCGTGCCGATGATCGTCCGGAAATGGAGATCAAGATCGGCGCCAAACTGCAATCGTCCGTAGGCGTGCGGCAGGGCGAGCGTCCCCTTGATATTGCTCGCCACCGCTTCGGCCGCCGCGTTTGAGATGTCGTCGACCGGCAGAATGATGACGTGGTTGCGAACGCCGACGCGCCCGTTCGGCCGGCGATAGCCCCAGAATGTCTCGCGTTTCATCGTGCCCTACCAGCGCTTGGTTTTGATGTTGTGGACATGGACATGTTCGCCCTTGGCGATGTCCGCGATGGCGCGGCCGATGTCCTCGCCATATTTGAAAATCGTGTCGCCCGTCTTGAGGTCGCGGAGCGCGATCTTGTGCCCGATGGGCGCGGCCTGTTTCGACGTCAGGCGGAAATCGCTGTCGTCCTCGGTGACGACGCAGAGCATGTCCGTGTTCGGACCAAGGCCTTCGACGACGACGACGCCGACATTGTCCTTTCGGCTATGCACGAGAAGATGGGGGATGGTCATGGGCGTCGCCGCCTTTCCTTCAGGGCGGACCGGCCGGCCTTGACGGCGGCGGGTCCGGGGTCTCGGACGAGTCTTGTATATGATACATTACAGCAAATGATAGACAATCCTGCAAGGTCGCGGCTAAGCTTCCCGCCATGAACCTCGCCATGCGTCAGCTCGAACGGCCGGGATTTCGCCCGCTCTATCAACAGGTCCGCGAGCTTTTGCTGGCGCGCATCGCGTCGGGCGTGTGGCGCCCCGCGGAGTCGCTGCCGAGCGAACAGACCCTCGCCGGCGAACTCGGCGTCAGCCACGGCACCGTCCGCAAGGCGCTCGACAGCCTCGCCGCCGACAATCTCGTCGAGCGCCGCCAGGGCAAGGGCACGTTTGTCGTCGAACACACGCAGGAAAGCGCGCATTTCCGATTCTTCAAGATCGCGCATGCGACCGGCGAGCGCGCCATGCCCGGATGCCGCAAGGCGACGATCACGCGCCGCGCGGCGAAGGCGGGCGAGCGCCTGCGCCTCGGCGTCGAGGACGGCGCGGAGATCTTCCAGATCAAGCGCGACCGCACCATCGCCGAAAAGGTGTCGGTGCGCGAACTCATCGTCGTGCCGGGCGCCCTGTTCAACGGCCTCGACGCGATGAACCCGCTGCCCAACACGCTCTACACGTTTTACCAGGCGAAGTTCGGCGTCTCGATCGTCTCGGCCTCAGAGCAGATCCAGGCGGTCTCCGCCAATCGTGAGGATGCCGAGGCGCTCGGCATCGCCGCTGGCGCGCCGATCCTGCAGGTCGACCGCACCGCCTACGACATTACGGGCCGCGCCATCGAACTTCGCCAGAGCCGGTTTGCGACTGGGGCGCTGGTGTATGCCGTGGAGTTGCGGTGAGTAGGCGCTCAGGCCTAACCGCTACCCCTGAACCATCGGCGACACATACCCCGGATCATGCGCGAACGGCAGTGCGCGGCCTTCTCGCAGCGCCGCGAGGATTGCTGCAAAGTCTGTTTCCGCCCGGAACCCGATGACGCGTTCCGCGCGCGCGGCGTCATAGACCCGGCCGATGCGCGCCGGCAGCGACCAGCCTCTCCCCGCATAAAGCGCTGCAGCGTCCGGAAAATGCCGCGCGATCACGCCCGGCGCGTCGCGCATCAGCGCAGCGCCGTCTTCGCGCTTGAATGGCGTCGGCGCTGAGACAATCAGCACGTCGAACCCCACTTCGGGCGCGTGTTCGAGCGCGAGGATATGCGCCCGCGCCGCGTCCTCGACGGTCAGGCGCCGGTGCAGAAACTCGTTCGCCTTCAAATTCTCGCCGGACATGTCCTTCAGCGTGTCGTCGTCCTCGGGGAAAAAGCGTGAGGTACGCAGCACTATGCACGGCAGGCCATGGACGAAATGCGCATCACGGCAGAGGCCTTCGGCGGCGAGCTTGGTGACGCCATAGATGTTGCGCGGCTCAAGCGGCCCAGCCCGCTCGTCGAGCCAGACCGCGGCGCCGCCCTCCTCGTCGCGGATCGCACGCGAGATCATGAGGGAGGTCGTGGAGGTGAAGACAAAGCGGCTGGCGCCGGCCTTCACCGCTTCATCAAGCAGATTGAGCGTCCCCGTCACATTGACGTCGACGAAGGCCTGCGCCGGATGGCGGGCGATGTCCGGCTTGTGCAATCCGCCGGCATGGATGACGGCCTCAATGCCGTGCTCGCTGAAGACGCGCGCGATGAGCGCGCGGTCTGCGACGGTGCCGACAATGCTGGTGTCTGCGCCCGGCGCGACATCGAGACCGACGACATTATGCCCGGCATGTCGCAGCATCGGGGCGAGATATCGCCCGAGCCAGCCGGAAGAGCCTGTGAGCAGAATGCGCATGGCGGCCGGATAGACCGCAGCGCGAAGAGCGGCAAGCGGAGCCGAGCTTACCCAGGAAAACGGGCGGTCTGAATGCGCGGCGCGCGCCCCCTCCGGCCGCTGCGCGGCCACCTCCCCCGCTGCGCGGCGGGAGGAGCGGCGCCCGTTCAATCTACTCCCTACTCCCTACTCCCTATTCCCTCACTCCCCTCCCGTTGCCTAACTCTTCTATAAGATATAAATCATCGAAGCCGCGCGGCGACCCGCGCGCCGCCACCGGGAGAATGCGTCTTTGGCGCGGATCATGTGCATCGGTCACGCGGTCCAGGATTATGTCTTCGCTGTGCCGTCTCTGCCGAGCGGCGGGCGGAAATTCCGCGCGTCTGCTTTTGAGAGCGTCGGCGGCGGCCCGGCGGCGACGGCGGCGGTCGCCATTGCGTGCCTCGGCGGCGAGGCGATGCTCGCCGCGCGCGTCGGCGGCGACGCCGTGGGCGCCGAGATTGTCGCTGAGCTTGAAGGCCATGGCGTTGATTGCGCGCTTGTGCGGCGCCTTCCCGGCCGCGTCTCTTCCCTTTCCGCCGTCATGGTCGACAGCGACGGCGAACGGATGATCGTCAATTATCGCGACGACGCCCTCCCCGCCGATGCCTCCTTCATTCCGGCGCGCCTTGAAGCGGACGCCGTGCTCGCCGACACGCGCTGGGTCGAAGGGGCGAAGAAGGGCTTCGCGTCGGCCAGGGCGTCGGCAAAGCCCGCTATTCTCGATGCGGACGATCCGGTGCCGGACGATCCTGCGCTGCTGGGCGCGGCGACCCATCTTGCCTTTTCCGCTGACGGCTTGACCAATCTCACAGGCGCGGCCGATCTCCGCGACGGCCTTGCCAAGGTCCGCGCGCGCACCGGCGCCTGGTGCTGCGCGACGGACGGCGCCAGAGGCGTACTCGTCGCCGATGCGGACGGCGTGCGCAGCTTCGGCGCCTACAAGATCGATGCCGTCGACACGCTCGGCGCCGGCGATGTCTGGCACGGCGCTTTCGCGCTCGCGCTCGGCGAAGGAAAGCGCGCCGAAGACGCTGTGAAGTTCGCCAGCGCCGCCGCCGCGCTGAAAGTTTCGCGCAAAGGCGGGCGCAAGGGCGCGCCGCTGCGCGCCGAAGTCGAAGCTTTTCTGAAATCTCAGTCGCCGATGGAGCCGCTTTTGTGACGACGACGCTTTCCGCCGGCAAACTCTGGGGCATGCGCCGCATGGCGGATGCGAACGGCCGTTTCAAGATGACGGCCGTCGATCAGCGCCCGCCGATCAAGAACCCGATCCGCGAAAAGCGCGGCACGAAGGAAGCGCCCTGGGAGGATGTCGCAGGCTTCAAGGAATTGCTGATCGAGACCTTGCAGCGCGACTCCTCCGCGATGCTCCTCGACCCGCATTTCGCCTTCCCGCGCGGCGTCATGTTGTTCTCGCCCGCCAAGGGCCTCATCCTGACGCTGGAGGATTCGATATTCCAGGAGACGCCGGGCGGGCGGCTCTCCAAGGAAATAGACGACTGGTCGGTCGAAAAGATCAAGCGCGCAGGCGGCGACGCGGTGAAAGTCCTCGCCTGGCATCGTCCGGATGCGGACGCTTCCGTCACACAGCACCAGAAAGATTTCGTCGCCCGCATCGGCGAGGCCTGCGCGCGCTACGATATCCCATACGTCTTCGAGCTGCTGCTCTATCCGCTCGCCAAGGACGCGGAGCAGACGCGCGACTATGTCGAGATGAAGACGAAGCGCCCGCATCTCGTCGTTGAAAGCGTCGAGACCTTCGCTGATCCGAAATACGGCGTTGATCTTTTCAAACTTGAAAGTCCGATCCCCGCCGAAGACGTTCCGGCGCCGGGATCGGAGGGCGCAGCAGACGCTCAAAAGTGGTTCGATGCGCTCGGCCGCGCGGCCGGGCGGCCCTGGGTCATGCTGTCTGCCGGCGCCGGCATGGCGGAGTTCAAGAACATCCTTCACTACGCCTTTGCGGCGGGCGCCTCCGGCTACCTCGCCGGCCGGGCGATCTGGGCCAAGGCTTTTCAGCATTTCCCGGATTGGGCGCTCATCCGCAAAGGCCTTGAGGGCGAGGCATCCGCCTATATGCGCGACCTCAATGCGATGACGGACGCCGAGGCCCTCCCCTGGATGCAACACGCCTGCTACGGCGGAGAGGGCCCGCGCGTCCTGCCTGCGGACCATCGCTTCCGCCACGTCTACAAGGGATTTCAATCATGACGCTCGTCTACGGGGTTGCTGCGCTCGGCCGTCCGACCTTTGATGTTCCGTTTGCGGAAGACATGATGGCCAAGGCCTTCGCCGCGATCGAGGCCGCGGGCATCCGCGCCGTCGGGCCGCGCAAGCTCCTTTATGACGCGGCGGCGGCTGAAGCGGCGGCGGCGGAAATCGCCGCGGCGGGCCGCATTGACGCGCTGCTCATTCTGCAGATCACCTTCACTGATGCGACGATGACAGTGAAACTGGCGAAGAGCGCCGCGGCGCCCGTCGCCGTCTGGGCCGTGCCGGAGCCGCGCCTCGGCGGGCGGCTGCGCCTCAACGCCTTTTGCGGCCTCAACCTTGCCGCCCACGCGCTCGGCAAAGCGGGCGTCGCCCACCATTGGCTCTATGCCGCGCCGGACGCCAAGGGCCTGAAAGACAGCCTCTCAAGCTTTGCGCGCAAGGCCGATATCAAGCCGACAGCGGCAAGACCCGCCGCCGGCGCATCAGCGGCGGGTCTCGCAGCATTCGGCAAGGTCGAAGGCGCGACGATCAGCGTCGTGGGCCAGCACCCTGCCGGTTTTGATACCTGTGAATATGACGCCGACAATCTTGCGGCTCTTGCCGGCGTCAAAGTCAAGACCATTCCGCTGACGGAGCTTTTCGACCGCGCCAAGGCGATCCCGGAGACGCGCGCCAAAGCCGTGCGCGCCAAGGTCGAGGGCGAAGTCGCGGGGCTCGACGCCGTCGATCAGGCGCAGCTCGATCGCTCCTTCCGAGTCTTCTGCGCGCTCGACGACATCCGCGCCGACACGGGCGCCAAGGGTCTCGCCGTGCGCTGCTGGCCGGAAACCTTCACCGAATATGGCTGCGCCGCCTGCGGACCGATGGCGATGATGAACGAGAAACGCACGCCCTCTGCCTGCGAGGCGGACGTGCTCGGCTCTTTCACGGCGCTCATCCTGCAGGAGCTAGGCGATGCGCCGGCCTGGATGGCCGATCTCGTCGATGTCGATACGAGCGACGGCACCGGCGTTTTCTGGCATTGCGGCCTTGCGCCGCTGTCTATGTGCGATCCGGAAGCGACGCCGGAAGCGACGATCCATACCAATCGCAAAATGCCGCTGCTCCATCAGTTTCCGCTGAAGCCCGGCCAGTTCACCTTCGCGCGCATTTCGCAGGCGCGCGGCGAAATGAAGCTCGTCCTTGGCGCCGGCGAGTTCATCCGGCGGCCCATGGCGTTCACAGGCACGTCCGGCGTTTTCCGCTTCGCGAAGCCGCTGGAGGAGGTGCTCTCGTCGATCATGGGCGAGGCTCTCGAACACCATTTTGCAATCGCCTATGGCGACCACCGCGAGGCGCTCCGCACGATTGCGGCGCGCATGAAGCTGCCTGTTCTGGATCTCGCATGACCGCGCCCGCCTTCGATCCCGTCTCGCCATCGTGGAGCAAGCATCAGCCGACGACGGCGACGTCGTCGCCCAGGCTCGACGGCAATGCGGTGACGATCGAAACGCAGATCGGCACGCTGACGGTCACCTTGCACGCCTTCGGCGCGCGGCTGCGCTTCGGCGCGCGTAAGAACGACTACGGCATGCTCGTCGCGGCCGTCGCTGGCGCCGAAAAAACGGTCTCGGAGGACGGCGCGACGGTCGTCATCGAAGGCGCGGGCCACCGCCTTTCGATCGACAAGGAGACGCTCGCCTTCACGCTTGAAAAGGGCGCGCGCCGCGTGCAGCGCTCGGCGAGCGACGGCCATTTCGTGCGCAAATTCCGCCTGCCGCCTTTCGCCCGCACCTCGAACGGGTGGCTCGCCCATTTTGAGCTTGAGACCGGCGAGCAGATTTACGGCCTCGGCGAAAAATGGGGGCCGCTCGAAAAGCGCGGCCAGCTCATCCGCTCCTGGAATTCGGACGCTCTCGGCGTCAACGCCGAGATTTCCTACAAGAATGCGCCCTTCTGCTGGTCGCCGGCGGGTTGGGGCGTCTTCATCCACACGCCTTCGCCCGTCACGCATGGCGTCGGCTTTGCGCCCTGGTCGCAGCGCGCTTACGGCGTTCATGTCGAGGACGAGGCGCTGGATCTCTTTCTTTTGTCTGGCGACTCAGGCGCGGACATATTGCGCCAGTATACGGACTTGACCGGCCGCGCGCCCATCCCGCCCCGCTGGAGCCTCGGCGTCATTCTTTCGAAAGCCTATTACCGAACGGCCGAAGAAATCCTCGCCGTCGCGCAGGAAGTCCGCAAACGGAAGATGCCCTGCGACGTCATCACGTTCGACGGCAGAGCCTGGCAGGACACGGACACACGCTTCGCCTTCGAATGGGACAGAGCGCGTTATCCTGACCCGAAGCCGGTCGTCGATGCGCTCAAAGCCCTCGGCTTCCGGATCTGCGTGTGGGAATATCCGCTTATTTCGGTGAAACACCCGCTCTTCGCGGAGATGGCGGCCAAGGGCTGGCTTCTCAAAGACCGGCGTACGGGCGAGCCCTGGAAGTACGAATGGGAGGCCGAGCCCTTCGGTCCCGTGATGACGCCGCTGCCTGTGTCGGGCCTTGTCGATTTCACGCACCCCGACGCTTATGCCTGGTGGCGCGACAAGCACAAGGACCTTTTCGATCTCGGCGTCGACATGATCAAGGCCGATTTCGGCGAGCAAGTGCTCGACGACATGATCGCGCATAATGGCGAGACCGGCCGCGCGCTGCACAATGTCTATGCGCTGCTTTACAATCGCTGCGTCTATGAAGCGGCAGAGCGCCACTGCCGCTCCGGCGCGTTTCTGTTCAGCCGCGCCGCGTGGACGGGCAGCCAGCGCCTGCCCTCGCAATGGGGCGGCGATCCGCAGGCGGATTGGGAAGGGCTTGCCGCGTCGCTGCGCGGCGGCCTTTCTTGGGGCATGACCGGCGCGCCCTATTACGCAACCGATGTCGGCGGCTTTTACGGCGACACGCGCGATCCCGCGCTCTATGTGCGCTGGATGCAGGCCGCGGTGTTCTCTGCGCATATGCGGCTCCATGGCATCGGCCCGCGCGAGCCGTGGTCCTATGGTCCGGAGGCGGAGGATGCGGCTCAAAAGGCGCTGGCGCTGCGCTACCGGCTCATTCCCTATATCGAAGGCGCGATGCAGGCGGCCTCAGAGACGGGCCTGCCCGTGCAGCGCGCCATGGCGCTCGCTTGCCCTGATGAGCCCGAAGCGTTTGCGTTCGAAGATCAGTTCTTCCTCGGCGAGGATTTGCTTGTCGCGCCCTGCCTGCGCGCCGACCATCGCGTCAAAGTCTATCTCCCAGCCGGAGAATGGCGCCGCTTTCCAGGTGGTGATCGGTTCGAAGGCGGAAAGACCTATCGGCTGACGCTCGCGCTCGACGAGATCGCTGTCTTCGCGCGCGCCGGCGCGCGCATACCGCTCGCCGCCGCGGCGGAGACGACCGACGCCATGACCGCCGAGCGGGAGATTTGGACAGCCTGACGCAGGAAGCGGAACGCGGATCGACGCGCGCCGCTTTCGGCGCCATGCTTTGCGCGAAGGTCTGCACGCTTCAATCAAGGCGCCGCACAGAAGCGCCCCCGGGAGGATTATGAGATCCCTCATCGACGCCCTCGGCGCCGTCAACGCCGCCATCGGGCGCGTCGGCCGCGCTGTCGCCGGCGCCATTCTCGCTGTGATGCTCGTCGTCATCCTGGCGCAAGTCGTCAGCCGCTACGTTTTCAACAGCTCGCTCGCCTGGACGGAAGAACTATCGAAATCGCTGATGGTGTGGACGACGTTTCTGGTCGCCCCCTGGGCGCTGCGCACCGGCGCCAATGTCGGCATCGATCTCTTCGCGGCCGCGCTGCCTTCGCGCCTGCGCTATGCCGTTGAGGTTGCGATTTCGGCGCTGGTGCTGTGGATCCTGTTCGTTTTGCTGCGCGAAAGCGTCGGCTTCGTCGGACGCGGCCTCCAGAGCCGGATGTCGACTTTGCCCGTCTCGACCGGACTCGTTTACGCGATCATCCCTGTCTCGCTCGGCGCCATGCTGCTCAGCGGCGTCGAAATCCTTTTACGGCAGTTCGGCGAGCTTCTTTCCGGCAAGGAAGACCCCAAGGCGCCGCACAGAACGGCGCCGGCCAGCGGCGAATAGGCGGAGGACGGACCATGTCGATCGCCTATATCTATATCTTCATCTTTCTTCTTGCGGCGGGCGCGCCGATCGTTTTCGCCTTGCTCATCGCGCCGGGCCTCTCGCTCGCACTCGACGATCTGCCGCAATTTTATTCCGCTATCTTGACGCGGCTTTATAACGGCATCGACTCCTTCCCGCTGATGGCCGTTCCGTTCTTCATTCTCGCCGGGGAGTTGATGAATTCGGGCGGCGTCACGGCGGCGATCTTCCGCTTCGCGCAATCGCTCATCGGGCATCTGCGCGGCGGTCTTGCGCATGTGAACATTGTCACGGCGATGCTTTTCTCGACCCTTTCGGGCTCTGCCGTCGCCGACGCCTCGGCCGTGGGCAAAATGCTGATCCCCGCCATGGAAAAAGAGGGGTATACGAAGCGTTTTGCCGCCGCGATCACCGCCGCCTCCTCGATCATGGGCCCGATCATTCCGCCCTCCGGCATCATGATCCTCTACGCCTTCGTCATGAACGTCTCGGTTGCGGGCCTCTTCGCGGCGGGCGCCGTCGTCGGCGTCATCATGACGGGCGGGCTCATGGCAATGACCGCGTTCCTCGCCAAGCGCCGCAACTTCCCGAAGGCCGCCGTGAAATCGACATGGGGCGAGCGCGGGCGCGCTTTCACGCAGACTTTGCCCGCGCTGATGACGCCGATCATTCTCCTCGGCGGCATTCTGGCGGGCGTCTTCACGCCGACGGAAGCCGCGGCGGCCGCAGCCGTCTACGCCCTTTGCGTCGGACTCTTCGTGATGAAGACGCTGAAGATGGCAGACCTGCCGCGCATCTTCGTCGCCTCGGCGGCGCAGTCAGGCGTCATCCTCCTGCTGGTCGGCGCGGCGGTCTCTTTCGCGTGGATCGTGACTGTATCGGGCTTCGCCGAAAGCCTCGCCGGTGCGCTCACCGGCATTACGACCAATGTCTATCTGCTGTTGCTCCTGGTGAACCTCCTCCTGTTCGTCGTCGGCATGTTTCTCGACGCGGGGCCCGCAATCTTGATTCTCGGGCCGGTTCTGGGGCCGATATTCGACCAACTTGGCGTCGATCCCCTGCACTTCGCCGTCATCATGTGCGTCAACGTCACGGTCGGGCTTGCGACGCCGCCCATGGGGCTTGTGCTCTTCGTCGCCTCCTCCGTATCCGGAGAAAAGCCGGCGGCGATCGCCCTTGAAATGGCGCCTTATCTTCTGGTGCACATCCTCGTCATCGGGCTCATCACCTATTTCCCCGCGATCGTGCTGACCTTGCCGCGCCTCCTTGGCTTTGCGTGACGCCATGAGCCAGAAACGCATACTCAACCTCGCCCTCGCACTCATTGCGGCGCTCTGCCTTTGGGGCGTCATCGCCAGCGCTGCTTCGCGCGCCGAGCATACAATCCGTATCGGGATCCTTGCCTCCAAGGACGACGAGGATTACGCTGGGGCCCTCGCCTTCCAGGCGCGCGTCGAGCGCGAGTCGCAGGGCCGCGTCGCCGTCAAGGTCTATACGTCCGGCCAGTTCTGCGGCAGCGAGCGCGAGTGCCTCGAAAATCTGCAATCGGGCGTTCTCGATGTTTTCATGACGACCTTCGGCGGGTTCGGGAACTTTTTCGGCGCAGGCCAGGTCTTCGAACTTCCTTACGTTTTCCCGGATGACGCCGTCGCCGAATGCGTGCTTGACGGGCCGCTCATCGCTTCCTTGCGGGAAGAAGTTCTCAGCAAGGGCCTTGGCCTGCGTCTCATGACGGTCGGCAACACCGGCGGCTGGCGCGACTTTGCAACGACGGACAAGGAAATCCGCACCCCCGCCGATCTCAAGGGCCTCAAGATCCGCACGACGCCGGCGCAGATAGAGCAGCAATTCGTTCGCGAACTCGGCGCAAATCCGACGCCCATTCCGTTCTCGGAGCTTTATCTTGCGCTCGCGACCGGCGTCGTCGTCGGCACCAAAAACAGCGTGCAGGATATTGTCGGCATGCGCCTGCAGGAGCACGTCAAGAAAATCACGCTCGACCGTCACGCCTATATGGGCGCGCTGTGGTGGTATTCCGACAAACGCTGGAACGCCCTGCCGCCGGATGTGCAGGCGATCGTGCGAGACGGCTTCGGCGACCTCAAGGCGATGACGCGCCAGGTTCCGAAGGACCGCGAGGCGGAAGCGTTTCAAGTCTTTGAAGTGGCGGGCGGCGCCGTGCATCATCCGACGGCGGAAGAAAAGGCGGCGTTCGTCGCCGCCGCTGCGCCGATGCGCGCCTGGTATGCGAAAACTTACGGCGAGGACCGCCTCAACCAGCTCGACGCGGCAATTGCGGCTTGCAACAGCGGTTAGCCGGCCTTCGTTTCTTCCAGGATGGCGAGCACCCGCGACTCGATAAGATCGATCGCAACCACAAAACCGTCTGCGCCGCCGAAATAAGGATCGGGCACTTCGGCGTCGCCGAGCAGAAGGTCGATCCGCGCCCGCGATCCGTCCGGCTTCATCGCCAGGAGCGCGTCGAGATTGGAGCGGTCCATAGCGTAAATGCGGTCGCTTTCGAGAAAATCTGAAGGCTGTATCTGGCGGCACCGAAACGCGCTGAGGTCATAGCCGCGCCGGGCGCATTCTTCGACGGTTCTTGGATCCGCCGGCCCGCCGACATGTTTGTCCTTGAGACCGGCTGACGAAAATTCCGCTGCAACCGCGCCCGGATTTTTTGCCGAGTGCGTCTTTGCGATCACTTCGGCTGCGGGTGATCGGCTGTAGTTTCCGGCATCGACAAAGAGAATTCTCATGAAAATCCGTAAGGAATTGAGGATGCTTTTTTGTTGCGGCGCCGCAAAACGCGCGCACCGCCTCGCATGGCCCGTTGTTGACGGCGGACTTTGGCGAGGTGTTATATAAGACATGTCAGCTAGAGGATTGCCCGTCAAGCCGAGACACAACGGCGCGGCGTCCAAACCGGGAGGCGTTACGTGAAGAAACTTTTGGCCCTTTCCGCCAGCGCGGCTGCGATCGCCCTGATCGCGGCGCCGGCTTCGGCGCAGGTGAACGAGATCGTTGTCACTTCGCAACGCGTCGAACAGAATTTGCAGGACGTTCCGATTTCAGTCACGGCGCTCACCGGCGCCGAACTAGAAGCGTCTGGAGCAATCGGTATTGAAGACCTGACCCAGATTGTTCCATCCCTGAACTTCCGTAAGGGAACGACCAGCGCAAACTCGTCGCTCTTCCTGCGCGGCGTCGGCACGCAATCGTTTTCAATCGCCGCCGAACCGTCAGTTTCGACGGTCCTCGACGGCGTCGTGCTCTCGCGCTCTGGCCAGGCCTTTGCGGACCTTTATGACATCGAACGTATCGAAGTGCTCCGCGGCCCGCAGGGCACCCTCTTCGGCAAGAACGCCTCAGCCGGCGTCGTCAACATCGTAACCAAGGGCGGATCCGACGAGCCCGAAGCGCAGATCAATCTCGGCCTGTTTGAGGAAAGCGAGTATCGCGCAAAAGTTTCGGCGGCGGCGCCGCTCGGCGGCGGTCTCTCAGCGCGCCTTACGGGCTTCTATGGCAATTTCGACGGGTACATCACGAACCGATTCAACGGCGAACGCATCAACGGCTATGAGCGCTGGGGTTCCCGCCTTGTGTTTGACTGGGATGCAGCCGCAGCGGCGAAATTCCGTCTCGCCGTCGATTTCGCCCGCGCGGACGATGATTGCTGCGCGGAGATCACAGGCGTCAGCCGCGGCGCGCTTAACGGCGAACTCGGCTTCGACAGCACGCTCGGCGAGGACACCCGCGTCGTCAATCACAACCTGACCACGACGACCGAAGACACGACCTGGGGCGTCTCTTTACAAGGCGACTTCGATGTCTTCAGCGGCCACACCTTCACGATGATCGGCGCTTATCGCAATTGGGAGAACGTCGAGGTCCGCGAAGGCGACTTCCTGCCGCGCGCTGTCGTCGGCACGGCGCAACTGCATGACCGCGGTACGGTCGAGACGGACCAGTATTCGTTTGAAGCGCGCCTCGCCTCGCCGCAGGATCAGAAACTGTCCTATGTCGCCGGCGTCTTCGTATGGCGGTCCGACAACACGCAGGCGTTCCGTCGCGATGACATCACCTGCGCCTCCTCCGCGCTGCCGATCGATCCCATCACGCAGTCGCGGCCTTGCGATCTCTCGAACACGACGACGACGCTGTTTCCGTTCGCCGAGTCGTTCAGCGACGTGACGCAGAGAAGCTATGCGTTTTTCGGCAACGTGACTTTTAACGCCACGGAAAACTTCCGCCTCATCGGGGGGCTGCGCTGGACCGACGATTCGCTTGATTTCGTTCACACGCGGGCGCCCGGCGTCAACCTCGCCACAGGATTGGCGGCGACGGGCCCCGGCATCCGCAATGACGGCGCGGGCGGCCTCATCGCCAATGGCGGCAACGGCACGAATGTGTCGGCTGGCGAGGTCGACAACACAAACCTCTCGGGACGGATTGTCGCCCAGCTCGATTTCTCGGATGATGTCGTCGGTTACGTGAGCTATTCGCGCGGCTATAAAGGGCCGGCCTTCAACGTCTTCTTCAACCACGTTGCGCCGACCAATTCCGCGCCGATCGACGAGGAAACCTCCAACGCCTACGAAGCAGGCGTCAAATCGCGGCTGTTCGGCGACAAGCTCCAGCTCAACGCAGCGTATTTCACGGCGGAGTATGACGGCTTCCAGGCCAACAACTTCATCAACGTCAACGGCGCGCTCGTCTCGACGCTGACGAATGCGGGCACAATCCGCACGCAAGGCTTCGAGGCCGATGCCGTATTCGCGCCCGTCCCGTGGTGGACGCTCACAGGCGGCGTCGCTTACGCCGACGTCAAGGTGACGCGGTTCAATCCCAACCCGCTGACCAATGCGCCGTCTGCGCTGAACGGCACGAGACTGCCGCTTGCGCCGGAGTGGAGCGCATCGCTCGCCAGCAACTTGGTCGTGCCCTTTGTGTTCGGCACGGATGCGCATCTGCGCGGCGCTTGGTCGTACCAGGGCGATCAGTTCTCCGAACTCGGCAATGTCGGGCCGATCAACCAGCACAGCCTTGTCGATCTCAGCCTCGGCTTTGCCGACAAGGATGACAAGTATCGGCTGACCTTCCTCGTCAACAACCTGCTTGACGACAGCTATGTCGCGCTGAACACTTCGGCTGGCCAGCGTCTTCATATCCCGCGCGACGCATCGCGCTATGTGGGCGTAACGCTCGCGGCGAAATTCTGAACGCGGCTCCCAACCGCGGACAGCCAAAGCAATTCGTGTAAGGAGGGCCCGGCCTTGCGCCGGGCCCTTTTTCGTTCGGCGGACCCGCAACAAAAAAGCGCGCCGGACTTTCGCCCGGCGCGCTTCTCAATTCCAAACGGAAATGGTTAGGCGAGCTTCAACGCCACCGCCGATGTGCGGCCCCGCTCTTCCTTCATTTCGAAGGTGACGGCCTGGCCGTCGTTCAGCGAGCGCAGGCCCGCCGCTTCAAGCGCAGTGGCGTGGACGAAAACGTCCTTGCCGCCCGTCTCAGGCTGGATGAATCCATAGCCCTTTTGCGAATTGTACCATTTCACAGTGCCTTTTGCCATTTGATCTCCTTAAGACATGGCGTTCAACAGCGCCCCATTCGCACAATGCGTACGCGGGACGTCAACCGATGTCAGGAGAAGTTCTAGAGGCAGGCCTAAAGGACGGCTCGCAGGCAAGGGTCGTAGGGTTCATGTGGCGGTTCTCCGCCCTCTTTGCAAGCCCTCGTGAAAAACAGCGCCGCCTCGGCGCCAGGGAAGCGCCTGTTGGGTCCGTGACGATGTAACAAACGCGCAGCCCATGCGCGCGCAGCGTTTGCAGGTTTCACGCGCGTTGCTTGTCAGTTCGGGCGACCGCTGGCACTCTCCCATGACGCTTTTCGGATAAGAGGGGAACATTATGAAACTGCTGACAATTCTTGCCTTGAGCACGGGCGCAGCCGCGCTCGCCGGGCCTGCCTTTGCGCAAAAGGGCGTCGACAATGAGCGCGGTTCGACCAAAAATGTCGAACTGCCGCAATGCGCCAAAAGCCTCGGCACGGTCACGATCACGGACGGCGAGGGCCAAGGCTGGACGCGCTATAATCTCGGCGCTCCTTCGGCGCTTCTTAAGGTCTTTGTCACCAAATCGGGCTGTTTCAAACTGGTCGATCGCGGGGCCGGGCTCTCCGTTCTTGAGAAAGAACAGGCGCTCGCAGCGGGCGGCAATCTCCAGCGCAAGTCCAATGTCGGCGGCGGCCAGGTGAAGGCGGCCGATTATGTGCTCGTCGCCGATATCGGCACGGCGGACTCCAACGCAGGCGGCAGCGCTGTCGGCGGCGTCGCAGGCGCGGTGATCGGCGGACGCGTCGGCGGTCTGATCGGCGGCATACGCACGAAGCGGGTCGAGGCGCAAACGGTCCTGACACTGATGAACGTGCGCACTTCGGAAGTGCAGGCGACGGCGGAAGGCTCCGCCTCCAAGAAAGACCTCAGCTTCGGCGCAGGCGGGGGCTATGGCTGGGCCGGCGTCGCGGGCGGCGGTTATGCCGACACCGAAGTCGGCAAGGTCGTGATGTACGCCTATCTTGACGCCTATCGGCAGATTGTCGGCCAGCTCGGCGGCCTGCCGGACGATGCGGCGGCCGCGGCGCCCAAGGAGTCCTTCGTCGTCAATGTCGCCACGGTGCAGCTCAAGCGCTCGCCATCGGCCTCGTCGAGCAAAGTGCGCGACCTTGAAAAGGGCGACACGGTCTATCCGCTCGGCGGCAAGGAAGGCCTGTGGTGGGAAGTCGAAGACGAGAACGGCAATGCCGGCTGGATCGAAAACGACAAGCTGAAGCAGGCGAAATAGGGCTTCGTGCTCCCTAAGTGATCGTCAACGGCGGCTCTGATCAGGCCGCCGTTTTCATGAAGGCTGTGGGTCATTCAAGGGAGAGTCACCATTCGCCGGCAGAATGGCGCGCGCGAACGTCTCGCGCCTGGCTGATGTCTCTGTTACGATTGCACGGGGCGCGGGCGAGTTAGGACTTTAGTCATGCGCGTACATCGTCTCGCCGCCGCCTCCCCGTTCCTGTTGCTCGCCGCCTGTGCGACGGCGCCTTCCGCGCCGCCGCCCGAAGGCGCCTTTCCACGAAGCTTGAGCCTTTGCAGCGGCGATGTGTCGAACGCGCCCGATGTCGACGGTCGCCGCCGCCTTGAGGGCTTTTCGGCTTTTGTCGACATTCGCGGCGTCATCCTGGCGCGCGCGCCGACCATGGGTTGCCTGTCTTCCGGCTTCGGCCCGCGCAAGGGCGGCTCCAGCCGATTTCACGCCGGCATCGACCTTGCGACCGTGACGCCGCGCCCTGTGCGCGCTGCAGCCGACGGCGTGGTCGAGCGCGCCGACTACGAAGGCGCCTGGGGCAACAAGATCCTGATTGAGCACCGTCGCGGCGTCGCGACGCGCTACGCGCATCTCTCCGAGTATGCCCCGCATATCGTGCGCGGCCGGCGCGTTTCCGCCGGCGAGGTCATCGGCCTGACCGGAAAGACCGGCAATGCGACGGGCGTCCACCTCCATTACGAAATCCTCGTTGACGGCAAGGCGCTGAATCCCCTTACCGTCGGGGATTGACCGGAAAGACGCGGCTCTCCCGCGATCCCGGCGCCGGGAGGAACGATGCCGCGGCCGCGCAAAGGACGATCCGGACCCAAGGCGCCGGAACGCTCCGATCGACCTCAGCGATCCGGGCGCGCGCCCAAGAGCGCCCCGGCCGAGGCCATTCTCGCCGCCGTCAAAGCCGCCGACGCCGCATCCGGCAAGCGCGAGATCGCGCGCGCGCTGAAGGTCAAAGGGTCCGAGGCCCGCAAAGCGCTGCGCGAGACGTTGCGCGATCTTGAACACGAGGGCGAGATCGTCCGCACACGGGGCAAGCGCGTCAAGGCCCGCGGCGCCCTGCCCCCGACCTCGGCGATAGACATTCTCTCCGTCGATGACGACGGCGACCTCATCGCCGCGCCGTCCGAATGGGACGGCCCGGCCGATCCGCCGATGATCCGCATACGCTCTGAGGACGCGGCGCGGCACAAGCCGGCGCCCGGGCCCGGCGACCGCGTCCTTGCGCGCCTCATACCCGCCGGCGACGACGGCTATCAGGCGACGATCATCCGCGCGCTCGGCCGCGGCGCGCATCGCTTTCTCGCCGTGTTCAGGGCCTCGAAACATGGCGGCGTCGCCGAGCCGGTCGAGAAGCGCGCGCGCACGACGTTCCAGATCGACAAGGGCGATACGGGCGAGGCCAAAGACGGCGATCTTGTCTGGATTGAGACGAAAAATGCGCGCGGCTACGGCCCGAACCGCGCGCGCGTGCGCGCCATCGCCGGCCATATCGACGATCGGCACTCCTTTTCACTGATAGCCGTCGCAAGCCACGGCATCCCGATCGAGTTCCCTGAATCCGCTCTCAGCGAGGCGGCGAAGGCGAAGCTTCCAGCGCTCGGGAAACGTCGAGACCTTCGCGAGACGCCGCTCCTCACCATCGATCCCGAAGACGCGCGCGACCATGACGACGCCGTTTTCGCCGCGCCCGACGATGATCCGGCCAATGCCGGCGGCTTTCGCGTCATCGTCGCCATCGCCGATGTCTGCGCGTTCGTCGCGCCCGGCGGCGCGCTCGACCGGGAAGCGGAAAAGCGCGGCAATTCCGTCTACCTCCCCGACCGCGTCGTGCCGATGCTGCCCGAGCGGCTGTCGAACGATCTCTGTTCGTTGAAGCCCGCCGTCGACCGGCCTTGTCTGTTTGTCGAGATGACGATCGACGCCAAGGGCCGCAAGCTCTCGCACCGCTTTGACCGCGGCCTGATGCGGTCGGCCGCCAAACTCGCCTACCGCGATGCCCAGGACATTATCGACGGCGCCGATGCGCCGGAGCCGATCAAGGAAACGGTGACATGTCTTTACGCCGCCTACAAGGCGCGTATGGAAGAGCGGCGCCATCGCGCGCCGATGGACCTCGACCTCGTCGAAAGGCGCGTCGTTCTCAATCCGGACGGCGCAGTTGCGCGCATCGAACGCCGCGAACGCTTCGACGCGCACCGCCTGATTGAGGAGTTTATGATCCTCGCCAATATCGCGGCGGCCGAGACGCTGGAGCAGAAGAAATTCCGCCTCATCTATCGCGTGCATGACACGCCCGACGCCGAGAAACTTGAGTCCTTGCGCGACTATCTCGACGGGCTCGGCTATGCGCTCATCAATTCGCCCTCCGTGCGCCCGCAGCATTTCAACCAGATCCTGAAACTCGCGGAGGCGCGCGGCGAGAAGGAGATGGTTTCCGAAGTCGTGCTGCGTTCGCAGCGCCAGGCCGTCTATGCGACGGCAAACCTCGGCCATTTCGGGCTTAATCTTGCGCGCTATGCCCATTTCACCTCGCCGATTCGCCGCTATGCGGATCTCACCGTACACAGAGCGCTGATCGCGGCGCTGAAGCTCGGCGCCGGCGGGCAGAGCGAAGACGAAGCCGCGCGGCTCTCGAAAATCGCCGAGAAGATTTCAGACTGCGAACGCCGCGCCATGGCGGCCGAGCGCGACGCCAAGGACCGCTATCTTGCTGAACATCTCGAAGCCCGCATCGGCGAGGAATTCGACGGCCGCATCCGCGGCGTCGTGCGCTTCGGCCTGTTCGTCATGCTCGATGAGACGGGGGCGGACGGTTTCTGCCCCGCCCGCGATCTCGGCCCCGACTATTGGCGCCATGATGAGGCCGCGCACGCGCTGGTCAGCGACGCGACGGGGGCGATGTACCGCATCGGCCAGTCCGTACGCGTGCGCCTCGAAGAGGCCGCGCCCCTGACCGGCGCCTTGCGTTTCACCGTTGTTTCAGACCCGGTCGAGGGCGAGCGGCCGCGCCTCAGACCTGCGAAGAAGGGCCGCCCGGGCGGGCGCGCGCCGACCAAAGGGATGCGCAGCAAGGGGAAGCGGCGGCGGTGATCGGCGCTTTGCAGCGGCTGGCGAGGCCGCGGCCCGCCCTCGTGCTTCGAGGCCCAGCTCCGCTTCGCTCCGCCGGGCGCCTCAGCATGAGGGCTGTTGAGTGCGTCCGCATACGGAAAGAGCGCCTCACCCTGAGGCGCCCGGCGGAGCGCGGGCGTCCTTCGACGGGCTCAGGATGCGACCGGGCCTCGAAGCCTCACCCTTGTAAGTCCGAATCGTCGTTGACTGAGATGGTCGGCGATGACGAAGCCGCGACCAACGAGCCCGCGGCCCGCCCTCGTGCTTCGAGGCCCGGCTCCGCTTCGCTCCGCCGGGCGCCTCAGCATGAGGGCTGTTGAGTGCGTCCGCATACGGAAAGAGCGCCTCACCCTGAGGCGCCCGGCGGAGCGCGGGCGTCCTTCGACGGGCTCAGGATGCGACCGGGCCTCGAAGGGCGAGGCGCGTGCGGCGTCGCCGACCATCATACGTGACAGCTCGCACAGACGCAGCGCGCATCTGTGGGATGAAGTCGGCGCAGGCGGTGCGCGCACAGAACAAGTCGCTTGATTGGGGAGCGGTAGAGACCGCGTCACGAAGGGCGAAGGCGGCTTGCGACCCCCTCACCTCAACACCGCCTTCATGATCGCCTTCTGCACATGCAGCCGGTTTTCCGCCTCTTCATAGGCGATGCAGTTCGGCGAATCGAACACAGCGTCCGTCATCTTCACATTGCGGCGCATCGGCAGGCAGTGCGAAACGAGCGCGTTGTTGGTGAGACGCATCTTCGCCTCGTCGACGATGAAATGCTTGTGCGCGTCGCGGATCGGCTTCTCCGGCGCCCAATTGCCGAAATAGGGGAGCGCCCCCCAGCTCTTGGCGTAGACGACATCGGCGCCCTTGTAGGCTTTTTCGATGTCGTGGCTGATTTCGAGCGCCTGGCCGTTTGCGCCCGCGTCTTTCGTCGCGATCTCGATATAGCGGTCGTCAAGAATATAGTCCTTGGTCGGACAGAGCAGCGTCACCTTCATCCCGAACTTCGCCGCGATGACGAGCGCGGAATTGGCGACCGCGGTGTTGAGGGGCTTGGGGTGGTAGGTCCAGGTCAGCACGAATTTCTTGCCGTCGAGCGCGCCGCGGCGGTCCTTCTCGAATCGCTCCTGCAGCGCGAGGATATGCGCCATTTCCTGACAGGGATGCGTGATCGTCTCCATGTTGATCACGGGCACATCGGCGTAGCGCGCGAAGGCGTTGAGGATCTTGTCCTTGCGGTCTTCCTGCCAGTCGACGAATTTCGGGAAGGCGCGGATGCCGATCATGTCGCAATAGCGCGACAATACTTTCGCCGCCTCTTTCACATGTTCCTCGGCCTCGCCATCCATGACGACGCCGTCCTCGAATTCGAGCGGCCACATGCCGCCCGACGGCGAGAGCACCACCGCATGGCCGCCGAGCTGGCGCGCGCCGACATCGAACGAGGTGCGCGTGCGCAGCGAATTGTTGAGGAAGAGGAGCGCGATCGTCTTGTTTTTCAGCGCATCGCCGAAGGGCGATTTTTTCAACGCGCGCGCATCGTCCAGCATCGCCTGCAGTTCGGGGCGGGTGAAGTCAAAGGTGTTGAGGAAATGTCGCATCCATCGTGCTCCCGACGGGCCGTACGTCCGCCCCAATCCGGGCTCTTTAAAGGCTATGGTCCGGCAGCGGAAGCTGCTATTCGCGGCGAGGCCAGCCGCCGGTATTGACTATGCCGCTCCTCGTCGCCGATCGCGCCTTCATCATCAACCTCGCCTCGCGCGCAGACCGCCGGCAGGAGATGCAGAGCGAGCTTGACCGCGTCGGGCTCGGCGGAGATTCGGCAGTCACATTTTTTGAGGCTGTGCGGCCGGCCGACGCCGGCAAATTCCCGTCTATCGGCGCGCGCGGCTGTTTTGAGAGCCATCTCGGCGTCCTGCGCGCCGCGGCTTCGGCCGGGATAGAGCGGCTCGCCATCTTCGAGGACGACCTCGACTTCGCTCCGGATTATGCGGCGCGCCTCCCGGACATTGTGACGGCGCTCGAAGCGCGCGACTGGAGGATGTTCTACGGCGGCTGCGAACTGGCGCGCGGCGAGGCGGACGACCTACGCGACGGCCCTTTTCTCCGGCCGCAGATCTCGACCAGCGTGCAGACGACGCATTTTGTCTGCTTTCGCGGCAAGGAGACGATTGCAGCGGCGATCGCACTCCTCGAAACCTTCGCAGGCCGCGATGCCGGCCATCCGGAGGGCGGTCCAATGCATGTCGACGGCGCCTATAACTGGCTGCGCCGCGCCCATCCCGACTGGCTGGTGCTGGTCGCGGATCCGCCGATCGGCGTGCAGCGCTCTTCGCGATCGGACATCGCCCAGCTCCGCTGGTTCGATCAGGCGCCGCTGGTGCGCAACGTCGTCGGCCTATTGCGCAAATTGAGGCGGCGATGACCCTCAATTTTGCGGGGAGACGCCCATGAACGAAGTGCGAAATGCAAATGCCCCTCAGCCGATCCGCCTCGCCGACTACGCGCCGCCGGACTATCTCATCGATCGCGCCGAACTCGCCTTCGCGCTTGATCCCAAGCGGACGATCGTGCGTTCGCGGCTTGTCCTGCGCCGCCGGCCGGGCGCGGCGCCGGCGCCGCTCGTTCTCAACGGCGAGGCGATCGAACTTCTCAGCCTGTCGCTCGACGGACAAACGCTCCCCGCCGGCGCCTTCGCGCGGGACGACAAGACGCTGACCATCGCGGCGCCGCCGGAACACTTTACGCTCGACATCGAGACGGCCTGCGCGCCGGACGCGAACACAGCGCTCTCAGGGCTCTATCTTTCAAACGGCATGTTCTGCACGCAATGCGAGGCCGAGGGCTTTCGGCGCATCACCTATTTCCTTGACCGGCCGGATGTGCTCGCGCGCTATCGCGTCCGGATCGAGGCCGATCGGCGGACGGCGCCCGTGCTGCTGTCGAACGGCAATCCGGTCGAGACCGGCGGCCTGCCCGGCGGGCGCCATTTCGCCGTGTGGGACGACCCCTTCCCGAAGCCTGCCTATCTCTTCGCGCTGGTCGGCGGCGACCTTGCGGCGGTCGAGGACAGTTTCACGACGAGATCGGGTCGGAACGTGGCGCTGAAGATCTTCGTGCAAAAACAGAATGCCGGCAAATGCGGCTACACGCTCGACAGCCTGAAGCGCGCCATGCGCTGGGACGAAGACGCCTTCGGGCGCGAATATGATCTCGACATTTTCATGATCGTTGCCGTCGACCATTTCAATTTCGGCGCGATGGAGAACAAGGGCCTCAACATCTTCAACGCCGCCTACGTGCTGGCGAGCCCCGAAACGGCGACCGACGCCGACTATGAAGCGATCGAATCGATCGTTGCGCATGAGTATTTCCACAACTGGTCCGGCAACCGGGTGACCTGTCGCGACTGGTTCCAGCTCTGCCTGAAAGAAGGCTTCACGGTCTTCCGCGATCAGGAATTCTCTTCCGACATGCGCTCGCGCGCGGTGCAGCGCATCAAGGATGTGCGCCAGCTCTGGAGCATTCAGTTCCCGGAAGATGCGGGGCCGCTGGCCCATCCCGTGCGGCCCGAAAGCTATCTCACCATCGACAATTTCTACACGGCGACCGTCTATGAAAAAGGCGCCGAGCTCTGCCGCATGCTGAAGACGCTTCTCGGCCCCGAACAGTTTCGCGCCGCCTGCGATCTCTATTTTGAACGGCATGACGGCTCGGCCGCGACGGTCGAGGATTTCGTGCGCGCCATGGAGGACGCGTCGGGCCGCGACCTGCAGCAGTTCCGGCGCTGGTATTCCGACGCCGGCGCGCCTGACGTCGCCGCACGCGAAAGCTACGACGAAAGCGCGGGGGCCTTCACGCTGGAGCTTGCTCAAGCGACGCAGCCGACGCCGGGCCAAGACGACAAGCCGGCGCGCCATATTCCGATCGACTATGCGCTTTACGGCGCAAAAAGCGGCCGGCGCCTTGAAGAGGGGCGCCTCGACCTCACGCTGCCGATGCAGATCCACCGGTTCGGTCCGTACAAGGAGCGGCCGATCGCCTCCCTCTTGCGCGGCTATTCGGCGCCCGTGACGCTGAGGCGATTCATGCCCTTGGAAGACCGGCTGACGCTCGCAGCGCATGAGGAGGATCTTTTCAACCGCTGGGCGGCGACAGATTCGCTGTGGCGCGACCTTGCTCTTGCAGCGGGCGGCGTCAAACCGATGCGCGAGTTCGAGACCGCGCTCGTCCGTTTCGCGGAGGCGCTCGCCGCGTCCTTGAAGGCGGAGTCGCGCGATCCTGCGCTCGCTGCGGAGCTCCTCCGCTGTCCTCCGGACAGCGACCTCGTCCGCAGCGGCGAAGACATCGATCCTGACCGTGTGACGGCGGGCCGGCGGGACTTGCGGGCGCGCGTCGCGGCGCTGTTGAAGCCGGCGCTCTTCTCAACCTTCGATTCCCTGCGGTCGAATGCGCCCTTCGATCCCGGCGCCGTGCAGGCCGGAGAGCGCGCGCTGAAGAACGCCGCGCTCAGTCTCCTCGTCGCCAGCGGCGAGCGCGGCCTTGCGCTCGAACAGGCGCGCACTGCGGCCAACATGACCGACGAAGCGGCGGCGACCGCGGCGCTGGCGCAGGCAGGCGGTCCCGAAGCCGACGCCGCACTCCAGCGCTTCTATGACCGGTGGAAAAGCGACAATCTCGTTGTCAACAAATGGCTTGCGATGCAGGCTTCATCGCCGGGCGGCGTCGATCGCGTCACTGCGCTGCTCTCCCACGAGGCCTATGACCCGAAGAACCCGAACCGCGTGCGCAGCCTTCTTGGGGCCTTCGCCCGCGACAATATCGGGGCGTTCCATCAGCGCGACGGCGCCGGTTATCAGCTCCTCGCCGATCAGATTCTTTCCACAGATCGGCTGAACCCGCAGCTTGCGGCCCGGCTCACCACCGCCTTCGAGTATTGGCGCAAGCTTGAACCCGTCCGCCGGCGTGCGGCGGAGAGCGCGCTTCGTCGCCTCGCCGAAACAAAAGGCATCTCGACCAACCTCTTCGAAATGACATCGCGGTTGGTCGAGGCGGCCTGATTTCGCGCGGCTCATGACGGGGCCGTAAGGAATGGGCGCAAGACGCAAGATCGGCCGAATCTTCCGGTGACAAGCGCCGCCGAATAAGAATAGTTTCCAATTCGTAAACGCCGGTCCTGGGCAGGACCGTCGCGCGTTCCCCGTTTGGCAGACAGGTTTGATGACGGCCGAGGATCACCAGAGCGCGGCGCGACGGACCGGCGCTGACGGCGTCGCCCTCAGCCTTGCGGCTCTGTCGCCGACAAAGCTCGGTCTTCTGATTGCGGCCTTCATTGCGGCGCTCGGGACCTTGCTGTTGCTGCAAATGCGCACCGAACAGGAGTCACGCCGCGCGGAAACGGCGCTCCGCCTCGAGGCCGCTGCCGCCTCCTGCGCGGCGAGGACGGAAATCGCGCTTGTCGCCAATGCGGACCTCCGCGCGACGCTCTCTGAATGCCATCCGGGCGGCGCGGCGGCGGCTTATTTTCTCGACCCGGCCGGCGGGATCATCGCGAGCTATGGTGCGAGCAGAGCGGTAAGTCTTGATCGCGAGGCAGCGCAGCACCTCGCCCTCGACGCCTCGGGTTCGTCCATCTTGACGGTCAATCGATCCAAGGTCGCGGCGTACTGGCTGCCGATCGACGGCGGCGCGGTTGCGGTCATCGGACCACGCAATGATCTCTTTGGCCGCCCGCCTGTCTGGTCGAACTACGCCTTGATCCTCGCCGCTATTTCAATCGTTGTCGGCGCGCTCGTCGCGGCGTTCCTGCGTCAGACACGGATCGCGGCGGAAGCGGCGCGCGCTGTCGGCGCACTCCGGGATCTTTCCGCCGCACTCGCCGCCGGCCGAGCAAGCCCCTGGCGGTTTGATGCGGCGACACGCTCGGTCAGTTTCACGCGGGCTTTGCTTGAGCCTTTGGGCCTCGGCGCCCGCGACCGCATATTCTCGTTGCGCGAGATCAGCGCTCTTGCCCATCCGGAAGATCTGCGCACCGCACTCGCAATTTTCACGGGCGCGCCAGAGGGCCTGACGGAAGGCGCTGTGCGGTTTCGCGAACCGGGCGGCGCCTGGTCGAAACTTTATCTCAGAACCGCCGCGCATCAGCAGGCTTCGCGCAGCGGCGTCGCCTTCGATCTGTCGCCAGCGCGCACTAACGCGCCCGCGGTCCTTCTCGCTGAATCGCGTCTCAAGGACGCGATCGAATGCATCCCCGAGGCCTTCGTGCTCTGGGACGCCCATGGCCGGCTCGCCGTGTGGAACCGGCGCTTTGCGGCGCTGTTCCGGCTGGCGGACAAGGGCCTTGCCGCCGGCCTCACCGCCCCCGAGATCGCCGCCCGCGCCGGGGACAAGGCGGACATTGTGCGCCGCTATTTCGCGCCCGACGCCGCCCATGGCGAGCAATCGGTCGAATGCGGACTCGAAGGCGACCGCTGGATTCATGTCTCCCGCCGGCGCACGGCGGAGGGCGGCGTCGTCTGCATCGCGACCAATGTGACGGACCTCAAACGCCGCGCGCGCGCCCAGAAGAAGAAGGAGCGCGAACTCCAACAGTTGATCGCGGATCTCGAAGCCTCAAGGGCCGAGCTTTCCGAAACGATGCGTAAATACGAAATCGAGAAGCACCGCGCCGAGGAAGCCAACCGCTCCAAAAGCGAATTCCTTGCGAAGATGAGCCACGAGCTCCGCACGCCGCTCAACGCCATCAACGGGTTCTCCGAGATCATGCAGGCCGAACTCTACGGCCCGGTCGGTGATGCGAAGTACAAGGAGTATATAGAGGACATTCTCGGCAGCGGGCGGCACCTCCTTGAGCTGATCGACGACATACTCGACATGTCGAAGATCGAGACCGGCCGCGTCGAACTCGAGCCCAAACGGGTCGATCTCGAAAAACTGGTGCGCGAGTGCGCAAGGCTTGTCGCCAAGAAAGCGCAGGATTCCGGCGTCGCGCTCAGCGTGTCCATGGGCGCAGCGCCCCCGATTTTCGCCGACGCGCGCGCCGCCAAGCAGGTGACGCTGAACCTTCTCTCGAACGCCATCAAATTCACGCCGAAAGGCGGCGCAGTCACCGTGACGGCCGAGGCCGATCTCGACGGCGTGACGCTCATCATCGCCGATGAAGGCGCCGGCATCGACAAGGGGCAGCTGCAGCGTCTCGGCGCGCCGTTCGAGCGCAGCCGCGAGAGCCAGACCGCCGCGCGCCAAGGGTCAGGCATCGGGCTTGCGCTGTCAAAATCGCTGATGGAGCTGATGGGCGGCATCCTCGCGATCGCCAGCGAGCCGGGCAAGGGCACCGTCGCCTGCGCCGTCTTTCCGCGCCGCCTGGACGCCAAGGTGCGCCTGCCGCAGTTTCTGCGCCACGGCGCGCATGTCCTGACCGGCGTGCGGACAGCGCCCGTCGAGGCGCGCAAGGCGGCTGAATAATTCTCCGGTTACGGATCGAAGTAAGCTTGCGCGCGGCGCAGCCTCTGTGCGTCACGCCACGCGCAAGCCCCCATGCGGATCGCTAGCCGCGATCGCCCGCGCAATTTCGGCGTTGAGGCGGTCCCCGGACACGGGCTTCGTCACGTAGCCGTCGAAGCCCGCGGCAAGATAGCGCTCGACATCCGCTGCCGCCGCATGTGCGGAAAGGGCGATGACGGGTGTCGCCGCGCGGCCGAGCGCGCTGTCAATCTGGCGCAAGCGTGACAAGGTCTCAACGCCGTCAAGTCCCGGCATGGTGATGTCCATGAACACGATGTCAAATCGTCCTTGTGCGAGTTTTTCCAGCGCGGCGGATCCGCTGTCGACAAGAACAACATCGTGACCGATTGCGCCGAGAAGCGCGGCGACCACGGCGCGGTTGACGGCGTTGTCATCCGCCGCCAGCACGCGCGCGCGCTGAACAAGCGGCGCAGCGGACGGAACTTGCGCCGGAGCCGGCGCATCGGCGCAAGGCGGCAGCGGCAGGCGCACCGTGAAGCGCGAGCCTGAGCCCGGCTTGCTCTCAACCGTGACGGCGCCCCCCATCCGGTCAGCGAGCCCTTTGACAATGGCGAGCCCAAGCCCTGTCCCGCCGAACCGCCGCGCGGTCGAGCTGTCGGCCTGCGCGAAAGGCTGGAAGAGCCGGCTCGTCTCTTCGGCCGACATGCCGACGCCAGTGTCGATTACATCGACATAGACTTCGGTGCATTCCGGATGGGCGAGAAAGCGCACGCGCACGCCGCCGGCGGCGGTGAACTTGACCGCGTTGCCGACGATGTTGTGCAGGATCTGCAAAAGGCGGTGCTCGTCGCCAAGACGCGAGGGATCGCGCGCAGCTCCTTCGATGACGAATTCAAGTCCCTTTTCGCGCGCCTTCAGCGCATGGAGGCTGCCGACTTTCCGTGCAATGTCGGAGAGCCGGAACGGCGCCGTTTCGAGGTCCATTCGCCCGGCCTCGATCTTCGAGAAGTCGAGAATGTCGTTGAGCACGGTCAAGAGATGCGCGCCGGAATCGCTGATGACGCGCAGTTTCTCGCGTTGATCTTCGGTGAGCGGCGTCGACTGCAGCGCCTCAGCCATGCCGAGAACGCCGTTCATCGGCGTGCGGATTTCATGGCTCATCGTCGCTAGAAACGCAGATTTGGCGCGCGAGGCTTCTTCAGCCGCCGCCTGCCTCGACATCGCCTCCTCGCGCGCGCGCCGCAAAGCCTCGCTGACCGCGGCGCCGGTCTTCTTGGCGGCGAACAGGTGCGCGATAAAAACCGCGCCGGCAAGCATGATGAAAAGGGAAGGATATCGGCCCGGCGCAATGTCGAAAATAACAGCGCTGAACGGCAGGCCAATGAAATAGGCGGCATGCGGAATGAAAGCGGAAAGGAACGTCCAGCGCTCATGATGCATATGCAGCGTCACATGGAGAAGCGCGCCGCTCAGCCACACCATGGCGAAGATCTGGCCGGCGGGCCCCCAGGCGAACCACATCAGCGCGGGCATGCTCGAATAGACCGCCGTGGCGACGGCGCTCGCCGCGGCAACTTGGGTCCATTCTGAGCGCGTCGGCGGCGCGACGCGGCCGGGATCGGCGAAGGGCCGCCAGGCGAAGCGGTCCGCCCATTGGGTCCACAGCACGAAAGCGAACCAGCTTGCGCCGAATGGCGCGCCGAACGCCGCGAATACGCCAAGGCTCGCGATCGCCGCCACAATGAGGCGCATACGGAACGTGTCGCGGCGGGCGATCGCCGTCGCGACAAGCCCCGACACCGCGGACGCTCTCGCGCCGGCGGCGGGGTGCGCCGTCGATGATACCTGCGCCGCGGCCACGTTCTTCCTCGCGCTGCCAGCCGGGCGACCTTAGCCGGGCGCGCGTTAACGCAAGATGGCCGCAATCGCTCTAATTGCCGGGGCCGTCCGGCGGCGGCGGCTTTGCAGGCCCCTCACCGCGGTCCTCGTCCCGGCCGCCGCGACGATGCGGCCGGGGCGGACCGCGATCGGGCGCGGCGAGCGCAGCAATAAGGGTCCTTCGATCCTCAAGGGGCAGCTTTGCGAGCACGTCGATGACGACTGCGCCGTGAATCTTCTGGATGTCTTCTTCAGCCGACCGGAAAGCGGCATAGGCCGCCTCGACCCGCGCCCGGTCGAAAGGCTCGGTGAGAATCGCGTCCCTGAGCGCAAGCCGCTTTTCGGCCGCCGCGCGCCGCGCGGGGCGGGCATCGTCAAAGCGATCCTCGAAGGCGCCACGCAGCAAAGCCCGCACTTCCGGCGTTGCGCGTTCAAAGAGGCGCGCCGGCCCGCCCGGCGGATCAGGACGCGGCGGCGCGCCGCCTGCGAGCCTGCCGCCCATAAAGCTGATGAGCGCGATATTGGCGGCGAGCGAAACGAGCAGCGCGATGGTCACGCCTTTCATACGCCATCCTCCGTCCACGCTGCACTGGCGGACTCGAATACCGACGCCGCTGCAGTTTCGGCGTAGGAAAGGCCGCCCGAATCGAGGCCGGCCGACGCAAAGCCCGCGGCGAATCCAAAGACCGAAAGAGCGGCGAGCGCGCCCGCCGGAACAAGACGCGCGGCGATGAAAGCGACGGGCGCAAAGCGCCTGCCGCCGCGCTTGGGCGCAAGATCAAGCAGATGCATCCGGAACGCGTCGCCCGGCGCCTCTTCCGGCGATGAGGCCAGCAGCGCATCGAGGCTTTCGGCGTCGACGCGCGCGGCGTAGAAGCGATAATCATCCTTGTACCGCTCAAAGAGCGCGCGTTCTTCAGCCGGCCAGCGCGCAGGATCAGCGCCATAAATCTCGAGCATGCGCCGCGCGCGGGCGAGCCGCGCGTCACGCTCAGAAGACGGGCGTTCAGGAGATGGCGGCGTTCCGGTCATGGCTCCCTTCCTCCAGCAATTCGTCCCGGCGGCTGATGAGACTTTCCTTCAACGCGCGCCGCCCGCGCGCCAGAAGCGATTCCAGCGCGTCGACGCTGATCTCCAGCGCCGCCGCCGCTTCGATATTCGAAAGCTCCTGATAATGACAGAGTATGATCGCCGCGCGCTGGCGGTCCGGCAGGCGGGCGAGCGCCGTCTCTACGGCGCTGCGCCGGTCTTCCGCCGCAAGCAGGTCGTCTGCCCGGGGCGCAGGATCGGCGCGCTCGGGCGCGGCGTCCTCACCGACCTCCCGGCCCTCGCGGCGCAAGCGGTCGTAACAGGCGTTGATGGCGATGCGGACGAGCCAGGTTCCGACCTCGGCGCCTTGCGGCCGCCAGCGCCCGGCGTGTTTCCAGAGCTTGAGGAAGGTCTCTTGCGCCGCATCCTCGGCAGCCGTCCGGTCACGGAGCATACGCCGGCAGACGGCGTAGATGCGATCCGAATGCCGCACGACAAGTGCGGAAGCGGCGAGCCGGTCGCCGCGCCCTGCGCGCGCCATCAGCGCCTCGTCGCTGTCTTTGTCAGCCGCCAATCTGCGAACTCCGGCGCCGCCGGCCCAGCAGGCGGCTGGCGCAAGGATAGACGCTTGGGGCGCGGATATGAATGCATTCATACGCAATGCGAACCCGGCCGCGCCCTGCCTTCGTCTAGTGCCGGCGGCCGCGGCGGATCTCGTCCTCCGTCAGTTTGCCGTCATTATTGGCGTCAAGCTCTTCAAAGCGCTCGCGCGAGGCGGCCTCGAACTCTTGCTTGGTGACCACGCCGTCGCCATTGCCGTCCGGGAAGCGCCGCGCTTGCATTTCCGCGCGCGCCTTTTCGGCATGGGTACGCATCTCTTCGCGCGAAACCTTGCCGTCGCGATTGGTGTCGGCCTCTTCAAACAGTTTTTTGTGGCGGGCGTTGACCTCACTTTCGGTGAGATAGCCGTCGCCATTGGCGTCGAGCCGGTCGAACATGCCTTCATGGGGCCCTTCCGGGCCGTCCGGTCCCATGGGTCCCGGGGGCGGCGCCGCGACGGCGGCGGCGGACAGGGCGAAAGCGGCGACAAGGCTGCTCAAGGCGTATTTCAGCATGGTTTTTCCTCTGATGATGCGTCCAGCATCGCTTGTACGCGGGGCGCCCGGAATTCCGTCGGCGGTCAGCGCGCCTGCAGGAACGCCCCAGCGAGGCGCGACTCCGGCGTCTCGAAGGCGACTGCGGCGATGCGCGGTTCGCCCTCGCCCGGGACGGCGATTTCGAGGGATTTGCCGGCCGCATCGGCGGCGATGTCGGCGAAGGCGATGGCGCGGCGCAGGCGCGGCGACCAGGCCGACGAGGTGATCCGTCCGACCGCGGCCTTTTTCGCGAAGACCGCCGCGCCCGGCTGCGCCGCCGGACCGTCAATGGCGAGGACGACCAGCTTCCGGCCCGACCGCGCCGAAGTTGCAAGTCCGCGCCGGCCGTTGAACCAGGCGCGATTCTGCGGCGCAAGATGGGCAAGGCCGATCTCGTCGGGCATCCGGCGCGTATTCGGGCGGCGCGCGTCATCGGCGAGCGTGAAATCAAGGCCGGGCCGCGGCGCGCCGCTCTCGATACGGAAGATTTCAAGGGCGTCGAGACCGATGGGCTTGGGGGCGCGCGCGCGACGCAGGCGCTCCCACAAGGTCAGCGCCTCTTCGGCGGGATAGATAAGTTCGATCCCCGGCAGCGTGCCGAAATGGATCGGCCGCGACGAGGTCTCGACGCCTCGCACCTTGCTCTGGCGGGCGAGGTTTTCGCTCGCCGCATCAAGGCCTGCGGCGGCGGCCGTCTCCCGCGCCTCGGGCCCGAGCACGGCGAGCGCGGCGATTCGCGTCGTCACATCCGCGAGGAGAACATCAAAGCCCCGCATGGCGAGCTGCAGGCGGCGCGCATGCGGGCGCGTCGTGCAAAGGAGATAAAGATCGCCGCCGAGCCGCGCGGCCTCGACCGCATCGGCGACCGCGCCGTTTTCGTCGAGCATGAGGCCGCGCGCGCTTTCGCCCGGGATGAGATTGGCGACCGGCGCCGTCGTCGCGCGGGCGAGAAACGCGGCCGCGTCCTTGCCTTGCGCGGTGTAGCGGACGATGGCGCCGAGATCGGCTGCGACCGCGCCGGTCTGCGCCGCGTCATATTCCTCTTCGACCGTGGTGAAGGCCCGCGGCACGGACCATCCGTTGACGGAAGTCCAGCTGTTGGCGATCGACGCAGACGCGGTCGCCTGGAACAGGGCCGTGGGTTTGGGATCGTCCGTCAGAAGATCGTCGGCAGGGAAGATCATGACTTGTGCGGCCGGCGCTTCAGATAGCGGATGGCGGATTCGGCAGCGCGGCGCGCCGGCGCGCCGTCATGGCCGGCGCCGATCTGGATTTCGGGTCCGCAGAAATAGAGGCCTTTGACGCCCGACGCCGAGGCAAGCCGCCGCCCGCGCGCCCAGGCCGCCATCACCGGCGGCGCGGCGGGCGCGGTCATCAATTGCACGTCGGCGCGCAGGATGCGTTCGGAGACGCCGGGCGCAAGACGTTCAAGGCTCGCGCGCGCGGCTTCTTCGACGCTGTCGAGGAGCTTGCGCGTCGGCTCTTCGCGCCACGGCACGGGATGTGCGACCGCGGAGACGACATGGCCCGTCTCAGGCGCAAGGCCCTGCTCGAACACGCTCGGCACGACCGCTTCCAAGATGAGCGGGCCGCGCGCGGCGCCGGCGCGCGCGGCGTTGTAAGCGCGGCGGAGCTCCATGCGATCCGGCACGCAGACGAGGCGGCGCGCGAGATTGGCCTTGGTGCGCTGGTCGCCCGGCGAGCCGGTGAGTGCAAAATGCACGCGCGCCGACCCGATCCGCGCGGCGGGCGCCGCGACGGCGCTCTGGAATTCAAGATCGATGAGACCAGGACCGATCAGCCCCAGGAACATCTCCGCAGCGCCAAGCGCGCAGACGACGATGGGCGCGCGCACCTGGCCGCCGTCGGCAAGCTCGACGCCCGCCGCAGCGTCCCATTCGACGAGCACGGACTTCACCTGCGCAGCGGGCCGGAATTCGACCTTGGCCGTCTGCGCGGCCCGGCGCACTGCGCGCACGACGCCCGCTGCACCGCCCTCGGCATAGGCGAACGCCGCCTGCAGGCCCGCCGCCTCGCCGGACCAGCGGCGCAGGAGCGAGAGGAAGCTGTAAGGATCGGTCGGCCGCGCGGCGCTCCGGAACGAGGCTTCCGCCGCGAGCAGCGACTTCACATGGTCGTCGGAAAAGTGCGTATCGAGAATCTCTTCGATCGAGCCGGTGAGGAATTTCGAGATAGTTTCGTCTTCGGCGACGGAAGCCCCCGGCGGCTCGCCGCCTTCGAACAGCGGCCGCAAGGCGCGCGCCGCATCGAGCGCCGTCTCGACGAAGCGGGCGTAAACGCCGGCCTCCGTCTCGTTCATGGCGGCGACGGACTCGCGCGTGCGGTAAAGATCGCCGTCGAGCATCAGGGCCGCGCCGTCCGAGAAATAGTAAACGGTGTCGAGCCGGCGCGCCGCGTAAGTGAGGCCGTGCCGGTAGAGGTCGAGGCTGGCGATGATCGCGGGGTCAAGCGCCGAGACGAGATGCTCGCCGTCGATGCAGCGATAGCCCGCTGCAAATTCGCGCCGCCCCTGCTCGGCGTTGCGGTCTTCGGCGCCGATTAGCACGGTCTTCAGACCGGCGCGGCCGAGCAATGCCGCCGCGACAAGCCCGTCGAAGGAAGCTCCGATGACGATGGCGTCGACGCCGCCCTCGATTCGCGCGCCCGGACGGAGCGACGTTTCGATCAGCGCGCCGCGCGAGCCTTCGTGCTCATTCGCCAAGCACGAGCTCCATGGCGAGACGCGCCGCGGCGCCGATTTCGTCATGGCTCGCCGGCGGCACGAGCACGCCCGCCTCGTTCGGCCGGGCCTTGGCGTCCGCGCCGCGCGAGGCGATCTTCACGTCGACCTTGCGCACATTCTGCACGGCGCCGTTCAAAACCTTGCCGAGCCGTTCCAGCACGAGACGGCCGAGCATTTGCCGGTCCTGCTCGCTCCAGTCGCGCGGCTCGTCGTCGGAATAGAGCGCAGCCGGACAATAAGGCGCGCGCACGACGATCTCGTCCTTGTAGAACTCGAAGAAGATCGGCGGCTCCTCGGGCAGACGGCCTTCGAGCGCCGCATCGCGGGCCGCTTTCAGCGTTTCCGACGAGCCCGGCGCGAAATAAATCGCATTCTTGTGGCCGGCGGGCGGCGGCGGCGCCTTGCCGAGTTTCACGCGCACTTCGGCGCTTGCGCCTTCCCGGCGGGCGAGCGGCGAGAGGGCTGTCGCCGAGCCGAGCCGCGAGGCCGTGGGCGTCGACCCGCTCGCGGCCATGACGCGGCTTGTCTTCAAGACGTCGCCGTTTTCGAGCAGCACTTTGCACGCGCGCCCGTCCGTACGCTGAACGCTGACGACGCCGGAATCGATGATCTCGACGCCGGCGGCCTTGGCGGCTTCTTCGAGGATTCGCGCAAGCGACGGGCTCCTGTCCGCGGAACGGACGCGCCAGGCGGCCTGATCGGTCATCGCCGCAAGCGCCAGCGCCGAGCCCGGCTCGTCGCCCGCAAGGCCGAAGGGCATGAGGGCGGCGGAGGCAAGATGGGTCTTCAGCGCGCCGTCTTCGAAATGGTCGTCGAGCACCGAGTCGAGCGACTCGACGAAGCGTTCCGCGAAGCGCGCGCCGTCATCTGCGGCGAGACGCTCAAGGACGCCGCGCCCCGATTTGGCGTTCGCGCGCAAGACGCCCTGCGCCGACTCCCAGAGCCGTTCGAGCGAACCCGAAAGGTCCTGATAGACGCCGTGCGGATCGACGGCGGCTTCGGCGATCGCGGCGGCTGTCCTGCGCTTGTTCTGGAATGTCGAGAGCGTTCGTCCGTCGTCGAACAATGAGACCATCGCCTCGACGGGTTTGGCGGCGTAAGCCGTTTCATGGAGATTGAGCCGGCGCCAGACGAAATCGGGCACGCCCGGCGCGGAGACGCCGGTCAGCTGCTCGTCGCCGGTGCGGATCAGCGCGACGCGCGCGCCGATATCCGCGCCCTGACGGGCAGCGCAAGCGGCCGCGGCCGTCCCTGCGGCGTCTGCCCCAATGACGACCAAATCATACTGTCGACGCGACTTCATTGCCGACGGGGCCCCAGGCGCCCTCCCCCCTCGGATACCAAGCCCAAACCTATGCGCCGCCTTTTCCAGCAATGCAAACCTCTGCAGCGCCCTTCGTGGGAGAGTGTCCGCATTCCCCGGGCCGGCGCAAGCCCGTGGTGTCATTACACGCGCTTCGGCCGGCCGCCGACCAGCGCAACGAAGAGGTCCCGGACCCTGGCTTCGGTTTCGACGATGCTCTTTTCGGCGGCGGCGATCGACGGGCTGCCGAGGGCGGCGGCGAGCCGCTGGGACAGGGCCTCGCCCGAAGCGCGCCGGTCAAAGGCCGCGCCGCTCGCCGCCCGGCCGACCTGGAGCACGGCCAGAAACAGGCCGCAGGCGGATGATAGGAAACCGGCCTCCCCTGCCGACAGCGCGCCGGCGCGGGCGAGCCAGTCGATGAGGGGCCGCGCCCCGCGCGGCGGCGGGCCGGCCGCCGCCGCCGCCTGGAGCGCCAGAAAGGCCAGCGTGAAATCGAGGTCGATAAGGCCACCGGCCACATGTTTGACATCGAAGGGATCGACCGCGCCTTTGGCCTCTTCGACCCTGCTGCGCATGTCGAGCACGTCGGCGCGGAGGCGCCCTTCGTCGCGGGGGCGCATGAGCACGGCGTCGATCGCCTTGCGGATGCGCGCCGCAAGGTCTGGATCGCCCGCGACGACCCGGGCCTTCAGCAGCGCCATTTCCTCCCAGGTCCAGGCGTCGCCCGCATAATAGGCCTCGAAGGCAGAGAGCGAGACCGCCCACGGACCCTTCGAGCCGGAAGGGCGGAGCTTCATGTCGACATCGTAAAGTTGGCCCTCCTCCGTCGCGGCCGAAAGCGCGGTGAGGAAACGGCGCACGAGGCGGATGTAATAGGTCGAGGCGTCGAGCGGCCGCGGGCCGGACGAGACCGCATCCGGCGCGGCGTCGAAGATGAAGACGAGGTCGAGATCGGACTGGGCAGTCATGTCGCCGGCGCCGAGCCGGCCGAGGCCGACGACGCCGAGCCGCCCGTCAATCGCCCCGTGCGCCTTCTCGTGTTCCCGCGCGGCGACGTCGAGGAGCGCGACGATCGCAGCCTCCGCGAGGGGGGTGAAGAGACCGGCCGCCGCTTCCGGCCCGATCTCGCCGAGGGCGAGCCGCGCGGCGATTTCGAAATTCTCCTCTGCGCTCCAGCGCCGCGCCTCGTTGAGCTTCTCTTCATAGCTCGCAGCCCGCGCGAGGCGCTGTGCGAGCGCCGGCAGGAAGCCTGCGGGATCGGGCGCAGGGCCCGGCCAGCCGCTTTCGAGCGCCGCCTCAATGAGGTGGCGCCGGCGCGACAATTGCCGCCCGAGAAAAGGCGAGATCGTCATGATACGGACGAGAACGTCGAAGACCTCGGGGTGCGCGGCGAAGAGCGAAAAGACCTGCACGCCGGACGGCAGCCTTTCGAGAAAATCCTCGAAGGCGACGAAGGCCGCATCCGGGTCGCCGGCGCGCGACAGGGCTTCCAGAAGCCGGGGGCCGAGCTTGGTCAGGAGCTCGCGCGCGCGCGGGCTGCGCGTCGCGCGCAAGGAGCCTGTATGCCAGCTCCTGATGCGGTCCGATATGTCGGAAGGCCGCTTGAAGCCGAGCCGCGACAGCGTTTCGATCGTGCCGGGATCGTTTTCGACGCCGGTGAAAATGAGGCTGCCTGAGGCGGCCGAAAGGCGCTCTTCCTGTTCAAACAGCGAGGCGAAGAGACGGTGCGTCGTGCGGAAAACCTCCGTGATCCGCGCCTCAAAGGCGGCAAGGCTCTCTTCGCCGAGAAAGGCGCCGAGGCGCGCGGCGTCTTCTTCCGACCGCGGAATCTTGTGCGTCTGCTCGTCGGCGATCATTTGGACGCGATGCTCGACGCGGCGCAGATAGCGATAGTTCGCGGCGAGCCTGTCCCGGTCTTCTTCGCGCATATGCCCGGCGGCGGCGAGCGCATCCAGCGCATCGAGCGTGCGGCGCGTGCGCAAGGCCGGGTTCTTGCCGCCAAGAATGAGCTGCTGGGTCTGGGCGAGAAACTCGATCTCGCGAATGCCGCCGCGGCCGATCTTGAGATCGTGGCCGTGGAACTCGATGTCGCCGCCGCCTTTGACGGCATGGATCTGGCGCTTGATCGAATGGATGTCCTCGATCGCGGCATAGTCGAGATATTTCCGCCACATGAAGGGCCTGAGGCCGTCGAGAAAGGCGGACCCGACGGCAAGGTCGCCGGCCGCGGCGCGGGCCTTGATGAAGGCCGCCCGCTCCCAATTCTGTCCGTGCGCCTCATAATAGGCTTCCGCCGCGCGCACGGAAACGGCGGCGGCCGAAACGCCGGGGTCCGGCCTGAGGCGCAGATCGGCGCGGAAGACATAGCCGTCCGCCGTCTGTTCGGCGAGGAGCTTGACGGTCTGGCGCGCGGCGGCGACGGCGACGGCGCGCACATCGGCGGGGTCCGCCGCCGCGGGCGCATCGGGATCGAACAGCACGATGAGGTCGATGTCGCTCGAATAATTGAGCTCGCGCGCGCCCATCTTGCCCATGGCGAGAACCGCGACGCCGGCGATTTCCTCCGGGTGCGGCGCATCGGCGCCGGCAAAGCCCTTGGGGCCGAGGCCGCGCAAGGCGGCACGCAGCGCCGCGGCGACTGCGGCGTCGGCGACGTCGGAAAGCGCCGCCGCGGCTTCGAGCGTCGGCCAGGCGCCCGAAATTTCCGCGAGCGCGATAAGGAGCGCCGCGCGGCCCTTGGCGACGCGCAGCGCCCGCATTTGCCCCGCGACATCGCGGATTTCGCCGGCGCTGCGGAACGCGGCAAGACACTCCGCAAGGCTCGACTCCGGCGCGCGGGAAAGCAAGGCAAGCGCGTCCGCCGGCGCGCGGGCGATAAGGCGCGACAGATAAGGCGAGGCGCCGCCGACGCCGGAGAGAAGCGCCCTGCCCGCATCAGGGAGCGTATCAAACGCAGGTCCTATGGCCTCCGCGAGGCGCTGCGCCGCCGCAGCGTCATAGAGGCGCGGCGTCTCGGCGATGCGTTCGATCAGCGGACGGAAGGTCATCGCGCAGGCCGGAAGGCGAGCGTCACTTTGAGGCCTCTGGAATCGTCGTCCTTGTCGGCGCCGCTGACCCGGAGCCCCGCGCCATGGGCGCGCGCGATCGCCGACACGAGGCTGAGACCGAGGCCGGAGCCGCTCGACGTGCGGCTCGACTCAAGGCGCACGAAGCGCTTCAGGATCTTGTCGCGGTCCGCCGCCGGCACGCCGATCCCGTCATCGGCGACGGAAAGGAGGGCGCCGCCGCGCGCGCTTTTGCGGACACTGATGGTGAGCGTCTTGCCGCCCGACGCGTATTTCAGCGCATTGTCGAGAAGATTGGCGAGGGCCTGCGAGATGAGCTCGCGCGAGCCGCTGATCTCGGGCGCGGGCGCGACATCGAGCTTCAGCTGAAAGCCTGCGTCCTGCGCCGCGGGCTCGTAGAGTTCGGCGAGTTCGGCCGCGATAGAGCCGAGGTCGATCCGTTCCATCGCGCCGGCGCCCTCGCCTGACTCGATGCGCGCGATCGACAGGAGCGCGTTGAAGGTGCCGATCATTTTCTCGGCCTCGTCGAGCGTCGCGCGGACGGCCTCGTCCTGCTCCTCGCCGTCGCTCGCAAGGGCCTCGGTCAACCGGTTCTTGATGCGCGTCAGGGGCGAGCGGAGATCATGCGCGATATTGTCGGAGACCTCGCGCATGCCGTTCATCAGCCGCTCGATCTGGTCGAGCATGTCGTTGAGATTGACGGCGAGGTCTTCGAGTTCGTCGCCCGAACCCGTCAGCGCGACGCGTTTCGAGAGGTCGCCGGCGCGGATGGCCTTGGCCGTCTTGTTGACGGATTCGACGCGCGCCAGCAGCGAACGCGCGAAGACGAGGCCGATCAGAAGGCCGACGCCGAGCGTTGCGCCGCCGATGCGCAGGAGCTGTCGCTGCGTGCGATCGCGCAAATCCTCGATGTCGGAAATGTCGCGCGCGACGAAGATGAGAACGAAACTCTCCGCATCCGGCGAAGACTTGAAACTGCGCACCTTGCCGACAGCGCGGCGCTGCTCGATCTGCTCGCGCTCGCCGTCGATCCTCATGGTGCGTTCATAGGTGAAGCGGAAAAACTCCGGACCCGCCACAAGCGCCTCGGGCGGCAGGCCGTTCATATTGCCGGAAAGCGAGGCGCCGGCGGGCGCGGCGATCAGAAGATAAAGGCCGCCGTCGAGAAAGGCGCCGCGGTCGGCGATGACGCGGTTCAGCCGGTCGGCGCCGCCATTGTCGTAATAAACGCGCGCCAGCGTATCGATCTCCTTGTCGATCAGCTGCTCGGTGCGGCGCGCGCTGACGCCGAACGTCTCATTGTAAAGATAAACGCCGAGCCCCCCGACCGAGAGGGCGAACATGGCGAGATAGGCGAGCGTGAAGCGGAACGTGCTCGATCGAAGCAGCCGCATGGCGGCGTTCATGGCTGTGCATCCGTCATCGTGCGTCCCGGGAAAGGACGAGACTAGCGTTGTTCGGCGTGGATGTGAATCGGGGAACGTGCGGGAGTTGTGCGTGTTGCAGATCCCCCCCTAACCCCCCCTTTTCAAGTGGGGGGAAGGACGCCGCTTTCCCCCCCCTTGAAAAGGGGGGGTTAGGGGGGGATCTGCAACGCGCTCAGAACGCGCGGCCTCAATCCTGCTCCGACAGCGTATAGCCCGCGCCGCGGACGGTTTTGAGAAGCGCCCGGTCGAAATCCTTGTCGATCTTGGCGCGCAGGCGCGAGATGTGGACGTCGATGACGTTGGTCTGCGGATCGAAGTGATATTCCCAGACATTCTCGAGCAGCATGGTGCGCGTCACGACCTGGCCGGCGTGGCGCATCAGATATTCGAGCAGGCGGAATTCGCGCGGCTGCAGGTCAATCTTCTTTGAAGCGCGGCGAACCGTCCGTGTAATGACGTCCATCTCGAGATCGCCGACGGCGTAGCGCGTCGTCACATTCGCGGGCTGGGACCTGCGCCGGCCGAGCGCCTCGACGCGGGCGATCAGCTCCGAAAAGGCGTAAGGCTTGACGAGATAGTCGTCGCCGCCGGCCTTGAGGCCCGCGACGCGGTCGTCGACCTCGCCGAGCGCGGAGAGAAAGAGCGCCGGCGTTTCGTCGCCGTCGCCGCGACGGCGCGACAGCATGGAAAGGCCGTCGAGCCGGGGCAGCATGCGGTCGATGACATAGGCGTCGAAATCGCCGGCCCGCGCCATGTTGAGGCCCGCCTCGCCGTCGAGCGCGTGCTCGACGGCGTGGCCGGCTTCTCTCAGGCCCTTCGAGATGAAGGCCGCCGCGTCCGGATCATCTTCGACAACCAAAATGCGCATCACGTCACATCCTCCGTAAACGGAATATCGTCGCGAGGCGCCGCGGCGCGCCTCATTCCTTGCCGAGGCGGACCGCGCCGAATGCCTTCACGTCGCCCGCCTGGAAGCGGACAAGCACGGCGTCTTTCCCGGCGCGCTTGGCGTCGTCGAAGAGACGCTTTGCGGCGGCCGCGGTGGTCACGGGCTTGCTGTCGATTTCGAGCAGGACGACGCCCGTCTCAAGACCTGCGGCGGCGGCGGCGCTGCCGGCCTTGACGCCGGTGACGGCGACGCCCGCCGCGGTTTGCGGCAGACGCAATTGCTGGCGCAGAGCCGGCGTCAGATCCTGCATTCTGAGGCCGATATCGGCGGTGACGCTGCCTTGCGCGGCGCCTTGCGGGCTTGCCGGCTCATTGCTCGCGATCTGCGCTCTTTCATCGCGCACGCCGAGCGTCACGTTGACGACGCGTTCGGCGCGATCACGCAGCACACGGACTTTCGCGACCGAGCGCGGCGGCAGCGCGGCGACCGCGCGCGACAGTTCCGAGGAATTCTTCACCGCCCGGCCGTTGACGTCGAGAATGAGGTCGCCGCCCTGGAGGCCGGCGTTCGCCGCGGGCGTGCCCGGAATGATCTCGCGGATGAGCGCGCCTTTGGCCTCTTTCCGGCCGAGCGCCGAGGCGATCTCGGGCGACACATCCTGCAGGCTGACGCCGAGCCAGCCGCGCGTGACCGACCCCTTGGCGATGAGCTGGGCGACGGTTTCCTTGGCGGCCTTGGCGGGGATCGCAAAGCCGATGCCGACCGAGCCGCCGCTCGGGCTGTAGATTGCGGTGTTGACGCCGACGACGCGGCCTTTCACGTCGAAGGTCGGGCCGCCGGAATTGCCGCGATTGATCGGCGCGTCGATCTGGATGAAGTCGAGGAATTGGCCTTCGCGGCTCTCCCCGCCGATCGCCGAGACGATGCCAGAGGTCACCGTGCCGCCAAGGCCGAAGGGATTGCCGACCGCCACCACCCAGTCGCCGACGCGCAGATTGGTCTCTTCGGCGAATTGCACATAGGTCTGGCCCTTGCCGGGATCGACTTTCAGCACGGCAAGGTCGGTCAACTCGTCGGCGCCGACAAGCTTGGCCGTTTTGGTTGACCCGTCCGACAGGCGCACCTCGATTTTGGTCGCGCCTTCGACGACATGGTTGTTGGTCACAATGTGGCCGGCGGCGTCGATGAAGAAGCCGGACCCTTGCGCCTCGACCGTTTCTTCGCCGTCTTCAAAATCATCGCCCTGTCCGCGCGGGTCAGGCTGGCCGGGCTGTCCAGGCTGGCCGAATCGGAACTGGAAAAACTGCTGCAGCGGCGAGACGGCCTGTTGGCGCTCGACCTCACGCTCCACGAAGACGCTGACGACGGCCGGGCTCACCCGCTCGACGAGGTCGGCGAAGGAATAGGGCTCGCCATTGCCCGCGGAGGGCGCAAGCAAGCGCGGCGGCTGGGCGACGGCGACGGGCGGGGCGGCCAGCGCAAGAAGGCTTACGGCCGACAGGAGGGCGATCGAACGCTTTTGGATGGACATACAGGTCATTATCCTCGTGATTTGTCTTCGGACTGCAACCGAAGGTCCCGTGAAATCCGTGTCATTTTTGGCGGAAACAGGGCGGACAGCGGAGCGCAGACCTATCCCAAGTTAGGGATACGGCGAAAGGTTTTCCATATGAGACGGGCCGTGGCCGCATGGATTTGATCGCCCGGCCGCCGGTCAGGAGAGGCTCTCCCCAGCGCCTGCCGGCGCCTCGCCGAGGAACCGGCTCGCCCAGGCGGCGATGATGGCGGCCGCATAGCGGGCGTCGGCGGGGTTGGAAAGCAGGTGGTCTGCCGTATCGAGGCTGACGAAACTCTTTGGGTGTTTGGCGGCGGTGAAGATCGCCTGCGCATTGCCGACGCCGACCGTCTCGTCGCGCGGCGCATGCATGACGAGGAGCGGCTTTTTCAGCCTGCCTGCCGCCGCAACGACACGATCCGTATCAAGATCATCGAGAAACTGGCGGGTGATGACGAAGGGCCGGCCGGCGAGCGAGACTTCCGCCGCGCCCTTTTCGCGGATCTCGGCCACTTGGTCCTCGAATTGATGCGCGACATGGGCGGTTTCGGCCGGGGCGCCGATCGTGGCGACGCCCTTCAGCTCCGGCATGTCGAGGGCGGCGACGAGCGCGGCCGCGCCGCCAAGACTGTGGCCGATCAGGATCTGCGGCGCTTCGAACTCCCGGCGCAGAAAGTCCGCCGCTTTCAGAAGATCGCCTACATTCGTCGAGAAATTCGTGTCTGAAAAATCACCAGCCGAACCGCCAAGACCCGCGAAGTCGAAGCGCAGAACGGCGATGCCTTCCGCCCTCAGCGCCCGCGCGACCTCGCGCGCGGCCCGCACGTCTTTCGAGCAGGAAAAGCAATGGGCAAAGAGCGCGAAGGCGCGCGGTCTGCCTTGCGGCAATTCAAGCACGCCGGACAGAAGACCTTTCTCTCCGTCAAAGCTCGCCTTCACGGACCCCGCTGTCGGCTCTACGGCCATCGCGTCAGACCTTCCCTATCCCGCGCCGCTGAAGGGGGCGCCCGGCGCATTTTGGCGCGCCGCGCTGGCGCACACAAATCATTTCGCCGCGATGCGAGCCTGGCGCTCAATCAAGCGTCCGCCGGAATCGCAACAAGGCGAGCGCGCCGACGACGAGGAGAATGGCGAGCATCGGCACGAGGTCGCCGCGAATATCAGCAAACCCTGCGCCCTTCAGCATCACCTCGCGCACGATGCGCAGGAAATGCGTGATCGGCATCGCCTCGCCGAGGGCGCGCGCCCAGGCCGGCATCGCCGCAAAGGGAAACATGAAGCCGGAGAGGAGAATGGACGGCAGGAAGATGAAAAAGGTCATCTGCATCGCCTGCATCTGCGTGCGCGCCGCCGTGGAGATGAGATAGCCGACCATGAGATTGGTGAGGATGAACAGCGACACGCCCGCCAGGAATGCAAGCCCCGATCCTGCGAACGGAATGCCGAACACAAAGCGCGCGCCGAGGACCACGATCGCGGTCTGAATGGCGCCGACGAGGACATAGGGCGTCGTCTTGCCGATCATGAGTTCGAGGGGCCCGACCGGCGTCGACAGCAAGGTTTCGATCGTGCCACGCTCGGTCTCGCGAGTCAGCGCAATCGACGTGATCATGATCATCGTCATGGTGAGGATGACGCCGAGCAGGCCCGGCACGATGTTGAACGCCGTGACGCCGGACGGGTTATATCGTCTGTGTACGACGATCTCATAAGGCGGCGCTCCGGCGGCGAGCCGCTTCGGCAGGCGCTCCATATCGGCCTTGAGCGCGCGCTCGGCGATGGCGCCGAAGGCGCCGACCGCCCCGCTCGCAGCGACGGGGTCCGAGGCGTCCGCCGCGATCAGAATCTGCGGCCGCGCGCCGCGCACGAGATCGGCCTCGAAATCCTCCGGCACGATGATGAAATACGAAATCGCGCCAGACCGCAGCAGGCGGTCGCCTTCGGCCGCGTTATCGACCACGCGCACGATGTCGACATAGGTCGACTGCCGGAATCCAGCGAGAAGGCTGCGCGTCAAAGGTCCGTCGTCGCGGAGTTCGACGGCGGCCTTGAGGTGCCGCGGATCGGTGTTGATGGCGAAGCCGAAGAGCGCGAGCTGCATGACCGGGACCATGATCATGATCGCAAAGGTCAGCCGGTCGCGCCGCATCTGCACGGTTTCTTTCATGAAGACAGCGCGGATGCGCGCGGGGGAGATCATGGCGTTCCCATCCGCGTGCTGACTTTATTACTATTCGGGAATTGAATGCGTTGCTGATCCCCCCCCTAGCCCCCCCTTTTTAAGGGGGGGAAGACTCGCGTCATGAGCACACTCCCATTCCCCCCCTTGAAAAGGGGGGGCTAGGGGGGGATCAGCGACAAACTCAGAACCCAAAACTTTACTCACCCCCCGCCCCCGAAATTATCCCGCGCTTCCGTCATCAGCCAGATGAATGCCTCCTCAAGCCCCGCCGCCGCAGGCTCGGCCGAGACGCCGGCTAGGCCCTGCAGCGCTATCATCGCGGTGCGGAGCTTTTCGGCGTCGCGCCCGCAGGCGTGGATTTCCGCCCCGAAACGGGCGACGAGATCGACTCCCGGCGCGCCGTCAAGGCGCCGCGCGGCTTCGTCGAGATCGTCGGCGACGATGCGGAAGGCGGAAAGCCCGACACGCTCAGGGATCTCCGCCGTCGGGCAGTCGAGGAGTTTTCGTCCGTAGGCGATGTAGGCGATGCGGTCGCATTGCACCGCCTCGTCCATGTAATGCGTCGAGACGAGCGCGGTGACGCCCTGGCGCGCATAGGCGCGGATGCGGTCCCAGAAATCGCGGCGCGCCTTAGGGTCGACGCCCGCCGTCGGCTCGTCGAGCAGGAGAAGCTCCGGCTCATGGATCATGCAGGCGGCGAGCGCGAGGCGCTGTTTCCAGCCGCCTGACAGCTTGCCGGCGAGCTGGCCTGCGCGCTCGGCGAGCCCGAGTTCTTCGAGCGACGCATCAACACGCGCGCGCAGGCGGTCGAGGCTGTAGAGCCGCGCGATAAACTCCAGATTCTCGCGGATCGACAAATCTTCGTATAAGGAGAAACGCTGCGTCATGTAGCCGACGCGCGCCTTGATCTTGTCGCTGTCGCGCTGAAGATCAAAGCCGAGACAGGTCCCCGCCCCGCCGTCCGGCTTCAGGAGCCCGCAGACCATGCGGATCGTCGTCGTCTTGCCCGAGCCGTTCGGCCCCAAAAACCCGTAAATCGCGCCTTTCGGCACGCAGAGATCGAAATTGTCGACGACGGTGCGGCCGCCGAATTTTTTGGTGAGGCCGCGGACGTCGATGACGGCGCTCACGGCAAGGACTTCCGTGCAAGAGGCTCCGGCGCGCCATTCCTCCCGCCGCGGAGCGGAGGAGGTGTCGGCGCAGCCGACGGAGGGGGCGTTCGCCGCGGACGGCGCATGCGCGAAAGAGCCCCCATCGTCGGCTGCGCCGACACTTCCCCCGTCTGGGGACGGGGGAAGAGAAGGAGCGCGTCGAGCTTCGCCTTCTCTATATACCGGGAAGCGCTCACGGCAACGCCGCCGTGACGGGCAAGCCCTTGGCGAGCGGCGGCGCGCCGGGCTCGGGCCGGGCTTCGACGAGGAAGACGAGCTTTTCGCGCTCCTTCGTCGAATAGATGACGGGCGGGGTGAATTGCGGCTCGGCGGCGATATAGGTGATCTTCGCTTTCAGCCCCTCCGGGCAGCCGTCGCAGGCGTAGGACACCAGTCCGCCTACGGACAGTGATGAGAGCTTAGGCTCCGGCGCATAAAAGCGCAATTTGACGGCGCCCGGCGCAAGGAGCGCCACCACCGGCTCGCCTGCGGCGGCGACCTCGCCGGGGCGGCGGTAGACGCGTTCGATGACGCCGGCGCTCGGCGCAGTGACGGTCCGGTCGGCGGCGCGGCGCGCCATCCTGTCGGCTTCAGCGCGCATGGCGTTCGCCTGCTTCAGCGCGTCGTCGCGTTCGGCCTTGACGCGGGCGAGCCGCGCGGCGGCGGCGTCGCGTTCGGCCCGGTCGCGATCGACCCGCTCTTTTGTCTCATAACCGTCCTTGCCGAGACCGGATGAGCGCGCGTAATTGCGCCGCGCGACGTCATATTGGGCGGCGGCTTCGGCGACCGCCCGATCGAGCGATCCGCCGTCGCCTGCACGGGATCCCGCGGCGTCTGCCTCAAGCCTTGCGCTCGCCGCCGCAAGATCGCTTTTCTCCGTATCGAGACGAAAGAGCGGCGCGCCGGCCGCGACCTTGTCGCCTTCGCGCGCGTAGAGCTCCGCGACGGCGCCGCTTTCCTGCGCGCTGATGTAGAGAAGCTCGGTCTCGACATAGCCGGAGGCGGTGTTGGGGGCGGCGGCGGGCGCGCAGGCGGCGAGGCTTGCGAACACGAGGAGCAGGACTCGTTTCGGATCCCCCCCTAGCCCCCCCTTTTCAAGGGGGGGAAGGGAGAGAGTGCGCGTTTCCCCCCCTTGAAAAGGGGGGGTTAGGGGGGGATCAGCCGCGAACGCAATCCTATCAATAATCCGCACACGCCCCATCACGCCCTCCCCTCGACAGCAAGGCCGCGCAGGAGAAGATCGGCCATGGCCGCGCCCTGTTGTTCCGGCGTCTCGTCTGTCTCCTCTGCGCCGAACACATGGCGGAGAAGCACCTGCATCAGAATGGGGCCAATAATCTGCCGCGCCGCCGCGCGCGAATCCGCCAGGCGGAAGACGCCCTGCTCGACCCCGGCGCGATGCAAGGCGGCGAAGGCGGAAAGCCCCTCCTCAATAACATGGGCCCGGTAATGGGCGGCGACGCTGGGGAATCGCGGCGCGACGGAGAAGACGATCTTCGGCACGGCCGCAATCTCCGGGCGGCGTAACACGGTGTGAAAGGCGACGAGAAGCGCCGACAGGGTCGAGACCGGCGTTGCGAGCCCGGCCTCCGCAAGGCTCCGCATGGCGCGGGCGATCGGGGCGACCTGGCGCTCGATCAGCGCTTTCAGGATCGCTTCCTTGTTGTCGAAATAGAGATAGAGCGCGCCTTTGGAGAGGCCCGCCCGCGCCGCGATCGCGTCGAGCCTGGTCAGTTCGAAGCCCTTGGCGCTGAATTCGGCAAGGGCGGCGTCGAGGATCTCATCCGGCCGGTCGCCGGCGCGGCGGCGCCATTTCGGCGGCGATGACGGCCCGAAATCGGGCTCTGCCTCGCCGCGCTCTGCGCGTCCGGAACGCGCGGTCATAAGGCCTCTTTACTAACTGACCCGTAAGTTACTTAATTTCGCCATACGAGTCAAGGCCCGGCGGCGGCTGCACGACCCGGACCGGCGAACGCCGACCTTCGCCCATATCGTCGCTCCTACAGGCCGAAAACGACGGGATTGCGCGTCTGGCGCCGGCGGTTAGTGTGCGGCGTGTAGCGCGAGGGGCCCGGCATGGCGTCTGTTCAAAAATCCGCGGCAGCGGAAAAGCCGCCGCGGCTCGTCACCTCCGGACAGGCGCGGATGGCGATGCTGCTCGCCATCGTCGTCGATCTTCTGCAGGCGCCCACCAATGTCGCCTCGCTCAGCGTCGCGCTCGCCATGCCGATCGAGATGGTCGACATGGCGATCGACGCCGTCGTCGCCATCATCATGACGCGGCTCCTCGGCTTCCACTGGGCGCTCGCGCCCGGCTTCCTCCTCGAACTCATGCCGATCGTGGATATCGCGCCGACCTGGACGGCCTGCGTCTATGTCGTCACCGAAGCCCGCAAGCGCGAAGGCCGGTTTGTGAAGACGGCTTAAACGGAAGATCCCCCCCCTTGAAAAGGGGGGGCAAGGGGGGGATCAGCAACACGCTGGCGCCCGCCGCAGCCTTGTCGCCCCTACTCCGCCGTAATCGGATTGTCCGAACTCCACGCATCGCTGGAGACGCGCCATCGGCCATCGTCGCCGCGGCGGAAGACGGCGAGGCCCTTGCCGACATCCTCAAAGCGCACGCCGCTCGTCCGCGACGTGTCGAAAGAGTGGTAGCGATAACGAAGCACGGCGACGCCGCCGGTGACGTCGACGTCGTCAAGCGTCTTCTCCCAGCGCGCGGCATAGGCGGAAAAATAGCCCTCCGCCCAGGGACGGATTTTCGCCTTGCCGATGACGGCCGGCTCATGCGGGGGGAGGAGCGCGGCGTCCGGCGTCAGCACGTCGAGAACGCGCCCCGCATCATTGGAGTTGACAGCGTCGAGATAGCTCTTCAGCGCGCCTTCGCCGATCGCTTGCGCTTCTTCCGGCGACGGCGCCCGCGCGGCACAGGCGGCGAGCGCGAGGAGCGAACCTGCAATAAGCGCGCGCATTCTAATACCGCACCAAAGCCGAGCCCCAGGCGAGGCCCCCGCCGAGCGCGGAAAAGGCGAGGAGCTGGCCGCGCTTGATGCGCCCGTCGCGGATGCCCTGGTCGAGCGCGAGCGGGATCGAGGCCGAAGATGTGTTCGCATGTTTCTCGATGGTAACGATGATCTTCGACCAGTCGAGCTCGAGCCGTTTGGCGCACGCTTCGATGATGCGGATATTCGCCTGGTGCGGCACGAACCAGTCGATAAGGCGGATGGGCGTCTCCGCCCGGCGCGCGCTTTCGATGACCGCATTGGAAATCTGCTCGACGGCGTTGCGGAAGACTTCCTTGCCGTTCATGCGCACTTTGCCGACCGTGCCCGTCGTCGCCGGGCCGCCATCCGCATAGAGATGATCGGCGAGCCTTCCGTCGGCGGCGATGAAGGTCGAAAGGACGCCGCGCTTCTGGCCGGCAACCGGCGCCTCGCCCGACAACACGATCGCGCCGGCGCCGTCGCCGAAAAGGACGCAGGTGCCGCGATCGGACCAGTCGAGGAAGCAGGAGAGCTTTTCAGCGCCGATGATGAGCGCGTTTTTCGCCTCGCCTAGGGCGACGAATTTCGACGCGATCGAAAGGGCATAGAGAAACCCGCCGCAAGCGGCCGACACGTCGAAAGCGGGGCACACCGGCGCGCCGATCTTGCGCTGGACATAAACCGCCGTCGACGGAAACGTCTTGTCCGGCGTCACCGTGGCGATGATGATGAGGTCGATGTCGGCGGCGGTGAGGCGGGCCGATTCGATGGCTTTCAGCGCCGCGGCGGCGGCAAGGTCGGAGGTCGCCTCGCCCTCGCCCGCAAAATGCCGCTGGCCGATGCCGCTGCGGCTCCGGATCCATTCGTCCGAGGTGTCGACCGTGCGCGCGAGTTCGGCATTGGTGACCACGCGGGCGGGCAGATAAGAGCCGACGCCGGCAATACAGGGCTGGGCGAGAACGGGCTGATACGCGGACATCAAGTTTGGCTCCCGGACCGCCTTCGGTGATTGCTCCCGGCCGCCTTGCGCCCACGGGGTCAAGCGGCACCCTCGCAGAGATTTTCCGCGCCGCAAGAGATTTCGCGCCACATGCCTCTCAAAAGCGGCGGGTTTTTGGCGGGAAATCGTGTGCAGGCAGAGTATTGCGCGGCGCGCACTTCCCTTCCCCCGCACGAGCGGGGGAAGTGGCGCGAAGCGCCGATGGGGGCTCTATCCGCGCACAGTGGACACGCGGCGAAAGCCCCCTTCGTCGGCTGCGCCGACACTTCCCCCGTCTGACGACGGGGGAAGATGCATTACCCTACGCCGACACCGCCGCGGCGTGCGCCTTCTGGCGGAAGAGTTCGACGTCGCCTTCGGGCATCATCGCTTCGGCGAGGTCCAGCACCTCGTCCATCAGGCGGCGCGCGGCCATGCGTTCTTCGCCTTCCGCCGCGCGGATTTCCGAGATGAGATCGCCGGCGTAACGGCGCGTCTCTTTCACCGTGTCGTCGAACATGCCCTCGACCGCGGCGGGCCGGCCGAGCTTCAGCGCAAGGTCCGCCGCGCCCGACAGGAACGCCGCCGCCGCGCGGGCCGCGGCATAAGTTCCGGGCGATTGCGCGCGCTGATAATCGGGCCTGAGCGCCATCAGACGGCTTGACCCGCCGGCATGGCGCGTCGGCATCACCCGGCGGATCGCCGCCTGCGCGAGTTCGGCAAAGCGCGCGAGACTTTCGGCGGCGCGGTTGCGGCTGTCGTCGATGCGGCGGATCGTTTCGGCGTCGCCGGCGCGCCGCGCCTCGACCGACATGCCTTCTGCAAACTCGGCGAAATGCCGAAGACTGATCGACGCGGTGTCGCCGTCGAAATCGGCTTCGGTCTCGCGGTCGAGGCCGCGCGCATGGGCTTCGAGATCTTCGAACAGCGCCTCGACGAGGACCGAGGCGTCGCGCCCGCCGGTCTCTGCGTCGCGCGCGCGGGCGAGATGATAATGCGCGCGCATCGCCCGCCACGGCGCCTCCATCCGGCCGAGCAAAGCGAGCAGAAGATAGGGCGCAGCGTCCGGCGTTTCCTCGCGCGTGCGCAGGTAGAGGCGCCGGAGGTCGAACAGCGCCTCCTCCGTGAAGCCGGCCAAAGGCTTGGGGAACAGGCGCTGCATTTCCTTCAGCGTGCTGACGACGCCGAGCAGGAGATGAATTTCCGCGAAATCATAGAGCGCCGCATCGCCGCCGAGCCGTTCGGCGAGGGTGACGCGGAAGCCGGGCTCGCGATCGGCATGGGCGACGAGCTTGGAAAAGCCGATCGCCGCCGCCCCATGGAGCGCGGCGACGACGCCGTCCGGCGCCCGCCCCGCTTCGGCGATCGAAAGATCGACGGAGACGACGGCGCGCTGCGCCTCCGCGCAAGCGGGGTCCGTCAGCAGCACATCCCAGATCTTTGAGAGGCTGTCGCGGGCGATGCGTGCGCGGCGCTTGGCGCCGCCATGGCGCAGGATGAAGAGGTCCTCGAAGGGTTCGAAGAACAGGCGCCGGCTCGATTTGGCGCGCGGCGGAAAGGGCGCGCCCTTCGAGATCAGCTCAACGCGCAATTCCTCGATGAGGTCGTCATGCGGCAGGCCCTTGCCGCCGCGCGCGCGGTCATGTTCGAGCGCGGCGAACACCCGCGCCGCCGTCTGTCCCGGCAAAGAGCCGAGAAACGCGGCAAGCTTGGCGCGTTTGGCGTCGGAGAGTTGAGGAGCGCTCGGCAAGGCTCTGGCTTCGTTTGAGAATTCTGGACTTCGCGCGCGAACCTACCGGACGATGTGCTGGAAGGCCAGAGCCCCCTAGCGGCCGAGCGCCCCCGATGACGAGCGCGACGATTTCACGTTGCGGCAACTTTGTCTCCGTGGCGCGGCGGCGGGCGCCGCAATGCGGCGGCCCCAGTCGATCAAGCCGCAAAGATTGCGCTTGACCGACTTGGACGCCGTGTTACGCCGTGGTCGGATGATTGCGTCCTTCGGCGCATTCGGATCTCCTGATGAAAACCTCACGCCCTGAAATGCGCGCGCTTCCCCGCACGGTCTGGGCGCTCGGATTCGTCTCGCTGTTCATGGACATCTCCTCGGAGATTGTGCACGGGCTCCTGCCGCTGTTTCTGACGGCGACGCTTGGCGCTTCGGTCGCCCTGGTCGGCCTCATCGACGGCGCGGCGGAAGCGACGGCCTCCATCGTCAAACTCTTCTCCGGCTTTCTGTCCGACCGTATCGGCAAGCGGAAGCCGATGATCCTCTTCGGCTACAGCGTCGCGGCGCTGACCAAGCCCCTGTTCGCGATCGCGGCCGGCCCCGGCATGGTGTTCGCCGCGCGTTTTGCCGACCGTTTCGCAAAGGGCGTGCGCGGCGCGCCGCGCGACGCGATGATCGCCGATGCGACGCCCGCGGAACTTCGCGGCCGCGCCTATGGCCTCCGGCAAGCGCTCGACACGGCGGGCGCGTTCCTCGGGCCGCTCCTGGCGCTCGCCTTGATGGCGGCGTTTGCGGGCGACATGCGCAAGGTCTTCGCCGTCGCGATCATTCCGGGCGCGATCGCCGCCGCGCTCGTCTTCTTTGCGGTCGAAGAAAAGGCGCCGCCCGCGCGCGCTGACGGCGCTGCGCCCTTGCGCTTCGCCGACTTCCGGCGCTTCGACAAGACGCTTCTGCTTATCATCGCCATCGCGTCAGCCTTCACGCTCGCGCGCTTTTCCGAAGCGTTCCTGATACTCAAAGCGGCCGACGCCGGGCTTGCGCCGGCGCTGGCGCCGATCGTCCTTATGGTGATGAATTGCGCCTACGGCCTGCTCGCCTATCCCGCCGGCAAGGCGTCGGATTCCATCCCAGCGCCGACGCTTCTCCTCTTCGGACTCGGCGCGCTTGTCGCGGCCGATCTTTGCCTCGCCTATGCAGAGAGCCTGCCCGCGGTCTTCGCCGGGATCGCGCTCTGGGGCGCGCATATGGCGCTGACGCAGGGTCTCTTCGCCAAGCTCGTCGCCGCGCATGCGCCGGCCGATCTGCGCGCTTCCGCTTTCGGCCTCTATCATCTGTCGGCCGGCGTCGCGGTATTTCTTGCGAGCGCCGTCGCCGGCCTCCTGTGGGACCGGATCAGCCCCGCCGCGACGTTTTTCACGGGCGCTGCGCTCGCGGCTGCGACGGCTGCGCTTGTCGCGCTCTGCCGGCGGCGTTTTGTGGGGTGACGCTTCCCACACGCACGGGTCGTTAACCCTGTTCGTTTACGGATCGTCGGGCCGGAATCGCGGATTTCCGTGGCGTTTTCCAGTTTGTAGCGTGAACACGCGTTGACTCCGCCGCATCCGGCGTATCTCATGCCGTCAGTACTTAGGGGGATTGAATGTTACAGAATTTCAAGGCGCAGTTTTCTGCGCTGCTTCTCGCCACTTTCGCCGCTCTTCCCGCTCAAGCCGCCGTGACGACCACGGGCTGCGCTTTGGCGACGACCTGCTCACTCGCAGAGCTTTACGACGGCGGCACGATCAAAGTCGGCGACGTCACCTTCGGCGGCTTCGCCGCCAACCCGCCGCAGCTCGGCCTTGCCGTCGCGCCCGCGGGCGTCTTCCTGACCGGGGTCGAAGGGGCGAATTCCGCAGCGATCGATTTCGGCTTCTCGCCCGATCTCGTCGCCACGTTCGATGATTTTCTGGGCTACTTCTTCAACTACAGCGCCACGATCGACGGGGCATCCTCGCAACGGATCAACCTTGCAACCTTGTCGTTCGTGCAGGACCAGCTGGCGATCCGCGGCGACGCGCAATCGCAAGTCGATATGGGCTTCAACGCGACGGATATTTTGTCCGTATACGCCGATTCCGTGTTGGGAACGCAATCGACGGACTCGCTCGCGTTCGCAAACCTGACGACGCTCGCCGTCGCCGGCGCGATCACGCTCAACACTTTTGCGGCGGATTCCGGCGCGGCCATTGAGGGCTTCCGCTTTGCGCTCGGCCTCAGCGGCGACGCCAATGTCGTGCCGCTGCCGGCGGCCGCGCCCTTGTTCCTTGCCGGCCTTGCCGCCTTCGGCGCGATGCGCCGCCGCAAGACACTGGCGAAGGTCGCCGCATCGGCGTAGCCTTCGTTCGTCTGAACGACGTCCGGCGCGCCTTGCGAACTTGGTCGCGCCCAAACATGGGGAGAACTATGCGACATCGTCTCGCCGTCGCGGCGGCAGCGCTTGCGGGCGCTGCTCTCGCGCCGCAATTGGCCGCCGCGCAATCACAGCCTTTCCTCAGCACCATCATGTGGTCCGGCTCGAATTTCTGCCCGCGCGGCTGGTTGCCGGCGCAAGGACAGATACTGTCGATCCAGCAGAACACGGCGCTGTTCGCGCTGCTGGGCACGACTTATGGCGGCGACGGCCGCACGACATTCGCCCTGCCGGATCTGCGCGGCCGATCGCCGCTCGGCGTCGGCCAAGGGCCGGGTCTTTCTTCCTACGTGCTCGGAGAAACTTCCGGCGCGAACACGGCGACGCTGACGCCGTCAAATCTGCCGGCGCATGCGCATAATGGGTCGCTGAGCGCGACGTTGCGCGCCTCGTCCGCGAATGGCGATTCCGCCGCGCCTGAGGGCCGGGTTCTCGCCAATGGCCGCACCGCGCGCGTCTATGCCGCGCCGCCCGCCGCCGGCGCGATGGATGCTTCCTCCGTATCCGTACAAACGAGCTCTTCTCCTGCTGGGAACGGCGCGCCGTTCTCCCATCAGCAGCCTTATCTCGGCATGACCGCCTGCATCGCGCTGCAGGGCATTTTCCCGTCGCGGCCTTAAGGAGAACGATCGATGAAAACCATGCTTCGTCTCGCGGCCGCCGCTTCCGTTCTCGCCGCGTCTCTCCTCCCCGCGACGCCGGCCGCCGCGCAATCCGCCGAAGATCCGTTCATCGGCCAGCTCGCCTGGGTCGCATTCGATTTCTGCCCGCGCGGCTGGGCGCTGGCGAACGGGCAGTTGCTCGCAATCAATCAGAACCAGGCGCTGTTTTCGCTGCTCGGCACGCAATTCGGCGGCAATGGATCGACGAATTTCGCTCTCCCCAATCTGCAGGGCCGGATCATCGCCGGGGTCGGGGGCGGCATCATTATCGGCGAAGCCGGCGGCGCGCCGACGACGACGCTGACGGTTCAAAACCTGCCGTCGCATGCGCACGGCGTCAATGCAGGCCTTGCGCTCAACGCATCTTCCGCTAGCGGAACAAGCGCAGCGCCAAATGGCAATGTGCTCGCTGACGGCCGCACGGCGCGCGTCTATCGCCAGGGCCTCGCCAACGCGGATATGGACGCCTCGTCGATCGCCGTGACGGGCCAGACGCAGAACGCGGGGAACGGTCAGCCTGTCAACGCCATGGCGCCCTACCTTACGCTCAACGCCTGCATCGCCCTCCAGGGCATATTTCCGTCGCGCAATTGATCCGGACAAGGATGAACTGACATGAGAAAGACTTATCTTTCCGCCTTCGCCGCTGCGATGTTTGCAGGTTTTGCCGCGCCAGCCGCGGCGCAGCAGCCTTTCGTCGGCGAGGTGCAGTGGTTCGGGATGAATTTCTGCCCTGTCGGCTGGGCCAATGCGAACGGCCAGCTGCTGGCGATTTCGGAGAATGAGACGCTGTTCCAATTGATCGGCACGACCTATGGCGGCGACGGGCAGGAGACCTTTGCGGCGCCTGACCTCAGAAGCCGCATGCCGATCCATCAGGGGACGGGCGGCGGCACGACTTATGTCATCGGCCAGCAGGGCGGCGCAGAAGCGACCACGCTGACGGCGGCGCAGATTCCAGCGCATAGTCACGTGGTGTCAGGCTCGGCGAAATTACGCGCTTCGACTTCGTCCGGCGACACGGCGGCGCCGGGCGGCGCGGTCCTCGCCAATGGCGGCACGACGCGCGTCTATGCGCCGGGGCCGGCCAATGTCGATATGGGGCCGTCGCTGACCGCGACGTTTCAGACTGCGCCCGCAGGCCAGACCGCGCCGCAGCCTTATCCAAACGTGAAGCCGACGCTGACGCTGACGCCTTGCATCGCGTCGTTCGGGATATTCCCGTCGCGGCCCTGACGGTTTTGTCAGTAGGCGGAGGATTGCTGCGGGTCTCGAACTTTCGGACTCGCGGCTGATCCCCCCCCTAGCCCCCCCTTTTCAAGGGGGGGAATTCCCTTCCTTCCCCCCCTTGAAAAGGGGGGGCTAGGGGGGGATCCGCAACGATCTCAATCGTCAAGCGTCCGCTTTATTCCGTATACTGACGTTAGCGCCCTTCCAGCGGCGCACGAAGTCTTCAAGCTCGGCGTCGCCGCCCTCGGGCAGGACGATCTTCAGCTTGACGTAATGGTCGCCCTTGCCGCCTTTGCCGTCGGCCGCGCCCCGGCCCTTGAGGCGCAGCACCGCGCCCGAGCTTGAATTCTTCGGCACGGACACCGAAACGTCGCCCGAAATCGTCTCGACCGTGATCTTGCCGCCGAGCACGGCTTCTTTCAGCGAGATTGGAACCTCGGCGTGGATATCGGCGCCGTCGCGCTCGAATTGCGGATGGGGCCGGACTTTCACCTCGACATAGACGTCGCCGGCAAGGCCGCTTGCAGCGTCCGCCTGGCCTTTGAGGCGCAAGGTCTGGCCGTCTTCGATGCCGGGCGGGATGATGATGTCGAGCGTGCGCTCGTCCGGCATGGTGACGCGCTTGGTCGCGCCGTTCGCCGCTTCCAGAAACTCGATTTCGAGACGGTAACGCGTGTCGCGCGCCCGCGCGCCGGCAAAGCCGCCGCCCATCCCTGCGCCCATACCGGCGGATTGCCCAGCGCCGCGGCGCTGGGTTCCGCCGAAGAGGTCGGAGAAGATGTCGGAGAGGTCGTCAAACGAGGCGCCCTGCTGCGGCCCGCGGCCCGCGCCGAAGGGATCGGCGCCGCCGCGCGGATCGCGCCACTGGCGGAACGGGGCTTTCTCGCGGCCCTGCTCGTCGATTTCGCCGCGGTCGAATTTGCCCCGGTTCTTGGGGTCGCCGAGGATGTCGAAGGCCGAGGAGATTTCCTTGAATCGCTCCTCAGCCTGACGATCGCCGGGATTGCGGTCAGGGTGATATTTCTTGGCAAGCTTGCGGAACGCCGCGCGGAGTTCCTCCTCATCCGCGCTGCGGGAGACGCCGAGAACCGTATAAGGGTCTTTCGCCAAAACTGACCTTCGCCTGCTGCCGCCGGCCGCAATTCCGAAATGGGCGCCGGGGCCGGAGAACAGATAGTGACTTCTCGCCCAAAGAGAAGACCGGGCGGTTAAGAGCCGGTTCCCAGCGCGCCGGTTCCGCCGTAAACTTGGCGGCCATGACCGTTTTGCGCGCCGCCTTGACTTACACCCTCCTCGTCTTCGCCGCGGGATTCGCCCTCGGCGTCGTGCGGACGCTGGTTCTTGCGCCGCGCCTCGGCGAAACCGCGGCGGTTGCGCTTGAATTGCCAGTCATCCTGACCGTGTCCTGGATCGCGGCGGGCTTTGTTTTGCGCAAGGCAAGGCGCCCGCTCGGCCTCGGCGCGCGGGCGGCGACCGGCGCCCTCGCTTTCGCAATTCTAATGGGCCTTGAGGCGGCGCTCGGGTTCGGCGTCATGGGCCTTTCCGTCGCGGGGTATTTCGCGAAGTATGCGACGCTGGCCGGCGCTTTGGGGCTTTTGGGGCAGATCGCTTTTGCGGTTTTGCCGGTTTTGAGGCGTTCCTCCGTATAGGGATCATATTGCTTTGACGCTGGTTCGCCGCAGAAAATCTGCGTAAGCGCCTTCGCTCACTTCGCCGGCGGCGAGCCCAAGAGTCATTTCGACGACCGAGGCGTCATCAGCCTCCAGACGCCAGCCGTTCAGCGCCAGAAACGTCGCCGCCGCCATCAACGCCGCGCGCTTGTTGCCGTCGACGAAAGGGTGGTTTTTCGCAATGCCATGGGCGTAAGCCGCCGCGCAGTCGAATGCGTCGACATCTTCATAGGCGGCGCGATTGGGCGCCCGCGCGAGCGCGCTTTCAAGGAGCCCTGGATCGCGAAGGCCCGCGGGCCCGCCATGTTCGGCAAGTTGTTCAGCATGCAGAAGTTCGACGGCGTCGCGCCGCAGCCAGATGAAGTCGCTCATAAAGACCATTCGGTCCCGCACTTCGTATTGTGCGGCAGCTTTTGATCATGCTTTCTTGGAAAATGATCGCCTTTACTTGGCCAGCGCCTTCAGGGCGTTGCGATAGCGCTTTGCAACGGCGCGGCCTGCTTCCAACTGGCGTTCGAGATCAGGATCATAGGCGCGCAACTCGACGCCTGAGGGCGTTTCGACGACATGAAGTTCGTCGTCCTTCCCCACCCGGAGGCGAACGAGGATTTCCTTGCTCAACACGACGCCGAGCGAATTGCCGATCTGACGGATTTTGAGGCGGTTGCTCATGATGGGCTGGCCTTTCAGGTCAATGCGGGGTGATGTATTACGTTTGTTATAACGTGTCAAGATTGCTTGGAATTTCGGGATTTGTGCTCGCGGCTGATCCCCCCCTAACCCCCCCTTTTCAAGGGGGGGAATAGAAACGAGTCCGCCTCTCTCCCTTCCCCCCCTTGAAAAGGGGGGGCTAGGGGGGGATCAGCCACGAATCCGAACGCCTCAAACAAGCGCGGCTCTCCCCGCCATCCCCTCGCCGCCAAGATCCGACAACTGAACCACCTCAAACGCCGCCGTCGTCGGCAGGCTCGACCCGAAATCGGCCGTCATGTCCGCAGACGGATAAAGAAGCGTCGCCGCCGTCGCCTCGTAATTCCGCTTCACGACGGCGCCGTCGAGGATACGCACGCGGTAGCGCTCATAGGTCTCGCCGAGCGGGGCTTCGGTTTCGAAGCTCTCGCCCATCCGTGTGCGTCTGATCCAGGAGAGCGAACGCCCGCCGGAGACGACCTGGCATCTCAAATGAACCGGCGACAACGGCCTGAGCGCGCGTGCGCCGAAGACGGCGGTCTTCGAGGCGAAGGCGGACGACAGCGGGTCCTCTTCCGGCGGCCCGGCGCGCCAGAGGATGGTTTCGCCCTTCGACGCCGCGGCGATGTCGATGCGGGCGAGCGCGCCGGTCACAAGCACGGCGCGCGCGCCCGCCGCGGCGCCTGCGAGCGCTTCGGCTTCCGTTCCCTTCTGGCCGCGCAGGAGCCCTGACAAGGTCCACACGCCGTCTTCGCCGAGCGCCGCGGTCTCGAACTGGAGCAGCTCAAAGCCGGACGCGCCCTCGACGGCGAGGAGATTGGCGCCCGCGAACATGTCCGCGCGCGCAACGCTCTCAAATGCGCCATAGGACAACCGTATGCGGAGGGTTCCCGCGACGCCGCGGCCGGAAGGGCCGGGCCAGAGCGCTACTTCAAGCCGGCCCATGGTCGCGCGCGCGCCGCCAAGCCCTGCAAAGACAGGCGTCTCGCCGCGATAAAGCGCGGCGGCGCCGGGCCAGGGATCAGAAAAAGCAGCGAGGAAGACGCCTTCCGCCGCCTCCGCGCCGATCAGCGGCAGGTCCAGAATCTCGAAAGCGGGCGCGGCGAAAACCGGCGCCGCCGGCGGCGGGGCGTAAACAAGCGTCTGCGCCGGCGCATCGGGAACAAGCGCGAGCCGGACGCCTGAGACGCGCCGCTCGCCGCCATCCTCGATTTCCGTCAAGCGGAAGACCTTGCCGCCGATCGCGACCGTATCGCCCGGCTCGACATCGAGCGCCGAAGGCGGCAGCGAAAAGCCGATCGTCTCGCGCGCGACGGACGCCGAGGAGAGGAGCGCGGCCGCGCGCGCCGCGCCTTCCGCATTGGTGAGACTCGCGGCGATCTCGACGCCCGCCTCGCGCCGATGCGCCGCCGACGGACTTTTCGCCTCCGCAATCGCCGGGCGGTAATCGGCGCCTTCATCGGCATAGGCAAGGCGCAAGGCTGTCGGCGCGTCTTCGGCTTCGGCGAGGCGGATTTCGACCGCGCCGCGCTCGCGCTCGACAAGGCGCGCCTCATCGAGCGCCAGAGGGGCTTCAAGCCCGCGCGAGAAGAAGCGCACACCCTCCGGCCGCTCGACGGCGTCGAAGGCGAAAACGTCCGCGAGGGGATCGATCGCCTCGCGCGCCGACATCGGCCGGTCGAGCACATAGCCGCCGACGACGCCCGAAACGGCGCTCGCATCGGCCGCGAAAGACGGTGCAAGGCCCCCCGCCTCGGTCGCGATCGCTTCGACAAGAAGGCCGAGCGGCGCGCGGCCTGCCCGCCCGTTCAGCCAATGGCCGCGTTCCCATTCGGCGCCGTCGCCCCAGACGTCGCGCCGCGCCGGGAAAAAGGGATAGGGCCGCGCATCCCAGGCATAGAGATAAAGGCGGTCCGCCGCGATCATCTTTCCACCGTAGACGGAGGAGATGGGATTGCGCGCGGCGTCCGCCCAATGGGCGATCTCCGTCTCGATGACGCGCCGCTGGGCGAGGTCGTCGCGCGCGCCGGTCGAGAAATAGGGGAGCGCGGCCTCGACGCTTTTGGGGTCGCCGAAAACATTGGGCTGGTTCGCGGCCTTGTCGGTCGCGGCGCAGCCGAATTCGGTGAAGCGGATGGGTTTGGATTGGGGGACCCAGGCGGTCGGCGAGAGGCTGCGCGTTCCCGAGGGGCGATTGTAATGCGCGTTCGACCACCAGCTGCGAATGTCTTTGACGCGATAGATCCAGGGCTCGCCATAGGCGCCGTCCGTGATGGCGGCGCGGGTCTGCGCGGCGCGCGCTTCGGGCGAGGCGTAATACCAGTCAAAGCCGTCCCCGCCTTCGATATTGGCGCGGAGATAGGAAGGGTCATAGGGCCCCTTCCAGCCGGCGGCGGCGTCAAGATGCGCGGCGCCCTCGCGCCAATCGGCGCGCGGGGCGTACATGTCGACGCCGATGAAGCCGATAGCGCCGTCAGCCCACAGAGGATCGAGATGGAAATAGACGTCGCCCGAACCGTCGCCCGGCTGATGGCCGCGCCACTCCGTCCAGTCCGCGCCATAGGAGATCTTCACATCCGGGCCGAGGATCGCGCGCACATCGGCGGCGAGCGCGCGGAGCGCCGCGACGGCCGGATAGGTCGAGGCGTCCGACCGCGCCGTGGTGAGGCCGACAAGCTCCGACCCCAGAAGAAAACTCTCGACCCCGCCTGCGAGCGCGCAGAGCCGCGCATAATGCAGGATCATGCGGCGGAAGGACCATTCATTCGGGCCCGCATAAGCGACCTCGCCGCCCGAAACGGAGAAATGGCCGGGCGCCGCCGTTCCGAAAAAGCTTGCAACTTTGGAGGCCGCTGTCGCGGTCTTGTCCGCCGCGCCGACGCCGATGCGCGCCCGCCAAGGATAGCCCGGCGCATCCATGAGGATGAAAGGGTGGAACATCACGGCAAGACCTTCAGCCTTCAGCGCCTCTATCGCCTCGATCACGGCGCGGTCGGCGGGCGTGCCGCCATAGGCGGGCTTGCCGCCGACAGTCGAGACGAGCGGCGCGCCGCTGCGGGAAACGCCGCCCGCGCGCCAGTCATAGGGCGCCGTCGTTTTCGTTGCGGTCTCAACGCCGGGGCGGAGCTGACAGGCGCCGGCGTCTGTCGAATTTCCAAACCAGGCGACGACAAGCGAGACAGCCGAAAGATTGGGGAAGGTCTCGCGCGCCGCCGCGAGCGAGACGGCAAAGTCCGTCGCGCCCGGCGCCGCATGCTGATTTTCCGTGCGCGTCACGCCCTCGCGTTCGACGCGCGCGACCGGCGTCGTCCCGTAGACGAACTCGCCTGAACCCGGAATCATCGTCAGCGCCGTCACGGCGTTTTCGAGGCTTTCGGGCGCCGTCTCGCGCAAAGCGCGCTCAAGCTCGAAGGAGAATTGCGGGATGCGGTTGCCGAAATCGCGCAAGGGAAGGTCTTCAAAGACGATATAGCAAAGCCCGCGGAAAGCCGGCGCCGGCGCGCCTTCGATCGCCGCAATCAGCGGGTCGGCCGTCTGGTCCTCCGTCCCGCGATAGAAGCGGTAATTGGCCTTGGCGAGGTCGAACGGCTTGCCGTCCGCCCAGACGCGGCCGAGGCGATGGACGGCGCCCTCGCAAAGCCCGATCGCGACAGAGATCGAGTAGAGATATTCCGTCGTCGTTGTTTTCGTGCCGAGCCGGCCGCCTTTGCCGGAGCGCTGCGTCGTTTCCGACGTCGTTTCCTTGAATTGCGCCGCCCAGATCAATTGCCCGGCGAGGCGCGCGCGGCCGTAAAGCCGAGGGATCGCGGCGCCTTCGGTTGAGGACTGGATCTGGAAACTCTCAAGGCGCGGGCCGGTGACGCGGCGCTTTTTCGGCCCGAAGATAAGTCGTTCCGCGACGCCCGCCGCATAAGAGGCGACCGTCGATGAGACGGCCGAGCCGATCGCAGCGCCAAGGCCGGATTTGGCGATGAGCGAACCGGCGGTGAGGATGAGCTGGGCCATTCAGACGGCTCCTGGAAACGAAAAGACGCCCGCGAGGCGCTCCTGCCACCAGCGGCCATAGGGGCTCTCGACCACGGCGCGGCCGGCATAGGCGTGGATGAAGTGATCCTCGTCGGCGAGGATGCCGCAATGTTTGGCGGGGCCGTTCTCCACGATGCGGAAGACGAGCACGTCGCCGGGCGCAGCCCTCTCGTGCGGGCGTTCCGCGAAATGGCGGCGCGCCGCATCGAGCAAGGGCTCGGCGCCGGTCTTCAGGAACGCGCGCTCATTCCAGTCCGGCGTATAGGGCGGCGGCGCTTCGGGCTCTGACCCGAGAAGGCCACGCCAGACGCCGCGCACGAGGCCGAGGCAATCGGCGCCCGCGCCGCCCGCGCTCGCCTGATGGAGATAGGGCGTGCCGATCCAGGACCGCGCCTCGGCGACGATCCGCTCACGGAGGAGAATGGCGGGAGGCGCGCTCACCGTCTCTTGCCCCCGTCCAGCGTTTCGCCGCGCAAGGGATAGGCGATCACGGCGTCGTCGCCGGGAATAAAGGGAAAGCCGCGGAAATTGGCGGCGTTGGCGAATTTCGCCTTGCAGGTCGCGAAGGACTTGTCGCAGCCCGGATGAATGCGGAACGCATCGCCTGGCGCCGCCGGCAGGCCGGGCGGGACAGCAAGCGCGATCTCGGCGCCCTGCAGGCGCCGGATGTCGGACGACGTTCCCGCATTGGCGCCGGTGAGCCAGTCGAGCCGCCCGCCGTCGAAACGGCCGGGATCAAAGGCCGGCAGACCGCTCGCGAGAACGCGCCCTTCGCCTGCAACCGCGGCGACGGCGCCATCGACCCCCAGGGGCGCGAGCGCGACGCCGCAACGGGCATCGCCGAGCGCGGCGTCGCAGCCCTTCTGGAAGACGCGCCCGCGCACGAGATCAAGCCCCGCCGCCGGCCCGCGCCATTCCGCCGTGAAACGCGCGCCTTCGCGCTTCACCTCGCCGATTGTGCCGCGCCGCAGAAGCGCGCGGACAGTCGCATCCGCCCAGTTGACGCGCCAATGCTCAATGAGCGCGCCGTCGAAGCGCCCGCTCGTCAGTTCCTCCGCTGACAGACGGTCCGACGACAGCGCGCCTTCTATGGCGGCGTTGTCGACGGAAAGATCAGCGGAGGCGGCGACGGCCGAGCCTTCGGCGCCCGTGTCGGGCTCGAACAGGGTTCCGTCGAATGTCAGGGCGCGATCGTGATCGGTGAAACCGAACACAGCGCCGTCGCGCCGCGTGATGCGCCAGCACGAACACAAGGTCGTCGCGCCTGCCGCAAGATGTGCGGCGAAATCCGGATCGAAACTCCTCGTCATTCCAGCACCTCGATGAGCGGGATGGACGGGATTTCTCCGGCCCGGAACGCAGCGAGATTGACGCTGAGACTGTCCGTATCGAAACGGACGGGCGTGTCGAACGCGTAGCCCGCCGTGACGACCGCGCCTGAGGCGGGCGGCGCGGCGAGCGTGACGACGCCGTCAGCAAAGGTGAACGCCGTCGCCGCCGCGCCATTGATCGCGACCCTGAGCGTTTCCGCGACAGGCCGCGTCACGCGCCGGTCATAGGCGCCGGGGCCGCTCTGATAGCGCTTGATCAGCGGAAAGGTCCGGCGCGCGCCGTCGCCCTGGCCCAATACCTGATCGTCCGCCTGCGGTTCCGCGCTGAGCGGGCACGACTTCCAGTCGAACGGATCGCGGAAGCGGAAGGCGTAGAGCCGGCCGCGCCGCGCCTCGAAAAAGGCGATGGCGGTCTCGATGTCGGCGATCGACTTGACGCCATAGCCCGCATTGAAGCGCCGCCGCGACCCGGCCCAGGGGCTGTTGCGCTCCTCGCGCCCGGAGACGAGGGCGACGATCTCCGTGCGGCGCGTCGGCCCGCCTTCGGAGTTGAGCGCAATGTCGAGCGGAAAGCGGATGTCGTGAAAACTCATGGCCTCACCCATTGCGTTCGCCGCGCGCGAGCGCCCGCGCGAGGGCTGCGGCGATCTGCGTTTCGGAGCGCTTGAAGCTTTCGGCGTCCGCCGCGCCCTGCACCACGATCGAGACGCTGAGCGCGCGGCCGGGCGCAGGCTCTATCCGTCCTGATACTGATGGACTGAAAAGCTCCGGCCCACGCTCGCCGACAAGAAAGCTCCGCCCCGGCGCGACCGGCCCGCCGCCCGCGCGCGCCCCGCCGAAAAGGCTGCCGAATGCGTTGGAGAGCAGGTTTTCCAGGGGCTTGCGGACGAGCGTGTCGATGGTGACGCGCTTCAAGTCACTGACGATCGACTGCGCGAGGCCCTTCAGGGACAGCGAGCCTGACCGCGCCGCCCGTGACAGATCGCGCTCGATCGTGCGCGCGACGGAGGAGAACGCCTCCTCGATCAGTTGCGCGGCGGGCTGGATTTCGTCGCGCGCGACGCGGGCGATTTCGGCCCCGGCTTCCGACATGCCGGCGGAAAGCCCGCTGGCGTCCAGCGATACGGATATGCGGTCTGTCATGAGCGTTCATCCGGAAATTGTGCGAACAAGGCGTCGAAGGCGTCGCGCGAGAGCCCCTGCGCGGCGCCGATGGGCGCGTCGGCGATGAGGCAGAGCCACTCGCCCGGCGAAAGCGCCCAGAAATCGCAAGGTCTGAGGCCCATCGCCGTCACTCCGTAGGCGAACCATGCGCCCCACGGGCTCCCCCCGCCCGCTTTGGGCCTTCGGCCTCCGCAAAGGCTTCGGCGATGGCGCGCGCCGCCGCCGCAGGGTCGATGTCGGCGCGCGAGAGCGCCTCCGTGTCGAGCGCGGGATCGCCGATCAGCGCTTCAAGAATGCGCAAGAGATCCTCGGCCCGGGGGTCGGCGAGACGCTGCGCGAGCGCGTCGACGCCGCCTGCGCCGAGCGCGCGTTCAAGCCGTGCGAGCGCCCCGAGCGTGAGGCGCAAGGTTCTGGTCTCGCCATCGATGCGGAGCGCGGCCATCTAGGCGTCTCCCGTGAAGGTGAGCGCGCCCGCCGATTCGAGCGCGAGCGAGACTTGCGCCTCGCCGTCATGCGCGCCCGAATAGTCGAGATTGGCGAGGTGGAACGGACCTTCGATCGTCCCGAAATTCGGGATGACGACGCGCCAGCGCCGGAGCGCGCCGGAGAAGAAGAGCGCCCGCACCGCGGCGGCGGCCGCGTCATTGAGGAAAACGCCGCTGCCGGCGATCTGCGCCTGGCGCAGGCCCGCTTCAGCGAGAATTTCGCGCCAGCGGCCCTCGCTTTCGGCATGCGTCGCATCGACCGCCGCGGCGGAGAGTGACAAGGTCTTGGCGCGCAGGCCCGCGACAGTCGCGAAGGCCTCCGGCGCCGCGCCGTCGCCGAGTTTTAACAACAGGTCTTTGCCGCGTTGGGCGGACATGGGATCACTCCTATTACGGATCAATGGACTGGGTGACGATGCGGAACCGCGCGACGCCCTCGAAGAGGCTGTTGTCGCGGCGGCGGAAAGCGTCGGCGAAGACGAAGCGGCATTGGACGAGCCGCGCGCCCTCGATCGCGAAGTCGGCCTCGTGCAGCGCCTCGATCAGGAGATCGAGGAGGCGCTTCACTTCCTTGCGGCCTTCATGGCGCGAAAAAACCTGCAGCCGCACGTCATGCTCAACGCCGCCGGAAAGGCCCGGATAATCCGCCGCGCGCGCCTCGCCGAGAACGACGTAAGGCAACGCCGCGCCTTGCGGCGGATCATCATAGAGCCGCGGCGGATCGCCGAGCTCAGCGCGGACGCCCGCATGGGCGGAGAGCGCGGCGAAAAGCCCCGTCTGCAGTGGCCATTGGGCGCCCTTCATGGCCGCGCCTCCTCGCCGACGAGGACGAGACGGCGCTCGCGCGCATCGCCCGCCTCGACCGACACGATGTCATAGAAAACCCCGCTCGCGCGGAAGCGCTGGCCCGGCCCGACATCCGTGCGCGCGCGGATCGTCGCCGTTGCGCGCCGGAGGTAAGCGGCCTTGTCGCCGCCGAAATCGCGCACCGCGGCGAGCCGGTCGATCTTGGCCCAGACGACCGCGAAAGACGTCCACAGGGCCGCGCCGCCGCCGCCGCCGTCCGCCTCGCGCGCGCGCGACCAGAGCTCGATGCGATGGCGCAGAAAGCCGCTCATAGCCGCACCTGCCGGAAGGGCGCGATCAGCGCGTCGACCGCCTGGGGCACGGCGAAAATGCGCTCGGCCTGCGCGCCTTCGCGATTCTCATAGAAATGGCCGGCGAGCATGCGCACGGCGAGTTTCAGCTCCTCCGGCACGGCGCTCGCCGCGGACCAGCCGGCCGTGAAATCGATGCGGTAACCGGCGATCTGTCGCCCGCGCGGCCAGGGGCCGAGCGCAGCGATCCGGCCGGCGCCGCCGATTTCGATCGTATAAAGAGCGTCGTCGACGGGGACGGCGCCTGCCTCCGTCACGGCGGCCACGGCGTCGACCGAGGCGACGGGCGAGCGCGGCAAGGTCAGCGTGCGCGCGGGCGGCGTATCGAAAGTGAGGCGCCAGGTCTGCGAGACGAGGCTCAAGCCCCCCCGCGCCTCGACCGCCCGGCGCGCCGCGCGGATGAAGCCCGTGAGCGCGGCGTCTTCCGCTGACTCCGTGATCCGGAGATGGGCTTTGAGATCGGCAAGGCCGATCGGTTCCTCTGTAGGCGGAATGAGCAGGAGCAGGGACATGGCGGGCCTTTACGCAACTGGGTCTGGTGGTCTTCGGGGGGATCCGGGGGTGTGGCGGATCCCCCCCTGCCCCCCCCTTTTCAAGGGGGGGAACGCTGCCTTTCCCCCCCTTGAAAAGGGGGGGTCAGGGGGGGATCACGCCCTAGCTCGCGGCGAACTTCAGCAGCTTGATCGCATCGAAGTTCTGCACGCCGCCGCCGACGCGCTTCGTCGTGTAGAAGAGGACGTAGGGCTTGGCGGAATACGGGTCGCGCAACACGCGCACGCCCATGCGGTCGACGATGAGATAGCCGCGCTGGAAGTCGCCGAAGGCGATCGAATAGGCATTCGCCGCGATCGCCGGCATGTCTTCGGCTTCGGTCACCGGATAGCCGAAGAGCGTCGAGGGCTCGCCCGCTTCCGCCGAAGGCCGCCAGAGGTAATTGCCGTCGCCATCCTTCAGCTTACGGAGGACCGACAAGGTCGACCGGCTCATCACGAAACGGCCGTTCTGGCGATAGGCCTGGCGCGGCGTGTAGATGAGATCGAGGATCTTGTCCGCCGGATCCGTCGACGGGAAAGCGCCGGCGGCGCCGGTCGCGATATAGCCGATCTTGCCGAATTCATGGCTCGCCTCGGCGACCTTGTCGTAGGACAGGAACCCCTTCGGCGCCGTCGTGCCATTGCCGCCGATGAAGGCCGCGCCCTCTTGCTGCGCGAATTCCGACTGCACTTCTTCCGCAAGCCAGGCCTCGACATCGACGACGGCGTCGTCAAGCAAGGTCTGCGAAGCCGCCGGCATGGCGTAAAGCTCCATCGCCGGGAAATCGATCGAGGCCAGCTCTGGCGTTCCCGATTGCGTGCGCTCGCCCGTTTCGGCGACCCAGCCCGCGGCGGCTTCGGTCTTGGCGACCGGCTTCTTGTAGACGCCGGCGCCGATCTCGACGACGCTCGCGATCTGGCGGATCGGCGAGATCGCGCGGACGGCGGCGGCGATGAGACGCTCGGTCTGGTCGGGCGCAAGATAGCCGCCCTCGGCGTCCGTTCCGGCGATAAGCGCCTTTTGTTCGAGCGCATGAACGAGCGTCGCGTCGCCCGCGCGCATATAGCGCTGGAACGCGGCCTTGCGCTCATCGGGCGCCCTTGCTGCTTCGCCCTTGGCCGGGCGGCGCTGGTCGAGCGCGAGGCGGTCGAGCGCGGCTTTCTGTTCGGTGAGCGCGCGGTCGATGCGGGCGATCTTTTCGCCGAGCACGACGTCGTCGCGCTTTTCCTTTTCGAGCGCGCCGAGCCTTTCGTCATTGGCGCGCTTGAATTGTTCGAAAGTCGAGAGGAACTGGCCCATGGCGGCGCGCAGTTCGAGCGGCTGGGCGCCGCGGGCCTTGGTCTCGAGCGTCATCTTTTACTCCTTACACTGATGCTCCGGACGGTCTGAAAACTCTCGCCGCATCCAAAAAAGCGGCGGCGAGGAGGCGCTCGGCGCGCGGCGGGGGAAGGACCTGCGCCCGCGCCTCCTCGCTTTCCGGCTCGCCGACGCGCGCAATGCGCGCCCCGGCGGCCATCGGAAAAGTCACGATCGAAATCTCCCAGAGCGCCGCTTCCGCGACGGCCCGGCGGCCGCCTTCGCGATGCGCGCGGACGGTCTGGAAGCCGATGGAAAGCCCGTCGAGCGCGCCGCCCTTTACGAGCGTCCACACTTCGCGGGCGCGGGGGCTGTCAAGGAGCAAGAGCCCCTCGGCCCAGAGGCCGTGCGCGTCCTCGACAAGGCGCGTCCAGCGGCCGATCGGCGCCGCCGCGTCATGCTGGTTCAACATACGGACGGCCTCCGCCGGCAGCCGGCGCGCAAAGGCGCCGGGGAGAATGACGTCGCCGGACGCGTCCGGCGCGTTGAAGAGGGCGGCGTAGCCTTCGATGCGGGCGATGGGGGTCATGGGCGGCCCCGAGCCTGGGGCTGATCCCCCCCCTAGCCCCCCCTCTTCGAGGGGGGGAACGCTCTCTATCCTATCCCCCCCTTGAAAAGGGGGGGTTAGGGGGGGATCCGACGCGAGCGAAACTCTCAACACGACACTCACTCCCGTTCCTCAGCCTCCAGACGATCAAGCTTCGCCTCGATGCGCTCGACGCTGACGCGGATCGCGCGCGTCTGTTCTTCAAGCCGCGCCGTGCGTTCGATGAGCACGGCGGACGTCGTCGCGCGACGTTCAAGTTCCGAGAGGCGCTCCGCCGCAGCGCCGGCCCAGAGGAGCGCGGCCGCCGTCTGGAGGAGGAGCGCCGCGCCGACGGCGACGGTGATCCGGAGTTCTGCTTGCGTCTCACGCATCGCGCGCCCCGCAGGCAAGGCCGAGCGCGTCGCGCTTTTCGTCGTCGTTGAGGAAGTCTGCGCGGGCGATGCGCGCCCAGAGCGCGTCTTTTTCCGCGGCGAGCGCGTCGATTCCGGCGGCGTCGCAGTCGATGCGGGCGTCGAAGACGGGCCCGAGCCAGGCGGTGAGCGCCGCCGCCGTTTTGCGGACGAGCGGGAGGACGGTCTGTTTCCAGAAGGCAAGATTGGCCTCGCGATAGTTCGAATACGTATTGTCGCCCGGTATGCCGAGCAGCATGGGCGGCACGCCGAACGCCAGAGCGATCTCGCGCGCCGCGCCGTCTTTCAGCGCCTGGAAGTCCATCTCCGCCGGCGTCAGCGACATCGGCCGCCAGTCGAGCCCTCCGTCGAGCACGAGCGGCCGGCCGGCATTGCGCGGACCCTGATAAAGCTCGGCGAGTTCTGCTTTCAGGCGCTGGAACTGCTCGTCGGAGAGGTTTTCCGCCCCCTCCGGCCCCTGATAGACGAGCGCACCCGAGGGCCGCGCGGCGTTGTCGAGGAGCGCCTTGTTCCAGGCGAGCGCCGCGTTGTGGAGGTCGACAGAAGCGGACGCCGCCTCCAGCGGCGAAAGGCCGTAATGGTCATTGGTCGGATGAAAGAGTTTGAGGTGAAGGATGGGCGTGGTTTCTGCGCCGGCGCCCATATCGAAGCGCACCACGCGCCCGCCGACGGCATAGTCATAGCCCTCCGGCCAGCCGCAGGCCCCGAGCCGCGCTTTCATCCGGTCCGGCCGGAGCGCGTAAAGCTCGCGCGGGCGGCCGTCGACTGCGACCTGTTCGAGATAGGCGTTCCCCGCCGTCTGCAGGAAGCCGTAAAACTGTTCGAGAAGTTCCGCTCCGGATTGCTCCGGGTTCGGTCTTTCGAGCAGCGCCTTCAGCGGATGGTCGCTCGCCGGACGCCCGGCGTCGAGCACCGCCAGCGGGGCCGAAGCCGCCGCTTCCGCGATGAGCCGCACGCAGCGATAGACGACGACATTGCGCTCAAACCCCGCGCGGGCGAGCGAGGCGTAGTCGCGCGGCGTCCACACCGCGGCGGAGGGGCCCGAGAGCGCGACGAGACCGCGCGCGCGGCTCGCTTTGGCCTCGCGGGGCCGGCGCAGACGATCGAGAAGGTTGGGCGTGCGTTTCATCGCGTGTTCCATTCCTGCCTTAGAGCGCCCGCACCAGCGGCGAGGCCTCGCCCCGCAGCATGAGATCCGTCAGCGCCCAGACGAGCGCGTCGAGCCGGTCGGGGCTTTTCTCTGACGGATCGCCCGTGAAGCGCGTCATCTCGTCTTCGAGCGCGGCGAAGGACCCGACATGGCGCACGCGCCCGCGCTCATAGAGCGCCGCGACCGGCTCGGCGCGCAGGCGCTTGCCGCGCGTTGCGTGCACCGCCTTCACCGCCAGGCCGGGATCGACCTGATGGAGCACCGCGCGCGCCATTTCCCCGCCCTGATTGGTCTCGACGACGAGCCTGTCGGCGCCGAATTCCTCGTAAGCCGCGACGGCGCGCCGGGCCCAGCCGGCGGGCGTCGCTCCCTGTACGGACCAGTCGGCGAGCACATAGGCGCTCTGCCCCGCCCGCCCCGCGACGACGATGCCGCAAGCGTCGCCCTTGCGGCCCGCGGGCGGGTCGACGGCGACGACGACGCGGTCCATCTCGGGCGCGGCGCTGATGCGCGCAGCCTCAATGAGGCTCCAGGTCCACAAGGCGCCCTCGACATCCTCGACGATCTCGCCGAGGAGCTCCTGGCGGCCGAGCGCCGTGCCTTCATAGGCGGCGGCGATCTCGTCGAAGAAGCCGGGCGCGAGATTGTCGCGATTGGCGTAGGAGGCGGCGCGCGAGACATACGTCGTCCTCTGCGCGAGGAGGCGCTTCAGGAGCCCCGTCGGGCGCGGCGTCGTCGTCACCGCCTGGCGCGGCGCGGCCCCGAGACGCAGAGCGAGCTGCAGGTTCGACCAGGTCTCCTCGGCGTAGCGCCATTTGCAGAGTTCATCCGCCCACGCCGTATCGAACTGATGGCCTCTGAGGCCGTCCGGATCCTCGGCCGAGAAGCAATAGGCGACGGCGCCCGTATCCTCCCAGACGAGGCGGCGGCGCGAGGCCTCGTAATGCGGCCGCGCTTCCGGCGGAGAGATGGCGCGGAGGCCCGACGGTCCCTCGATCATGACTTCCCTCGCATCTGCATAGGTTTCTGCGATGAGCGCGATGCGCCGGCGGCGGCGGGGCCCGCCGCTTTCCGGATGTTCGGCCCGCGCGCGGACCCATTCGGCGCCGGCGCGTGTCTTGCCGGCGCCGCGGCCGCCGAGGAGGAGCCAGGTCGTCCACGGAAGATCGTCCGGAGGGAACTGGTGATCATGAGCGATCGCCTTCCAGAGATGCGGTTCGAGCTCCGGAAAGTCCGCCAGCAGAAGTTTCGCTTTCCGCCGCCGCGAGAGCGCGGATTTCACGATACTCTGCGTCGAACTCTGCGTCCGGCAGGCCGACGAGCCTTGCGGCGTCGCGGCGGAGCCGTCTGAGCGCGCGCTCGCGGTCGTCGGGGTTGCGGCAGCGGTCGGCGATGCGTCCTTCGTAGCGATCTTCCATCTCCGTGATCCTTGTGAGCGCGATGACGATCGCCGAGATCTTGCGCGCCTTGGCGTCGCTCTCATCCGAGGCGAGGTCTTCGGCGTCGCGGGCCGCGCACTCGGCGAGCTTCAGCCTCGTCTTGAGGAGGAAACCCAGCTCGCGGGCCGCGCCTGATTGATCCGTATGCGGTTCGTCTGACATGAGACGAGCCTAACCCCGCCGCGGAGGGGGGCGGATAGAATGCGGGATAGAATGCGGGACAGAATGGGGGAGAGATTGCGGGATAGATTGCGGGATAGATTTTTTTTGTCGCACCCCTTCGCCGCGGAAATCAGCGGGTTTGATGGTTAACGCGCGGGCGTGGAAATTTTTTTCGATTCTGCGTTTTTGAGTGCGGGATTCGCGTCAGATCCCCCCCTACCCCCCCCTTTTTAAGGGGGGGGGAAACAGGCTCGCTCCCTTCCCCCCCTTGAAAAGGGGGGGTTAGGGGGGGATCAGCAACGCGCGCCTCTCTCAGCCGCGCCGATCCGCGCGGATTTGCCGGATCTTCAGGGCAAGGATGATCGCGCCCATGGGGAAGGTCAGCGCGTTCGTTACGATGATCGGCCAGGACGCGATCATGACGCCGTAAATCCCCCACGTCGTGGTCGAAAGACAGACGATGGCGAAGGTCGCGAGCGAAATCGACCGCGTGTCGCGGGTGCGCAGGACGCGGAATGTCTGCGGCATGAGGGTCGCGGTCGACAGCGTCGCGGCGAGCGTTCCGATGATGTCGGCGAGGGTCATTGCGCGCAACGAGAAGGCGCGAGGGCACGGCGCCCTCGCTCAAAAAAAGGCCGCCCCGAAGGGCGGCCCTGATCTTGGCGCGTTTTCCCGCGTCTTACGATGAGTAGAATTCGACGACGAGGTTCGGCTCCATCTGCACCGGATAGGGCACCTCGGCGAGCTGGGGCACGCGCACGTAAGTCGCGGCCATCTTCTTGGCGTCGACTTCGATATAGTCGGGGATGTCGCGCTCGCCGCTCTGCAGCGCTTCCAGCACGAGCGCCATGTTCTTGGCCTTCTCGCGCACTTCTATGACGTCGCCCGCCTTGCAGCGGAAGGACGGCACGGTGACGCGCACGCCGTTCACCGAGACATGGCCGTGATTGACGAACTGGCGCGCGGCGAACACCGTCGGCACGAATTTGGCGCGGTAGACGACCGCGTCGAGCCGGCTTTCGAGAAGGCCGATCAGAAGCTCGGCCGTGTTGCCGCGGCGGCGCACCGCTTCGTTATAGATGCGCTCGAAATGCTTCTCGGAAATGTTGCCGTAATAGCCCTTGAGCTTTTGCTTGGCGCGCAATTGCGTGCCGAAGTCCGACAGCTTGCCCTTGCGGCGCTGGCCGTGCATGCCGGGACCGTAGTCCCGCTTGTTCACCGGCGATTTCGGACGGCCCCAGATGTTTTCGCCGAGACGGCGGTCAAGCTTGTGCTTGGCGCTGGCGCGCTTGGTCATGGTTCCTCACTTTGGGCGCGGCCCGGTTCCGGAGCCTGTCCCCGGAACGATTGCAACGGCGGTTCACGCGCCACCCGTCATGAAGCGGCGGGTGATAGCGGGGGGGTGGTGTGGAGTCAAATGCGGGAAAGGGACTCGTTGCTGATCCCCCCCTGGCCCCCCCTTTTCAAGGGGGGGGCAGGGAGCGAGCCCGTTTCCCCCCCTTGAAAAGGGGGGGCTAGGGGGGGATCCGCCACGCATACGACTGCAACTGAAAAACCCGCGCCTCTTGCGAGGCGCGGGCTTCCAAACGGCTGGTCACATTGGGGGAGACTTAAGCCGAATTCTCTGCCGCGCGTTACGCGGTCTCTCTCTTACGATGTTGCGCGCCGATCAGACCAGCGATGCCTGCGATCATCAACCAGGCCGCGCCAGGCAGCGGCACGACACTGGCGGCGCCGAATTCGGTGTAGTGGCTGAGGCCGCGTGCTTGCGCGGACGCATAGGCAATCTGGAGCGCACCACCGGATGTGTTTTTCACAAAGATCGCATCCTGGCCGAGCTTTAGAACGATAAATTCGGCAAGCGTTGTGAAAGTGAGGCTGCCGCCGCCACCGGCGATGCGCGTGGCGTTCGCGCTGGTGAAGCTCGTCGTCCCAGTCAGAAGATTGAGGCGCGCTGCTTCATCTCCTTCGCTGGAAGGCGTGCCGTCATAAGCGGTCGCGGCGACGCTTGACAGAACGCCGGGCCCCGTCGGTCCAGCGCCGCCGCCGCCAGCACCTGTAAAGGCTTGGCAGGAGAGCGTGCAGGTCAACGTGCCGCCGCCGGCGACCGTGATCGTGTTGGCATGAGCCGCGCCAGCGAATGTCGCCGCCGCAATAAGGCCGACTAGAAGTCCGCGCATTGTCTGAATACTCCCCAGGGTTCTATTCGCGTTAAGCGCACCCATAGCGCCCGCCGAACCGCTCTGTCTCGGCCCATGCTCCGTTTTCAGACGAATGTCCTCAAATCGGATGACGGCGTGACTGCACTGCAACAACGGCGCCGCGAGAAGCTGGCGCGCGCGCCGCTCTACTCGCCTCTTGCGCGAATTCCGGGCTTTATTGTCGCACGCTGAAGGGCGTGAAATTCGTGTCCTTGTCGTAGACGTCGACGCCCTCGGCGCGTTTGAGGCCGCCGACCACCGCATAGGTGACGGGCGTCAGAAGCGCCTCCCAGCCGACTTTCAGGGCGTAATTCGTCGCCATCACGGTCATCAGGAGTTCGGGGCTCCACACGCCCCAGAAGGCGAGCGGATAGAAGATCGCCGTATCGACGCCCTGGCCGACGGCGGTCGAGCCGATCGTCCGTGTCCAGAGGTGTTTGCCGCCGGTCGCGATCTTCATCTTGGCGAGAACAAAGGCGTTGGCGAGTTCGCCCGCCCAGATGGCGAGACACGAGGCGGCGACAATGCGCGGCAGCTGGCCGAAATTGAGGGCGAATGCGTCCTGCTTCGTCACCCCCGCCCCGATCGCCTCGTTCCAGCCGGCCGCAGGCGGCATCGCCGTGATGAACGCCGCCATGCCCGCGGCGAAGGCCGCCGCCGCGAAACTCGCCCAGGCGACGCGCCGCGCGCGCGCGTAGCCGTAAACCTCCGTCATCACGTCGCCGACGACATAGGAGAGCGGGAAAAAGAGAACGCCCGCGCCGAAGGTGAAGCCCCACAAGGTCGCGACTTTGCCTGCACCGATGAGGTTCGAGCAGACGACGATGACGCAGGCCGCGGCCATCAGGAAGTCGTAATAGCGGAAGCGGCGCTGCGAGATCTCTGCAGCGCGATCGAGCGTCTCGACCGTCTTCGTCACCAGATGCGCACCCGATCTGCAGGCGGAATATAGAGCGCCTCGCCTTCGCGGACGCCGAAGTCTTCGTACCATTCGTCCATGTTGCGCACGACGCCGTTGACGCGCAGCGCGTGCGGCGAATGGACGCCCGAGAGGATGCCGCGCCGCTCCGCCGCTTCGGTGCGCTTCAGGCGCCGCGCCTGCGCCCTTCCGAGATAGACGCGCTGCGCCCCTGTAAAGCCGTCGAGCACGGGCGCCTTGTCCGCGCCGGCCGAGCGCTTCCAGGCGTGATAGGTAAGGATCATGCCGGCAAGGTCGCCGATATTCTCGCCGAGCGTCGCGCGGCCGTTCACCTTGAGGCCGGGCAATGGTTCGTAGGCGTTGTATTGCTTGACGAGCTTTTCGCCCTCGGCGTCGAAGCGCGCGCGATCCTCCGCCGTCCACCAGCTTGTGAGCACGCCGTCGCCGTCATATTTCGAGCCCTGATCGTCGAAGCCGTGGCCGATCTCATGGCCGATGATCGAGCCGAGCGCGCCGTAATTGATCGCGCTGTCGGCCTTGGGGTCATAGAGCGGCGGCTGGATGTAGCCCGCAGGGATATAGATCTCGTTCCGCTCCGGGCTGTAGAAGGCGTTCACAGTCTGCGGGCCGATGAACCATTCGGCGGCATCGACGGGCTTGTCGAGGCGGCGGCGGTCTTCGCGCGCTTCAAAGCGCCGCATGCGCTTCACGTTGCCGACGAGATCGTCCGGCGTGACGGTGAGCGCCGAGAAGTCGCGCCATTTGTCGGGATAGGCGATCTTGGCCGACATCTTGCCGAGTTTTTCGGCGGCGCGGCGCTTCGTCTCCTCGCCCATCCAGCGGCTCGCCGCGATGCGCTCTGCGAGCACGGCGCGGATATTGGCGACCATGTCGGCGACGCCTTCTTTCGCGCCCGCCGGGAAGAAGGCGTCGATATAGAGACGCCCGACCGCCTGATCGAGCCCGCCATTAACGAAGCTGATGGCGCGCTTGTCGCGCGGCCGCTGTTCGGTCTGGCCGCTCAGCACCTTGCCGAAGAAAGCGAAATTCTCGTCCTCGAAGGCCTTCGAGAGATGAGGCGCGCGGACAGACAGGAGCCGGAAAGAAAGATAGTCGCGCCAGGTCGCGACCGGCGTCGCCCGGAAGAGTTCGGCGAGCGGGGCGAAAGCCGACTTCTCCGCGACGATGACGAGCTCGGCGCGCGACAGGCGCCGGGCCGCCAGATGCTCCGCCCACGGATAGGTGGGCGCGAGCGCTTCGAGCGCCTCGATCGTCATGACATTGCGCGTCGCCGCCGCGTCGCGCCGGTCGGCGAGGTCCCAGTGGCGCCGTGCGATTTCAGTTTCGAGCGCAAAGACGCGCGCGGCGCGGGCCTGCGGTTCTGAAAGGCCGGCGAGCGCGAACATGCGCCCAATATGGGCCTCATAGGCCGCACGCTCGGTCTTGAGACGCGCGTCGTCGCGCAGATAATAGCTCTTGTCGGGAAGACCGAGCCCGGAATGGCCGGCGGCGAGGCGCCAGCGCCGCGGCGGGCCGCCGTCGACCGTCACATAGAGCGCAAACGGGCCGTCGAGATCGAGCGCGGGATCGCCGATGGCGCGGGCGATTTCTTCATGCGTCGCGAGCGCGGCGATGCGGGCAAGATCGGCTTTGACGGGCTCGGCGCCCGCCGCCTCGATCCGCGCGACGTCCATATAGCTGCGAAAGAGATCGCGGATCTTCTGGCGCTCCGTTCCCGGCTCGGCGCGGCCCGCAGCAAGCGCCTCGATGATTGCGTCGATGCGCTCTTCATTGCGCTCGCTCATCTCGACATTGAAGCCGGCGGCGGTGCGGTCCGGCGGGATGACGGTGCGGTCGAGCCAGCTTCCATTGGCGAAGCGGAAGAAATCATCCCCCGGCTTTACGCGCCGGTCGAGCGCATCGAGCGGATAGCCCCAGGGCGGGATCGCGGGGGCGGCCTCAACGGCGGATTTTGCGGGCGCCGGCGCCGTCTGGGCAGCCGCGCTGAAAGCGACGAGGAACGCCGCACTGGCGGCCAGCAATACTCTCATGGATAGCCCCTCTTTTGGGCGGGAGAGTACACGAGCTTGGGGTTTGCGGGAGTGGGGGTGGTTGGTTGGGCGTGTGTTGCGTGATCCCCCCCTAGCCCCCCCTTTTCAAGGGGGGGGAAGGGAGAGAGGGTGCGCGTTTCCCCCCCTTGAAAAGGGGGGGCTAGGGGGGGATCACGCAACGAGTCCCCCAATCGCGACAGCCCTACTTCAGCGCCGCCCAACCCGTCCAACCCGGGCCGCGCACGACGCGGCCTGCCTTGGTGCCCGTGTGTTTGCCGGCCGCGACCGTCAGCGCGCCGTTGACGAAAACCTCCGACACGCCGGTCGAAAGCTTGTGGCTGTCCGCATAAGTCGCATGGTCGGCGACCGTCGCCGGATCGAAGACGACGATGTCGGCGTAGAAGCCGGGCTTCAGGCTCCCGCGCTCTTTGAGGCGGAGCTGCGTCGCCGGCAGGCTCGTCAGCCTGCGGATCGCTTCTTCCAGCGGGATCACCTTTTCGTCGCGCACATATTTGCCGAGGAGCCGCGCGACATTGCCATAGGCGCGCGGATGCGCCGCCGATTTCAGGAACACGCCCTCCGGCGCATAGGCGCCCTCATCCGAGCCGAACATGGTGTGGGGCCAGGCGATGTTGCGCTTGATGTTCTCTTCCGACATCAGGAAAAACGCCGCGCCGACGCGGCTGTCATCCTCGATGATGAGGTCGATGATCGCGTCTTCGGGGCTGACGCCGCGCATTTTCGCGACTTCCGCAAGCGTCTTGCCCGTCAGCGGCTTCAGCTTGTCGTTCTTGAAGGCGATGAGCAGCACATTCTCCGCCCCGCCGGCGAGCTGGTAGAGATTTTCCCAGCCGACCGCCGGCGCGCGCATTTCTTCGATCACCTTTTTGCGGATGGCGGGGTCTTTCAGCCGCGCGACCCAGGCGTCATGACCGCCCGCCTGCACCCAGGGCGCCATGGTCGCGTAAAGCCCGGTCGCGCCTGCCGTATACGTATAAATATTGGCGGCGACGTCCTGCCCCGCGGCGCGCGCGGCGTCGAGCTTGGCAAGGCCTTCGGCGGACTTGCCCCAGTTTGTCTTGCCGGCGGGCTTCAGGTGATAGATCTGGCCCCAGGTGTTGGCGGCCTTGGTGATCGCGAGGAATTCGTCAATGGCCTCGAAATAGCGGTCGCCTTCCGAACGCATATGCGTGATATAGCCGCCGCCGAATTCCGACGCGGCTTTGGTGAGCGCAATGAGTTCGTCGGTCTTGGCGTAGAAGGCCGGCGCGTAGATCAGCGAAGAGCCTAGCCCAAGCGCCCCTTCACGCATCGCGGCGCGCACAAGCTCCTGCATGCGGGCGAGCTGTTCGGCCGTAGGCGGAACATCGTCCTCGCCGACTTCGTGGATGCGCAAGGTCGTCGCGCCGACGAAAGAGGCGACATTGGGCGAGACGCCCTTCTTTTCGAGGAATTCGAGATAGCCGCCGAGGCTCGTCCAATCGATCGGATATTTGATGTCGGACTGCTCTTCGAGGCTCTGCGCCTTCATCTTCTCGTTGAGCGGGCCCATGGACCAGCCCTCGCCGAAGACTTCGAGCGTGACGCCCTGCACGAGATCGCCCTCGCCGCGCCCGTCTTCGATGAGGCTCTCGGTCGCCCAGCTCAGCATGTTGATAAAGCCCGGCGCGACGGCCTTGCCGGCGGCGTCGACGACGGTCGGCGCACTGGCCTTGGAAAGGTCCCCAATCTTCACGATGCGGTCGCCCTTGACGCCGATATCGGCGGCGATTCCGGCCGCGCCGGAGCCGTCATAGACCGTCCCGCCACGGATGATCGCGTCATAGGTCTCGGCCGGTTTCTTTGTGCAGCCGAACGCGGCGGCGAACGCGAGCGCGGCGGCGGCAAGCGCGATCTTTCGCTTGTTGATTTTGAGATCGATCATGGAGGGCCCCTCTGCGCGCGGTCTGCGCTGTGGTTGGTTTAGACCCTTCCGGCTTGCGGCGGCAATCTTTGGACTGTCGGGCGTGTGCTCGTGTCGGATCCCCCCCTAGCCCCCCCTTTTCAAGGGGGGGAATGCTCTCTCCCTTCCCCCCCTTGAAAAGGGGGGGTTAGGGGGGGATCGACACGAGTCCTGAACCCGCCGTCAGTCCGCGCCCGCGCCGCGCGTCAGCGCCTTCACCGCGCCATGCAGCGTCCGGATTTCGCTTTCCGTGAATCCTGCGCGCGTAAGCGCGACACGCAAATTGCGCTCCATCACCGCGCGCCGGTGCTCCGGGAAGAAATAGCCCGCCTCGTCGAGCGCGGCGTTGAGGCGTTCGAGGAAGCGCTCAAGGTCTTCGCGGGCCGCGGCGGGCGCGGCGTCGAGCTCCGAGACGAAACGCGCGCGGCCGTCGGCCTTGGCCCATTCGTAAGCGACGGCCAGCACCGCCTGGGCGAGATTAAGCGAGGCGAAGGCCGGATTGACCGGGATCGAGACGATGGCGTTGGCTTGCGCGACTTCTTCATTGGAAAGCCCCGCGCGCTCCCCGCCGAAGAGCACCGCGCAGCGTTCGTCGCGATCAATCCGTACGCGGATTTCTTGCGCCGTCTCTTCGGGCGTGAGCACCGGCAGGAGCATTTCGCGCGGCCGCGCGGTCGTCGCGGCGACGAAACTGCAATCGGCGATCGCGGCGCTGAGGTCTGCAAACGTCTCCGCCCGTTCGATCACGTAATCGGCGCCCGAGGCCGTCGCGATGGCGGAAGGATTGGGCCAGCCGTCGCGCGGGGCGACGAGGCGCAAGGACGAGACCCCGAAATTGAACATCGCCCGCGCCGCCGCGCCGATATTCTCGCCGAGCTGCGGCGCAACCAGGATGAAGACCGGCGCAGGGCGCAGCCCCTCGGGCGCCGCGCGCATCGGCGCCCTTACGCGGGCTTTGGCGGCGTCGCGCGATGCGTCAGACACGGCCGGACGCCGGAGATTCAACGCTCGACACGAGCACATTGGTGATGGCGCCGCTCTCTGCGCCAAGCTGCGCGAAATAGGGCTTGTCCGGATCGATGGCGACGCCGGGAAACTCCGCGACCTCGACCGTCACGGGGCGGATCGAGCGCAGGAGCCGGATCGTTTCGGAAGGGTCCCCGCCCGTGCGGGCGGCGACTTCCGGATGGGCCTCGAAGATCACGACAAAGGCCGGCGCGCGGGTGAGAGTTGCCAGCGCGCCAGTCACAACTTCGTGCTCAGCCCCTTCGACGTCGATTTTGAGGACGACCGTCTCGCCTTCGGACGTCGCTTCGTCGTCGACTCGGCGGATCTCGATCGGACCTGAGTCATCTTCGGCGATGAAGAATGCATGCTGATCATGATCAGGACCCGGCGTCATGAGCCGCCCGCGGCCGGACCGGGCCCCAACCGCGGCGTTGACCGCGCGCGCCGGCACAGGCCAGGCCGCCGCCGACAGAGCAAGCAGCGGAAAGGACTCGTCGTTCGGCTCATACGCGACGACCGAGCGGAACAGCGCGCAGTCGCGAATGAGCGCCGAGGCGACCATGCCGATATCGGCGCCGCAATCGAACAGCACCGCGGCAAGGCCGAACTCAGCCACGCGCCGCACCGCCGCCGTGACGAGATCGCGCGAATAGCCGCGCACTTCGGCTTCCGACCAGCTCGATTCGCCGCGATAGAGCGGCACGTAGAGCGGCGCTGATCGCGCCCTGCCCTTGAGTTCGTAACGCACAATACGATCGAGCGCGCCGGCGCCGCGCAGCAAAGACCACAGCCGGTAGCCGCCCGGTGTATCATGGCCGATCATCCAGCGCGCAATCTTGAACAGAAGCGGCGGCGCGCCGACCCGCTTGCCGAGCAGGGTCGGCGAAGGGCGCGGGTCAATGGCAGCGTTGAGGTTCATGGGGGCGAACAACCTTTTGCGGCCCTCCCTACACCGGAGGCCAGAGAAGAGTCATGCGGGCCTTGATGAGGATCCCGATAGATCGTGTTTGCGGCGCTCCTCCTCCGCGCAGCGGGGGAGGTGTCGCCGAAGGCGACGGAGGGGGCTCTCTCCACACATTCCGGACGCGCGAAAGCGCCCCCATCGTCGGCTGCGCCGACACTTCCCCCGTCTGGCGACGGGGGAAGAACGCCCGCGGCAAAGTGATTGCTCAAATGCGATCAATCTATGCGCCAATCCCAATTCCCCAGTCCCCAATCCCTTGCCCTGCGCCCAGCCTTTGCGCGCCCGGCGGCCGATGATATAGCCCTGCCGCAACCCCGCAGACCCTTACGGCGCCGTCATGATCGGCGGCGCCTTTGTTCCCAGCGCCGCCAGGAAACCCCCTCATGCAGAAAATCAAAGTCGCCAATCCCGTCGTCGACATGGACGGGGACGAGATGACCCGGATCATCTGGCAGATGATCAAGGACAAGTTCATCCATCCCTATCTCGACATCGACCTCAAATATTTCGACCTCGGGATCGAAGAGCGCGACCGGACGGCCGACAAGATCACCGTCGAGAGCGCCGAGGCGACGAAGAAATATGGCGTCGCGGTGAAATGCGCGACCATCACGCCTGACGAAGCGCGGGTGAAGGAATTCAATCTCAAGGAGATGTGGAAGTCGCCGAACGGCACGATCCGCAACATTCTCGGCGGCGTTGTGTTCCGTGAGCCGATCATCATCTCGAACGTGCCGCGCCTCGTGCCGGGCTGGACGCAGCCGATCATCATCGGCCGCCACGCCTTCGGCGACCAGTATCGCGCGACCGACATGACTTTCCCGGGCAAGGGCCGCCTCACCATGAAATGGGAAGGCGAGAACGGCGAGACGATCGAGAAGGAAGTCTTCAAGGCGCCGGGCGCCGGCGTCTATATGGGCATGTATAATCTTGACGACTCGATTTTCGAGTTCGCCAGAGCCTGCTTCACCTTCGCGCTGTCGCGGAAGTATCCGCTCTATCTTTCGTCAAAGAACACCATCCTCAAGAAATATGACGGGCGCTTCAAGGACATCTTCCAGCAGGTCTATGAGACCGAGTTCAAGGCGAAATACGACGCCGAAAAGCTGACCTATGAACACCGCCTGATCGACGACATGGTCGCCTCCTCGATGAAGTGGAATGGCGGCTATGTCTGGGCCTGCAAGAACTATGATGGCGACGTGCAATCGGATTCGGTGGCGCAGGGCTTCGGCTCGCTCGGCCTCATGACCTCCGTGCTGCTGACGCCGGACGGCCGCACGATGGAAGCGGAGGCCGCGCACGGCACGGTGACGCGCCATTACCGCGCCCATCAGCGCGGCGAGGAGACCTCGACGAACCCCATCGCCTCGATCTTCGCCTGGACGCGGGGCCTTAACCACCGCGGCAAGCTCGACAGCAATGACGCGCTGATGAAGTTCGCAGCGATGCTGGAGAAGACGACGATCAAGACGGTCGAACAGGGTTGGATGACGAAAGACCTCTCCGTCCTCATCGGCGCCGACCAGAAATGGCTGACGACGACGAAGTTCCTCGACAAGATCGATGAGAATTTCAGGAAGGCGATGGCGGGGGTTTGAGGCGCGACGGCGCTGCGGGTTTTCAACCCGCGCTTGGAGACGGCGCTTCGCACGGCGCCCGAATTGAGCGCTTTTTTTTCGCGCCCGGTCCCGCTCATCCCGAAGAAAGTCGGGATCGAGCGCCGCAACTGCGCCCGCGCCGCTCTGGGCCCCGGCTCCTCATCCTGAGCCAGTCGAAGAACGCCGGGGTGAGCGGAGATTGATTGCGCTGAGGCGCGCCACGAAGCGCGCCCCCCTCAGGGTAAGGCGCTTTGTCTGTATCCAAACTTATCCAGAATACCCCTCATGCTGAGGCGCCCGGCGGAGCGTAAGCGTCCTTTGACAGGCTCAGGAGAGGGCCCGGCTTCAAATCACGAGAGCGGTCCCCGCGCCTCGCCCTTCGAGGCGGGCCTTGCGGCCCGCACCTCAGGGTGAGGCGCTCTGCATACTGACTTATGGGAAATAGCCCTCATGCTGAGGCGCCCTGCGAAGCGCCAGCGGAGCCGGGCCTCGAAGCACGAGGGCGGGCCGCGCGCGTCTCATTCGCCGCTTGGCGCTTGCGCGCAACCGCCCTACAACCCCGCCATGGACCCCCGCGCCGCGCTCCGCTCCGTCTTCGGCTTCTCGACCTTTCGTCCTGGTCAGGAGGAAATCGTCGCGGCCATGACTGCGGGCCGCGATCTTCTCGCGGTGATGCCGACGGGCGCGGGGAAGAGCCTTTGCTATCAGCTGCCCGCCCTCGTCGGCGACGGGCTCACCATCGTCGTCTCGCCGCTGATCGCGCTCATGGACAATCAGATCGCGCAATTGCGCGCGCTTGGCGTCGCCGTCGGCGTCATCCATTCGGGTCAGGAGCGCGACGCCTCCGTCGCAGACTGGCGGCGCGCGGCCGCGGGCGAGGCGCGGCTTCTCTATATGGCGCCCGAGCGGCTGATGAGCCCGCGCATGTTGGCGGCGCTGCAAAAATTGCCCGTCGCCCGCTTCGTCGTCGACGAGGCCCATTGCGTCAGCCAATGGGGCCATGATTTCCGGCCCGATTATCTCGCGCTCGCTGATCTCAGAACGCATTTCTCGGGCGCCGCTGTCGCCGCCTTCACCGCGACGGCCGATGCGCGCACGCGCGCCGAGGTGATGGAGCGGCTGCTCCGTCCGGGGGCGGAGCTTTTTCTGCAGAGCCTCGACCGGCCGAATATCGAGATCATTGTCGAGCGCAAATCCGCCTCCGAGGCGCGGCTTCTTGAACTCGTCGCCGAGCATGCGGGCGAACAGGGCGTCGTCTATTGCCTGTCGCGCAAGGACACGGAAAAAACGGCGGACGCGCTATGCGCGGCGGGCGTCCGGGCTGTCGCCTATCATGCGGGGCTCGACGCGACGCTGCGTTCCCAGCGCCTCAACGCGTTTCTGACCGAGCCCGATCTCGTCGTCGTCGCGACCGTCGCCTTCGGCATGGGCATCGACAAGCCCGACATCCGCTTCGTGATCCATCGCGACATGCCGGCCTCGATCGAGGCCTATTACCAGGAAATCGGCCGCGCGGGCCGCGACGGGCAGCCTTCGCGCGCCGTGCTGCTTTATGGGCCCGGCGACGCGATGCGCCGCAGGCGGATGATCGACGCCGAAGCCTCGGAGGCGGCCAAGTCCGCGCAACGCCGCCGCATCGACGAGCTTGCAGCCATCTGCGAAATGGCGTCGTGCAGGCGCCAGGCGATCCTGGCCCATTTCGGCGAAACGACGGCGCCATGCGGCAATTGCGACGCCTGCCGCAACGCCGACACGCTCGCCGACGCCTCCGCCGACGCGCGCCTTGCGCTTGAGGCCGTGACGGCGACGGGCGCCGTCTTCGGCGCCGCCCATATCGTCTCTGTGCTGACGGGTGAGGCGAGCGAAAAGGTCCGCGTTCGCGGCCATGATGGGCTGCCTGTCTTCGGCGCGGGCGCTTCGGCAGGCGAGAAGCATTGGCGCGCTGTGTTGCGCCAGATGTCCGCCAACGGATTTCTGGATGTCGACGCCGAATTCGGCTCGCTCAGGCCAGGGCCGCGCGCCCGCGCGCTGCTCGCCGGGGCCGAGACTTTCGCCTTCCGCGCGGAAGCCCCGCGCCGCACGGCGCGAACGGCGCGAACGCCCCTCCCCGCCGGCGCCGACCCTGGCCTTCTTGCCGCGCTGAAGAAAAAGCGCCGCGAACTCGCCGAAGAGCGCAAGGCGCCCGCTTTCGTGATTTTTTCCGACCGTACGCTGATCGACATGGCAGCGAAGAAACCGGCGTCGCTCGCCGAATTCGGCGCCGTGTTCGGGGTCGGTCGCGCGAAGACGGAGGCGTTCGGCCCGACTTTTCTCGCCGTGATCGCCGCCGAAACGCGCGGCGGCTGAGCGGACGCAACCGGCGACCTCCACCGGTCGTGCGTCAGAGGTCGTCTCGTCGCAACTGTCTGGCGCGCTGGCGGGCGGGCGCGTAACGTCGGGTCGCAAACTCGGGAGGCTCGCCCCATGAACCGTCACATAGCGCTCTACGCCGCTGCCGCCGCGCTCGTCGCCGCAGCGCCCGCGCATGCCGAAACAAAGACCTACGCCCTCAAGGACTTCACGGCGATCGACATTTCCGCCGGGCTTTCGGCAAAGATCACGGTCGGCGGCCCCTATGCCGTACGCGCGGAAGGAACGCCCGAAGCGCTTGAACGGCTCGACCTCCGCGTCGAAGGCGACGCTTTGGTGCTTGCCCGCAAGCATCAGATGGGCTGGGGCTGGAACAATTCGAGCGGCAGAGTGACGATCTATGTCACGGCGCCGAAGATCGACGCGATCGAGGCGTCGTCGGGCTCCTCCGCCTCGGCGGCCGGCGTCGACTCGCCGGACTTCCGGGCGGATGTTTCGAGCGGCGCCGCGCTGTCGGTTTCGGGCGTCTGCGGCGCGTTTCGGTCAGAGGCCTCCTCCGGCGCGTCGCTCAGCGCCAAGGAGCTGAAGTGCAAGTCGCTCTCGGCGGACGCCTCGTCCGGCGCCAGCATCTCGGCCCATGCGAGCGAAAGCGTCGACGCCGACGCCTCGTCCGGCGCAAGCGTCAGCGTCAGCGGCGGCGCGACGCGGGTCAACGCGGACAAATCCTCCGGCGGCAGCGTTTCGGTGCAGTGACGCCTGCGCGTCGTTCGTCTTGATGCGGAATATTTGACGCGGAGATTGCGGCGGATCCCCCCCTTGCCCCCCCTTTTCAAGGGGGGGAATGGGAGCGCGACTCGTGACGCAAGCGTCCCCCCCTTGAAAAGGGGGGGTTAGGGGGGGATCAGCAACGCGCTCGATCTCAACCCCCGATCGCCCGACGGATCGCGGCGAGCGCTTCGGCCGCTTTTGCGCCGTCCGGGCCGCCGGCTTGCGCCATGTCGGGCCGGCCGCCGCCGCCCTGGCCGCCTATGGCTTCCGCGCCCGCGCGCACGAGATCGACGGCGCTGAAACGTTTCGACAGATCCTCCGTCACGCCGACTGCGAGCGCCGCCTTGCCGTCATTGACGCCGATGAAGGCGGCAATGCCTGAGCCCATTTTGGCTTTCGCCTGATCGACGAGGCTGCGCAGGTCTTTGGCCGCGACATCGTCCAGCACGCGGCCCGTAAACGTAACGCCATTCAGCGTTTCCGTTTCGCTCGCCGCGCGCGGGCCGCCGCCGCCGAGGGCAAGCGCCTTTTTGGCGTCAGCAAGCTCGCGTTCGAGCTTCTTGCGTTCGGCGAGGAGCTGGTCGACGCGGCCGGCGAGGTCGAGCGGCGTCGTGCGCAGGAGGTCGGCCGTGTCGCGCGCGGCGCGAGCCGTTTCCTCAAGATAGGCCCGCGCGGCCTCGCCGGTCAGCGCCTCGATGCGGCGCACGCCCGCCGCAACCGCGCTCTCGCCAATCGTCTTGTAGAGCGCGATGTCGCCGACGCGGCGCACATGCGTGCCGCCGCAGAGTTCGACCGAATAGGGCCTTGCACCTCCCCCCAGCGCCTCGCCCATCGTCAGCACACGGACATCCTCGCCGTATTTCTCGCCGAAGAGCGCGATCGCGCCTGCCGCGACCGCGTCGTCATAAGGCATGATGCGCGTCGTCGCCTCGCCGTTCTGGCGGATGACGGCGTTGACGCGCCGGTCGATCTCTTCGATCTCCTCCCGCGCGACGGCTTTGGGGTGCGAGAAGTCGAAGCGCAGCCGGTCCTCGGCGACGAGCGAGCCTTTCTGCTGCACATGGGGCCCCAGAACTTCCGACAGCGCCTTGTGCAGAAGATGCGTCGCCGAATGGTTGGCGCGCGTGCGGTCGCGGCGCGCGACGTCGATCGCGAGGCGCACCGGATCGCCCGTCCGTACACGCCCTTTCACGACGCGGCCGATATGGCCGTGAAGCGCGCCCGCGCGTTTCTTCACGTCGGAGACCTCGATGAGGAGGCCTGCGTCGGTCGCGATGGCGCCGCCGTCGCCCGCCTGGCCGCCCGATTCGGCGTAGAAGGGCGTCTGGTTGACGACGATCTCGACGTCGTCGCCCGGGCCTGCTTCGGCGGTCTCTGCGCCCCTGACGAGGATCGCCTGCACGACGCCTTCGGCGGCGTTGTGGATGTAGCCGAGAAATTCCGTCGCGCCTGTGCGCTCCTTGATGTCGAACCAGGCGCCCTCGGCCGCGGCGTCGCCCGAGCCCGCCCAGGCGGCGCGCGCGGCCTTCTTCTGGGCCTGCATCGCCGCGTCGAAACCCGCGACATCGACGGAAAGTCCACGGCGGCGCAAAGCGTCCTGCGTCAGATCGAGCGGGAAGCCGTAAGTGTCATAGAGCCGGAACGCCGCCGCGCCCGGGAGCGTTGCGCCCGCGCCGAGGCTTTCGACTTCTTCGTCGAGGAGGCGCAGCCCACGCTCCAGCAGCGATTTGAACTTGATCTCCTCGGCCTTCAGCGTTTCGACGATGAGCCCTTGCGCGCGGACGAGTTCGGGGAAGGCGCCGCCCATCTCCGCGACGAGCACGGGCGCAAGCCGCGCAAGCAACGGGTCCCGCGCGCCGAGGCCGTGGGCGTAGCGCATGGCGCGGCGCATGATCCGCCGCAGCACATAGCCGCGGCCTTCATTCGACGGCGCGACGCCGTCCGCAATGAGGAAGGACGCGGCGCGGAGGTGATCCGCGATGACGCGGTGGGCGGGCGCGTCCTCGCCCTTGGCCGGCCTTCCCGTCGCCTCGACCGAGGCGTTGATCAGCGTACGGAATAAGTCGACGTCGTAATTGTCGTGGACGCCCTGGAGCACGGCGGCGATGCGCTCAAGGCCCATGCCCGTGTCGATCGAGGGCTTGGGGAGGCTCGTCTGCGTGCCGTCCGCATGGCGCTCGAACTGCATGAAGACGAGATTCCAGATCTCGATGAAGCGGTCGCCGTCCGCGTCGGCCGAACCCGGCGGGCCGCCCGCGATATGGGCGCCGTGATCGTAGAAGATCTCCGAACAGGGCCCGCAAGGCCCCGTGTCGCCCATCGCCCAGAAATTGTCGTTCGTCGCGATACGGATGATCTTCTCGTCGGGGAGGCCGCCGATCTTGCGCCAGAGTTCCGCCGCCTCGTCGTCGGTGTGGTAGACGGTGACTGTGAGGCGCGACTTGTCGAGGCCGAAATCTTTCGTCACGAGCGTCCAGGCGCTCTCGATGGCGAAGGTTTTGAAATAGTCGCCGAAAGAGAAATTGCCGAGCATCTCGAAGAAGGTGTGGTGCCGCGCCGTATAGCCGACATTGTCGAGGTCGTTGTGCTTGCCGCCGGCGCGCACACATTTCTGCGACGAGGCCGCGCGCACATAGGGCCGGCGCTCAAGGCCGGTGAAAACGTTCTTGAACGGCACCATGCCGGCATTGGTGAAGAGCAGGGTCGGGTCGTTCTGCGGCACGAGCGGCGCCGAGGGCGCGACGACATGGTCGCGGCGCGCGAAGAAATCGAGAAAGCCCGAACGGATGTCTTTGAGCGAAGTCATGGAAGGCCCTGGCGTCACGGCGTTGAAAGCGGCGCGGGGATCCACGGGACGCATCCCTTGGCTGCCGCGCTTGCGAACGCCGATGTTTAGGGAGCGTGCGCCGGGGGAGCAAGCGGAGGGGCTGTGCGTGCGCGCGGTCGCTGGGATAGTTCAGCGCTTGTGGCTGATCCCCGCCTAGTTCGGTGCTTGTGGTTGATCCCCCCCTAGCCCCCCCTTTTCAAGGGGGGGAATGGGAGCGCGACTCGTGACGCAGGCCTTCCCCCCCCTTGAAAAGGGGGGGCTAGGGGGGGATCACGCCACGCGCACGAAGTCCGCCACGCGCACAGAACGCGCAGCCTCCCTGCCTCAGGCCTTACCCGTCATGCAGAAGACGTTGAGCTTGTTGCCGTCGAGGTCGCGGAAATAGCCGGCGTAGAAGCCGTCGCCGCGCGGGCCGTTCGGGCCTTCATCCGTGGCGCCGAGGGCGATCGCCTTTTTGTAGAAACTGTCGACCTTGGCCGGCGTATCCACGACGATCGCGACCATCGCGCCATTGCCCCAGGTCGCGGGCAGGCCGTTATGCGGCTTGATCACGCCGAGGCTCGGCCGGTCCATGCTGGAGCCCCAGGCGACGAAAGTGTCGCCTTCCATGAGGCGCTTGGCGCCGAGCTCGGCCAGAAGTTCGTCGTAGAACTTCACGGCGCGTTTGAGGTCGTTCGTTCCGAGGGTGACATAGCCGATCATGAGGGGCTCCTTGCGGTTGGGATTGGGGACAAGGGATTAGGGAATAACGCGCTGGTTCTGGCAGCCGGCGAGGCGATGAAGAAGGGGCGCGCTTTTCAACGGCGCACCCGCCTCGCCTTACGCTTCCGCCGCTTCGTTGTCTTCGCCGGGGCCGGTCAGAAGGCCCTCAGCGACGATGCCGGCGTTTGACCGGATCGTCTGTTCGATTTCGGCCGCGACCTCAGGGTGGTCTTTCAGGAACTGCTTGGCGTTCTCGCGGCCCTGACCGATGCGCTCGCCCTTGAAGGAGAGCCAGGCGCCCGATTTCTCGACGACATTCGCCTTCACGCCGAGATCGATGAGCTCGCCGTTCTTCGAAATGCCCTCGCCATACATGATGTCGAACTCGACCTGCTTGAAGGGCGGGGCGACCTTGTTCTTCACAACCTTCACGCGCGTCTGGTTGCCGACGACCTCCTCGCCTTTCTTGATCGCGCCGATGCGGCGGATGTCGAGGCGCACGGAGGCGTAGAATTTCAGCGCATTGCCGCCGGTCGTCGTTTCAGGCGAGCCGAACATGACGCCGATCTTCATGCGGATCTGGTTGATGAAAATGACGAGACAGTTGGAGCGCGAAATCGAACCGGTGAGCTTGCGCAGCGCCTGGCTCATCAGCCGCGCCTGAAGGCCCGGCAATTGATCGCCCATCTCGCCTTCAAGTTCGGCCCGCGGCGTCAGCGCCGCGACCGAGTCGATGACGAGCACATCGACCGCGCCGGAACGCACCAGCGTGTCGCAGATTTCGAGCGCCTGCTCGCCGGCGTCCGGCTGGGAGATGAGGAGTTCGTCGAGATTGACGCCGAGCTTGCTCGCATAGATCGGGTCGAGCGCGTGTTCGGCGTCGATGAAGGCGGCGTTGCCGCCCTTTTTCTGCACCTCGGCGATGCACTGGAGCGCGAGAGTCGTTTTGCCCGAGCTTTCCGGCCCGTAGATTTCGACGATGCGCCCGCGCGGCAGGCCGCCAATGCCGAGCGCGATGTCAAGGCCGAGCGAGCCCGTTGAGACGGATTCGATTTCGACGACCTCGCGGTCGCCGAGCTTCATCACCGAGCCTTTGCCGAACGCCTTGTCGATCTGCGAGATCGCCGCTTCGAGCGCTTTGCGCTTGTCCACCCCGTCCACCTCCACCACGCGCAAATCCGCTTTACTGCTGATCGCCATAGCCGCCGCCTCCGTTGCCTCATGCCGGCCATCAGGGTCAATGGCCGTGGACGGCGGTGTGTACTCTTTTTGTTCTCAAATTGCAAGCGGCATTAAGATGCTGTTCCAAAACGTCTTTCTAGCGTGCGTTCGAATTTCGTTCCCATCGTCAGGCAGGGTCTTCACCATAATTCCGGCGCGCCCCGCAAAACGCGCGCCCCTACGGTGCCGAAGTTGGGGCGAGGATCATGCGCCACTCGAACAACACATAGATCACCGCAAGGCCGGCGAGCGCGAAGAGGAGATGGTGGAGCTTGCGCCAGACCGACCAGCCTGACGCCGTCCACACATGCCAGGAGGCGAGCGCATTGAGGAGGAAGGCCGCCGCCGCAACATGGGCAAGGATGCGCACGATATTGAGCGCGGGCGGCGGATAGCCGTTCTTCGTGAGGTCGATGATCGTGGCGTCCGCCATCGTCACGGTCGCGGCCGTCACGGCGCCGATGAAGCCGATCCAGAGCACGGCGACCAGCGCCTGGCCCCAGGCGAGCGCGACGCCGGTTCCGGTCGTGTCGACCATGCGCCCCTGCCGGCGCCAGGCGCCGAGGAAGACGAGCACCGAGAACAGCAAAGCCGCCGTCATGATGAGATTGGCGCCTTGCGCGGACCCAAGGAACGGCGCGCGCACAAGCGTGTTCGTGCCCATGCCGGAGGAGAGGCGCAGCGGCCGGCCCGCGGCGTCGCGATAGACATGCATCACGTCGCGGGAAAGATCCGTGTAATGATCCTTGTCGATGGGATACCAGCGCGATTCCTGTCCGCCGGCGGCGAGAAGCAGCGATCCATCCGCCTGCGGCGCAATCGTCGCCTCAGACCCCATGGCGAACATCTTTTCGAATTTCGACTCGACGCGGCGCACGCCGCGCCAGGCTCCGGCGAAATCCTTCGCCGACTTGACCAGCGCATCCGCCGCCTTCGGAGGATTGGCGGTCGCAAAGGGGTCTGCGCCCGCGACGCGCTCTATGACGGCGCGCGTGATCTGGTCGGGCACGCGGCCCGTTTCCGCGCCGTTGACGACGACGAAAACGCCGAGCCCCTGCCCCGGCGCGATGCGCATGTCGGCGATGAAGCCCGACAGCGTGCCGCCATGGCCATAGGTCGCCGAGCCCGCGATGACCGTCTCCATGAAGCCATGCGCGAAATCGGGCGCCATCGGCCGGTCCGTGAAATTGCGCTGGCGCAGGCGCGCGAAAGCGGCGGGCGAAAGGATCCGCGCCTCCGCGCTGCGCAGGGCGCCGTTATTGAGGAACATTTTCATCCAGCGCGCCGCATCCCCGGCGGTCAGCGCCATCGCGCCCGCGGCAAAGGTCGGGTCGAGCCCGTCATGTGGCATGGAGAGCGGCGCATCTGCTTTGCGCTTGTGCGGCGCAGATGTCGCCTCGTCGAGCGCTTTTTCATTGCGCTGCTTGCCAGCGACGGACGCCGGATCATGCAGCACCGTCGCGCTCATGCCGAGCGGCTCCAAAAGGCGCGTACGGACGAAGTCGTCATAGGGCATGCCCGACACGTCGGCGACGATCTGCGCGGCAAGGTCCGAACCCCAGTTGGAATAAGACGTGCGCTCGCCCGGCGGCGCGACGCGCTTGGGCTGATGCTGGATGAGCACGTCCTCAAAGCTCTTGTCGCCGCGCGCTTCGAGGAAATCGCCCATCGTGTCTTCAAAGCCCGCGCGATGGGCCATGAGGTCGTTCATCGTGACGGGCTTGCCGAAGGCCGGCTTCACCTTGACGCGCTTGAGGTAAGTATTCACGTCGGCGGCAAGGTCGATCTTGCCCTCGTCGACGAGCATCATCACCGAGACCCAGATGAAGGTCTTGGAGATCGAGGCGATGCGGAACAGCGTTTTCTCGTCGGCCTTGAGGCGCTTGTCGGCGTCGGCATAGCCGTAGACGCGCACCAGCGTTTCGGTCGGCGTGGCGAGCGCGATCATCATCGCCGGCGGGTAACGGTCGGAAAGATGCGCGGCGGCAAGGCCGTCGAGATAAGGCGCAAGCGCGGCCAGTCGCGAAGCGTCGCCAAGCCGGCCGGGCTCGGCGAGATGGCCGCCCGCGGGCGCCGGCGCTGCCACGGGCGCCGTGCGCTCGGCGGCGGCCGGCACGACGCCCGGCGGCGGCGGATCGAAATCGGCCCCGGGGTTGACGGCGGGATCGACGCTGGGGTCGGCAAACGCGTCGTCAATCGAGGGGTCGGCCGTGTCGGTCTGGGGCGCTTGCTGGGCGGCATTGGCGGTTGCGGGGGCGTTTTCAGACGTCGCGCTCGCCGCTTTGTCCGGCCCCGGAACAACCGCGCGCCCCTCCCCTTGCGCCCATCCGGCGCCCATAAGAAGCGCAAGCCCCGCGGCGGCCGCCGCCGCCAACGCTCCAAAACGCATAACACCGCCCTCGCCCGTTTTAGTAGCGGACGGTAATGGACATCGGCGTGTGGGGGAAGGCGGGGGGCGGGGGCGAAAACGAGTGGGCGCCTTAAGCGCAGCACCGCTTCGTACTCCGGGCCAAGACAAGACCAATTTTCGCGCCCGCCGCTGATACGATTGTTTGCACTCGACCGCGAAGACGGTGCATTACCCTGCGCTTAATGCACTCTAATTGCTTGCTTACTACTTGCTAACATGCGTCGAATCACGTTGTCCTCGACTTCGGCTGTCTCCGCGCGTGAACGCACGTCACTTCGCCCGGCACCTTAATCAATGACCAGTGTCCAAACAAAAGAAACGACCACGATCCGATTATCCAAGTGTAACGCGCACGTTGCGCGCTTTTCCGCGCGAATCAGTCATTAATCCGTACGCTGCTCCATTGGAGCCAATTGCACAAGCGCGCATTCCGTGTCGTTGCGGCAAGCAATTTACGCCGAGGTGGTATGATCCGCTACCATTCGAGTTTTCACCTTTCCAATCGGCAGACGGCCGGACATGGGTACCAACGAGTATTCCGCTGATTTGCCCATATTGCAATAAGGCCACCCAGCTTTCAATTGAGCAGTCAACAGCTACAAATGGTAGGATTACTCTTTATGGAGACGAATCGTACGAGCTCCTGAAGGGCGGTAGCGGCCTTACCTACGTCTATGCCTTTTTTGGAGTAAACCCCGAACAGCTTCCGGATATACAAAAGCGCCTGAATGACGCGAAGCTACGAATCCGTCCCGGTGTTGATCCGAAAGATTGGGTTTTGCATGCGCAAGAAGTGCGGAGTTCTCGATTTAGACAAAAGCATGGAATCACGATCGATACAGGTGCGATCAACGCGACCTTGCGTGACATTGCCTCTTTGGTCGGAACAAAAACGCAAGGTGATCAGGCGATAGTCTCTGCGGCCGTTTGCCCGCCTGTTAAGCGGCCACCAGACGGTACCGACTTTGTGCGGGACAGAATGCTTACGCTTGGTCTCGTGGGGACAATCGAGTTTCTTACGCGAAATGGATTTGCTCCTGAGTTTTTTATGGAGTCGCAGACTACTGACCATGAGCGCGGATTTATTGACTACTTTGTAGAACGGGTGGGCCGGAGCCTTCATCATTCTCCTGCATTTCATTTTGCGGCGAGAGGCCAAATGATCGGCCTGCCCGTAACCGTGCCGAAATCGTCCGACATTCCAGAACTTGAAATCGCTGATTTGGTGGCGTTTGCGGTTCGCCGTTATCTGGCCCGGCGACTTGACGGAAAGAGCACCGAACTACCGCTTGAGGATTTTGGGTTAATATGGTGGGGCGTTCTTACCCCCAAACTTTACGGTACACATCGAGCCGTAGGTTTTCCATGGGCTCATTTTTTCGGCAACAGTAAGTAGCAACTGTCTTTCAGGCTGAGGGTTTTACGGCGTAATCTCTGCCGTCCTTGATGCAGGCGTTGATCTGGCTGAAGAGCTTTCTCGCCGTGGCGATGATGGCGGCTTTTGCGCATTTGCCGTTTTGCTGGAGGCGTTTCCTGTAGGCCTTGAGTTCGGGATTGCAGCGGCGGCCTTCGACCGTAGGGCGGGGTTCACCCCGCCTTTGCCCGTCTGCCGCCGCAACGAACCGGATTCCCGTTTTCCCTCGGCGTATTTAGTCGCGGCTGCATACTCCGCATTTCAGATGCGGCAAGCTGCCAAGCGCATCGAAAAGTGGCGGGGTAAACCCCGCCCTACGGCTCAAGGCCTGGCGGGAAGCCCAATCTCAGCAAGTAGCAAGTAGCAACTGTCTTTCAGGCTGAGGGTTTTACGGCGTAATCTCTGCCGTCCTTGATGCAGGCGTTGATCTGGCTGAAGAGCTTTCTCGCCGTGGCGATGATGGCGGCTTTTGCGCATTTGCCGTTTTGCTGGAGGCGTTTCCTGTAGGCCTTGAGTTCGGGATTGCAGCGGCTGGCGATGAAGGCGGCGAGGTAGAGCGCGCGGCGGACCTTGGCCCTGCCGCCCCAGATCCTGCGCTTGCCGTTTCGCTGACCCGAGTCTGAGGTGTGGGGCGCAAGACCTGCAAGCGCCGCGATCTTGCGGCGGTCGAGCGTGCCGAGTTCCGGCAGCCCGGCGATCAGATGCTTGCAGCGATGGAGCCGCTTTCGCCGTACGCCCGCTTGCGGAACTCAAGGTCCAATCTGTGCGTGGATTTGGGGCCTAATGCGCCTTACTTGCTTGCTTGTTGGAAGCAGCATTATCAGTTAGGTATTCAGCGATCCATTTATTTTTATATTGTTTTTTGTATCTATTTATAGCACTCCACGGTATCTTGGTTCCAATTTGCCTCCACGGCAGGCTATCTTCAGTAAAAATTTGAGCAACTATTTGATCTGGATTATATGAATCGTGCGCTCTTTTTTCTATAGAGCCATGAGAAATGCCGAATCTATCGGATTGATTGTACGTTAATTTAAAGTAATTTAGATATCTGTACTTCGTTCCATCCCTTCGAATGTGTGCGATTTCGGAATAGGTAGAAAACAATCGTCCGGATGCGTCTAAGCGTGAGGTGTGGACCCTAAAATAGTCAACGCTTGGATCATAACTTAAGAATAGTATTCCTGGAATAATCAATGATGCAGCACTAGATTTTTCTAAGGCGCGCGCCTCACCTTCGCTCAACCTTGTTTCGACAGACCAATACCCCTCAACGGTCGTGCCGCCGGCGATAAGGGTTCTCAAGTGTCTGGAGGACACCAGAATTCGCGCGAGCCAATGACCAAGGCCACCACCCAAAACCCCAGAGAGGCCGGCGAGCATCCAGCTTTGCAATTCCGGAAAAATCGACTTTATCGCATCGAAGTGATAGCTTGCGGCGACCAAAAGCGAGGCAAACAGTGTAGTAGAAAACGATTTGAAATTCTTGACTTCGTCCACCGATCTTTCCTCTTGACGAAAACTGTGGCGACAGAGGTAACGCACTTTAATCCGAATGCGCAAGCCCGCGCCAAAGCACGTCAAAAAATGATGGCTTTCGCCTTTCCGGCAGTGGCGTGAAGGTTCTCGTCCGCAAGGTAGGACGCGCTAAAAGCAGCGCAAGGCGCCGTTGACGCTCGCCACGATGGCTCGGCTGTCAGTTGAGTCCGCTTTCGCCGCGCGCATGATGCATTGGAAGCCCTATCTCGGCGTGGATTTGACGCCTTGCGCTGCGCCTTATGCACCCAACTTGCTCGCTACGTGCGACGGGCGAAGACGGATGCTAGGCATAACTCGGATCAAGTCCGCCCATCGCCTCGCCGTGCGCGGCAAGCCATGCGAAGGCCGACTGAGAATCGAGCCGCGCCGGATCGTAGACATCGACCATCAGCCCAATACGATCACCATCGACGTGCCAATGGCCTATCGCCGAGAACGCCAGCGTCGGCAGACCCGCTTTCTCATAGATGCCCCAAATATCCGCCTCAATGTGATTTGGCTCATGCAGCCTTGAACCGACGACCATATGCGTACGCCGGTCAAACTTGCGATCGAAGCCCTGAAAGCTTTTGGCAAATCCTGAGACGATAGCGTCGCGGCCCTTGATCACGCCCGCGAACGGCACGCCGGAAACGCGGTATTGCGCGTCATCGGTCAAAAACGAACCAAGCCGCAGCCACTGATCGTCCGACGCTGATTGCTCGAATGCGGCGTACCACGCCTTCCAGACTTCGATTGCGCCCATCGCTTCCTCCTTGACACGGATTGCGAGATCATCGCGAATTGGTCATCGGATCAATTACCTCTACGTCATGAATGTCAGCGTTCACGTTCCCAGCCTTGCTGCGCCGTCACCGTCATGAGGCGCGCTTTTCTCAGCTAGACCTCGCCTTGCGCGCCGGCGTGTCCCAGCGGCATGTAAGCTTCCTTGAATGCGCGCGCGCCAAGCCGGGACGCGCCGTAGCGGCGCGCCTCGCGGAAGCGCTCGCTCTTGATCCGCATACGGCTAATGCTTTGCTCGCGGCGGCGGGTTTTGCGCCGACCTTCATCGCGCGCGCTTGGAACGATGCGGCTATGGCGCCTTTGCGGCATGCGGCGCGTCACGTGCTCAAGGGCCAAATGCCCTACCCCGCCGTGTTGCTCGATGACGCCGGCGACATTCTCGACGAGAATCCGGCGTTTGCGCGCGTCCTGACGCTGCTCGGCGATGTCGATGCGCTGTGGCGGCGGACGCACGGCGAGAAACCGCGCAATCTTCTTCGCCTTGCGGCGCATCCCAGGGGCCTTGCGCCTGCGCTGGTCAATTTCGAAGAAGTGACGCGCGCGACCTTGCAGCGGGCGATCGCCGAAGCGCCGCAATCTCCGCGCCTTCAATCCGTCCTTGCGGAGATCGCTGCCTACCCCAATGTCGATCCTGTTTGGCTGAAACCGATCTGGGGACCGCCGCCGGGGCCGATCATCGAAGAGCGCTATAGGGTTCGGTCCACGGCCTTCGGCGTGTTCGCTGTCGTCACGACACTTGGCGCGCCGATGGACATCACGGCCCGTACGCTCCGAGTAGAGGCCTTCTTTCCGGCTGACGAAGCATCCAAGAAGGTCTTGACGTCGATCTCCAAAGGTTGATGCCCTCGAGAGTTCAGCAAGGCCTTTGGCCTACGGGCGGGGTCCACCCCGCCATGGAGCGCCCGCCGCTCACATGATCCGCATGCGCCATTTCCGGCGGCGTTTGGCGCGGCCGTCATTCGTCGCGATCGCGAGTGTTCCATGCCGGACGCGGCCGTCGCCCAGGCCATTTACAAAATGGCGGCGTGAACTCCGCCCCGCGGATGAAGCCCCGCGCCTCGCGCGCCGCCCAACAAAAAGGGCTGGCGCGACCAAACGGGCGCGCCAGCTTCTTTCGACTAACTTTTGACCTCAGATGATCTCTTCCTGATCCATCATGAAGGGCTTGCCCGGTGTCGTGATGGACGAGCCGAACAGCACATTCACAGCCGCCCCGCTCGCGTCGCGGAAGGGGTATAGTTCCGCAGTGTTGGAGACGCGCGGGTGGACAGCATAGGTCCGGATCGCTTTGCCGTTGAAGTCCATGATCGAAATGAAGGGCGCATTGACCGCCCGGCCGGCGCCATTTCCTCCGTAACCACCCTGGTTGAAGGACACCGAACCTGCCACCGGATCGACGAGCCGGCTGTCGGTAAAGCTGTACTGCACGTCGCCGGTCGGCCAGGCGAAGGTGACGCGGCGATCGCCGCGGCTGACCAGCCAGAGATCGTCGGCGGCGGTGGCTGTCGCATTGACGAAAGCGAAGGCAGGGTTGCGGCCGGCGGTAAAGCTCGCGAGCGGCGTGGCGGAGACCGTTTTACCGACGGGCGACGCCGTGAAGTTCAGCCCCTGAACGTTGAAAATCCGCACCGTGCCATCCATCGAGGCGACGAAGGCCCGGCTGCGGCCAAGATAGCGCTCAGGCTCAACACCTGACCAAGCCTCGCGAGGGCTGCGTTGGACGTGCTCAAAATATTCTTCACTGCGTGAATTGATATATCCCTTGGCCATCACGCCAGCGCTGACGCTGGTCGGCTGGACGATGTCGAGCGTCGTGACCACCGTCGGCCGCTGACGCGTTTCGGTGGAAAAGGCAAAGGGCCATTTCGCCGGATCGGTCAGGCTGGCGTCCGTCGTGCGGTTAAAGTTTGTTTGCGTGGTCAAATACATCTCACGGTAGAATTGATAGAGCGGGGTCATGTCCACAAAGCTGACCTTGCCCTCCGCGCGCGAAGCGACGACGGCGTAGCCGCTGGACGCTAGTTGGCGCCACTGCACGTCGCCCGCCGCAAAGACAGGGCTGACCCCGCGCCACAAGTCGCGCGCCGATTGTCTTGAGAGATCGCCGCGCGCGGGGTCGTCATTGTCGCCAAACCCCCGCGGATTTTGCAGATACAAATTGTTCGACACATCGACGCTGCTCGGCGCGGCGAAGGGCAGATCCACCAGGCCCAACAGCTTCATGCCGCGATTGGTCCACGCCCCTGGCGTTCCCCAGTACCAGCGCGTGTTAGCGGTCTGACTGGGATTGCCGACCGCCATTTGCCTCGGACGCAAAGCGATAAAGGCAAGCTTGCCGGACACGGTATTGGTGTCCCAAACCGCGACCACTAGAAACTCGTTATAGGGTGTCACCGCCATGGCGGTCGGCACCAAGCCGGGCGGCAGCCGAAGCGGCGTCGGGTCGAAAAACTCTGCAGCCGAATTGCCGACCAAGGTCGGCGCAATGGTGCCGTCGCGGAACGCGGCGAACCCAACCTGGCTGGCGTTGGCGCGTCCGCGAGCGATGGCCACGGGCGCCACGGGCAGGTCAGGCCGGTTTGTCGCCAACGCGCGAATTTCAGGCTGCGCGGCCGTGGCGATGTTGTTGCGGTTCCACCAGTCATACTCCCACGACGCCCGCATGCGCATGCACAGGCCGCCGGTATTGAACACAAGGCCGTCCGCCCCCCGCGTGTTGGAGACGCCAAAGCGGAAATTGGGATCGTTGGGATTGTCGGGCAAAAATGCGTGCGAGCCGCCGACCAGCCAGCCAGCGCCGCCGAAGCCGCGCGCGGCTTCTTCCTGGTCGCTGCCGGGCAAGTTTTCCGAGCGGACACATTTGTTGGGCTCGCCGGGATTGCTGGCGGGCTGGGTTCCAAAAGGCCACAAGCCGTATCCGGTCGGATCAGGCGCATACGCGGTCGGCGCAGTATTCGTCGCATTGCCGAAATCCGCGGCCGTCGGGCCGAGGCGGTAGTCCATGATCTCGGCGGCGTTGTAGTTGTTCGCCACACGGCGATATTCGCTGGCGTTGATGCTGCCATTGCCGTTGACGATCAGCTCGCGCCAATTGCCGATCGACGCCGCCGCGACCGATCCCGACGCGCTCACGACGACATCGACCGTATCGGCGGCGACGGCGCCCTGATTGTCCGTCACGGTGAGCCGGAAGCTGAGCGTCACAGACTGGTTCGCCGCCGGCGCTGCAAAGGACGGCGCGACAAACGTCGTCGTCAGCGTCGAGGCCGACGACAGCACGACGTTCGGCCCGGCGGTCTGCGCCCACAAAGTCGCCGAAATAGACCCGCCAGGATCGCTGGCGACGCCCGTCAGCGTCACTGTCGCCCCAGGCGCCGCCGTCTGATCCGCGCCCGCATTCACGAGCGGCGCGGCATTGCCACCCGCCGGCGCCGGCGCCGCCGGCGCAGCCGTGTCCTCCCCGGCGCAAGCCGAAATCACAAGACAAGTCAGCGCCGCAACGGCGCGACCAAAACGCATACGCGACATACGCAACTCCCTGTAGCCGGAACCTGCCGACTGCACAGCGACATCGCATATCCCGCGCATAATGGCGGCTTAACGTCGAATGAACATTTCTAAATCGGCTGAATATGTGATCGCAGACCTGTGCAATTGAATAGTGTAATCGCCGATCGGCGCAGTTTTGATTACCTCACAGTTTTGATTACCTCGCACGTTTGATTACCTCGCACGGGCGCTCACGCAGGCGCCAGCCACGATGGGGCCGCTTTCGCCGTACGCCCGCATGCGGAACTCAGGGCCCTATCTCTGCGTGAATTTGGCGCCTTGCGCTGCGCGTCATGCGCCGCACTTGCTACTCGCCAAAGTGTTGAAGGACCGCGTCAACAACTGTTTGCGGATGCCGCTGCATCAGCCAATGGCCTGCTTCGAGTTCAAGCTCATGGTATTCGCCGCCGACGAGCGTTCGCTGTTGGGAGAGGCGCTCGGGCGTGACCCAAAACTCCTGATCGCCGAAGATAAACAAAGTTCGTACACTGATAGAAGCGTCTTCAGAATCGATCAGTGAAACGCTGTCCTCGATTCCCCTGTACCAATTCAGCGCCGCCGTTGAAGCTCCGGGTTCGGAGAACACGCGCAGATACTCTCCAATCTCCTCCTCTGACTGCTCCGAATAGGTGTTCTTGTAACCAGCCAGGCCATTCACGAGCAGAGTCGCCTCGGGGAGCCACGGCAGCGAAAATATCCTGATGTAAAGCGGCGTTTGGTCGACCACCATCGCCTTGAGCGTATCCGGATGAGGGATAGACATTGCCGTCAAGCTCTCCAGCCGCTCCGGATGAAATATGGCCGTCGCCCAGGCGATGACCGCTCCCCAGTCATGGCCGACAAGATGGAACCGCTCAAATCGCATGGCGTCTGCAAGCGCGATGACATCGGCAATCTGGTTGTCCGCCCTATAAGGCTTCACGCCCTTGGGTCTGGCGCCGGGGCTATAGCCGCGCTGATCGAAAGCGACGACGCGGCAGCCGCGCTTTGCCGCTGCGCGCGCGAGCGGCTCCCACATGATCGACGTTTCCGGGTGCCCATGGAGCAGAATGACGCCAGGGCCGTCATTGCCGGCGCCATAAATCCGGGCTCGAAACACCAGTCCGTTTGCGCGAAGCTGATAAAGACCGTCTGCGGCGCCGGCTTCATAGTAAGGCAAGCGCGCCGTTTCCCGAGTGTGTTCATAGTCCCAATCCAACGCCGACATGACGCTGCCTGAAACTCCAAATGCGGCGATGAGGAGAAGCAGCCCGGCGCCGGCGAACATCCGCTTCAATAACCGCATTTTGGAATTCTCACTGACCGATGATCCGAGGGCGTTTGGCTTGAGAGGCTCAATCTATCGGCATTGTATGAGCGACACAAACATACCAGCTTCGGTCACGTGAGACGCTTCAGCAAACACGCGCCATGCGCCGTGCGTTCCGTGAGGCGCGGGAATGGTCGGATGCTTCCGTATTGTTAGCTCAGCCCCGCGCCGCCTTAACGGCCGAAGGCACATGGCCAAACGTCGCCATCACGCCGCCGGTCGCTTCGTGCAGGAGGAACCCTGTTTCTTCGCCATAGACGTTCTCCCAGGGCGCTTCAGAGAGAACCCGGGCGGTTTCGGCAAATCCTGCGTCCCAGCGCGTGCTTATGCCTTTGGCGCTGAAATCAAGGTCTTTCGTGTGGTCCTCGCCCATCACCGCCGGGGCGAGCAGCCGCACGACATGCATGCGCACCATGCAGCCATGGCCCATCAGCGCTTTGATTTCCGGCGTACGCTGACTTTCCGGAATGGCGCGGCCGAGCTGCGCCACCACATGGCGCAGCTGATGGAGCTGTTGCTGGCGGCGGATATGGTTCGCCGCGCGGCTGGCGTATTGCACGTCTTTCTGCCGGTTGAGGACCTGGCCGATCGTCGTCGGCGCGGCGCCGTTCGGGTTCCAGACATGCACGGCGAAAATCAGCGAATTCTTGCGCTTCACGTCGTCGAACACGGCCTCGACCGGCGTGTTCGACAAGATGCCGCCGTCCCAGAACAGGTCATCGCCGATGCGCACGGCCGGAAAGGCCGGCGGCAGCGCGCCGGACGCCATCACATGCTCGACCGCCAGCGTCTCGTCGCGGCTGTCGAAATAGCGCATCTCGCTGGTGCGGACATTGACCGCGCCGACGGTGAGGCGCGGCGCGGATTTCCGTACAATGTCGAAATCCACAAGATCCGTCAGTGTACGTTTGAGTTCAGCCGTGCTGTAATAGCCCGCCCTCTCCGCGCCGAGCGGCACATGCATTCCGGCGAAGGCGAAGGGGTTGGGCGTGAAGAATCCGTTGAGGCCCTGCGCCGTGATCATCATGTTCGCCATCGCCGCGCCGAAGAAGGGCATGTGCGCGACCGCATCGACTGCCAGCCCCCGGTTCATCCGCCGCCAGAATTCGCGCAGGCGATCGAGGCGGTTTTCCGGCGCATTGCCAGCGATAATCGAGGCGTTGATCGCGCCGATCGACGTGCCGATGACCCAGTCGGGCTCAAGACCCGCTTCATGGAGCGCCGCATAAGCGCCCGCCTGATAGGCCCCGAGCGCGCCGCCGCCTTGCAGCACCAGCACGATCTGGCCGTGGGCGCGCGGGTCTTTTGAAGGCTGTGTGCGCGGCGACGGATCGGCGGCGCCGTTCGATTGGGCGTTCATGGGGACTACCTTGTCGGTTACGGGAATAACCTACGCCCGGCGCGTCAGGAGCGCCAATGTGGGAACCGCATGAGTTGGATATCGCGGGGGAATGTGCGGAGGGGTGAAGAGTAGCCTTCGGTCGTAGGGCGGGCCTTGGCCCGCCGATTTCTATGCGGCCACGCGGCGACGAAGCTTAATGCACCCTAATTGCTTAGTTGCTTCCCCGTGAGCCGACGACGGCGCCACAACATTACGGGACGCTCCACCAAATAAATCAGTGCTGTCGCCACGATAATATTCACTGCGACCAATATAGAAAAATGCAATTGAAAATCAAACGACAGATTTAATTTATTAAGTACATACTGAAATCCGACGACAGTTGGCCCGTGAGATAAGAAGAGGGGGTAAGAAACCTCGCCAAGCCAGCGATCAGTAGCATTGGCCGAGGGCGCCGGGCGGGCCAACCATGCGGCCATCGCAACAACGAAAACAAAAGATATTTCTATGAAATATTTGACGTCCGAAATATCCACTACAGCTGTTCGAGGCTTTTGCCAGTTGTCGAAGCTATGCGCGATCACCGCCAGAAGTAGGAGCCAGGCGCCCCATGGCGGAATCAATTTCGCGAGCCGGTCGAAGTAAGGGACCACCACAATGAGCGCCCCAAGCAGCCAAACGGGAAGGAGGGCTAATCCCAAGGGGTGCAAGAACCATCCATTGGGGCCCAATGATTGACGCAATGGCTCGCCGAAAGCGATCAGCACGGCCGCAAGGAGCGCACTAAACACTAGCGCAAGCCAAGCCCGAGCGCCCGCTAGCACGAGCGCCAGCCCCCAAACAAGATAGTAGAAGAGCTCGTAAGAGACTGTATATGTTGGAGCCATTGCTCCGAATTGCCCAAAGTAGCCGCCGAGACCGAACAAATTGTACAAGAATGATTGGACAGTCTGCCCACCATTCCACATCGCGGGCCGAGCGGCCTGTCCAAGGGCGGACCACTCGAACGCCCCTGCCAACAGGGTGACTGCGATGAGCAGCGGGTACAGCCTCGTGATCCGCGCCAAAGCGTAGCGGCCCGGGCGAAACCCCGCCAATGTCGAGCGCGCAATGCAGTATCCAGATAGCGCGACAAACCCAACAACACAGACAAATCCAAAATAGGGTCTCGTACTGCCCAGTATTTGCGCCCACATTCCAGAAGGCGCCGTAACTGAAGCCATTGCCAAGTCGAACGTGTGCCCCAACATGACGCCAAGCGAGAGCAGGCCGCGCATGCGATCGACTCTTGGATCCAAAGCGATATTCGTCATTGCAGTTCCTTCTCAGCAATCGAACACGGAGCATCCATTCGATTACGGAAGGCCGCTACGCGGCCGCGGCGGCCGCCGCCGTCATCGCCCCAAAACGCATAACTCCGCCTTCGCCCGCTTTTTTGGGGGGGGACGGTAATCGACATCGGCGCGCGGGGGAAGGCGGCGGGTTGGGGGGCTTAGAAGGCGGCGGGGTGAACCCCGCCCTACGCGGGATGCGGCTCGACTGACAGGCATTCCGAAAGTTTCGAGCCTCTGAAAGCGCCCCCATCGTCGGCTTCGCCGACACTTCCCCCGTCTGGCGACGGGGGAAGAGGGAGCAAGAGACACTGTTCTGCTCCCCCGTGACAACGGGGGAGCTGCCGCCGATAGGCGGCTGAGGGGGCTCTCGCAACACGAACGGAACGCGCGAAAGTGCCCCCATCGGCGCTTCGCGCCACTTCCCCCGTGAAGGACGGGGGAAGAGGGAGCGCGCGGCGCCTTGCGCAATCCGACTGGCGACGGGGAAGATAACAGAGTTCAACCTGGCATCGGTTCCAATGCGGAAGCGCCGCAATCCTTACACCCCCTCCACACCAGCCTTCCCTCGCTGGCCACGCCCCCCGCATCAGGTGTACATCGGCGCATCGGCGCCGGGGCGCGGCGTCATGAAGGGGTCAGGCCATGTTCCGTTTTCTGCTCGGGGTCATTGTTCTTGTCGCGCTGCTCGCCGGCATCATCGTGCTGGCGCCGGGGCTCATTCCGGTTTCCGCCTACAAGCCGCAGCTTGAAAAGGCCGCGTCAGAGGCGATCGGGCGCAAGGTTTCGATCAGCGGGCCGATCACGCTGAAGATCGTGCCGAACCCCGCCTTCCGCGCCGAGGACCTGATGGTCGCCGACGCCGAGGGCTTTCCGGGGCCGCATCTGGCGCGCGTCAAGATCGCCGATATCGGCGTCAAGCTCGGGCCGCTCTTCCGCCGCGAGGTCGAGATCGACCGTTTCGTGCTCACCGAACCCGACATCCGCCTCGTCAAGCGCGCCGACGGCGCCATCAACTGGAACCTCGCCAAGGCCGATGCGCCGCAGCCGGAGGGCGCCGCGCCCGACATCCGCGACATCAAGCTCGGCGATGTGCGCCTCGTCGACGGCAAAGCGTCGTATACGGACGCGCCGGCCGGCAAGACCTACGCCCTCGACGACATCGACGCGACGGTGAAGCTTGCAAGCCTCTCCGAGCCGCTCGAAGTCGACGGCGCGCTGAAATTCCAGGGCGCGCCGACCAAGGTGAAACTCGTGCTGACGACGCTCGCCGAGATTCTGAAGGGCGAGAGCGCGAACCTCAAACTCGACGCGACACTGGGCGCGGCGACCGCCGCTGCTGACCTTGCCTTCACGACCAAAGACGCCCTCGCCTTTTCCGGGCCGTTGAAGCTCAACGCGCCGAACCTTCCCGAGTTTGCGAAGATCCTCGGCTCGCCCTTGCAGGAGGGCGCAGGCTTCGACACGCTTGCGGTCGAGGGCGAGGCCAAGGGCACGGCGACGACGCTCGCCCTCACCGAAGCCAAGATCAATTTCGACAAGATCGACGCGGCGGGCGACCTTGCGCTCGACTGGGCGGGCAAGCGGCCGATGGCGACGGGGACGCTCGCCGTGGGCGCGCTGGACCTCCGCCCGTATCTGCCGCCGCCACTGCCGCCGGGCGCCGAATTCCCCGCCTGGTCGACGGAGAAGATTGATCTGGCGAGCCTGCGCAACATCGACGCCGCGATCAACCTCACCGCCAAGAAAGTCTATCTCAACGGCATGAGTTTCGATGCGAGCAAGATGAAGCTCGCGATCGACGACGGGCGCATGGTCGCCGACATCCCCTCGCTCGGCATGTATGGCGGCGGCGCCTCCGGCCAGATGATCGTCAATGTGCGCGGGCGCACGCCGACCTTCACCGGCGCCTTCGATGCGACGCAAGTCATCGCCGAGCGTTTCGCCGTCGAGGTTTTGCGCAATGACCGCTTGCTCGGCGTCGGCGCGTTCAAGTTCCAGTTCGCCGCCGAAGGCACAAGCCAGGCCGCGATCATGCGCACGCTCGACGGCAAGGGCGGCTTCGACATCGACGACGGCGCGTTGAAGGGCGTCAATCTCGTCAAGCTCGCCCGCGCCGTCGACGAGATCCGCAAGGGCGGCATCAACCCGACCGCGCTGTCGCAGGCGATCAGCGCCGCACAATCGCCGAGCGAGAAGACAGACTTCACCAATTTCGTCACGGCCTTCTCGATCAATAACGGCCAGCTTTCGACGACGGCGTTGAACATGGCGGGGCCTTTCATCACGATGACCGGGGGCGGCGGCGTCAACATCGCGGGGCAGAAGATCGATCTGCGCCTTGCGCCACGCGTCTCGACGACGGCGGACGGCCAAGCGGGCTATGCGCTCGCCGTGCCGCTGAAAGTCGGCGGCACGTTCGCGAAGCCCAAAATGGGCATCGACGCCGAGTCGCTCCTCCGGAGCCGGCTCGAAAAAGGCGTCGGCGATTTCCTCGGCGGCGTATTCGGCGGCAAGAAGGACGGAACGACGCCGGGCGGCGCGTCGAAATCCCCGATTGAGGACATATTCGGCGCCGCGCCGAAGGACGGCGCGACGGAGACGGACGAAGCCGCGCCCGAAAAAGCGATCGCCAAGGGCGTCACCGACGCCATTTTCGGCCGCAAAAAGCCGGCGGCCGAGGCGGAGACCGAGCCGGCTGAGCCGCAGAATTAGGATCCCGTAGTCCGTATAAGGATGATGGACTTGGGCGGCCCGCGCCTCGCCCTTCGAAGCCCAGCTCCGCCGGGCGCCTCTGGGTGAGGCGCTCTGGCAGCATGCGCACAGTTTCCCTCCGCCTTGTCTGAGCGCGCTCAATATGACTAGGCAAATGCGTTTGCGACGGCGCTAAAGCTTACTTGCAACCCGCTCCCCTCCGCCTCACCCTGAGGCGCTCCGCGAAGCGGAGCCTCGAAGGGCGAGGCGCTTAAGCGAAGAACCTGCATGAACGGCGCCTTCGTCTACATTCTTCAGTGTTCTGACGGCTCCTACTATGTCGGATCGCACCGCGGCGACGATGTGATGACGCGCGTCGCAGAGCATGAGCATGGACGCGACCCGAAGGCCTACACTTTTCGCCGACGGCCCGTGCGCCTCGTCTGGTCGGAGTTCTTTCCCGATATCGTCGCGGCCGTGCTTCTTGAGCGTCAGCTGAAAGGCTGGAGCCGCGCGAAGAAGGAAGCGCTGATCGCAGGTGATTTCGCGCGGCTGCCGGAGCTTGCGAGCCGCCCATCGGCGCGGAGTTCGTCTCGTTGAGCGAGCGCGCGGCCCGCGCCTCGCCCTTCGAGGCGGACCTTCGGTCCGCACCTCAGGGTGAGGCGCTTTGGTAGTGTGCGCATACTTTCCGTCCGCTTCGTCCAGGGGCGCTCAATATGACTCGACAAATGCATTTGCGACGCCGCTAGAGCTTACTCGCAACACCCACCCCACCGCCTCACCCTGAGGTGCTCCGCGAAGCGGAGCCTCGAAGGGCGAGGCGCTTGGTTGAATGCTGCGATAACGCTTGAGCGCACTCTGGAAAATTTCTCGCGACATCCTCCCCTCCGCCTCACCTTGAGGTGCGGACCGAAGGTCCGCATCGAAGGGCGAGGCGCTGCGGCCTCCCTCCAGCGCCGCCGCCCCTGTTGAAAACCGCGCCACCCGCTGCGCGGGAATTTCGAGCCGGCGGGGCTAGCCCGGCGCGGCGAACAGGGTAGATATTGTGGGCTCCGAAACAGCGGTCACCATATCTTGAGGCCTTTTGACGCAACCCTTTGGCGGACCTGGCGAAAGCCGGGGATGTCGCATCGCGCGCGGCTTGCCGCCGCGGCGAGCGGGCTTGCGCTCGGGTTCGGGCTTTCGCCAGCATTGGCGGCCAATGAAATCTTCAGCGATTTCAATGTCTTGCTCCTTGCGGGCGCTGGTCTTGCCGCGGCCGTCGCCGCCGCCGCCTGGGCCGTCCGCGCGTCCATCGCCGCAAAGTCCCAGTCCGTCGTCTGGTCGAGCCGCCTTGCGGAGCTTGAGGCGCGGATCGAGAAGTCGGACGCCGTGCTTTCCGCCCATCCCGGCCTCGTGCTCGTCTGGGAGGACGACAACAGCGCCCTCGAAAAAGGTTGGGGGGCGCCGAAAATCCTCGGCGGACCGGCGGCGCTCGCCTCCCTCATGTCGCTCTCCAAGGGACCGGAAATGGGCGCCTCGCCCATCGACCGGCTGCTCGAAACCCTCGGCGACCTTCCCGTCGAGGACGACAGCCCGCCCGAAGAGACGAAGAAGCTTAAAGACAAGGTGCGCGAGCTGCGCGCCCACGGCATCGCCTTTTCGGGCGCGATCGTGACGGCGGAGGGCCGGGCGATCGACGCCGACGGGCGCGTCGCCGGCGGCCAGGTCGCCCTCTGGCTCACCGACCCTGCCGTGCGCATGGCCGAAGACGGCGGCGTCGTCGGCAAGGTCCGTGAACGGACGACCGATCTCCACGGCGCCTTGATGCAGCTTGAGCGCGCGCCCGTGCCCGCCTGGCGGCGCGGCGCGGACCTTTCGCTCGTCTGGGTGAACCGCGCCTATGCCGAGGCGGTCGAGGCGCCGAACGCCGCTTTCGCCCTCAAGGGCCAGATCGAGCTCGACCCCGCCGCGCGCAAGATCGCCGAGACGGCGACGCAGGAGCGCCGCCCGGCCGAGGGCCGAGTCATCGTCAATATGCGCGGCGAGCGGCGCGTGCTGCGCGTCGTCGAAACGCCGATGCACGGGGCGGACGGCGCCTCGCTCGGCGGCGTCGCGATCGACGTCACCGAGCTTGACCGCGCCCGCACCGACCTCAAGCGCCACATCGAAGCGAACCGGCGCACGCTCGACCAGGTGCCGACCGCCGTCGCCCTGTTCGGGCCCGCCCAGACCCTCAGCTATCACAACGCGGCGTTCGCCAGGCTTTGGGGCTTTGACGAGGCCGAGCTTGCAGCGGCGCCCGCCCATGGCGAGCTGCTCGACCGTCTGCGTCAGGACGATCGCCTGCCGATCCTGCCCGATTACGCCAAATGGAAAGCCGAGCAGCTTGCTCTGTATACGGCGCAAACGCCGGGCGAAGAGGCCGACGCCGCAGCGCCCGACGAAGTCTGGCACCTGCCGAGCGGGCGGACGCTAAGGGTCGCCAGAGCCCGCCACCCTCTTGGCGGCGTGCTGATGGCGTTCGAGGACGTGACCGAGAAGCTCGATCTTGAGGCGCGCTACAACACGCAGATCGGCGTGCAGCGCGCTTCGCTCAACAATCTCGCCGAGGGTCTCGCCGTGTTCGCGCGCGACGGCACGCTGCGCCTGTGGAACGCCGCCTTCCAGCGCCTGTGGCGGCTCGACCAGACCCTGCTCGACGAGCGCCCGCGCATCGACAGGCTCTTCGCCGTGATGACGGAACGCGCGCCGCAAGCGGTCGAATCGTTCGACGACCTCAAGCGCCGCGCGACCTCCTTCTCGCCGGAAGACCGCACGCCCGCCGACATCGCCTCGCTTTTCCTTGCGGATGGGCGCGTTTTCGCGGCGGGCTCTGCGCCCCTTCCCGATGGCGCGACGCTCGTGCGCTTCCTCGATGTCACCGACACGCGCGAACGCGAGAAGGAGCTGAAAGAACGCAACGCCTTCCTCGAAGACATCGACCGGCAGAAGACGAAATTCGTCAACCACGTCTCCTATCAGCTGCGCACGCCGCTCGCGACCATCGTCGGCTTCGCCGAAATGCTGGACGGGCAGATGTTCGGCGTGCTGAATGATCGCCAGAAGGATTATATCGCGAGCATCCTCACCGCCGCGCATCACCTCCGCGATCTCATCACCGACGTGATCGACCTTGCGGTGATCGACGCCGGCAAGATGACGCTTGAACGGGCCGAAATCGACGTGCGCGCGCTGCTTGAGAACGCGGCGACCTATGCGGCGCTGAAAGCCGAAGACACGCAAGTCGCGCTGAAGATGAACTGCGCGCGCGACATCGGCGTCGTCGCGGCGGACGAAAAGCGGCTGAAGCAGGTTCTGTTCAATCTCCTCTCCAACGCCTTCGCCTATACGGGCGCGGGCGGCGAGGTCGAACTTGGCGCCGACCGCGCGCCGGGCCTCCTGCGCCTCTGGGTCGCCGATACGGGGCGCGGCGTTTCGGCGGAAGATCAGGCCAAAGCCTTCGATCCCTTCGAGAGCCGCGGCCCCTCCGCCGGCGCCGGGATCGGCTTGACGCTCGTCCAGCGCTTCATCGCGCTCCATGGCGGCTGGGTGCGGCTCGAATCCGAACCCGGCAAGGGCACGCGCGTCACCTGCTTCCTCCCCTGCGAGATAGCGGCCGAGACGACGCCGGATGCGGCGGCCGATGCGCCGCAGGCGGATGATGCCGCCCCGAAAAAGCGCGCCCCCGCCCGCCGCAAACCCAAAGCCGCAAGACCCCTCGCCCACGCGGCTGAGTAGGTGCTGTTCGCGGCCCGCGCCTCGCCCTTCGAGGCCCGTCTCCGCTTCGCTCCGCCGGGCGCCTCAGGGTGA
>CAZDRH010000007.1:0-174716 GCA_964507915.1 uncultured Caulobacterales bacterium
TCCATCGGATTGCGCGACTGGGCCCATGCGTGATCCTCAATGAGGGTTGGTATTAGAAATTCCTTTGAGGCCTCTTCCATAAGAGAGCGCATGTATCTTGCCGACGCATGCTTCAAATGTGGGTATGGCCAATTTGCACGCGACGGTAATTTTATTGAGAATCTGAAGAACTTCTCCAGATAGACTCGCGCGTCGCAACTTTCGCCGAATGCATTTTTCGCCGCAGCTTCGAGCTGAGCCAAGTTGACGGCGCAAACAAAATGGACATCCGCCGCGGCGAAGAAATGCTTGACCGCCTCAATATATTCAATCGCAAAATCTGGGCGGCACCTATCCAGTTCGTCAATCAAAATTATCAGCGGTTTACGCTCACTCGCGCCCGCCTTGCGCATGTAGGACTCTGAGATGCGGCCCAAGGCCTCATGAAGTTGTTTTATGCGCCCTGCTTCGGATGCGAACGCTGCGGCCTCGTTCTCAAAAACCTTTTCCGCGACATCGCCTAGAGCGTCGGCTATCGAAGATTCGACTTCTTCAACGGCTTCGCTTGCGGAGTTGCCCAAGCCAAAATGAACAATTGCCCTAGCAATCAACTTCGGGGTTGCACGAGACAATCCAGCTACCGTTCCGATTACCTTTTTGCTCAGCTCGGTCGCACCGTGCAGTTCGTTCACTCTGACGAATTCTGAAATGGAACCTGCAAAGGCCACGAGCGGGCTTGAGAAGTGGTCTGTCGCGAAGGCGTCAATGAGAATGACCGGAAAGCCGTCGTCGGAGAGTTGACGCTTCCACATTTTCAAGAATGTCGATTTGCCTTCGCCCCACGGGGCGTCGAGCGCGATCGTAATGGACGTCTTTGCGGATTGGAGAACGCGAGTCAGTCGATCAGCGAACGATTTGCGGCCGAAGATATCAGCATCCGGCGAAAACCCATTTTCGGCGGAATTGATTTCGTAGGATACGAGTGGAGGAATCGCGTTTGTCATCTCACTGACAGGCAAGGCACTCCTCATAATCCGTCCGCCCGGCGGCGGCGCGGTTGAGGTTTTCCTGGATCTGCGCGTCGATCTCCGCAGCGGAAAGCTCGCCGCCCTTTTCGGAGCCTGCAAACCCTGCGCGCTGCACGGATTTGGAGCGGCAGTAATAGAGCGACTTCACGCCCTTCTCCCACGCGGTCCAGTGCAGCATGTGGAGGTCCCATTTGTCGATGTCGCCCGGCAGGAAGACATTCACCGATTGCGACTGGCAGATATAAGGCGCGCGGTCGGCGGCAAGTTCGACGACCCAGCGCTGGTCGATTTCGAAGGCGGTCTTGAAGACGTCTTTCTCGGCGTCCGAGAGGAAGTCGAGATGCAGCACCGAACCCTCGTTTTCGAGGATCGACATCCAGACATCGTCCGTGTTCCGCCCTTTTTCGTCGAGCAGTTTCTCGAGCGCGATGTTCTTCACCGTGAACGAGCCGGACAAAGTCTTGTGCGTGTAGACATTGGCCGGGATCGGCTCGATACACGGGCTGCAGCCGTTGCAGATGATTGAGATCGATGCGGTCGGCGCGATGGCGAGCTTGTGCGAGAAGCGCTGCTTGACGCCGCGCTCGGCGGCGTCCGGGCAAGCGCCGCGTTCTTCAGCGAGCGTGACCGAGGCTGCGTCCGCGCCCATGCGGATATGCTTGAAGAGCTTGATGTTCCACGACTTGGCGAGCGCGCTTTCAAACGGCACGCCGAGCTGCTGCAGGAAGGAGTGGAAGCCCATGAGGCCGAGGCCGACCGAACGCTCGCGCTTGGCCGAATAGACGGCCTTGGCCATCGCGGCCGGCGCGCGCTCGATGAAGTCTTCGAGCACATTGTCGAGGAAGCGCATTACGTCCTCGATAAAGAGCGGCTCGTCTTTCCACTCGAACCATTTCTCGGCGTTGATCGAAGAGAGGCAGCACACGGCGGTGCGGTCCTCGCCGAGATGGTCCTTGCCCGTATGCAGCATGATTTCCGCACACAGATTGCTGGTCGAGACCTTGAGGCCGAGATCGCGCTGGTGCTTGGGCATGGCGCGGTTCACGGTATCGGAGAAGATGAGATAGGGCTCGCCCGTCGCAAGGCGCACTTCAAGAATCTTCTGCCAGAGCTTGCGGGCATTCACGGTCCGCATCACTTCGCCTGTCTTCGGCGAGCGCAGACCGAAATCCTCATCGGCCGCGACCGCCGCCATGAAGGCGTCGGTGATGTTAAGGCCGTGATGCAGGTTCAGCGATTTGCGGTTGAAGTCGCCCGAGGCTTTGCGGATTTCGAGGAACTCCTCGATCTCCGGATGGTGCACGTCGAGATAGACGGCCGCCGAGCCGCGGCGGAGCGATCCCTGGCTGATGGCGAGGGTCAGGCTGTCCATGACCCGGATGAAAGGAATAATGCCGGAGGTTTTGCCGGCGCCCTTCACCGGCTCGCCGATCGAGCGCACGCCGCCCCAATAGGTGCCGATGCCGCCGCCATTTGAGGCGAGCGCGACATTCTCATTCCAGGCGCCGACGATTTCTTCGAGCGAATCGCCGACCGCGTTGAGGAAGCAGGAGATCGGCAGGCCGCGATCCGCGCCGCCATTGGAGAGGACCGGCGTCGCGGGCATGAACCACATTTTCGAGATGTAGTCGTAAATGCGCTGCGCGTGGTCGGCATCGTCGCCATAGCTGCGCGCGACGCGGGCGAACATGTCCTGATAGGACTCGCCCGGCAGGAGATAGCGGTCGTCGAGCGTCGTCTTGCCGAAATCGGTGAGCAGCGCATCGCGCGTGCGGTCGATGACGATGTCGCGCACGACCTTGAGTTCGGGTCGCGTAGAGCGCCGGGGAAGGATGCTGATCGGTTCGACAGCGGTCTCGCGCAACGTCCGGTCGGCGGCTTCAGTCGTAAGCGACATGTCCTCACCCGTCTTGTTCTGTTGACCCGCTCACCCGCAGGGCGCGCGAAAGGACTGCGCCGGATAGCCGCCAAGGGCCGCCCCGGCTCATCGCCTTTGTGCGTCAGGGAATGAGGCGCCGATTCTGGGCCCCAGAGGAGTCTTTCTTCGGGGCTTTCGCCCGTCAGAGCGCTCGCCCCCCGGAGCCAGTTTCGACACAATATATAGTGAGTGAGACCCTCATGAACGTCAACATGAAGTTACCAACACGTCACAGATTTTTCGTTAATCAGACGTAAACGGCGCGCAATCAGTGCGCTTTGCGGTTAAGCCCCGGGGGGCTTCAAACGCTCCCAAAGGCCTCGTTTCGGCGCCGTTTTCCGGCGCCCTTCAGAGGTCCCGCCCGGGTCCGGGCCGGCGAGGAACGCCTTGGGCGCCGCCTGGAAGCCCGTCGCGACGAATCGCGGGCCTTCGGGCGCACGCCGCCAATAGGGGGTTTCGAGTTCCGACGCGCTGTGAGTCGCCTTGTGATGGCTTGCGCCGCCCCACCCCGTAGAACGGGATTCGAGGGTCAACACGGCGTCGATATAGCGTTCAATAAACTCCCGCCGGCTTTCTGACGCGGCCTGGAGCGCCTTCAGCTGCATGCTATTGGCGAGGCCCCGGGTCGGCTCGCGGCGGAGGACGCCAGACGGATTGTTTATGGCCGCCGCTTGCGCCGTTATCAGCCCAAGCACCGGCAGGCCTATCAAAACAGCGACAATGAAAACGAGATAGCTGATCGAGCCGCGCTGGTTGCGCTCAATTTCCAAAATCTGGCTCACCAGGACGGGCATAGGGGCAAGCTCGATGGTCTTGACCGAAGCGAGAAGTAGCATCACGCCCAAGATGACGCCGCCAAGCGTGGCAAACAGCATGGTGCCAGTGCGCAAGGCCGCCGCTTCAGAACGTTTCGCAGCGGCGAGCAAGGCGCCGCGCACATTGTGGCAAGCATGGCCCTCTTCGCCGTCGGCGACGCCGACGAGCGGCGCCTGCGCGAAAAAGCGCAAGGCTGTAGCCGTCAGCAGCCGCGCTTCGGCCGCGGCAGAAAGCGCCGCTGGTGCGGCGGCCCCAGCCTGCATACGCGCGCGCAGATCCTTAAGTTGGCCGCTGATTCGGGTCGTCGCCTCGCTGACGAGGCTGACCAGATCAGCTTCTGCCTTTCGAAATTGAGCGATTGACGCGGCGGCGCTCTGGCCGAATAGGCCGCGCATAACGGCGGCGAGCACAACGCCGATCAATGAATGCACCGCGCCGATGCTGAAGGGGGCCGTGGGCGCATCCATCGCGGTTCGCAACACCATCATGCCGAGGCTGACAATGAAGGCGCCCAAAAAAACCCAGAATGCAACCGCAAGGAAGGAATCGATCGTCTGCGCCTCGAAACGCGCCAGCAGCGCCGCGCCTATCCGCTTGTTGACGCCCTGCGCAAGACCGACCTCGCGCGTGTCTAGACCCTGCGCGTCCATTTCGAGCTGGTCTTTGATGCGCTGATAGCGGTCTTTCCCGTCTTCGCTCGGTTGATGGCCATGGCTGTCATGACCGTGCCCATCGCCGCCATGATTGGGCCCGGCAAAGAGCGCCATCGCTGGATGTGGTTTCGGCCCCGGGACGGCCTGTTTGAAGGCGAGGCCCGGCGCAAAGCGTTCGGCGAGAGCGCTGACGGCGGAAAAACGCGCATGCGCCGGTCGCTCCGTGGCGGACCGCGCCGCGCGCTCTTTACCTTCCGCGATGTCCATCCCAGCCATAACGCCCCCGCGCCGGCATACGCGCCAAGCGCTCCATTCAGCGTAAACCAAAAACCTCGTGCGGCCTACGGCCTGCTGGCCACAGAATGCGGCCAAGTTTTGCGACTGCGAAATCCACCGCGTGATTTGGTTCCGCTAGCGGGCTGAAGCGACTGTCTTGCGGGCCGCCCTCGGCGCGAGAACGCGCGCGGGAATGCCGACGGCTGTCGCGCCGGGCGGGACATCGCACAAGACGACGGCGTTCGCTCCAATTCTCGCATGGTCGCCTATGACGACCGGGCCCAAAATCTTGGCCCCAGCACCGACATCAACATGACCGCCGAGCGTCGGGCTTCCGGTGCGTCCCTCGACGGTCCCCAAAGTTGTCTGATGGAATAGCATGCAATTTGGCCCGACGCGCGCTCCTGGCGACACCACAATGCCTTGGGGATGGGGCAGTAACAGCCCGCCGCCGAGTGTACCGTTCAAAGGAATTTCGCATTGTGTGACGACGGACCAGACATAATGGCGCAAAGCGGCCGTCTTGGCCCCGAAAAACCCGGCGAGGCCGCTGCGTTCTTTGGCTTTCTGGTAGTCTCTTATGCTGCGGATCAGCCGGCGCCCGGGATCCCACCATCGCGTCGGCATCTCTCGTGACCAATCCGGCGCCGTCGCCGACACGTCCTCGCTCTCGCTCATCCTCCGAAACCTCATGCTTTCGGTTCGCCGCCTGCGCTGGAGTATATTGCTTTTCGGTAGAATGGGTCATCCTGCGCGATGTCTCCTTTTTCGTTCTTGGCGCTATGTCCATTCGTTTCTCGCAACTCATCGACTCGATTAGGCTCACTCCGGAAGGTTGGCAGGCTGAGATCACGCCCGACTGGGCGCAGGGGCGCACGACCTTTGGCGGCCTCACCGCCGCGCTTTGTCTTGAGGCGGCGCTGAAGGCCCATCCGGGTCTGCCGCCGCTGCGCTCGGCGCAGATCGCCTTCATCGGCCCGGCCGGCGGTCCCGTCACGATGACGTCGAAGATCCTGCGCGCCGGCCGGACGATGACCTTTGTTGAGGCGGACCTTGCCGCCGAAACGGGCCTTGCGACCCGGGCGCTCTTTGCTTTTGGGCAGACGCGCGCCTCCGTCTTCGACAGGCGCTTCATCGCCGCGCCGGACGCTCCCCCGCCGGCGGCGTGCGAAGATTATATGCCTGATGGCGCCGGCCCGACCTTTGTGCGGCATTTCGAGCAAAAGCTCGTTCGGGGCGGCCGGCCATGGTCTGGATCGTCCGCCTACGATCATTTCATCTGGATCCGTCATCGCGACAAGGCGGCGCGTTCAATCTCAGCGCTGCTCGCGCTCGCCGACATGCCCCCGCCGGCGCTAATCCCGATGTTCGAGGCGCCGGCGCAGATGAGTTCCGTGACCTGGATCGTCAACTTTCTCGAAGCCGATCCGCAGACGGAGGACGGCTGGCAGCTCGTCGAAACGCGCGCGGAAAACGCCGCGCAAGGCTTTTCAAGCCAGGACATGTTCGTCTGGAACACGCGCGGCGAAGCGGTGATCGCCGCGCGGCAGCAGGTTGCGATTTTCGCCTAGGCCGCGTCGCTGCGTTCATTCTCTTCTTGCGGATAGCAGCCTTGACCGAGAAAAGCCGGCCGGGCGTCCTGTTGGGGCGCCCGGCCGCTCGGTCTCAAGCCCGATTATCCGGCTCGGCGCGGACGGCGAGCCGTCCGTCGCGCGTGATGCGATAGGGGCCGCCGCCTTGCGAGGCGATGAGCCGCCTTTTCCTCAGCTTACGGAAGACCGTGAGCGTGCAGTCGGCGAGGGACCAGCCTTCGCGCGTTGCGCAATTGACGGCGACAATGTCGCCCTGGTCGTTTTTCTCAACGAGTATCGCCCCGCCGCGCGCGAGGACGTGGAGCGCTCTTTGCTCCTCTTTCGAGATGTTCATGAACGGAATGTCCGGCCCGATCGGAGGCGGCCGCGCGATCAAGGCCCGCTTGCGGCCGCTCCGGCGCGTCTCACTTCAGGAAGACGCGCATGCTGAATCGCCGCCCGGCGCGCGTCACGCAGCGCGAGGCGCAAGGCTTATCGTTCAGCGGGCGACACTCTGAGACATGCTGGCCTCTTGGCGAGCTTTGGACGTTCATGGATTACGCGCCGCGTCCACTCGCGTCAATTCGCGCCGGTGCTCGGGAGTGACTCAGTTTGTGATGCTTGCAGTTCCACCGGACCGATAAAGGCCCCATTGCCGCCGCTCGCACGGGGATCCTCTTGCGTCTGAAACTCGCCGAAGTCTGCCATAGGACGCCGCCGTGAGGATGTCGTCTTTGTGGAGCAGTTCCGACGCAGCTGACCGCCAGAGCCAATTCACAGAATATCGCCAAAGCGTACCTCGACCGGAACCGATTTCGCGTCCGATTTCAATCCGTGAGCGCGATTTTTCGCTTCGCTATCTTTGCCCATCGGTGCAGCGCCCGATGATGCAGTCAGAGCCGTTTCAGCGCCTCGATTGTTTGCGCCAATGTCGCAATCAAGGAGGAGCGCAACGCTTGATCGTCTGGAAAGTCGGCAATCTCAAACGCCGCCTGATCCAGCGCGCCGAACAAGACAACGGCGAGTGCGCGCACATCGCGACGCGGCATGAGCCCCGCGTCTATGACGGCTTCGATCTGGCCTGCGAAATACGCAAAGGCTGTCTCGCGATCCTGGGCGCGCAAAGCCTCAAGCCCAATTATGCGTGGACCATCCAGCAGAAGCACGCGCCGCATTCCTGCGTCTTCAGTGGATGACAAATAAGCCCGCCATACCCGATCGAATCGATCGGCGGGATCGCGCGTGTTTGCAGCCGCCGCCTCAATGCGTTCGATGAGCGCAAGTTGATAGCTGTTGTGGACCGCGATGAAGAGCGCGCGCTTGGATTTGTAGTGATGGAACAGCGAGCCGTGAGCGAGCCCCGCCTTCGCGGCGATCTCCTCTGTTGTGACAGCCTCATATCCATGCGTTTCGAACAAGGCGGTCGCTGCCGCCAACAGCCGCCCGTGGCTCGCTGTGTAGTTTTCTTTATTGGCGCCCTTGGGCTTTGGCATCGGACGGCCTTGATATTGACTTCAACTCAATAAACGGATATCTGTGTCGTATCAACGGGGAAAGGTCTTATGAAGTTCGTGCTTTTCGCCTTGCTTGGCTTGTTCGTTTTGGCCGCGGCGGCTTTCGCCTATGGCGCGAGCCTGCCAGTTGAGGTGCGGGCGGAGCGCACAAAGACGCTGAACGCGCCGGTCGATCGAGTCTACGGATTGGTTACCGATGTCGCCGGCCAAGCTGCGTGGCGCAGCGATGTTGGCGCAGTGCGCGTGGCGGGTGGCGGGCGTAGCTGGACCGAAGAGACAAAGCAGGGCGTCACCATCGCCTTTGAAGAAATCGCCCGTGAACCCACAACACGTTACGAAATCGCGTTCACTTCGCCGCAAGGCTTCGCGGGCCGTTGGGTCGGCACGTTCAAAACAACGCCGGACGGCAAGACCGAAGTCACATTTACCGAGACGGTCCGCACAGAGAGCCCAATTGGTAGGCTCATGCAGCGGCTGTTCGCGCCACCCGGCGCCCATATCGAGCTCTATCTAAAGGACCTAGACGCCGCGCTGCGTTCGGAGCCGCGCTGATGCCGACCTCAAAGAAGAAGACGTGGGGTGAAAAACTAAGGGCCGGGAAGCCGCCCCATGTTGTGAATTTGGAGAAGCCCTTCGCGGGTGTCGCAGCCGGCGAGAAATTGGCGATCGCATCGCCTCTCGCGGTGAAGGAATTTGTCGAGAAGATTCCCCGCGGAAAAACGCGGACTATGCTCGAGATGCGTCAGGCGCTCGCAAAGGCGATGCGTGCAGATGCAGCTTGCCCCACGTCGAGTTCGATCTTTCTGCGCATTGTCGCCGAAGCCGCGCTTGAAGAGATGGCCGCTGGAAAGACACCCGCTGAAGCAACGCCGTTCTGGCGGATCATCGATCCAGCCTCGCCGTTGGCGCAGAAACTCTCCTGCGGACCGGACTTTGTTGAGCACATGCGCGCGCTGGAGACGACCGGCAGTTAGCTGGCGGAGACATGCAGTAGGCATTGCGCTCCGCCGCAGGCGACGCTTCTCAGCAAGCTGTTTCAATTGCGGAAGCGAAGGTCGCCTCCTGAAGGCACCTGCGCTGACTCGTTTGCGTCGCTTCAAGGGCAAGTTTCCGCTCATGCCCCGACCACGAAATTTACGGCGCGGGTTTATGCGTCGGCTCTCTAGAGCTGACCCGACATTCAAGCGCACGACCTCAAGGGGCAGCTTCGGGCCAACGCCTGCCCCAAAGGTCCTCATTGTCGAATAGCAGGGTCGCCCAAGACCTGCCGTTCCTCGCAGCGCCCGCAAATCCACCGATGTCTCGTCCATTCCGAACTGAGATACTACCCGATGGTCCGGCCTCAGACGGTTTCACCGCGCGCGATTCCATAGGCTCTGCTCGCCGCCTGGCGCGCATAGCGCAAGGTCACGGCCTTGCGCCGCGCCGCGGCGAGGGGCCGCTCGACGCCCGCGCGCAAGATCGCCCCGCCGAAGGCGTCGGCGATGATGAGGCCTTCCTCCTCGGGCAGAAGTTCCTGCGGAAAGTCCGCGGCGACGGCGAAATAGAAGGCGTCGCAATAGTCGAGATAGTCCGCCCATTTGCCGTCGGCTTCGAAATCGGCGCGGCAGGATTTGATTTCGGCGATGATGAAACGCCCGCCATCGTCGAGCCCCATGAGGTCGGCCCGCCGGCCGTTGACGAGCGTGAATTCCGGTAAGGGCATGAAACCGAGATCGACAAACAGGCGCGTCACGCCGCGCGTCAGCGCCGCCGTGATGTCGGGCCGAATGCGCGGGGCGGGCCCTGTGTGGAGAAGGTCCGGGGAAGACATGGGGAAAATCGGGAGGCTGTTCCGCATTTGTTCAGCCTGCCTTCGCGGCGGCTTGCGGTCAAGGCGGGGAAACCGCGTTCCGCCTGTGACCCGCATCACAGCCGGGCCGCCGCGCCCCGACTACCTTCATTCTCAAGAAGCCGCCCAAGCACCGCCCCGCCGAAAGCGCTTCTTCTGGGAACGCCTGCTTGCCCGGCTCAGCGTTCCCCATCGCGCAGCGTCTGCCCTGATGCTGCGAAAAAACGAGGCCCCGCAGGACATGCCCTCCTCTGCGGGGCCTTTGTTTTTGGGTTCCGCGTTCAGCCCTGAAATTCCGGCAGGCGCACAACGAGACCGTCGAGCCGCGCGCTGATCTGGATCTGGCAAGACAAGCGCGAATTCTCTTTCGGTTCGTAGGCGAAATCGAGCATCGACTCTTCCATCGTCTCGGGCTTGCCGACTTTGTCGAGCCATTGGGGATCGACATAAACATGGCACGTCGCGCAGGCGCAGGCGCCGCCGCAATCGGCGTCGATCCCGGGGACCATGTTCTTCACCGCCGCTTCCATCACCGAGAGGCCTGCTTCGGCCTCGACGACATGTTCGGTCCCGTTCTTCTCGATATAGGTGATTTTCGGCATGCTGACTGACTGGCGCTCCTCGGACTTCTACGGCTGCGATCAGCCGAGGGATTTATAGTCTATTCCGGGATCGGCAAGCCGTTCGGGCGCCGGCTCTGCTTTGGCGGCGATCAATTTGCGCGCCGTGGCGAAGGCGGCCGGGTCGTTGACGCAGTCCGCAGCGATGAGGCGGCCGGCTTTCAGCGACCAGACGGAAAAGCGTTTCGTCGCCGGGTCGCCCCGCAGAACAGCGGTATCGGCGCCGTCGCCGAGGCCCGCGGTCTGCAGTTTCAGGTCATACTGATCCGACCAGAACCACGGCACAGCATCATAAACGCCGGTATGGCCGGCCATACCGGCGCCGGCGACCTTGGCTTGTTCGATCGCATTCGGCACGGATTCAAGCCGCATGCGCCGGCCAAAGAGCGGCGAAGGGAAGCTCGTCACGTCGCCCGCGGCGAAGATCGCGGGGTCGGCGGTTTGTGCGGCTGCATCGACCACGACGCCATTGTCGACGGGGAGGCCCGCCGCCTGCGCGAGCGCGATCGCGGGCGCAGCGCCAATGCCGACGAGAACCGCGTCGCAAGGCAGGCGCGCGCCGTCGCCGAGGATGACCTGTTCAACGCGCGCGCGGCCCTCAAATCCGACGACGCGGGCGCCGAGACGAAGATCGACCCCAGCTGCGCGGTGCGTCGCCTCGAAAAACGCGGAGAGCGCGGGGCCGGCGACGCGCGCCAGCACGCGGTCCATCGCTTCGAGCACCGTGACCAAGAGGCCCGCCTTGCGCGCGACCGCCGCGACTTCGAGGCCGATATAGCCGGCGCCGACGATCACGAGCTTGCCGCCTGACGTCAGCGCCGGCCGCAAGGCGTCGCTGTCGGCAATGGTACGGAGCGTATGGACGCCCGCAAGCTCGGCGCCCGGGCAGGCGATGCGCCGCGGCGGCGCGCCGGTCGCGATCAGGAGCCGGTCATAAGCGAGGTGCGTTCCGTCGCTCAGCGTCACGCGCGCGGCGCGCCGATCAATTTCGAGCGCGCTGACGCCGCGGCGCAGCTCGATCGATTCTTTTTCATAAAACGCTTCCGGCTTCAGAAGCAGCCGTTCAGCGGCAAGCTCGCCCTGCAGATAAGCCTTGGAGAGAGGCGGGCGTTGATAGGGGAAATGCGGCTCGGACCCGATCATGACAATGCGCCCGGCAAAGCCCGCCTGGCGCAGGCTTTGCGCCGCCTGCGCGCCCGCCTGGCCGGCGCCGATGATGACGGATTGCTGGGTCATGGTGTTCCTTGCGGCGTTCGAGCGTGTTGCGTGATCCCCCCCTGGCCCCCCCTTTTCAAGGGGGGGAAGGCTCGCGTCACGAGTCCGGTTCTATTCCCCCCTTGAAAAGGGGGGGCTAGGGGGGGATCCGACACAAGCACAATGCCCATCTCCCTACAGTTACCTTGCCCGAACGCGCCATCGCCGCCAGTCTCTTGCGCCATGTCGTCTGCCGAAATCTTTCTCCCCGACGAAACTGCGACCCGCGCGCTCGGCGTCGTGCTCGGCGCACTGGTGCGGACAGGCGATATCGTCTGCCTTTCAGGCCCTCTCGGCGCCGGCAAGACGACGCTGGCGCGCGGCCTCATTGCACGGGCGACCGGGGCGGAGGATGTCCCGAGCCCGACCTATCCGCTGGTCGAGATCTATCCGGCGGCAGGCTTCGATCTCTGGCATTTCGACCTCTATCGCATCGCCCGCGCGACAGACGCCTATGAACTTGGCCTTGAGGAGGCCTTTGCGCAGGGCGCGGCGCTCATCGAATGGCCGGAGCGCATCGCCGCGCTCATCCCCGACGAGGCGCTTGTCCTTCGCTTTGCGGCGGAGGGGGCCGGACGCCGCGTCATTATCGACGCCGACGATTCTTGGCGCCGCCGCCTCGCCGAGGCAGGTATTGGGCCAGGAATCATGAAAGACGCTTGAAGCGCCGAACGCTCCCGAAGGACGAGGATGACCCTGACCGAACACCGCCGCGCCGAACGCGCCGCCTTTTTGTCCGCCGCCGGATGGTCGCAGGCGACAGCGAACTCACTCGCCGGCGACGCCTCGACGCGCAGCTATGAGCGCCTTGTTCTCGCCGGCCGCCGCGCCGTGCTGATGAACGCCCCGCCGGGCGCCGAAAGCGCGGCCTGTCCGCCGGACGCAGACGAGGCCAAGCGCCGCACGCTTGGCTACAATGCGATGGCGCGGCTTGCCGGGCCCAATCTCAACGCATTCACGACGATCGCGACATCCTTGCGCAGCGCCGGGCTCTCTGCACCCGACGTTTTCGCCGCCGACGCCAAAACCGGCTTTGCGCTGATCGAGGATTTCGGCGACGGGCTTTACGCGCGCGCGATCCCCTCGGGCGCCAATGAGACAGAGCTCTATGCGACAGCGGTCGATGCGCTCCTGCAATTGCGCGCCGCGCGGATCTTGCCGCCCAGGGCGGCGGGCTATGAGATGCTCTTCTATGACCGCCTCGCCATGGAGGCGGAAATTGGTCTTGTCACGGAATGGTACTGGCCTTTCCGAAAGGGCGCAGCGCCGAGCGCTGATTTCGTCGAAGAGCATCGCGCCATCTGGAACCGCGCATTCGCGCTTGTCTCCGCCCCGCATATGGTCGTCCTGCGCGACTTTCACGCTGAGAACCTGCTGTGGCTGCCCGAACGGGCCGGCGCGCATCGCGTCGGCGTCATCGACTTTCAGGACGGGCTCTATGGCGCGGGCGCCTATGATCTCGTCTCGCTCCTTGAAGATGCGCGGCGCGACGTGCCGGAGGCGCTCCTCGACGCGATGCTCGACCGTTACGCAATGGGCGCAGCGGCGCAGGGCCCCTTCAACGAAACGGAATTCCGCGAGGACTTCGCGATCCTCGCCGGGCAGCGCAACGCCAAGATTCTCGGCATTTTCGCGCGGCTCGTGCGCCGCGACGGCAAGCAGAAATATGAGGGGCTTCTGCCGCGCGTTGAGGGCCTGTTCCGCCGCGATCTGAAGCGCCCGGCGCTCCGCGAAGTCCGCGCCTTCTATGCGCGCCATTTCCCGGAGCTCGCCGCTTGAAGTCCTCGCGCATCAAAACGGCGATGGTGCTCGCCGCCGGTCTCGGCACGCGCATGCGTCCGCTGACGGATCATCGGCCGAAGCCCCTGATCGAAGTCAGGGGCCGCGCCCTCATCGACTGGACGCTCGACCGTTTCGCGGCCGCCGGCGTCGAAAAGGCGGTCGTAAACGTCCACTATTTCGCGGATATGATGGAGGCGCATCTTGCGCGGCGGCGCGCGCCGAAGATCGCGATCTCCGACGAGCGCGGGCTACTGCTGGAAACCGGCGGCGGCTTTGCGCATGCCCGCGCGGCCCTTGGCGCCGCGTCCGTTTTCTGCACCAATACGGACGCGATCCTCATCGATGCTCCGGGGTCGGAGGCTTGCGCGCGGCTCGCCGCTGCGTTCGATCCCGCGCGTATGGACGCGCTCTTGCTCCTCGCGCCGATCAGCGCCGCCTCGGGCTATGACGGTACAGGCGACTTCGATCTCTCCGCAGACGGAACGCTTGCGTGGCGCAAGGGAGCAGCCTCGCCCTTCGTCTATACCGGCCTTCAGATCATCTCGCCCGCGCTCCTCGACGGAGCGCCGGACGGCGCGTTCTCGATGCGGCTCCTCTGGGACAAGGCGGCGAAAGCCGGTCGCTTCAAGGGTCTCGCCCATGACGGGTTCTGGATGCATGTCGGCGATCCCGAAGGTCTCAAAATCGCCGAAGCGCGGCTCGCCGCGCCGGACATCCTTTGAATGACGGCGCGCGAGGATTTCTTCGCCGCGCCGCGCCTATTCACGATCGATTCCGGCCGGCCGTTTCTCGCAGATCTTGCGCGCGGCCTCGTCGCGCTGTCGGGCGGCGACGCCGTGGCGCTTTCAGGGATTGATCTCTATCTGCCGAACCGGCGCGCGGCGCGTGCGCTCGGCGAAGCCTTTCTTTCCGTCGGCGGGGGCCGCGCGACCTTGCTTCCCCGCATCCGGCCGCTCGGCGAAGCCGATGAAGACGCCGCGCTCATGGCGCCCGGCGGCGAAGAGGACGCAGCCCTCACAGAGGCGATCTCGCCGCTCGAACGCCGGCTCGTTCTTGCCCGTTTCGTTGCCGCGGCGAGAGACCGGAGCTTCTCAGGTCAGGAGAGCTGGACAGCGGCGCTGAAAGGCGCGGATGCGCTCGCAGGGTTCCTTGACTCTCTTTATACGGAGGAAGCAGACGCGACGCGGCTCGAAAGCCTCGCGCCCGAGATCTTCGCCGCGCATTGGCGCCGTTCGCTCGATTTTCTCAAGATCGTGACGGAGGCCTGGCCGCGCTATCTCGAGGGGCGCGGTCTCGACGATCCGGCGCGCCGGCGCGCGCGCGTCATCGCCCGTCAGGCAGAGCGCGCGGCGGCCTTGCCCGCTCAGGGGCCTGTCGTCATCGCCGGCACGACCGGGAGCATGCCGGCCGTCCGCAGGCTGATGAAAGCGGTCGCGGAGACGCCTCAAGGGATCGTCGTGCTGCCGGGCCTCGACCGCGCGCTCGCGGCCGATCGGCGCGCCTGGGCCGCGGTTGATGACGGACACCCGCAAGCCGGTCTCAAGGCTTTGCTCGAAAGCCTTGGGATCGAGCCTGAAGCGGTGCGGCTCTGGCCGGGATCAGACGCGGCTTCGGGTCCGCGCGCGCGCCTTCTCTCGGTCGCTTTGCGCCCCGCCGATGCGACGGGCGACTGGCGCGCGCGCCTCCTCGAAGCGACGGCGGACGACGCGCAGCTCCAACACGCGACGGCGGGTCTGTCGCTTGTCGAGGCTGCCGACGAGGAAGATGAAGCGGCGGCGATCGCGATCGCCTTTCGTGAAACGCTGGAGACGGAGCGGGAGACCGCGCTGCTCGTGACGCCGGACCGCAACCTTGCGCGCCGCGTCGCCGCCAAGATGCGGCGCTGGGAGGTCGAGGTTTACGATTCAGGCGGCACGCCGCTCGCCAACACCGTGTGCGGAACGTTTTTACGCCTCGCAGCCGATTCTTTCGCGGCCCCCGACGACGCAGAAGCGGCGCTCGCGCTCGTGCGCCATCCGCTCGCGACGCTCGGCCTTGACGCCGCCGCGCGGCGTCGCGCCGCCGCCGCCTTCGACCGCGCCATGCGCGGCCTTCAACCGCACGCCGCAACCGGCGGGCTTATCGCAAAAGCGGGCGAGGGTGCGGCTGGCGTCGTCGCATCCGTGATCGCGCCGCCGGAAGAGTTCCGGTCGGGCGCGCCGCTGCCGCTCGCCGCGCTCATCGCCGCCCATGTCGAAGGCGCGGAGCGCATCGCCGCGACGGAAAGCGAGACCGGCGCTCAGCGCCTGTGGACCGGCGAGGACGGCGCAGCGGCGGCGGCGTTGCTCGGCGACCTGCGCGACGCGGCGGATGCGCTGGGCGCCGCCGCGCCCGCGGACTACCCGGCGCTGTTTGCAGACCTCATCGCGACGGCGGCCGCCCGGCGCCGCGGCGGCGCCCATCCGCGGCTCGAGATTCTGGGGCCGCTCGAAGCGCGCCTGCAATCGGCCGATCTTGTCATTCTCGGCGGCCTCAACGAAGGCGTGTGGCCCGGCGACGGCGGCGCTGATCCCTTTCTGTCGCGCGCCATGCGGCAGGCGCTCGGCCTTCCCTCTCCAGAGCGCGCGATCGGGCTTTCAGCGCATGATTTTGCGCAAGGCGCCGCCGCGCCGCGCGTGCTGCTGACGCGCGCCAGGCGCCGCGCGGGCGCGCCCGCCAAGCCCTCGCGCTGGATCGTCCGCCTCAAGAATATGCTGAGCGAAGCCGGCGCGCTCTCCGCGGTCGATGTTTCGGCGCGCTACGCTTTCTGTGCTGAGGCGCTCGATGCGGCGGGGCCCGCGCGCCCCGTTTCGCCGCCGGCCCCGCGCCCGCCGCTCGCGTCCCGCCCGCGAAAACTCTCCGTGACGCAGATCGAAACCTTTCTGCGCGATCCTTATGCGATCTTTGCGCGCCATATTCTCGGCCTCAAGGCCCTCGATCCTGCGGCGGAGCCTTTCGGCGCCAAACATCTCGGCACGCTCCTGCACGCAGCGCTGGAACGGTTTGTCCTCGACCGCCTCGATCCCGGGGGCCCGGGCGCCATCGCAGCGCTTGCAGCCTTGGTCGACCGGCTCGCGCCGGAACACGGGCTTTTCGGCGCGGACCGGATGTTCTGGGCGCCGACGATCGAGAATTCGCTGAGCCTTTTCCTTGAAGGCGAGCGCACGCGCCGCGCTGCCGGCGCGCCCGCACTGGTCGAGAAGACCGGCGAAATCGCGCTGCCGCTCGCCGGCGGGCCGTTCACGCTCACGGCGCGCGCCGATCGCATCGACCTTCTAAACGATGCGCGCGCATTCGTGATCGACTATAAATCCAACCCGCCGAGCAAGAAGGAGATGGCGCTTTTCCGCGTGCAGCTGCCGCTGACGGCGCTCATCGTCGAACAGGGCGGCTTTGCAGACATCGGCGCGCGCAAAGTCGCGGCTTTCGCCTATCTCAGAATTCTGACGCGTAAAGACGAAGCCGAGGCGGAAGGGGCGCAAGACGAGGAAGCGCGCACCGCGATCGAGGCTGCCGCAAACGGCGTGCGCGCCTGGCTCGACGCGTTTGATCACGCGGACCAGCCTTATCTGTCGCAGCCGCGGCCGCAATTCGTCAACGATTACGGCGACTATGACCTTCTCGCGCGGCGGCGCGAATGGAATATCGGGAGCGAGGAATGATCTCGCTCGCGTCGACCGTCGCCGCCCAGCGCGAGGCCGCCGATCCCGGCGTTTCCGCCTTCGTCTCGGCGAACGCCGGCGCCGGCAAGACGCGCGTTCTGACCGAACGCGTCGCGCGGCTGCTCCTTGCGGGCGCGCCGCCGGAGAAGATTCTCTGCATCACCTACACCAAGGCGGCGGCGGCGGAGATGGCCGAACGTCTGTTCAAACTCCTCGGCGCCTGGGCGCTTGCGGACGATGCAGCGCTCGCGAAAGCCGTCGTCGATCTCACCGGCGCACCGCCGTCGCCGGAATTCGACTTCGACGCGGCGCGACGGCTCTTTGCGCGCGCGCTTGAAACGCCGGGCGGTCTCAAGATCCTCACCATTCACGCCTTCTGCGAGACGGTGCTGAAGCGCTTTCCGCTCGAGGCGGGCGTTGCGCCCGGCTTTACGGTGCTGACGGACGATGAGGCGAGGGACCTTGCGCTTGCAGCGCTCGATGTGGCGGCGGAGAGCGGCGGCGTCGCGACTGCGCTCGCGCGTCTTGCGGCAAGGGCTGCGCCGCAGGACCTGCGCGCCTTCCTCGTCTCCGGGCTCCTGTCGCGGCGGCGCATGCGCACCGCGCCGCCGCCGGAACGGCGCCGGGCCGTCTACGCCGCCGCGCTCGGCATCGATCCGGAAACGGATGAAGGTGCGGCGCTGTCGGCGGCTTCGGCAGTCGTCTCCGATGACGACCTTGCCCGGGCGCAAGACATTTTGCGGCTTGGCGGAAAGAACGCCGCGGGCCTTGCGAACGGCGCGATCGCAAAATTTCGTGCTGCGCAGGATGATGTTGCGCGCTATGAGGCGTTGTCTGCTCTCTTCACCAAGTCGGATGGCGATCCCCGCGAAACATTCGCAGACAAGGCGATCAAGAGTCAGAACGACTGGGTGGAGCCCTTCCTGCAAGATCGCGCGCGCGCCTTCGCAGCAGCGGCGGACACCTATCGCGCCGTCGTCACGCTTGAGGACAGTCTCGCTTATCTCGAGATCCTGAGCGCCGCGCTGACGCTCTATGAGACGAAGAAGGCCGAATCTGCGGCGCTTGATTTTGAAGACCTCATCGAGCGCGCGGGCCGCCTGCTCGCGACGGCGGAGGAAGCGGCCTGGGTCCTCTACAAGCTCGATCAGGGAGTCGATCATATTCTGCTCGACGAGGCGCAGGATACGAGCCCCGCGCAATGGGCGCTGCTCGAAAGTCTCCTCGCCGAGATGACGGCCGGCGCCGGCGCGCGGCAGACGCCGCGCAGTTTCTTCGCCGTCGGCGACCAGAAACAGTCGATCTACGCGTTTCAGGGCGCCGATGCTGCGCTGTTCGACATGAAGCGCGTGGATCTCGCCAAAAAGATCGGCGCGGTCACAGCATTCCGGCAGCCGGAACTCGCCTTCTCGTTCCGCTCGACCGCGCCGGTCTTGCGTTTTGTCGATGCGCTGTTCGAAGACGCCGATGCGCGCAAGGGGCTTGTGGTGCTCGATGCACGCATCGAGCATGGCGTCGAGCGCGCCGGTCATGCGGGCCGCGTCGAAGTCTGGCCGCTCGAACCGCGCGGCGAGAAGACGGAGCCCGCGGCCTGGGATGCGCCCGTCGATTCCTTGAGCGCCGACAGTCCAATCCGTACTCTGACAAACCGCGTCGCGGGAGAAATCGAAGGTTGGCTTCAGCGCGGCGAACGACTCCAGTCGGTCGACCGGAAGATTGCGCCGGGCGACATTTTGATCCTCGTGCAGGCGCGGAGCGCTCTTTTTCACGATATGATCCGTACGCTGTCGGTCAAGGGGCTCGCCGTCGCCGGCGCAGACCGCATCAAGATGCTGCAGGAGGCGGCGGTCGAGGATCTTTGCGCCTTTGGGCGCGCCGCGCTCGACGAAACGGATGATCTGTCGCTCGCCGAAACGCTGAAGAGCCCCTTCTTCAACTGGAGCGAGGAGGCGCTGTTCGATCTTGCTTATGGGCGGGAAGGAAGCCTTTGGTCGGCGCTCGCCAAGAGCGAGACCGTGGCGGCGGCGGCGCGGGACGCCATCGCCGTCGCGCGAAAGATCGCGCTGCGCGACGGCGCCTTTGCGTTCTTCACGCATGCGCTCGAGACCGGCGCGCCATCGGGGCGCAAGCGGCTCTATGCGCGGCTCGGCGCCGCCGCACGCGACCCGATCGAGGAATTGCTGCGTCAGGCGCTCGATTATGAAATGCGCCGGCCGCGCAGCCTTGGCGCCTTTCTCAACTGGTTCGCTTCGGCGGCGGGCGAGGTGAAACGTGAAATGAGCGAGGCGGGGCCCGCGATCCGCGTCATGACCGTGCATGGCGCCAAGGGCCTCGAGGCGCCGATCGTGTTCCTGCTCGACGCGCAGCGCATTCCCAATGCGAAACTCTCCACGCCCTTGCTCGATCTTGCGACAGAAACGGCGACGCTCAGCGCTGTCGCCCGCACCAAGGGGGATGATTGCGCCGCGCTCACCCGCGCGCGGGCGCGGTGGAAGGCGCTCGAATATGAGGAATACCGCCGCAAGCTCTATGTCGCCGCGACGCGCGCGCGCGACCGGCTCTATGTCTGCGGCGTTCAGCGCGGCCGCGGCGCTCCCGCCGCGAAAAGCGCCGAGGAAGCGTCCTGGCATGCGCTTTCGCTTGCCGCGATGGCGCGGCTCGAGGGCGTGCGCAGCGAGGCGCAGCAAGGCGGCGGCGTAAGGCTCGTCTTTGAGGCGCCCCAGACGGGGGCGCCAAAGCCCGAAAAAGCCGCCGCGCCCCCGCCGCTTGCCGCCATGCCCGCCTTTCTCGCCGCGCCGGCGCGCGCGGAAACGCCAGAACGGCGCATCCAGCCCTCGCGGCTCGCGGAGGAAGAGGCCGATGACGGCCCAGCCCTCTCGCCGGCGGGCCTCGGCCGCGCGTTCCTCCGTGGACGGTCCATTCACCGGCTTCTCGAATTGCTCCCTGACGTTAAACCTGATCAGCGTTCCGCTGCGGCGGACCGCGTGCTGCAACGGCTTGCGCCCGAAGTTCCGGCGTCCGAGCGTTCGACTTGGCGCGAAGAGGCGCTGGCGGTGCTTTCGGACGCGGCTTTCGCCGAGGTCTTTTCCGGGCGCGGCCGCGCCGAGGCGGCGATCGCCGGACAGATCGCAACGCCGTCAGGGTCCGTTCTCGTCAGCGGCGCGATCGACCGGCTCGCGGTCACGGAACGCCGCGTGCTGATCGTCGACTACAAGACCAACCGGCCGCCGCCTGCGCATGTCGAGGCGGCCCCGCTCTCCTATGTCGCCCAGCTTGCCGCCTATCGGGCCCTTCTCCAGCAAATCTATCCCGCCCATGAGATCGCCTGCGCGCTTCTTTGGACCTATGCGCCGCGGCTCATGGCGGTTCCGCCGGACCTCCTCGATCACGCCTTGAAGAGCGCCTTCGCCAGCAGGCCTTCCGCGCCTTGATCGGCCGCCGCAGCGCCCTATGTTCGAGGCCGAGTGCGGTTGGCGAAGCCGCCGCCTATAAGGAGTCAGCTCATGACGACCAAGAAAGTCACCGACGCTTCGTTTGAATCCGACGTTCTGAAATCCGACCGTCCCGTCCTTGTCGATTTTTGGGCGGAGTGGTGCGGGCCATGCCGCCAGATCGGCCCGGCGCTTGAAGAGCTGTCGGAAGAATTCGCGGGCAAGATTGACATCGTCAAGGTGAATATTGACGAGAGCCCGGAAACGCCCGGCCGTCTCGGCGTGCGCGGCATCCCGACGCTGATGATCTTCCGCGGCGGCGAGCTCGCCTCGACCAAAGTCGGCGCCGCGCCCAAATCTTCGCTTCATGCCTGGATCAAGTCTGAGCTTTCCAAAACTGCCGCGGCCTGAACGACAGGTTGCCGGGCGTCGTCGATGGAGTGCCGATGCGCGAGACCTTCGACGCCGTGATCTTCGATTGCGACGGCGTGCTCGTCGATTCCGAAGCGGCGGGCCTCGACGCAAGCGCGGATTATCTCCAGAGCCGCGGCCTTCCGCTGACGCCTGCCGATCTTGTGCGTCGTTTCACGGGCCTGCGCGATGACATTTTCAAGGCGGAGCTCGGGCGCGACTACGCCGCCGCGCATGGCAGGCCGCCGGATGACGATTTCTTCGAAGGCCTCGTCGCCGCGAGGCGAAGCGGCGCGCCGCGATTGCGCGCCATCGAGGGCGCGGCGGCGGCGCTCGCCGCCGTCCGTATGCGGAAGGCGGTCGCCTCCTCGTCGCGCGAGAGCTATCTCATCTCGAAACTGCAGCGCACGGGGCTCCATGACCTCGTCGCGCCGCACATCTATTCCGCTGAACGGGTCGCCCGCGGTAAGCCCGCGCCGGACATATTCCTCTATGCCGCCGAACGCCTGGAGACGCCGCCCGCGCGCTGTCTCGTGGTCGAGGACAGCGCGCATGGCGTCGCGGCCGGGCGCGCCGCTGGCATGACCGTTTGGGGCTTTGCCGGCGGCGGGCACTGCTTCGACGGTCATGACGCAGCGCTCGCACGCGAGGGCGCGGCGCGCGTGATGACGGACTTTGCAGCTTTCGCCGCCGCGATCAGAGACGCGCATCCTTGACGCGTAAGGCCGCCTCGGCCGAGTATCGATCCTTGATCCCGGCAAGGATGATCCTCACGTGATATTCGCATCGGACAATTGGGCGGGGGCGCACCCCAAAGTGATGGACGCGCTCGTGGCGGCCAATGCCGGCCTTCATCCCGCCTATGGCGGAGACGAGATCACCAAGCGCGCCGAACGCGCGTTTTCGGCGCTTTTTGAGCGCGACGTGACGGTTTTCTTCGTCGCGACCGGGGGCGCCGCCAATGCGCTCGCACTCTCCGTGCTGACCCCGCCTTACGGCATGGTCCTCTGCCACGAGGAATCGCACATCCAGATGGATGAATGCGGCGCGCCGGAATTTTTCACCGGCGGCGCCAAGCTCCTGCCGCTCAAAGGTTTCGCCGCAAAGCTGACGGCCGCGACGCTCGAAGCCGCGCTCGACGGCTTTCCGGAGCGTCCGCCACATGGCTGTCCGGCGAAAGTCGTCTCGATCACCCAAGCGACCGAATGCGGCGCCGTGTACTCCGTAGGCGAAGTGTCTGCGCTCTCAGCCGCCGCGCATCGCCGCGGTCTCAAGGTCCATATGGACGGCGCGCGTTTCGCGAACGCCGTCGCTGCGACCAACGCCGCGCCCGCAGACATGACCTGGCGCGCAGGGGTCGACGTGTTGTCGTTCGGCGGGTCGAAAAACGGGTGCCTTGCTGCCGAAGCGGTCGTCTTTTTCGATCCGGCGGATGCGGCGGACTTTGCTTTCCGCCGCAAGCGCGGCGGGCATTTGTGGTCGAAGTCGCGCTATCTCGCCGCGCAGTTCGAAGCCTATCTCGAGGACAGGCTGTGGCTCGCGCTCGCGCGTCATGCGAATGAACTGGCGCTCCGTCTCTCGGAACGCCTTATGCGCATGCCGGGGTGCAAGGTCTGGTATCCGACGGAGGCGAATGAAGTCTTCGTCTCCTTCGCGCCCGGCGTCGCCGAGCGGCTTCTGGAGGCCGGCGCGCGCTTCTACCCGTGGCGCACGACCGGCGATCCCGCAGGCGGCGCCATGCACCGGCTCATCTGCTCGTGGATGACATCGCGCGAAGACGTCGATCAGTTTCTCGAAACCGTAAGGCGTGTTCAGGCGTAGGCTTTCGCTGCGCGCCACGTGTTGACATAGGCCTCAACGCTCGCCTCGATCGGCTCCGCATAGCCGCCGCCGATGGCGATAGAGACCGGTACGCCGTGTTTTCGCGCCGCGCGGAAGACCACCGCATCGCGTTCGTAGAGGCCAGTATGAGACAGGGCCATCCGGCCGAGGCGATCCTCCTTCAATGGATCAACACCCGCCTGATAGAGGATGAGGTCCGGCTTGAAGGCGAAGACCGCCGGCAAATGCTCGGCGAGTGCGGCGAGATAAGGGCCGTCTTCCGTTCCGTCCGGCAGGGCGACATCGAGCGAAGAACGCGCCTTGCGAAAGGGGAAGTTTTTCTCGCCATGCATGGAGAAAACGAAAACATCCTGCCTGCCGCCGAGGATCGTCGCGTTGCCGTCGCCCTGATGCACGTCGAGATCGACAATCGCGATTCGGCGTACGGCGCCTTCGCCGAGCAAGGTGAGCGCCGCGACGGCGAAGTCATTGTAGAGGCAATAGCCGGCGCCGAAATCGTAATGTGCGTGATGCGTGCCCCCGGCGAGCTGGCCGGAAACGCCGTCCTGAAGTGCGCGCCGCGCGGCGGCGACAGCGCCGCCCATGGTCGCCCGCGCGCGCCGCACGACATGCTCCGACCACGGAAAACCAATGCGCCGCATGGCGCTTGGGGAAATCGCGCCTGTCTCCAGCGCGTCGATATAGGCGGCGTCATGGGCGACGGCGATGTCAGCGGGCGTTGCGAGCGGGCTCGCCAGAAGATCGTCCGGCGCCAAGACGCCGTCTTCGAGAAGCCGGCGCCGCAACTTGCCGTATTTCGTCGCCGGGAAGCGGTGCCCCGGCGGCAGGGCGAGATCAAACGTGTCGGAAAACCACGCCTTCAATGCGTCGCGCCCGCAGGCTTTCCCGCATCGTCGCGACGCCGCACCCGCAAATTGAGAAGTTCGACGCCGAGCGAAAAGGCGATGGCGAAATAGAGATAGCCGCGCGGAATGTGGAAGCCTGCACCATCAGCGACGAGCGCGACGCCGACCAGAAGGATGAAGGAAAGCGCCAGCATCTTCATCGTCGGGTGGTCTTCGATGAACTTGCCCATGGGTTCGGCGGCGAAGGCCATCACGATTGTCGATAGCACGACCGCGGCGATCATCACGAAGAGAATATCGGTCATGCCGACCGCGGTGATCACGCTGTCGAGCGAGAAGACGATATTGATGACCATCAACTGCACGACGACGGCTGAGAACGACGATTTCGCCTCCGTTGCTTCATGGCCGATACCCTCGACGGCGGAATGAATCTCCTGCGTGCCTTTCCAAAGGAGGAAGAGGCCTCCTGCGAGGAGCACGAGATCTTTGATCGTGAATTCGAGGAGCTCATGTCGTGCGTGCTCGTCCGTAATGCCGAAGGCCGCGGCGAGCCCGTCCGGGAGATGAAACAGAGGATGCTGGTCGAGCTGGACGATCCAGAACACCATGCTGAGCAGCATGATGCGCAGCGCCATCGCGCCCCAGATGCCGACGCGGCGCGCGTTCTTGAGCGCCTTGCCCTGGAGCTTGGCGATGGCGATCGAGACGAAAAGAAGGTTGTCGATCCCGAGTATGATTTCGAGAAAAGTGAGGGTGAGAAGGCTCGTCCAGACGGCCGGGCTGGACAGGAGTTCGAGCATGGACGGCCCCTCGGCGTTGTGCGAAGGCCACTATCGCCGCGCGGCGCGCGAGGTCAAGGAACCCACTTCACATTGCGTTGAGGTTTGCTCAATTACGCGCAGACACAGTGCGCAAACGGCAGCCGACTTTCGTGCGTCCTCGGTCGAAATCAGCGTAACTTGGCGTCAGAATTCGAGAGTCACGCGCAGCGCTGCGACAAAAGCGTCCGGGATCGAACGGTCCGCGGACGGATTGGCGATGTATTGCAGGTCGGGCTGCACGGTCAGGAACGGCAGGATCTTGTCGGCATAAGTGAGTTCGAACTGGTATTCGGCGTCTGCGGCCGGCACTCCAAGATCGATCTGGTTGGCGCGATAGCCGTCTGAAACGACTCCCTGGTTCATGCCGAGAGAAAGCACGCTATCCTGGCGCCTTTCAAAAACGCGCAACATCGTGAGTCCTGCCTGCCAGCCGCCCTTGAACGGCGTCGTTTCGCCGTCGGAGAGACCGGCCCGGGCGAAGAAAGTTAGGGCGCGCGGGCCCTCCGGGTCGGTCAGCGGCTGCTCCAGGATAGCGTACAGGCCCTGCGAGACCTCCTGCTGAGGCGCGCCGAGCGCATCGAGCTCGCGGATGTCGGCCTGCCGAAGCGTGTAGCGCCAGAGACCCGCCGCAATCGTGCGCCCGTTTGAATAGCCGGCCTCGCCGATCAAAAGCGCGCCCTGGCGAAAGCTTGTGTCGATGCCGCCCTCGTCGCCGATGACGCCGGCGTCGGCGTTGAGCGCCGCGAGCCTGCCATAAAAGCCGCGCCCGAAGTCGAACGAGGCGCGCACGGCGAGCGCCGTCGAGGGGAAGATGGAAGGGCCGTTCGGACCGGTCGCGGCGATCTCCGAGCCGATGCCGAAGGCCGGGGCGATGAGATAGCCCGCAGACTCATTTGCGTAAAACTCGCTGTTGAGGTCGTAGAGTCCAACGAGCACGGAATGTCCGCCAAAGGATTGTTCAATCCAGGCCTCGAACAGGCGGCCGCGATGGCTTGAGACCTCAATGTTGTCGACGCCCTGCAGCGTGCCCGCATCGTCATTCGGCGTTTCGCCGCCATTGTAGAGAAAATTCGCGTAGACGCGGGCGCCGCGCCAGCCGATGAGGCGATTAAGGTCGCCTTCGAAGGTCACATTGGCGTTGTCGAGATAGGTCGCGCGATTGCGCAGGCCGCCGTCGACGACGCCGACAATGTCGCCTGTATAGGAGACGCCGACATCGACGGCTGGGGGCTTTCCGTCTGGGGCGCCTTCCGCTGCGGCGGCGACGGCGGCGAGAATAAGAATCAGGCTCGACATGGGACGATTCCCTACTCAATTCCAACGCGGCACAACTTTTACGCGAAAAGAATTGAGAATTTGACATGCGAGATCGGTCCCGAAGGCCCATGCGGTAAACACAGCCTTAACAATCCCACGATAGGCCATGCCGGGGCGAAGGGGTTGACGCATGAAAAAATCCATAAGAAGCGCGGCGAATCGCGCGAGCGCGGTCATCTCCCTGATCGTGATGTTCGCGGGGCTCGTCGGGCTCGCATCGATCGGCCTGCTGACGATGTCGCTGCAGGAGCAGCGCAAGGCCGCAGAAATCGTGCGCCATCATCTCGGCGCGGACATGATGCACGACGCCATTCGCGGCGACGCACTGAAAGCGATCCTCGCCGGCAAGGGCGAACTCGGATTTACAGTCGAAGACGTCCAGGCCGACCTTGCCGCGCATGTCGAAGAATTCGACTCAAGCGTTGGGGCTGCGTCGACGCTTGCGAACGCCCGCCAGCGCAAAGTTCTGGATGCGCTCAGAGAGCCACTCGAGGCCTATGCCGCATCGGCAAAAACGGTCGTGGGTCTTGCCGCCAGCGACCCGCAAGGGGCCGAAGCAGCGTTCACGGATTTTATGGTCAAGTTCGAAGCGCTCGAAGCTGCTATGGGCGAAGCAACGGAAGCTCTGTCTGACGCGCAGGACACGGCCGTGCAGCATGCCGCCTTCTCATCCGTCGCCGCGGCGACGATCCTGATGCTGGCGCTTGGCGCCGGCGTCTTTGCTGCGCGCCGCGTCGCGACGCTCGCGCGCCGGCAATTCGTCGATCCGCTGCTCGCGCTCGCCAAGGCGATGGATCGCCACGCGGCGGGCGACGATGACGCCGAAGCGGTCGGCGCTGATCGCAAGGATGAACTTGGCGCCATGGCGCGCGCTTTTGTCTGCTTCAAGGAAGCGACCCTCGCCCGGCGCCGCCTCGCGCAAGAAGCCGAAGAAGAACGCGCGCGGGCCGCAGAGCGCGACCGCGCCATCGAACGGGAGCGGCAGGACGCCGCTGATAAGCAGCGCGCACTCGCTGAAGAACAGCGCGCCCGCGAAGATGAGGCGCGCGCCAAGAACGACGCGGCGATCAAAGCGGTGGCCGACGCGCAAGCGCGCGTCGTCGAACGCCTTGCGGCGGCGCTCGCCGCCGTCGCCAAGGGCGATTTGACGAGCCGCATCGATACGCCGATGGGCGAGAACTACGAAAAGCTGCGCGCCGACTTCAACGCCGCCGCGACGAGCCTTGAGGCGGCGATCGTCGAAGTCTCCGTCAATGTCGATCTCATCCTGACAGGCTCCAAGGAAATTTCTCAGGCCTCTGACGATCTGTCGCGGCGTACGGAAAACCAGGCCGCGGCGCTGGAAGAAACGGCGGCGTCGCTCGGCCAAGTGACGGAAACGGTCGCCAAGACGGCGTCCGGCGCCAAGGAAGCGGCGGACATCGTCGTCGCGGCCCGCGCCGAAGCCGAAGACAGCGGCACGGTCGTCGCCGCCGCGGTCGACGCCATGGGCAAGATCGAGCGGTCCGCCAAGGAGATCGCCCAGATCATCGGCGTCATCGACGAGATCGCCTTCCAGACCAATCTCCTTGCGCTCAATGCGGGCGTTGAGGCGGCCCGCGCCGGCGACGCCGGCCGCGGCTTTGCGGTCGTCGCGACGGAAGTCCGCGCGCTCGCGCAGCGCTCGGCCGACGCCGCCAAGGAGATCAAGGGTCTTATTCAGGCATCGACGACACATGTCGGTTCCGGCGTCGATCTTGTCGGCCGTACGGGGCAGTCGCTCGGCCGAATCGTCGATCGCGTCGCCAAGATCGACAGCATCATGCGGCAGATCGCAGGCGACGCCGCGCACCAGGCCGAGAGCCTGCGCGAAATCAACGCCGCAATCCGCCAAATGGATCAGACGACGCAGCAGAATGCGGCGATGGTCGAAGAGAACACGGCGGCGAGCCATTCGCTCGCGAGCGAAGCCCGCGCGCTCGGCGATCTCGTGCAGCGCTTCAAGGTCGGCGGCGCCGCGCCTTCGGCGCGCCGGCACGCCGCCTAATCGTTCGCCTACAAATTAATCCAGCCTGAGGCCTCGCGGCGAGCAAGGCTCTCGAGCAGGAGAAGAGCGTCCGGCCCGTCATTGAGACAGGGCAGCGCGTCGAAAACCTCGCCGCCTGCGGCGAGGTACGCTTCCTTCTCGCCCATGGCGATTTCTTCGAGCGTCTCGAGGCAGTCCGAGAAAAAGCCCGGCGTCGCGACGGCGAGGCGCTTGACGCCTTCGGCGGCGAGCGCGGCGATGACGCCTGACGTCGACGGCTCCAGCCATTTCTCGCGGCCGAAACGCGACTGGAAGGCGACGGGCGCGTATTTCTCCGGCCAGCCCATCGCCTCGCGCAAAAGCCGCGCGGTTTTGAGGCACTGGCAATGGTAAGGGTCGCCTTCGGTCAGGAACCGCTCAGGCACGCCGTGAAAGGAAAGAACGATCCGCTCCGGCGGCGAGGCAAGGTCGGCGATCGACGCCTTCAGCGCGCGCGCCATGGCGCCGATATAGGCGGGATCGTCATGGAAGGCGGGCGCAAGGCGCAAGGCCGGCTGCCATTTCATGCGCCGGACCGCGTCGAACACGGCGTCGTGCACGCTCGCCGTCGTAGACGCGGAGTATTGCGGATAGAGCGGCAAGACGACGAGGCGCTGCACGCCTTTTTCCTTCATCGCCTGAAGCCGTCCGCCGACGGATGGCTCGCCGTAACGCATCGCCCAGTCGACGACCGCCGCCTCGCCGAGACGCGCGGCGAGCAGCTCGCCCTGGCGGCGCGAAAAATAGCGCAAGGGCGACTCGTCGCTCTCCGCGCGCCAGATCTTGCGGTAGTTTGCGGCGGTCCGCGGCGGACGGACATTCAAGATTACGCCGTGGAGGATCGGGAGCCAGGCCGCGCGCGGATAATCGACGACGCGGCGGTCGCTCAAGAATTCGGCAAGATAGCGCCGCACCGCCTTCGCCGTCGGCGCATCCGGCGTGCCGAGATTGACGAGAAGAATGCCCGTCTTCGGCGGCAGCAGCGCCGGATGACCGAAAGGCAGTTTCTCAGCGGCGGGTCTTGCGTTGAGCGCGTCCATGCGGCCCGGACTTCCACTATTCGAGCCGGGCTTGCAAGCAGCGCTTTGAAGCCGCCACGCTGATCGTGACCGTGGCGCGCGAATTGTGCCCGCAATTGGCGAACGGCGTTCGCGTTGCGCCGGTCGGCGTCAACGCCTTTCGGCGTTACGCGCCCGCAAGGCGCATGAACAGCCAATAGAGCGTGCCCGACAGCGCGATGACGACCGGCAAGGTGAAGAGCCAGGCAGATGCGATCGCGCCGACCGTGTTCCATTGCAGACCCGAGCCGTTCGCCGCCATCGTGCCGGCGACACCGCTCGACAGAACGTGCGTCGTCGAAACCGGCAGGCCGAAATGCTGCGCGGCGAGGATGGTCGTGGCCGCCACCGTCTCGGCGGCGGCCCCTTGCGCATAGGTAAGATGCGTCTTGCCGATCTTCTCGCCGACGGTGATGACGATTCGCCGCCAGCCGACGAGCGTGCCGAGGCCGAGCGCGAAGGCGACAGCGAGCTTCACCCAGTCCGGGATATAGCGCGTGACTTTCTCCATCTCTTTCGTCAGCGCCTTCAGCGATGCGGTCTCGGCGGCGGCAAGGTTCCCGCCCTGCTTGCTGAGCAGCTTTGCGGCTTCGCCCGCGACGTAAAGGTCGCTGCGGAATCCGCCAGTGTCCGCCGCCTTTATGTTCTTCAGCGAACCTGCGGCGCTGACGCGCGTCGAGAGATCGCGCGCGAGCACGGCGAGCGCGGCGCTGTAATCGCCAGGCTCGGAAGGCTTGTCCCAGGACTTGGTGCGGAGAGCCTCGCCGAGCGCCTCGCGCGCCTTTTCGACGGCTACCACCGGGGCCCCCGCGGCGCGCGCCTCGCCGATGACGGCGGTCTCGTCGAGCGCGCGGATGATCGCCGGGATCTCGGTGTCCGGAAGCGCCCGGTTGATGGCGAAAGCGGCGGGCGCGGCGCCGATCAGGATCAGCATGATGAGGCCCATGCCCTTCTGCCCGTCATTGCCGCCATGGGCGAAGGAGACGGCGGTGCAGGTGACGACGAGGATCGAGCGGATCCACCAGGGCGGCGGGGTATCGCCCTTCGGCGCGACATAGAGTTTGGGGTTGCGCGCGAAGACTTTGATGAGAAGGAGGAGCGCGCCGGCGAAGACGAAACCGACCATAGGGCTGAGGAGCAGGGAGCGGCCGATTTCTTCCGCCTTCGCCCAGTTGACGCCGGAGGTCGCATAACCGGCCGGCGCCATCAGCTGATTGGCGAGCCCCACGCCGAGCACGGATCCGATCAGGCAGTGCGATGAGGAATTCGGAATGCCGACGAACCAGGTGCCGAAATTCCAGATGATCGCCGCCGTCAGCAGTGCGAAGATCATCGCATAGCCGGCATTGGAGCCGACCTGGAGCAGGAGTTCGACCGGCAGGAGCCCGATAATGCTGTAAGCGACGGCGCCGACGGAAAAAATCACGCCGAGAAAATTCCATAAGCCGGACCACAGCACGGCGGCCGTCGGCGGCAGGCTGCGGGTGTAGATCACTGTCGCGACGGCGTTCGCCGTATCGTGAAAGCCATTCACAAATTCAAAGCCGAGCGCGAGGAACAGCGCGGCGCCGAGAATGAGAATCGCGCCGGTCGCCAGTGCGTCGCCTGACACGGCGATGTCGCCAAGGAGGCTTTGCGCCGTGAAATAGAGAGCGCCGCTCAGCACGACGAGGAAAATCAGTGTGCCAATGATGTTCGGCCGCTGAAAGGCCGGCCGTTCGCCGGCCCCTGCCGTCTTTGCGTTCATAAATGCCCCGCTCGATCCCGCTGCTCTGCCGTATGGGCAGACTTCGTCCCACGCTATAGCGGAGTGCGCGCGGACCGGCACGCGCAATCGTCCGCGCTCTGCGGAATGTCACAAAACCTATACATAGTTGGGGTCTATGGGCCGCGCCGGGATCGCAAGGGGGTGTTTCCGGCGCAACGTGCGGGCAACCCGCACGACGAAGATCAAAGAGGGGCGCAGTGGATATTCAAATTCTTGGGCTTGAGTTCTGGGCGGTCATCGGCTTCTGTCTCGCCGCCTATGCGGTCGTCGGCAATGACGCGCTGCAGACGCTCGGCACCTTCATCAATTCAAACCAGAAACTGCCGTGGTGGGCGCTCTTCCTCTTCGCGGGCACGATCCTCGTCGTCGTTTTCTATTTCGGCTATGTGCAATATGACGGCGACCCGTCCTGGGGCCGTCTTTCCGACCACGACAAATATCCCGTGTTCGAAGTGCACTGGTACCATGTCGTGCCGGCGCTCGCGCTTCTGATCATCACGGCGCTCGGCATTCCGGTCTCGACGACCTTCATGATCCTGACGATCTTCGCCTCGATCGCAGGCGTACAGGGCATGCTGGTGAAGTCCCTCACCGCCTATGGATTTTCATTCCTGACAGGACTGCTGCTTTACATCGTTCTTGCGCCAACGCTTGAGCGTCACTTCATGAAGACGCCTGAACGCGCGCAAAAGCCGGTCTGGATTCTGCTGCAATGGGTGTCGACCGCCTATCTGTGGACGCAGTGGTTGATCCAGGATTTCGCCAATATCTACATCTACCTGCCGCGAGAGTTGAATGAGGTGCAGGCTGCGTCGTCGATCAGCGTCGTGCTGGCGCTTCTGCTGATCACCTTCATCATCAGGGGCGGGCCGGTCCAGAAAATCCTGAAGTCGAAAACCGGCGTCACCGACATCCGTTCGGCGACCTTTATCGACTTCACCTACGCGTCGGTGTTGTGGTTCTTCTTCACGATCAACTCGACGCCCATGTCGACCACCTGGGCGTTCCTTGGACTTATCGCCGGGCGCGAGTTTGCGATCGCCACAATCGACCGTGTGCGGCCGTTCAATCAGACCTTGCGGATCGTGTCGATCGACGCGGCCAAAGCCGCGTTCGGCCTCGTCGTCGCTGTCGTGCTCGCGGTGGGGCTGCCGCGCCTTGCGCAATGGATCGAGGCGCATCCCGGTTGGGGATGAGGCGAGGCGGTTTGGCCCGCTCTATTCGGCCGCTTTCTTGAAATCATTGTCGGCGCGGCGCGCGCGCTTTTCGGCGCGTTTGGCGTCGCGCTTCTGACGCATCTCTTCGATGCGCCGGAACTTCTCGGCCTGTTTCAGTTCCTGCTTCGTCGGCGCGGGCGGGGGTTCCTCGGCGGCGCGCGCGTCCTGCGCGGCAAGGCCCTCTTCGGCGAGGCGCTTCACGGTCACATAGTCCATCTTGCCGGTGCCGAGGATCGGCACGGTCTCGACCGCGACAATCTTTTTCGGCACCGCGATTTCCGGCACGCCATGGCTCTGCGCCCAGGCGAGGAGGAGCGCGCGGTTCGCATCCTTCCGGTCGGTGACGAGGATGATCTGCTCGCCCTTCTTGGCGTCGTTGAGGGCGACGGCGCCGTGATGATTGTCGGGCCAGAGGGCGGTCGCGCAATTCTCGACGACGGCAAGCGAGACCATCTCGCCGCCGATCTTGGCGAAGCGCTTGAGGCGGCCTTTGATCGCGACATAACCGGCGGGGTCGATCGTCACGATGTCGCCCGTGTCGTGCCAGCCGTCCGGCAGCGGCTTGATGACGCCCGGCGCGTCCGGCGAAAGATAGCCCTTCATGATATTCGGACCACGGACGAAAAGCCGCCCGCCGCCCTCAAGCCCTTCGACCGGCTCAAGCCGCGTTTCGATTTCTGGGAGCATCTTGCCGACCGTGCCGGCGCGGATGTCGCCCGGCTGGTTCGCGGCGAGCACGGGCGCGGCTTCCGACACGCCATAGCCTTCGAGGACTTCAAAGGCGAAGCGCCGTCCGGCCGCCTGGCGCGTTTCATCCTTGACGCGCTCGGCGCCGCAGACGGCGAGGCGCAACGAACTCATCGCGCCTTCGCTCGCCGCGCGCATATATTGCTGGAGGAACGTGTCGGTCGCGAACAGCACGGTTGCGCCGGTCTCGAAAATCCGTTGCGGGATGATTTTGGTCTGCAGCGGCGAAGGGTGAAGGACGAGGCGATAGCCCGCAAGCACCGGCCAGAGCGTGCCGGCGGTGAGGCCGTAGCAATGGAAGGCGGGCAGCGGGTTGAAGAAGATGTCCGTCGGCTCGATTTTCACATGCGCCGAGATCTGTTCGATATTCGCCATGATGTTGGCGTGGCTGAGGACGACGCCTTTCGGGTCGCCCTCCGTGCCCGAGGTGAAAAGGATGACGCCCGGATCATCAGGGCTCGGATGCGCCGAAAAGAGGAAGGGCAGGAAGGGGCCCGCCGCTGCGCGCACTTTGTCAAAGGGCGAGAGATGCTCCTTGACGTCTTCGAGATAGACGAAAGTCACGGACGGCGAGAGTTCCTCGACCAGCTTCTCAAGGCCCGCGACTTCGATGAATTTGCGCGCCGTGACGACGCGCGTTACTTGCGCGGCCTTTGCGGCGGCGCGCAGGTTCTTCGCGCCGGCGGTGAAATTCAGCATGGCGGGCGTGCGGCCCTGCGCGAGAATGGCGAGGAAGGCGATGAGAAGGCCGGCGCCGGTCGGCAAGAACACGCCGACTTTTTCGCCGCGCTGGGTCATCCGCGCGATCGGACCGGAGAGCGCAAAAGCCGCCCGGGCGAGCGTCTGGTAGTCGAAAGTCTTGCCGTCGCCGTCGATGACCGCGAGCGTCTTCGGCCCTTTGCGCCAGTGTGCGGCGACAAAGGCCTGGAAAATCGACTGCCTTGCGCGCGCTGCAATCCGTCCTGGATTTGCTGTCATGTCTTCTCGTCTCCTCGCCCAAAAGGCGACCCCATAAGGTCACCTCAAGGGGGCGTTTCTCGCCCCTCTCACGAACTTTGATATAATATTACACGAGCGTCATTCCAGAGGCAAAGCCCCGGAAAGAGGGTTAACGACGGCTTGACGCGGCGTGGGACGGCGCCGAGGCACAGCGGCGCAGTCCGCCAGACTCAGGCGCGCATGGATGCAAGGATTGCGTCTGCCGCCGCACGCGGGTCCGGCGCCGCGATGATCGGCCTGCCGACCACGAGATAGTCGGCGCCGGCCTTGATCGCGTCTTGCGGCGTCACGACCCGCTTCTGGTCGTTCGCGTCGGCGCCGGCAGGTCTGACGCCAGGCGTGACAATTTTGAGACCGGCGCCGAAACGGGCCTTGATCGCGGAAGCTTCTTTCGCCGAAGCGACGACGCCGTCAGCGCCCGCTTCGGCGGCCATTTCCGCGCGCCGCAGGACGAGATCGTCGAGCGGCGTCGTGATGCCGGCGCGGGCGAGCGCCGCCTGATCGAGGCTTGTCAGCACTGTGATCGCGAAGATCTTCAGGCGCGGATCGGCGCCCCGGCCGGCGACGGCGCCCTTGAGAACATCGGGTTCCGCATGGACGGTCAGAATGTCGGCGCCGCGCCTGGCGACGCTCGCCGTCCCGCGTTCGACCGTCGCGCCGATGTCGTGAAATTTGAAATCGAGAAACACTTTCTTGCCCGCGCGCGACAGGCGCTCGGCAAGATCAAGCCCGCCGATCGGGATCAGCTGATAGCCGATCTTGTAGAAGCGGCCCGCCTCGCCGAGCTGCGCGACCAGCGTCTCGGCTTCCGCGACGGTGGGGAGATCAAGGGCGACAATCAGACGGTCGGCGGCGGTCATGCTCATCGGGCGGCGGCTTTCGGTTTGGGCGCTGCGGCGCCGGTTTTCTCCTTGTACAGACAAAGATCGCGCAGGGCGCAGGCCGCGCATTTGGGCGCGCGCGCAACGCATGTGTAGCGCCCGTGCAGGATCAGCCAGTGATGGGCGTGCTGCAGATATTCGGGCGGCGTCGCCCGCATCAGCCCGCTCTCAACCTCGTCCGGCGTTTTTCCGAAGGCAAGCCCGGTGCGGTTGGCGACGCGGAACACATGCGTGTCGACCGCGATGGTCGGCGCGCCGAAGGCGGCGTTGACGACGACATTGGCGGTCTTGCGGCCGACGCCCGGCAAGGTTTCGAGAGTCTCGCGATCGCGCGGCACGGCGCCGCCATGCTCCTCCAGCAGCTTGGCGGAGAGCGCGATCACGTTTTTCGCCTTGTTGCGCCAGAGGCCGATGGTCTTGATGTAGCCGCCAAGCGCTTCCTCACCGAGCTCCAGCATCTTCTCGGGCGTATCGGCGACGGCGAAGAGCGGGCCCGTCGCCTTGTTGACGCTGACATCCGTCGCCTGCGCGGAGAGCACGACAGCGACGAGCAAGGTGAAGGGGTCCTTGTAGGCAAGCTCCGTCTCGGGCGCGGGGTTTGCCGCGGCTAGCCGTGCATAAAGCTCTGCGGCGGCGGCGCGGGTGAGGGTCTTGGGCTTTGAGGGCATCGCGGGCGTACTTTGAAAACCGGTCGCTTCTTGAAGCTCCTTCGAGTCAGTAGCGGATCCTCCGTCCAGCACAATTCTCCCTTCCACCTATTCGGGAATGAATGCGTGAGAATGGCCGCTTCCGGTCATCTTTCATGACCTAATACATCCAACCAAAAACATCGGCGAAGCTCGCAAGGGCACGCGCTATGGGCAGTTCCAACGGCGTGCCGACTAAGGCAAGGCTAGCGCCTTCGACGACGGCTGTAACGCAGAGCCCGACCCACCAGGCAGGGTGGACAGCGCGGCGTGTCGTCAGATCATGAATCATACCAGCCACGATGAAGAGTTTCGTGGACGCGAGCGCGGCGGGCATTGCCCAATCGTGAAAGCCAAAGGCCCCGACCCAGAGCCGCCAAGTCGCCGCCGCGATCACCGTCGCAGCCGCAGTGATCATCAGGCGTTTGTGCCAGTCCGGCCGGCTCCGGTTCAATAGCGCCGCGGCGTAGAAGCTGAGGAACAACACAAGACCTGCCGCAATCGGCACGCCAAACGCCTTCCAAAATTCAGGACCTTCGCCCAGCAAGGCTTCCCGCACCTTCACGCCGATCACGAGGAATCCGAGCACGGCCATCGCGGCCACGAGCACCAGGCTGCTTACGCCCAGCGCCCTATGCAGGGCGAAGGCGTGCCGCGCGAGAAACGCCTGGACAGGCAGCAGGGCGCACCAAGTCAGGTAGACGATGCCGTGCGCGTGAACAGACCACGAGGCCTTGGGATATGTTCCTGCGGCCAACGGGCCGAGATAGGTGAAGGCAAAGCCGACGAACGCCGTGAGCGCAATGGCCAACGCGATCACCGGATAGAACACCTCTCGCTTGGCTGACGCCGTCAAGCTTCCCACCCTCCCCAGTTGACTTCAGCATCGCACATGCAGGCGCGTCCGTCAGCCGCCGGCCATTGCCGCATTGGAAGACGAAGACTGTTCTCGGCGATATCGCGCCGCATCGCCGACGCACAGGGACTGACGGTTTCGGAACGGTCGAACCGTTTTGCGAATCGCGGCGGTTCGGCCAGCGTTGGACGATGCCGGCGAGCCTTACCAGCGATTAGGGAGAAGCCGCTAATGGTGGATCGCTCTCCGGAGGCGATCCGTGCGATGAAGGCGACACCGTTGGCGATTATGCTTGTCCTTGGTGCAATGGCGGCGATCACGCTCGTCCAGCCCACCCGATCGAACCTTAGTCCAGCCGCAGCCGCGGCGGCGGAGACCGCGCGCATGGCGGCGATCGGCCGATGCCGCGCACTGCTCCGAGGGGTAGCGCCGGCGCTTTCCACCGGCGACGCGACGCAGGACTGTCTGACCTGCAGCGCGCTTGTAAGGCCCGGCAGAGATGGCGTGCGTTCCTATCTTGGTGATCCACGCTCAGACGCTGACCTGGCGCGCGAGCGCAGGCTCTTCCGAGAGGCTCGCCAATCGCTCGCGGCGCGGGACCCGCTGCTCGCCGACGCCTTCGCGGCGCGGGCCAAGGCGCCTTTCGATTTTCAGCACGACGTTGACGACTTCACCGTCGCGGAACGAGCCTCAGCGTACTGCCTTGCGCTAAACTAGACCGATTCCAATCCAAATCCCGCCCTGGGGCGCTTGGCGCGTTCGCCCGCTGCCGATAGGGTGCAGGGTATGGTTCGCGTCTCGACTCTCGAAGACATGGCGCCGCTCGTCAAAGGCCGCGCTGGCGATCTGCCGCCGGAGACGGCGCCGAGCGCCTGCCGCTTCGACGCTTTGTTGTTTCCGAACCGCTCTTTGCCCAATGCCGGATTTATGGCCGTGATGGCGATCGTCATCGCCGTCAATGTCACGCTCGGCACGGTGTTCTTCGCGATCGGGGCGTGGCCGGTGCTCGGCTTTTGCGGGCTCGACATCTTGCTCGTCTGGCTCGCCTTCAAACTGAGCTATCGCCAGGGCCGATTGCATGAGCGCGTGCGCGTCACCGATGACGCGTTGTGGGTGAGCCGCGTTCTGCCCTCGGGTCATGAATCGCGGTGGCGCCTTGACCCCTATTGGACGACGCTCTCTATCCGGCGCCCGATCGACGAAGAAAGCCAGGTGAAGCTGCGCACCAAGGGGCGCACGCTGGTCGTGGGGTCTTTCCTGTCGCCAAAAGAACGCGGCGATTTCGCGGACGCGCTTTCGGCCGCGCTCTCCGGCGCCCGGCGCGGGCCGCGGCCTGCGTCTTGAGCATCAGCACCGTCGCATAGGAGGCGCGCTTGGAATATCTGCACACTATGGTGCGCGTCTCCGATCTCGGCGCCGCGCTCCGCTTTTACGGCGATCTCCTGGGGCTTGAGGAAGTAAGCCGCACCGAGAATGAAAAGGGCCGCTTCACGCTTGTCTTTCTCGCCGCGCCCGGCGATCGCGCGCGCGCAGAGGGCGCAAAAGCGCCGCTGCTCGAACTCACCTATAATTGGGATACGGAGGTTTACGGCGGCGGGCGCAATTTCGGGCATCTTGCCTATCGCGTGGACGACATCTACGCCGCCTGCCGCCGGCTCATGGCGGGCGGCGTCGTCATCAGCCGGCCGCCGCGGGACGGGCGCATGGCGTTTGTGCGCTCGCCGGACGGCATCTCGATCGAACTCTTGCAGAAGGGCGAGGCCCTGCCGCCCGCGGAGCCCTGGATCAGCATGCCGAATACGGGCGCGTGGTGAATGCCTGCACGCAAGACCTCCGCAGCGGCGCTTGCTTGCGCGCCTTTGACGCCCGATCGCTGGGACGATCTCAAAACCGTCTTCGGTCCCAATGGCGCCTTCTGCGGCTGCTGGGTTGAAATCACGCGCCGCCGGGACGACCGCCCGTTGATGCGGCTTGATCTTGCCGCGCCCGAAAAAAAACGGCGCGCGCGCCGCAAATCACTGTAACGCCCGCCTCCCATGACAGACCCGGTTCTTTCCCTTCAGAACGTCACCAAGCGCTACGGCGCTTTCGCCGCCGTCGACGGTCTTTCCTTCGACGTGCGGCGCGGCGAAATCTTCGGCTTTCTCGGACCCAACGGCGCTGGCAAGACGACGACCTTGCGCATGGCGCTCGATATCATTCAGCCGACGGAGGGCCGCATCGCCATCCTCGGCGCGTCGTCGGCGATCCCGGTGCGCCGCAGGATCGGCTATCTTCCCGAAGAGCGCGGGCTCTATCGCAAGATGAAGGCGGCCGAGACCATCGCCTATTTCGCGACGCTCCGCGGCGTGCCCGCGAAGGCGGCGAAGGCCAAGGCGGATGAATTGCTCGAAGCCTTCGGCCTTGCGAAATTCGCGCGCTCCAAGATCGAAGCGCTGTCTAAGGGCATGGCTCAGAAGGTGCAGCTTCTCGCCACCATCGCGCATGACCCGGAGTTTCTGATACTCGACGAGCCGTTCTCGGGCCTTGATCCGATCAACCAGTCGGTGCTCGAGGATTTGATCCGCAAGCTGAAAAACGAAGGCCGCACCATCGTCTTTTCGACCCATGTCATGCAGCATGCCGAACGGCTCTGCGACCGCTTCCTCATCATCGCCAAGGGCCAGAAGCGTTTCGAGGGCACGCTCGCCGAAGCGCGGGCGACCTATCCGCGCCGGCTTTCCCTTCGCGCCAAGGGCGATCCGGCGAAGATCGCTGTGGCGCCCGGCGTCATTGCTGTCGCGCCGCACGGGACCCCCGAGGACGGCTTTCAGGATTACGACATCGAGCTTGCGCGCGGCGCCGACCCGCAAGCGATCCTGCGCGCGGCTTTTGCGGGCGGCCTTGAGCTTGCGCGCTTTGAAGATGCGCGCGCCTCGCTCCACGACATTTTCGTCGCGCTTGCGGGCGCTTCAGAGGAGAAGCCGGCATGAAGGCGGCGCTGCAGATCGCCTGGCGCGAATACAAGCAATATGTGCTCTCGCGCGGGTTTCTCCTGTTTCTTTTGATCTTTCCCCTCTCGATCGCGTTCGTCAGCGTCGGCGTCGGCTTTGCGGAGAAATCGCGGCCCCAGCGGACCTTCGTCGTCTTCGACGAGACAGGCGCCTTCAGCGCATCGATCGACGCCGAAATCGCCTTGCGCCGGAAGCAGTATATCGTCGCGACGTGGGATGAGTATCTGAAACTCGCGGCCGAAAAGGACGCGCTCGACGCGGACCGGATTGCCTGGCCCTTCGCACCGGCGCCCAAAACGCGCGCGCGCATCGACGCATGGCACGCCGCCGGTCTCGACGCGGCGAAGGCGGCTGCGGAGCCACATCTCCGCAAGGGCGCGCCCACTTATACCGAGCCAGAGCGCAGCTTTGCGCGTATCGATCTCCCCGCCGACGTCGCCGCCGCCGGGGACGCCGCCGAAGCCGCCCTCCGCCTCAAGCCCTATCTTCTCGGCGAGAAATCCGCGCCCGGCGCCGAAGGCGGCATCTTCGCCGCGATCGTCATTCCGAAGGGCTTTTCCGCCGAAGCCGATTCTCCGTCAGCGGAGTATTGGAGCAAGAACCTCACCGATACGGCGCTTGAAGGCTCGATTTCGCGCGCGCTCGATTCCACCTTGCGGCGGCGCGCCGTCTCCTCGCTCGGCCTCAGCGAAAGCGCGCTCGACGACATCCTGGCGATCGACGCGCCCGTGTCCTCCTTCCGGCCGGATCGCGGCGCGGAGGAAGCCGAACTCAGCCTCAAGGATCGCGTCGAGTCGGCCTTGCCGGCGATCCTCACCTATATGCTGCTCGTCGTCGTGTTCGGCGTCGGCAACCTTCTCCTCACCAACACGATCGAGGAGCGCTCGAACAAGATCGTTGAAGTGCTCCTCTCGTCGGTGACAGCGAATGAATTGATGCTCGGCAAGCTGATCGGCATCGGCGCCGTCGGGCTCACCATGCCGGCGATCTTCATCCTTGGCGGCCTCGCTGCGACCTTCGCCGGCGCCGGGCAAGGGGCGGAGCTTGCGTCGACGGTCGTTTCCGCGCTCTTCGATCGCAATCTGCTGCTTGTGTACCTTTTCTATTTTCTGTGCGCCTACGCGATTTTCGCGATGGTGTTTCTCGCCATCGGCGCCATGTCGAATTCGCTGCAGGATGCGCAGAGTTTCATGGGGCCGGTGATGCTCATCGTCTTTCTGCCGCTGCCCTTCATGCTGATGGTCTATGAGAATCCGAACGGGCTGCTCGCTTCGATCCTCACCTGGATTCCGATCTACACGCCCTATGCGGTGATGATGCGCGCTGCTTCCGACCCGCCGCTCTGGGAGATCCTCGGCGCGACGGCGCTGATGCTTGTCTTCGCGGGCGTGCTTGCGACCTTTATGGGCCGCATTTTCCGCAACGCCATCCTGCAGGCCGCGCCGCCCAAGGCGCGCGAGGTCTGGGAACTCGCGCGGAGGAAAGAAGCGTGAGGCGGCGTGCTCTTGTGACGTTGCGCTGACCTTGACTCAGGGACGCACGGAAAGAGCCCGCACGCGGCGACCGACTTTTGCGCGGGATCGGTCGACGTCAGCGCAACTTGGGGTTAGTGAACGCGCCGCACGTCGTGGGGGCTGTCGAGCGAGAAGGCGGGAATGTCGATCTCGAAACGGTTTCCGTCCGCGAGCTTGACCATGCCGTAGCGGCCGACCATGACGCCGGACGGCGTGCCGAGCGGCGCGCCGGAGGTGTATTCAAAGGCCTCGCCCGGCTTTAACACGGGCTGCTCGCCGACGACGCCGTCGCCGCGCACTTCTTCTGTAAGACCGCGCGAGTCGGTGATGCGCCAATAGCGCGTCTTGAGCTGTACGGTTTCGTCCGTGTTGTTGTGGATGCGGACCGTATAGGCCCACATGAACCGTCCGCCCTGCGGGTCGGACTGCTGTTCCAGAAAGCTCGGCTCCACTTCGACGCGGATGCCGTTGGTGACGCGCTGATACATCAAGACCTTCCCCCGGGCGCCGATAGGGCGCCCGCGCCTCAGCATAGGCGCGTCAACCCTTTGGAAAAAGGGCAGCTGGCCGAAGCCAGGCCGGCGACTTGACCCAGGCCGCCGGTCCGCGCGACGAAGCAGCGCCGTCCGCACCCTCCAGGTTGTCATCATGCCCCTTTCCGCGACCAGCGCTGCTGCCGGCGTGCTGCCGGCCGAGGCGATCGCCGGCCTCATCGCCGCGGGTCGGGCGCCGGGCGCCGACCTTGCCCGCCTCCAGCCGGCGAGCCTTGACCTGACGCTCGGGGCCCGAGCCTGGCGCGTGCGCGCCTCGTTTCTTCCCTCGCCCGCACGGCGCGTCGAGGAGCGCCTCTCGGCGGGGCTCGCCATGCACGAGGTCGACCTTGGCAGCGGCGCCGTTCTGGAGCGCGGCTGCGTCTACATAGTCGAACTGGAACAGCGCCTCGCTTTGCCGGCGGGCGTCTACGCCGCCGCGAACCCCAAGAGCTCGACCGGGCGCATCGACGTGTTCGTCCGTCTCGTGACAGATTTCGGCCGGGCCTTCGACGCGATTCCGGAAGGCTATAAAGGACCGCTTTATGCGGAGATCAGCCCAAGGACGTTTTCAATCCTCGCGCGCCGCGGCTCAAGCCTCAATCAGGCGCGGTTTAAGCGCGGCGCGCCATCGCTTGGAGACGCCGAACTCGCAGCGCTTCATGCGCAAACGCCGCTGATCGACGCCGGCGCGGATTTCGACGGCGGGCTTGGGCTTCGCGCCCGCATCAAAGGCGATAAGGGCGAGATCATCGGCTGGCGTGCGCGGCGCCACACCGGCCTCATCGACGTCGACAAAAAAGACGCGCTCGACCCCGAAGAGTTCTTCGAGCCCATCCGCTCGCCGGCGCAGGGCTTTATCATTCTTGACCCGGACGAATTCTACATCCTCGCCTCGCGCGAGGCGGTCGCCGTGCCGCCGGATTACGCGGCGGAAATGGCGGCCTCCGTCACGGGACTTGGCGAGTTCCGCGCGCATTATGCGGGGTTCTTCGATCCCGGCTTCGGCTGGTCCGGCGCAGGCGGGCCGGGAAGCCGCGCCGTGCTCGAAGTCAGAAGCCGCGACGCGCCCTTCGCGCTCGAAGACGGCCAGCTTGTCGCGCGTCTCATCTATGAGCGCCTCGCCGCCCGCCCCGCGCGGCTCTATGGGGCGGACCTTGCCTCGAATTACCAGGGCCAGGGCCTCAAGCTTTCAAAGCACTTCCGGCAGGGCTGACCCCCGCGTCAACGCGCGAGCGGAATGGTCTCGCTACGGACGGTCTTCCCCGCCGCATCGCGCAGGCTGACGACGGCGGCGCCTTTAGTCCAGTCGAGGTCGAGCGCGCCGTAATTCACGTCATAGACCGGATCGCCGAGCCGGCGCGGGTCCGGTTCGACATAGGTGTCGCCGCTCTGCGCACGCCAGCGACTCGCCGGCAGGTTGAGGGAAGACGCGGTCGCCTCGACCAGCGCCTGCGGACTCCCCTCCTGTTTGTAAAGCGCGCCGAAATGGCGGTCGCCGGAAAGAATGACCACGTTGCGCGCGCCGGAATCCTTGAGCGTCGCCAAAAGTTTCGCCTGTTCGGCGGGCAAGAGACGCCACGCCTCCCAGCCATGCCCGCTCGACAAAACCTGGATCGACGAAACGAGGATGCGGATATCCGCCGGCTTTTTCAGTTCTTCCGCGAGCCACGCCCATTGCGCCTCGCCGAGCATGGTCTTGGCCGGGTCCAGGTCCGGAAGGTAGCGCTCCTTGCCCTTTACGTTCTGCGCATCGGTCGGCTTCAGGGGCGAGCGGAAGAAGCGCGTGTCGAGCAGGATGATCTGCGCGCGCTTGCCGTCCGGGCCGGCGAAAAACGATCCGTAGACGCCCGGATGGGCACGGCGCGGATCTTTCGCCGGGACCGCCCAGACATAGTCGAACAGCGCTTCGGACCGAGTCTTGAGCGCAAAGTCGCCGCCCGCGTCGTTGAGGCCGTAGTCGTGGTCGTCCCAGACAGTCAGGACCGGCGCTGTGGCGCGCAGACGCGCGAAAGGCTCGCTTGCAGCAAGGCGCATATAGGCGGCTTTGAGTTCGGGCAGCGACGGATCGGCCGAACGGACGTCGCCGTAGACATTGTCGCCCATCAAGAGAACGAGACCGGGCCGTTCGGCTTCCAGACGCCGCCAGATCGATTGATCTTCGTTCTGCTGCTGACAGGACGCAAAGACGATGCGCGTCAGGGGCCGCGCGGCGTCGAACGGCGCTGACATCATCGGCGTGGCGCGGATGGCGCCGTCGGGCGCTTCAGGAGAGGCCTCGGCCGTGACGGCGGAGACAGGTTCCGGCGTCTGCGTCGCGCAGGACGCAAGGAGGCAAACGACCGTGAGCAGAAGTGCGCGCGTTTTCGACATGGGCCTGTCCCCGCTTTCCATGCGCGTTCTCTTAGAGCCATGTCATGACATCCCTGTGGCGGCGGAGGGCTGGCACTAGTTCCAGAATCATAGAATTCTGGAAACATGGAAATTAAAGACGCCGCCACCGCACTGTCGGCGCTGGGACAGGAAACCCGTCTTGCTGTGCTTCAGGCGCTTGTCCGGGCAGGGCCGGTAGGTCGCACGCCGTCTGACTTGAAACACGATCTCTCCGTTCCGGCGCCGACACTGTCCTTCCATCTCAAGGATCTTGCCGCCGCGCGCCTCATCCGGTCCGAACGCCGTGGCCGGAACATCTTTTACGCCGCCGACTATGGCGGCCTGCGCGCGCTGATCGACTTCCTGATGACGGAATGCTGCCAGGGCGATCCGCGTCTCGTCGGCCCTTACGTCGTCCGGACGGGGCGAGACGCGTGACGCCGCATCCGGGCGCCGATAAGGAACCGCCGATGCAAGGTCCGCTGCACCGCTACGAAGACCTCATCGCGCGCAAGGCGCTGGAGCCCGACCAGGCCCAGGCCGAGGCGGCGGCGCGCCTTCAAGGGCTTACTGACGCGCTGACCGCGCCGGCGCCGCGCTTCGCCTTGTTTGCGCCGAAACGCCTGACGCCGAAGGGCGTCTATCTCTGGGGCGCGGTCGGCCGCGGCAAATCCCTGCTGATGGATATCTTCTTCAACAACACGGATGTGCCCGCCAAGCGGCGCGTCCATTTTCACGAATTCATGGCGGAGACGCATGAGCGCATTGCGGCCTGGCGCGCCGCCGATGACCGCACAAAGCGCCGCCATGCCGGCGTCAACCGCAAGGCGCCCGACGATCCAATGCCGCCGGTCGCGCTCGACATCGCGCAGGATGCCCGGCTCCTCTGCTTCGACGAATTTCAGGTGACGGACATCGCTGACGCGATGATCCTCGGCCGCCTGTTCGAGGCCCTGTTCGCGCAAGGCGTCGTCGTCGTCGCGACTTCGAACCGGCCGCCCGATGATCTCTACAAGGACGGCCTCAATCGCCAGCTTTTCCTGCCGTTTATCGCCTTGCTGAAAGCGCGGCTTGACGTTGTCGAACTGAAGGCGGCGCGGGACTACAGGCTCGAGCGTCTCAGCGGTGCGCCGGTTTACTATAGCCCGCTCGGCGCTGCGGCGGATGCGGCGATGGACGCGGCGTGGTCCGGCTATATCTGCGGGGCGCGCGAGCGCCGCGAGGAAATCGAGGTGAAAGGCCGCCGCCTCGTCGTGCCGCGCGCAGCAAGGGCGGCGGCGCGCATGAGCTTTGCCGCGCTTTGCGAGGCGCCGCTTGGGGCCTCTGATTATATCGCGCTCGCCCGGCGCTATGACACGCTCTTTCTCGACCGGGCGCCGGTGCTCGGCCCCGACAAGCGCAATGAGGCCAAGCGTTTCGTCACCCTTATCGACGCCATCTATGAGGCCAAAACCAAGCTCGTCTGCTCGGCTGACGCGGAGCCCCATGCGCTCTACCCCGACGGCGACGGCGCCTTTGAGTTCGCCCGCACGGCATCTCGGCTGATGGAGATGCGGTCTGCGGCTTATCTCGGCGCCGAACGCGAAGCCCCAGAAGTGGAAAAGTCCGCCCGTCTCCCCCAGAGTCCGGACGGACTTCCCGACGCAACACTTCCCCTCAGGTCTCGCTAAACCGCGTCTCCCCCGGCGCGGCCGGCGCTGATGAGGAAGAGATAGCGGGGCCCGCCGGATGCGCCTGTGATCCGGGTCACAGGCGGATGCAGTCTCCGGCCGCTTGCCTTTTCAGCCTGACCGACGCCTAAATCCCGGACAGGACGAAAGAAAAAGAGACGCAGGAAGACGGGAGGCGCCCAAATGGCGCAGAAGAACCCCCTTTATCCGATCCCAAACCCGCCAGGGCGGCCATTCTTCGGCAATGCGTTGACGGTCGACGCCGGCGCGCCGCTGCAGAGCCTCATGCAGATCAGCCGCGAACAGGGGCCGATCTTCTGGCTGGACATGATGGGCACGCCCATCATCTTCGTGTCGGGCGCCGGGCTCGTCAAAGAACTGTGCGACGAGAAGCGCTTCGACAAAGCAGTGCGCGGCCCCTTGCGGCGCGTGCGCGCTATCGCGGGCGACGGCCTCTTCACCGGCGACACGCAGGAGCCCAACTGGTCGAAGGCGCACAACATTCTGCTGCCGACCTTCGCGCAGCGCGCCATGGCCGATTATCTGCCGATGATGATCGACATTGCGAGCCAGCTTTGCCTCAAATGGGAGCGGCTCAACGCTGACGACGAGATCGACGTCGTCCACGACATGACGGCGCTGGCGCTCGACACGATCGGCGTTTGCGGCTTCGACTATCGGTTCAATTCCTTCTACCGGCGCGACTTCCACCCTTTCATCGACGCGCTGACGCGCACGCTCGAATGCGCGATGCTGCAGCGGGGCCTGCCGTTCGAGGAAGTGCTGCTTAAGAAACGCCTCGACCAGCTGAAGGACGACGTCGCCTATATGAACGGCCTCGTCGACGCTATCGTGCGCGAGCGCCGGCGCGGCGCGGCGCATGCCCAGAAAGACCTTCTCAACTATATGCTCGCTGGCGTCGACAAGGCGACGGGTGAGAGCCTTTCTGACGAAAACATCCGCTATCAGATCAACACCTTCCTGATCGCCGGGCACGAGACGACTTCGGGATTGCTTTCTTTCACGCTCTATTTCCTGCTCAACCACCCCGACGTGCTCGCGAAAGCTTATGAAGAGGTCGACCGCGTGCTCGGGCCCGACATCGCGACGCCCCCGACGCTCGCGCAGGTCAACCAGCTGGACTACATCCGCCAGATCCTGCTCGAGTCGCTGCGGCTATGGCCGACGGCGCCTGCTTTGGGGCTCTATCCGTATAAGGATGAGACGATCGGCGGCCGATACAGGCTGAAGGCGCGCTCTTTCGTCACAATACTGACCTTGATGCTGCATCGCGACCCGGCCGTCTGGGGCGAAAACGCCGAGGCCTTCAATCCCGACAATTTCTCGCGGGACGCCGAGGCGCAGCGTCCGAGCTGGGCCTACAAGCCGTTCGGCAACGGCCAACGCGCTTGCATTGGGCGCCAGTTCGCCATGCAGGAAGCGACGCTCGTCCTCGGCATGATCCTGCAGCGCTTCCACCTCTTCGATCATGCGAAGTATCAGCTGAAGATCAAAGAGACGCTGTCGATCAAGCCGGAAGGCTTTCGTATCCGCGCGCGCCTTCGGCCGACCGTCTCGCGCACGCGCGTTGCGCCGGCCGCGCCAGCCATCAAGACCGAAGCTGCGCCCGAAAAGACCGCCGCGCGCCCGCAGCACGGATCGCCCCTCTATGTGCTCTACGGCTCCAATCTCGGCGCGACGGAAGCCTTCGCGCGCGAGATCGCGCAAGCGGGTGACTTCAACGGCTTCAAGACGCAGCTTGCCCCGCTCGACGATTTCGCCGGTCATCTGCCGACGGACGGTCCTGTGGTGATCGCCAGCGCCTCCTATAACGGCGCGCCGCCGGACAACGCCGTCAAGTTCGCAGACTGGCTGCAGTCGGCGCCGGCGGGCGCGGCGTCCGGCGTTTCTTACGCCGTGTTCGGCTGCGGCAATCGCGACTGGGCCTCGACCTTTCAGGCGGTGCCGCGCCTCCTCGATGAGAAACTCGAAGCCCTGGGGGGGCGGCGCCTTCTTGCGCGCGGAGAGGCCGATGCGCGCGACGATCTCGACGGCCAATTCCTCGCCTGGTTCGACCCGCTGTTTCCCAAGCTTGGCCAGTTGCTGGGCCTCGACCTCGCCCCGCCTTCCGCGCGCGAGGCTGAGCCGCTTTATCGGGTCGATGTCGTCGAAAGCGTCTCGCGCAATCCCGTCGCCAACCAGACCGGCGCGCGCATCATGCGCGTTCTTGAGAACCGCGAGCTTCAGGATACCGCGCTTTCCGGCCGTTCGACGCGCCATGTCGAGATCGAACTCCCTGCCGGCGTGACCTATCGGCCGGGCGATCATCTCTGCGTCGTGCCGCCGAACCGCGAAGAGATTATTGATCAGGCGCTCGCGCGCTTTGGGTTCCGCGACGAAGATCATGTGCGAATCACGGCGACGGGCGGGCGGCGCAGTCCCTTCCCGTCGGACAGTGCGGTGTCGGTGCGGCGCATCGCCGAAGTCTATGGCGAATTGCAGACCGTCGCCTCGCGCAAGGACGTTGCGACGCTCGCGCGCCATACGCGGTGCCCGATCACGCGCGCCAAACTTGAAGCGCTCGCCGCCGCCGGGGGCGAGGGCGGCGACGCCTACCGCACGGAAGTCTTTCTGAAGCGCCGTTCGATCCTCGACCTGCTTGAAGAGTTTCCGGCGGCGGAGCTGCCTTTCCACATTTTCCTCGAGATGATTCCGTGGATGGCGCCGCGTTATTACTCAATCTCTTCGAGCCCGCGCGCGACGCCGGGGCGCTGCTCGATCACAGTCGGCGTTGTCGAGGGGCCGGCGCGGTCGGGCCGCGGCGTCTACAAGGGCGTGTGCTCGTCGCATCTTGCGCGCGCTCGCGCCGGCGACGCGGTGCAGGCTGTGGTGAAGGAAACCAAAGCCGCCTTCCGCCTGCCGGACGACGCCGCGCGGCCGATCGTCATGATCGGGCCCGGCACCGGTCTTGCGCCCTTCCGGGCCTTTCTGCAGGAGCGGAAAGTTGCGGCCGAAGAGGGCGCGCGCCTCGGCCCCGCCATGCTGTTTTTCGGCTGCCGCAAGCCCGACCACGATTATTTGTATAAGGAGGATCTCGAAGCCGCCGCCGCTTGGGGTCTTGTCGACCTTCACGTCGCCTTCTCGCGCGCCGCGTCCGAGCGCGTTTATGTGCAGGACCTCCTCCGCCGCGAGCGCGCCAAAGTCTGGCGCCTGCTTGAGGAGGGCGCGATCGTCTATGTCTGCGGCGACGGCGCCCGGATGGAGCCGGATGTGCGCCGCGCGCTTGCGACCCTCTACGCCGAGGAGCGCGACCTTGATGTCGAGGGCGGCGACGCCGCGATCGACGCGCTCGCCAAGGCGGACCGCTATGTGCTCGACGTCTGGGCGGGCGGCGCGTAATCACAAAGTGCGCCATGCGACGCTTTAGGGGCTTGCCCGGCGGCGGCATTTGAGGTGAACCCTCCGGCGCTGCCGGGCTGTCCTCGGGACTTGCGTCGCGCTCGGCTGAGCAACGGCGCGCCGGGCAAGACCTGCTCTGAGATGCGCGCGTGAAAGACACGGAAGACATCGGCGACGGCCCGCGCGACAAGAGCGTCGCCGCCCGCATGGCGTTTCCGGAACTCGTGGCGCTGGTCGCCGCGACCTTCGCGCTGAATGCGCTCGCCATCGACATGATGCTGCCGGCGCTCGGCGTCATCGGGCGCGAGCTTCATGCGCCGAGCGACAATGACCGCCAGCTCATCGTCACGGTCTATGTCATCGGCAATGGCGTCGCCCAGCTCTTCTTCGGGCCGCTGGTGGACAGGTTCGGCCGCCGCAAGGTGCTGCTCTGGTCGCTCGGCGGCTATGCGATCGGATCGGTTCTCTCGATCTTCGCGTCGAGTTTTGCACTGCTGCTCGCCGCCCGCGCCTTTCAGGGCGTCTCGACGGCCGCGACGCGCGTCGCGCTTATCGCGACCGTGCGCGACCTTGCTTCGGGCCGGCGCATGGCGGAAGTCATGTCGCTGGCCATCACGATCTTCATGGCGGTGCCGATCCTTGCGCCGAGTTTTGGCCAGCTCATTCTCTTTGCGGCGCCCTGGCGCGGCATCTTCGTCGTGCTCCTGCTGTACGGGCTCGTCCTCTCCCTGTGGATCTATTGGCGCCTCCCGGAAACGCTCGGCGCGGGTGCGGCCGTGCCGATCAATCCGTCCAAAGTCATCGCCTCCTATGCGGAGTTCATCCGTAACCGGACGGCCTTCGGCTACACCATGGCCTCTGCCCTGATGTCCGGCGCGCTTTTCGGCTATATCTCCGCCTCAGAGCAGGTCTTCGTCGAGACTTTCGATCTCGGCGCCCAGTTTCCGCTCGCCTTCGCCTCGATCGCGGGCGCGCTCGGCGTTGCGAACCTCTTGAATGCGCGGATTGTCTCGCGCTACGGCATGCGGCGCCTGTGCCATGGCGCGGTGCTGCTGTTCACGATCGTCAATATTCTGCATCTCGTTCTGGTCGAGACGACGGGTGAGACCTTGACGCTGTTCCTCGGCTTCACGGCGATTTCGTTTTTCTGCCTCGGCTTTGTCGGCGCCAATTCCGCGGCGATCGCCATGGAGCCGATGGGCCATATCGCCGGCGCGGCGGCCGCGGCGAACGGCTTTGCCGGCACGACGCTCGCCGGGTTTCTCGGGCTCATCGTCGGCCGCTTCTACGACGGCACGACGACGCCCCTCGTCGCCGGCTTTGCGGTGTTGGGTCTTGCTTCGCTTGCGACCTTGCTCGTGACCGAGCGCGGCCGGCTTTTCGTCCCCGGGCGCCCGGCATAATGGGTCGCCCATGACAGAGCGGCGCGTGTGTCTTGCGCAATTCGCCGGCGCGCATGGCGTGCGCGGCGAGACCAAGCTGAAATGCTTCACGGCGACCGAAGCGGGCGTCGCCGCCTATGGCCCTCTCACGACGGAAGACGGCGCGCGGCGCTTCACCTTCACGTTCCTGCGCGCGCCCAAGCCTGGTCTCGCCATCGTGAAGGCGCCGGAGATCAAGAGCCGCGAAGACGCCGCCGCGCTCGCCGGGATACGCCTCTATGCGCCGCGCGCGGCCTTGCCGGCGGTCGAGGCGGCGGACGAGTTCTATGTCGAAGATCTTATCGGGCTTGCGGTTGAAACCGACGCCGGCCGCGCGCTCGGCGCCGTCGCCGCCGTGCACAATTTCGGCGCGGGCGATGTTCTTGAAGTGAAGAACGGTAAAGTGTCCCTGTTCGTGCCGTTTACCCTAACGGCCGTACCAGGGGTCGATATCGTCGCGCGCACTGTGACGGTCACTGAATCGGCCCTTGAAGAGGTGGATGCGACGCGGCCTGAATCCGAACCCGACTACCACGAAGACGCCATGCGCGAGGAGGACTCCTGATCTTCGCCCGGCGCTCGTCGGCCCAAAATTTCTGATCAACGGGTGACGTTGATCAAAATGCCACGCGCGCTGCTCAATCCGCCGCAATGTGATTGAAAGCGGCGTCTATGCTCGTCTACGCTCTATAGTCGGGCATAGGGGTAGAACAGTGACAGAAAAGAACGCAAGGCCGCCTGCCTGGGGCCTCGCGGCGTTGGGGCTCGGCGCGGCAGGCGTCGTCATCGCCGGACTCGCCATCTTTGGCCTCGTCACGCGCGAGCAGGCGACCCGCGCCGAACTCGCCGAGGCCAAAGCGGAGGCAGCGGCCGCGATGACCGCGGTCGTCACGCCCGAGGCGCTCTCTGAGGCGGAAAAAGCCGTCTTCAAAGTCACGCTCAACGGCGACGGTCTCGGCACGGCCTTTGTGATTGACCGGAAGAACGGCGTGCTCGCGACGGCGGCCCATGTCGCCGAAGAGTTCGACGAAGACGAGCCCAATCTCAAAGTCGTTAATCGCTATTCCGGCGGGCCGTTGGCGGTGAAGGCGATCAAAATCCACCGCGGCTTCCGCGAGTTGAACCTGATGGTGCACAGCTACGGCCCGATCAACGCCGCCTCGCCTGTCAACATGCCCGAGCTTGCGCAGATCTCGTCGAATCCGCTGGATGTCGCCTTGCTGCTCGTCGATCCGATCGACGCCGAGACGGGCGAGAGCCGCCTGCCCGCCGAGTTGAAGATTGCGCCGGAAGAAAAACTCCTGGGGCTCAAGGGCGGCGATGTCGTCGCGATCATGGGCTTTCCGGGCGACGCCGTGACGAACGGCCTCGGCGAGGACAGCGCCTCCTCGCGCATCGAGCGCGGCGTCATCGGCTCGCTCATCTCGCCGATCGATCACCGCGCCTACGCCAATGATCCGAAGACGAATTATCTGATCGCGACGCGCCTCGATTTCGTCGGCGGCAATAGCGGCGGGCCGCTTGTCAACGCCGCGGGCGAGGTCGTCGGCGTCACGACCTCCGGCACAAGGCGAGACGGGATTTCGCAGCGCGCCGACGTGCTCCTCGATCTCCTCGACCCGTTGCGTGAGGCGCGGCGGCTCGCCGAAGTTTACAGGCCCGACTGGCGCCGTCGCCTTGAACAATGGCCGCAAGCTGAAAAAGTGTTGCCGCACGCCTATTACCTGCGCTGGAAGCGCGGCGCCGCCAAAGACCCGCAAGACCCGGCGCCGAAGACGCTCGGCGACATTGATCTGGCCGCCGCACGGGCCATCGCCGTATCGACGGTCTGGATCGAACTCGGCCGTATCGCCCCGCGTTTCATCGCGCGCACGCCCGATCTTGAACCGAAGCCTTCCGCCCGAGACAAGGCCCCGGCGGCGCAAACAAGCAAGGCCCTGCGCGGCGTCGTGTTTGATCAGGCCGGTCAATATGCATCGGCGCGCCTCGACCTGCCGCCCGATCGCACGCATGCCGTCTATGTCTGGGATGCTGGCCTCACTTTTGGATCGGGCCAATGCGTGGCGGAGCTTTATCTGCGCCGCGTCGGCGAGACGGCGTTTCGCGGTCCGAGCAATGCGGCGCCCGCAGCGATCGTCGTGCGCGAGTCCGACCAGAAGGGCCTCAGCGCGACCTTCGACGTCGTGATCCGGCGCAAGGAGTGCTACCAGGTCTCGACAGATGTGCGGCTCGGCGTTGTGTCCTGGGCGGACGGCAAGCCGGTTCCGCGCGGCGCGCAGATCATCCAGACCGCGCATAATGTCGGCGCGGCGGGTTCGATGCCGCCGGAGAGCGCCGCCGCGGTCACGACGGTTGCGCTTCCGGTCGCGGCCTCAAGCCGCCCTTGGGCCTGCGTTCTGCCCGGGCGCTCGCAGGACTATGCCTGCGCCAAGCCCCATCACGCGGTGGCATTCACACCGGAGGCGGACCCCGAAACCGCCGGGCCGCAGTGAGCTTGCGCTCGCGCCTGCCGCATCGTTAATCGCGGACACGCAACGCATGAGAGCGCGCCATGTGGCGAGCGACGGTCCTCACCTTGTTCCCCGAACTTTTTCCGGGGCCGCTCAACGCATCGGTCCTCGGCCGCGCGCGGGGCGAGAATGTCTGGTCGCTTGACACGGTCCAGATCCGCGACTTCACCGACAACGCCTACGGCTCCATCGACGATACGCCGGCGGGGGGTGGGGCGGGACTCGTCATGCGGGCTGATCTCCTGGCGGCGGCCCTCGACAGCGTGCCCGACGACGGCCGGCCGCGCCTTTATCCGTCGCCGCGCGGCGCGCCCTTGACGCAAGCGCGCGTGCGGGCCCTGTCGCAGGGACCGGGCGCCGTCATCCTCTGCGGCCGGTTTGAGGGCGTCGATGAGCGCCTTTTCGCCGCCAGGGGCCTTGAAGAGGTCTCGATCGGGGACTTTGTCCTCGCCGGCGGCGAAATCGCGGCCATGGCGCTGATCGAGGCTTGCGTCCGGCTCCTCCCCGGAGTATTGGGCTCCCCCTCTTCGCTGGCCGAGGAAAGCTTTGAGGCAGGGCTCCTAGAGTACCCGCTTTATACGCGTCCCCGCGACTTTGAAGGGCATGAAATTCCTCCGGTGCTGCTCTCCGGCGATCATCAAAAGATCGCGGCGTGGCGCCGGGCGGCGGCGGAAGACATAACGCGGACGCGACGACCGGACCTCTGGAAGAGGTATTGCGAAAACGGTCCTCTCCGGCGCGGCGACAAGAAGGACGACGCATCATGAACCTGATCGAGACCCTCGAGAAGGAACACATCGCCGAACTCGGCAAGACCGTTCCGGAATTCGGGCCCGGCGACACGCTGCGCGTCAATGTGAAGGTCGTCGAAGGCGACCGCGAGCGCGTGCAGGCGTTCGAGGGCGTGTGCATCGGCCGCTCCGGCCGCGGCATCAACGAGAACTTTACGGTCCGCAAGATTTCGTTCGGCGAAGGCGTCGAGCGCGTCTTTCCGGTGTTCTCGCCGCTCGTCGACAGCATCGACGTCGTGCGCCGCGGCAAGGTGCGCCGCGCCAAGCTCTATTATCTGCGCGAGCGCAGCGGCAAGTCGGCGCGCATTACGGAAAAGACAGACCGCAAGTCGGAAGAGTAGCGCCGCGACAGAGCGGTTGGTTTTTGCAAACGCCGGACCTTGAGGGTCCGGCGTTTTGCGTTACAGCCAATGCTCTAGGGCGTTTTCCCGAAAAGTGGAGCCCGGTTTTCCGGAGAAAACGCGACAATCATTGACTCTAGAGCACGTTCATCGACTCCGATTTCCGGGGACGTGCTCTAGCGGCGCCGCTCTCGCCGGTGTCTTGTCGACCGGATCGTCGCGCGGTCTTCAATGGACATCGCGCTGAACGATTTCATTGCGAACTTTTTTGTCGCTCGCGCCGCGCCAAAATAGGAAAGTCCTTTTCGCGCGGGCCCTTGAAGTCGATGAAACCTGCTACGTCGGCCGGCGAGCAAAGCGCACAAAATGCCAACGGGCACAGAGTGCACAAAAAGCAATAAATGCGCTTCGCCGAATAAGCGCCTGATTTCGCAGATAGACGTGGAAATCAAGCGCTTCTCGCAAAATTTGAGCGACGAAATTTCACGCGCGCGTTGTGATCTTTGCTTGCGAAAAAACAGGCTTCACGGTAGTGTCAAACTCGTAACGCGACGAACACGGATGAATTTGAAATCGTCGCCCGCGTATCCAGTAGCTTAGACGTTGAATAGGTTCGCGTGAACCGGGAGAACGCGCGAATGCGGGGTGAGTTTTTGGGCGCCGATGGAGGGGCGATTGCAATGGCGAAAAACCGCATAGTTCTGTCTGAATTTTGTGAGGGGCCGTTGAGCGGCCGTTTCTATCCTAAACGCTGAAGTTTCTGATTGAAGTGCGGGCGCTCGCGCAGCCCGCCGTCTTCTGAATGCGCGAACTTCAAACATCCAGGCTGCCGGCATTCTGGCGGCGGCGCTTTGCGAAACGGGCGTTTCGCATGGCGTGGAGCATTGTGAGCTTTTTTGCGGGAAATGACGTATGAATGACGGACTTGGCGGCGTATTTGATGGCGACTTTGCGGCATTTCTTGCCGCGCTTCAGCGGCGCATCGGCGCCGCGGCGTTTAATTCCTGGATGGGCGACCTTCGCATCGAGTCGCGCGTCGGCGATACAGTAACGATGTCGACGAGCTCCGCGTTCAAGCGCGACATGCTTGCGCAGCGATTTTTCGGGCCGATGCGCGACAGCTGGCATGAAGTCGTTGGCCGCCACGCCAAGTTTGACCTCGTTGCGCGCAAGCAGGAGCTGAAAGACGGCGCCGCCCGCATCAACGCCCTTGCGCCGGCGCCCGCGCCACAGGCTACGACGGCAACGGGGCGCGGCGGCCGCCCGGCGCCGACTTTGTCGGATCTTGCTTCTCCCGTTGATGAGCGCGCGACATTTGAGCGTTTCGCCGTTGATGAGACCAATCGTCTGGCGGAGGCGGCTGCGCGCCAGCTGCTCAGCCCCAACGCGCCGCGCGACATCGTTTATTTTTACGGTCCGAGCGGCGTCGGAAAGACGCATCTTCTCCACGCCATCGCCAATGGCTGGGCGCGTTCGCGCAGCGCCGGCGCTTGCGCTTATCTTACCTATAACAAGCTGAAAGATGGTTGTGTTGACGCCGTGTTCACGCATGGCTTGCTCGCGCTGCATCGCGACCTCAGCGCGCAAGGCGTCGTTCTTATCGACGACATTCATCTGCTCGCGACATCCGTCCGCACACAGATGGAAATTCTCAATTTGATGAACGCGTCTGAAGCCGGCGGCTGCCGCGTCGTTATCGCCGGCGAGGTGTCTCCGGCGGAGCTTGCGCGCATGGGCATGAATGAGCGGCTCGCCGACCGCCTTGCCGGCGGCCTCTGCGTCTCTGTCCAGCCTGGCGGGGAAGGCTTGCGCCGCGACGTGCTGTTGAAGCGCCTTCCGGATTTCAATTGCGAAGTGAAGCCGGAGGCGATCGACTTCATTGCCCGTAATTTCAATAAGAGCATGCGAGAGGCGCTGGGCGCCCTTTCGCAATTGAAGCTCGTCTACGGCTCGGCAACGGCGCCGGTCGGCCTTGAAGAGGCGATGGCGGCCTTGCGCGATCGCTTGTCGGACGCCGGCAAGCGCCGGCCGACACTTGAGATCTTGATCGAAGCGGCCGCCAAGGCATTCGATATCGCCCCGGAAGACATCAAGGGGCGTTCCCAGCAGCAGAAATATGTCCGCGGCCGGCACGCATATGTGCTGCTTGCGCGCGACTGCCTCAAGGAATCCTATCCGCGCATCGCGGCGGCGATTGGCAGAGACCACACGACGATCATGTCCGGCTACGACCGCGCGCGCGCCTTGCTGACGCGGTGCCCGCGCTTCCAGGCAGCGATCGCGTCGATCAAAGCCGCCCTCGGCCTCGCCTGATCTGCAGGTTTCCGGACCTTCCCGACGAGGGGGCGGCAAAGCCTTGAAATCCAAGGCTTTGCCCGCCCGTTTTCGGCGTCGAAAACAGCGCGCAAAGCTGGCGTTCCAGCGCCGCTTCCTGTTATATTCCTGAGGAATTTCGAAAGCTGATTCTCGCTCCATTGGCGCCTCCGCGCAGGGGCGGCGTGCACGGCGAGCTGAAGGAACAAGACGCCATGAAGGTGACGGTCGAACGGTCGGCTCTTATCCGAGCGCTCGGCCACGTGCAGAACGTGGTCGAGCGCCGCAACACGATCCCGATCCTGTCGAACGTGCTCCTGCAGTCGGAAGGCGGATCGCTGACGTTGACGGCGACCGATCTCGATATCGAAGTGTCGGAAGCCGCGCCCGCTGATGTGGCGATGAAGGGCGCCGCGACTGCTTCGGCGCTCACCTTGCACGACATCGTCCGCAAGCTTCCCGACGGCGCGCAGATCCGGCTGCAATTGAAGCAGGAAGAAAACCGTCTGCAGGTCACGTCCGGCCGCTATGAGAGCCACCTTGCCGTTCTACCAGATCAGGATTTCCCGACGCTCGCGACTGACGCGGTCGCCGTGCGTTTCTCCATGCCGTCGGCGGACCTTGCGCGCATTCTCGCCAAGACGCGTTTCGCCATGTCTCAGGAGGAGACGCGCTACTATCTCAACGGCGTCTATCTCCACGCCTTCTCGGACGGCGGGCGCAAAGTGCTGCGCGCTGCCGCGACCGACGGCCACCGACTGGCGCGGCTCGATGCCCCGCTGCCCGCGGGCGCGGAGGCGATGCCGGGCGTGATCGTGCCGCGCAAGGCCGTCAACGAGCTCGGGCGGCTTCTGGCCGACGCCGAAGAGACGGTCGAAATCGCCGTTTCCGCGGCCAAGATCCGGTTCTCCTTCGGCGCGGGCCATCTCACCTCCAAGCTGATCGACGGCTCTTTTCCCGACTATGAGCGCGTCATCCCGAAAGCCAATCCCGGGCTCTTGCGCGTCGGCACGGCGGAGTTTTGCGCCGCCGTCGATCGCGTTTCGACCGTCGCCGCCGACCGCACAAGGTCGATCAAGCTTGTGGTCGACGCCGGCAAGCTGCGCCTCATGGTCAACAATCCCGAAGCGGGCAGCGCTTTTGAAGAAATTCCGGTCGACTATGAAGGCGAGCCGATCGAGATCGGGTTCAACGCCCGCTATTTGCTCGAAGTCGCCTCGCAGATCGACGGCGAGACCGCGACGCTGAAGCTCGCCGACCCGTCCTCTCCCTCCGTGATGGTCGATGAGGAAGATGGCCGGGCGCTCTACGTCTTGATGCCGCTCAGGGTTTGATCCGTGCCCGGAGTCTTTGTGCGGCGGAAGGAAGAGGCGGCCTGATGGCCCGCGCCATTCTGTTTGAGCAAGAATCTGCGCCCCCGCGCGAATGCGCGGAGGTCAAACCGGCGCGCCATCGCGCGCAGGCTGAGCCCGCACGCGTGCGCGGGCTCGCTTTGCATGATTTTCGCTCTTACGGATCGGCCAGGCTCGCGCTCGACGGCCGGCCCGTCGCGCTCGTCGGCGCCAATGGCGCGGGCAAGACGAACGTGCTCGAGGCGCTCTCCATGCTGGGGCCCGGCCGGGGCGTGCGGGGCGCCGCGCTCGACGATCTGCCGCGCGAGGGCGGTTCCGGCGGCTGGGCGGTTTCCGCTGAGCTCATTTCTGCGGAAGGCGAGACGCGGCTCGGCGTCGGCGCCGCCGCTTCGGCGCCCAACAAGCGCATCGTGCGCATCGACGGCGCGGCGGCGTCAGGTCCTGCAGTGCTCGCCGATCATATCCGTTTTGTTTGGCTGACGCCGGCGCAGGACCGGCTCTTCCTCGACGGCGCCGGCGAACGTCGGCGCTTTCTCGACCGCATGGCCTGTTCGCGCGATGCGGCGCATGCGCAAGCCCACGGCGCCTTTGAGATCGCCATGCGCCAGCGTCAGAAGCTTCTCGAAGACGGCTCGCGCGATGATGCATGGCTTTCGGCGCTCGAATGGAAGATGGCAGAGTCCGGCGTCGTCATCGCCGCCGCACGGCGCGAAACGGCGGGCGCGATCGCTGCAGCCGACATCGCCGCCGACTGGGGGTTTCCGACAGGCGATATGGCGCTCGCCGGCGATCTCGAAACGGCGCTTGAGCGCGAACCTGCCGCCGTCGTTGAAGACTCCTACGCCGAAAGGCTGAAGCGCCAGCGTCCGCTCGACGCCGCTGCCGGGCGCGCGCTCATCGGGCCGCATCGCTCCGACCTCAAGGTCGTTCATCGCGCTAAGGGCCGCGACGCGCGCCTGTGTTCGACCGGCGAGCAAAAGGCGCTCCTGATCGGGCTCGTGCTCGCCAATGCGCGGGCGCTGCAGATCGAGAGCGGCTTCCGCGGCGGACCCGCAGCGCCGCTCGTGCTCCTCCTCGACGAAATCGCCGCGCACCTTGACGACAGCCGGCGCGCGGCGCTTTTCGACATTCTCGACGCGATTGGGTTTCAGGTCTTCATGACCGGCACAGACGCCGAATTGTTCTCGGCCTGGGGTCCGCGCGCACAAGCTTTCCGCGTCGATGACGGCGCGTTTTCAGAATTCAGTCCAGGGTGACCACTCTCATGGCGAACAACGCCGTTCCGGCGCCGGAAGAATACGGCGCTGACTCGATCAAGGTTCTCAAAGGCCTCGACGCCGTCCGCAAACGGCCGGGCATGTATATCGGCGACACCGACGACGGCTCGGGTCTCCATCACATGGTCTATGAGGTCGTCGACAACGCGATCGACGAGGCGCTCGCCGGGCACGCCGATGCGGTCGATGTCGTGCTCAACGGCGACGGCTCCGTCACGGTGCGCGACAATGGGCGCGGCATTCCGACCGACATCCATTCGTCCGAAGGCGTCTCGGCGGCTGAGGTCATCATGACCCAGCTCCATGCCGGCGGGAAATTCGACCAGAATTCCTACAAGGTTTCAGGCGGCCTGCACGGCGTCGGCGTTTCAGTCGTCAACGCGCTGTCGGAATGGCTCGATCTGCGCATCTGGCGGGGCGGCAAGGAACACTACATGCGGTTTCGCATGGGCGTGCCCGAAGCCCCGCTCGCGCTCGTGAGCGCCGAGGCCGGCAAGAAGACCGGCACGGAAGTCACCTTCATGCCGTCCACGGAGATATTCTCCGGGATCGAGTTCGACTTCGACACGCTCGAACGGCGCCTGCGGGAGCTCGCCTTCCTCAATTCCGGCGTCGTCATCCGCCTCAAAGACGCGCGGCACGCCGATATCCGCGAAGAGACGATGCACTACGAAGGCGGGCTTGAGGCGTATATCCGCTATCTCGACGAATCGAAGACGCCGCTGCTCTCCGCGCCGATCGCCTTCAAGACCGAGCGCGACGGCCTCACTGTCGAAGTCGCGATGTGGTGGAATGACGGCTATCACGAGCGCGTCCTCTGCTTCACCAACAATATTCCGCAGAAAGACGGCGGCACGCACCTTGCGGGCTTCCGCGCGGCGCTGACGCGCATCGTCAACAATTACGCAGAGTCATCCGGCATCGCGAAGAAGGAGAAAGTCGCGCTGACCGGCGACGACGCGCGCGAGGGACTGACCGCCATTCTCTCCGTCAAGGTTCCAGACCCGAAATTCAGTTCCCAGACGAAAGACAAGCTCGTCTCCTCCGAAGTGCGCCCCATCGTGGAAGGCGCGGCGAACGAACGGCTCGGCGCCTGGTTTGAGGAAAATCCGGGCGAGGCGCGCAAGATCGTGCAGAAGGTCGTCGAAGCGGCGGCCGCGCGCGAGGCCGCGCGCAAGGCGCGGGAGCTCACGCGCCGCAAGTCGGCGCTCGATATCTCCTCGCTCCCCGGCAAGCTCGCCGACTGTCAGGAGCGCGACCCCTCGAAATCCGAACTCTTCATCGTCGAAGGCGACTCGGCGGGCGGGTCGGCGAAGCAAGCGCGCAACCGTGAGAACCAGGCCGTGTTGCCGCTGCGCGGCAAGATCCTCAACGTCGAGCGCGCGCGCTTCGACAAGATGCTTGGAAGCCAGGAGATCGGCACGCTGATCACCGCGCTCGGCACCGGCATCGGCCGCGACGATTTCAACGCCGACAAGCTGCGTTACCACAAGATCGTCATCATGACCGACGCCGACGTCGACGGCGCGCATATCCGCACGCTGCTGCTGACGTTTTTCTTCCGCCAGATGCCGGAGCTCATCCGACGCGGCCACCTCTTCATCGCGCAGCCGCCGCTCTACAAGGTGACGCGCGGCAAGTCGCAGCAATATCTCCTCAACGAGCGGGCGCTCGAAGATTATCTCTATACGGAGGGCGTCGCCGGCGCCGAACTGACGCTGGCGACAGGCGAAACGCTCGCCGGCGCTGATCTTGCCGACGTCGTCGCGCGGGCCCGGAAGGCCGAGGACGCCTTGTCGGAATTTCCGGCGCGTTTTCCGCGCGACATCATCGTCCAGACGGCGCTCGCGCGCGCGCTCCACGAGGCGCCGGAGGAAGGCGGGCAGGCGATCGCTGAAAAGGTCGCGGCGCGCCTTGACGCCATTTCGGAGGACTATGAGCGCGGCTGGCGCGGCGTGACGGACGGCGAAGGCGGCTATCGCTTCGAGCGCGATCTGCGCGGCGTGGTCGAGCGCCACCATTTCACGCGCGACCTCCTCGTCTCCGCCGATGCGCGCAAGCTGCAGGCCGCCGCCGAGACGCTGATCGAGATCTTCGCGGCGCCCCCGGCGCTGAAGCGCAAGGATCATCAGGAAGCGCTGACGGGTCCGCCTGACCTCCTGCGCGCGATCCGGAAGGCCGGCGAGCACGGCGTGCAGATCCAGCGCTACAAGGGTCTTGGCGAAATGAATCCAGACCAGCTCTGGGAGACAACGCTCGACGATAATGCGCGCACCTTGTTGCTCGTCCGCGTCAAGGAGGCCGACGCCGCAGACGATATCTTCTCGCGGCTGATGGGCGACGTGGTCGAGCCGCGCCGCAACTTCATCCAGGAAAACGCGCTCTCCGCCGCCCTCGACGTCTGACGCGGCGCACAAGCCCTCAGCGTCGCCCGGGCAGGGTGGCGCCCGGCGCAGTCTCACGCTATCTCCCGCCCATGGCGGATGAGGATCTCGGCAGTCTTATTCAGTCCACGGCGCGCTCTGTGCGGCGCCGGGACTTTCTGTGGGCGGCCGGAATCTCGACCGGCGTCGCCGGGGTCTCGATTTTCGTGGCGGACGGCAATGCGCGGGTCACCATCGCGGCCTTCGCCGCCTTCATCGCGGCGCTAGGCGTGCGGTATCTTTTCTCGTCGGGCCGCGCCTGGGCGACGCCGGTGCAGAAGGTCGTCGAAACCGATCTCAATGCGCGCGAGGCGGAACTCTCACGCTTGCGGCTCGCGCGCGGCGTCGCGCTCGCTTTGCCTGAGCCCATTTTCATTCTCGACGACGCCGGCGTCATCGAGCTCGCCAATCCGGCGGCGGAGGAATTTGCGGGCGCCGGCGCGATCGAAGGCCGGCACTTTGCCGGGGTCCTGCGCGCGCCCGCGGTCTTCGAAGCGGTGGAGGCCGCAGCCGCCGGCGGCCCCGCTGCGACGGTCGATTTTACGACGACCGGCGCCGTCGAACGCGCGTGCCGCGCCTTCGTCGCGCGCCTCGAGGATGCGAAGGACGGCGCCCGCACGCTCGTCTTCATCCGGGACCTGACGAGCGAGCGGCGTCTCGAACAGATGCGCGCCGACTTCATCGCGAGCGCGAGCCATGAATTGCGGACGCCGCTCGCCTCGCTCATCGGATTCATCGAGACTTTGCGCGGCCCCGCTAAGGACGACGCCGAAGCGCGCGAACGCTTTCTCGGCGTCATGAACGGCCAGGCCGAGCGCATGCAGCGGCTTGTGTTCGACCTCATGTCGCTGTCGCGGATCGAACTCCACGAACATGTGCCGCCGAATGAGACGCTTGATCTCGCCGAACTCGCGCGCGACGTCATAGACGCGCTTGGCCCCTTGCTGACGCGGTCGGGCGCGATCGTCGACTTCGAACAGATCGGGGAGGGGCCGTTCAATGTGCGCGCCGACCGCGACGAGGCGTTTCAGGCGATTCAGAATCTCATCGACAATGCGCTGAAATATGGCGGCGAACCGGCGCTCGTGAAGATCAAGGTCGGCCGCGGGGCGGCGCCGGCTCTTTCCGCAGACGGAGAAATGGCCCATCGCGCCGGCGACAGCGCCGCGCAGCTCGCCGCGCGCCGGTCTGCCGAAGTCGATGACCTCGTGTTCGTACAGGTGCGCGATTTCGGCCCCGGCATCGAGCGCGGCGACCTTCCGCGCCTCACCGAGCGCTTCTACCGCGCCAATATCGACCGCAGCCGCAATCAGCGGTCAGGCACGGGCCTTGGTCTCGCGATCGTCAAACATATCGTTAACAGGCACAAAGGCGGGCTGCAGATCGAAAGCCGCCTCGCCGCCGGCACGGCCTTCACGTGTTATTTCCCGGCATTGGGCGCGCGCGACGCCGTCTGAAGCCGCTGCAATTTCCGCAGAAGCAAGGCGGCGCAACTATTGCGCCAGGCGCGTCTCGTTGTTTACAACATGGCGCGTACAAGATTCTGTCACAAATAAGTGCGCATACCACGATGCTTGCCCCGCTCAGCCGTCCGCTGGCGGAGCAAGGCGGCGGTCAGCGGCGCGGTGAACGCGCCCTCGCGCCGAATGAGAAAGACGACGCTCATGGGTCTCGCCGGTCACCCGCGCAATTCTGACAGTCTTCGCGGACTGGAGATCGACCTCGCGCAGATGGCGGGGCTCGTCGAATCCCAGCTCGCCGACTCGATCAACGCCTTTGAGCGGCGCGACATCGCGGCCGCCGAGCGCGTGATCCTGGGCGATGCGCGCATCGACGAATTTCACCAGATGGTCGAATCCAAGGTCATGACCTTGCTGCTCGCCGGGCCGTTTTCCCCAGGCGTGCTGCGCGAGATCATGACCCATATGAAAGTCGCCGGCGAACTGGAACGCGTCGGCGATCTCGCCAAGAATGTCGCCAAGCGCACATTGGTCGTCAGCCGCGAACGTGCGCCCGCGCCCTATGTTGGCGTCGCGCGCATGGGCCGCGCGAGCCTTCAGCGCATCGCCGACATCCTCACGGCCTATGCCTCGCGCAATCTTGCCGCCGCGCGCGCCGTCTGGGGCGGGGACGACGAGCTCGACGAGCTCTACAATTCGCTCTTCCGCGAGATCCTGCTCGCGATGATGGCGGATCCTTCTCAGGTCAACGCCTGCACGCATCTTGTGTTTATCGCGAAAAACTTCGAGCGCGTCGGCGATCACGCGACCAACATCGCCGAAGCCCTGCATTTCCTCGTCACGGGCGCGGCCCCTGGCGGCGCCCGGCCCAAGGGCGACGAGACCTCAACCACGGCGGTCAAGTCGCCGGACAGACTGAACTGATTGCGTAAAAGGAGCACCTCATGGCCAATGCGCGCGTCCTGATCGTCGAGGATGAAGAGTCGCTGGCGACGCTGCTTGAGTACAACCTCAGGAAGGAAGAATTCGACGTGCAGATCGCCGTCGATGGCGACGATGCGTTGATCAAGGTCGCGGAAACCCCGCCCGACATCGTCATCCTCGACTGGATGCTGCCCAAGACCTCCGGCATCGAGGTCTGCCGGCGCCTGCGCTCCAAGCCCGAGACGCGCAATATCCCCGTCATCATGCTGACGGCGCGGTCCGAGGAGGCCGACCGCATTCGCGGCCTTGAAACCGGCGCCGACGACTACATGACGAAGCCCTTCTCGATGAACGAGCTGGTCGCGCGCGTGCGGGCGGTGCTGCGCCGCATCCGGCCGGGCCTCGTGCAGGACGAAGTGTTCCACGGCGATATCCGGCTCGACCGCACCTCGCACCGCGTCTGGCGCCACGACAAGGAGATCCATCTCGGGCCGACGGAATTCCGTCTGCTCGACCACCTCATCCAGCATCCGGGCCGCGTCTTTTCACGCGAGCAATTGCTGAATGCGGTCTGGGGATCCGATGTGTTCGTTGAAGTGCGGACGGTCGACGTCCATATCGGGCGTTTGCGCAAGGCGCTGAACAAGCACGATCAGGGCGACCCGATCCGCACGGTGCGCTCAGCCGGCTACGCGCTCGACTCGTAAATTCAACGCTGATTGGGCGGGCCGCGGGCCCGCCCTTGATCCTTGTCGTCAACCTGCGATGCGGCGCTGCCGCTCATGGGCGAGACGCTGGGCCGCGATATCGCGCTGGTCGCGCTTCTGGACCGGCTGAAAGGCGAGCTGCGCGTGATAGGCGCAGTAAGACTTGCCCGACGGCGTGCCCTGGCCGCAGAAGTGGAAGTCATCGCGCGCCGGGTCGCCGATGGGCCATTTGCACATATTGCCTTTGAGCGTCGCGACCGTCGCGGTATCGCCCGTGTCGAGCACGAAGGGAGCCAGAAATTCCGGCTCCGGAATGGCCGGCTTCATCAGCGCCGGCTCGCGCTTCAGCGTTTCGATCGATTCCGGCTCATCGTGATAGCTGCGCCCACGCTGGGGCTTTGCCGGCGCCGCGCGGCCCGAAAGCCCGAGCCGATGGACCTTGCCGATCACGGCGTTACGCGTGACCCCACCCATTTTGGATGCGATCTGGCTCGCGGAGAGCCCTTCGGACCACAATTTCTTCAGCTGTTCGACGCGATCATCATTCCAGGACATACAGCCCGCTCCTCGATCCTGATCCATGTCAGCGCCGTTCACCCCAAGCCTTTGCCGGGTGCGATGGAAGGCGCCTTCCTATGTCTCTATATGTAGTAGCATCCGCCAATGCCGCTCGTTTGAGCGCCAAGATATAGTAGCTCAGGGCGAGAAAAATACAACATCGGCCCGAATCGAATTTCTCCACACTACATCTAGGAGGCGTAGGGGCGGACGGACCTGCGTTTAGGGCCGCAGAGAGACAGGTGCGCAGCTTCGCGCATTGACCCCGTCTGCGGCTGGCGTGAAATGCGTTTCACACACAGGATCTCTGGAACCCCCATGAGCGATGCTGCCGGTCTTGAGGCGGGTCTTCACAAGGCGCCGCAATTCGGCGCGCGCCAGTTCGGCACCGTGAACTGGCTCGGCCTCCAAACGCTGATCGACAAAGAAATCCGGCGCTTCATGAAGGTGTCTTTCCAGACAATCTTCGCGCCGCTCGTCTCGACGCTCCTGTTCCTGCTCGTCTTCATCCAGGCGTTCGGGCGCGGCGAGGCGGAGTTCCACGGCGTTCCTTACGTCGAGTTTCTGGCGCCCGGCCTCATCATGATGGCGATTTTGACCAACGCCTTCGCCAACTCCTCCTCGTCGATCATCATCGGCAAGGTGCAAGGCTCGATCGTCGACGTGCTGATGCCGCCATTGTCCGCAGGCGAATTGACGGCCGCTTTCCTCATCGGCGCCGCCGCCCGCGGACTACTCGTCGGTTTCGTCACGGCGCTGACGAGCGCTGTCTTCATGGCGATGTCGGGGACGCCCATGCATGTCGTCCACTTCTGGGCGATCGCTTATTTCAGCGTTGCGGCGTCCTTCATGTTCGGCTTCGCCGGGATTATGGGCGGCATCTGGGCCGACAAGTTCGATCAGCTCGCGGTCATCCAGAATTTCGTCATCACGCCGCTGACCTATCTTTCCGGAACCTTCTACGCGATTTCGAGCCTGCCGCAGCCGTTTCTTGGCCTCAGCCATGTGAACCCCGTTTTCTTTCTGATCGACGGGTTCCGTTACGGCTTCACCGGCGCGCATGAGGCAAGCCTTGCCGTCGGGGTCGCCGTGACGCTGGTCATCAACATCGCGCTCGGCGCTTGGAGTTACGCGCTCTTCCGCTCCGGCTACAAGCTGAAGAGCTGAACCATGGGCGTGACGAAGGCGGACGGCGACGACCGCATCCTGCCGTTCCAGATCGCCCGTTCTCCCGTGCGCGGCCGCGTCGTGCGGCTCGGGCCTGCGATCGACGCGATCCTCGGCGCGCATCCTTTTGAACCGTCTGTACTCGAACTTGTCGGCGAGGCGGCTGTGCTTGTCGCGCTGATGGGCTCTTCGTTGAAGTTCGACGGCAAGCTCATTTTGCAGGCGCAAGGCGCGGGACCCGTCTCCATGGTCGTCGCCGACTACGCAGCGTCCGGCGCCTTGCGCGCGACCGCGACGCGCACGGGCGCGACACCCGAAGGACGCGGCGTCGCAAAGCTGCTCGGCGCAGGCAGTCTCGCGCTCACGGTCGATCAGGGGCCGGATATGGAGCGCTATCAGGGCGTGACCCCGCTCGAAGGCGAGAGCTTCGCCGCCGCGGCCGTCGCGTATTTTCTGCAGTCGGAGCAGATCCCGACCGCGGTGAAACTCGCCGTCGGCAAAGTCTCCCGGCCGGGCGAGGGCGAGACCTGGCGCGCCGGGGGCATCATCGCACAGTTCGTGCCGGGCGAGGGCGGCGGCCGCGCCCGCGGCGAGGCCGTACTCAAGGCGCCTGAGGAGCAGGACCTCTGGACGAGGGCCGCCGCGCATCTCGAAACAACGCAAGCGGACGAATTGCTTGATCCCGCGATTGACGCCGAAACGCTGCTCTATCGCCTGTTTCATGAAGATGGCGTGCGCGTTTTCGAGCCGGCGCGCGTGCGCGCCGCCTGTTCCTGCAGCGCAGAACGCATCGGGCGCGTCCTTGAACGCTATGAGCGCGCGGCGCTCAGCGAAATGCTGGAAGACGGCGCGATCCGCGTCGCCTGCGAGTTCTGCCGGCGCGTCTATCTCTTCGACGCCGCCGGCGCATTCTTGCGCACCGACGGAGCACATCGGCCATGAAAGACGAAGCTTTCGAGAAGGAGCTTCAGCGCCTCGAATTCGAACTCGCCAAGCTCCAGGAGACGGTCGTCCGCAGGGGGCTCAAGGTCGCGATCGTCTTCGAGGGACGCGACGCCGCCGGCAAGGGCGGCATCATCAAGACCATCATGATGCGGATGAACCCGCGCGTCTGGAGCATCGCCGCGCTCCCCAAGCCCACAGACCGCGAACGCACCGAATGGTATTTCCAGCGATACATTTCCTATCTGCCTGCGGCGGGCGAAATCGTCCTGTTCGACCGCTCCTGGTATAATCGCGCGATCGTTGAGCCCGTCATGGGCTGGTGCACGCCCGAGCAGCACGAGGCGTTCATGCAGGACGTCAACGTGTTCGAAAAGCTGATCCTGTCTTCAGGGCTCATGCTCATCAAATTCTGGGTGCATGTCGGCTCGTCGGAACAGGAGCGGCGCTTTCAGGAACGCGCCTCCGATCCGCGCAAGCGCTGGAAGCTGAGCCAGGTTGATCTCGACGGCCGCACCCGCTGGGCCGACATGACGCGCGCGCGCGACCGCATGCTGCGCGAGACGAGCACGAAACATGCGCCCTGGCGTGTCATCGACGGCGACGACAAAAAGAAGGCGCGCCTCAACTGCCTGCGCGCCATCCTCGATCTCGTCCCTTATGAGTTCAACAAGGACGCGTTCACGCCGATCACACTGCCGCCGCGCCAATCGGCGAAGGATGCAGGCTACGAAAAGTCGGACCTCGAGAAGAAATATCTGGTCAAGGACTATTACGCAGACGCTTGATATGTCGCTGCGCTGACGTTGGCTCACTGGCCGCCGGATAGAGCCCGCACACAGCAACCGACTTTCGCTCGGAATCGGTCGAGGTCAGCGCAGCTTATCATGAGGCGCGCTCAGAGAGCAGCGACGAGATTGCGCTTGGTCGACAGCGTTTCGCGCCAGCCGGCGGAGAGTACTAGCGCCTTCGCCGACTGCGCGGCCGCTTCGTGCGCGGTTTCGAGAATAAGCAAGCGCGGCCAGAGCGTTTGGGGCGCGTCGCGCAGGAAGGCTTCGAGCACCGCGAATTCAGCGCCTTCGATGTCCATTTTCATCGCGTCGGCGCGGTCAAATCCTGCCTCATTCATGAGGCGCGAAAGTGCGCGCGCCTCCACGGAGAGCGCGCCGTCGTCTGCAAGCTTTGTCAGCCCCCGGCTCTTTTCATTGACGGCGAGCCGCAGCGTCTCGTCGCGCGCGCCGGCGGCATACGGCGCGACCCTTACCTCCGCCGCAGCGCCGGACGCATCGAGATTGAACGCAAGGCGCCGGCGCATTTCGGGGTCGGCTTCGATGCAGAGGCCCCGGAAGGAAAGCCCGCGCCGCCGCGCTTCAGCGCGAGCGAATAATGTGTAGAGGCCGACATTTGCACCGACATCGATGAAGGTGAACTCCGGCGAGGCAGCATGAGCGATGCAGGCGGCGAGCGCCGTGCGCTCCTCAAGGTCCCAGAGCTGCGGCGTCAGATACACGCGCTTCTCGCAGATATTGTCGAAGGGATGGAGCCGCGCACGCGCGCCGTTGAACAGGTCGACATCGTATGGCCGCCGCGCCCGCCCGCCCGCCGGGCCAAGCAGTAAAGAGGCAAGGCGCCGCCCCCAGTAATTTGTGGGCAGTTGGGCGCCCACAGCGCGCACCCGTTCCTGCGAGGGCGAAGGCCGCAATTCTCCGAAGGGCGGGTCAGCCGATGCGCCGCCGGTCATGGGCCGTCCTTGCGCAAATGGCGCTCATACATTTTCACGTCGCGCAGCCATCGTCCGTAGGCGGTCATAAAGGTGAAGGCGAAGCCGTAGACGCCTTTGAAGACGAGTCCCTCGAAAAGGTAGCGCCGCAGAAAATAGAAGGGAAACCCGAAAAGGATGCGCAACGCGAGAACGCCGCGCGGTTTGGGCTTTTTCTCCCGCGCCTGCAGGCTCGAATAGCCATTGAGCTTGGCGGTCAGATGCTCTGCGTCTTTGTAAGCGAAATGCAACAACGGCTCTTTCAGCCCGCCGACGGCCACCCCGGGCGGAATGTCGAACTGGTCCCATACGGCGTCTGCGGGCGCGCGCAGGGCGCGCTTGTCATAGAGTTTGGCGCGCCCGACGCGCCCGAAACGCGCCGTAGGCGGATGAAATGGGGGCACGACTTCCATCGGCGTCTTGTAGGCGGCGCAAGGCGGGGCGCCGTCGGCGAACAACGCCGCAATCTCAGCGGCGAGCGCCGGCGTCACGATCTCGTCGGCGTCAAGATCGAGCACCCAGTGGTTGCGACAGGCGTCCTCGCCGACGCGCTTCTGAAAGCCGTTGCCGGGCCAGGCGTTGAAGAAGACGCGCGCGCCCGCCGCTTCCGCGATCCGAACCGTGTCATCCGTAGACCCTGAATCGACGACGACCGCCTCTTCGCAGACGAGGAGCGCGGCGCGCACGACGTCGCCGATCATGCGGGCTTCGTTCTTGGTGCGGATGTAACAGGAGAGGGGCGGTTTGGGCACGAGATTCAATCAAACTCAAAGCTGAACGGCGTCGCAAGACGCCGGTGCTCGTCCATGACGAGACGGCGTCTCAATGGCGGATGGGCGCGCGCCGCGCAATCGCGCCGGTCGCAGAGCCGGCAGGTGACGCCGATCGGCGTCATTGGCGCTGCGGCAAGGTCGAGGCCTTGCGCATAGATGAGCTCTCCGGCGCGTTCGATGGCGCAGCCGAGGCCGACGGCGCGGTCGATCCTCGGCGCCGCAAAGCCGCCCGCCTCGCCGTGGACCGTGCGGGCGATGGAGAAGAAGCGCGCGCCGTCAGGCAATTGCAGGATCTGCGTCAGGATACGGCGGGGCGTGCGGAAGACGTCATGGACGTTCCAGAGCGGGCAGGAACCGCCATAGCGCGCGAAGGGGAAAACGTCGGCCGAAAAGCGCTTGGAGACGTTGCCGGCGGCATCGACGCGTATGAAGAAGAACGGCACGCCCTCGGCGCCGGGGCTGCTCAGCGTCGTCAGGCGGTGGGCGACCTGCTCGAAGCTCGCGCCGTAGCGGCGTCCGAGCGCCTCGACATCATATCGAAGCTCCCGGGCTGAAGCGAGAAAAGCGCCATAGGGCATCATGATCGCGCCCGCCGCGTAGTTGGCGATCGCCGCGCGTGCGAGCCGCCGGCCTGCGTCGGACTCAAACCGCGAGGCGTTGACGATCCCGTCCAGCCTGTCGGCATGGGCGTAAAGCGCGAATTGAAGCGCAAGGTGAAAGGTCCGGCTTGCGCCGTCGAGCGTCTCGGCGAGGTGGAGTTCGCGCGTGTGCCGATCAAGTCGTCGCATCGCGCCGCCCATCACCGCCGTTGGCAGGATTCGGACACGGATCTTATGGTCGTCGAGGAGGCGCCTTGAAACCGCGGCGAAAACGCCGTCGGCGGATTGAATCGCCTCTCCGATTTCATCGAGCGCCGGGAAGCAATTTTGCTGCGCCTGAATGAAATCGCGCGCCTCTTCGACCGGGTCCTTCTCGCCGGACCTGCCAGCGGCGCGCAGCTCCACGAGTTCGTCTTGTGACCTTTTCCAGGAGCGGTAGAGGGCGGCGACCGCATCGCCAAGTAGGGGATTGGCGCCGGCAAGCTCGACGGCGTCTTCGCGCGCGACGCCCGCGCCCGAAAAAACCGGGTCCTCAAAAGCCGCAAGAAGCTCCGCCTCGAGATCTTCGCCCCGCGCGCCGGCGAAGCGGGCAAGGTCTGCGCCATAGGTTTCGGACAGACGCACCAACAATGCCGCCGAGATCGGCCGCTGATTGCGCTCGATCAGATTGACATAAGAGGGCGAGATCGCGAGGTCGCGCGCCATCTCACTTTGCGTCAATCGCAACTCCTTTCGGAGCCGCCGGATCTGCGGCCCAATCAATACTTTTCGGGAGCGTGGCTTGGTCACCATGGCCTGAAACGCCTTGTTTCGCATGCGCCAAATTGTAGGAAATTGACAAAAAACACAATATGACAAATGATACTGTCATAAACCTCACCGCCGCTCACGATGGCAATGGTTTCGCAACTGCGAACGTGCAATTTGGCGCGGCCATTCAATGGGGAAGCCGATGACCACGTTCAAAGATCTTGTTCCGTCCGCGCCGGCGGGCCGTTTCGACGGCATCAAGCGCAATTACACGGCGGAGGAAGCCAAGCGCCTGACCGGTTCCGTGAAAGTCGCGCATACGTTGGCCGAACGCGGCGCGAACAGGCTTTGGTCGCTGCTGCAGTCCGAAAGCTACATCAATGCGCTCGGCGCGCTCTCCGGCAACCAGGCCGTGCAGATGGCCAAGGCCGGCCTCAAGGCGATCTATCTTTCCGGCTGGCAGGTCGCGGGCGATTCCAACGCCGCCGCGCAAACCTATCCCGACCAGTCGCTCTATCCCGCCAATTCCGGCCCGGAGCTTGCTCGCCGTATCAACAACGCCTTCGTGCGCGCCGACCAGATCGAACACTCCGAAGGCAAGATCACGCGCGACTATTTCCTGCCGATCGTCGCCGACGCTGAGGCCGGTTTCGGCGGCCCGCTCAACTGCTTCGAGATCATGAAAGGGTATATTGAGGCGGGCGCCGCCGGCGTTCACTTTGAAGACCAGCTCGCTTCGGAAAAGAAGTGCGGCCATCTCGGCGGCAAGGTCCTGATCCCGACCAAAGCCCATGAGCGCAACCTCAACGCCGCGCGTCTCGCTGCTGACGTGATGGGCGTCCCGACGCTGATCGTCGCGCGCACCGACGCTGAATCTGCGCGCCTCATCACCTCTGATATCGACGAGCGCGATCACCCCTATATCGATTTCGATCAGGGCCGCACGCCCGAGGGCTTCTACCGGCTGAAGGACGGTATGGGCGTCGACCACTGCATCGCCCGCGGCCTCGCCTATGCGCCGTATGCGGACCTTCTCTGGTGGGAGACTTCGCACCCGAATCTCGCCGACGCCAAGCGCTTCGCCGAGGCGGTGCGCAAGGTCTACCCGAACAAGATGCTCGCCTATAACTGCTCGCCCTCGTTCAACTGGGAAGCCAAGCTCGACAAAGAGACGATCGCCAAATTCCAGCGCGAGATCGGCGCCATGGGCTACAAGTTCCAGTTCGTGACGCTCGCCGGCTTCCACGCGCTGAACTACTCGATGTTCCAGCTCGCGCACGGCTATCGCGACCGCGGCATGGCGGCCTATTCGGAACTGCAGCAGGCCGAGTTCGCCGCCGAAAAGATCGGCTATGAGGCGACGCGCCACCAGCGCGAAGTCGGCACCGGTTATTTCGACCTCGTCGCCAACACGCTGTCGGGCGGCCAGTCGTCGACGACGGCGATGGGCGAGTCGACGGAAACGCACCAGTTCAAAGCGGCGATGTAAGCCGCAGGGGTTCCTTGGGAGGGAACGCCGCAAAGAGCCGGCCGGTCCGAAGTGGGCCGGCCGGTTATGTTTTGGTGGGCGCGTCTATCTGTCCGAGAGCCTCGCGCCGACGCGCGCGCGGCGTGATCCTTGAGGCCGGTCCGATGTCCATGTAGCAGCAGCGTTCGCGCCCGGCGCGCCGAAGTCGCGCCCACCCATTATGCGCCGGGCGTATTCGAAGCCGCCTGCGAAGACTTGAGGACCACCAATCGCAGCGTTGCCTTCACTGGTCGCGCACTATAGGCTCGTCCTAAAGCCGGAAAGGACAAGTCCATGCGCGCGCTTTTCTTATTTGTTGTATTGGCGATTGCGGCGCCGGCGGCGCATGCCGATTACAAGGCGGAGTATCAGGCCTTCCGGCAGGCGTTGACGGCGGGCGACTACGCGAAGGTCGCCGCGCACGGCGAGGCGGCGTGGCGCGCGGCTGAAAAAGAGATCGGCGACAGCAAGGCGACGGCGGTGCTCGCGTTCAACTACGCCGAGCATGTCGTTATCAATTCGCCGCAAGAGGCCCTCGAACCCTATGCCCGCGCGCGCGCGATTTCGGCAAAGACGACGACCGGCCTCGTCATGGAGGATATCGACGCCGGCGCCGCCTATGCGCAACTGGCGTTGCGCCCTGAGGACAAAACGCTGCGCATGGCGCTCGAGACGGCGCTCGACGCAAGGCGCGCCAGATCCCTGCCGGCATCGCCTGTCAGCGCCTATGGCTGGCTGTCGCTCGTACGGTTCGACTGGAGCGCCGATGACAAGACCGATGCGTTGCGTTTCGCCGACCGCGCGCTCGCCGACGCGGAGGCGATGGGCGCGCCGGTTGATCCGGTGTTGATGCGGACGTCCCTTATCAGCGCCGCTGTCTTGCGCGTCTCCAGACGGAACAGGGATGCAGACTCGGTCGGGCAGGCTGTCGCGTATCTTGACCGCAGCTTCCAGTACTTTCCGCCTCAGGTCAGCATCGACGCTTTCGATCCCATGCTTGCACGCGCGGTGGTGTGGCGGACATCGATTTATTCACTCGCGCGGAGCGAAGGGGCGGAAGTCGTGACGGGTTCGAGGCTTCCCCAAGGCGAGGATTTCGACAACTCGATCGAAGCAAACGCAACGACAAGGATCGAGGACTGGATCAAATGGCGCGACCCCTATCCTGACACGTGCCCGAGGGTCGAATGGACGAAGAAGCCGAAAGTCAAGTTTCCGGATGCGTCCGCCGCCCGCAACATCCTCGGTGCGAGCCTGATCGGCTATGAATTGAGCGGAAAGGGCGTGAGCCGGGCCGTAGTTCTTGGCGAGACTTACGACTCAGGATTCGGCGCCGCGGCGGTCAAGGCCATGAAGGATTGGGAAACCAGGGATCACTTCGCGCCTGCATGTGCGAAGAACCACACTTTGACGGTTTCGTTCGGTTACGAATGAGCCGCCCCCGGACGGTCGGAACCGTCCGGGGGCGCACCTTCGCCGCGGCTGGGGGAGAATCGCCATGGCGAAGCGGGCGGGGCCGCGTCGCGGCCGCAAGGGCAATCTCGTCTGAGGGCGAAAGGCCTGTCGGGCCGGCGCGCGGCCCTCTATTCCGCGCGGGGCTTCGTTGTGGTCAGGCCGTCTCCGGCGCGGCGCTCAGGAAATTGGAGGCGACATCCGCCTTGGTCAGAACGGCCCGATCGCCGGTCAGCGCGGCAAGATCTCGAAACGCCGAATAGACGATCTGGTCGCCTCGTTGCAGCGAGGAAAAATCCGCGTCGAGATTCCCCGAATCCCACCGCCAGAAGGCGAGCTTGTAGAGAACATCCTCGACCGATTTTGCGGGGAGATGCGAGGCCATCGCCATGAGGCGCGTCTGCGCATCGAGAATGGAATCGGCGTCCGCCGTCGCCGCAGCAAGCTTGTCCTGAAGCTCCGTCCACACCGCAAACAGGCGCTTGAAGGTCGAACCTTCGACGGCGGCTGCCGCCGGACAGTCGAAGTCCAGCAAGGCCCTGTCAATGATTTCGGACGCCACGGCCGTTCTCCCGATCGTCGGCGCAACATGCTGAAACAAAGAGAGCGCGCCGCCCCATGTTTGGAGAATTAGAACGACTGACCTGTTTTGTCTGTCACGCGGCTCAAGGACGACCCGCGCAGAAGCGGCTTGGCGAGGCGGCGAAATGTTTAAACTTCGACAATTTCCGGGCGGGCCGAGGGGGCTTCCAGACGCCCGGCAAGCGATACGCCGTCTACGGATGGATCCGACGGAATGCTCGACCGACAAATGCGCGTTGCTTTCCGTAAGAGCGGCGCGGCACAATGTGCGCTTCGATCGTTTCGCCCGGCGCCTTCATCTTAAAACGTGGATTATGGACGCGGGCGCCCCCCGCCCTGCGGCGGCCGGCCGGGTCTTTCCGCGCCCTTCTTCGCTTTGGGCGGCGTGAACTTGGCGAGCGTCAGCGGCTTGAAGCTGTCGGCGAAAGCCTTGGCCTTCGCAGCCGCATCGGGCCCCAGCGCCGTCGAAAGACCGGGCACGAAGGTCGCAGGCAATTCCTTATAGCCATAGACATTCGCGTCGGGATTCTTCGCATAGACAAGCGCCCACTTCAGCGCTTCGGCATTCGCCGCCGCGCCCATGGACTGCGGCGCGAAGTGTACGGCGAGCGCGCGTTGCGCCCGCGCATTGCCGGCATGGGCCGCACGCGTCAGCCAGAACACACCCTCTTGGCGGAAAAGTTCGGTCTCGAGCGGCGTTGCGCCCGTCACGGTCAGCAGGCACTCGCCGAGCTCATGCTGGGCGGCTTCCTCGCCCTCTCCCATGCCCGCGACGACGCGATAGGTCGGCAGCGCGCTCGTGCAGCCTTCACCCTCCCGGAGGCGACGCGCTTCGGCGAGAAGGCGTGTGCTCGTCGCAAGAAGGCGCTCTTCCGGCGCGGCGCGCGGCTCCGCCTTGTCAAGTTCGGCCGGCGGACCGCCCGGCGGTTGCGCCTGCGCGATGGAAACGGAAAGAGCGGCGACGAGAAACGCAATTCTGAGGTTCAAATCCCTGATCCTTTGTGACCGGCTCCCCGCCGCGGCCAAGCATAGCGTGCGTGCAGGCAAAATCGACGGCGATTTTTTTGAGGAACCAGCGACGGGCCGCGCCGGTTCGACCGTTTAGGGCCGTTTGCGGGCGCGGGGCTGTTCACTCCGTGTTGTGAAGGACGCGCCGCGCGGCGCTGCGCGCCTCGACGCCGGCATCAGGAAAGTCCGTGAACAGGCCGTCGACGCCGAATTCGGTAAAGGCAGCCGCCATCTCGGCGACGCCGCGCGCCCGGAACGGCCCGGGTCCCATAGCGGACGGCGGCAATTGGTCGAGCCGGTAGGTCCAGGGATGGACGAAGAGCTTCAGCCGCCGCGCCTCCGCCCTGAATGCGGCGTTTGCGAGCAGCGACTTTTCGGGCCCGACGCCGTCGGCGTAAAGCGCTATCTCCGAAAGCGGCACAGAAGGCGCGCCGCCCCGGTCTTCGACGAGTTGCACAAGCCTCGCATTCGTCTTGCCCTTCAGCCGCCGCAGGATTTCGGGAACGAAGGACTGGATGTAAACCGGACCTGCCCCGTAGCCCTTGAGCGCATCCAGCAGCGGCGCTTCGAAATCGAGGCCGATCGACGCGAAATAGTCCGGGTGCTTCGTTTCGGGATAGACGCCGACCGGGCGGCCTTTCTCCTTCGCCTTGCGCGCCGCGAGCGCCAGCACTTCGGTGAAGGTCGGCACGGCATATCGCCCGTTATAATCCTTCGGGCGCCCGTCGCGCGGCTGGCGCGCGCGAAGCGTTTTGATCTCGGCGAGCGTGAAATCCTCGACCCACCAGTCTTCAAGCTTGCGGCCTTCGTCCTTTTCGATGAAGGCGTCGAAGCGCTTGCGCGAAGCGAATTCGGGCCGTGCGGCGACGTCGGTCGTGCCGGAAAGATAGCGCTCGTGGCGCGCGACGAGGACGCCGTCCTTGGTGACCACAAGGTCGGGCTCGATGACGTCCGCACCCTGATCGATCGCCAGCGCATAGGCTTCCAACGTGTGTTCGGGAAGATAGCCGGAGGCGCCGCGATGCGCGATGATGATCGGCGCTTCGCCCGTGACAGTCGGCCAGCGCGGCGCGTCGCCAGTCATGTTCGCGCACCCTCCAAAGGCGACGCATGCCGCCGCCAGCGCCAGATAACGCATTTTCATGCCCGGTCTCCGTCTCCTGGCGCACAATTGCATGCGCAGCAGCCTGAGCGTAGCCTAGTCCGGAATGAGGACAGGGCGATGACAGAAGCGGAAAAGCTCGAATTCGAACTCTATGAAAAGGCGCTGAAGCTCGCTGCCTTGCGCAAGGCCGAGCCCGGCGTCGAGGTCAAGGATTACGCCTTCGCGACGCTCAACGGGCCGACCTCTCTGTCGGCGCTGTTTGCGGGGCGGGACCTCATGATGGTCATCCACAATATGGGCCAGGGATGCCGCTATTGCACGCTCTGGGCAGACGGGATCAACGGCGTGCTGACGCATCTTGAGTCGGCGATGAGCGTCGTGCTCGTGTCGAAAGACCCGCCGGAGGTGCAAAGACGCCTCGCGCAGGATCGCGGCTGGCGCTTCCGCATGGCGAGCCATGGCGGCGGCGCCTATATGACGGAGCAATCGGTCGGCGACGGGAATTATCCGGGCGCCGTGATCTATGCGCGTGACGGGGCGAAGATTGTCCGTCGCGGCCGCGCGCGCTTCGGCCCCGGCGATCTTTACAGTCCGCTCTGGCACTTCCTCGCGCTCGCAGGGATAGGCGAGGGGGAGTTCACGCCGCAATTTCACTACTGGTTACGGCCGCAGAAACTGGAAGACGGCGGAGAGAATGTCCGCGATTGACGCCGGTCTCTGGCTCTACAAGCGCACGCTGTCGCCGGTCTTCGCCTTCTTCGGCGCGCGCTGCCGGCACTATCCTACGTGTTCAGAGTATGCGGCTGCGGCGTTGAAGCGGCACGGCGCGCTCAAGGGCGGCGTCCTGACGGCGTCGCGCCTGTGCCGCTGCCACCCTTTCGGTTCGAGCGGCGTTGATCCGGTTCCGGAGCATCTCCCCGGCGCCGGCTGGCGTCTCTGGCGCTACGGCGACTGGGCGTGGACGGCGCGGGGCGCGCCTTCCGAGGACCGCGCGCTGCGCAAGTGATGCGGGAGCCGTGCTCAGGCGCCGCCTAGAACTGATGCCGCCAGAATTCCGCCTCGCCGCTGTTCAGGAAGCGGCGCATCGGCTTTGAGACTTCGCCCGACAGAAAGCGCGGCGTTTCGCGCGTGCGCTCGAAGCAGAAGCGGCGCGGCAGGTCTTCATAGATGGAGCGCGGCGGCGGCGTTCCCTCGATGCGCTTCACCCGCGCGCCGGTCGCGCTGGTGTGCATCCAGATTGTCCTGATGCCGACAGTCTCAACGAGAAAGACGAGGGCCGCGCTGAGGGCTGCTTCTCCCCAGACGTCGTGATGCGGTCCGGCGGCTTCGTTCCAATAGTGAATGATCTGGTCAGCCGCGACTTTGGTTCTGCCCTGAACCCGGATCTCAGCCTGAGGCCCTTCGGTTTCGCACCGGCGCAGAGCCGCATCGCAGCGCCACCCGGCCTTGCGCAACCAGTCATTCTGCACTTCTTCGATCACCGCCTCGCCCGTCTCGGGCGCGATGTCGATCCGCACCCACGAGCAAGTCTTCCGCATGGTCCCCTCGGCATGCGGATGGCCATGATCGGTGAAGTAATTCGGCGCATCGCGGCCGAAGATCGCGCGATAGCGCTCGTCATGCGCGCCGCTAAAGTTCAGAAGAAGCGCCAGGCTGTAACCGGGGCGGCTCACTTGCTTATGGCGCGCCGCGCCCTTTTTCGACGCGCCCCAGAGCTTGTAGCCGAGCGCATGGCAGTACCAGCGCACATCGTCCGGCCAGACGTCCAGCATCTCGCCGCGCAGCGCGCCGTCGCCGGCCGTGGCCATGACGGCCTTCACAGCGGGTCTCTGCAGCAGCGGCGCAAAGCGCGAGCGCTTGATGTCGGCGATGCGCGCGCCTTGCGGATAGGCGAGGCGCAGCAACAGCGCGGCCTCGCGCCCCGGCCAATAATGCGCAAGGCGGCGTTCGGTTCCGAGGAGGCCGAGCAGGCGATGGGCGAGGGTCTTGTCCATGATCGTGGCGCGCGTCGCCGCGACGCCGCATGCATGCGCATGCGGACGAACGGACCGGCGCAAAGCGCGCACGGCCGCTCCATCGCGGTAGGTTCAGTTTGGGTTCAGATCAAAATCAGCCGAGGCGCGGGGGCCTCCGGCGGCGCTTGCGCGCTAGGAGGCGACAGCCCACGCCCGCGACGCAGCCATGCTGCGCGCGAAGCCTTTGGTGTCGATGATGCGGCCGGTTTGCACGGTCGACTCTCCTCAGTCCCAGTCGGACAGAGCATAGCTAAGCAAGGCGGGCCATTTTGTCAATCTTCGCAGCTCAGCGCCGGCGATAGACGAAGCTGAAAGTCTCCGTCTTCGCCGGATTATCGTCCGCACGCAGAGTGACGGCGGCCGTGAGCGCGCCCTTGGCCAACTGATAGTCGAGCTTCACGATATTCGATTCGGGATCAGTCGGCGCGAATTCGGCAAACCCTTTGCCCGCGCGGATGAGACGCAAGGTCTGCGGCGGCCCGTCGCCCTCCCAGGTCGAGTAGTCCTTGCGGTAATGCTTGAAGCGCAGGACGGGTCCGGACGGCTCCATCGCGATCATCATGAATTCGACGACGCTATAGGTTTCGCCGCGCGCCAGCTTGAAGATTCCGGCCATCGCGCCGGCGCCGGCTTCGGTCCAGAATTCGGAGTATTGACTGCCGCCGGCGGCGCCGCGCCATTCGCCTTCAAGAAAGGCAAGGTCCCGAAGGCCGTAGCGTGGCGTTTCGGCCGTCGCCGCCGACGCAGCGAAGATACCAGCGGCGACAAGCGCCAGAACCCGTTTGACCATAAACCCCTCTCTATGGGCGGGGATTTCTGTTCGCGGCGCATCCCCGTTTGCAGCAAACCGACTATAATCCATGCATGAGCCAGACCCAGAAAACCATTCTCTTCGCCACGTGCAACAAGATGCCAGAGATCCAGCCGGACGATGAACCGGCGGTCGCGGCGATCGAGGCGCGACAGGTCCGCGTCGAGGCTGCGCCGTGGAACGGGCCGTTCGCGCCCTTCGAGCGCGCCGACCTCGTCGTCATCCGCTCGACCTGGGACTATTGGGACGCGCCCGGAGAATTTCGCGTCTGGCTCGAACGGCTGACGTCCGTGCCGCGCGTCGCCAATGATCCGGCGCTGATGCTGTGGAATCTCGACAAGCGCTATCTCCTTGACCTTTCCGCGCGCGGCGCGCCCTTGCCGCCGACGCGGCTTGTCGCGCCCGATCCGGACGCCATTGCTGAGGCCATGGACGTCCTCGAACTCGACGAGGCCGTGGTGAAGCCGACCGTGAGCGCGGGCGCTTTCGGCCTCAACCGGGTGCGGCGCGGCGACTGGGCGGGGCTTGCCGCGGCGGCGCGCGATCTCGGCGGGCCGGGCCTTGTGCAGCCGCTCATCCGCGAGATCGCCACGGCGGGCGAGACCTCGCTCGTCTATTTCGATGGCGCCTTCAGCCATGCGGTCGTCAAACACCCGAAATCGGGCGACATCCGGATCCAGGAACAGCATGGCGGCAAGACGCAGCCCGCCGCCGCGCCCGAATGGGCGATCGCGGAAGGACGACGGATTCTGGCGATGCTCCCCGCGCCCGCGCTCTACGCGCGGGTCGATGTCGTCCTCAACGACGCGCCGGGCCTTGACCCGAAGCTATGGCTCATGGAAGTCGAGGTGCTGGAACCAAGCCTCTACCTCGATCACGCGCCGCAAGAGGCTGCGGAAGCTTTTGCTGCGGCGCTCCTGCGCAAGATGGAATGAAACAATGGTCGCCCTGACGCTCCCTGACGGTTCGGTCCGCTCCTTCCCGGGCCCCGTCACGGGGACGGAACTCGCCGAGTCGATTTCAAAGTCGCTGGCGAAAAAGGCGATCGCGCTCACGATAGACGGCGCCGTCAGCGATCTCTTCGAGCCCATCGCGCGGGACGCCAAGGTGAAGATCCTCACGCGCGACGATCCCGAAGCGCTCGACATCATCCGTCACGATACGGCCCACCTTCTTGCGCAAGCGGTGCAGGAGCTCTTTCCGGGCACGCAAGTGACCATCGGCCCGAACGTGGAAGACGGGTTCTTCTATGATTTCGCCCGCGATGAAGCCTTCTCGACGGACGATCTTGCCCGCATCGAAAAGCGCATGCTCGAGATCGTCGATGAGGACCGGCCGACGCGGAAGGAAGTCTGGCCACGCGACAAGGCGGTACAGCATTTCCAGTCGATCGGCGAAAAGTACAAGGCCGAGATCATCGGCGACCTTCCGCCTTCGGAAGACATCAAGATCTATTTCCACGGGGCCTGGCACGACCTCTGCCGCGGCCCGCATCTGCCGTCGACGAAGCACATCGGCAAGGCTTTCAAGCTGATGAAGGTCGCGGGCGCCTATTGGCGCGGCGACCATCGCAACGCTGTGCTTCAGCGCATCTACGGCACGGCCTGGGCGAGCGAGGCGGACCTCAAGGCGCATCTTCATCGCCTCGAGGAAGCCGAAAGGCGCGACCACCGCCGGCTCGGCAAGGAAATGGAGCTCTTCCACTTCCAGGAAGAAGCGACGGGCCAGGTGTTCTGGCATCCGAAAGGCTGGACGCTCTACCGCACGCTCGAAAACTATGTGCGGCGCAAGATCAGCGCGCGCGGCTATGACGAGATCAAGACGCCGATGCTCATGAACCGCAAGTTCTGGGAGGCGTCCGGCCATTGGGAGAACTACCGCGAGAACATGTTCATCGCGGAGGTCGACGAGGGCGGCGCCGAGAAGTCGGTGATGTCGCTGAAGCCGATGAATTGCCCGGCGCATATCCAGGTCTTCAAACAGGGGCTTCGTTCGTATCGGGAGCTTCCGCTGCGGCTCGCCGAATTCGGCTCATGCCACCGCTATGAGCCGTCGGGCGCGCTGCACGGCCTCATGCGCGTGCGCGGCTTCGTGCAGGACGACGCGCATATCTTTCTGATGGAGAGCCAGATCGAGGGCGAGGCGGTGAGCTTCGTCAATCTCCTGTTCGAGATGTATCGCGAACTCGGCTTCGGTCAGCCCATCGTCAAATTCTCAACGCGGCCGGAACAGCGCATCGGCGCCGACGAGATCTGGGACAAGGCGGAAGCTGCCCTCGAAGGCGCCTGCAAGCGCCTCGGCATCGACTATGTGCTGAACCCCGGCGACGGCGCCTTTTACGGCCCGAAACTCGACTTCGTCGTGAAAGACGCGATTGGCCGCGACTGGCAGACCGGCACGTTCCAGTGCGATTTCAATCTGCCGAGGCGCCTCGGCGCTGAATATGTCGGCGAAGACGGCGCGCGCCACACGCCCGTCATGATGCACCGCGCGATTCTCGGTTCGCTCGAACGCTTCACCGGCGTTCTCATCGAGCATTATGCCGGCAAGTTCCCGTTATGGCTTGCGCCGGTGCAGGCCGTCGTCGCGACGATTGTCTCGGACGCAGATGCCTATGCACGAGAGGTCGCCGCCGCGATGCAGGCGCGGGGCCTGCGCGTCGAGACCGATCTGCGCAATGAGAAGATCAACTACAAGGTGCGCGAGCATTCCGTCGCCAAGACGCCGGTCCTCGTCGTCGTCGGCGCGCGAGAGGCGGAAGAGAAGAAGGTTTCGCTGCGCCGTCTCGGCAGCGAACGGCAGGAGGTCATGTCGCTCGACGACGCGCTCCAGCGCCTCGCCGAAGAAGCGACGCCGCCAGACCTCAAGAGCCGCGCTTGACCTTCGCCGAGCGCCACGACGGGGCCGTTCTTTATGGAACGGCGGGGCTGATCGCGTGTTTGCCGCTGCTCGCCGCCTTTGCGCATCGCGGTTATGGCGGAGCGATTCTCCTGATCGGGATCGTCATCGCGACGCGGCCGGACATCTGGCGCCAAGGCGTCGCGCGCTTCTTGCGCGCGCCGCGCCGCGGCGACTATCTCGCTTTGGCCGTCCTGAGCTTCGCCGCGTTTTCCGCGTGGCTTCTGATCTCCGGCCTCTGGTCGGAAGTGAAACGGCCATGGAAGGTCTGGACCGATTTCACCTTCACGGTTCTTGCGGCCGGCGCGCTTGTTTTCGAGATCATCCACCGCACCGAGGATCGGCGAGCGCTCAATCTCCTCGCCCGCGCCTTCGTCGCCGCGACGGCGGCGGCGACACTGCTGCTTGCGTTTGAAGCGGCGAGCGGCGGCGCTTTGCGACGCGCCTTGCCGCCGCCCGATCCGACGCCGGGTCAAACGAAAGACCTCATTTCGCTGGCGCGCGGGCTCAGCGCCGTCATTCCCTCACTCTTCGCAGCAGCGGCCGCCGCCATTTTGCTGCGCGGCCGCCTTGACCGCAGCGCGCGTCTTGCGACTGGCGCAGTCTTTGCGCTCGCCGCGCTCGCGGCCGCCCAGTATTCCGTGACGGCGAACAGCCTCGCGCTCGCGGCGGGCGCGCTCGCCTTTACCGCCGCGCTCTTTGCGCCGCGCGCGACACTGCGGTCATTGGGCGTCCTCATCGCGGTCCTCACGCTCACAGCGCCGCTGGCGAGCCGGATCCCCGCCGAACGGATCGTCACCAGCGCAGAGATCGAGCAAAGCTGGGCGCAGCGTCTTTTCATTTTCCGGAAGGCCGGCGAGGCCGCCATCGCCTGCGCGCCCCTTGGCTGCGGCGCCGATTATGGACGAGCGCTTTCAAGGAGCGGGGAGACCGTCGTAATCCCGGGGACCTCGGAGGCATTGCCGGTCATGCCCCTCCACCCGCACAATGTTTTCCTGCAAGTCTGGATGGATCTCGGCGTTCCGGGCGCGCTTGCTTTCGCGACGACGGCCCTGTTCGGCTTTCTGGCGCTCGCGGGCCTCGACGCTCCGAAACTGTTCTTCGCTGCGGCGGCCGGCGCGGCGGCCAGCGTCACCGTCAGCGCGCTGATTGAAGCGAGCCTGTGGCAGAATTGGCGCATCGCCGCCGCGGGATTTGCCGCTGGCGGGCTCGCCTTGTCATACGCGTTTCATCGTCTTCATTTGAAGTCCGCGGCGGATCGGCCTACCGGGGAGCCATGAGCGGGGACAGCAAAGGAAAGGCGACAGGCGCGGCCATGCGCGGCGCGGTCAGCGCCGTTGTTGTGAGCTATTTCACTGGGCCCGTGCTTGCACGGTGCCTTGCCTCCCTGCAGGCAGAGCCGCACATCGGAGAAATCATTCTCGTCGACAACGGCAATTGGCCGGGCGCCGTCGACGCCGCAGTCGAGGCGGCGGGCGAGGGCGCGCCGATCCGCGTGATATCGGGCCATGGCAATGTCGGCTTTGCGGTCGCGTGCAATCTCGGCGCGAAGGCGGCGTCCGGCGCGTTTTTGTTCTTTCTCAATCCGGACGCGACGGTCGAGCGCGGCGGCGTCGCGAGGCTCCTCGCCGACGGCGCGGCTTTGGAGCGGCCATGGATGATCGGGTGCAAGCTCGTCGGACCGGACGGCATTGAGCAACAAGGCTCGCGCCGCCGCACGTTGACGCCCTGGCGCGCCTTCGTCGAGGCGACACGGCTTTATGCGCTGGCGCCGCGGCATCCCTATTTCCGCCGGTTCAATTTGCATGAGGAGCCCTGTCCGAAAGGCGTGACTCCGGTGCCTGCGATTTCCGGCGCGTGCTTTTTCCTGCCGCGCGAGGACTATTTCTCCATCGGCGGCATGGATGAGCGCTATTTTCTGCATGCGGAGGACCTAGATTTCTGCCTGCGCTTCGGCAAGGCGGGCGGGCGCGTCTATTTCGATCCGCACGTCTCAGTATCGCATTTCAAGAGTTCGAGCCGGGCGAATGCGATGCGCGTCGAATTCCGGAAGACCGCAAGCATCCTGCGCTATTTCAGAACACATTTTTCGGAGCCCTATCCGCCGCCCTTCATGGCGCTTGTCGCCGCCGCGCTTTGGACCGTCTTCGGTCTGAAAGCCTCGCGCCGGGCCGTGACGCGAACGCTCGGCTATGCGGCGGCGCTGCCGCGCATCGGACGGGCCGGCTTCCGCAGGACAGCACAGCTTGCGGCGCGACGGCGCGCGCGCTGATGCCAGAGCACGTTCACGGAAGACGGAGTCGATGAACGCGCTCCGGATTTTGTGATTGGCGCGTTTTCAACCGAAAACCGGGCTCCACTTTTCGGGAAAACGCTTTAGCCGCGCGGGCCGGCGACCTCGAACAAATACAGCGTCCGCGGCTTCTTCGACCCAAGATCTGCCGACACCGAGCCCTTCGCTTCAACCTTATCGAACGCGCCTTCGACGCCGCGCGGATCGGCATATTTCGTCACGAAAAGCGCGCGGTTGACCGTATGCGGATCGAACGCCATCGACGCCTCGTAGTGGCTGTCGATGACGCCGTTTGAATTCCAGGAGACGATTTTGGGTCCGCGGCGCGCGTAATAGAGCAGCGAGCCCATGAGCTCCCTGTCGTCCACGACGATCGCGTCATAGCCTTGCGCCGCCTCGGCGATCGCTTCGCCCTGCGGGCCCCAGCCGCGCAGGCGCTTGACGAGATTGGACGCGCCGACGGCGTCGGCCAAAGGAAAGGATAAAAGCGCGGCCATGAACAGTCCGGCGGCGGCGATGTGAATGGCGGCGCCCGCTTTCACGAGACCGCCGAGGCGCGTGCGAAACGCCCAGGCGACGATCAGCAGGAGCGCGGCTGGATAGGCGGTCGCCGCCCAGTTCGCATGCGCGCGCGAGATGAAAGCCTGCGCCGTCACGATTACAAGCGGCGGCAAGGCGAACGCCAGGAGCGCCGTATCGTGCATGCGCTTTGCGCCGCTGAGCCGTTTCCCAAGAGTCGCAAGGCCCCAAAGAAAGAGCCCCAGAAAGAGTGGGCCGAAGACACCGGCCTGGGCGAAGAGAAACTCCGCCGCCTCGTCGAAACGGAAGCTCGCGGCGCGCCAGTTCGCATTCGCCGCCGTATGCGACAAGGTCTGAAAATCATGCTGCGCGTTCCACAAGAGGTTGGGCGCGAGCATGGCGAGCGCCACCGCGGCGGCAAGGGCGAGCGCGCCGAGCATTGCGCCGCGGCGCAGTTCGCCGGAGACGAGAAGCGCCAAGCCGGCGCCGAGCGCGAAATAGATCATCGCATATTTGGCGAGGAGCCCGAACCCCACGGCCGCGCCGAGCGCTGCGCCGAGCGCAAGGCGCCGGGTCGTCGATATGTCGGTTCGCGCCGCCTCGAAAAACAGATACAGCGCCGCGCACCAGAAAAAGAGCAACGGCGCATCTGTGGTGATGAGAAGAGACGAAAGCGCGACGCCCGGCATGGTGAGCCAGCCGAGCCCCGCCCAGAACGCCTCGTGTGCGCCGTATAACCGCCTGCCGAGCAGCGCGACGAAGATCGCTCCGCCTGCGTGGAAAAACGGCGCCGAAAGCCGAACCGCCCATTCGGATTGTCCGAAGACGGAGGTCGTCGCGGCGATCGCCCAGGCGATGAGCGGCGGCTTAGAGAAATAGCCCCAGTCGAGCGTCTTGCTCCAGACCCAGTATTGGGCCTCATCGGGGCCGAGATTGGCGTGCGTGAACAGCAGCAACAAGACGCGCACCATCGTCACGAATAGCGCGGCGAGCGCGACGGCGGCCACAGGTCTTTCGGAGATGAATGATGTGGCGCGAGCGATGGCGCCCTCAGCTTGCGCGCTTGTGTCCGTCATCGCGTCACCGTTCACCGCGCGATCGCAAACACCAAAAGACGCACCGTGCGGCCCTTGGAGTAGTTGACGCCGTCAATGACGGCAAGCCGCCGCGTTACGATGCCCACTTCAGCGGCGGCGGCCAGAAACGCCGCCTCCTCACGCTGTTCGATCACTGCGGCCGATCCCGGAAACGATTTGAGGTGGCGCGCCGCGGCGGCGCCGTCGCCAAGGGCCGTTTTCGTTCCCAGAAGAAATACGGCGGAAGGTTCGGCATAGCCCGCCAGCGCCGCCGGCGGCGTCCGGTCGTGCAAGGGGTGAAGGCCCGCATCGTCGAGCGCCGCTGAAATCGCGCGCGAGACGTCAAGCTTCTGGAGATGCTGCGGCGTCAAGGAAAGAAGCGTCCAGGCGAAAAGCGCAGAAAGCCCCGCCGCCGCGAAGGCCGCCGCTGTCGCGCGCCCGCGCCAGAACAGGACCGCGACGGCGACCGCCGCCGCGAGGACGCCGGCCGATGCTGCAATCGAGGCCAGGGGCGGCGTCCGGTCCGGCCCGTAAAGCGCCGGCGCCGCAAGGAGCGCGCCCGCGAAAACGACGGCGACCAAGGCGTAGAGCACAGCGCCGATGCGCCGCGCTGTCTGCCTTGCATAGGGCGGATTGGCGAACGCCGTTTGCGCGGCAAGAAGGCAAAGCGCCGGATAGAGCGGCAATACGTAATGCGGCAGTTTCGTCGCCGTCAGTTCAAAGACGATCCAGGCTGGCAGCGCCCAGGCGGCGAGGAGAAGAGGCTGCCAGGCGCGACGGTCGCGCCAGGTGTCCATCAGCGCCGCCGGCAGGAGCGCGACCGCCGGCCAGAGCAGGAGCGGCGCCAACGCGACATGGAATCCGGGCGGGCCGGCATGGCTCTCTTGCGCCGCGCCGATTTTGCCGACCATGTCCCGGCCGATGGCTTCCGCGAAGAACCGTCCATCCGTCGCGGAATTTACGGCATAAAGCCAAGGCGCCGTTGCAGCGAGGACGACAAGGAGACCAAATCCGGGTCGCAACGCGGCTATCCAACTGCGGTCGCGCCACAAGACGGCGACGAGGATCATCGTCAGCACGAGGATCATCGGGGCGATCGGGCCTTTGATCAGAATGCCCGCGCTGAGCGCGATCCAAAAGCCCGCGGGCAAAAGCCAGCCGACGGCGCGGCCTTCGTGAACGCGCGCGAAGATATGAATGAAGGCGCATTGTGCGGCGGCGACGGTCGCGAGCAGCGCCGCATCGGTCTTGGCGATGCTCGCCTCGCCGGCGGCGAGCGGCGCGGCGGCGAGCAGGGCGGCGCCGAGAAGGCCGACCTTTGGCCCGAAGAGGCGCGCGCCGCAAAGATAGGTGAACAGAGCGGCGAGGATCAGTCCGAGCGCAGAGGGCAGGCGATAGGCCCAGATCTCCCGCGCTTCGACGGACGAGAACGTCGCGATTGCAGCAGCCTGCAGCCAATGAATGCCCGCCGGCTTCTTATTGCGCTCCGCGTCCTGAAATCGGATCGTGACGAAATCGCCTGTCTCAAGCATTTGCGCCGTCGCCTGCGCGAAACGGGATTCGTCCCGATCGAGCGGCGGCAGCGCGAAAAGACCTGCGGCGGCTATAAAGGCGGCGAAGGCTGCGACGAGCGCCATCGGCCGCCACCGGGATTGAAGCAAAGGCTGAAGGCGGAAGCGCGCCATCATGGTCCTCGTCATGGTCTTCGTCGCTGGGGCGTCGTCGTCCTGCATGAAGGCCGGACAAAAAGCGATAGGCGCGCGGCAGCAGACGGGCGGCGGGGGAGTTGGGTTTTCCGGCCAATTCTGCGATCAGGGTCTTGCCCGATCGAGTATTTGACGTCCCATGCCTGCAACGCCCTATCCCCTTTTCGGCTTTCGCCAGCAGGAGCCGGCTGCGCCCCGGTCTGCGCATAGCCCGGCTCTGAGCGTTGTAGCGCCCATGCATGACGAACAAGGCGGCGCCGGGGCATTGATCGCAGAAATCGGCGCATCGCTCGCTGGTCTCGACTATGAGATCGTCGCGGTCGACGACGCCTCAAAAGACGAAACCCGGAAGTCGCTCATCGCGGCCCGGGCGCGGGAGCCGCGCCTTAGAATTCTCGCGCATGGCGCCAATGCCGGGCAGAGCCGCGCGGTGCGGACCGGGGTTCTGGCGGCGCGTGCGCCGGTCGTGGCCACGATCGACGGTGACGGCCAGAACGACCCGGCGGACATACGGAAGCTCTTCGAGCAATTGACCCGTCCCAGCGCGCCCGAACTCCTCGCTTTGGTCGGCGGGGAGCGCCTGAAGCGCCAGGACACGGCCGCCAAGCGCTATGCCTCGCGGCTTGCCAATGCGATCCGGTCGCGGATCCTGCGCGACAAGGCGAAGGACACCGGGTGCGGCCTCAAAGTCTTCTACCGGGAGGCTTTTCTGCGCCTGCCGGCCTTCGACCATATGCACCGCTATTTGCCGGCCTTGATGGCGCGCGAGGGGTTTGAGGTCGAATTTGCGCCGGTGAACCATAGACCGCGGACGCATGGCCGGTCGAAATACACCAATTTCGGGCGGGCCCTGGTCGCCGTACGGGATTTAATGGGCGTCGTTTGGCTGAATGACCGCGCCCGCAAGCCCGGCCAGATTTCGGAGCTTTAGACCGCGCCGAGATATGGTAAGCAGTGCTGCTGATGTCGGCGGGAGAGTGGAGAGGGGCATGATGCTGCAGAGTTTTCCTTTATTGTCGATCGGGCTGATCCTTTACGCGGTGCTGACGCTCGTCGATTCTGTGTCGGGGGTTTCGGTCGGAACGGACCATTGGACCATGATGAAGATCGTCGAGCTGCCCCTCGTTTCCAAGGGCAGCCTGTGGCGGATCACCGGCGGCGATATTTTTCTGACCTGCTGCATGGGGCTGCTTTTTGTCGAGATCGTGCGCTCGACACAGACCAGCAAGGGCGCGCTCACCAACAACCTTTTCTCGGTCCTTCTGGCGGTCGCGTGCTTGATCTTATTCATCCTCGTGACGGGCTTTGGCAATTCCGTCTTTTTCCTGTTCACGGCGATGACCTTCCTAGATGCGCTGGCAGGCATGATCGTGACGACGGTGACAGCGCGCCGGGACTTGTCGATCACGGACAAGCAGATCGGTGGTGGGCACTGAACATGGCTCTTCTTCGCGGCCAGGAGCGTTGCAGCCGCCAAGGGGCCTGATCAGGCGACGGCATTCATACGGGTGTCCGCGCCGCTGGCGCGCGACTGCGCGTAGGCTCTGGCTGCAAGCTCGGAGAAGCTGTCGGCGGGCTTGAGAGGCTGCGGCGCTGCGGCGGCCGATGCCGCTTCGTGTTTGCCAACCACGCGGTACTGCGCCGTGATGATGCGCGGATGCGCCGGTCTTGTTCTGCGTGCAGCGTTAACAAAGCGTTTCATGCAATGGATCGAAGCAAGCGCCATGCCAAAGATCCGGCGAGCACATTTTCGCAAGTTTTGAGATTCTTTACGGCTCCGGGCCTAGGTTCTTCCGGTTGGAGAACGAGCCCCGCCCCATGCCCGCAAGTCATGACGCGCGCCTACCCGCCGGTCCTGCGCCGGACGACCGCGACGCGGCGCTGCGCAGCATCGACACCGCAGATTTCGAGGCCGTCCACCCTGATGCCGGCCAGCAGCCCATCCTCCAGGCCCTTTTCGAATACGAACCCGACGCCCGTCTCATTCGTTTCGCCGCGCCTGATGCGATCGCGCGCCTCTTCGGCCGCAAAGACCCTGTCGCTGCGTGTACGGATAAGGACCTGATCGCCCGCATCGCCGGCGGCGAGCCGGCGCGCCGGGCCGAGGTTTTCCGCGGCGACGCCGAAAGCTATTCTTGCGAATATCGCCTCGCGCGCGACGACGGATCTGCGTCCTGGGTCGAAGAACGCGGCGGCTGGATCGGGTTCGGACCCGGCCGCCGCCTGATCGGCATCATCCGCTCGATTGAAGGCCAGAAGAAGCGTGAGGAGCGCCTCGCCTGGCTCGCCGAGAATGACGAGCTCACCGGGCTTCTCAACCGGCCCTATCTCAGAAAGCGCGTCGAGGACTGGATCGGGGAGGCGCGCCATGCGCCGAAATCGGGCGCCTATCTCCTCGCCGGCATCGACGATCTTGGCGCGGTCAACAATGATTTCGGATTCGAGGTCGCTGACGAGGTCATCGTCGAAATCGGACAACGCCTCGCCTGCGTGATCGGGCCGAACGACCTCATCGGCCGCGTCGCCGGCACGAAATTCGGCATACTGATCGACGAGGCCGAGCCGATGGCCGTGCGTGAGGTCTGCAATAAGCTCATGAACGTCGTGCGCGCGCGCGTCATCGACACCAAACGCGGCGGCATCGCCGCCTCGATCTGTATCGGCGCCGTCCAGCTCCCGGACGACGCGCAAAGCTCGGCCGCCGCGATGGCCCGCGCCGAGGCCGCCCTCGACCAGGCCAAACGCCAGGGCAAGTCGAGCTGGGCCGCCTTCTCCGAAACGACTGACACGGTGACGACGCGCCGGCGCAACACCCACATGTCCGACGTCATTCTGACGGCGCTCAACGAGCGGCGCGTGCGCCTTGCGTTCCAGCCGATCGTCGCCGACATCGGCGATGTGCCGTCGAAGTTTGAATGCCTCATTCGCATGCGCGCCGAAGATGGGCGCGAAGTGCCGGCGCCGGAATTCATCCCCGCGGCCGAGCGCCTCGGGCTCGTCCATCTCCTCGACCGCCGCGTGCTCGAGCTTGCGACCAATACGCTCGCCGTCTGCCCGCATGTCCGGCTCGCCGTCAACGTCTCGATGGAGACGGTGAAAGACCCGGTCTGGGCCGAGGGCTATCTCGCGCATTTGCGGAACAACGCCCATCTTGCGCGCCGCGTGACGGTCGAACTCACCGAAACCCAGGTCATCGACGCGATCGAAGCCTCGATCGAATTCGTCACGGAGCTGAAGAAGCTCGGCGCCTTCTTCGCCATCGACGATTTCGGCGCAGGCTACACCTCGTTCCGCAACCTGAAGGCGCTCGCCATCGACACGCTGAAGATCGACGGTTCCTTCGTCACCGGCGTCGCCGCCTCGCGCGAGAATCAACTCTTCGTCCGCACCTTGCTTGACCTTGCGCGGAATTTCGGGATGAAAACCGTCGCCGAATGGGTCGACAATGAGGCGGACGCGATGCTGCTGAAAGGCCTCGGCGTCGACTATCTGCAGGGCTTCCTCATCGGCAAGCCCGAAACGCAGCCCGCCTGGCTGCCGACCGGCGCGCCGCATCAAGCGCAAATCGTGCCGCTCCGGGGCTGAGCCCCGCATCAAGTTCGGCCGGGATTGACAATCGCCGCGCGCCCGCCGAACCCGGCGCGCATGAATTACCGCCATGTCTATCACGCCGGCAATTTTGCGGACGTTTTCAAACACGCCGTTCTGGCGCTCTGCGTCGAATATTTGAAGCAGAAGCCAGCGCCTTTCCGCGTCATCGACACACATGCCGGGCTCGGACTTTACGACCTCGCGGGCGTCGAAGCGGGCAAAACGCTCGAATGGACGGACGGGATCGGCCGGCTTGTCGGCGCGGATACGGAGCCACTTCCTGCTGACATCGCTGAAGTCCTCTCGCCCTATCTTGAGGTATTGAGCACGCTCAATCCGGACGGCAAGCTGACCCAGTATCCGGGCTCGCCGCTGATCGTCCGCAGGCTGATGCGTTCTGGCGACGCGCTCATTGTCAATGAGCTGCACCCCGCAGACGGCGCAGCGCTCGCAGCGCTCTTTGCGCGCGACGCAGCGGTGAAAGTCTTGGCGCTCGACGGCTGGACGGCGCTGAAAGCGCTGCTGCCGCCGAAAGAGCGGCGGGGTCTCGTTCTCATCGACCCGCCTTTTGAGGCGCGCGACGATTTCGAGAAACTTGCGCAAGCTGTCGCCGAGGCACGCCGGCGCTTTGCGACGGGAACGCTTATCCTCTGGTATCCGGTGAAAGACCCAATGACCGCAGACGCCTTTTGCGATGCCGCGCGGGAGGCCGCGGGCGACAAGGCGCTGCGCACCGAACTCCTGATCCGCGCGCCGGCCGATGTGGAGCGGCTCAACGGCTGCGGCATGCTGATCGTCAATCCGCCGTGGACGCTGCGGGAGAAACTTGAGGTCCTTCTGCCGTTTCTCACGGCGCGGCTCGCGCGCGCACCCGGCGGATCCTGGCGCGCAGCGCCCTTCTGAAGTGGGCCGCCGCTGTTGCGACAATTGAGCCTGAGATGCTGCTTTTCTGCAAAAGCCGAAAATCCGAGACCCGCGGAAACATTGGGCTGCAGCCCGAAATTGTACAATTCGTGAGCGGCTATGCTGAAAGGCGGCGTTCGGCCGAAAAGCCCCCTCAGCCGCCTGCGGCGGCAGCTCCCCCGTCTGAGACGGGGGAGCGGGGGCGGGTTTGGCGCGGCAGTCCAAAGCGGGGCGGCGGGAAGGCATCGGCGACAAGACTCCGTATCCGGAATTTCACGCCGGCCATCGTAATTGCGCCCTCAAGGGGTGTGGATAGATTTATTTTTCGGTAGGCGGATCAATGGGCCGTAGGGTTAATTCGCGCGCGGGTTGCGTTGCGGAAGGAAAATCGCGGCTCTCCAAATCCGCTCATCCCGGCGCAAGCCGGGACCCAGAGCCGCGCGGTGAGAGACTGGACCCCGTCGTCCGTCGGGGTGAGCGCTGGGAGGGAGAGGCGAGCGATGGATGGCGCTTAGTTTGCGGCGGCGAGAAAAAGCAATCCGTACACGGAAAACGGCCTACAAACCCGCCCCGCCGCTCACCCCGCAAAGGGGTCGCGCATCAAGATCACATCGTCGCGTTCCGGGCTTGTCGAGACAAGCGCAATCGGGCGCTCGATCAGCTCTTCGAGCCGGCGCACATATTTGACCGCTTGCGCGGGGAGCGCGGCCCAGGAGCGCGCGCAGGCTGTCGAGCCCTGCCAGCCCTCGATCGTTTCATAGAGCGGCTCGATCCGCGTCGCCGCGTCGATGCCGGGCGGCAGGTAATCATAGCGCCGGCCGTCGATCAGATAGCCGACGCCGATTTTGAGCGTGTCGAATCCGTCGAGCACGTCGAGCTTTGTGAGCGCGACGCCGTCTGCGCCGGTGAGCGTCAGCGACTGGCGGACGAGCGCGGCGTCGAACCAGCCGCAGCGGCGTTTCCGTCCCGTCACGGTCCCGAATTCGCGCCCGCGCTCGCCGATCCTTTCGCCGATCGCGTCCTTGAGTTCGGTCGGGAAGGGGCCCTCGCCGACGCGCGTCGTATAGGCTTTGACGAGCCCCAGCACATAGCCGATCGCGCCGGGGCCGACGCCGGAGCCCGTCGCCGCCTGGCCCGCCACCGTGTTCGAGGAGGTGACGTACGGGTAAGTGCCGTGATCGACGTCAAGGAGAACGCCCTGCGCGCCTTCAAAGAGAATGCGCTTGCCCGCCTTACGCCAATCGTCGAGGAGCCGCCAGACGCAGGCCGTATACGGAAGGATGCGCGGCGCGACGGCGCGCAGGCGCGCGACAATTTCATCCGCCGTCATGTCCGGCGCGCCGAGGCCGCGGCGCAGCGCGTTGTGATGGATGAGGAGGTTTTCGACCTTTTCCTGCAACTTGTCCTGCTGAGCAAGGTCAATGGCGCGGATCGCGCGCCGCCCGGCCCGGTCTTCATAGGCAGGGCCGATGCCGCGCTTCGTCGTGCCGATCTTGACGCCCGCCGCCGCGTTCTCGCGCAGCGCGTCGAGCTCCTGATGCACAGGCAGGATGAGGGTTGCGTTTTCAGCAAGCGCGAGCGTCTCCGGCGTCACTGTCACGCCCTGTTCGGCGAGACGGTCGATCTCGGCAACAAGATGGAAGGGATCGACGACGACGCCGGACCCGATCACCGAGAGCTTGCCGCGCACGACGCCGGACGGCAGCAGCGAGAGCTTGTAGGTGACGCCGTCGATGACGAGCGTGTGGCCGGCGTTATGGCCGCCCTGGAACCGCACGACGACGTCGGCGCGCGCCGACAGCCAGTCGACGATCTTTCCCTTGCCCTCGTCGCCCCCTTGGGCGCCGACCACGGCGACATCGGCCATAAACGCCTCGTTTGCTCTGCCGGGCGACCTTAGGCGCGCGATGCGTCAGGTCAAATCCCGCGCCTTGTCTTGCCTCAGATATCAAGTTCTTCGCGCACGAAGACCGCATTCTCCTGGATGAACTGGAAGCGGTGCTCGGCCTTCTTGCCCATCAGCCGCTCCACGAGATCGATCGCGTTGTCGATCTTGTCGTCGGCGATGACGACGCGGGCAAGGGTGCGCGACCGCGGGTCCATCGTCGTCTCCTTGAGCTGGGCGGGCATCATCTCGCCAAGGCCCTTGAAGCGGCCGATCTCGACCTTCTGCCCCGCCTTGAACTCGGATTTCAGCAGCGCGACGCGGTCTTCGTCCGACATGGCGTAGACGGACTTTCCGCCCGCAGACAGCCGGAAGAGAGGCGGGCGCGCAAGATAAAGCCTGCCGGCGTCGATGAGGGCCCGCATCTCCTGATGGAAGAAGGTGATGAGGAGCGCGGCGATATGCGCGCCGTCGACGTCGGCGTCGGTCATGATGACGATCTTGTCGTAGCGCAGATCCTCAAGGTCGAATTTGGCGCCGAGCGAAACGCCGAGCGCCTGCGCGATGTCCTGGATCTCCTGGTTCTGCGCGATCTTGTCCCGGCCCGCGGAGGCGACGTTGAGGATTTTGCCCCGGAGCGGCAGGATCGCCTGCGTCTCGCGGTTGCGCGCTTGCTTGGCCGACCCGCCCGCCGAGTCGCCTTCGACGAGGAAAATCTCCGTACCCGTCCGGTCTTTCTGCGAACAGTCCGCGAGCTTGCCCGGCAGGCGGAGCTTGCGCGTCGCCGCCGCGCGGCTGATCTCCTTTTCGCGGCGCCGGCGCTGGCGTTCGTCGGCCTTCTCGATGATCCAGCCGAGCAGCACGTCGGCTTGCTTGGGGTGGCTCGCGAGCCAGTGGTCGAAGGCGGGTCTTACCGCCGCCTCGACAAGACGCTGGGCCTCGGCGGTTGCGAGCTTGTCTTTCGTCTGGCCCTGGAATTCCGGATTGCGCACGAAGACCGAAAGGAGCGCGCCCGCCGTGCCCATCACGTCTTCGGGCGTGACATTGCCAGCCTTCTTGTTGTTGGCAAGATCGGCATAGGCCTTGAGGCCCTTGGCGAGCGCGGCCCGGAGGCCCTGTTCATGCGTGCCGCCTTCCGGCGTCGGGATGGTGTTGCAGTAGGAATTGCAGAAGCCGTCCGCCTCGCCGAAGCCGGCCGCGCCCCAGGCGACCGCCCATTCGACGGCGCCGTGGCCGCCGTCTTCCTTGCGTTCAATGCGGCCTGCGAAAATGTCGTCGACGACAATCGGCTTGTCGGCGATCAGCGAGCGCAAATAGTCCGTAAGCCCCGCTTCGAATTTGAAGACGGCCTCGGCGGGCGTGTCGTCCTTGATGAGGGCGGGCGCACAGCGCCAGCGGATTTCGACGCCGCCGAAGAGATAGGCCTTCGAGCGCGCCATGCGGAAAAGCCGCGCCGGCTTGAACGCCGCCTTGGCGCCGAAAATCTCAGGGTCCGGATGAAACTTGACGAGCGTGCCGCGCCGGTTCGGGGCCTCGCCCGCTTCCATCAGTTTGGTGACGGGCGCGCCTTTCTGGAAGCGCTGGCGGTAGAGCTTGCGGCCGCGCGCGACCTCGACGGTGAGGTCGTCCGACAGGGCGTTCACCACCGAAACGCCGACGCCGTGCAGGCCGCCCGAGGTCTGGTACGCCTTGTTCGAAAACTTCGCGCCGGAGTGCAGCGTCGTCATGATGACTTCGAGCGCCGACTTCTTCGGGTTCTTCGGGTGCGGGTCGACGGGGATGCCGCGGCCGTTATCCTCGACGGAGAGATAGCCGTCTTCGTGGAACTCAACGAGAATGCGCGTCGCATGGCCCGCGACGGCCTCATCCATGGCGTTGTCGAGCACCTCGGCGAAGAGATGATGGAGCGCGCGCTCATCCGTGCCGCCGACATACATGCCCGGCCGCTTGCGGACAGGTTCGAGGCCTTCGAGGACCTCGATGTCCTTCGCCGTATACTCGTCGCCGCCGAACAGATCGCCGCCCCCCGCGCCTTTTTTCGCCAACCTGCATCTCCACCTGAATGAGACCGCTTCCTAGCGCCCTTTGGCCCCGATTCGAATGCGCCCCGCCGCCTGTTTTTCCGGAGCGGCCGGGCCCGGTACGGTTCTGTCGGGCGCCGGGCCGGCGGGTCTGGCCGTTTTTGAGCGCCCCAAACTTGTGACTTGCCGCCGCGCGCCGGCGATCGCAGACTTCTGACAAGCCTTGTGGAGCGCCGCGCATGCCGTTCATGGTCGACGACGAGGGGTTGTGCCTCGCCGTATTGGAAGCCGCCAAGGGCATGCGGGCGGAGGACGTCGGCGCGGACGTCGTCAAGGTCATGGCCGAAACGGTCTTCGGCATGGAAGACCGCTTTCTTACCGATCTCGTCAATGCGCCGGTGCGTTTCGAGATCGAGCGCAAGCAGAAGCATTCGCGCAATTTCGTGGTGCGCCGCGGGCTCATCTACATCCATGTCAAGTCGACGCCGAATGTCGCCATCATTGCGCCGCCGCATTTCGTGACCGACCATGCGTCGGTGCCTTTTTTCGCGCGCTGGATCGTCAGTCAAACGGGCGCGCATTCGGCGGCGTCCGTGTTGCATGACTGGCTTTATTCCGTCGCCGAGCCGCCTTCCGATCCCGCCGCCTTCCGCAAGGAGCGATTTCGGGCGGACCGCATCTTTCTCGAAGCCCTGCGCACGAGCGGCGTCGGACATCCGCGCCGCAGTCTCCTTTATCGTGCGGCGCGGCTTGCCGGCGCGCGCGGATTCGGGGCGGCAAGCGAGCTCCGGTTCATCGACCCCAAACAGCCGGACCGGCTGATCGATCCTGCGCTCTTCGACAAGGGCGCGCTCCGTAAGCTGACCATCATTCCGCGGCCGGCGCCGGTCTCCGGCGTGCGCTCAAAACGCTGAGCGCCGGCAGACGCAGACCCCGAACCGAAAGGCCGGCGACGCGCGGGCGCGGCGATGATGATCGTTCAGCGCGGTCTGCCGCCGCGGCCGGCGCCGTCCGCAAAAGCCGTCGCGCCGGACAAGGTCTCGCCCGAAGCGAGCGTCGCCTTGCCGCCCTGAAACTCGGCGGCGATGGCGGCTTCTTCGCCGAGCGACCATTGCGCGAGCGCCGACGCGCGATCATTGCGCATGCAGGTCTGCGGCAGGCGCGCGAGTTCGTGTGCGAGGCTGATGGCGGCGCTGAGCGCCGCGCCGGGCTCGGTCAGGCGATTGGCGAGGCCGAAAGCGAGCGCTTCTTCTGCGCCGACCGGGCGTCCCGTGAGGATCATGTCGAGCGCGCGCGACTGACCGATGAGGCGCGGCAGGCGCACCGTGCCGCCGTCAATCAGCGGCACGCCGAAGCGGCGGCAGAAAACGCCGAAGACGGCGTTGCGCGCCACGACACGAAGATCGCACCACAGAGCAAGTTCGAGCCCGCCCGCAACCGCGTGCCCCTCGATCCCGGCGATGACCGGCTTTGAAAGCGTGAGGCGCGTCGGCCCCATCGGCCCGTCGCCGTCATCGGCGATGCGATTGCCCTTGCCGTCCGCGATCGCCTTGAGGTCCGCGCCCGCGCAAAAGATGCCGCCCTCTCCCGTGAGCACCGCCGCCGAAAGAGTCTCGTCGGCGTCAAAGGCTCGGAATGCGGCGGCGAGCGCGTCAGCCGTCGGCCGGTCGACGGCGTTGCGGCGTTCGGCGCGGTTGATCGACACAATGAAGACGGGGCCGTCGCGGCGGGTGAGGATATCCGGCATGAGCGGAGCATTGCGCGCGCGCCGCCATGCGGCAAGCGTTCAGATCAGCGGCCGCAGCAATCAGGGCATGCAGCGAGGGCTTATCATTTAAGTACTGTGTGGAAGTCGCTGCCCCAAAGGCGGGTATCAACCGCTTGTAAAAAAATGCTGCGGCATGGCGAGAAACTCATTGCGCATCGCGCACCGCAAGCGCGACCCACCCGGGCCCGGCGACCTTCACTTCTCCAATGTCGCCAAATCCTTGATCGTCGCGCGTATCCAATCGTTCAAACCTCCGCGCGGTCCTTTCCACAACTTCGTAAGCGCCCGCTTGCGCTGCCGCGAAAAGTCCCTCGCGAGACTCGGCGACAACAATGCAGCATTCTTTCGGCATTTCTCAGTCTCCTGCGAGTTGTCGTTGCATAGCTGACGTCATGTCTCTATCTCCAAAGCAATCATCCCAGTCTGCCCGAGAGACGGAAGTCTTTACGCAGGCGGGCCAAACGCTCCTCGTCGCGAGAATGGCGCCGAGCTTTACAGAATCCACCTTATTGTTGGCCCCGCCAACTCGGCGCCAGAATTTTTCAAAAAGCTCCGCGACACGAACCGAGTAAATTTGATTCGCCTCTTTGATTGCAATCTGCCTTTCTGTTTGCGTCTCTATACCAGCAGAGACGTAGTCTATGCAAGTCTCTACTAAGATATCATTGGTACCGACGAATGTAGATAAAGACTTTTGTCTTTCGTCGGCTGGAGCCATTACTTTCAAGCAAAAGAACAAGAATTCATCTTGCTCGAAATTCTGATTCACAATGTCATTCACAACATCTGCTACTGCCCTGATGTTTTCAGAGTTCGTTCGGTCGAGTCCGCCGTCAGCCTTCGGCGACATTAAGGTCGTGCCGGCCGAGACTGGGATTCCGTCAGATTCGGCTACGCTCTTCAACGATGCATAGTGCTCTGCCGCCGCCGCTCTTTGCGATTTGGCTGAGGACAGCGCTGACGCGGCGGTTTCGCACTTTGGCCGTTTAGCCTTCAGCGCATCGTTCAGTTTGTCTTCCTCTTTTTTCGCTACCGCGTCAGCGATTGCCGAGCACTCTTTTGCTTCGCCTTCGAGCGCGGTGTACTCGCTTTGGCGCGCAGCCTGAGTGGCAATTTTAGATTGCAGATCCTTGTATGCGTCGTCCAAACGCACGGCGGCGTCTGCGCCGGATGATCCCGATGATGCTGTCGATTGAGCCCCAATGACGACGGGTTTAGCGGCCACCGCGCCGGTCAGTTGCTCAATCGCCAGAATTGACACCATCAAGCGCTGGTCGCGGACGGCCTGGACGGAAAGCTCCAATGGATTGTACCCGCCGCTGAGATAACGCTCGCACGTCCGGTACATCAGCTCTCGGAGCATGTTGACAGTCTGAGTTCTCGGTATCGTTGAGCCTTGCTCGGCCGAGCTGAATGCAGCGTTTAGCGCCACCTGAAGAGTAGCGGGGTCGGCGCCGCGGCCGAATGTTCCCCCTGCAGAAAGCGCTTGCGCCACCACCGAAAAAACGTCCGGACTCGGCTCAGCACAGAAGCGCCTAACACGTTCCACCTTTGCGCCATCATTCCGCTCGGTTGAGTTTGGTTCGGAGCTACGTTCGGTTCCCGCAAGAATTACCCTTTGTTTGGCGTCAATGCTCGTAATTCGACTCTTTTCGCCCAAGTCGACGCTGCGAAAGATCGAGGTGGAGCAGCCGCTTGACAGCACGACAAGTGCTGCGGCGATGACCGCACGAGTCAGCCTGGATAACATGCATTCCCCCTTTTTGTATTCTTTGAACTCCAAAGACAAGGCTGTTAAGTCGCTGACCTACTTATACGCTATTGATCACGAACAATAAAGAGCGCAACATAATCTGATTTATTCTGTATTTTCAAACAGTTGAAAAGCGCCATATGCCCTGTGGAGTCTTGAGTGCGCTAAAGCTCCACAATGCGCGGCATATAGATGGGAGTCCCGACATCTGCGTTGAGGTCCGGCGTTAGCCGCCGCGGATCAATGCCCGCCGCCGGCAGGTCCCGCGGCCGCTTTCGGGGGCTGCACGAAAGCGAGAAAGACTGCGCCCAGAATACAAATCCAGAAAAGCGCGCGCATCGTGTCGGCGAAAGCCAGCACCGAGGCCTCGCGCCTGACAAGGTCGGACAGGATGGCCGACGCCGCGCCTTGCGCATCATCGACGCCGCGCGCGGCGAGCGCCGCCGTCACCCGGTCGATACGTTCGTCGAAGACAGGCGATCCCGGCGCAAGGCGATCGCTCAACGTTCGCGCATGGAAGGCCAGACGCTCCGTCAGCAAGGTGTTGATCAGCGCAAGCCCCATCGCGCCGCCAAGATTGCGCATCAGGCTGAAGAGGCCCGCCGCGCCGCGCACCTGCAGCGGCGCCATCGTGCCGAAGGCGATCACATTGAGCGGCGCCATGCAGAACATGAGCCCAACGCCGCGCGCGACCTGCGGCAGGAAGAGATCGCCGAACGCCCATTCTGAGGTCATCTGCGCGAAATGGCTGGTGCTGAACGCCGCGAGCACAAGGCCGCCTGCGCAGACGGCGCGCGGGTCGAATTTGCGCGACAGGATCGCGGCGATGGGCGCGGCGACAAACATCGATGCGCCGGTGACGAACAAGGTCTCGCCTATCTGCAAGGAGGAATAGCCGCGCACCCCTGCAAGGAACAAGGGTAGGATATAGACCAAGCCAAAGAGCGCAGCGCCAAGCACCATCGCGGTCAGCGATCCGAACAGGAAACTCCGGTTGGAAAACGCGGTAAGATCAACGAGCGGCTCCTTGCGCGACAGCGAGCGCCAGACGAACAAGGTGAGCGCAGTCACGCATACGAAAGTCATGGCGGTGATGCCGGCGTCGGCGAACCAATCCTCCCCCGGGCCCTCTTCGAGAATATACTCGAGAAGCCCAAGCCCGACGGCCATGAGTCCGAAGGCGACGAAATCGATCCGGCGCAAAAGGCTGTGGTCCGGTTCATCGAAATAGCCGAAAAGCCAGGTTGTCGTCGCGATCACCGCGCCTGGAATGAGGTTGATGAGAAACAGCCAGTGCCAGGACAAATGCTCGGTAATGACGCCGCCGAGCGTCGGGCCGATAGCCGGCGCCGACGTCACGATGAGCCCGATCGCCGCCGAGATCGCCGCCTGGTTCTTCGCCGGAAACGCCGTGAACGCGACGGCAAAGACCGTCGGGATCATGGCGCCGCCGATGAAGCCCTGTATTGCGCGCATGACGACGAGCGACTCGATGTTCCACGACAGCGCGCAGCCGAAGCTCGCGATCGCAAAGCCTGCAGAGGAAATCGTGAAGAGGACGCGCGTCGAGAGAGCGCGCGAGAGAAAGCCCGAGATCGGGATCATCATCACTTCAGCGATGAGATAGGCCGTCTGCACCCAGCTGATCTCGTCTTGCGAGGCGGAGAGGGACGCCTGGATCTCGGGGATCGAAGCGGCGACGATCTGGATGTCGAGCACCGCCATGAACATGCCGAAGACCATGACGCCGAAGACGGCGAGCTTGCGCCGGTCGAGCGTTTCGGGTCTTGCGTCGGCGGGACGCGGGGCGGGCGCGGCGTTTTCAGCGCCGTCGGACGTCGTCGCGCTCATTCGAGGGAGGGCGAGGCGCCCCCGCCCTTCTTCCGTTCGGCGTCGCGCGCCGTGCGCGGGGCGAAAATAGCGGCGTTCTGAAGATCCGTGTCGCGCGTATCGATGGTTGCGGTGACGGACATGCCGGGGAGAAGCGCTGCGCCTTCCGGCGCCGCCGTGATCCTGATTCTTACCGGCACGCGCTGGACGATCTTGGTGAAATTGCCGGTCGCATTCTCGGCCGGCAGAAGGCTGAACTCGGCGCCGCTTGCAGGGGCGATGCTTTCGATGACGCCCTCGGCTTCTTTGCCGGGATAGGCGTCGATTTCAATCTTCGCCTTGGCGCCCGCGCGGAACCGTCGGATCTGCGTCTCCTTGAAATTGGCGACGACATAGACCTCGCCGAGCGGAACGACGCTCATCAGCCGCCTTCCGGTCTGCGCATATTCGCCAGCATGCGCCGAAATATCGCCGACGACGCCGTCCGCAGGCGCGCGGATCACCGTGTTCTCGGCGTCGATCTCGGCGAGGCGCAAAGCGGATTCGGCCCAGGCGACCTGCGCTTCGGCTTGCGCCTTTTGCGCCGCGACGACCGCATGGGCAGCGTCGGCGGCGGCGAGCGCGGCGCGGGCGCGTTCGAGCGCGGCGGCGTCCGCCGTGCGCGCGGCCGAGGCGCGGTCGAGCTGTTGTTTGGACGCATACTGATCTTTGGCGAGGGCCGCATAGCGCTCATAGTCGCGGGCCGAAAGCGAGCGGCCTGCCGCGGCGCTGCGGACGCTTGCTTCAGCCTCGTGCAGTTGCGCTTTGGCGAGTTCTGCCTGGCGGTCGAAAGTGCCGATCGCCGCTTTGCGCGCGGCAAGGTCCGCGCGGGCCTGCGCAAGGCGGGCGGCGTAGTCGGCGCTTTCGAGAAGAACGAGCGGGTCGCCTTTGGCGACGCGCGCATTGTCCGCGACGGCGACCTCGGCGATCCGGCCCGGCGTCTTGGCGGAGACGGAGATTGAATCCGCCTTCACATAGGCGTTGTCGGTCGCCTGATGGAACCGGCCGTAAAGCGCCCAGCGTGCGGCCATGGCGCCCCCAGTGAGGCCAAGGACGCTCAGAAGGCCGAAGAAGATGAGCCGTTTGCGATCCATCGGGACGCCGCACGAGACTGAAGCCCGGACCTTATTAGGCCGAACTCTGTGAACAAAGCGCGACAGGCAGACGAAATCGCCGCAGCAAGACGCCCAAAAGACGCAGAATGCGCATTCTGACCGGACGGATCCGTGCCGCCGATTCAGAGCACCTGCTGTCACACATAGGCGCAAAGGCGCGCCATATTGCCGGAAGCCAAGCGGCGGACATCGCATCCGCCGCTTGCTTCTGGAGTCGTGTGGGCAGGCTCAGTTAAGCGCCCGCTCGGTTTTCGGCGCGCTGCGGTTTTCTCCGTCTGCGGTTCTTTTGCGCGCCGGCGGGCGGTCTTTGCCCGTCGCGGTCGCGCATGGGGCGTTCCTCGCGTTGCGCGTTGGGCGCGCCGCCGCGGGTCCGTTGATCTGCCGGCCTCTGTTCCGAGCGCCGGTTCTCAGTGTGCTGGCGGTCGCGCGGTTTGCGATCGCGCGGCGCATGTTCGCGCCGTTCCGGGCGCGGCGCTTCTTTGGCGCGCGACGCCGCAAGGCCCTCGGGCAAAGGCAAGATTTCGAGCTTGATGCGCGTTAGGCGTTCGATATCGCGCAGCTGGCCGCGCTCGTCGGGGGCGACGAAGGAAATCGCGATCCCTTCCTTGCCGGCGCGCGCCGTTCTGCCGATGCGGTGCACATATTGTTCGGGCACATCCGGCAGCTCGAAATTGATGACGTGGCTGACGCCGTCGATGTCGAGGCCGCGCGCGGCGATGTCGGTCGCGACCAGGACCGGCCTTGCGCCGCTCCGAAATGCCTCCAGCGCGCGCACGCGCTGCGGCTGCGACTTGTTGCCGTGAATGGCGGACGACTCGATGCCCGCCGCATCGAGATTGCGCACGACGCGGTCGGCGCCGTGTTTTGTGCGCGCGAAGACCAGAACCCGGTCGACGCCCGGCGCGCGCAGCGCATGCGCGAGCAGCGCATGTTTCAAAGCCGGTTCAACAAAGATCGCGCGCTGCACGACCCGTTCGGCCGTCGTTGCGACGGGCGCCGCTTCGACGCGCGCCGGGTCTTTAAGATAGGCGCGCGCAAGCTCCGCGATAGCCTTCGGCATGGTGGCGGAAAAGAGCAAGGTCTGGCGCTGCTTTGGAAGCATCGCCATGATTTTGCGCAGCGAGGGAATAAAGCCCATGTCGAGCATCTGGTCGGCCTCGTCGAGCACGAGCGCTTCGACGCCGTTCAGCGTGAGCGCGCCGCGTTCGACGAGATCGATGAGCCGCCCCGGCGTCGCCGCCAGCACATGCACGCCGCGCTCGAGCCTGCGGACCTGCTTGTTGATCGGCGATCCGCCGAAGATGGCTTCGCAGTCAATGCGCAGATTGCGTCCGTAGACGGTGAAACTGTCGGCGATCTGGCTCGCAAGTTCGCGTGTCGGCGCCAGCACCAGGATGCGCGCGCCGCGGCGCGGCGGCTGGGCCGGGTTGCGCGCAAGGCGGTCGAGCAGCGGCAGCGCGAACGCCGCCGTCTTGCCGGTGCCGGTCTGCGCGACGCCGAGAAGGTCGCGGCCCGTGAGAAGGATCGGGATCGCCTTGGCCTGGATCGGCGTCGGCGTCGCATAGCCTTCCTGCTTCAGGGCGCGCAGGATCGGCTCAGCGAGGTTGAGGTTTGAAAAGTCAGTCAATGGAGCATCCAATACGAAAAGCGGCGGCTGGCTGCGCTTTCTTGAAGCTGCCGGCGGCCTTGATGTGGAACGACCCGCGTGAAGAAGGGCGCAAGGATCAGAATTGTCCGAAGGCCAAGGATCAGTTGCAGACCGTGATGATCCGCGCGTGTTTCACGCCGCCCGGCCAGGCGCTTTGAAGCGCCGACAAGCCTCACATGGGCGCTTCAGACACGAAAGTCAAATGCGGCGCTCTGCGCGGCGCGATTAAGGCCTGCCCTGAATCGGCGTATTGAGGGCTTTCCGCCTCAGGAGCGCCGCCATGCCTTCACACTTCCTTAACCCTGCTTCCCTGTCGAAACCGACGGGATATGCCCATGTCGCCTTAGCCGAGGGCCGGCAGATTCACATCTCAGGGCAGGTCGCCCTTGATGCATCTGGCGCGCTGATCGGTAAAGACGATTTTGCGGCGCAGACGGAACAAGTCTTCCGCAATCTCGAGGCCGCGCTCGCAGCGGCGGGCGCGGGGTTCAAGGATGTCTTCAAGATGACGACGTTTGTCGTCGGCCTCACCAAGGAGCGCGCCGCCGCCGTGCGCGCGGTGCGCCTCAGGTATTTCGGCGACGGGCCCTATCCTGCGAGCACCATGGTTGGCGTCCCAGCGCTCGTCGATCCCGACCTCCTCATCGAAATCGAAGTCATTGCGAGCGCCTGATGATCGAAACCCCAATCAAGCTTGCGAGCGGCGAAACGCTGAAAAACCGCCTCGCCAAGGCGGCGATGACGGAAGGTCTCGCCGACAGCCTCAACCGCGCGACGCCGCGGCATGAGACGCTCTACCGGCGCTGGGCGCAGGGCGGCGCGGGCCTGCTCCTCACCGGCAACGTCCAGATCGACAGACGCTATCTTGAACGGCCGGGCAATGTCGCGATCGACGGTCCGCAGTCGGACGAACAGAAACGCTCGCTCCGGTCCTTCGCCAGGGCCGCAACGGATAACGGAGCCGGGATCTGGATGCAGATCAGCCATGCCGGCCGCCAGGCGCCGAAGATCGTGGCGAAAGAGCCCGTCGGTCCTTCGGCGGTTGCGCTGAAACTGCCCGGCGGTCAGTTCGGCCGACCGCGCGCGCTGACCAGCGCCGAGATCGAGGACGTGATCCAGCGCTTTGCACATGCTGTCGCCGTTGCAAAGGAAACGGGTTTCACCGGCGCGCAGATCCACGCGGCGCATGGCTATCTCGTCTCGGAGTTTCTGAATCCGCTCGCCAATCAGCGCGACGACCAATGGGGCGGGAGCCTTGAAAATCGCGCCCGTCTCCTCCTTGAGATCGTGCGAGCGGCGCGCAAGGCGGCGGGCGCGGGCTTTTCGCTGTCGGTGAAACTCAATTCCTCCGACTTCCAGAAGGGCGGCTATTCTTTCGAGGAGTGCCTGAACGTCGTCGCCTGGCTCGACCGCGAGGGCCTCGACCTCCTTGAGATTTCGGGCGGCAGCTATGAGCAACCGCAAATGATGGGTCTCGACGGCCTCGAAGCCCCGCATGAGGCGCGACGCGAATCCACGGTCAAGCGCGAAGCCTATTTTCTGCAGTATGCGGAGGAGATCGCGCGGGCGGCCAAAACGCCGCTAATGGTGACCGGCGGGTTTCGGAGCCGCGCCGGCATGGAAGGGGCGCTCGCCTCCGGCGCGGCGGCGGTCATCGGCGTTGCGCGGCCCTTGTGCGTCGATCCTGGCCTGCCGCGCAAACTCATCGCGCGGGAGATCGACGCACTGCCTGCCTTCGAGGCGAAGTTGCGCATCGGCGAGGGCTATTTCGGGCCGAATTCGCCCAACCCGATCCTCAAGGCGCTCAACGGCTTTGCTTCGATGGCGTTTTACTATGAAAACATCTTCCGCCTCGCCGATGGCGCAGAGACGCGCGCGCAGATGGCGCTCTTGCCGGCCTTCATCGGATTTCAGGCCAAAGAGGGCGCGGCCGCGCGGCGGCTTGCCGGCCGCCCTTAACCTTGCGTGATGGAGCGCGCCTGATAGCCCGAACACAGCAGTGTCATCGGATCAGCCGATGGCGTCTCGTCGCCCTTGAACAACAGCAAGGCGTCACCAGATCCATTCCACGTCTTGGCGCCCCTTGCAGACGAACGACGCCCAGCCGGACCATCGACGCCGCTCCCCCGTTGCGTCCTTCCTCTGGTCAGCGGCCCGTCCGTCCCTGCGGCCTTCGAAAGCCCCCTTGCGGGTCGCAGTAAGCAACGCGCGTCAAACGGTAGGGCTTCGCCTCTCCCTCAGGCGAAGCCCTTTTCTTTTGCGCGGTGGGATGTCGAGTGGGTCTTCACGCCGTGGCGCCGAACCCCATCCGATCCCGCGCGAAAATCCGTTGTCGTCATTGTGAAACAGCCCTCACAACCCGCTCGTCCCGACGTCCTTCGACACGCTCAGGATGAAGAGTCGGGACCCAGACTCTCTATCAGCGGAACGCGCGGCTCTGGATTCCGGCTCCTCATCCTGAGCGTGTCGAAGGACGCCGGAATGAGCGGGGATGGAGCGAAGCATCTGGATGGCGACGTGCTCCAGAGCGGATCAACGCATTGATCTCTTCATCCTGAGGAGCGGCTCGTTAGAGCCGCGTCACGAAGGATGAGACGCACAAAGACTTTTCCAACCGCCCGCAAGAGGCCCATACGCGTAGATGAGCGCACCGCGAGCATCACGTCTCCAGCGTAATGTCGCGGAATTTTTTCGACGCGACGTCGCGGATGATGTCGGCGATCTGCTTATAGGCCTCCGTGCGGCCCGCGCTCTTGCGCCAGACAAGGCCGACGGAACGCGAAATGGTCCGCCCTTTCAACCGCTTGATCACAACTTCGCCGTGCGTTGGTATCTCTGACTGTATGTAGATCGCGGGCAAGAACGCTGCGCCCATGCCCATGCCGACCATCAGGCGCAAGGCGTCAAGGCTCGTGCCCTCATAGTCGCGCAGCAAGGTTGCGCCGAATTCCTTGCAGAGCGCGGTGATCTGCTCATGCAGATGGAATTGCGGATTGAGCGACAGGATTTCGAGACCTTTGAGGTGGCTCAATGTCACCTGTTCTTCGGCGGCGAGGCGGTGATCGGCGGCGACGGCGAGAAACAGGGGCTCGCGGAACAGGCGCTCGGTGACGAGTTCGCCGCCGGAGACAGGCAGCTGCGCGAGGATCACGTCATGGACGCCGCGCATCAGCTCGAATTCGAGTTCGCGGGGCGCGGCCTCGCGCACATAAAGGCTAAGGTCCGGGTGCTGACGGTGGAGGCGCGCGACGACATGCGGCAGCACATAGGGTCCAAGCGTCGGCTTGGCGCCGAGGCGGATCGTGCCGGCGAGGCCGCGCTGCGCGCCGGCTGCAAAGTCGGCAAGGCTCTGCATCTCGTCGAGAATGCGCCGCCCGCGCGCAACGACCTCGCGGCCGACGGGCGTCAGCGACACGCCGGAGCGGCCGCGTTCGACGAGGCGCACGCCGAGCGCTTCCTCAATATTCTGGATCTGCGCCGACAGGGACGGCTGGCTGATGCCGCAGATTTCAGCGGCGCGCCGATAGTGCTTGGCCTCGTCGAGGGCGGCGAGATAGCGCAGCTGCTTCAAGGTGACGGCGGTCGGGTCCATGGCGATCCGTGAGATTTTCGCTGAGATAGGAAGAGCCTATCGGAACCGCAAGTACGATAGTCAAATATTGTGCATCGCACGCAACGGGAAAACCTATCAAATGCGCCGCGCCCCCGCTCTGGCGTCGCGGCCGTCCGATCCCATGTCCAGAAAGCGACGGTCAGCGTCGCGCGCCCCGCCGAACGGAGACAATCATGCGCCTGCACTCGTTGGACAGATATTATGACTCAATCGCCCCGCGCCTTGCAGCGCTCAATGCGCGCCACCGCACGCTGGACGTCCGCATTGAGACGGAATCGCGCCGGCCGCTGCCCGATACGCTCCGCATACAGGAAATGAAACGCTCCAAACTCGCCGTGAAGGAAGAAATCGCGCGGATCGAGCGCCTGCGCCGCAGGGAAGCGGCCGGCGACGCCGCCTGATCAGGCGACCCGTGAGCCGTCGACGGGGGCCGCCGCCCGCGGCGTGCGCCCCGTCAAGACGTCTTCGAGCACGGGCCTGTCGATATTGGCGCCTGTGAGGATGACCCCGATGCGCGTACGGAAGATCTCCTCGCGCTCTTTCAGGGCGGCGGCGAGCGCCGCCGCGCCCGCGCCCTCCGCGAGATTGTGCGTGTCCGAATGATAGATGCGGATCGCCTCGGCGATTTCGTCCTCGAAAACGCGGACGACGTGATGCGCCCCATCCTTGTAGATGGTGAAAGCTTCGGGGTCAGGCATGCGCGTCGCAACGCCGTCGGCGAAGGTTGCGGCGCGCTCGCCCTTGATGATGCGGCCGGCCTCGATCGACCGCGCCGCGGCGTCGGCGCGCGCCGCGACGACGGCGACGATTTTCGTCTCAAGGTCGAGGAGGTCGCGCACGGCGATGAGACCGCAAACGCCTGAGCCCATGCCGATCGGCGCATAAACGCGGTCGAGTTCGGGTTCGGCGGTGAAGAGCTCCAGCGCATAGGTCGCAACGCCCTTGACGAGGTCGGGATGGAAGGACGGCGCAAACTCAAGGGCGCGTTCTTCGGCAAGCCGCATCGCGTGGAGCCGCGCCGCGTCGAAATCCTCGCCATGCTCGATAAGCTCCGCGCCGAAGCCGCGCATCGCGGCGTTCTTCTCCGCCGCATTGCCCCGCGGCGCGACGATGGTGACCGGCACGCCGAAGATCGCGCCCGCAAGCGCAAGGCTCTGCCCGTGATTGCCGCGCGTCGCGCTGATCACACCTTTGACGCGGTCCCGCCGCTCGCGCGCAAGCCGCTCCATATAGACAAGCCCGCCGCGGATTTTGAAAGCGCCGATCGGCGTGTGGTTCTCGTGTTTGACGACGATGTCGAAGCCCGCCCGCTTCTTGAGAAGCGGCCAGGCGAATTGCGCCGTCGGCGGCATGTGCCGGTAAACGATATCAGCGGCGGCCTTGAGCTCGTCGAGTGTGAACATGACGAGGCGCGGTAACGCAAATCACGGCGCACAACCAGAGACCGCCCCGGTTGATCGCGCCAATTTGAAAACTCATCCGGCGATCCTCGCAGCGCCGGCAAGTATGTCGAACGCGGCGGCGCTCGGCTGGCGCTTCGGCAGGCGGTTATAGGCGTCGAGCGCCGCGATCTTGTAGGCTTCGGCGAGCGTTGGATAGTTGAACGTGTTCTCCAGGAAATAGTCGAGACCGCCGCCGAGATTGAGGACCGCCTGGCCGATATGGATAAGTTCGGTCGCGCCCTCGCCGACGATATGCGCGCCGAGCAGGCGGCGGGTTTCGAGGCTGAAAATGAGCTTCATGAAGCCGCTTTCGAGGCCCATGATCTGGCCGCGCGCGGTTTCGCGAAACCGCGCGATGCCCGTTTCATAGGGGATGGTCTTGGCGCGCGCCTCTTCTTCCGTCATGCCGATCGTCGATAATTCGGGCACGGCATAAATGCCGTAGGGGAAGAACTCCGGCGGCGCGTGCGAGGGCGCGTCGAAGGCGGCGCAGGCCGCGATCCGGCCCTGATCCATGGAGGTCGAGGCGAGGCTCGGGAAGCCGATGATGTCGCCGGCGGCGTAGATGTGCGGCACGGCGGTCTGGAATGTTTTCGGATCGGCCTTGAGCCGTCCGCGCTCGTCGCAGGTAAGACCCGCCGCTTCAAGGCCGAGACTGTCGACGGCGCCTTTGCGGCCCGCAGCGAAGAGCGCCATGTCGGCGGCAACTTCGCGTCCGTCTTCGAGTTCAACGACGCATCCGGCGCCTCGCCGCACGACCGACTTCGCCTTGCACTTGAATCGCAAGGTCATGCCGCGATCGCGCATGGCGTGCAGGAATTCGTCAACAAGCTCGCGGTCGAGAAAGGAGAGTAGACCGTCACTCGGCTCGACGAGCGTCACTTTAGCGTCTAGCGCCGAGAAGATCGTCGCATACTCGACGCCGATGACCGACGCGCCGATGACGCAGAGCGAGCGCGGCGCGCGCTTCAGCTCCAGGATTTCATCCGCATCGACGATGACGTCGCCGTCAAAAGCGACATGCGCCGGCCGATAGGGCTCCGTGCCGACCGCGATGACGAAGCGGTCCGCGCTCGCCTGGCGCCGTGAATCGCCGTCGACGATTTCGATCGTATGTGGATCGAGAAAGCGCGCCGCGCCGCGCGTCCATTCAACGCCGTTGCGCGCAAACTGGTGTTCGAGAATGTCGACCTCGTGGTCGAGCGTGATGCGCAACCGGCGGCGCAGATCCTCCGCCGAGATGTGGTTGCGCCGTCCGGAGCGGCCGTAAAAGGCGCGCTCGCGCCAGCCGGTGAGATTGAGCACAGTCTCGCGCAGCGTCTTCGATGGGATTGTGCCGGTGTGCACGCAGACGCCGCCGACCTTGCGGCCTTTTTCGACGACGAGCGCGGACTTTTTCAGCTTGGCGGCCTGCACGGCGGCGCGGCGGCCGGCCGGCCCCGAACCGATGACGATGAGGTCGAAGTCTGCCATGGCGAGTCTCCCGATCGGGCAGACCCTAAGGCGCACAGCGTTAATGCGCCTTTACCATCACCAGATTGCGACGCGCTCCGCAGGCGGAAGATTGAGCGCGTCGTTCTCGGCGACGCCGAACGCTTGGCGAAAGGCGTCGCTATTGCGGACGGCTGCGTTGACCCGGACGGCGGCCGGCGGCAGGGGCGAGGCGGCGATTTCGGCCCGCATTTGTTCGTCGCGCACCTTGCGCTTCCAGACCTGCGCCCAGGCGATGAAAAAGCGCTGGTCGCCGGTAAGTCCGTCGCGCGGGGGCGGCTCGGAGCCTTTTAGAGACCCTCTGTAGGCCTGGTAGGCGAGCGCGAGGCCGCCAATGTCCGCCGCCGTCTCGCCGATGAGAAGGTCGGGGTTCAAGCGCAGGCCTGGCGCGGCTTCGAATGCGGCGAGTTGGGCTTTCAGCTTTGCCGCGCGGCTTGCAAAGCCTTCGGCGTCTTCGGCCGTCCACCAGTCGCGCGCGAGCCCGTCGCCGTCCGTCCTACGCCCGTGCGCATCGAAGGCGTGGCTCATTTCATGGGCGATGACGGCGCCGATCGCGCCGTAATTGACGGCATTGTCCGCCTGCAGATCGAAATAGGGAGGGTTCAGCATCGCCGCCGGAATGAAGACGGCGTTGGACCCTGGATCGTAGACGATGTCGGCGGTTTGCGGCGTCAGGGGCCAGGCGCTGGGATCAGGCGGGGCGCCGAGGCGTCGCATGGCGGACAGGCGTTCAAAGGCCCGGGCGCGCTTCAGATTGCCGTAAGCGTCGCCCTTGACGATGTCGAGCGCCGCGTAATCTTGCCGCTTGTCCGGCCGGCCGATGCGGAAGGCGAGGCGCGCGAGCTTTTCTTGCGCCGCGGCTTTCGCGCGCTCCGACATCCAGGGGACGGACTTCAGCCTGTCCTCGAGCGCAGCGCGCAACCCGGCCGTGAGCGCGCCTGCCGCGGCGACTGTCTCGCGCGTCAGAATTTTATCCGCATAGAGATCGCCGAGGAGGCCGCCGAGGTCGCGGTCTACGGCGAGGACGGCGCGCGCGCGGCGGTCTTTGGCTTGCGGCGGCGCAATCTCGGCCGCGCCAAGAAAGGCTGCGCGCGCCGCGTCGAATTTCTGGGGCAGGACATCCGCCTGCGCGTGGAGGAGATGGAAGATCAGATAGTCGCGCCACGCATCCATCGATTCTGAGGCGACAAGGCGCGCGAGCTTCTCGACCGCATCGTCCTCGCGCAAAATCACGTCGCTTGCGGCAGGCGCGCCCGCGGCGGCGAAAAAGGCGTCCCAGCCGGCGGGCGCGAGAGCCATGAGCGCCGCCCGGGATTTCGGATTATAGGCAAGGTCGCGATTGCGGCGCTTGGCCGTCTCCCAATGGGCGTCGGCGATCTTCTCTTCAAGCGCGAAGACGGCGGCGGCGCGTTCAGCGGCGGCGCTTTCGCCGGCGAGCGAAAACATTTCGGCGATATAGGCCTGATACTTCGCGCGGCGATCCGCGAAGCGTTCATCAAGATAGAAGTCGCGATCAGAAAGGCCGAGCCCGGACTGTTCGAGATAGAGGCCGTAAGCGTCCGGCCGCCGGACGTCGATCTCGATCGCGAGGCTGAAGGGCGCCGCCGCAAGAAGGTCAGGCCGCCCGAAAGCGCCCATGAGGTCGGCTGGCGTCTTCAGCCCACGGATAAAGGCGAGGTCGCCGGCGAGCGGCGCAAGGCCCTTGGCGTCGATGGAGGAGACGTCGAGGTAGGAGAGAAAGTAATCCGCGGCCTTTCGCGCTTCGGCGCCTGCAGGCGCCGAAGCGCCCGCCTCGAGGAGGGCGAGCAGCGCCGCCTCGCGCCGCTCCGCAAGCGCTGCATAAGTCCCGTAACTTGAACGGTTCTCAGGGATCACGGCCGCTTTCAGCCAGGCGCCGTTGGCGTAGCTGTAAAAGTCAGCGCCGGGCTTCACAATCTTGTCCATGGCCGCAAGATCGAGGCCGGGCGCTGCAGGCGCCGCGGCGGCCCGGTCCGAAGGCGGCGGCGGGCGCTCTTCTCTTTTGCCGCAGGCGGCGAGCGCGAGGGCGACTGCTCCCAGAAGAAACCACTTGCGCATCGAGAGTCTCCGCCCCGCCCAATTCTCCGACGTTGTTTTCGCGCAGGCCGGGCTAAAGCCTGATTAACGAACGGCTAACCGCCCGCATGAAATGGGTCGTTCATCGCCTTCGTCAACGTCTCGTTTCCTATCGCAGGTCTATTGTCGCCCACACAAGCGGGAAGAGCGGCGGGCGATGCACGGCACCTTATTGCGTTCTCGAGACGGCAATGTGGCGATGATGTTCGCCATCTGCATCGTGCCACTGTTGATCGGCGCAGGGATCGCGATCGACTTCATGCGCGCAGGCGGGGTGCGCACGGAACTTGCCGAGTCAGCCGATTCAGGACTTCTTGCCGCCGCCCGCGCCAAGCTTCTTGATCCGGCGCTCACCAATGCGGCGGCGACGGCGATCGCTAGAAAGTATTTCGACTCGAATAGGCGGATCAGCCCGGATCTTGAAGTACAGACTTTCACCTTCAATTACGATTCTGCAACGCGCACCTATTCTCTCGTCGTGACCGGACGGATCAAGACAGCGGTGCTCGGTGTCACCGGCCGCGATTGGTTGCCGATCAATATCCGCTCAGAAGCCAAGGTCGCCCCGCCGCGCATCCTGGAAACGGTTCTCGTGCTGGACAACACGCAATCAATGGCGGGATCGAAAATCAACGCCTTGAAAGACGCGGCGCGCGATCTCGTCAACGAATTGATGAACGGTTCGGGCACGAACGTGAAGGTCGGTCTCGTGCCCTTCTCGCAATATGTGAATGTCGGCCTTTCGAGGCGCAACGAGCCGTGGATCGATGTCCCGCCGGACACATCGAACACGACCTACAATTGCTGGAACGACTACCCCAATCGGACTTACTCCAATTGCACCACGACGACACGGACATGCTCTGGAAGCGATGATGGCGTTCCCTATTCTTATACGTGTAGCGACACACATTGTGATGTTGATGACGGCGAACCCGTAGAACACTGTGGGAACCATACGGACACCGACATTTGGTACGGCTGCGTCGGCTCGCGGAATGCGCCGCATGACGTCCGGGATATCGCCTGGAGCGGCCAACGAGCGCCGGGCCTGCTGGACGTAGGGTGCCCGAATGAAATCACGCCGCTGACCCCGAACCGGGGCGACGTCCTCAACGCCATCGACGCCATGTCCGTGCAGGGCAACACCTATATTCCGGCAGGACTGTTCTGGGGTCAGGCGCTGATCAGCGCCGATGCTCCGTTCACGGAAGCCAAGTCCTATGCCGAGGTCGCCGCCGAATCCGGCATCAAGGCGATCATCCTGATGACGGACGGGATGAACACGTTGTCAGCGAGTTATCCCGCGCACAACAACTATGACACGGCCGCCGCCAACGCCAAGACCCTCGAAATCTGCGACGAACTCAAATCCAACGACGTGCAGGTGTACACAGTCTCGTTCCAGGTCACGGATTCCACAATCCAGACCTTGCTCGACAATTGCGCGACGGACCCTGCCAACAGCTATGACGCCGACGACGCGACCGAACTCAGCAATGCGTTCCTCGAAATCGGCCGCAGCCTGACGGAACTGGCCCTGTCGAAATAGGGCCGCGCCGCCCCCCTTGTTCCGGCTGATCGATTCCGCCATGTTTTGCCGCGCCTGCGAAGGCGGCGTGGAACGGGCACGGGGAACAAGGCGGGCATGGACCTCAAAAGCATCATTCGGACGATTCCGGACTTCCCCAAGCCCGGCATTATGTTCCGCGACGTCACGACCTTGCTCAATGACGCGCGCGGATTCCGGCGCACGATCGACGAACTCGTGCAGCCGCTCGCCGGCCGGAAGATCGACAAGGTCGCCGGAATCGAGGCGCGCGGCTTCATTCTCGGCGGGGCGATCGCGCATCAGCTCTCCGTCGGTTTCGTGCCGATCCGGAAAAAGGGGAAGCTGCCCTACAAGACCATCGGCGAGCGTTACGAGCTCGAATATGGCGTCGATGAGGTCGAGATCCATATCGACTCCGTCGCGCGCGGCGAGAAAGTGCTGCTGGTCGACGACCTCATCGCGACAGGCGGCACGGCCTCGGCGGCGATCCGCCTCCTTGAAAAGGCCGGCGCTGAAGTCGTTCTGTGCTCCTTCGTCATAGACCTCCCTGATCTCGGCGGCGCCGACCGCTTGCGGGCCATGGGCAAGACCGTGGCGGCGCTCGTTTCCTATGAAGGACATTGAGGCGCGGCCATGCTCCTGTTCATCCTTGGGCTGATCGTCTTTTTCGCGCCCCATCTCTTGACGGCGTTCGGGCGCGGCGCGCGCGAGGGGCTCGTCCGGCGCATGGGGGAGGGCGGCTACAAAGGCGCGTACAGCCTCCTATCGGCCATCGGGCTTGCACTCATCATCATCGGCTGGCCGAACGCAGACGCGCGCGTTCTCTATGTGACGAATTTCGCGATGGTGCATGTCGCCATGGCGCTGATGCTGCTCGCGTTCGTCTGCCTTGCCGCCGCTTATCTGCCGGCTGGCAAGATCGCCGCGGCGTTGAAGCATCCGATGCTCGCCGGGGTGAAGCTTTGGGCGTTTGCACATCTGCTTGTGAACGGCGATGTGCGGTCGATCCTGCTCTTCGGCGCGTTTCTGGCTTATGGCGTGCTCGACCGGGTCGCGGTGAAACGCCGCAATGCGCCCGTGCGCGCCGCAGGTCCGGTCCGGAACGACCTTCTCGCCATTCTTGTCGGCGCCACCGTCTGGGCGGCCGTGTTGCTTTTTCTGCACCCGCACATCGCGGGCGTCCCCGTGCCGGGTGCGGATTTGATCCGGGATCGGATCTTTGGCGCCTGATCGTCAGTCGGCTCTAAGGCGCCGGCGGCTGGGCCGGGAAATAGAGCTTGGCGACGTCATAGCCGAGGGCAGACAGTCTTTCGAGCGCGGCGGTCTTGACGGCGTCGTCGATTGTCGGCGTGCGCGAGAGTATCCAGAGATAGCGACCTGAAGGTTCGCCGACGAGCGAGAGGGAATAGTCGTCTGCGAGCCAGAGGATCCAGTAGTCGCCCCAGAAGGGCCCAAAGAAGGAGACCTTGAGCTTGGCGTCGGTTTCCGGGTCCATGATCCGGGCGCGGCCTGCGGCAACCCTCTTGCGCCCATCGGGCGCGCCCTCGCGGCAGGTATTGACGACACGAATGAGTCCATCCGGCCGTTTGCTGTATTCGGCGGTCACGCCTTCGCAATTCTTCTCGAAACCGTTCGGAAGCCGGGCGATTTCGTACCAGAGCCCGAGATAGCGCTCGATCTCGACTGAGGGCGCGGTCGAGAGTGCGACATCCGGCTTGCGGTTGACCGGCGGGCTTGAGCAGGCGGCGAGCAGCGCGGCGAAAAGGGCAAGGACGACCAGTCTCATGGCGGGCTCCAAAGGGTTTGCACGGGCGCGGGCGGCCGCCTGCAGAGACGCGCCTGTCGCAGCGTCATCCCAATATATAGGTACGAAAGCCATGCCGCGGCAGACCCGTTCCGCGGGCGCTGGCCATGATTTTGCCGCAATGCGCTTGCGATCAATGTCGGAGCGCGGCGGCGGCCGTCGCGTTGCGCAGGACCCTAAAGGCCGTTAGAAACCTCGCGCACTCCGAAGGCGCCACGCTTTTGGAGAAAGACGACAGGGCGACCCATTGTGCTCCCCTTCGTAGGTTGAGAAAGGGCGCTCCAGCGTGACGGCGGAAGACGACAGCGCATTGCGCGAGGTGGAACGGCAGATCGCGGCCGACCGCCAGGACGAAATCGTAAAGAAGTACACGCCTCTGTTTGTTGCGGCGGGCCTTGCCGTGGTCGCCGGCGTCGGCGGCTGGCAGGCCTGGAAGTCGCAAGCGCAAAAGCGCGCGGAAGCGGCGGCGATCGAGTATCGCGCCATTTTGAAGACCGCGGCGGAAAAACCGGAAGACGGGCGCGCGGCGCTCGCTAAGTTCGCGGAGACGGCCCCGTCCGGCTACAAGGCGCTGGCCGAAATGCGACGCGCCGCCGATCTCGCTGGCGCCGGGAACCGTGATGAGGCGCTCGCCCTCTATCGCAAGGTCGCCGCGGAGACCAAGAGCGGAAAGCGTCTTCGGGACCTCGCGCGCCTGCGCGCCGCGCAACTCGCCTTCCCGGACGGACGCGATGCGGTCAAGGCCGATCTTGGGCCGCTCATCGAAGACAAAGCCGCACTCGGTTTTTACGCGCGGGAACTTCTCGCCTTCGCAGATTTCGACTCCGGCGATTACGAGGCAGCCGAACAGGCTTTCCGTACGGCGGCCGCCGATGCGGAGGCGCCTAATCCTGTGAAGGTCCGCGCCGAGGGTCTTGCCCCGCTTGCTGCCGCCGCCAAGTCCGGCGTCAAGGTGAAAGCCGACGTCACGACGACTGACATCGTCAAATCGCTTGGCATCGACACCCAGGGCGTGCTCGACCAAAAGCCTGGCGAGGCTGCGCCGGGCGCAATCCCCGCCGCAAACAGCCCCGCCGCAAACAGCCCCGCCGATCTGTCGGCTCCCCGCAAGAACGAGTAGCGCATGCATATCGAATTCAAGGCCATTTGGCGGCTCGCCGCTGCAGGCGCATTGTTTGCTCTGGCCGCAGGTTGCGCAAGCAACCCTTTGAGCCGTGTCGGCGATGCGCTTGGCAGCGGCAAAAAAGAAGAGAAAGACGACGCGCCGCCCGAAGAAAAACGCATCTCGATTCTGGCGCTCGAACAGACTCTGGAAGCCGATCCGCGCTTTGCCGGCGCGCCTGTTTCCTTGCCCCCGCCGTACAAAAATGTGTCCTGGCCGCAGCCCGGCGGCGAGGCCGATCATACGCTGCACCATTTGACCGGCGCCGCCAGCCTTGATCGCGTCTGGAGTTCCGATATCGGCAAGGGCGCGTCGCGCCGGTCGCGGCTGACTTCGCCGCCGATCGCGGCTGACGGCAAGCTTTACGTCCTCGACACCGACGCAAATGTGACTGCCTTCTCGATGGAAGACGGCTCCCGCCAGTGGCGCGCAAAACTGGCCCCGAAGATCAAAGAGCGCTTCCGCATGCGTGAAATGGTGTCGATGTCGCGCTCGAAGCCGAATGAGATCGGCTTCGGCGGCGGCGTCGCCTATGACAATGGCCGCATCTTTGTCACCTCCGGTTTTGGCTTCGCCGCCGCGCTCGATGCGGCGACGGGCGCGGAAGTCTGGCGCCACGAAACCAACGCGCCTGTGCGCACGCCGCCGACCGCCTATCGCGGCCAAGTCTATCTTGTCACCAACATCAACGAAATGATCGCGCTCGACCAGGCGACGGGTGAAGAAAAGTGGACCTACCAGTCGTTTGAGGAAATGGCCCGCATTCTCTCGGCCGCATCACCCGCTGCCGCGGGCGACCTTGTCGTTGCGCCGTTTTCGTCTGGCGAACTCGTCGCCCTGCTCGCCGAAAATGGCCGCCCCGTGTGGAATGACACGCTTGCCAAGAACTCTAACCTGACAGCGATGTCATCGCTGAACGATATCGCCGGCAGCCCGGTCATTGACCGCGGCCTCGTCTATGTCGTTTCGCATGGCGGCCGTCTTGCTGCGATCGATATTCGGACCGGCGAGCGAGTCTGGGAGATTGCGGTTGCGAGCCTGCAGATGCCATGGGTCGCTGGCGATTATCTCTTCCTAGTCTCGATCGATTCTGAACTCATCTGCGTCAATCGCGAAGACGGGGCGATTGTCTGGATTTCAAAATTGCGGCGCTATCAGGCGGAAAAGAAGCGCAAGGGCCGTATTGCGTGGTCGGGGCCGGTCCTCGCCGGCGACCATTTGATCCTCGCCTCGACTCGCGGCGAAGTTGTCAGAGTGTCCGCGCAAGATGGTTCGATCGCTGAACGGAAAAAGCTCGGCGCGGGCGTCGTGATTGCGCCCATCGTCGCCGACGATAAAGTCTTTGTCCTGACCGACAAGGGCGCGCTCCTGGCGCTCCAATAAGCGCGCCCCTCAGAGCGCCGCCGCGGGCTGCACCTCATCATAAGGAGCGCCCAGCGCTAGCGCGCCGGGCGCAAATGCGGGTACCGGTTTTGCGTGAAAAGGCGCACCAGAATAATCCGTTGATCATCTGGCGCGATTCAGAAATCGCGCCAGATGATCTAGGCGCGGCGGCGCGAGAGCCATGAACGACGCCAAAGTCGCGATCATCGGACGGCCGAATGTCGGCAAGTCGACGCTGTTCAACCGGCTCGCCGGCAAGAAGCTCGCGCTTGTCGACGATCAGCCAGGAGTCACGCGCGACCGGCGCGAGGGCGAGGGAAAGATCGGCCCCTTGCGCTTCACCGTTATCGACACGCCAGGTCTTGAAGAGGCGCCCGAAGCCTCGCTCGAAGGCCGCATGCGTCAGCAGACCGAGCGCGCGATTGAGGAGGCGGCAGTTTGCCTTTTTCTTATAGACGCGCGTGCGGGGCTGACGCCGCTCGACAAGACTTTCGCCATGCTCCTGCGCGAAAGCGGCAAGCCGGTTGTCGTTCTCGCCAACAAGGCGGAGAGCAAGGCTGGGGAGGCTGGCGTCTATGAGGCCTATGCGCTCGGCTTCGGCGAGCCGATCGCCTTTTCCGGCGAGCATGGCCACGGCATGTCCGAACTCTATGACGTGCTCGAAACCCTGCTTGCCGCTGCGACCGACGATGCGCCGGGCGACGCCGCCGACGAAGAAGAAGGCTGGGACAATCCGCTGAAGCCGCTCCGCATCGCCATTGTCGGCCGCCCGAACGCCGGCAAGTCGACGCTCGTCAACCGGCTGATCGGCGAGGACCGCATGCTCACGGGCCCGGAGGCCGGCATCACGCGCGACGCCGTGTCGGTCGAATGGACCTGGCGGTCGGAAACGCGCGACTGGCCGATCAAGCTCTGGGATACGGCGGGCATACGGAAGAAAGCCAAGGTCGTCTCGAAGCTCGAAAAGCTTTCGGTCGCCGATGCGCTGCGTGCGATCAAATTCGCCGAAGTCGTCGTGCTTCTGCTCGACGCCGCAGACCCGTTCGAGAAACAGGATCTGCAGATCGCCGATCTCGTCCTGCGCGAGGGTCGCGCGCTCGTCATCGCGATCAACAAATGGGACATCGTCGAAGACAAGGACGCCGCCTCGCGCGCGATCCGCGAGCAGGCGAGCCGTCTCCTGCCGCAAGCGGAGGGCGCTCCGCTCGTGTTTCTCTCCGCGCAGACCGGCCGCAATATCGACAAGCTGATGCCGACGGCGACCGCCGTCTATGTCGACTGGAATGCGCGCGTCAAAACGCCTGACCTCAACGCTTGGCTGAAAGCGGCCGTCGACCGCCACCCGCCGCCGGCGGTGCAAGGGCGGCGCATAAGAATCAAGTATATGGCGCAGATCAAGACGCGCCCGCCGACTTTCGTCGCGCACGGCGCCAATGTCGATTCCTTGCCGGCGAGCTACCAGCGCTACCTCGTCAACGGCCTGCGCGAGGTGTTCGACCTGCCGGGCGTGCCGATCCGGCTCTTCTTCCGGCAGGCGGAAAATCCCTATGCGGAAGATGACCGGTAGTCCGGTTCAGCGCAAAGAATACTGGATAGGCATCGACTTTACGCCCGTCACAAAACCGCTTTCGACGTAGCGGACAGGCCCCGCGCGCTCGATGCGGTCGAGGCGCGGCAGCAATTGTTGCAGGAAAACCTCGATCTCCATGCGCGCAAGATGTTTGCCGAGGCAGACATGCGGGCCATGGCCGAAGGCCATGTGCTGATTCATCGGGCGGTCGATCGTCGCGCGGTCGGGGTTCGAAATCACGGCCTCGTCGCGCGCGGCGGACATGAAGGAGATGAAGATCGTCTCGCCGGCTTTGATCTTCTGTCCGCCGATCGTCACGTCCTCGGTCGGCGTGCGCAGGAAATGCGAGACAGGCGCGGCAAGCCGGACGAATTCGTCGGCGGCCGTCGCGCACAGCGAGAGGTCGGCCTTGAGACGCGCCAAATCCTCCGGCTGGTCGATCAGCGCGTTGAGGCCGTAAGCGAGCGAGGCGCTCGTCGTGTCGTGGCCCGCGGTCGTCACGATGATGAAATAGGAAAGCTGCTTGAAGCCGTCGATCGGCGCGCCGTCGATCTCGGCGTTGGCAAGGACGCTCGCAAGATCGTCCGTCGGCGTCTTTTTCCGCGCCTCGATGAGGCCGTTCACATAGGCGGCAAAGTCGGCGATCACCTGGCCGATGCCGGCCTCGCCTGTCTGTTGTCCATAGCCGAGTTCGGGGTCCATAAAGCCGAACATCTGCTGGGTGAGCTTCAGAAGTTTCGGGTCGTCCTCTTCCGGCACGCCCATGATCGACATGACGACGCGCAACGGAAACCAGAAGGCGATGTCGGCGGCGAAATCGCAGGACCCGCCCATCGCCGCCATTTTGTCGATGAAGCGGTCCGCCTGCTGACGGGTCTGCGCGCGCAGCTTTTCGATATTGGTGCGGTTGAACCAGCCTTGCGCAATCATCCGGTGCTTGCGGTGGTCCTCGCCGTCCATGTGGACAAGGGTTTTCAGGCCGTTGCGGTCGCCGAACATGGCGAGCATCGCCTCTTCGGCGGCGGTCGAGCCGAGAATGGTGCGCGGGCCGGCGAGGAAGATGTCGCTGCGCTCTTCGATCCATTTGACGTCGTCATGGCGCGTGACGAGCCAGAAAGGCGGATAGCCCTCGACGGAGACCCGCTCCACCGGCGCCGACCGCTGGCGGCGCAGCATGGCGTGCATCGCCGCCATGTCGCCGAAGGCCTTGGGGTCAGTCAGCGCGGCGGGCGAAAGGACGGCGGTCATCATCGACTCCAGAAACGGAAACTCATCAGTTTCCGCAAACGCTGACGCCAGCCGCGCATCTTCGTCAAGCCGAAGGCGGTGATCGTTGCGCCGCGTTGACAAGCCGTCCGGGCGTCGCGACCGTCCGCCGCCATGTCCGGCGATCTGCTCGTCCTTGATCTTCTGCTGCGCGGCGCCAATTTCGGCGCGTCGCTGCTTCTTGCGCTCGGATTTCTTTCGCGGCGGCCGCTCACCTGGCGGCACGCCGTCGGCGCCGCCTTTGCCATCGGCACGGGCTGTTATCTGCTCGTCAGTTCCAACGCATTCTGGGAGGCGGCGGGCGCCTGGGCTTGGCCGGCGCAAGTCCTGTCGATCATCGCGCCCGTGCTCTTCTGGTGGTTCGCGCTCGCTTTGTTCGACGACAGCTTTCGCATGCGCTGGCCGTTCCTCATCCCGATGGTTGTCACCGCGCAGGTCGTCGCGATGCTCTTCTTCGTCACTCGGGAGTCGGTCGTCTGGCGGCTTTCCCTCACCGCCGCGCATGTGAGCATGGCGCTTGTGTACGGCCACACCATTTTCACGGCGCTGCGCTTTTTCAACGACGACCTCATCGAAGGCCGCCGCCGGTTCCGCATTGTCTTTGCGATCGCTGTCGCGCTCGTCGGGCTCGTCATCACGACGGTCGAATCGCTCGTCTTCCGCCTGCCAAACAGCGCGCCGGTCTGGCTGCAGCTTTTTCAGGCAGGCGGCATTCTGGTGCTGACGCTGAGCTTCGGTGTCTGGCTGCTCGGCATGCGCGAAGACGTGCTCGACGGACCGAAGCGCGCCGCGCCCGCGCCGCCCGCCGAGATGCCGGACAGGGCGCCCGCACTCCGGGCGGCGGACCGGCCTGCCTATGACAAGCTGACCCTGCTCATGGCCGAAGGGGCGTGGAAGGAAGACGGCCTGACCGTCGCGGGCCTTGCCGCGAAAGTCGGCGTGCCGGAGCACCAGCTGCGGGCCCTCATCAACGGCCAGCTCGGCTTTCGGAACTTCTCCGCCTTCCTCAGCGCCTATCGCCTCGAGGCGGCGAAACGCGCGCTCGCCGATCCCGCGCAGGCGCGCCGTCAGGTTCTGCAGATCGCGCTCGATGTGGGCTACGGCTCCATCGCCCCGTTCAACCGCGCCTTCAAAGAGGCGACGGGCCAGACGCCGACGGAATTCCGGAAGATCGCGCTCGGCGATCCGTGAGGGATCGCCGCTGCGCCTAGTCTGTCGAGGATCAGCGCGTTTTGCGCTTGAAGCGCATCGCGCCGGCAAGAAGTGGGGCCGCCATCAGCAAAAACGCAGGCGGCACCGGCGTCACCGTGAAATTGGCGGCGTTGAACGACGGGAACGCATCGCGCCCCGCCTGGCCGGCGACGTTGGTGAGGCGCGCGATGATCTTGAGATCAGCCGTATTGTCGCTGAGGTCTGTGGAGAAAACGAGCCGCGCCAGATCAAGACCGCTGTTGAAGTAGACAAAGAAGCCCGCGCCCGGGGTCGTGATCCGGTCGGCGATCAGATTGGCCGCCGTGCCGGCGCCGAAGGCGGTCGCCGGATTGGCGTCATTGTCAAAGTCCCGGAGCACGATGACATTCAGGCCGCCCGTCGCCAGGTTTGCGGCGACGTCATTGGCGAAGGCGATGTTCGAAATGCCGAACGCCGTCGCCGAGAACAAGAAATTGTCCGCCGCGATGTTGAACGTGATGAAAGGTTCGTTGCCGACGACCTGGCGGCCGGGGGTCGTCAGCGCTGTTGAGCCCGCAAAGGGATCATCCAAAAAGGTAAACGTCGCCGCTTCCGCAGCGCTGAAAGACACGCCGCAAACGGCCGCGAGTACGCCGAGCAGTCGAGACATGGTCACTCTCCCTGATGCGCTTGTCCGATCGTTGAGCACGAGGCGGCGCGCGGCCCTCGAAGTCAACACAAGTTCTTGCGACATAGCGGCCCGGCGCCGCGTCATCGAATCTGAAAACCTCTGATCGAATCTGAAAACGCCCATGATTTTCAGGCGTTGCGGAGAAACGGGCGACGGGTCTTGCCATTTTCGCCTTCGATTTCATCGGAGGCTTTATGCACCAGCACCACCTCTTCGGGACTGACTTTGGCGCGACGCTCGTCAACGCCGCGCAACTTTGGGCCCACATGTTCCCGCATGAATATGTCCGCTATCTTGTGGCGGCTTCGCTCGCCTATGGGTTGATCCACGTCCTGTTTGCGCGGCTCCTTGCGGGGCGGAAAATCCGCGCCGCAAAGCCGCCGGCTGCCCAGATGGTCCGCGAATTCCTGACCTCGACCCGGACAGCGATGATCTTCGCCTTCTCCGGCCTCCTGACCATCGGCGGGATGGAGCTTGGCCTCATCCACATCTACAGCCCCGCGGGCGAGCGCGGCTGGCTCTATTTCGCCGTCACGGTCGTCATCCTCATCGTGCTGCACGACGCCTGGTTCTACTGGACGCACCGGCTGATCCATGATCCGCGGCTCTTCCGCCGGTTCCATCGCACCCACCACAAGTCGATGAACCCATCGCCCTGGACCGCCTATGCCTTCGACATCGGCGAGGCGGCGATCAACGCGCTCTACACGCCGCTCGTCCTGACGCTGTTCCCGACCAGCGAACTCGCCATGGTCATCTTCTTGACGCACATGATCGCGCGCAACGTCATTGGCCATTCGGGCTACGAGATATTCCCGTCGACGCGCCAAGGGCGGCCGCTTCTACCGTTCCTCACCACCGTCACGCATCACGACCTGCACCACGCGCAGGCGGGCTGGAATTACGGCCTCTACTTCACCTGGTGGGACAAGCTCATGGGCACCGAGCACCCGCTCTATGCCGAGAAATTCGCCGCGGCGGTAAGGAAGCCGCTCGACGGTTCGGCGGTTGGAGCGTTGCGGGCAGGCGAGGGAGCCAAGGCATGAAGATGCAAAGCCCAGCCCTCCGCCTTGTCTTGCGGCTTGTCGTGCTCACCCTTCCTATGTTCGCCGCCCTTTCCCTGAGCGAGCCGCGCCCCGCAGCCGAAAGCGCTTCCACGCCGCCCATCGTCATCTTCTTTTGACCGGAGCCGAACGGACGATACGATCCGGCGCATGAAGGGCGGCGCCATCCATGGTTACAGCCGCGCGGGGTTTCTCCGCGCGGCTCAACGACGACTGACGACAGCCGAGCGCGACTTGCTGCCGCCGGCGCTCGCCGCCGGGGTCGATTTCGACAAGGTGCGAATCCTCCGCGCCGCGCATAATCCGTATGCGGCCTTGATGCGGATCACCGTGGTGCGCGGCAGCCGCATCTTCTGGCCGCACGCGCCGGCCGAAGCGACGACGCTCTCCGAACGCGCGCACCTCGCCCATGAGCTTACGCATGTATGGCAATATCAGGCGCTCCGCCGCACCGGTCTTAGCATTCTCCTGGAGCGGCGCTATCGCTACGCGCTGACCCCGGGCGCGCGCTTTGAGGATTTCGGCGCCGAGCAGCAGGCGGCGATCGTCGAGGACCAGGTGCGCATCGCCGGGGGCGGGGCGCCGCGGTGGACGGATGTTGCGCATGCGCCCGAGCGTTACGCGGCGCTGATCGACAGAACCGCTGCGGTTTGAGGTATCGGCCGCGGCGACGGGCGCGTAGAGTTGAAGACGGCGGACAGGGAGAGATCCATGGCGGACGGTCAGGACAAGGCGAACTGGTGGCTCGGCGGCAATTTCGGCCCCGTGGAGCGCGAGGTTGAGGCGTTCGACCTTGCGGTCGAGGGCGCCTTGCCGCCCGAACTCAGCGGCGTATTCGTCCGTACCGGTCCCAACCCGGCCGCAGCGCCGAGCAAGCACTGGTTCCTCGGCGACGGCATGCTCCATGGCGTGCGCATCGAAGCGGGCAAGGCCAAGTGGTACCGCAATCGCTATATCGAAACGACGCGCCGCAAGAAAACGTTGTCGATGATGGAGGAGGTCATGGACAAGACAGCCTCGACCGCCAACACCAATATCGTGCGGCATGCCGGTCGCTTCCTCGCGCTTGAAGAGGCGCATTTTCCTTATGAGTTCCGCGGCGATCTTTCGACCGTCGGTCCGCTCGATTTCGGCGGCAAGCTCAAGACCGCGCTGACCGCGCATCCGAAAATCTGCCCCGAGACCGGCGAAATGCTCGCTTTCGGCTACGGGTTCCTTCCGCCCTATTGCGTCTATCACCGCTTCGACCGCACCGGCGCGCTTGTTCAGTCAACGGAGATTCCGGTCAAGGGTCCCGTGATGATGCATGATTTCGGCGTCTCGCGGCGGCATGTCATTTTCATGGACTTGCCCATGGTGTTCGACATGGGGATCGCCATGGCGGGCGGCATGCCGTTCAACTGGAGCGACGAGTATCCCGCGCGCCTCGGCGTCATGCCGCGCGAGGGTTCGGCGGACGCCGTCGTCTGGTTCGATATTCCATCCTGCTATGTGTTTCACCCGCTCAACGCCTATGACGAGGGCGACACGGTCGTGCTCGACGTCGCGCGCTACGAAAAGCTCTGGATCAAAGGCTTCAATCACCCCGCGCGGCTCCACCGCTACCGCCTCGATCTCAAAACGGGCAAAGCCAAGGGCGAAGATCTCGACGACCGTGCGGTCGAGTTCCCGCGCGTCGCGGACGCGAGAGCGGGCTTGCCGCATCGCTACGGCTATGCCGTGACGACCCATGAAAACGACGCCCACGGATTTGCCGTCGGCACGCGCATCGTCAAATTCGACCTTGAAAAGGGCTCGGCGGATGTCGCCGAACTCGGCGCCGGCCGAAACCCGAGCGAATCGGTGTTTGCGGGCGCCGGCGCCGGCGAGGATGACGGCTATGTCATGGCCATCGTTTATGACGGCCCGCGCGGCGGCTCCGACTTCGTCGTCTTCGACGCCAAGGCGCTGTCAAAAGGCCCGGTCGCGCGCATCGCCCTGCCGCAGCGCGTGCCCTTCGGCTTTCACGCGGCGTGGTTCGCGGATTGACGTCATCCGCCCACGAAATCGGCGATCAGGCGATACGCCTGATCGACATCCTCAAGATCGCCGAAATGGCCGACGCCGTCGAGCTCTACGACGCGCACCTGCGCGCCGAGGTTTTTTGCGCGGACAGGCGCGTCCGGCCCGTGGCTCTTGTCCGCCTTGCCCCAGAGCACGAGGATCGGCTGTTCGGGCTTGCCAAGCGGCGAGGGGCCCGGCGCCAGATAGCGCTGATAGGCGCTCGCAAGGTTCCAGCCCGCGCCTTTTTCAAGCGTTTCCGCCGCACACTGACAGAAGGGCTCGATCATCTCCCGGCGGCCTACGGCGAGCCTGAACCAGGCGGGCGACCTTGAGGGGCCGAGCTTTTTCATCGCCATCTGCCCCAGAAACGGCTTGCCGAGAATGTTTTTAGGGTCGCGCGCCTTACGCCAGGCCTGAAAGCCTTCCCAGTCGGTCGTCTGGATGAGGGCAAGGCGCGCAACGAGGTCCGGCCGGCGCGCGGCGATGTCGACGGCGGCCATGCCGGCGGCGCAGGAAAAGGCGAGAATAGCGCCCTTGCCCGCGACGGCCCCCAGAAACTTGATGAGATCGTCCGACGACTGACGGAAGGAAAAGCCGTAAGCGGGGCGCGCCGCCGAAAAGCCCATGGCGGGGAGCTCGACGACGATGACGCGGAAGCGTTCAGCGAAGACCTCGATCAGCCGGTCATACATTTCGAGCGTCACCGGCGGGTCCGCGGCGAAAACGATGACCGGCCCTGCGCCGCGCGCGCGATAGCGGTATTGCGTGAGGCCCGTGTCGTGAAAGGCGATGTCGGCCCGTGTCGTCGAGGGCCATCCCGTGCGGAACGCCTCGATGCGCGCTTTGGCGCCGGCGGTGTCCATATAGGCGGCGAGGCGGGTCAGCATAAGACGCTCCGTATCCAATTTATCCAATGGATACTTCGGGCGACGGCGCAGAGGCAAGCCCCGCACGCAGCCGGCGGAACTCAAGCTTTGAGCCCGGCAATCAGGCGCTCGGCGATTGTCGCGATGAAAGCGCTGCGTTCTGCAGCTTTGAGCTTCAGCCGTCCTTGCGCCGCCTGGGCGAGTACGCCTGAGAGGCCGCACCAGAAAAGCGCGGCGGCGGCGCGCTTGTCTTTCAGCGTGAAGAGGCCGCTGTCGACGCCGCGTCCGATAGGGCCCGCCACATGGCGCCAGCACGCGGCGATCGCGGCTTCCAGCGCCGTGTGCGCGCCGCCGACATTGACGCGCGGCCCGTTCATGGCGAGGAACATGTTCGGCTCGTCAAAAGCGAAGTCGGCATAGGCGGCGGCGACACGGGCGAGCGCGCTGTCCGGTGTTTTCGCCGCACCCGTCGCTTTGGCGATCCGCGCTTCGAGGCGGCCATAGGCTTCGGCGAGCGCCGCGGCGATCAGCGCGTCCTTGTCCGGAAAATGCTGATAGGCGGCCCGATGCGCGACGCCGGCTTCACGCGCAAGCGCACGGACGCTCAATGTCTCGACGCCCTCGAGCGCAATCTGCGCCTCCGCGAGCCGAAGGAGCGCGGCGCGCAAGTCGCCATGATGGTAGGGGCGGTCCATGGAGCCAGTGTCGCGGATTCGGGGGCCGCTGCACACTCACGAAAATCACGGCGGACGCTCGCAAACCTCAGGAGAGGTATCGGTCGAGCTCATTATGGAAATGGCGCAACCGGTCTTCCTGCTGGCACCAGAGCGGCCCCTTGAACCCGCGGGACTTGACGCCGCGCTGCACGGCGGCGACGAGTTCGACGTCCTGGTCGAGAACCTCGCCGAGATCAGGTTTGACGCCCGCCGGCACATGCTCTGTTTCCGGACGAACAGCGCCAGTGCAGTCCGTGCCTTCGGGCAGGCCCATCCATCCCGGCACGGAATATCCGGGCGCGTTGACGTGGCGGACCATGGTCATGTTGTCGTAGAAAAACCGCTCCGGATCCGTCGGGTGCGGCGTGAAGCGCATGACAAAGGCGCCTTCCGGGTGCATCCCGATCTGGACATTGGGGAATAGTCCGGTCGCCCAGCTGTCCGTCAGCTGACCGTCCGTCAGCCGATCATAATGGTCAAGCCCGAAGCGCTTGGCGCGTTCGCGCTTGGCCTTCTGGATCGCCGGGCGCACATCCTTCGCCGAACCCGCGAAGGATTGCGGGTCGAGGCCCGCCTCCGCCAGCATGAATTTCTGATAGGGATCGATCGACGCCTGATCGCTCACGCGATGCGACTTGACGCCGATCGGCACGATCATGCGGCTGAAGCCGTTTGGGTAAAGATCGACCTGGCTGAAATCCTCCATCACGCCCTGCGTCTGGGGATGGATATGCGGCAGGTGATAGGTCTCGTAGAAGGCGTCGACGCCCGTCTTCCAGTTCGCGAGCCACTCGCTGCGGACATGGCGGACGACGTTCATCTTGTCGATCTCGTAGTTCTCGATATAGCCAGGCGGCAGGCCGATCCAGTCGCGCAGCGGGGGCGCGGCGCCGTCCATGTTGACGAAAATCAGCCCGCCAATGTGATCGCAGCGGACTTCCGAGAGGCCCGGACGGTGACGCACAAGCGCGGCGTCGAATGTCTCTTCGTCGGTGATTTTCGCGAGCGCGCCGTTCGCCTTGAACTGCCAGCCATGGAACGGGCAGGTGAATTTCTCGACGGCGCCGCGTTCGGTCAGACAGACGCGATTGCCGCGATGCGGGCAGGCGTTATAGAACGCTTTGATCCCGCCGTCGGCCTGGCGCGAAATGATGAATTCCTCATGGCCATGGGCGAAGACGAAAAAATCGCCGTCTTCCTTGATGTCGGACGTGACGCCCGCGAGCAGCCATACGCGCGGCCACAGGCGCGACCATTCAAGCTGCATGAACTCGCGCGAATAATAGCGTGAAGGATCGGGCACTTTGACGCCGAGATCTGGCCGCGCGCGCTTTGCCTCCAGCGAGGACGGGGGCGCTCCAAGATCCATGGGCCATGCCGCTTTGAAGCCGTCAGCCATTGCATCCTCCCAACCTTCGCCGCCATGCCTGCGGCCCTCGAGACGCTAACACGGAAACCTCAAAACAAACAATCGTGCTTGTTTGTTTTTGGACCGCCTCAGGGTGCGCGTTCGAGCCGGAATCCAAGCCTTGGAAAATGCACGGCGACGTCGCCGGCGCGGGCGTCGCGCCTCGCGATGACGATCTCGTCGTCATTGGCGCAAAGCAGTGCGCCCGCAACGGGAACCTTTCCATGATCGGCCGGCGTGACGATGACGTCCTCGCCATGCCGCACGCCGCTTGGATCAACGGCATCCGACACTGCGACGGTATTCGGACTTGCAGCGCGCGCGACCGCGATCGCTTCGTCAGCGGACATTTCGATGCGGCCGCCCTGTCCGAAGGCGTCCATGCGCGCGCGCCAGGCGGCGAGGTTTGTAAAGTCGCGGAACAGCGCCGCAGCGCTCGGTATGTTCGCGCGCGCCATCCAGATATTGAAATAGGCGCCGACATCGGACCATTCCGGCGCTACGCCATGCAGGAAGGCGCGACCATCCGCAAGCTGATCGTCTATGAGACGCGCGATGGCGCGGAGCTGGCTTCGAAAATGCGGCGCATCGACCTCGAAGCGTTTGAAGTCCAGAAAGTCGAAATAGTCCTCCCTGTCTTTGCGCAAGGCTTCCGGAATGTGCGCCGCGTTCTCATAGAGGGAGAGCGCCGCGCCCGGAGGAAAGAACGCAGCGTCGCTCCAATCCTGCAAACCCGATGCGACCAGCGGGCCCGATGCGAAGAGCGGCGGATCCGGCAAAAGGCGATCGATCACGCGCGCAATCAGGCGCGTGTCGCAATAGATGTCGGCGCCGATCTGCAGCACGGGCGTTTTCCGGTATCCGCCGGTCAGCGCGAAAAGGTCCGGCTTGGGCAATGTCGCGGGGATCAGAACTGAGCGCCACGGCGCCTTCTTCACGCCGAAAACCTTGCGGATTTTCTCCGCAAACGGCGAAATGTCAAAGTGGTGCAGGATCAATTCCGGCATCAGGTGCTTACCTCGCGACGGCGATCGGCGGGCGCGGGGAATACCGCTTCGCCTTTTGCATCTCGGCAGGCATCAGCGCGCGCAGGCAGACTTCGAGATAGGCGATGAGCCGCGCTTCGGCTTCTTCATCGACCGTGGCGGAGATCCGGCTCAGCGCCATGCCTTCGAGCGTCGCCTGCACGAGGTTCAAGGCGAGGTCGAAATTGGCTCTATCGCTCTGCCATTCAGGAAAAAGATCGACGGCGAGACGGTACCACTCCTGATAGAAGGCGTCCTTGGCGGGCTTGAGGATGCGTTCAAGGTCCGCGTCCGTCCGCGACGCGACGGCGAGTTCGTGGAACGCCACAAAAAGCGGGTGCGTGACCTGACGCCAATACGCGACAAGCGCATCGTGCAGATGCGGCTTGTCTTCCGGCAAGGTCGAGACGGCGCGCCGAAAGGCGCGCAGCCGCTTGGCGTGGAGATATTCGATCGCCGCCTGTATGACGGTCAGCCGGTTGGCGAAGTGATGCATCATCGCGCCGCGCGAAAGCCCGGCCACTTCGGCGATGCGCGGCGTCGTCGTTTGCGCGTAGCCCTGTTTGATCAGGCACTCGAGGCAAGCCTCTACGATCTGCTTGCGCGTCGAGGCGCTCTTCTGCGCCTGGCGTCCGATCTCGGCCGTTGGTTTGCGGACGGGCTGCCGCGAGGCGGGAGCAGGCGTCGAACGCCTTGTTCGTTGGATCATTTTTGCCGCCTGAAAAAACATTCACTGTTGATTGGAATTTAGGATATTTCTCGGCCAAACGCACGCGTTTGATGTTGCGACGCAGCGAAGCGCTGCCATTGGGATGGAAAGGACGTGGAGACAGCTATGGGGCGCGTGAGCGGAAAAATTGCACTCATCACGGGCGGCGCATCCGGCCTCGGGCTCGAGGACGGCAAACTCCTGGCGGACGAAGGCGCCCGGGTCGTCTTGACGGATATCAATGTCGAAAAGGGCAGAGCCGCTGCCGAAGCCGTCGGCCATGGCGCGACATTTCTGAAGCACGACGCGGCCGACGAAGACGACTGGAAAAGGGTGTTGTCCGAAGTCGATAAGCTGCATGGCGGCCTCGACATTCTCGTCAACAATGCCGGCGTCGTCGTTTTGTCTTCCCCTGAAGATTGCACGCTCGAAGAGTTTCGTTTCGCCAACCGGATCATGTCTGAGGGCGTGTTTCTCGGCTGCAAACACGCCATTCCGCGCCTGAAAAAGAGCAAGGCCGCCTCGATCATCAACATGTCGTCGACGGCATCGCATGTCGGATACCCGATCTTTTTCGCCTACTCGGCGGCCAAGGGCGCTGTGCGGTCGATGACCAAGTCCATTGCGGCGCATTGCCAGGCGCAGGGCTATCCGATCCGCTGCAACTCCGTGCATGCGGGCGCAATCGAAACGCCCATGGTGCAGTTCGCGCAAGGACGCGCCGGCGCGCCGCAGGCGGTGCCCGAAGGCGGCGTTCTGCCGCCCGGCGCGCTCGGGTCGCCGCGCGATGTCGCAAGCCTCGTTCTCTACCTTGCGAGCGACGAGTCGCGCTTTGTCACGGGCGCCGAACTTGTTATCGACAATGGGCTAATTGCGCGTCCTGCCGGGTAGGGGCGGCGGGCCTCGCTTGACGCCAAGAAAAAAACAGACATGATTGTCTTTAATTGGGCGTGCGCAGAGCCCTAAAGCGGCAGTCCCCGCGCCAAGGAAAAGCCAATGGATCTCGGGCTTCGCGACAAGAATGTCCTTATCACCGGCGCAACCCAGGGCATCGGCCGGCGCGTGGCCGAACTCTTCGCCGAGGAAGGCGCCAATGTCGCCATCTGCTCGCGCACGGAAGAGAGCGTCTGGCGCGCGGTGAAGGAGATTGCGCTCCTCGCCGACGGCCGCATTGTCGGCGCCGCCTGCAATATCAAGAACAAGGACGAGTATGAGGCGTGGATCGCCGCCATGGCCGAACAGCTCGGCGGCGTCGACGTCTTCATTCCCAATGTGTCCGCCGGCGGCGGCGCGGACAGCGAAAAGAACTGGTGGAAGAATTTCGAGATCGACGTGCTCGGCGCCGTGCGCGGCGTCGAGGCGGTGTTGCCCTTGTTCGAAAAGCGCGGCGGCGGCGCTGTCACCATGATCAGCACGACGGCCGCGGTCGAAACCTTCATGGTCCCGCAAGCTTATAACGCGATGAAGGCCGCGCTCATCACCTACGCCAAGCAGCTCAGCCAAGCGCATGGCGACAAGGGCGTGCGCGTCAATACGGTGTCTCCGGGGCCGATCTATTTCGACGGCGGCGCCTGGGACATGATCAAGATCTCGAATGAGAAATTCTACGAGCGCACCGAGAAGACCCATGCGCTCGGCCGGCTCGGTACGCCGGACGAGGTGGCGCGCTGCGTCGTGTTTCTCTCCAGTCCGGCGGCGAGCTGGGTCACCGGCGCCAATCTCGTCGTCGATGGCGGCTACACCAAGCGCGTACAGTTTTGACGCCCATGCGGGTCCGGCGAAAACAGACGATCAAGCGGACGAAGGAGCGCCGCGGCGCGGACGGCACGCCGGTCGAGGCGGCGGAAAAACCCGATCTTGGCGTCTCCATCATTCCGGCGGAGCGCTACACGTCGCATGATTATGCGGCGCGTGAATGGGACCGGATGTGGTCGAAGGTCTGGCTGCTCGGCTGCCGCGAAGACGACATCCCGAATCCAGGCGATCACATCGTCACGGAAATCGGCCGGGAGTCGATCCTGATCGTGCGCCAGCGCGACCGTTCGGTGCGCGCCTTTCACAATGTCTGCCTCCATCGCGGCAACCGTCTGGTTCACGCCGTCGAGAAGCCGATCGCCGGCGCGCAGTCCTTTCGGTGCCGGTATCACGCCTGGGACTATGGCGTAGACGGACGGTTTTCCGACATCCCCGACCTTGAGACCTTCCCGCAGGGCGCCCCGCCATGCGGGGGGCTTTCGTCTCTTCCTTGCGACGTCTGGGGTTCGTTCGTCTGGTACAGTCTCGACCCATCGGCCGGTCCGCTCAGGGACTATCTCGGAATCATCCCCGAGCATCTTGATCCCTACCGCTTCGAGCGCATGGTCCCGACAGCGTGGATGACCGCCGAATGGGACTGCAACTGGAAGGCCTCAGTCGACGCCTTCAACGAAAGCTATCACGTCCAGGGCATTCACCCTCAGCTTCTCTATTACCTCGACGATCTCGACATTCAGATCGACTGTTACGATCGACACAGCCGGTATCTGATCGCGTTTGGGGTATTGAGCCCGCGCGTCGTCTCGCCTTCAGAGATACCGCCGCCGATCAAGGCCGTGATGCGCGGCGCGGGCATGGACCCGGCGGAATACGAAGGGTCGGTTCATGACATCCGCGAGGCGGTGCAAAAGCACAAGCGCGCGCACGGCGCAGCGCAGGGCAAGGACTATTCCCGCCTCAATGATGATCAGCTTACAGATGATTATCATTACATGATCTTCCCGAACGTGACCATGAACGTGCACGCGGACGATCTCATGATGTTCCGCCAGCGGCCGCACCCTGACGACCCCAACAAGATGTTCTTCGATTACTGGATGTTCGAGCTTCCGGGCGCGGATTTCGATCACGACGCCTATCGCCGCCCGGAATGCCGAAAGCTCCGGCCCGGCGAGAATTCTTTCGGCCTCGTCGTCAATCAGGACGCCTACAATTTGCCGTTCGTGCAGAAGGGCATGCGAAGCGCCGGGTTTCCGGGCCTTTGGCTCGGCGATCAGGAGCTGCGCATCCGTCACTTCCACAAGACGCTCGACGATTTTCTCGAAGAGCCCAAGCGCCGCGGCCGGGGAGCCAAGCCATGACCGTCCAACTGAGCGACGACCAGCTTCTGCGCGCCTATCGGCGCATGAAGACGATTCGGGAGTTCGAAGAGCGCCTGCACACGGAGATCATGACGGGCGAGATCGCCGGCTTCACGCATCTTTACAGCGGTCAGGAAGCGGTCGCGGTCGGCGTGTGTGATCATCTCGATAAGGATGATCTCATCGTTTCGACGCATCGGGGCCACGGCCATTGCATCGCCAAGGGCTGCGATGTCAAAGGCATGATGGCGGAGATTTACGGGCGCGCGACCGGCCTTGGCAAAGGCAAAGGCGGCTCGATGCATATCGCCGATTTTGACAAGGGCATGCTCGGCGCGAACGGCATTGTCGGCGCCGGCGGCCCGATCGCCGTGGGCGCGGCTCTGGCGACGAAGCTCGATGGCAAGGGGCGCGTATCGATCTCCTTCGGCGGCGACGGCTCAGCCAATCAGGGCGCAGTTTTCGAGGCCATGAACATGGCCGTCGTGCTCCGCCTGCCCTGCATCTTTGTCTTCGAAAACAACGGCTATTCGGAGCATACGGGCGCCGATTACGCCGTCGGGTCCAAGGACATTGCCGGGCGCTCCGCGGCATTCGGCATGAAAGCCGCCAAGGCTGACGGCTGCGATTATTTCGCCGTCTATGATGCGATGTCCGACCTTATCGATCATGCGCGGGCCGGCAAAGGGCCGTGTGCGGTCGAGTTCGCAACGACCCGCTTCTTCGGGCATTTTGAAGGCGATCCGCAGAAGTATCGCGCCAAAGACGAGGTCAAGCGCCATCGCGAAGAGCGCGACTGCATCAAGATTTTCCGCAATCGGGCGACGCAAGACAAGCGGCTGAACGCCGCCCGCCTCGACGCGATCGACGCGGAAGTCCTTACCCTGATTGACGAGGCGGTCGCCGCCGCGCGCGCCGCGCCGCCGCCTGCGGCCGGCGAAATCTTCACGGACGTTTACGCAAGCGCCGCGCAATAGGGGCCCGACATGCCGATCATGACCTATCGCGAAGCCCTCAACGACGCACTCCATCGCGAAATGGCGCGCGACCCGAACATTTTTGTCTGCGGCGAGGACGTCTCCGGCGGCGCAGGCGGCACGTCGGGCGAGCGCGAAGCCTCCGGCGGCATATTCGGCGTCACCGCGGGATTGCTGCCTAAGTTCGGCGAGCATCGCGTTATCGACACGCCGATTTCCGAGAATGCGATCGTCGGTCTCGCTGTCGGCGCATCGCTCGCCGGCAAACGCGGCGTCGCCGAGATCATGTTCGCGGATTTTCTGGGGCTTGCTCTCGATCAGATCATGAACCAGGCGGCGAAGTTCCGGTATATGTCCGGCGGCAAGGCGAAATGCCCTGTGGTCATCCGCGCGCCTTATGGCGCCGGCATGAATATGGGCGCGCAGCACAGCCAGACCATGTATCAGGTGGCGACGTCGATCCCCGGGATCATTGTCGCCTTGCCGGCGACCCCGGCCGACGCCAAGGGCCTGTTGACGACGGCGCTGCGCGGCGACGATCCGGTCGTCTTTTTCGAACACAAGGCGATGTATGGGCGCAAAGGCGACGTGCCGGAGGGAGACTACCTTGTTCCTTTCGGCAAGGCGCAGCTTCTGAGCATCGGGGACGATGTCACCATTATCACGATGGGCCGCATGACGGTTTTCGCAGAGAAAGCCGTCGCGGCGCTGAAAGAAAGCGGCTTCGGCGTCGATCACCTCGATCTGCGCACAACGAGTCCGCTGGATGAGACGGCGATCCTCGACAGCGTTGAAAAGACCGGTCGCGTCGTCGTTGTCGATGAGTGCCCGCCGCGCTGTTCCGTCGCTGCGGATATTGCGGGCTTTGTTGCGACACACGCGTTTTCATCGCTGAAGGCGCCGGTGCAGCAAGTAACGGCGCCGCATACGCCGACTCCCTTCGCAAAGGAGCTGGAGCGCGCTTACGTGCCGGGGCCTGTCCAGATCGAGGCCGCGGCGCGTCGCGCGATCGCCTACACATGAGCGCTCCAAGCCGCAAAATCCGCGCCTTCACGATGCCGAAATGGGGCATCGAGATGGAAGAAGGCGTCGTCCGCGAGTGGCGCGCGAAAGTCGGCGACGCCGTCCGCGAGGGCGAACTCATCGCCGTGATCGAGACCGACAAGATCGCCAACGATGTCGAGCTCGAATACGCCGCCGTGCTGCGGCGCCTTTGGGCGAAGGAGGGCGAAACCTACCGCGTCGGCCAATTGCTGGCGGTCTTCGCAGACGCCGATGTCGCCGAGCAGGAGATTGAGGCGTTTGTCGCCGCCTACAAGGAAGCGGACGCCGGCTTCGGAAACGCGACCAACGCGCCAGCCGTTGCGCCATTAACAGCGACGCGCGCCGAACCCGCGCCCTTACCTGAGGGCGTCTCGATTTCGCCCAAAGCGCTTGAACTTGTCCGCACGCTCAATGTCGATCTTTCGTCCGTAACCGGCGCAGGTCCCGGCGGCCGCATCACGCTGCAAGATGTGGAGCAGGCCGCGAAAGCTCAGGGCCTGTTCGGCGGCGCGCGAAAGGCCGGCAATCCCTTCGAGACCGTGAAGCTCTCCGCCATGCGGAAGACGATCGCCAAGCGGATGAGCGAAGCGGCGCGCGACATCCCGCACATATTCCTGCGCTCAGAAGTCGATATCGGCGCCTTGAACGAACTGCGCGCGGCTCAAGGCGATGCTGCGCCCTCCATGACGGCATATCTCGTCAGAGCGTGCGCCGTCGCTTTGCGCGCCGCGCCGGACGTCAACATTCACTTTGTCGGGGACGAAATCCGCCGCTTCCGGCACGCGGACATTGCGGTCGCCATATCAGTGCCGGGCGGGCTCGTCGCGCCCGTCCTTCGGCATACGGACGAAAAAACGGCTGCCGTCCTCGCCGGCGAGCTACGCGACCTCGTCGAACGGGCGCGGGGCGAGAAGCTGACGCAGGACGATTTGCGCGACGGCACGTTCAGCCTCTCCAATCTCGGCATGTATGGCGTGAAGAACTTCGACGCCATCATCAACCCGCCCATGGGCGCAATCCTTTCCGTCGGCGCGTCGCGGCGCGTCGCGGCCGAGGCGGCGAAGGGCTTTGTCAGCATGGTCGAAGTCACGCTGTCCTGCGATCATCGCGCGATCGACGGCGCGCTCGGCGCAGACTTCCTGAAAGCGTTCAAGCAAGCGGTCGAAGCGCCTGCCCAGCTCTGAAAAGGGGCCGATAATGTTCGTGCAGCCGGCGACGAACCACAAGATCGTGCAGATCGCCTATGTCGTGAATGACATCGAGGAAGCGGCGCGGCGCTGGACCAAGACATTCGGCGTCGGTCCGTTCTTTGTACTGAAGAGTCCGCAGGTCGGCAATCCGCTGTATCGCGGCCGGCCGGGCAAGGTCGATTTTTCCGCCGCGCTCGCGCAGGCCGGCGACCTTCATGTCGAACTCATTGAGCAGCATTGCGATTCGCCCTCGTGCTACCGGGACCTTATTCCGAAAGGGAAAGAGGGCTTCCATCACGTCGCGGTCATCGTCGAGAATTACGACGCGGAAGTCGCGCGCTATGAGGCGCTCGGTTGTCCGGTCGCGGCGAGCGGCGAATTCGGCCCGTTGCGATTTTGCTATGTCGACGCGTCTGCGACGATGAACGGCATGGTCGAAGTCCTCGAAGATCTGCCGTTCATCCGAAACTACTTCGACCGCATCCGGCAGGCGTCCGAAAACTGGGACGGCAGAGACCCTCTTCGCGACGCCAATTCGCTCGCCGGATGAGCGCCGCCGCCGTCGCAGTAACGAGCGCTGCAGTTGAAGCGCTCGGGTTCGGCGCCGTCGTTCAGGTCGCGCTGCATGCGCCAGACATCAGCGCCGCAGCTTCAGCATGGGCGAAGAAGGGCGCAGGGCCGTTTTATCTCCTCGAGCATGTCAAGCTCGCGTCCTGCCTCTACCGCGGCGCGCCCGCCGCCTTCGATCACAGTTCGGCTTACGGCCAGTTCGGCGACATCATGCTCGAACTCATTCATCAGCATGACGATCGTCCGTCTCCGGTGCGAGATATGTACGATGCAGCGACGGAAGGCGTCCACCACGCCGCAGTCTTTGTCGACGACCTAGACAGAGCGGCGCGCGCCGTCTCCGAGCGGGGGTTTGCAATCGCTCTGGACGCGACAACGGAGACGGGCGTGCGCTTCCTCATGGCCGATGCGCGCGCGGTTTGCGGCGTGATGCTCGAGTTGTACGAGCCGACCGACGCCCTGGCGAAATTCTACGCGTTCGTCCAGAGAAAATCCGAAGGATGGGCGGGTGACGCGCCGCTAAGACGCCTCTGATCCTGCGCCGCGCGTCAGGCCTTGGCTTGCGCGGCCGCGACGGAGGCGTTGATTTCCGCCTGTGTCGGATTGCGCCGCAAAGTGAGGCCGCCATTCACCTGCAGATTCTGGCCGGTCATGAAGCATCCGTCGGATGCGAGAAAGACCGCCGCTTCCGCGATATCCTCCGAAGTGCCGACGCGGCCCAGCGGATATTCGCGCGCGAAAGCCTCTTCCATGCCGGGCGTGTTCGCCGCGACTTCCGTCATGGGCGTCTTGGTGAAGCCGGGCGAGATCGAATTGGCGCGGATGCCGAAACGGCCATGCTCGTAAGCGAAACAGCGGATCAAGTGGTCTGCGCCCGCCTTGGAGCACATATAGGCGGCGTGATGGTTCAGCATGACAGTCGCTGTCGCCGATGAGATCTGGATAATCGAGCCGCCCCTGTCTTTCATCGCCGGCGCCAGCGCCTGAAGAAAGAAAAACGGGCCCTTGATCTGCAGCGCGAGCACGCGATCGAGCTCTTCCTCCGTCGTCTGATCGAATCGTTTGACGAGCCCCCAGCCGGTCGCGTTGACGGCGATATCGACGCCGCCGAGCCTCGCCGCCGCCTCCGCGATCAGCGCCTCAACCTCGGCGCGGACGGTGATGTCGCAAAGCGCCCAGGCAGCGCCCGTCTCCGCAGCGAACGCGTTCAGCCCTTCCGCCTTGCGCCCGGCGACGAGGACGCGCGCGCCCTCCGCGAGAAAACGGCGCGCGATCACCTGGCCCATATTGCCGTGTCCAGCGGCGCCGAGAACGATCGCGTGTTTGCCGGCGAGTCTCGACATGGCCTGTACTCCTGCTGCCGGAGGCGTTTCAGGCCGAAGGGAGCGCCGGCCCGATAATATCGAAGAATTTGAGATCCATGTCCCGGGCAAGGCAGCCGAGGATGCCGGGCACAAGCCGGTCATGAAACTCCGTGTGCATATGAAAATCGAACGCCGCCTCGCTCGTGAAGGAGGCGACGCAGACATAGGTGTTCGGATCGTCTTTTGAGCGCCACAGCTCATAGACCGGCGTTTCCGGTTCGTGGCGGTGCGTGAGGTCCCGCAGTTCCGTCTGCAGGCGCTCAAATTCTGCGCGCTTTTCCGGTTTGACGACGAGCGTGGCGACGAAGGCTTTCACGGGCGGCTCCTATGCGGCGCTGTTTGAACGCGCGGCGAGTTCGGCCGCGATGCGCGCCTTCAGCTTGAACTTCTGAATCTTGCTCGTCGACATCGGCCATCCGTCGACGAAGCGCACGTAACGAGGCAGTTTGAAACGCGCGAGCTTGCCGACGCAATGGGCAATCAGCTCTTCTTCCGTCGCCGATGCGCCGGGCTTCAGCTTTACGAAGGCGGCGGCGACTTCTTCATAGCGCGCGTCCGGCGCGCCGACGACCTGCGCAAGCTCCACGGCGGGATGCGTGTTGAGGACCTGCTCGATTTCCGCGGCGGCGACGTTTTCGCCCCCGACTTTCAGCATGTCTTTCACGCGGCCGTGGAACATGATCTGACCGGCGGCGTCGAGCGAGCCGATGTCCCCCGTATGAAGCCACCCGTCAGAGTCAATTGACTCCGCGGTTTTCGCCGGGTCCTTGTAGTAGCCGACGAGCATGCCCGGGCCGCGGATGCAGATTTCGCCTTGCACATCCACGCCGCAGAGCGCGCCTGACTCAGGATCGAGAATTTGCAGCTCCCAGCCCGCCAGCGGCACGCCGAGGCGGCTTGTGCGCGTTTTCTCGTCGTCAGTCAGGCGGCTGGTCGTCACGGTGCCTGAGGCTTCGGTGAGGCCATAGGTGCCGACCTGGATCGCATGCGGCATCGCTTTCAGGATCGCATCGCGGATCGACGAAGGCTGCACGCCGAGATTGGAGTTCATCACGCGCAGCCGGGACAGATCCGTATTCGGAAAGGCCGGGTGATTGATGAGGTCCTGCATGATCGTGACGAAAGAGGGATAGGCCGCCGTCGCGCGCTCTGTCTCCAGCATGCGGAGCGCCATGCCCGCTTCAAAATGCGGGATCGTGAGATAGGCGCCGCCGACATCGAAGATCGCGACCAGCGGCAAAATTCCGGCGATGTGGTAGATCGGCAAAGGCGACCAGAAGCGATCGTTCTCAGTCAGCGCGTAGCGATCGCGTCCGAGAGCGCGGCTGTTCGACACGATCGCGCTGTGCGGGATCATGCAGCCTTTCGGATTGGACGTCGTTCCTGACGTGTAGAGAACGAGCCCGAGATCGGAAGGCAGAACGCCAGTTTCGCGACGATCAAGTTCGGCGTCTGCGATTTTGTCCGCAAGCGCGGAAATGCGTACTTCCCGGAGAAATCCCGCCGGCGAGCCGTCGCCGATCAGGATGGCGGCATTCAATTTCGGCGCGGCCGCAACCTTCAGCGCAATCGGCTCTTGATTTGAGGCGATGTCCGGGAACGCCGCATTGAGGCGCGCCACAAAATCGACGGCCTCCGCCACCTTGTCTGTTGTGACGAGAACCTTGATGTCCGCATTTTCAATCAGATAGGCAAGTTCGGGCGGCGCGTAGCGCGCGTTGATCGGGACAGCGGCCGCGCCCGCAAGCGCCGCGCCGAACATGGCCTCGACGAATTCGGGCTGGGTCGTCGTCAAGAGACCGACATGGTCTCGCGGCTGGACGCCGAGCGCCATGAACGCTTTCGCCCAGATCCGCGCGCGGCGATAAAGTTCCGCATAGGATTGGCGCGTGTCCGGAAAGACGAGAGCGTCGGCCGAGGGGGATGTCTCAGCGCCGCGTTTCAGGAGGCCGCCCAGCGTCAGGACGGCGTCCGGTCGGTTCCCGGTCATGCTGGTCAAGGCCTATGTGAGAGGGTCGAGATATTCGCGCGTGTAGCCGCCATCGAGACAGGCGATCATCACCGGCGCAATGTCCTTGAAGTGCGGCGCTTCTTGATGCGCCTTGTCCGCCGCTTCGTCTTTGAACGATTCTATCACGGCAAAGGCGTTCGGTTCGCGCAATCGATAGAACTTGTAGATGTAAGCATCAGGCTCGAAGCGCGATACCGCTTTCTCCATACGCTCACAGGCGTCGATGAATTCAGGGATTTTGTGCGGAAACACTTTCATACGTGCGATGAAGGTGAGCGTCATGCATGCGCGCCTTTCGTGGCCGTCCCCCAGAATTAACATGGGACCGGCCGCAAGGCGAGAAAAACAATCATCGCAGATTGTTTTCTGTCGCAAAACGCAGCGGCGGGGTCATAACGCGGGCAGAAACTTTTGTGCATCGCACCAATGAAATCACCGCATTCAGCGATATTGTCACGGATAAAAAAAACAATCATGATTGTCTGCGATTCGAGTTCACGCGGCGGGAATGGCTCGGATTTTGACGAGGTAGTCTGGCCCATTGAGGGCCGGCGTTCGGGAGGGAATTGAGATGGCTTTGAGAGGCACACGGAACAAGAAATCGGCGGCGATGCGCGGACGTCGTGTCAGCGTCGCCGCGCTTACCGCGGGACTCGCGGGCATGCTGGCGGTCGATCACGCGGCTGCGCAGCAAACAAATGACGAGATCATCGTCACGGCCACGCGCCGCGAGACGAACTTGCAGGAAACGCCGGTCGCCGTTTCGGCGCTCAGTGCGAAGGCGGTCGAATCGCTTGCGCCGCGCGACCTCGGCGACGTCGCCGCTTTGGTGCCCAACTTCTCGGCGTCGAAAGTCACCGGATTCAACGCCGCCTCATTTGCTATTCGCGGCGCAGCCCAGACGGACATCATCGTTTATTCGGAGCCGCAAGTCGGCGTCACGCTGGACGATTTCGTCGTGCCGCACGTTCAAACGCAGCTCCTCGATCTGTTCGACATCGAGGCGGTTGAAGTATTGCGCGGCCCGCAAGGCACGCTGTTCGGCAAGAACACGACCGCAGGCGTCGTCAACGTACGCACAAAGAAGCCGGAACTCGGCGTGCTCGGCGCCGACGGCCGGTTTGCCGGCGGCTCCTTCGGGACGATCAACACGAAGCTCGCGCTCAATATCCCGTTGGGCGACACCTTGGCTTTCCGCTTCGCCGGCAATTATGAAAAGTCCGAAGGCTATTACCGCAACGGCGCGAGCTACGGCCCCATCACCGGATTCGCACCATCGTCCGTTGACGGACGGTCAGGTCAGGGAGACGGCCGCCGACTCGGCGGCACGGAAGTCGTCAATCTGAGGGCCAAGCTTCGCTGGCAGCCGACCGACAATTTCGACGCGATCCTTCAGTATGAACTGGTGCGCGACGATTCCGACTCCGTGCCGGCGATCAACGAGACGCCGGTCGGCGACCCGCGGTTCATCTTCAACCTGCTCGGTTGGACGCAAGATCCCGGCGACCCGCTTGATAACGCCGGCATCACCGATCAGAGCGCGATCGGGGTCGAGATCGGGCTCGGCAGAGGCCACACCGTTGACGTCAACGGCTACTATCTGAACGTCAATTGGGACCTCGGCGACGTCCGCGTGACGTCTGTGACCGGCTTCCGCGGACAAAAGTCGCGGCTTGCGAGCAACTATGCCGGCGAGGTGGGCCCCATTTCGCAATTCGACGCCAACCGCGCGGATGATCGCGAAACCTTCCAGCAAGAGGTTCGCCTGAACTGGGATGCGACGGAAGACCTCAGCATTGTCGCCGGCGGATTCTACCAGTCCAACGACACGACCTTCTGCGTGACGCAGACGCTAGGGTTCCTCGATCTGTTCGGACTGGGGACGCCGGATCTCTTCTTCAACAATACGCCGCAAGTGCTCTGCAACGCGCAGGATGCGTCCGCCTACGCCCTATTCGCCGATGCGACCTATGACCTGACGTCGAGGCTGACGATCGCCGGCGGCTTCCGCTACACATGGGAGGAAAAAGACTGGATTGGCCGCAATCAGGTCGCGTTCCAGGCGCTTGGCACGGCCCCATTCGATCCGACCTTGACTTTCGCGTCGGTCGGCCTTCTTGGCGCGTCTGACTTTGACCGCTTCCCAAATGGGGTGCTGACGAGCAGCGCGTCCTTCGAGGAGCCGAGCTGGAGGGGGTCCATCTCCTATAAGTTCACGGATGACGTTTTCGGTTACTTTACGGCGTCTCGCGGCTTCCGGTCCGGCGCGTTCAATGACCAATCCGGCACGACCGGCAATGCGTTGACGCCGCTCGGCGTCGCCGCGACGCGTCCCGAGATCGCGTTGTCCTACGAAGTCGGCCTGCGGACGGACTGGTTCGGGGATACGTTCCGGTTCAACCCGACCTTCTTCTTCGTCAACTACAAGGATGCGCAGCGCCAGATTGCGGCGACCCTGACGAACAGCGCGGGCGTCACCTTCCAGGAAACGCGGTTCTTCAACGCGGCGGAAGTCCAGGATTACGGCATCGAGCTTGAGAGCGAATGGACGACGCCGGTGGAAGGCCTGAACCTCGGCGGCAACTTCTCTTGGCAAAAAGGGGAGTTCAAGTCGTTTGAAGCCGACACCGACTTCGACGGCGACATCGACGTTGACTTCTCCGACAGGCCGCTGACGCGGACGCCCGAAAAAACCTGGGCCGTCTTCGCCCGCTACGAGAAGCCGCTCCAGGGCGAGAAAATGCTGCGCATGGGCGCGACGGTTTCGCACGAAGACGAACAGATCTTCAACTATTCGGACGTCGATCCGGATTTCGACACCACGCTCAACGCCAAGACGCTCGTCAGCGCCTCGATTGAGATCGCCGGCAGAGAAGATTCCTGGTTCCTGCGCATTGTTGGGCGCAATCTCACTGACAAGCGCTACCGCGTCTCATCGCAGCCTGTCGCCAATCTTTGGACATTCAGCCAATATGGCGAGCCGCGCTTCATCGGCGCTGAAATCGGCTTCAGCTTGCAGTAAGGCCTTTGGCCCCCGCCGGCGAGGCGGGGACTGATGTGAAGGCCAGGCCGCGTCCTCCCTGCGGCTTGGCCTTTTCCATTTTGCAAGGACATGCGGAGCGCGATGGATGTCAGGACTTCTCAAAGGCAAGCGTTCTGTCGTCACGGGCGCGGCGAGCGGCATCGGCGAGGCGATTGCGCGCGCCTATCTCGATGAAGGCGCGGAAGTTCTGGCGGTCGATCTTGACGCCGACGGATTGAAGCGCGCTTTCGCAGATCGGCCGGACGCAAATCTTTTGTGGCAGGACGTGACCTCGCCTATCGCCGCAGCGAAGATTGTCGACGATGCGGTCGCGCGCATGGGCGGTCTCGATATCCTCGTCAACAATGCCGGCGTCGCCGCGCCGAGCACGATCGAAACGACGACGGATGAATTGTGGGACCGCGTCATGGCCGTCAACGTGACGGCGATGTTCAGGCTGTCGCGCGCCGCAACGCCCTGGCTCAAGAAGAGCGGGCACGGAAGGATCATCAATCTCGGCTCCATCATGTCAGACATGGCCGGCCCCAATCTCTTCGTTTACGGAACGTCAAAACACGCCGTCGCCGGCATGACGAAGTCGATGGCGGTGGATCTCGGCGCGTTCGGGATCACCGCGAATTACCTTCAGCCGGGCGCGATTGTGACGGCGTTGTCGGCCCCGTTCTTCGAGGACAAGGCGTTCCGCCAGTATTGGACAGACAAAGCGCCCGTCGGCAGGCTCGGTCAGCCTGCGGACTGCGCAGCCGCGGCGGTCTATCTTGCGTCTGACGCGGCGCAATTCATTACCGGCCTCGGCCTCAATGTCGACGGCGGCGCGATCGTGAAATTCTGAAATGAGGCGGCGCGCCGATGGACCTCGAACAACGCCTGCAACGGCTCGAAGACCGTGAGGAAATCCGGACGCTCGCGGCGCGCTATACCTTCGCCGTCGACAATCGCGACCTTGCCGCCATCGAGTCGTGTTTTGCGCGCGACGCGCAGTTTCGCTCGAAAGACGGCGTTCTGAACGCCGTCGGCCGCGCGGCGATCATGCGCCAGTTCGACGGGCGCTTCGCAGCGCTTGGGCCGGGCGCGCACTACACGCACGACCATGTCGTCTGGTTCGGCGACGACGCGCCGGATGCGGCATACGGCCTCGTGTCATCGCATGCCGAGCTCTTCCGGAAGGGAAGGCCGATGCTGGCGTCGATGCGCTATGAGGACCGCTATGTCCGCGAGGACGGCGCATGGCGCTTTGCGGATCGACTCCTGTCGTTTCTCTATTATCTGAACACGGAAGACTATGTCGGCCTGCTCGGCCGGCGCGACAGGATGCGCGCTTATGATGCGCCGCAAGACGCCGACATTCCGGAAGGATTGCCGAGCTGGCGCGCCTATTACGGCGCGCCGTGACGTCAGTGCGACGGCCGCGCAAAGGCGCAATAGTCTTCCTTCTCGACAAGGTCGAGCACGAAGGAAAGCTTCGCCATGCCGCCGATCACTGCCATGACGACGCCGAGCTCGCAAATCTCCGCATCGTCAAAATGCTCTCGGAGCGAGGCGTAGAGCGCTTTGCCCATAACGCCGTCGGGGTTCGTAAGAACCATCTGTTCGGCGTATCGAAGCACAGCCTTTTCGGCGGCGTCGAACGGGCCGGATTCGTAAGTCAACAGCGAGTCGATCTGCGCCTGGCTGACGCCGGCTTCAAGGCTTCCCGGCACATTCTGCTTGTTGCAGGTCCGGCAGCCATGCGTCAGCGAAAGATAGAGACGCACGAGCTGCTTGTATTTGTTCGCGACGCGTCCGCCGAAGAATATTTTCGCGTAGAAGGCGTTCATCACGAAGTCGAGGAGTTCGGGCGCGCCGGCGAAGGCTTCGACAAAGGCGGGCTCGCCCGTCAGTTTGTTGAGCGTATCCCAGGCGGCGGCGGGCGGACCGGACAGCGAAGAGCGCGGCGTGCGGGCGAGCGGCGTGTTCGACATGACCCTCTCCTAATCCTTGAAGTAGTCGGGCTTTCCGCAGGGCCACACCCAACCGTACTGCGCCATGCCGCCGTCGACCGTGATGACTTCGCCCGTGACAAACTTCGAAGACGGCGCGGCGAGATAGACCGCCGTTTCGGCGATATCCCAAACATCGCCGAAGCGCTTCATCGGATTGGCGAGCGGGAAGGCCTTCAGCGCTTCCGCCGTGTAGCGCGCGACGCCTTCGGTCTCGATGGCGCCGGGGGCTATGCAATTGACCCGGATCTTGAATTCGGCCCATTCCGTCGAGACGGTCTTCGACAGATAGATTACGCCGGCGCGCGCCGCGCAGCTATGCGCGGATTGCGGCATGCCGCGCGCGACATGCGCGACAATATTGATGATGTTTCCCGGCGTCTGCGCGGCGCGCCAGCGTTTGGCGGCCTCCTGCATCATCCACCACGTGCCGTTGAGATTGGTGTCGATGACGGCTTCCCATCCCTTCCGGGAGAAATCGATGGCGGCTTGCGAGAATTGGCCGCCGGCGCTGTTGATCAGCACGGAGGGCGATCCGTATCGGGAGAAAATCCTGTCCATGAAGGCTTCGACAAGTTCCGGGTCCCGGATTGTGAATGCCTCGTAGTCGATAGACTTGCCCGACAGGCGTTTCACGTCCGCCTGCGTCTCTGCGAGCTTCTCTTCGCGGCGCCCGCAGATCACGACCTGCGCGCCGAGCCGCGCAAAAAGGAACGCCATCGCGCGCCCCATGCCGCTGCCGCCGCCCGAGATGATGGCGGTCGTTCCCGCAAGGAGGTCGGGCCGATAGACGGTCTCCGCCGCTGCAAGATCTTCGGCGGTCATGCCTGTATGGCCGGCCGCATCCGCCGCGATTCCAGCGACGGCCGCCGCGCGCATTTTCTTGTCGCCCATATCGCCATCCATCGCTTACCCCCTCAAAGTCACTCGGCCAGTCCGAAAATCGACACCGCAGCAATGTTGCGGTTCGGGATGCCGCCGAGATTGTGCGCGAGCCCGAATTTGGGCGCACGCAATTGTCTCGTTCCGGCGCGCCCCATAAGCTGCAGATAGATTTCATAGGTCATCCGGAGACCGGACGCGCCGACCGGATGACCAAAGCATTTGAGCCCGCCGTCGATCTGGCAAGGAACAGCGCCATTGGCGTCATAGCGTCCGTCGAGAATGTCCGCGATGGCGCCGCCCTCGTGGGAGAACCCAAGATCTTCCATCAGCACGAGTTCCGTGACGGAGAAGCAGTCATGCACCTCGGTCAGACTGATGTCGGCGTTTGGGTCGCTGATCCCCGCCTCGCGATAAGCGCGCGCCGCCGCAAGCCGCGTCGTCGGCGTATGCGCGCCGTCCCAGGATTGATGCCCCATTTCGACGCCGTTGGACGCCGCGAGCTGCAGCGCCTTGATCGACACGAAAGGCCGCTTGCCGAGGCTGCGCGCGATTTCCGGGCGCGCGACGATGGCGGCGGCGGCGCCGTCCGAAACGCCGCAGCAATCATAGGTTCCGAGCGGATAGGCGACCGTCGGCGCAGCGATGATCTCATCAATGCTGAGACGGCGGCGCAAATGCGCTTTCGGATTCGAGAAGCCGTTCTCGTGGCTCTTCCACGAGACATGCGCCATCGCCCGCTTCAGGTCTGGCATGGGCGCGCGGTGTTTGGCGGCGTAGGAGGCGGCGAGCTGCGCGAAGGCGCCGGGGGGCGTGAAGTTGGGCTGCCACAGATCTTCGAACGTGCCCTTGGTTCGTTCGGGCAGTCCGGCAAACCCAGTATCCTTCAGCTTCTCGCAGCCGACCGCGATCGCAATGTCGCAGGCGCCGGCGGCGACGGCGTAGGCCGCGCCGCGCAACGCCTCCGTGCCAGTCGCGCACAGGTTTTCGACGCGCGTCACAGGAATATGGGGCAGGCGGAGAAATTGCGACAGCGGGTAGGCCGATTTGCCGACGCTTTGTTCGTCGTAGAAGACGCCGAACCACGCGGCGTCCAGGGCGTCGAGCCCGATTCCGGCGTCGGCGAGCGCCTCTTCGACGGCCTCCGTCACGAGATCTTCCGGCGAGGCGTCCCAGCGTTCGCCGAAGACGCTGCAGCCCATGCCGATCACGGCCGCCTTATCGCGCACGCCCTCAGCCATTGACGCCTCCAGGACTGTGCGGCGCGGCTTTCCAGAAATAGCGACGAAAGCCGCGCGCGGCGTCGAAATCCTTGATCCGGAACTGCATGCGCACGGGCGCGCCCACCTGGAGGGCGCCGGGCTTGAACCCCGTCATTTCCATGAACAGGGCGCCGCCGCCCTCAAAGTCCACATTGCCGTAACAGAGCGGCGGATCGCGGGTGAAGGCGAGCCAGTCTTCAGTGAAGGATTTCACGCGCCCGGCGCGGTCTGCGAACCGATACGCCGTCTGCGTATCAAGCGCGCGACATTCCGGATTGACGCAGCGGCGCGACTTCGGGAATTGCGGCGTGCGGCAGGCTGAACAGAGGCCGCCGACAAACCCATAGACGTCGCGGGAGCGGTTATGCGCGACGGTCTGCGCCGTGCGATTGTCGCGTTCGGCGCGCATCCCCCAATCGATCTCAAGGCGGCCGGTCGCGGCGAGAAAGCGCGTGTAATTGTCTTCGATGGTCTTCGACGCCTCGCAACGGCTCAAACTGTCCGGACGCCGCGTTTCGATGAGCGGCGTCGTCCGTATCAGGATGGCGTCGCACCCCTGTCCAAAACCGAGCAGCAGGATCGTCTGGTCGGCCTTGGCGGTTTCGAGCGCTGCGGCGAGCATGAGAAGAGGGTGCGCAGCGCCTGCATGGCCGCAGGACTGGTAGAGGGAATCGGCCAAGGCCTCGCGCCGCACGCCGAGCGCTTCGGCGACGCTGCGCGCCAAAGCCGGATTGGGCGTCGGCGCGATCAGCGTATCGATCGCAGCCGGACGAACGCCGCAACGCTCCAGCAAGGGCAGGATGACGGCGGGTGCGAGCTTGCCGAGGGCGACATCGCGGAACCAGCGCTCTTCGAGCACATAATCGGCGCCGGATTGAGCGGTCCTGAAATGATCGACAAAATCGGCGACATTGCTCGCCGCGCCGAGAATGCTTGCGATGCAATCATCCGGGCCTAACAACAGCGCAGCGCCCGCGTCGCCGCTCAGGAACTCAAGGGCGCTCGCCGACTTCACCGGACGTCGCTCGCCAGCGACGAGGAGGCTTGCGCCCTTAGGGCCCTCTGCAAGCGCGATCAGCGCCGATGTCGCGGCCCGTTGCGACCCGGCCGCATCGGCGGCGTGGGTATCATTTGGAAGATCGAGCGCAGCGGCGACGACGCCGGCGTTGAGGCGATCGAGGAACGGCGCCGTCGTCGATACAAAGCACAGCCGCTCCGGCGGCGCAGCGCCGAAGGCGAGCGCGGCGCGGGCCGCCTCGACCGCCATCGTGATCGGGTCTTCGTCCCAGGCGCCGAAGGCGCGCGCGCCGGCGCCGTATGCTTTCACCGAGGGCTGGGCCCATCCGATCGCCGCGACCATCGCCGCCCGCGACATGCGCGAGGGGGGCGCATAGGCGCCGCAGCCGATGATCCCGTTCGCCAGCACCGTGGAGCGTTTCCTCGTTACTCGGCCGCGCGACGGCCGAGCGGATGATCGATATAGGGCGCGAGCATCGGCGTGACGCGCGCCGCCGGCGCCACCGCGTCGGCGCCGATGCGGCGGTCGAGCTCCTCATGCCAATGATAGATGCGCCGTTCCTGATAGGAGAGGGGAATGCCCTTGAAGCCGTCCGATTCCACCGAATCCTGAATCTGCGGCGCAAACTGCGTGTCCTCTTCGAGGATGCGCTCAAAGTTCGCGATGCGGGTCTTCCACACGTCAGGCAGCGGGCCGCCGCCCCAGTCGGGCGAGAACCAGACGCATTCAAGGGTCATCGTGTTCGCCGACTTCGGCCAGAACACGATGAACGGGAGGCCCGTCGGGGCCGGCGGCACGACGATGTTCGGATAGATGTGATACGACACGTTGTTGTCGCGCGCGATCTCGCCGACCGTTTCGATTTCGGGCAGGCCCGCGACGCCCGGGTCCTTCCATTCGGGCCGGCGATTGGGCGTCGTCATGCGCGAATGCCCGCGCGGCCAAAGCTCGATCGTCGTGCCGAGGTGATCGAGGAACCGATCGACCGTCTGCTGATGAATCGACTTCAGATGATAGGTCTCAAGGAACGCGTCGAGCAGAACCTTGACGTTGCACTTGATCTCATACTCCGCCTTGTGGGCGAGGCGCAGCTTTTCGGGCTGGAACTCCGCTATCTCCGCCGGGATCGGGTCGAGGGCGTCGGTGAGCCGTCCGGCTTCGGCGTCGAGGTTGACGAAATGCCAGGCGCCGAATTTCTCGCATCGCACCTTGATCAATCCGTAGCAGGATTTGTTGAAGTCGGGGAAATCGCGCGGGTCCCGGAGCCCGACGAGATTGCCGTCAAGATCGTAGCTCCAGCCGTGATAGCCGCAGGTGAACAGCGAGCGCCGGCCGGACGGCTCTTTCACGAGGGGGCCGCCGCGATGCCGGCAAGTGTTGTAGAAGGCGCGGACGTCGCCCGTTTTTGTTCGTGCAATGACAATAGGGGAGCCGAGGCGTCGCCACAGGAGAAAGCTGCCGGGCTCCGGCAATTCATCATCGTGGCACGCATAGACCCAGGCGCGCTTCCACATGCGCTCGCGTTCAAGCTCGACAAAGGCGGGGTCGACATAGCGGGCGCTTGGGATCGGCGGCAGCGCCGGAAACCCTTCAGGCGGGCCGTTCCGGGCCCGCTCATACGCCATGCCGGCCTTGATCCTGTCTGCGCTGCCCGGTGTCATCTTTGCGCTCCTTCGTCTGGCGCCGACTCAAGGATCAGGGTAGCACGCCGCCATGATAATAAAAACAGACATGTCTGTTTTTTTATAAGCTGGAGCGGCGGAAGCCGCCTGCCGCAGCTTTGCCCCACCCCCGCGTTCCGGACCCCGGAGCTGGCAAGTCAGATCGCGCCGTCACGACCGAGATTTTCGATATCCGCGTCGGAGAATCCGGCCTCGCGCAGCACGCTTTCGGTGTGCTCGCCAAGGAGCGGCGGGCGCCCGTCGACGCCGGCTTCGAGCCGGGCAAAGTCTATCGGCAGGTCCGCAACCGGCGCCGGACGCGGCAGTCCGGGAAAGTCGACGAAGGCGAAAACATTCATCGCCGCCGCCTGCGGGTTGTCGAGCGCCTGTTGCTGGGTGAGGACGGGGCCCGCGGGGACGCCGGCGGATTCGAGCGCGGCGAGCGCCTCGGCATTCGTCCGTGCACTGCACCATGCCGCCATGATCGCGCAGAGTTCGTCGCGTCTGTCGCCGCGCGCCTGATCGCCTTGAAGGCGAGGATCATCCGCAAGGTCCTTGCGGCCGACCATGTCGGCCCAGCGTTTGAATATGCCGTCGCCCACCGTGTGCGCGAGAATGTGCCCGTCCTTGGTCTTGAAGACGTCGGACGGCGCAGAGGTCTGAACGCGGTTCCCGGTCCCGGCCCGATTGCGCTGCGTCACCCATTGTTCGGCAAGGTGCGCATTCATGACCGCGAGCGCCGTGCCAAGCAGGGAGGTCTCGACATGGTCGCCGCTTCCGGTGCGTTCGCGGTTCATGAGCGCAGCGAGCGCGCCGAGCGCCGAGAAAACCGCCGTGCTGAAGTCCACATAGGGCGCGCCGGCTTTGACGGGATTGTCAGGAAAGCCGGTCAGGACCATCGCGCCGGACATCGCCTGCGCGACCCCATCAAAGCCGCCTTTCGCCTTGTCGGGGCCGCGCGACCCGAATCCCGTCTGCGTGACCAGCACGCCGCGCGGATTGCGCTGCGAAAAGGATGGCCAGTCGAGTCCGAGACGCGCCAGCGCCGGCGCCGGCAGGTTCGCGACAACGACGTCGGCTCGGTCCGCAAGACGCAAGAGCGCGGCGCGGCCAGACGGCATGCTGAAATCAAGGGCGACGGACTTTTTTCCCGTGGCGGTCTGCATGAACAATCCGCCTTCTCCGGGAGCGCCGTCCGGGCGCGTAAAGAGCGGCGCGATGTAGCGGTCTTCGCCGCCTTCGCGCCGTTCGACGCGCACGACCTCCGCCCCGAGATAGCCGAGCAGTGTCGCGCAGTAAGGGCCGGCCACATAGCGGCCGATGTCCAGCACGCGGATGCCCGCGAGCGCTTTCGTCATCTCAGCCACACTCCCCGAATCCGATCTACAAAAAAACAATCACGTCTGTTTTTTATGTTGGCAAGTCCGCCCTGTCGCCGTTAGTCTTTTGCCAGAGCGACGCGGACCGACCCATCATGGACTTTGCGCTGACCAGTGACCAGATCAGCCTTCGCGACGCCGCGCGCAGTTTCGCGCGTACCGAGTTGCCCGATGTAGCGAAGGTTTGCGAGGAAACGGGCGAGCCGCCGCCGCACGACATCGTCAAGCTCTACGCCCGCATGGGGTTTCTCGGCATCAACATTCCAGCCGAGTATGGCGGCATGGGCCTCGGCAATCTCGAGGCTTTGCTGATCATTGAGGAGTTCGCGAAGATCTCTTCGGCCGTCGCCTTTCCGATTTTCGAATCCTGCGTCGGGCCCGTTCGCGCGATCGAGCATTTTGGATCGCCGGCGTTGAAAAAGCGGGTGATCCCCGCCGTCTGCGCCGGCGATGCGATTGTTGCGATTGCGATGTCGGAGCCTGACGCCGGCTCTGCGTTGACTGACCTCAAGACCAAGGCTGTGCGCCGCGGCGACAAGGTCATTCTTGACGGCGTCAAACGCTGGTGCTCCGGCGGCGGACATGCCGACGGCTATGTCGTCTATTGCAGGATGTCCGAAGACGAGGGCGCGCGCGGCATCGGCGCAGTTTATGTCGACAAGGACACGCCGGGCGTCACCTTCGGACCGCGCGAGCATCTCATGGGCTTTCGCGGCGTGCCGTCGAGCGACATCTATTTCGACGGCGCCGAAGCGCCCGCAGACAACATCATCGTTCCCGCCGGCGGCTTCCGGCAATTGATGGAAGCGTTCGATCTTGAGCGCTGCGGCAATGCGACCATGGCGCTCGGCCAAGCGTCCGGCGCGCTCGAAGACGCGCTCGCCTATGTTCAGGAGCGCAAGCAGTTCGGCAAGGCGATTGTCGAATTCCAGGCGGTGCAGATGCGCCTCGCCGAAATGCACATGAAGGTCGAGGCGGCGCGCCTGCTCATTCACCGGGTCGCCGTGAATTTTGAGCGCGGCTTGCCGAGCGTGCTCGATTCCTCGACGGCGAAGTGTTTCGCCAACCAGATTGCGCGCGAAGTGACGGGCGACGCCGTGCAGCTGATGGGCGCCTATGGCTACGCGCGCGAGTTCGGCATGGAGCGCCGCCTGCGCGACGCCTGGGGCTGGGGCATCGCCGGCGGATCGATCGACATTCAGAAGATCAACATCGCCTCCGCGCTGGTGGGGCGGCGATTCGACCAGCGCAAGTGAACGCCGGCGCCGGACACTTCCTGCGCGCCGGCGCGGCGAGCGACGTCGCTGAGGGGCAAAGCTTGGCGGTGCGCCTTGCGGATGTGGACGTCTTGTTATGCCGCTCAGGGGGCGGCCTTTATGCGGTCGAGAACCGGTGCAGCCATCAGCTCTCGCCGCTTGCCGGAGGCAAATTGCGCGGATGTTTCATCTTCTGTCCCCTGCACGGGGCCCGCTTCGATCTCCGCGACGGCAAGCCCATCGGTCAGATTACGGACAAATATCTCAGGACTTTCGCCCTGCGCGTCGAAGGCGACGACATTCTTGTCAATCTTGAGGCGAACGGCGGCGGACCAGGTTGATGCTTCGGCAGGTGAAGACAGCCGTGTCATGCTGATTGATGAGGCCGTAGCGAAAGGTCGCAACGCCGCGCGCCGCATCGCCGGACGAAGGGCGCTTGCCGAGGACTTCGGACGTCGCCCGCAACGCGTCGCCGGCGCGCACAGGGTTGGGCCAGCGGACGTCTTCCCAGGCGACGCCGCAAATGAAGTCGACATCGCCGTTGATCTCGTGATCGATGCGCCGCCACAAGGCCGTCGTGTAAACGCCGCTCGCAATCACCGCGCCGAAGATCGACTCTCGCGCCGCATCAGGATCGACATGGAACCATTGCGGGTCGTAGCGCCGCGCAAAGTCGAGCATCTCGGCCTCGTCCACCACATGCGCCGACGAAATCTTCGTCTCGCCGATCACAAGGTCCTCGAAACTGCGCATTGACATCGTCCGTATGGGTTGCGTTCGCCATAGAAACCGCCGGCGCGGCCGGCATCAAGGAGGAAATGCATGAAGGCCACAATGAAGAAGCTGATCATCGGCGCCGCGGCGGCGTCCGCGCTGTGGGTCTCGGCGGCGCTCGCCAATGACACGATGGATGCAATGATCGGCGCTGCGGTCGTTTACGCCTACCCCGGCGGCGCGACGATCACGGCCTCCTACGCCGCGGACGGCACCTATTCGACGGACTCGGCCGGCTCTGGAACATGGTCGATGAGCGGCGACGAGCTTTGCATCAAAACCTCTGACGGGAAGTCGGGCTGCACGACGCTCGCTTCCGGCAAGAAGAAGGGCGACTCCTGGCAGGGCGTCGACGCATTCGGCAACGCTGTCACGATATCGATCCAGTGAGCGTTCCGGGCGCGGCGCCGCAAGTCAAAGACGCGCAATGGCGGCGCGCCTGCCGCGGCCTTCTTGTCGCGGGTGGGCGTTATCACGACTTCGATTACGCCCGCCTCGAATTGCTCAAGGCCTTGGCCGTGCGAGATGACGTGCGCGTCAGCGCGGCGTCGAGCTATGTCGATCTCACCGCGCTCGACAGCGCGTCGTTCCTGGTCACCTACACCTGCGACATCGCTCCGGATGTTAGCGGCGTTCGCCGCATGGAAGAGTTTCTCCGCCGGGGCGGCCGATGGCTCGCCTTGCACGGCACCAATTCCATCCTTGCACAGAACGACTCCGGGCGCTGGTTCGCGCCGGAAGATTCAACAGGCTTCCTGAAGCTTCTCGGCAGCCAGTTTGCGGCGCACCCGCCGATCGCGCCTTACCGCGTCCGAGTGGCGCGCTCAGACGATCCGCTGACGGAAGGCCTTGAGGATTTCACCGTCGAGGGCGGCGACGAACTTTACTATTTGCGCGTCTTCGAGCCGCTTGACGTACTCTTGGACGCCCAGGCGCAAGGCCCCGCCAAGGGATTTGTCGAACGCGACTGGCCTGAGGGGCGCCACCCAGTGCTCTATCGCAAAAAGGTCGGCGACGGCGCGATCGTTTTCTTTTCGCTCGGCCATCGGCGCGGCCGTCACGACATGGCGCCGCTGATCGACGACTATCCCGCGGTCGAGAAAGGCGCGTGGGAGATCCCGGTCTATCGCGATATTCTCAGCCGCTGTCTCGACTGGGCCGCCGGCGCTGACTGAAAGTCATTCGCCGGGCGCCTCGAACACGAGCAACAGATTGCCCGGCATGTGGTAATAGATTCCGTATCCGGAGTTGAACACGACATGCCGCCCGGCGATCGCTGCGCCTGGCCCGCTCATCGAGCCGCCCTTGGCGACGGCGCCGGTGATCGTCTTGATCGACTTCGTCGTGTCGTAAGCCCAGAGCACAGCGCCGGTGCGATTGTCATAGGCGCGCATCACGCCGTCGAGATGCCCGACGAACACCGCATCGTCCGTCGCCGTGGCCGCGGCGGACGCGCCGGGATCGCAGAACTGCCGGCCGCCGCAGGCGGCAGGGTCTGCGAACTTCCGCCAGCGAACGTCGCCCGTCGCCGCGTCAATCGCGTGCACTCCTGCGCCGCGCTGTTTTACATCGTAATTGCGGGCGTCGCGCGTGTCCGCCATGTCGACGACCGGCGCAAACACTGTCCGGCCCTCGGCCGCCATGCCGAAATGGATGCCGCCTTGCGTGCCGCCATGCCCCAAACGGCGTTCCCAACGAATCTCGCCGGACTGCGGATCGATCCCGTAAGCGAGCCCGGACTTCTGCCCGACGACGATGATGTCCTTGCCTTCGTCGAGATCGACCAGAATGGGCGATGCCGACAAATCATAGTCCGGGCCATTTTCTTTCGGACAATTCTCATTGTCCATCATGCAGCCGACATTCCAGGCGTCGCCTGTAGTCAGCTGCCTGCGCCAGAGAATGCTTCCGTTGCGCGCGTCAACAGCAAACAGGGCGTCCGAGTTTCCGTCGGCGGGCGATGAATAGTTTTCGCCCGTGCCGAAGTAGAGGCGGCCGCGTTTGGCGTCATAGGCGGGCGACCCCCAGACCGGCGCGCCGGACGGCCCCAGAATTTCGGCGCCGGCCTTTGTCTTGCCGTGCGGCGCCGGCGCGTCAGGAATTGTATAGATCTTCCATTTGACGGCGCCGGTCGCGGGATCGAGCGCGCTGACTGAACCGCGAAACGTGCAGCAGGCATATGTCGGATCAGCGGCTGATGTGACTTCCAGGGATGAAACGGGAAAGTACACGCTCCCGCCGCCGAGCACCGGCGAGGCGGTTGCGGTCGCATTGGCGTGATCGTCGAGTTTGGTCTTCCAGAGCAGGGTCCCGGTCAACGCATCGACGGCGTAAGCCCGGCCGAGAACATCGCCGAAATAGAGCCGCTTCGTATCGGGATCGGCCACAATTGCCGTGCGGACTTCCGCCGTCTTGCGCAGCGTCCAGCGCACGCAGCCTGTCTCGAGGTCGAAGGCGTAGACTGTGCCGTCCTGACTGCCGACGAAGACGGCGCCCCAGCCGATCGCAGGTTGCGAGCGCGCGCGCACGGCGTTGGGATAGGCGAAGGCCCATTTCAGTTTGAGCGCCTTGATGTCGTCGCGCGCGAGGTCCGCAACCGCGCGCGGCACGAAGCGGCTTGTGTCATGACCCCAGCCGACGCGCGCCGGCGGCGCGCCGTCGAACCGGGCGCGGGCGCCCTCGCAGCGCGCAGGCTCTTTCGGCGGCACATACGATTCGAGTTTGGTGCGCGTCAGAAATTCGGCGATCTGTCGCCTTTCCGGCTGTGAGAGACTCTCCGCCTGCTGACGCATGATCCCGTCGTTCATCGCGGCAAGCACGGCATCGGGCGCCATCATTTCGAGCCAGACCGTCGCCGGCGCCTTGGGCACGCGGCCATTGTGGCAGGTTGCGCAATGCTGATCGAAGAGCGGGCCGCCAGGATGCGTCTTCGGGTCGATCGCCGCGCCCTGCAGCTGCACGAATTCGTCCGTTGACTGCACGCGCGCGGCCGGCGCCTCACCCGCATTGCGGCCGCACGCAGCTATAAGAATTGTTGAGAGTGCGACGAGCGCCGCTCCAAAACCGCAAGGTCTCTGGCCCACCTTGGTTGACTCCCTTTTTAGGGGCCAGCTTGCACGCACAGCGCCTCGCCGCGCAACAAAAAAACATTCATGTCTGTTTGTTTTTAGGCTGTGCGCAGCCTGGAGCGGCAAGGGGCTATTCCTATCGATTGACACGCCAGGATTTCGCACGAGCCGCATTTTCTGGTGGTAAGTGTCATGCCTGTGTCAAACGCTGTCCCTAACGTCGCGATATGCGCTGGAACTTTTTCTTCGCTGTTTGTGCGGCGGCGCTTGTCGCGGGCTGCGCTGAGCCGCGCGAAGCGGTCAGGATCGTCGGCTCGTCGACAGTCTTTCCGTTTTCGCGCACGGTCGCTGAACATACCGCCGTGAAGTTCGACCAGCCCTCGCCGATCGTCGAGATGACCGGCACGGGCGGGGGCATCCAGCAATTCTGCCGTGGAACCGGCGCTATCGACATCGCCAACGCCTCGCGCCAGATCAAGGACAGCGAGACCGACCTCTGCCGGACGCATGGAGTCGAGGCGGTCGGGTTCCGCATCGGCTATGACGGCATTGTCGTCGCCGCTGCGCCGACAAACCCGGTCAAGGCGTTGACGCGCGAGGAGATTTATCTCGCGATCGCCAAGGATCTGCCAGGGCCGGCCGGCTTCGAGCCCAATCCGAACCGTCTGTGGTCGGACGTTAATCCGCAGCTTCCGGACATCGAGATCGAGGTGCACGGCCCGCCGCCGACGTCCGGCACGCGCGACGCCTTCGTCGAGCTGGCGCTTGAAGCGGGCGCGCGCGAAATCCCCGCACTCGCCGCGCTTGAAGAGCAGGATCCGGAGCAGTTCAAGGCGCGCGCCGGCGCCTTACGCGAGGACGGCCGGTGGGTTGATGAGGGCGAGAACGACAATGCGATTATCCAGTTGATCCGCTCGTCGCCGACCCCGATCGCCGTGTTCGGCTATTCCTATTTCGACCAGAACCGCGGCGTCGTCAGCGGTATTACGATCGATGGCGAAGCGGCGAGCATCAACGCGATTGCGGGCGGGCGCTATCCGCTCGCGCGTTCGCTCTATTTTTATGTCAACGGCGCCCGCGCCCGGCCGATGCTCGCCAATTATGTGCTTGAGTTCATTTCGGAGCCGGCGCTCGGCCGCGCCGGCTATCTTGCGGAAAAGGGGCTTGTTCCGCTGCCCGCCCACGTTTTCGAGGTTGAGCGGCGCAAGGCGCTCGATTTTTCCGAACGCGCCGCCGCGCAAGGCGGGGAGCCGTCGCGATGACTGCAGTTCTTTCGCTGGACGCGCGATCGGTGCGCTACCGTACGCGCCTTCGCTTCCTGATTGGCTCCCTCGCTGCAACGCTTTGCCTCGCGGCCTTGCTGGCGGCAGGCCTTACAGCTCCAACCGCGATCGCCGCGGCGGCGCTGCTTGCGGTCGTTTCGGCCGTCCTTTCGGGGCCGTTGCTCGGCGCCGGCACGCTGGCGCGCCAGCGATTTGAAGGCGCTGCGGTCAGTGTGATGGGCGCGCTGTCAGCGATTGCGGCGCTGGTCACGTTCGGCATCATCATCGCCTTGGTGTTTGAGTCCGCGCGTTTCTTCGCAAAGACGCCGTTCCAGGACTTCTTCGGCGGAACCGTGTGGAGCCCGCAGATCGCGATCAGAGCCGATCAAGTCGGCGCGGCGGGCGCATTCGGGGTGCTGCCGCTGGTGACGGGCACGCTGCTGATCACGACGATCGCGCTGCTCGTCGCCGGGCCGGTCGGCGTCCTCTCGGCGGTCTACCTCAACGCCTATGCAAACCCGGCGCGGCGCGACAGCTTCAAATTCGCGCTCGAACTGCTCGCGGGCGTGCCGACCGTCGTCTACGGATTTTTTGCGCTGCTGATGATCGGCCCTGCCGTCGCCGCCAGCGCCGAATGGATCGCGGGCCTGTTCGGCGCCGAGATTTCGGTTTCCGCGCAGAACGCCCTGTCGGCCGGCTTCGTGATGGGCGTCATGATTATCCCGTTCGTGTCCTCGCTCAGCGATGATGTGATCGGCGCCATTCCGGCGACCTTGCGCGAAGGCGGGTTCGCGCTCGGCGCGACGAAATCGGAGACCTATTTGGGCGTCATCATGCCGGCGGCGGCGCCCGGCCTCATCGCGGCCTTGATGCTCGCCGTCAGCCGCGCAATCGGCGAGACGATGATCGTCGTGATGGCGGCGAGCCGCACGGCGAACCTGACCTTCGATCCGCTGGAGCGGGTCACGACGATGACCGTGCAGATCGTCGCCCTTCTCACCGGCGACCAGGAATTCGATTCGCCCAAAACGCTCGCGGCCTTTGCGCTCGGCCTCGTGCTGTTTTTTGCAACGCTCGCGCTCAACCTCGCCGCGCTCTTCGCCGCGCGTCGTTTCCGGCTGCGCTATGAGTGAACGGTCACGCTTCCGCCGTCGCCGCCTTGCCGAGCGCGGGTTTCGCGTGATCGCCTCCGGTGCGATCATATTCGCCGGCGGCATGTTCCTTTTGCTTTGCGCCGGCATCGCCACGCTCGGCGCCGGCGCCTTCACCCGCTACGAGGCGCGCTTGGCGGTCGTGCTGGACGCTGCAACGCTTGGCGTCGATGCGGGCGCAACGTCGACCGCGCTGCGCACCGCCGATTTCCGCGACGTGCTCCGGCGGGCGGTCGCCGACGCCGCCGGGCCGGCCGCGGACGGCGCCGGTCCCCTTGAACTCAATGCGCTGATCTCACCCGGCGCCGAATTTGCGCTCGCCGACCGGCTGTCGCGCGATCCGCGACTGCTTGGTCAAACGATACAAATCCGTGCGCCTTTATCCGATGCGGCCGACCGACATCTGAAGGCGGGCGAAAGGCCGGCGCACAGGCGCCTTTCCGCCGCGCAGCAGGCGGTCATCACGGCGCTCAAGGACGAAGGCCGCATCGTCCGCGCCTTCAACACAGGTTTTTTCGCCAATGGCGATTCAAGCTACCCCGAACTTGCCGGCGTCGCCGCCGGCATTATCGGGTCTATGCTCTCCGTCGGCATCGCGATCCTGATCGCGCTGCCGCTCGGCGTCGCGACCGCTGTCTTCCTCGAGGAATTCGCGCCTAAAAACGCGTTCACAGACTTTCTCGAGATCAACATCAACAATCTCGCGGCGGTGCCTTCAATCATTTTCGGGCTCCTTGGGCTCGTTGTCTTCGTCATCGCGCTCGGCATGCCGCGCTCCGCGCCGATCGTCGGCGGCCTTGTGCTCGCGCTGATGACGCTGCCGACCATCATCATCGTCACGCGCTCGGCGCTGCAGGCCTTGCCGACCTCGCTCAAGGAAGGCGCGATCGCGCTCGGCGCGTCAAAGCTCGACGCGGTGCTGAACCCGCTGCTTCCCGCCGCCGCGCCCGGCATTGCGACCGGCGTCATCATCGGCGTGGCGCGCGCGCTCGGCGAAACCGCGCCGCTTATTCTCATCGGCATGGTCGCCTTCGTCGCGACGCCGCCGCTGAATCCGTTCGAGCCCTCATCAGCGCTGCCAGTACTCGTTTATCTGTGGGCGGAATCCCCGGAAGCGGCGTTTGCCGAGAAAACGGCGGGCGCGATCATCCTGCTTCTCGCGCTGCTGATCCTCCTCAACGGCCTCGCGGCCGTGATCCGCCGCCGCGCCAATCCTTATCGGAGGTAGCCATGCCGGACGCTTCTGCGCAGGCGGTTGCGGGGACCTTTCAATGCCGGGCGCTATCGGCCTATTTCGGCGATCGCAAAATCATCAAGGGCGTCAACATGACGATCGCCGACCGCAAGGTGACGGCGTTTATGGGGCCTTCGGGCTGCGGCAAGTCGACGATCCTCAGGACGCTCAACCGCATGCACGAGACGGCGCCCGGCGCGCGGGTCGAAGGCTCGGTGGAGTTTGCCGGCAGCGAGCTTTACGCCCGCGGCGTCGATCCGGTCGAAGTGCGCGCGCGGATCGGCATGGTGTTCCAGAAGCCCAATCCGTTCCCGAAGTCGATCTTCGACAATGTCGCCTTTGCGCCGCGCCTCCTCGGCCTTGCGCGCGCCCGCTCCGAACTTGAAGCCCGCATTGAGGACGCGCTTGTCAGGGTTGGTCTGTGGACGGAGGTTAAGGACCGGCTGAAGGATTCGGCGCTCGGGCTATCGGGCGGCCAGCAGCAGCGCCTCGTCATCGCGCGCGCAATCGCCGCCGAGCCGGCAGCGCTCCTCCTCGACGAGCCGTGTTCGGCGCTCGACCCGGCCGCGACGGCCAAGGTCGAGGAGCTGATCGTCTCCCTTGCAAGCCGGTTCACCGTCGTCGTCGTCACGCATTCCCTCGCCCAGGCGCGGCGCATCGCCGACGAGATCGCCTTCTTCCACACCGGCGAAATGGTCGAATCCGGGCCGCCATTGCAGCTGTTCGAGGCGCCGTCCGACGCACGCGTGAAGGACTATCTCGCCGGCCGCACGGGCTGAGGGCGCGGCGAGGCGCTGTAAGCGGCACGAGAGCGAACGATAGGACTCGATTGGAACCGGGAAGTGGTGCCCAGGGGCGGAATTGAACCACCGACACGCGGATTTTCAATCCGCTGCTCTACCAACTGAGCTACCTGGGCGTCCAGTCGGCCGTGGCGGCCTGCTGGGAAGGCCGCGTCTATAGCAAAGGGCGCCGCCTTGTCCAACCGGAAAACTGTCCCCGCGTTGCGGGCGGCCGCCGCCGCCGCACCGCAATTGACCGGGGGAAGGGCGGGGGCTATCCGCCAAGACTTCCGTCGCGGCGCGGGCGTTTTGCCGCCCGCTTTTTCGCCTGCAGAAAGTCCGCTCCATGACGAAACGCGTGCTGGGCGTCATCGGCGGTTCCGGCGTCTACGCCATGGAGGCGCTTGAGGACGCGCGGCGCCTTGAATTGGCGACGCCCTGGGGGGCGCCGTCTGACGCGCTGGTCGCCGGCCGGCTTGGCGGGGTTGATGTCCTTTTTCTGGCGCGTCACGGTCAGGGCCATCGCCTGCCGCCGTCTTCCGTCAATTATCGCGCCAATATCGACGCGCTGAAACGCGCCGGCGCGACGGATGTGTTTTCGGTTTCGGCCTGCGGTTCCTTGCGGGAAGACTTGCCGCCCGGCATGTTCGTTCTCGTCGATCAGTTCATCGACCGCACCTCCGGCCGCGAGAAGAGTTTCTTCGGCGAGGGTTTCGTCGCCCATGTCTCGATGGCGGAGCCGACGTGCTCTGCCCTGCGACAAGCGCTTGGAGAGTCCTGCCGCGCGCTCGCCATCCCGCACCGGGAAGGCGGAACCTATATCGCAATCGACGGGCCGCAGTTTTCGAGCCGCGCCGAGTCGCATCTTTATCGCGCCTTCGGCGCTGACGTGATCGGCATGACCAACATGCCGGAGGCCAAACTCGCCCGCGAGGCGGAGCTTCCCTATGCCTCCGTCGCGATGGTGACGGACTATGATTGCTGGCGCGAAGGCGAAAAGCCGGTCGAGGTTTCGGACGTTCTCGCGGTGATGCAGGCCAATACGGCGAAAGCCCGCGCCCTCATCGCGGATGTCGCGCGCCGCCTCGGCCCCGTGCGGACGCCTTCGCCCCTGGGCATTGAAACGGTGCTCGATTTTGCGGTGATCACGGCGCCCTCGGCGCGGGACCCGGAGATGGCGAAGAAGCTTGAAGCGGTGGCCGGGCGCTTTCTGCGGCGTTAACGGTTCGGGCGGGGCCAGGAGGTGTCTCAGTTTGAAATCCGGGGTGAGTGTTGCCGCCTTGATCCCGTCCTCGGTGTTCGCCATGCTTGGCGTCATGAATAAGCTATCTGCCGGAATGGTCTTCCTGATCTGCCTGTTTCTCGGGATCATCTTCGACAACGTTGCGCTCGGCATTCTGGCTGGCCTGTTTCTCGGCGCCGGAGCTGCCAAGGTGGCGGCGCGAAAGGGGCGACCCGACGCCTAATGGCCCGGGGCCTGCCTGGACTTGACGCCCCGCCGCCCTCCCGCTACCAACCCTGCTCCCAAAACAACCGGACGAACGAAGCCGGGGTGAAAAAGGACAGGCGGGCCAAAGTCGCCCGCACGGAGTCGGCTATGTACGCAGTCGTGAAGACTGGCGGTAAGCAGTACCGCGTTTCCAAGGACGATCTCGTCACTATCGAGCGCCTCGAAGGCGAGGCGGGCGACGTCATTACGCTCGACAGCGTTCTGATGATCGGCGAGGGCGCCACGATCGAAGTCGGCAAGCCCTATATTGCGGGCGCGACTGTGGCGGGCGAAATCGTCGAGCAGGGCCGCGGCCCCAAGATCATCGTTTTCAAAAAGCGCCGCCGGCAGAATTATCGCCGCAAGAATGGCCATCGCCAGTTGCTGACGACCTTGCGCGTCACCGAAATCCTCACAGGCGGCGCGAAGCCCGCCGCGTCCAAGGCGCCCAAAGCGGCGAAGAAGGACATCGCGGATGATGTGTCGCTCATCGGCGGCGTCGGCCCGAAGCTGAAAGAGAAGCTTGAAGGCTACGGCGTCACCAAGCTTTCACAGATTGCGGCGATGACCGAGGCGGACCTGGCCAAGATGGACGAGGCGCTCGAGCTGCGCGGCCGCGCGACCCGTGAGGAATGGGTCGAGCAGTCCAAGGAATTGCTGGCGGGCAAGCCGCCGCGCGCGAAGACCGACCGCGCGCGTTCAGACGATTAAGAAGGAGACGAACCATGGCGCATAAAAAAGCAGGCGGCTCGTCTCGCAACGGCCGCGACTCGGAAAGCAAACGCCTCGGCGTGAAGAAGTTTGGCGACGAGATCGTCGTGCCGGGCAACATCATCGTCCGCCAGCGCGGCACGAAATATCACCCGGGCGCGGGCGTCGGCATGGGCCGCGACCACACGCTTTATTCGTTGCTCACCGGCCGCGTGAAGTTCGCCGTGAAGTCGAACGGCCGCGCGTTCGTGTCAGTGCAGCCGGAGAAGGCGGCGGAGTAGCTCGCGTCCCCTCGCGCTTCGAGGTCCGGCTCCGCTGCGCGCCTCAGCGTGAGGTCTATTCTTCGATTAGGTCAGTGTACAGATAAAGCAGCGCCTCATCCTGAGGTGCGCGCCGTGAGGCGCGCCTCGAAGGACGAGGCGCGGGCCTCAAATCCTCACAGCGTCTCCTGAAACCGCACGGGCGCGCCCATTGCAGGCCCGAGAATCTCGCTTTCCCACATGACGCGCCGGCCGCGGATCACGGTCCCGACGGGCCAGCCGGTGACGCTGAGGCCGTCGAAGGGCGTCCAGCCGACGCGGCTTGCCTGTTCGGCATGGGTGATCGTGTGACGCCGCTTCAGGTCCACGATGGAGAAATCCGCGTCCCAGCCGACGGCGAGGCGGCCCTTGCCGGCGATGCCGAAGACGCGCTGGGGGCCGTGACAGAGAAGATCAACGACGCGCATCAGCGTGAGGCGGCCTTGGCTCGCATGGTGGAGCAGCAGCGGCAATATCGTCTGCACGCCCGGCATGCCGGAGGGTGACGCGGGATAGGGCTTGGCTTTTTCCTCGCGCGTATGCGGCGCGTGGTCTGAACCGCACACATCGAAGACGCCCTCAGCGACGCCGGCCCAAAGACCCTCGCGATGGCGCGCGTCGCGGATCGGCGGGTTCATCTGCGCGAGGCCCTTGAGATCGCGATAGCAGTCGGGCGCGGCGAGCGTCAGGTGCTGGGGCAGAATCTCGCAAGTCGCGACGTCTTTGGCGGCGGCAAGGAGCGCGACTTCCTCCGCGGTCGTCACATGTAGCACATGGATGCGCCGCCCGGTCTCACGCGCGAGCGCAAGGAGCCGCTTCGTCGAGGAGACCGCGCTTTCAACCGACCGCACCTCCGGGTGCGAGGTCCAGTCGCCTTCGCGCGCGAGGGGCTTGTTGGCGCGCAGGATGTATTCATCTTCCGAATGAAACGTCGCGCGGCGGCGGCCATGGCGGAGCACTTCGCGCACGCCTTCGTCGTCGGGGATCAGGAGATCGCCGGTTGAGGCGCCCATGAACACCTTGACGCCGCAGACGCCCGGCAGACGCTCGAGGTCGCCGAGATGTTTCGCATTTTGGTGCGTGCCGCCGACATAAAAGGCGTGATCGCACGGCATCCGTCCCTTGGCGCGGGCGAGCTTGTCGGCGATCGCTGCTTCGTCCGTCGTCAGAGGATTGGTGTTCGGCATCTCAAAGACGGTGGAGACGCCGCCGAGCACGGCGGCGCGCCCGCCGGACTCAAGATCTTCTTTGTGCGTCGGCCCCGGCTCGCGGAAATGCACCTGGCTGTCGATGACGCCGGGCAAGACATGAAGGCCCTTGCAGTCGATCGTCTCGCCGGCAAAGGCGCGTGAGAGGTCGCCGATCGCGGCGATGCGTCCATTCGTGACGCCGACATCGCGCGGACCTTCGCCGTCATGATTGACGACGGTTCCGCCTTTGAGAACGAGATCGAAGGTGTCCACGGGCGGCGTCCTCGCTTTCAGGCGCTGCGCAGCGGCGACGAAAGGGTCGGCGCGCACCCTCGTGTCATAGCCGAGACGCGCCGCGTGTTCGAGATGGCCGGGGCCGGTTTCCGGCTAGGGCGTCATATCCCGAAACGCCGCCTTGCGGCGGCGCCTCGGAATGAAGACGCGAAGGCGAGATTTTGAGCGGACACCCGGCGCGCGTCGCCGGCGCTCAAGGCTCAGAGCGCGTCGATGATCTCGGCGACGAGCGGGTGGCGGACGACGTCGGCGCGGGTGAAGCGCACGATATCGACATTCTCGACCGGCTCGAGCTTGGCGACGACCCCGTCAAGGCCGGACATGCCGGGCAGAAGATCCGTCTGCGCCGGGTCCCCGGTCACGACCATGTAGGAATTCCAGCCGAGCCGCGTCAGCAGCATTTTGAGCTGCGCATAGGTGCAGTTCTGCGCCTCGTCGATGACGACGAAGGCGTTGTTGAGCGTGCGGCCGCGCATATAGGCGATCGGCGCGATTTCGATCACGCCTTCGGACATCAGCGCTTTCAGGCGCTTGGAGGAAAGACGGTCGCAGAGCGCGTCGTAAAGCGGGCGGAGGTAAGGCGACATTTTTTCTTCCAGCGCGCCCGGCAGGAAGCCGAGATTTTCGCCGGCCTCGACCGCCGGCCGAGACAATACGATCCGGCGCACGCGGCCGTCTTCGAGCGCTTCGACGGCCTTGGCGACGGCGAGATAGGTCTTACCCGTGCCGGCGGCGCCGACAGCGAAGACGAGATTGGAGCGGTCGAGCGCGTCGAGCAGCGCCTGCTGGTTTTCATTCTGCGCACGGATGTTTTTTCGATATTTCTGTTCGCGCGGCTCTTCGTCCACCGGCGACCACTCCGGCGCGTCGAACAGCCGGCGGACATTGTCGCCGTGATGCTGCGGCAGGCCGTAAGGGTCCGAAGCGCGCGCCATCCCCCGGCGCGCTGCGCGTTTGGCCATCATTCGTCTCCGTTGTGTTTGGGTTGGAGGCTTTGGTCGTGCGGGAAGCGCCGGCCGCTGTGCTCGACGTCGTCTCTGGCGGGCGATGGGGCGGGCCAAGGGGCGGGTCTGCGACGCGCCGGAGCGCGAAACGCTTCTCTGCCCATCCCAACGACGATACTCGTCATCAAACCGCCTGACTTACGCGAATCAGCCGACGGGTCGATACTATCGCCAACGGCGCCGCGCGACGAGGGTGCGGCGGGCGCATCGTCCAATCTTCACAGTGGTTAAGGAAAGGTTAAGCCCGCGCCGCGGTCCAGGCCGCGGCGATCTTGGCGTGGAGCTCTGGCGCATAATTCTGCCAGGAGCTGCGGCCGCGCGTCGTGTCGACGACGAAGATCGACTCGCGCGGCAGAAGATAAGGCGCGATCGCATTGCGCACGCCTGTCGCCGTCGAGTCGCTCGACACGGCCCAAACATTCTCGGTGAGGCGGAAAGCGGGGCCGAGCGTTAAGATCGCATTCTCGATGCGCGAGGCCGCGGCGTTCACCACGTCGAAGATCAAGATGAAATTGGCAGGGCCTGCCGCGACGGCCGGGGGGCGCGAGCCGGGCGTCGCCGTTTGTTGCCGGCGGGCGCCGGCTTTGGGCGCAAGCGCCGCTTCAGCGTCGTCCCGCTTGCCGAAGGCGCGTCCGCCGCGTTGGCCGCTGACGAACAGGCTCGAGAAAGTTGGCTCGTCTTTGGCGTCGCGCCAGGTGCGGCTGCCGGCCGGCGCAACCTGGGACCAGCCCGCAAGGCGGCCTTCAGCGGCGAATTTGCGCAGTTGCTGCGACGTGTACGGTCCGTACACGCGGTCATCGACTCTGACGCACCAATTGTCTGCCGCGAGCATGGCTTCGATCCTTCGTGGCGTCCCGCTTTAGGCGGAAAGACCCTTCCTGCCGAAACCTCGAGCAAGATTTGCGCCGTCCTGATCCGGGGCGCTTGTCTCGTCGATGGCGTCTTCCATGCGTTGGGCCGGGCCGCTGAACACGACGCCTACGCCCTTGTCGTGACGACGCACGACCTTGGCCGCCATCTTGCCGAGCGTCAGCGTCGTCCCGAGCGCCGGGCGCGGCTCGATCTCAATCGACGCGCCGGTGAGGGAAATGTCCAGAATGGAACAGGGGATGGCGACGCCGGAATCGAGGATCACCACGGCGTGCGATTCATGCCGGATGCGCGGGGCGAGCCGGCGATCATGACGGGGGCCGCGCGCATTCATCACTTCCATCAGCGCGTCAGCGGTCTTGACCGCGCGGCCGCGTTTCGTGCGGTAATCGACGGCGAAGCTGTGCCGTCCCGAGCGGACAACCCTGCCCTCGAAGCGGCCGACCTGATCGATATAGATGACGACAGTGCAACTTTCCGGGGGCGGGGCTTTGGCTTTGAAAAGCGCGCCGCCTGCCGATATGTTGACGACAATGCAGTTCTGCTCCACGCCGTCCGCGGTCAGAAAACGCGCCCGCAACGGCAAGGCGATGCGCACATGGCGGCGCCGTTCAGCGCCATCTAGCTCGGCGTCAGGCTCCATCTTCGTCGCAGAATCGGACATCGGGTCGCGCTCATTTCGTCCCATGATGCGACCAGCTATAAGGAGTCATGGTGAATAAAGATTTTCTACAGCGCGGGCGCGCGCGCCCGGCGGTCATGAATTCTTACTCAGTATTGAGGAACAGTTAAGCGTGGTGCCGCTCGACGATACGCCGTTCCGAGGCGGCGCTCCCTCCGGGGCCAAGCCGCCGCTGTTCATGATCCCGGCGATGACGCTTTGGCTGGCCGCAGCGATTTCCGTCGTGTCAGTCGCCGCATTCGTCGCCCCGCCTGAGCTGCGCGGGGCGCTCCTGACCCGGCTCGCGCTGTTTCCGCAGCGCTGGACCGCCGGGCTCGCCGGCCCCGATCTTCTCGCGGGAACATTGGTCCCCTGGGTCGGGCATATCTTCATTCACGCCGATTTGCGTCACTTGCTCACCAATCTGCTGTGGCTGGTGATTTTTGGTACGCCGGTCGCGCGCCGTCTTTCCGCGCTGCAGCCGCCGGGCGGCCGCGCGCGGGCGGCGTCTTTGTTTTTTCTGTTCTTCATCGCCGCCGGCATGGCCGGCGCAGTTTTGCTGATCGTGCTCAATCTGCGGTATGGCGGCTTTCTGCTAGGCGCGTCCGGCGGCGTTTCCGGACTGCTCGGCGGCCTTGTGCGCTTTGCGTTCCGGACACGCGACGACTTAGAACGTGATCCGCTGGGATTTCTGCCGCTCGGCGACCGGCGCCTCCTTACAATCGCGGCTGTGATCGTCGTCCTGGAAATCGTCATGGGCGGATTTGCGTCTAAGATCGGCCTTGCGCCGCCGAATGTCGGCTGGGAGGCCCATGTCGGCGGCTTCCTCTTTGGGCTGACAGCCTTTCCGTTTTTCGCGCGCACCGCCCTTCGGGCGGCAAGGCGTTGAAGATCTGATCGCTCTCTGTGTTGCGGCGCAGTGCGGCGGGCTTGCGGGCCCGGCGCATTCTGGCGCATGCTCCCTCTCTCTTACTGCGTTGCGCTGCCCGTGACTCATCGGCGCTCGGATAGAGCCCGCAAACGGCGAACGACTTTCGCGTGGAACCGGTCGAAGTCAGCGCAACTTGGTTTCAGAAGGAGGCGGCGATGAAAGTTGAGCACATCCTTCAAGCGAAGGGTCGGGACGTCTATTCCATACAGGCCGCGGCCACCATCGCCGAGGCCGTCGCGATCCTCAGTGACAAGAATATCGGCGCCTTGATCGTGAAAGACGGCGTCGTCGTCGTCGGCATCCTTTCCGAGCGCGACATCGTCCGTCACCTGAAGCGCGACGGCGCGGACGGGCTCCACCAGTATGTGCGCGCCTATATGACGCCCAATCCCGTCTCCTGCGGTCCGGATCACGAACTTGACGAAGTGCTCGGCCTTATGACCAAGCGCCGCATCCGCCATTTGCCGGTGATGCGCGATGGCGCTCTCCTCGGCATGGTGTCGATCGGCGACGTCGTCAAACGGAAGATTGAGCTCACCGAGCAGGAAGCAGCGGCGCTGAAGCAATACATTGCGTCTTGAAGGAGTTTCGCGAGGGCCGCGCTCCTGCCCGGAGACAGGACGCGCCCCTCGCGTCTTTCGCAGCGAACCTAAGGGGGGAGTTCTTTAGTTCGCAGGCGGAAGAAGAACGGTGTCGATGACGTGAATGACGCCGTTTGAAGCCCAGATGTCGGCCTTCGTCACGGTCGCGCCGTTCACTTTGACGCCGCTTGTGCCGTCAACCGCGACATTGGCGCCGTTGACCGTCTTCACGGACAGCGTCTTGCCGGCGAGGTCCTTCGACTTCGTCTTCCCCGACACGACGTGATAGGTGAGGATCGACGTCAGTTGGCCTTTGTTTTCCGGCTTCAAAAGCGTTTCGACTGTGCCGGCCGGGAGTTTGGCGAAAGCAGCGTCCGTCGGCGCGAAGACCGTGAAGGGACCCGTCCCCTTCAGCGTGTCGACAAGCCCGGCCGCCTGCAAGGCTGCGGCGAGCGTTTTGAAATCGCCGGCGGCGACAGCGGTGTCGACAATGTCGGCTTTCGGCGCGGACTTTTTGTCTTTTCCATAGCCGCCGGCGAAGGCCGGGGTCGCCGCGACTGAAACCGCAAGCGCGGCCGCGAGGAAGGTACGAAGCATGAATCAACTCCTGTGAGGTTGCGTAAGCGAGCCCATCTACGCGGCGCGGGCGCCGTCTGGTTCATCGCATCACAAAGAGTTCATCAACCGAGAAAGGCGATAGCGGCGCGGATCGCCTGCTCTTGATCGTCGACCGCCTTGCGTCCGAGCGCGATCAATTCTTCGGCGCGGTCAAAGTCGAGAAGACCGATATGGCCGACAGCGGGCGTCACGAGCACGTCCGGCGGGTCGCCCGCAAGGCGCGAGCGCGTGATGCGGTCCATGAAGATGTTGAAAGAGGCAAGCAGCACGGCGCCGAGGCCCGGCGATGTTCCGGATTCGCGGAACAGCCGGCGCACGACAGCGCCGCGGCCGGGAAGCCCTGCGCCGAGCAGAGCGGGGTTCTTCTCCACGAGCTCCGCAAATTCGTATTTCTCGCGGCGCAGCGCCGATGAGCGTGCGAAAGAGTCGGCATGAAGGCCGACGGCGATGACGACGCGCGCGCCGAGCGCGCGGCAGACCGAGACGGGCAGTGGGTTCACCATCGCGCCGTCGATGAGCCAGCGCCCGTCGATCTGGCGCGGCGGGAAGACGCCCGGCAACGCATAGGAGGCCTCAATCGCTTCGGCGAGCGGTCCTTGCATCAGCCAGGTTTCGTGGCCCGTCGAAAGCTCCGCCGTCACAGCGGTGAACCGGCCTTGAAGGCTCTCGATCGTGCGGTCGCCGAGATTGGCGCGGATCGCTTCCCGCAGTTTCTTTCCGCCCATCAGGCCGGAGCCCGACAGCATCAAATCGAAATAATTCAGCATACGCCGTTTCGTCATGGCGCGCGCCCAGGCTTCGAGTTCGGGCAGTTTGCCGGCGAGCCAGAAGCCGCCGACCAGCGCGCCGACGGATGTGCCGGCGACGATGTCCGGCTTCACGCCCATTTCGACGAGGCGCGAGACGGCGCCGATATGCGCCCAGCCGCGTGCGACGCCGCCGCCGAGCGCGAGCCCGATCCGCAAGGGCGCTGCCGCACGCACTCTTGTCTCAACGGCGCTCACGCCTGATTCCTCAGGCGGCCATGCTGGCGCAAACCCGCCTTGACCATTATTCTTAAGCGGCGCCGCATGATGCCATGCGGAGGGATTGCGTGCGGTCCGGCGGTGCAAGGCTGGCGGGAATAGACGCCTGCCGCGGCATTGCGGCTGTGCCCGTCGTCATAGCTCATCTCTATCTTCATCATGACCTCGTCTACGGTTTCAGATCGGCCTCGCCCGCCGCTGAAAACATGCGCGACGTCGTCTACGCCCTGAGCTGGGCGCCGATCTGCTGTTTTTCTCATCAGCGGCTTTGTCATCGGCAGGTCAATCACGTCAGCAGAGTCTGCAAGCGCATTCTTGCGCAACCGCATGTCGCGCCTGTTTCCCGCCTATTGGGCCGCGCTCGCCCTCACCATCGCGACGCTTGCAACCGGTCAGCCGTTCCAAGGCGCGCCGTCCTGGAGCAATATCGCGGCGAACGCCACTATGCTGCAAGGGTGGTTCGGAAAAGGTAACATTGACCCAGGCTATGGGTCGCTTGTGCATGAGTGGATGTTTTATAGTCTCGTCGCCGCGACGTTTACGCTGATCTCACGCAATGCGCGCGCATTGTTCGGTTTCGCGTCGCTTAGGCTCGGCGTCAGCGTCGCAGCTGGAATTGGCGTTGCGGCGGACCTTGGGCCGCTCTTGCATGTTGGCGTTGAACATCCGGTTCAACGCTTATTGCGGCGCCGGGTCGCTGCAAACCGTTCAATGCGAGCCGCGAATCCTTGACGACTGCCTTCGGCAGGGCGGACCTTCGTGTCGAAGGGCCGGAGCATCGCGACCCTTTGTCAACGGAACGGCAATGCGCGCGGTTAGGCCTCGTCTCAGGGAGGGCAGAACGTTCCCTTAACTCTGTTTTCCTATCCAGCGGGCCATGCGCGCTGACGTCGCCAGCACAAAGCCCAAGGCTTTTCCCGCCGCCGCAATCGCGGCGAAGGCAGCGCCGCACGACGTCTACACGGCGCTTGCAGGGCTTTTCGGGATCCTTTTTGTTTTTCTCACGCCGCCCTCGGGCGCGGGCGACGAGCCGCGGCATTTTGAGCGCATGTTTGAAATCGCGACGGGCCGCTGGCTCGGCGCAGAAGGCCTGCCCCGCGGCGTCATCGCCTTCACGGATCTGTCGAAAGAGACGGTCGAAGCCGGCGCCAAATTCGACGCAGAAAAGCGCGCCGCCCTCGCCGCCATTCCGCTTGAGAAGGACGTTGTCGAACCCTATCCACGTCCACTCGAAAAGATCCTGCGCATCCACCATCCCGTCGCCTATCTTCCCTACGCGCCCGCCGTCTGGACGGGGCTCGCGCTTGACCTTTCGCCGTCGGCGATCTTCATCCTCTGTAAGCTGACGACCCTGGCGCTCGGGCTCTTCCTGATGCGTCAGGCGATCCGGATCATGCCGGCCTACAAGCCGCTCGCCGCTTTCGTCGCGCTCCTGCCGGCGACGGTCTTCTATCTCGGCGCGGCGAATATTGACGCATTTCTGACAGGCCTCGGCTTCCTGTTCTTTGCGCTCGTCGCGCGCGCCGCCGCACGCGGCGAGGGCTCCATGAGCGGCCGAGACATTGCGCTTCTCGCCGCGACAGGCGCCCTGATCGCGGTCATGAAAACGCCTTACGCCTTCCTGCCGCTTCTCGCCGTTCTGATCCCCGCATCCGCGTTCAGATCGCCGCGACAGCGTGCGGCGGCGCTCGCCGTCGTCGTCTTGCCGGGGTTTGTGCTCGCCGCCTCCTGGGCGCTTCTTGTGAAAGCCTATCTCGTTCCTCCTGGCGCCTATGCGACGCCGGGCGGAACTTATGTTCTGCCATCGGAGCAATTGGCGGGACTCCTCGCCGATCCATTTGCTTTCTCCGTCGTGCTGTGGCGCACGTTTTTCGAGTCTTCGATGCCCGCGACCACGATGGGGCAGGCGCTCGGCCTCCTCGGCTGGAACAATGTGCCGCTGCCGGCCTGGACGATCGCGCTTTCGATGACGGCGCTCACGCTGTTCTGGTTCAGCGCTGACGACGGCCCGCTTCCCGGCATCAAAACCGTGTACGGAAGGCTTTGGGCTTTCGGCGTGTTTGCAGCGATCGTCTCGGCGTCCCTGTTCTTGCTCTATCTGCAATGGACAGGCGTCGGCGCGCGGACCGTCGAAGGCTTTCAAGGGCGCTATCTTCTGCCCATTGCGCCGCTTCTGTTCGCGCTCGCCCCAATGCGCGTGACGGTACTGGACGGCGAAGGACGCCAGACCGCGCTCCTTGCAGTGGCGTCAGCGCCAGCGCTCGCCAGCGGCGCCTTTGCGGTTTTCGCGCACTTTTACTAAGCCGCTGAAGATCCGCCTGCGAAACCGCAAAGGGCGCCTCAGAGCGCGGCGGGGATCGGCCCGCTTATGCGGCGCATTAACGCGTTCTTAACCAACGCGACCGGCGAAAAACCGCTTGAACTCCGCAACCCTTGCGCTTATTCTCTCCCTCTCGGCGGTTTTTTGACCTGAGCAACCAGGAGCGTGCTTCTGGGGCGAGGATTTTGTCGTTTCAGACGTCCCGATTGGGGAAAAATGGAGCGTCAAAAAAAGTTAGAAAAGTCGTTGACAGGGCGCGGGCAGGTGAGTACATCCGCGCTCCACCGACGCGGCCGGGACGGCCGCCACTTGATCCGCAAGGGTCCAGAGGGGCGGTCTCGGGAGTGTCGGTTTTTTGTCGGCTTCGTTTGGTTAAGGCCAAGTGAATCCGACCGAATTTGGAACCCAAGTGGTTCCTGATTCGCGCTCTTTGACAATTGAATATGAGGAAGAGAAACGTGGGCGGCGACGTCCCGGCGGAACCTGAAAAGGTTCACTCGGATCAGTCACGCTGACGTTTCTAAAGTCTATGAGCCAATTACCTTCGTTCAACGGAGGTTTTGGTTTTGCGACAAGGATGTCGGGTCCTCCACGGATCCGATGTCTCGAACGTCAGTAAAGACGAGCTTGGTGGAGTTACCCCTCCATCGAGGATCCCAAACTCAACTTGAGAGTTTGATCCTGGCTCAGGACGAACGCTGGCGGCAGGCTT
>CAZDRH010000008.1:0-133166 GCA_964507915.1 uncultured Caulobacterales bacterium
TCACCCTGAGGCGCCCGGCGGAGCGAAGCGGAGACGGGCCTCGAAGGGCGAGGCGAAACGCGTTCTTCTTCTTCCGCCGCCAATTCGTGTAAGCTCGCCCTCTCCGGGGCCTTCCCGCTAGCATCTGGTGACTGACGTGAACCCATCCGGCGCCGCGGCTTCGCTTGTGCGCATCCCGACCGGCCGCCTCGCGCTTTACGCCGCGCCCTGGTTTGCGACGCAGATCGTTTTCCTGCCGCTCGTCAACTTCGTACCCGGACATTATTCGAGCGATCTCGGCCTGCCGCTTTTCGCGGTGAGCCTTGCGATGCTCGGCTCGCGCTTTCTCGATCTCCTTGTCGATCCTGTCATCGGCGCCGTCAGCGACCGGCTGAAGACGCCGATCGGGCGGCGGAAGCCCGTCGTGCTCGTCGGCGCGCCAGTGCTCATCCTTGGCGCCTGGCTCGCCTTCGCGCCGCCGGAGAACCCCTCGCCCGCCTATTTATTCCTGGCGCTGACGACGCTTTTCTTTGGCTTTGCGCTGATTCAGATTCCTTATGTCAGCTGGGGCGCCGAACTCAGCGACGACTATGACGAGCGCAGCCGCGTCGTCGGCTGGCGCGAGGGCGTCGGCGTGCTCGGCACGCTGACGGCGATCTCCTCGCCCTTCATCGTGCAGCAGATGACCGGAAGGCTCGATCTTGGCCTCGCCATGTTCGGCATTGCGGCGGGCGTGACCTTGCTCCTGCCGCTCCTGCTCGCGCCCGCGCTGATCCTTGTGCCCGAGCGGCGCGAAGCGGCGGAGGGCGAGGCAGCCCTGAAGCTCACTGTGCGCGAGCACGTCGCCGCGACGCTCAACAACCGCGAGCTTCTCTGGTTTCTGGCTGCGACCTTCATCTGTTTCGTCGGCGTCGCCCCCGGCGGCGCGACGGGCTTTCTCATGATGAAGCACCTCTTCCATGCGGAATATCTCTATCCCGCCATGGTTCTCGGCGAATTCGTCACGATGCTGATCAGCGTGCCGCTCTGGGCGACGCTCGCAGGACGGCTCGGCAAGCACCGCGCCATGGCGGCCTCGCTCGCCTGGATGGCGCTGTGGACTTTGCCCGTGCCGTTTCTCGGCCAGATCGACCCTTCTTACGTCGTCATCGCAACGGCGATACGCGGCCTCGGCTTCGGCGCGGCCTTCGTCATTCCCTATTCCATGGTGGCGGACGTCATCGACGTCGACACGTTGCGCATCGGCCGGCCGCGCGCGGGCGTGCTGATGGCGCTCGCGGGCGTCAATGTGAAGCTTGCCCTGATGATCGGCGTTTTCGTCGCGACAGCCTTCCCAACCTGGTTTGGCTTTGAGCCCTCGCGTGAGATCAATACACCGCAGGCGGAATTTTCCGTGGCGGTGAGCTACGCCTGGCTCACTTGCCTCTTCTGGATCGCGGCCGTTCCGCTCTTCTGGTTCTACCCGCTGACTCGCGAGAAGCAGATGGAGACGCGCAAGCGCCTGGCGCTTGCGCAAGACTTACCGCCTTCTTGAACGCGCAGACGTTTCCGCTATTTCTGCGTCGCAAGATAAGCAATGATGTCGGCGCGGTCTTGCGGCGACGACAATGAAAACCCCATGCGGACGCCGGGAATGAACTTCGTTGGGCCGGCAAGCCATGTGTCGAGATTGGCTTCGGTCCAGGTCACCCGCGATTTTTTGAGCGCCGGCGAATAGTTGTAACCCGCCACGGCGCCGGCTTTGCTGCCGACGATGCCGCGATGTTTGGGACCGATCCGGTTCTGATCGATGGAATGGCAGCCGCTGCAGCGGACATAAACCGTCTTGCCGCGGAGGGGATCGCCCGTGACGGGCGCAGGGCCGGGCTTGCCGGCCGCCGCCGCCGAGGTCGCTCCCGCCGCGGCGAATGCCGCGGCGAGAACGAGAGATGTGAGACCATGCATGAAGGGATCGCCTAGAAAATCGGCGCTTGCGTCGGGATCTCGGCTTTCAACGCCGCGATGAAGAACCCGGTGTGCATCGCTTCGTCCGCGCCAATCTTGGCGACGAGAACGTCAAGTTCGCTCGATTTCAGCGGCTCGATCAGGCCCATATAGGCGCTCGTCGCGCCGCGTTCGAGCCTGAGCGCGAGTTGCAGGATGTCGCCCGCCGTCTTGATCTTCGAGGCCTCGAGCTCTTCGGCATATTCCGCGATCGTCTTGGCTTCGGCCGGTGTTCCGCCGAGCCTGCGCACCGCCGCGATCAGATCCTCGTTGTGCTTTTTGTGATGGGCCTGGAACAGGCGCGCGACGCCCGCGACATCCGCCGGCAACAGACCAGAATCCAGTCCGATTTGATACGCGGCGATGCCTTCATGTTCAAGCGCGACCGCCGCATTCAGCAGCGCGGCGTCTTGTTCGCTGTCGCCGGACTTCTTTTTCCCTTTGGCAAGGGCGGGCGTCGCGATATCTGCGATCGCCAGAAGCCCGACTGCCGAAAGACCGACCCCGCCCGATTTCAGCAAATTGCGGCGGCCTATTTCTGTCTTCAAAGTCATTCGTTTTCTCCTGTCATTCGAGGGGAATTGATCAGATTGGCGCCGGACGTTCCCCGTCCCGGTCCGGCGTAGGGCGCGTTCACGGCGGCGGCGGATCGCTCCGGCCGCGCTCCGTGAGGTAGACAAACATCGCCTTGCGATCGGTTTCCGTCAGCATACGGACATTAGCGATCACGTCGAGCATGGGTTCGGCTTCGATCGAACCTGTTCCGTCGAGCGTCAGCCCGAAACGCAGCGTCTGGTCGAAGGCGTCGAACCCCGCGGCCTTGAGTTTTTCCGGCGTCAGCGGCGGCGCCACCGTCCCGTCAAACCCCGCAGCGCCCTCGAAGGCGTGGGCCCGGTTGAGGCCGAGCGCCAGCGTGCGCGGCGTGTGGCACTCGCCGCAATGCGCGGCGTTCTCGACGAGGTATCGTCCGCGCCCGAACGGATCGGTTGGCGCCGAAAGGTCGGCGCGGTCGGGCTCCGGCGCGTTCAGGATTTTCCAGGCGCCGATCCCAATTCTGAGATTGAAGGGCGCAGGGAGCGCGGTCGCAGGCGCGCGCTTTGCCACGGGCGGCGTCGTCGCAAGATAGGCGCGAATGTCGAGCGCGTCGCGCGTCGTAAGTCCGGCGAACCGCGCATAGGGAAAAGCCGGATAGTAATGCGCCCCGCGGGGCGAGACGCCGCGCTTGATCGCATTGAGGAATTCCTGATCCGACCAGGCGCCGATTCCGGCGACGGGGTCCGGCGAGATATTGGCGGCGTAGATCGGCCCGAAGGGCGAGACGATCGCCTTGCCGCCGCCGAAGGACGCCTCGCCGTCAGCCGCGCCCTCGCCTGCAGGCGCGCCATGGCATCCGCCGCAGCCGGCCGCCGCAAACATGTAGCGCCCGCGTTCGGCGTCCGGCGCATTGCCTTCCGGAATGTCGAAGGCGACATGACGCGCGTTCAAAGCGAACAAGGCGCTTGCCGCAGCAATCAGCAAGACGCCCACGCCTATTGCGATGTTTCGTGCGCCGCCGCGCATAGCCTTCCCCGCCGACCGCCTTTCGGCCGCGGCTAGAGACGACAGGGTTCACGCGGTGAATCTATCAATTTCGTGCGCCAATCGTTCAAATTACGGCTTCAGCCGTCCGAGGCCCCCTCATTCTCACGAGATTGTGTGCGGCTCGCAATCGCCCGATGGCATTCTGGTAATGTGGGGCGGCCGTCAGGCGCGCTTCGTCTGTCGGAGTATCTTTTTGCGGAAATCTCCCGGCCCTTCCCCGAAATGCTTTTTGAAGGCTTTGATGAAGGCGCCGCTCGACTGATAGCCGACGGACGCTGCGACCTTGGGCAGTTTGTCGGCGGGATTGCGCAGTTTCCGGGCCGCGAGCTCCATGCGCCACTGCGTGACATATTGCATGGGCGGCATGCCGAGCGCCTCGCGCATGCGCTCTGCGAAAATCGTGCGCGAGAGGCCGGCTTCCTGGGCGAGCGACTCGACAGTCCAGTCGCGCGCGGGATCGGCGTGAATCGCCGACAGGGCGCGGCCGAGCTGCGGGTCTTTGATGACCGAGAGGAGCCCGGTTTCCGCCGTCGCGGCATGCCGCCGGATTGTCTGGATGAACAAAATTTCGGACAGCCTCTGGATGATCGCCTCAGCGCCCGGCGCGCGTTCGGCGGCTTCAGCCGTGATGAATTTCATCGCCGCGTCGATCCAGCCTGCGCCGCTCGGCTCGAAGCCGCGCACAAGGATGTAGCGCGGCAAGGATGCGAGCAGCATGCGCCCCGCATGCGAATCAAACGTGAAATGTCCGCATACATAGCAAGCCGGCGACGAGCGGTCCGGTCCGCCATGGACGAGCGCGCCCTCGCCCGTGAAGCCGGATTCGCGCACGACATCGTCGACATGGCGACACGGCGTCGCCGGCTCATCCGACAAAACATGTTCGGCGCCATGCGGGATCACAATGAGGTCGCCGACCTCCATGCGCACGGCGCTCTCGACGCCGTCAACGCGCACATAGCCCGTCCCCCGGGTCAGGAGATGGAACCGCGCGACATTCCCAAAGGCAGGGATGCGCAGCCCCCAGGGCGGCGCAAATTCCGTCCGGAAATAGAGGCTCCCCTTGAGCGTGATAACGTTCAGAATGTCGCTGAGCGCGTCCATAGAGTTCTCATACGTAAAGCACGCAAGTCTGCGCCTTCCGGCCGGCGACAAGCGACGCGGTGATCACAGAAATTGCGGGGCCGCCGCCGTCGCAATAGGCAGCTGCAGCGCCAGCCCGCTGCTGTGGCTGGCCGGGCTATGCGGCGTTCGCGTTCCTTTGTCTTCAAGGCCGTACGATCGCGCGCAAATTCCGGCGTATGGCGCATCGTCATCCGGAATCCCCGCCGCCTATCGGCCTGTCGTTCAGATATCTGATCACAGGACGGAGGTTCAGTTTACGGACCATCCCTTAGAGGATTGCGCCTTCTTTCGGCTCGGGACGCCAGCCCTGGCCGCGATTGCAGGCGATGCCGGACCAGCGGTCGGACTGGTCCCCGAAGGACAAGGTCTGGTCAAAGGCCCGGCAAGGTTGAGCCTTGCGGGTCGGCCCGCCAGCGAGCGCAAGATCGGCTCCGGGCGCCGGCGTCAGCAAAGTCGCGCTGACATAGCCGCGGATACGCCCCTTTACCGCGACGAGGAAAAAGGGCTGGCCGACGACCTTGCCGACCGCCTCGACGCCCGTGCCCGCCTCGAGCTTTTCAAGGATCGGCGCGTCGGCCGCGGGCGCCGCGCGCACATTGGCCGTTCGCGTCGTGACCTGTTCGCCCTGCTCAATTTCCATCGGCAGCGAGTAGGAAACCGCGCCGGCGACGGGGATAAGGTCGCTTGGATCGGACCGCAGATTGGCGAAGAGATAACCACGCGGCGTGATCGCGCCTTCCGCGCCGTTCGGCCCGCGCCAGCGTTGTGCGGCGCCCGTCTGGCCAGTTTCGAGCGCCGGCGCGAAGATTTCACCGAGGGCTTTCATGTCGCCGCGCGAGATCTGCGCGCCAAGGACGGAGCCGAGCGTATAATTAACCGGGCCTGGCGCAGCCGGCCCCCCGATCGGTCCCGCAGTTTCGCACGCCGACAGCAGAAGCGCCGCTGCAAGACCAAGATGACGAAACCGCATTCTGCCGTCCCCTGTTGGCGGAGTTTGCAGTTGTTTTAGGGCCGCGCGGCGGGAAGCGCCAGTGGCGCAAAGGCCAAGTTCGCGGAACAGCGTGCGCGACAGAGCTCTCATCGTCGGCTTCGCCGACACTTCCCCAAGATCTGGCGCCGTCTGGCGATGGAGGCAGAACGCCCATCGACAAAACGTTTTCTCAATTGCGATCACCCCGCAGGAAAACGAGGGTGACACCGCTTGCGCTTGCGCGAAACGCGAAGGCTCAGACTGCTCCGACGCCGCCGAAGGGCACGATCTTGTTGCCGGCGTCATGGCCGATATCGGCGCGGCCGAGATAGGGAAGGCCCGATCGCGCGCACCAGTAGCGGGCGATCTCCTCTTCTGTGCGGCCGAAATCCGGGTCATTGGGCGGCACGGCGGAAATGCGCCCGAGCCGGAGCCCGGCGGCGCGGCGGACGGACGGCGTCGCAACGACCTGCGAAAGCGTGCGGTCGATGCGGTAGAGCGGCTCGGCGACATCTTCGAGCATCAGGACATGGCCCGTAAAATCGGGCTCCGCCGGCCCGCCGAGCAGCGAGGCGAGCACGGTGAGATTGAAGGCGAGCGTCTTGCCGCGCGCATGCGGCTCAAGTGCCGAGGCGTCGCCGTCGATAAGATAGGCGAGCACGCGCCGCGCCGCCGCCGCGCCGCCGATGCGGTTGATGTCCGAGGCGACCGGGCCATGCACCGGCCGGCCGATCCGCTCCCGATAGAGCCGCGCCAGCACGAAGCCGAGATCGGAATAGCCAAGATAGGTCTTCTGGCGCGCCGCCGCGTTGAGCTTGCCGTAAAGATCGTCGTCGAGACGGTTCGAGCCATAACCGCCGCGGCCGAACCAGACCGCATCGACGTCCGGATCGTTCGCGACTTCGAGAAACGCCGCCGTGCGCGCGGCATCGGGGCCCGCGAAATGGCCTTCGGAGAGCCAGCATTGCGGATGGAAGACGATCTCGGCGCGGCCGGCGAATTCGGCGGCGGCGAGCGTCTGCACCTTGTGCTCCGTCTCGCGCTTGACGGTGTTGGCGGGCGCGACGACGGCTATCCTGGTCTTTCGGGCGGGCAAGGGATCGCGTTCCTAACCGAACATTTGCAACGCTGGCGGTATGGAACGGCAGTTATAGCGGCACGGTCATGAACGAAACCAAAAACTACTTCCTGTGCGGCATCGGCGGGAGCGGCATGCTGCCTCTCGCCCTGATGCTCCGGGCGCAGGGCTGCAAGGTCGAGGGCTCGGACCGCGCGCTCGACCAGGGGCGGACGACGGAGAAATTCGACTATCTGAAGAGGCTCGGCATCGGCCTTTTCGGCCAGGACGGCGCAGGGATCGTTTCACCCGGCCAGATCGTCGTGCGCTCCGGCGCGGTCGAGGACACGGTCCCCGACATAGTGAAGGCGCGCGCGATCGGCGCGCCCGTCGTGCAGCGCCCGGAGCTTCTCGCCGAACTCTTCAACGCCGCGCCCCTGCCGATCGGCGTCGCCGGCACCAGCGGCAAGTCGACGACGACCGCGATGATCGGCTGGATCCTCGATTGCGCCGGGCGCGATCCGACCATCATCAACGGCGCCGTCATGAAGAATTACGCGACGGCGACGGCGCTGTTCGCGAGCGCGCGCGTCGGCAAGGGGCCGGCCTTCGTCAGCGAGCTTGACGAAAGCGACGGCTCGATCGCGCTCTATCGCCCGAAGATCGCCGTCCTCAACAACATCGCGCTCGACCACAAATCGATGGAGGAGCTGCGCCGTCTGTTTGCGGCGTTTCTTGGCAAGGCGGAGACGGCGATCCTCAATCTCGACAATGACGAGACCGCCGCACTCGCAAGGCAGGCGCCGGACCCGATCACCTATGGCGTCGAACACGCCGCGGCGCGCCTTGTTGCGCGCAGCCTTCGCGCCGAAGCCTGGGGCGTTTTTTTCGAGGCCGAAGACCGGGCGACCGGCGAAAAGGCGCAAGTGCGCCTCAAGACCCCCGGCCGGCACAATGTGTCGAACGCGCTCGCGGCGCTCTGCGCGGCGCGCGCGGCGGGCGTCTCCCTCGCCGAAGGCGCCGAGGCGCTCTGCCGCTTCGAGGGCGTCAAGCGGCGGCTCGAGATCGCCGGTGAGAAGAACGGCGTCGTCGTCATCGACGATTTTGCCCACAATCCGGATAAGATCGCCGCGACGCTCCGGACACTGAACGAATATCCGGGGCGCGTGCTCGCCCTCTTCCAGCCGCATGGCTTCGGGCCATTGCGCCTGATGCAAGCCGAACTTGTCGACGCCTTTGCGACCCATCTGCGCGCAGACGATCTTCTCGTCATGCCGGACCCTGTCTATTTCGGCGGCACGACCGACCGGTCCGTCTCATCGGCCGACATCGCCGCGGGAGTCGCCGCACGGGGACGCCGCGCCTTCGCCTTCCGCACGCGCGAGGAAGCGGGCGCACGCCTCCTTCATGACGCACGAATTGGCGACAGGATTCTCATCATGGGCGCGCGCGACGACACGCTGTCCCAGTTCGCGACGGAACTGCTCTCCAAACTGCCGTAATTCACGCGCAAACGTAACAATCCGGAGGCTGATCTTTGCCGCTTGGCAAGGTTTGCGCGCGATAACGGACGCAGGGGAAAGGCGCCCCGATGGACGCCTGCGGAGCAGACCGATGGTCACGTTTTTCGATATCTATTCGCTCGGCCTTCTGGTCGTGTCGCTGAGCGTCTTCTTCATCCGCTATGTGAAGCAAGATCCGCCCATCATGCCTTATCTGCTGATTGCTTGCGTCTGCGCGGTCGGCAACTGGCTCGGCAATTCCGGCGGCGGCGACGCAGCGTTGATGCTGCTCATTGCGGCGACGTTCTTGTTCTTCGCGTTGGTGATGACGCCCTATCGTTCGAAAATCGAGGAATGGGTGCGCCCGTCGGCGCGCGCGCCGCAGCCTGAGCCCGAGAAAACGGTCTGAAGCAGGCGCGTCTTCTCTCTTTCCCCCCCTTGAAAAGGGGGGAGCTAAGGGGGGATCGGCAACACGCGCCGACCCCTCAATAATGTCAGACAGCGTCGAGCTATCCACGCTTGCATTCAGCGCCGCGCGCGGGGCGGATCCCCCCCCTAGCCCCCCCTTTTCAAGGGGGGGGGGGGGGAAGGACAGCGGCGGCGCGCCTCGCCCTTCGAGGCTCCGCTTCGCGGAGCACCTCAGGGTGAGGCGTCGTGAACCCTTCTGAGATCAAAAGCGCCTCGTCCTGAGGTGCGGACCGAAGGTCCGCCTCGAAGGACAGTTGCTCGCCTCCCGCCGCTTCAGCGCCGGAAGCGCATCCAGTCGTCCATCCGTGCAAAGATGATATAGGCGACCGATAGAACGATCATCACAAGGAGCGCGAATTGAATCTGCGCTTCAGCCTCGTGTTTTTCATGCGCGGAGGGCCGCTGCGCCGGCAATTCGATCGTCTCAGTCGTCGCTGGCGGCGGCGCGGCCCCATCCGGCTGGACGGGCGCCGTTCCGGCGCCGGGCTGCGGTTGGGCGCCTGGATCCGTGACCGCAGGCGCGTCGGGCGCCGGGGCATTCGGGTTGATCGTCAGATCACGGCCTTGTTCGACATTCTTTTCAAGTTCGTGGAGTTCCTTCGAGGAATCGCGCCCAAGCGTCGAGGCGGCCACGCCCGCCCCGCCCGCGACCGTCGCGCCCTGAACCGAGCGACTTTCGGCGAGATTGGGCCGGCGGGGCGGATCTTCCACCGGCGTCATGCGGCTGTTTTCGGCGATCGCGTCGTTGTCGGCATTGGCGGCCGGCTCAATCGGCTCAAGAAAAAGCGCGCGCTCAGCCGCGCGGCGGCGCGTCAGGCCTGTCACCGCGCGCAAAACGCCGCCGACCGTCGCCTTGTTGAACCAGGTCAGCGCCTCGGCCGCGCCGACGCGGTCGCTCGCATTCAGGCGCCGGCGTGCGGTCGATTTGCGGAAGGCTTCGATGCCGACATTGTAAATGAACGAGACGAGCGCATCGAACTCGTTCTGATTGAGGCTGACGCTGACGAGCCGCTCGACGGCTTCTTCGCGCGGCTTCAGATCGCGCCGCAGCAAGTCTTCCGCTTCGCGTTCGCTGATCTTCTGGCCGGGCTTCACGTCGGGTCCGGTGTGGCCGTAGCCAATCGTCCAGATGCCGGCGATGTCCTGATAGGCGGTCAGTTCGAGCCCCTCGAACCGCTTAATCAACGCAACGCCCAGTTCTGAAGTCTTCATGACGCGCACCCGCCCCCCAAGAGCGTTTTCAACCCAGGAAGGCCGCCGCCCCGCGCAGCGCGCGCGGACGACAAAACCTCTCGATCGCAACAAAGCTTAGACCAAACTTTGCGGCGGGTGTAGGGCAAGCCCCGTCAGCCGCGTGTTTCGCGGCTCAGGCGCCGGTGTTGTGCGGCTGAAGAGACACAGTGCAAACGCTTCTTCAACCAATTGAATCGTATTGAATTTTTGTGACGGCTGCAGCGTTCCGAAGTGCCGGCGCGCGGCTTGAGCCCAAGGGGGGGCGTCGCTATACAGGCCGCGCAAAAGTCCGGAAGAGACAAGCGAAGTTGCGCGGAGCGAGATGGCCGATGGGAGCGAAAAAAATGTCCGCGACAGAGCTTGACGAGTATCGTCCGACTGAGGACGAACCCTTCATGAACGAGCGCCAGAAGGAGTATTTCCGCCGCAAGCTCGTGCAGTGGAAAAACGACATTCTGCGCGAAAGCCGCGACACGCTCGAGCAATTGCAAGAAGACAACCACAATCTGCCCGACCTCACCGACCGCGCTTCGAGCGAATCCGAAAAGGCGCTGGAGCTGCGCACGCGCGACCGCCAGCGCAAACTGATCGCCAAAATCGACTCAGCGCTCCGCCGCATCGAGACGGGCGATTACGGCTATTGCGAAGAAACCGGAGAGCCGATCGGAATCCGCCGCCTCGAAGCCCGCCCGATCGCGACGCTCTCGCTTGAGGCCCAGGAGCGCCACGAGCGCGCCGAGAAAGTCCACCGCGACGACTGACGCGCGGCCGTCTCAGCTTTTCTGGCGTTTGGCTTTCTGCACGGCAAGTTCGAGCGCCTGCAGAAAATCCGATCGGCTGCGCTTCGAGAAGGGCGGCGCGCCGCCGGCGATGGCGCCCATGTCGCGCAGATCCCGATTGAGAAGCCGCATTGCCGACGCCATGCCGATGCCGTCGGCCGTGAAGACCTTGCCGTCGACATTGATGACTTGCGCGCCCGCCTTGAGACAGCGTTCCGCCAACGGAATATCGGCGGTGACGACGACGGCGCCCGGGCCCGCCTCCGCTGCGATCCAGTCGTCGGCGGCGTCGAAACTGCCGGAGACGACGATGCGCCTTATGTCGAGCCCCGCTGGCAGCCTTATCGGCTGGTTAGAGACAAAGAATGCCGGAAGGCCGTGGCGGTCGGCGACTTTGGCGGCCTCCTCCTTCACGGGACAGGCGTCGGCATCGATATAAAGAGCGATCACGGATCCCCTCCCGCGAAAGCAGCGTCTGCGGTTACGAACGCAGCACGCCTACCTTCAGACAGTTCGAGCATGCCGCGAGGATAGCAGCGCGGCCTGGAACAGCCTCTGCCGCACGTCGCCGCGCCGGTGCGTTGCCACTCTTGCGCGGGCGATGCTAAGAGCCCGTGTGAGGAGATGGAACGCCGCTTCCGCCTGTTTTGGCGTCCTGTCTGTCGCATCGCCATTTCCAAGGACAATCGAGCCCCCATGGTCCCGCCGCACGACGCTTCTGCGCCGCCTTCCGGTTCCGATCCCGACGCCAAACCTGACGCTGCCGGCCTCGACAATGCAGCGGTGCGAGACATCGATTCCCATGCGGGCTCGGCTTCAACTGTGCTGACACGGATGGCCGCGTTGTCCGAAGGGCCGCGCATTTCGGTCGGCGCCATGGTCGACGGCCTCGAAGGGCGCGCTTTCGGCATGCTGCTCCTGCTCTTCGCTATACCGGCGCTGATTCCGTTTCTCGTCGGCATCCATTCCGCCGTCGGGATTCCGCTCGCACTTCTCGCCTGGCAGATGATTCTCGGCCGCAAGGAGCCCTGGCTTCCCGAACGCATTCGGAAGCAAGACATCGACGTGACGTCCTTCCGCAAAATGACCGAGAAAGTGACGCCCTGGATCAAGCGCGGCGAGGCGCTGACGCGGCCGCGTCTCCAATTCCTGACCGAAGGCGTGTTTGAGCGCGTGCTCGCGGCTTTCATCATTCTCTTCGCCGGCATCATCTTCCTGCCCGGCCCCGGCACCAATGGCGTGCCCGGCTTCTGCGTCGCCCTCATCGCCCTCGGCATGATCGAACGCGACGGCCTCCTCGCGGCGACAGGCGTCATCGTCGGCACGAGCTATATCGTGCTCGCCTTCGGCGTGATCCTCATCGCGGTCGAAAAGCTGTGGGAGATCGCGAGCCGGTTTGCGGGGTCGGTCTTCTAAATCGCCGTGCGCTGTTAAGCGTGCGGTTCATTGAAGATCGGCACGCCGCGAAATCCTGACCTTTCGCCGTTGCGAAGTCGGATGCGCCTCTGGGCTGGCCTGCACACCTTGGCCCGCGGGTAGAGTCCGCTGACGGCATGCATACCGATGCGGCCGATGCCGGACCCGCTCGGCGTTAGCCCGCCGCGGCCTTTTTTTCAGCGGTAACCGCGACAAGGCGCGGCTTGCCGGCTGCGGCGAGGATGGCGCGCAAGGTTTCGACCTCGCCCGCCGCGTCGCCGACGGCGAGCGTCTTGGCGAGCTCGGCCGCGTAATTGTGCTTCGAGACGATGTGTGGCGCGGGCGTTGCGACAATGATCTGCGCGCCAAGAAGGATCGCCTCGCGCCAGCGCTCCAGCGCCTCGCGCTTGAGGCTCGCGGGCGCGAGAAGGTAATCCGGCTCGATCGCGCGCGCTTCGTTTTCATTGAGAATCTGCGGCCCGCCGAGGAGACGCGCGCCTTCGGGGAAGCCTTCCTCGACGACGGCGCTCACCGCCTGCTGCGCCGGGCCCGCCCAATGCAGGAGCGCCGCCGAAGGCCCGCCGGCGCCCATCAGGAAGACGCGCTCGCCGCGATCGCGCGCGGCCTCAAGCAGGCTTGCAAAGGCGGCGCGGGAGTCGAGCGCACGGCGCTCGAAGGCCTGATAGGGCTGAACCGTGCGGAGCGCGAGCGCGTTCTCTTCATCCCAGAGACGCGCCAGACGCTCATACCACGGATCAAAATCGTGGTCAGGGTTTTCTTCATGCGTCGCGAAGAGGCGGATCGATCCGCCTTCCTTGTCGGTGAGCGCGCCGCGGAAAATCTTGAGACCGGCGTCGCGCAGCGCGCGCTCGAGCGCGGCGAGCGAATAGAGCGCGGATGCGCCGGCGGCGATCTGTTCAATGCCGCAGCGCATCAGGGTCATCGGCGCATAGAGCGTTTCGAGGGCGAAGACGCCGTCCGGCGCGAGGAGCGCCTTGACGCGTTTCAAAAAGGCGCGCGGCGCGTCGACTTCCTCCAGCACATTGGCGGCGGTGATGATGTCGAACTGTTTCCCGCCGAAGGCGCGGTCGAGCGCGGGCGAGGGGAAGGGCTCGCGCTGCGTCCAGGCCCAGTCGCCGACGCCTTCGACCTGTTCGGACGGATCGACCCCGTAGCGATCGACCCAGCGCGGATAGAAGGAGAGCAGTGCGCCGTCATTGCAGCCGATATCGAGCGCAGCGCAGTCGCGCCCCGAGATGAGCTCAAGGCATTCGGTGGCGAGACGCCGAAGATGCGCGCGAGTCGCGGCGTAGCGCGCCGAAGGCGCGGGCGCGGGCGGCGTTCCGGCCTCATGCGCGGACTGGACGAGACCGCAGGCGCGCGCGTCTTTCGAGGCGTCGCACAAAAGAAATTCGATGTCGGACCGCTTTTTGCGCCCGAAGCCGCGCGCGTCGGCGCGCGGCGCGCCGGATTCGGCGAGGCGAAACGCCGGCGTCAACGCCTTTGAGCCGCACGCCCTGCACTGTGTGATCTTCTTCAAAACGCCCCTCGCCCGCCTCGATCCGCCGGGAACAGGGCGGACTGTCGGCGCGCAGGGTTAATTCGTCGTAAAACAGACGCGAGGATCGTCCGTTAACACCTCATTAACAGACAGAACGTTCCGCCTACGGATATTCCGCGGTGCGGAAAGCGAAGAAGAGGAGCAAGGCCGCCGTCGCGAGCAGCGTCAGCAGAGTGCCGAGCGCGCCGACGAATCGGCCGGCTTTCCACACATCCGTTCCAAGACCCAGGAAATGGGAGACCCGCGCAAAGAAGAAGAAGGCCCCGACGCCGTGGACGAGCGCAGTCGGCGCTTCGAGCAGCGCAAGGAGAACCATGCCGCCGATCGCGGCCGGGGCGTATTCGACATAATTGCCCTGCGTGCGGATCGCCCGGATCATGTCCGGATTGCCGCCGCCGTCGCCGATATTGATCTTGAGGCGCGTGCGCGTCATGCCGACGCGTGCGCTGATGAAGATCAGGAAAAGAAGATTGAGCGCGACCCAGAGCCCCGCCGCCTGCAACGCCGTCATGGAATGCCCTCTTGTTTCGTCTTGGCGCGGAGTATGGCTTGCGTCGCGCCCGGCGCAAGCCCGGGCCGCAGACGTCAGGCCGAAAGGCGCGCGATCAGCCGGCGGATGAAGGCCGTCCCTTGCGCGACCTGGTCTATGGCGATGAATTCGTCGGGCTGATGGGCCTGATCAATCGAGCCCGGCCCGCAGATCACAGAGGAAAAGCCTGCTTCCTGAAACTGACCGGCCTCCGCCGCATAGGCGACGGTTTCAGTCCCGTTGTCGCCGGTCAGCGATTTTGCAAGATCCGCTGCCGGATTGTCAGCTTTGGGCGCAAGGCAGGGCGCGTTCGAGATCGCGACGGTCTCGACACGGCATCCTTCGGCTTTGGCGCGCATGGCGGCCTCGACGCTTGCTGCTTCAGCGTCGAATTCGCGGCGGATGTCCGCCGCGGTCTCGCCCGGAATGACGCGGCAGTCCCATTCAAAAAAGCAGGAGCCCGCCATGATGTTGAGCTGCGAGCCGCCGCGCGCAACATTGACCGTCATCGTCGAATAGGGCGGGTGAAACGGGCTCTTCGGATCGGCCTTGGCTTCGCGCGCCGCGCGCATGTCGGCGATCTTTACTATGAGACGCGCCGCGCCCTCCACCGCCGAGACGCCGCGGTCGGTCTGCGAGGAGTGCGTGGTGAAGCCCGTCACGGTCGTGCGGAAGGAGGCGATGCCCTTGTGCCCGTCGATGACTTTCATCAGGCTCGGCTCGCCGACGATGACGGCCATGGGCGCCGGCAGACGCTCTTTCATTTCCGCGATCATGCGCGGCGCGCCGAGAAGACCGATTTCCTCGTCATAAGAGAGCGCGAAGATGATCGGCCGCTTGAGATCGGCGCGCGCCATCTCCGGCAGGAGCGACAACGCGATCGCCGAAAAGCTTTTCATGTCGCAGGTCCCGCGCCCATAGAGACGGCCGTCGCGTTGAACGATCTGGAACGGATCGCTCGACCAGGCCTGGCCTTCTACGGGGACGACATCCGTATGGCCGGAAAGGACGACGCCGCCGCGCTCCTTCGGGCCGACGACGGCGTAGAGATTGGCCTTGTCGCCCGTATCATTCGGTACACGGAAGGTCTCGGCGCCGAAGGCGCGCAAATGCGCCTCGACATCGTCGATCAGCGGCAGGTTCGTCTTCGACGAGGTCGTGTCAAAGGCGACGAGACGGCTGATCCAGGCGATCTGTTCGGAAAGGTCGGTCATGCCGCCTGATACGCGATCCGCCCCTGATCGTCATCCTTGGGCGTCATCGCCTTGGGCGCTACCGGGCGAGGATAAAGGGCTCGAGCCCCGAAAGCCGCATGGCGGGCGCAAGCGCCGGCGGCACGCGCGGCTGAAGCCCGCGGACGGCGCGCGCAAAGGCCGCGATGTGATCCGGCGTCGTGCCGCAGCAACCGCCGACAATGTTGAGAAGGCCTGAGCGCGCCCATTCCTCAAGATGAGCCGTCATCGACTGGGGCGTCTCGTCATAGCCGCCGAACGCATTCGGGAGGCCGGCATTGGGATAGGCCGAGACATAGCAATCGGCGACCTGGCCGAGCGCGGCCACGTAGGGGCGCATAAGATCGGGCCCGAGCGCGCAGTTGACGCCGACTGAAAGCGGCTTGGCGTGGCGCACGGCATGCCAGAAGGCTTCCGGCGTCTGGCCCGACAAGGTGCGCCCCGACTGGTCCGTGATCGTCACCGAGATCTGGACGGGAACCTCGAAACCGATCTCGTCGAAAAGGCCCTGAATGGCGAAGATCGCCGCCTTGGCGTTCAGCGTGTCGAAAATCGTTTCGATGAGCAGCGTGTCGGCGCCGCCTTCGAGCAGGCCGCGCGCCTGTTCGCCATAGGCGGCGACGAGGCCGTCGAAATCGACATTGCGCTTGCCGGGATCGTTGACGTCCGGCGAGAGCGAACAGGTACGGTTCGTCGGCCCGAGCGCGCCGGCGACGAAACGCGGACGGTTCGGCGCCGAGGCCTTATCGGCGGCCGCGCGCGCAAGCCGCGCGCCCTCGACATTCAGCTCATAGGCGAGGGCTTCCATCGCATAATCGGCCTGCGCGATGGTGGTCGCCGAGAAGGTGTTGGTCTCGATGATGTCGGCGCCCACGTCGAGATAGGCCTCGTGCATTTGGGTGACGATTTCCGGCCGCGACAGGATCAGGAGATCATTGTTGCCGCGCACGTCCTGGCCCCAATCCTTGAAGCGCGCGCCGCGATAGCCTGCTTCGTCAAGATTGAAGGCCTGGATAAAGGTGCCGGCTGCGCCGTCGAGCGTGAGGATGCGGTCTTCGAGCGCCGCTTTCAGCGCGGCGATCCGATCCTGTCGGCCAGGGAATTTGTCGGACACGGGCGGGGGCTCCTTTAGACCTTTGTATAAGGATATCTTTATATCTCAATTCAAGTGCGTGACCAAGAGGGCGCGCGAGGGCAAATTCCCTTGCCCCGTCCATATCCCTGCGCCCCACGCCTCGTGTCCGTTAAGCAAGGTTTCAGATGGTGAATATATCTATTGGGTTCAGGGGGATTTTTCGGGGAACAGAGTTCCATCATGTCGGATCCCAATCCTCGCCTTGAGGCTTATCGCGAGACCTGCCGCATCGTCGCGCGGGAACTGGCGCCGCGGATAGCGATTGTCGGCGCGGTGGCGATCCTGGTCGCGCGGGTGATTGCGCCCGCCCAGGCTTTCACTTGGGCCGCCATTCTCGCTTTGTTTCTCGCTGTCGAAGCGGCCCTTTACAGGCGTCTTGTGCCCGATGCGGCGACCCGCATCACCCCGACGGCGATGGCGACGCTCGGCGCGGCAAGTCTCAGCTGCAATTTCATCGCGGTCTTTCCGCTCATCGTTTTTCTGGGGCCTTCGACGCCGGCCCTGCACTTTGCGGCGTCGGCTTATATGGCCGGGCTCCTCATCAATCTCATCATCAACAACAGCGCCCATCCGGCGATTTTCGCCTTTGCGACGGGCCCATCGGCTGTCGCCTATGTTTCCGCCGGCGTCTGGATTTCTTGGCGCGCCAATGACCCGACAGCCGCCATTACGGCCGTCGCCTTCGTGGGCGCGGCGTTCATCGCCTATGTCGCGCTCGCCCGGACCATGCGCGGACATCGCGAGGCCGTCGCCGCCGCGCAACGAGAGCGTGAAACGGCTCTCCGCGCGAGCGACGCAAAATCCGAATTCCTCGCCAAGATGGGCCACGAGCTGAAAACGCCGCTCAACGGCATGCTCGGCATGGCGCAGGCCATGGGCGCCGACAACCTCACCCCGGCGCAAAAAGACCGCCTGCAGATCATCGTGAACGCCGGCGACCAGCTCCTCGCCATTCTCAACGACGTACTCGATCATGCGCGCATCGAGTCGGGCGCTCTGTCGCTCAACCCGGCGCCAGCGCAGCTTTCGGCGATCATCGCGCGCGCGGCAGGCCCTTTCCAACAAACGGCGCAGCGCAAAGGCGTCGTCTTCAGCGTAGACATCAGCAATCTTGTTGCGGATTCCGTCACCGTCGACGCGGCGAGGCTCGAGCAATGCCTCGCCCATGTCGTCTCAAACGCGGTGAAATTCACGGAGAAAGGCGGCGTCTTCATCGCCGCCCGCTCGCATGCTGACGGCGCTGGCAATGTCCGCATCACGATCGTCGTGCGCGACACTGGCGCCGGCATGACGGAGGAAGAGCGCGCGCGCGCTTTTGACGCCTTTGAACAGGCGGACAATTCGATCCGCCGCCGGCATGGCGGCGCGGGGCTCGGGCTTGCGCTGTCGCGCAGCCTGATGCGCGCCATGGGCGGCGAGATCGTCGCCGACAGCGCGCCGGGCCGCGGTTCCGAATTCGTCCTGGAGCTGACGGCGCCGGCCGCATCGCTTTCGTCGGCGCCGGAGTCGGCCGCAGCGTCACCGTCTGGAAGCCGTCCCTCCATCCTTGTCGTCGAGGACAATCTTGTGAATTTTCAGGTCGTCAAATCGATCCTTGAAAACCACACACGCGCGATCGCGCATGCTGAGAATGGCGCCGCGGCGCTCGCCCTGCTCGACGCGGAGCGCTTCGACGTCATTTTTATGGACATGCACATGCCCGTCATGGACGGCCTTTCCGCAACGCGGGAAATCCGCGCCGCCAAAGCCGACTGGTCGCAGACGCCGATCATTTTCGTCACCGCCGCGGCATCTGCCGAAGACGAGGGCGCAGCCTTTGCAAGCGGCGCCGACGCCTTCATCGCCAAGCCGGTGAAGGCCGCGACCCTCCTGCGCGCGCTGTCGGCTGCGGCGCAAAAGGCGGCTTAGCGCCGCTCAAGCCGCTCGACACGCGCGCATTTGCGAATACGGGCGCCCCGGCGTATTGCGATACGTCAGCACAATGATTGCACTCATGCAAACGCGCTACCGCATCCATGTGAAAACTCTTTGTACTGGCGTTACCAGTTAACGATTGACACGAAGCAGCCGTTCCCCGAATGATCCGAGCCGCTACGCATAAGGGGAGCATCATGAAAATCAGATCAATCGCCGCACTCGCGGCGGGAGCACTTCTGACGTTTGCGACAACGGGCGCACATGCGTCCGACGTCAAAGGCCTCGGATCATCGTCCTGCTACGACATTGTGAGCATTTGGAATCGCGGCGGCGCTGACACGCGCGACGTCCTGCTGCTGTCGCTCGGACAATGGTCGTTCGGCTATTTCAGCGGCCGGAACCAGGAGCTTGCGCCGGCCTATCAACGTTCGCTCGCCAACCTCGACAACAATCGCACGGCCGCGCTTATTGTCGACGTGTGCGGCCGCAATCAGAATCTCTATGTCTACCAGGTCGCCGATGCGATCTTCCTCAACCTGCCCTACGGGCGCGGCACCTCGTAGTCGCCCGGCGCAAGCGTCGCGAAATCCGGAGCCGGCGGCCTCAGCGCCGCCGGCTCTGACACGTTAAGCGTTGTTGATCTCACGGCTCGATCTTCATCGCCATAAATCAAGGCTGGAAATCAGGCGAAAACCGTCTGCATACGGTCGACCTGGCGCACGCCGGTCGCGCCAAAAATGCGCGGCGGCGCGCCGGCAAGCTCCGTCTGCGGCGCAAGCCGGGCGATGGCGCCGAGCGTTTCTTCGAGTTCAGCCCGCGCGAGCGCCTCGCCGAGACAGCGATGCGCTCCCGCGCCGAAGGCCGGGCTCCAGCGGGGATGGTCCGTACGGAAAATGTCGAACCGGTCGGGGTCATTGTAGACTTCCGGGTCGCGCATGGACGAGATCAGCGACCAGGCGAGAATTGTGCCCTTCGGCACGACATAGCCGTCGATGTCGAGATCGACGAGCGCAAAACGCGGCGCGCCGGTGACGGCCGGGTCGTAGCGCAGCCCCTCCTCCGCGACCTTCGTCTTGAGGCCGTCGGGATCGGCGCAGAAGGCGCGCCATTGCTCAGGGTGCTGCATAAGCTGCGACAGCGTCGCGCAGATGGCGAGCCGCGTCGTGTCGGCGCCGGCAAGGATAAGCCCGGCGATCTGTGTGCGGATTTCAAGAGGCGACATCTCGCCGGCGGCTTCAACCTCGCTGAGGTAGCGCGAGATGAAATCGTCTTTCGCAGTCTTGCGGCGGATTTCAAAAAGCCCCTCGACATAGTCGGCGAGCGCCTGCGCGTCGGCCTCGATCTGCGGGCGCTGTTCGGGATCGTGGAGCGTGATCATGCGCATCGCGCCATAGACCCAGTCGCGGAACCGGCCGGTGTCTTCAGTCGGCACGCCGAGCACGCGCGCGATCACTTGCGCGGGGATCTCGCCCGCAATGTGGTGGAGAAAATCGAACGGCCCCTTGCCGCGAAATTCGAGAACGACTTCCTCCGCCAGCGCGCGCACGCCGCCGCGTAGCCCCTCGACGAGTTTGAAGGCGAAAGAGCGCGCGACGGGACCGCGGCGGCGCCGGTGCGCCTCGCCATTGGCGAAGAGCATGGCGCTTTGGAAGAAATCATAGATCGGGCCATGCGTGATGCCCTGCAGCGCCAGCGTCTCGAGTTCAAGCTGGCGCGTCGTCTCCGGATTGGTGGCGATGGGGCCATGGCGATGCCGCAACGCGACATAAGTGCCGAAGGGCGTGCGCGCGACCGGGGCGAGGTTGCGGTAATGGCGATAGCGCGCGTGATCGTCCGGGAAGTCGATGGAAAAGTCGATCATCGGCGCGTCGGCGCCGGGTGTGGACAGTGTCGCGGACATGATGCGCGCCTTTGCTTCAGACCTCGGAGCAGCTTGCATCCTTTGCGAGCCTTGGTGCGGATTCAAGCGCGGCGCACAGCCCCTTGCCAGCCGCCCCTGAACCGGCGGACAGTCCGGATGAACAAAAGGGGCGTTCATGAACTTTATCTTCCGTCGCAAATCGCTCGACGATCTCGCCGACCTGAAAGGCGCAAACCGTCTGAAGCCGACGCTGACCGGTTGGCATCTCGTGTTGCTCGGCATTGGCGCCATTGTCGGCACGGGCATTTACACGCTGATCGGCGACGCCGCGGGGCGCGCGGGACCCGCCGTCATTCTGTCTTTCGCGGTCGCTGGACTCGTATGCGCCTGCGCGGCGCTCGCTTATGCCGAGCTGTCGACGATGATGCCGGCCTCAGGCAGCGCCTACACTTATGCCTACGCGTCGATGGGCGAGCTTGCGGCCTGGATCGTCGGCTGGGCGCTCATTCTCGAATATACGGTCGTCTGTTCCGCCGTCGCTGTCGGCTGGTCCGGCTACGCGACCGGGTTCCTGCATAGTCTTGGCGTCCCGTTGCCGCCCGAACTGACCGCCGCAGCGGGCCAGGTCGTCGGCGCCATGACGGAGGCGGGCTTTGTCGCCAAGACCGACTTTCTCGACGGCTTGCCGCCCGACGGCTCGACGCCAGTCGTCGGCCTCTTCAACTTGCCGGCGGTGGTCATCATCGGCCTCGTCGCGCTGATGCTGCTCGTCGGCACCAAAGAGAGCGCGACGGTGAACGCCGTGCTCGTCGTTGTGAAGCTCGCCGCCCTCGCCGCCTTTGTGGCGCTCGCATTGCCTGCTTTCGATGCGGCGAATTTCCAGCCTTTCATGCCGTATGGCTTCGGCTCGCACGAGATCGAAAAGGACGGCGCGACCGTGACGCAAGGCGTCATGGCGGCGGCCGCGATCATCTTCTTCGCGTTTTATGGCTTTGACGCCGTTTCGACCGCCGCGGAAGAAACGAAAGATCCCGGCCGAAATCTGGCGTTCGGCATCATCGGCTCGCTCGTCGCCTGCACGATCATCTACATGACGGTCGCGGCGACGGCGCTCGGCGCGCTGCCCTTCATGAAGCTTGCAGCCTCCGGCGAACCACTGGCGCTTGTGCTGCGCGAGCTCGGTCATCCCGCCGCCGCCGTCGCTATTGCAGGCGCCGCGGTCATCGCCGTGCCGACGGTCATTCTCGCCTTCATGTTCGGCCAGAGCCGGATCTTTTTCGTGATGGCGCGCGACGGGCTCTTGCCGAAATCGCTCGGCGTCGTCGACAAAAAATCCGGCTCGCCCGTCTTGATGACGATCCTGACAGCGCTCGTCTGCGCCGCCATCGCCGCCCTCCTGCCGCTCGGCCAGATCGCCGCGCTCGCCAATGCGGGCACGCTCGCGGCCTTCATAGCGACGGGCGCGGCATTGATCATCTTGCGCAATCGCGAACCCGGCCGCGCGCGGCCCTATCGGGCGCCGGCCGGCCATGTCGTTGGCGTACTGACGATCCTCGGCTGTCTCTATCTGTTTTACAGCCTGCCGCATTCGACCAAGATCAATTTCTTCCTCTGGATGGCGGCCGGCCTGCCTGTCTATTTCCTCTACGGCGCGCAGGCGAGCGGGCTTGCGCGGCGAAAGTAAGGACGCAGATTGTGCGCCTGCGAAGCAATTTCGCGAACGCACAATTAAAATCTCCTCGACGCCGTCTTCACGAAAGCGTTAACGTCCTGTCACGGCAGGGGTCTTAGGGGCTTCTCGTCGTCAACAGCCTGATTGCTCGGGGAGGGGGTCAGGCCTTCAACGGGGCGTGGACAACCATGGATTTGACTTCTCTCATCCTCAACGGGGCGGGCGGCGCCATTCTCGGGCCGCTGATCTCGCAGTTTCTCGGCGGCAAGCACCAGGGCTTGATCACGCGGATCATCGCCGGCATCGTCGGCGGCGTCGGCGCAGGCCAGGCCGCGAATACGGCGGGCATCAATCTGCCGGATCTTCTTGGCAATCCGCAGATCACCGCCCTTGTGCAAAGCGCGCTCGAAGGCGGCGTCGGCGGCGGCGCACTGGCGACGCTGGCGCGCTTCCTACCCGCGGCGAAGAAGTAATCATCATACTTAGACGGGCGGCGCTCGGGGGGCTGCAGCGTCCGGAGCGCTCGTTTTTGAGCGTTCGCCAATCAACAGGGGAGACAAAGATGCGCGTGTTGAAAGCAGCCGGCGCAGCCGCCGTGATCGGTATTGCCGTGGTCGGATCCTATGCCGCGGGACGCGCGGACGCCGCGCCCACGGATGCGGTCGCCAAACTCAATCAGACGCATGACCTGCTGACGAAGGCGCGCGCCGTCCTCAATGCGACGTCGAGCAATCGCATGGGCTATGGCAATGTCGAGAAAGCCAAAATGGCCGTCGACACGGCCCTGGCGGAAGTCGAGAAGGCCGTCGCCGCGAATGGCGGCTGAGACTTGCGTCGTTTGGGGGAAGCCTAAGCCGCGCGGCGGCGGCGATACGCTTCAATCCGTTCGAGCTGCGTGAGCACCGCCGGGGGTTCGGCCCGCGCGGACTCGTCGTCGCCCGCATAGCCGAGCGCCTCGACCGCTTTGAGGTCGCGCTTGCGCTGCGGCGGGGCGACGAGCGGCAGGCGCAAGGTCGCGGTCACGCCCTCGCCCGGCGCGCTGTCGAGTTTCAACGAACCGCCATGGAGATCGGCGAGCGCAAAGGCGAGCGCGAGGCCAAGCCCCGCGCCCTTCGCGCCGCGCACGCCCGCCCCTTGCGCCGCGGTGAATCGCGCGCCGAGCTTGGCGAGCTCTTCGGCGCTCATGCCGACGCCGGTGTCCTTGACGAGGATCTCGATCGCCTCGCCGACGCGCGAAGCCGTCAACGTAATGGTGCCGTCGCTCGTGAACTTCACGGCGTTCGACAGGAGATTGATCAGGATCTGCCGGACCGCGCGCGGATCGAGGAAGCTTTCCGGCATGCCGTCTTCGATATGCGCGTCAAGCTTCAGGCCCGCCGCTTCCGCGCCGAGGCGCACCATGGCGGCGCATTCGAGGGCGAGCGAGCCGACATTGACGGCCTCGCGCTTCAGGTCAAACCGGTCCGCCTCGATGCGCGACAGATCGAGAATGGAATTGACAAGATCGAGAAGATGCGCGCCCGAGGACCGGATGTGCTCGGCATATTCGTAATAGCGCGCGTGACCCAGCGGCCCGAACACTTCCGCGCCCATCGCGCCCGAAAAGCCGATGACGGCGTTGAGGGGGGTGCGCATTTCGTGGCTGAGATCGGCGAGCCGGTCGCGAGCCGCCTTGGCTTCCGCCCGTGCCGCGGCGACTTCCTGGCGAAGCTGCTCGATTTCCGCCGCTGCCGGAGCCGGCTTTAGCCGCTCCGCCCGACCGAGGCGGCGCAGCCATCGCTCCAGAGAAGGATGAAAAGTCAAAGCGCGCCTCAAAGTCGCCGGATCTTTACGGTCCTTAACCTTTCGCTCTGCTTCGTTAACAAAGCTTGAAGACCCCTTGAGGGCGACGCCATCGGCCGGAAGGGCGATTGGAGGTGCCATGGGCCGAACCTGTGAGGATTCGGCCGGCGGCCCAACTGGCCCCAAAATTTTAATCCTCCGAGGGCCGTCTGGCGGGTCGAATTTGTCTTGAATGCCGTTAGAATGACCAACGCTTTGTTGGATCACATCGACTAGCGTCCGTTTCGCCCGTCCCGCGGGCGCTAGCTTTGGGAGGCTCGCTTGAAATTGTTGCGTCTACAAAACGGCAGCGCGACACCTCGCTGCTCCGCCGAGAAGCGGTCGCATCGCGTGGTCGTTTCCGCTGTCTGCCTCGGGGTGCTTGGATCCGGGGGGGTGATGGCTGAAACCCTCGCCCAGCCTGCGAGTTCCGACCTTGAGCGCAAGGCGGCCGATTATGTGAGCTTCCGCGCCGATGTCGCCAAGGTCGAAGCAACGCCCTTCAACAGCGCCAAGACGACGCGCGAAGCGCACAAGCTTTTGTCGACGCACGAGTCCAAAGACTTGGCCACGGGCTGGGTCGCCTACGCCGCCCTCGTCGCTGCGGACACGCCCGAATTCGCCGAAGCCCTTGAAAAGGAGCTGACGGCCAAACCGAAGGGCAAAGCCAAAAAAGGCGTGAGCGGTAAGGATGCCTTCCTCGCGCGCCTGAATGAGAATCCCGACTATGTTCTCCGGATGCCGGGCGCGCAGGCCGCCATCCAGCGCGTGCTCGCCATGACGGCGCAAGACTCGCGGCGCTTTGCGGCGCTCGGCGAGGCCTTCAAGCAGCAAGCTTACGCCATGCAGCGCACCGCCTGGGGCAAGTCGAAAATCCCCGCGGGGTCGCAGCGCAACGCCGAAGCCGCAAGCTATGGCGCGAACCGGCCGGAGGTCGCCGCACCGGCCATGCAGCCGCTCACCAATGACGGCGTGACCGCACCGCAATTGACGAGCCTTGATTCGGCCTGGTCGCCGGCCTGGGGCGCAAGCGCCAAGGCGCCGGCCTCGCTCGAACCCAATGCGACGGTCGTGATGAACCGTGTGATGACGCTGGCGGCGCGCTATGGCGTCGGCGGGGTCAACACCGCCGTCGTCGATGCTTACGCCAAAAACGACCGCGCCGATCAGTGCCTGTCCATGGCCAAACTCACCTTGAGACAATGCATCGCCGCCACGCGAGCGCCCTATGAGGAGGCGTTCTGCCTCGGCGAGCATGCGCTGAATGACACCTCGCGCTGCATCGGTTGGGTTGCAGAATCTGGCCCTCAGGGCAGCTAACCGCCGCCGCTCAAGTTTTGCTGGACGGATGACGCCGCGCGGCCCCTCCCCGCGCGGCGTTTTTCAGCCTTGCGGGGCGGCGCCCGCGCGCCGATATCGTCGCCATGTCCGCATTTGACGCCATCGCCGCCGACCTTCAGTTCCTCGACGACTGGGACGAGCGCTACAAATACCTCATCGATCTCGGCAGAGCCCTGCCGCCCTATCCCGATAACGCGCGGGACGAGGCTCACAAAGTGCGCGGCTGCGCGAGCCAGGTGTGGCTCGACGCCGAATGGCGCGACGGACGCCTGACGCTCGCCGGAGACTCCGACGCCCACATTGTCAAGGGCCTCGTCGCCCTGCTCATCGCTCTTTATACGGACAAGACGCGCGCCGAGGCGCTCGATTTGGACGCCAGAGCCGCGCTTACCCCCCTCGATCTTGACGGGCACCTGACGCCCCAGCGCTCGAACGGGCTCGCCTCCATGATCCGCCGTATCCGGAGCATCGCAGAAGCCTGACGCAACGCCGCGCCGGCCTTGACCATTGCCGCGCGACAGCCGGCCGCCGCTTGCGGGTCCCACCCGCAGGTTAATGCGCGAAGGTCGGCGCAGCCGAGCATGATACCTTCAGCCATGGCTGCGGCCGGAGGCGGCTTGCGCGCGGCTGCGCGCCCGCTCGGCTTCGCGCTTAAGACGCTGGGCGATGAGCGCGAGACGCTCCTTGAGATCGGCCTCAAGAAGGTCGAGCTGCGCGCTGAAGAAGGGGTCGTCGCGCCGGTCTTCTATCGCGGCGACCGCGTGGGCGACGGTTGAGCGATCGCGTTTGAAAATCGCAGCAAGTTCGCCCATCGGAATGCGCCCCGTGCAATGGGCGATGTATATGGCGATCTGGCGCGCAAAGGCGGCCTTCGCGCGCTCGCGCACAGGCGAGGTGATTTCGCCGGCGGGTATGTTCACCGCCTCGGCCGCCAGATTGATCGATTCAGCGACAATCCAGTCGCCGATTGTCGGCGCGGCCTTTCCGGCGCGCGCTTCGTCCATCCCCATGGCGCAGGCTCCGACGCGATGCGGCCGCTCACGGCCGACACATGACGTCGGATTTTAGGGCCGCTGCGCATGCCGGGGATAAGTTCGCCAGACATGGTTGACGGAGCGTAAAGTGTTAATCTTTACACGGCGGATAACGCTGCGCGGGAGCCGCCGGCGCTAACAGAGCAACGCCGATTCTCCGTGGGCCGCTAAAATTGGATAAATCGGCGCCCTCGCAAAGCAGGCAAGTTCGTCCGAATACGGTCGGCTCTTTCAGGTTTTGATGCGTCCCATCGTTTCGCGCCGAACAGGGCGCGCCGCTTGGCCGGCGCCGACGCCGCCGGGCGGATGAAGTCCGGTGCGCCGCGTCGCGCCTAATTCTGCGTTACGCCGAGTTTCGTTCATCGCGTCGCGGATCGAGCCTGCAAACGCTGCCGGGGATCCGCACAGTATCAATCGAGGTCTGCGCGATCTGTGATCACTCAGCCGCCTGCATCGGCAGGGCCGAGCAGGCCTCGCCGGCTGTCTTGAGACAACGGCAATCCTCGAGGCTCTCGACGCCCGCAGCGTCGAGATGGGACTTCAGCGCGTCGAGAATGATGTCCTGCGCCGGTTTTTCAAGCTCGGCCGAGGCGAGCTGCAGGCGCAGGAAGTCGTGAATCGACATGCGGAAGGTGACGGCCGCGCGCTTCGGGTTGGCGCCGATACGCCGCCGCGCGCAGGCCTTGGCCTCGCCTGCCGCATTGCCGGAGGCTCCAGCCTCGCGCGGCTGGAAACTTTCCTTGCGGCTCATCTCATGCCGTTCGCCCGGCGCCATCTGGCGCGCGCTTTCGGCGACGCGGGCATGGGCGAAGGGCTCAAGCGCGGGCTCGGCCTCGCCCTTGCGGGCGAGCAGCGAAGCGGAGAGCGAGGCAAAACGCGGCTCCTGCTGGCGGCGCGCGTCGGCGGCGGCAGGCGCCGCGGTCAGCGTTTCGGCGTCGGCTGTCGTCATTGCGCGGCCCTCCGGCCGAACACGCGCTGGGCCTGGGACTGGGCGGCGCCGTTGAAGTCAATCTGTCCGCGCACGCCGCCTTCGGCGCGCACGAGCCGCTGGTCGAGATAGCGCCAGAGTTCGGCGATCTCGAGCGCAGACCGGCACAAGGGATCGATTTCCATAACCGTCCGTCCATCAATCATAGACGCCGCGAAATCGACGCGGTGATGCACCGTCGTCGGCGCGACGGTGCCGTGCTGGGAGAGCGCAATCGCCGCTTCAGAAGTAATGCGCGCCTTGGGCGTCGCCGCATTGACGACGAAGACCAGCGGCTTGCCGCGCGCCTCGACAATATCGACGGTCGGCCCGACGGCGCGGAGGTCATGCGGGCTCGGCCGCGTCGGGGCGACGACGAGATCGGCGAAGGCGACGACTTCCGAAATGGCGCGCGTCACCGCCGGCGGCGTGTCGATGACGACAAGCTTGATGCCCTCGTCGCGGGCGCGGTCGAGATCCTGGAAGAGGTTGGAGAACACCGACTGGATGAAGGCGGGTTGCGGTTCGCGCCGCACATTCCACCATTTCGCGAGCGAGCCTTGCGGGTCGGTGTCGATCAGGGCGACGGGCCCCGCGCCGGCCCGTTCGGCCTCGACGGCGATATGACCGGACAAGGTCGTCTTGCCGGACCCGCCTTTCTGCGAAGCAAAGACGATGACACGCATCGACGCCAGCATGCGCCCTCCGAAGGTATGCCCCGCCGCACGGCCGGACTTGCCGGCGTTTCGGCGCTCAAGGGCCATAATCTCAGGAGGGGAATTAAATTCCCGACAGATGCCGCCCGAGGATTTTCATCAAAACGTCAGTATCGATGCTGGAAGCGGCGCAAAAAAATGCGCCGGAAGCCGCCTAGATACGCAAGACGTCGCCCCCGACGCCCCGCCTTCATAGCCTGTCAGGCTTAAAGGCCGTTTAAGCGGGCGGTTACAATGCTCTGTATCCGGAAGAGATGGGCGTTCAGGTCGTCTCGCCGAAGCCTTCGGCGAGAAGGTGGGTGATGCGCATGATCCGTGGATTGCCGCGCCAGTCCCAATAGCGCAAAGCCGCGCGCGAGAAGTCGCGGCTGATGGAGTCGAACACGTCGAGCAGTTTTTCCTTGGGCGAGCCGTCGGCGTCGCGCGACACGATCGCGTAGAAATCGTCGCGCGCCATGCCGACTGCCTTGCACATGATGGCGAAGGGCTCGCCGCCTTCGTCGCGCAGGATGCGGCCGGCAAGCTCACGGCCGATTCCGGCGATGAGACCGACCGCGTGGACGACATCCGGCTCAGGATGGCGCTTGGCGAAGCCGAGCGTCTTGCGCACGACATCCATGGCGACGATTTCGCCGTTGACGCCGCGCGGCCGGTGACGGCGATCGAGGAAGATCAGCACTTCCTTGACGATCGGATCAGGCGATTCATCCGTAAAGACTTCCGGATACATGTCCTGAATCGTGTCCTGGATCGTAGTCCGGTTCATCGAAAAGCGTTGCAGAATGCGGCGGCGGCAATCGCCGGCGACCCACCAGAACATGACGAAGCCGTGCGCCGGCTCAAGTTCGCGCCGGCGCAGAAGCAGCATCTGCAATTCGCGATCAATCGCCGAACGCGCGACCAGAATATCCGTGGCGGCAGGCGACAGCACGAGATCCTCGCGGCGCAACAAAAGGCGCGCGACATCCGGTTCGGCAAATTCGAGAATGGCGTCGGCGACTGCGGTCGAAAGGTCGTGGCGGCGGACGAGCATTTCCCGGTGCAGCCTCTGGCCGTGCCGCGCTGTCTCGATGAGGAGCGCCTGCGGCCAAAGGATGGGGCTTTCGAGGATTTCGCGCGCGACGGACGGTTCGTCGAGCAGAAGGAGGCGCGTCAGCGATTGCGGCGCTTCGGCGACCTTGCCGACGCGGCGCGCGACGTCGATGCGCATCGCTTCGTCGACCCCGGCGAGCACCTGGATCAGAATATCGCCCGCAACACTGCGCTCATTGGTTGAAATCCGCGTCGTCGGGAGGACCACGATGTCCGTGAGGAGACGCACCATGTGGGCGCGCAAAACCGCGGTCGGCGGCGGAAGGGGGGCCGCTTGCGGCCCGCTGGCGGGTGACGTGTCGATCGTGGCCATCGGTCCTCGCGGCGCCGGGCGCGCTCGCCCTCTCGCCGTTGTATTCGGAACACCGTTAACGGGGGATTGCGAGGCCCCTGCAGCTTTCAGGCGACAGTGCCGCCGTGGGTTGCTAGGCTTTGGACAGGACCGGCCCGGCTGACGGACGCCGGCGTTGAGGAATGAGACCCGTGACATTGCGCACCCTGGCCGCCCGGACGGTCTTCAGTCTCGCAGCGGCGCTCGCCGTTTCAGCCTGTGCGACGAGCGAAAGCGGGAGCCTCGCCGACGAGCCCAGTTTCGCCCTCGGCTATGGCGACGGTTGCCAGACCGCGATTGAGCGCGACAAGAGCTTCTCCACCAAGGTCGTGCGCGACGAACAGCTTTTCGAGAGCGATAAGCCCTATCGCGGCGGCTGGCGGCATGGCTTCCAGAGCTGCGGCAAGCGCGCCTCGCAAAGCCCGGACGGCGGAAGGATTCTAGGCGAAGAAGAGGGCTCGCGGTTCTGACTGTTTGGGCGCAGTGCGGGCGCGCCTCACCCCGGCGCGAGCTTCAGCCGCGCGCGGTCGAAGGCCCTCAGCGCCTGGTCGATGTCCTTGCCGCGCCGCAGGATGGCGCCGGACATGGCGACAACCATGAACGCGCCCTGCTTATCCGCCAGCTTTGGGTGCTTCTCGATCGTGTAAACGGGGACCTCAGCGGCGCGGCGGAAGATGCTGAACACAGCCCGGTCGCGCAGATGATCGATCCCGTAATCGCGCCACTCCCCGGCGGCGACGAATTGACCGTAAACGGAAAGAATGCGCGTCAGCTCCTGGCGCGTGAACACGACGGCCGTCTGGCCCCGGCTTGCATTTGAAATCGGCGCAGGCTGCTGCATCGCGGTGATCATTCCTCCGCCTGCGCGCCCGCGCAAGCCCGGAAGTGAGGCGGAATGGCCGGCCCGCACGCTGAGCGGGATTGTCCGGAGCCTGCCGCCGCGCTACGCCCCTTACGCGGCCCGGCCGACCGTAAAAACTTAACAAGAACGCGGGATAGTCGGCGTCACGGCTTGGGGGAGGATGGTCATGCGTTGGAGTATCGGCCTTTGGGTCGCCGCGGCCGCATGGACGGTGAGCGCCGCCGGCTCCCTTGCCTTCGCGCAGGCATCGGCGAACGCGCCCGATGGGCCGCGCGACTTCAAATCCTATGTCCCGCGGACGACGGCTGTCCGGATCGACGCCAGCGAGGCGCCCAAACTCGACGGCGATCTCAGCGACCCGGTCTGGAGCAAGGCCGCGCCTATCGAGCAGTTCTACCAAATTGCTCCGGTCGAAGGCGCCGCGCCCTCGCAGAAGACGAAAGCCTACGTCCTCCACGATGAGCGCAACCTCTATGTCGGCATCTACAATTACGACACAGAGCCCGAAAAAATCGTCCACCGCCTGCTCGAGCGCGACGCGCAATTGCGCGACGAGGACGCGATCCGGGTGATGATCGACAGCTATGGCACCTTCAGGAACGCGTATTTCTTCGCGACCAACGCCAACGGCGTCCTCACCGACGCCTTGATCGAGAACAACGCCGCGATCCGGACCGAATGGAACGCGATCTGGGACGTCCGTGTTCGGATTGTAGATGACGGCTGGATCGCCGAATTCCGCATACCTTTTCAGTCGATCTCGTTCGATCCCTCGCTCAAGGACTGGAATTTCCAGATCCTGCGGACCATCCGCCGGAACAATGAGGAGATCCGCTGGGCGAATATCGACCGCTCCGTCGATCGCATCGATTTCAGCAATCCCGGCCGCCTCGAAGGCGTCGACGGGATCGACAACGGCGTCGGGCTCGAGGCGCAGCTTTTCGTCACCGGATCGGCTTCCTATGACTGGGAAACGGCGAATACGGATTACAACCTCGATCCGAGCGCCAATATCTTCTACAAGCTGACGCCGTCGCTCACCGGCTCCTTGACCTTCAACACCGATTTCTCGGACGCCCCGCTCGATCAGCGCCAGGTCAATACGGGCCGATTTTCGCTGTTCTTTCCAGAAACGCGCGACTTCTTCCTGCAGGACGTGCCGGTCTTCGAATTCGGCGGCCTCGTCTTCGACGACCGCCCGAACGGGCTTCCGTTCTTTTCGCGCCGCATCGGCATCGTCAACGGCGAGCCGGTGCGCATTCTCGCCGGCGCCAAGATCAGCGGTCAGACGGGCCCCGCGAGCGTCGGCGTGATTTCCGCTTTGACAGGCGGGACCGATACGACCGACGGGCAAATCCTGACGGCGGCGCGCGCCTCGCTCCCGGTCCTTGCCGAATCCAAGGCGGGCGTCGTCTTCACGCATGGCGACCCGGCGGGCGGCGTCTCGAACACTGTTGCGGGCGCCGATTTTCAGTATGCGAATTCAAGTCGCTGGCCCGGCACGCTGCGCGCCGACTTCGCCTATACGCGCAGTTTCGACGGCGGCGTCGCCGACGACATGTTTTCGGCGGTCGCCAATTACCGCAGCCAGAAATGGAACTGGACCGCCGAAGCGCGCGAGATCGGCGCCGGCTATCGCCCGCGTCTCGGTTTCGTCAATCGCACCGACATCAGGCGCTACAGCGCAAACGGCTGGCGCCGCTATCAGCCCAAGGACAGCTGGCTCCGCGCCGCCGAAACGGGCGCCTTCATCGGCGTTCTGACGGATCTCAACGACTCCGTCACGGACAGTTTCTGGGGGGGCTGGATCTTCGCCGAGAACAATGACGGCGACCGCAGCATCGTCGAGTTCGAACACAATTTCGAGTTCATCGAAGAGGCGTTCGACATTGCGGGCGAATTGCCGGTCGCGGCCGGCCGCTACGAGAATTCGACCTATCACGTCGGCTTCGGCACCTCCGGCGGGCGCGTCATCAGCATGGAATTCGATGCGCGCTGGGGCGGGGTCTATGACGGCCGGTTCAAGTCCTTCGACACGGAATTCGCCTTCAAGCCGGACAAGCACCTGCGCCTTGCGGGCTCCTACGGCTATCAGGAATTCAATCTCGAAAGCGGCGCGCTCGGCATTCACATCGCGACGGCCTCGTCGACGATCGCCTTCACGTCGCGGATGAACCTGAAGACAGACATTCAGTACGACAACATCTCAGAGAATTTCACCTGGTTCAGCCGGTTCAGCTGGGAGCCGATTCCGGAGCGCGAGATCTTCTTGTCCTTCGGACACACGGCGCTCATCGAACGCGAGAATTTCCCCCAAGACTTCCGCTCGCAAGGCACGAGCATCGCCGTGCGGCTCGGCCATACATTCCGGCTTTGAGGCCGACGGAAGGCGGGCCGACTTGCCGCCTGTCTCGTTGACCGCGACGGGCAGCGGCGGCGCAAGCATTGGCGCCGGCAAGCTCCGGCATTTCAATGAGTCAAGGTCTGCGCAACGTCGTATGAGAATACGCCATACAAAGACTGTTCAACGGCCGACGCGCACGACCGTGACGCCGCCGGTGTGATGCGCTGTCTGCGGCACATATTGGACGCCTTTGAGGAAGAGCTTCAGCGCCTCCCAGTGGATGGCGGCGACGATCTTCAGTGTCATCAATGGATAAAGGAAGAAAGCTTTGGCGAGCGTCGCGTCGTTCAAAGGGCGGCGCTCGCCGGTGAAGCTTGCATCGAGAATGGGGCCTTCGGCGTCCGACTGGCGGATTGCGACGGCGATGTCTTCGCCCGGCGTTGTCAGGCTGAAACGGTAGCGCTGCGCCATCGCCATGAAAGGCGAGACATAAAACTGTTTGTCCGCCTCCTGACGGATGACCGGCCCTCGGGATTCGGCGGGAATGAGGTAGGAATGCTTCTCGCCGAAGGTGTTGCGCACTTCATAGAGCATCGCCGAGGGCGCGCCGGTTCTGTCCGCGCAGTAAAAGATCGCCAGTGGATTGAAGGCGAAGCCGAGAATCCGCGGATAAAAGAGGAGCCGCAGCGGCCCTGACGCGTCGACGCCGTTCTCCTGCATCAGCGCGCGAATCTCGGCGGCGAGCCCCTCTTTGCGGCCCGAACCGAAATCGCGTTCGCGAAAGGAAAAGAGGTTGAAGCGGTTCTTCGACAGAAGACGGAGGCCCGCAGCGCCGATCACGTCAAGATCGATCAGGAGCGAAAACACCCGGTAGCGGAGGCGATGGCCGACCGGGCGCAGGCGCCGGTGCATCACCGCGCCGAAATAGACGGCGCCGGGTTCAGACTGCGCCGCCTCGATCATGGCGCCGGCGCCTTTTCCGGGTCGAGCCAGATGCGGCCCGACTCCGACGGGACAGTCCAGGGCCGCCGCACGCCGCCCGCCGCTTCCGCCGCCGCAAGGCCCGCCTGCAACCCGTCTTCGTGGAAGCCCTGGCCGAAATGCGCGCCAGCGAAAAAGACGCCGCCCTCGCCTTGCAGCGACCAGATGCGCCGCTGCGCTTGTTCCGCCGCAAGATCGAACGTCGGATGCGTATAGTCGAAGGCCGCCAGCACTTTTGCGGGGTTGATGGGCGTCCGCGGATTGAGCGTGACGAAGAGGTCGGTCTTCGTCTTAAGCGGCTGCAGCCGGTTCATCCAATAGGTGACGGCCGCGCCCGTATCGTCGCCGAGATAGTTCCAGCTCGCCCAGGCGCGGCGCGATCGCGGCATCTGGCGTTCATCCGTATGCAGATAGGCTGCATTCGGCTGGTAGCGGAAAGCGCCGAGGATTTCCCGCTCCGCCGCGGTCGGCCGCTCGAGCAAAGCGAGCGCCGTATCGGCATGGGTCGCAATCACAACGCCGTCGAAATGCGACGAGGCGCCCGAAGCCTCGACGACGGCGACGCCGCTCTCGACGCGCCGCACTTGCGCGACCGCCGCATCAAGACGCGCGCGCGCCGCAAAGGGCTCTGAGATCTTGTCGACATAGCGCCGAGAGCCGCCCGCGACTGTGCGCCAGGCCGGCATGTTCAGAACCCGGAGCAAGCCGTGATTGTCGTAGAATTTGAAGAACGCGGCGGCGGAAAAGTCGAGAATGCGCGCGGACGGCGTCGACCAGATCGCCGAAGCCATAGGCTCCAGAAAGTCGCGCACGAAGCCGTCGCTATAGCCGTGCGCGCGCACGAAGTCGCGCAGCGAAACGTCGTGGCCGAGCCCCGTCTTCAAGGCGGCAAGACCGTCGCGATTGAAGCGCACGATGTCGACGAGCATGCGCCAGAAGCGCGGCCGCAGGGCATTGGCGCGGTTGGCGAAGACCGCCGAGACGCTTTGCCCCGAATATTCAATCGCGCCGCCCCGCATCGAGGCGCCGAAAGACATGCAGGTCTCGACTGTCTCGACGCCAAGATGCGCAAACAGGGCTGTGAGATTGGGGTAGGCCGGCTCATTATAGACAATGAAGCCGACATCGACGGGGATCGTCCCTTCGGCCGCCGGCGCCATGAAGGTATGGGCGTGGCCGCCGAGGCGGGACTCCCGCTCAAAAACCGTGACCTCATGGCGCTGCGACAAGAGCCAGGCCGCGGAAAGCCCCGATATCCCAGAACCGACGACCGCAATCTTGCGGCGCTCCTGGCGGCGGGCGGCGTCAAAGGCCATAGGCTGCTCCGATTTGGCCGCCCGCGGCGGCTCTTTGCGTTCCTGGCCTCAAGTCTACGCCAGAATACGCCGCAGCGGATGCGCCGGTCTCCGCGCGATTTGGGCGCAAACGCGCGATTGATCCGTCCCGGCGGCGCTGGCGTATAGGCTTGCGTTACGTGAAAGAGCCATTCATGGCGAGAGCCGCCGCCGCAAGAGTGTCCCGAATTGAACCCGAAGGCCGCATGATGCCGCGCGACGAGGGAGCGCCGCAAGACATGAATGCGCTGCTGGCGCGCGTCGCCTCGGGCGCCGATCGCGCGGCTTTCGCGGCGCTTTATGGATTTTTCGCGCCGCGGGTCAAAGCCTATCTGACACGTATCGGCGTATCCGCCGGCGAGGCCGAGGATCTGACGCAAGAGGTGCTCGCCAAGGTATGGCGCAAGGCGGCGCAGTTCGACCCCGCCAAGGCCTCCGCCGCGACCTGGATCTACACGATCGCCCGCAATCAGCGGATTGACGCGATGCGCCGCAACGCCAAGCCCGCGCTCGATCCGGACGATCCGGCGTTTCTGCCGGCCGAAGAGCCAAGCGCCGACCAATCGCTCGAACGCGCTGAACGCGACAGCAAGATTCGGTCGATTTTCGCCATGCTGCCGCGCAACCAGCAGGATGTCGTGGCGCTGCATTTTTACGAAGACCATCCGCATGCGGCGATCGCCGCGCGACTCGGCCTGCCGCTCGGCACGGTCAAGTCGCGCCTGCGGCTCGCCTTTTCCCGCATCAAGAGAGAGTTGGGTGACAGTCTGTGACCAAGGCGTTCCATCATCATCCGAGACCTGAGACGCTCGCCGCCTTCGCAGCCGGCGCGCTCGACGAAGCGATGTCCGTCGTGATCGCGACGCATATGGAACGCTGTGAGGCGTGCCGCCTCGCCTTGCGCGATTTCGAATCCCTTGGCGGCGTCTGCCTTGAGGCGGTCGAGCCGGTCGCCATGAGCGGGGGCGCGCTCGAACGTTTCTGGGCGCGCATCGCGGAGCCGACTGCAGAAGAGGCGGCGGCCCCCATGCCGAAGGCGGCTCTCCGCCCGCTCAGCGCGTTTCTTAAAGGCGGCCTTGACGCGATCGAATGGAAGCCGGTCGCGCCGGGCATGGCGCAGCATGTGCTCTCCGCCGCCGGCTATCGCAAAGGCGCGCTGCGCCTCCTCCGCATCGAGCCCGGCGTACGCATGCCCAAACACACGCATGGCGAGGAGGAGCTGACGCTGATCCTGCGCGGCGCATACGAGGATGAGCTCGGCATCTTCAGCGAAGGCGATCTTGCCGATCTCGACAGCGAGGCGACGCACAGTCCCTGCGCGATCGGCGATGAGCCTTGCATCTGTCTCATCGCGACCAACGGGCCGCTCGCCTTCAAGGGCTTTCTCGGCAAGGTCGTGCAGCCTTTCGTCGGGTTCTGACGGCGAATCGAGCGCTTGCTGAGACGGGCTGCGCCTTGCCGTTCGGACATGCGGCGAGGCGCCCTTTGCGTGCGGCGAGGACGTCTTCACGGGACGGGCGGGTCTCAACTATCTCTTCCTCACACGGAGAGAGAAAGGCCGCCCCATGACAAAACTGGTTTCTGTACTGATCGTCTTCGCTTTCGTCATCGCAGCAGCTGCGCCGACGCTCGGGCTTTACGCGCTGTTCGCCTAACGCGCCTCGCAGCGCGCCTTGAAGGCTGCAAAGTCCGCCGCCGTGTCGATCCCCGGCGCGGCGGACGGCGCAAGGAGCGCGACGATGCGCTCGCCCATTTCGAGGATGCGCAGCTGCTCGAGCCTTTCAATGCGCTCGAGCCTGCCTTCCCCCGCCGCCGCGAAAGCTTGGAGCGAATCCCTCCGGTAGGCGTAGACGCCAAGATGCAAGTGAAACGCCGAAGGGTCTGCTGCGCCGTCGCGCGGGAAAGGCGCGAGCGCCCGCGTGAAATAGAGCGCGTCATAGGCGCCCTCTTCAATCTTTCGGCCGAGGATCGCCTTCACCGCATTCGGATCTTCGGGGCGGGCGCCGGCCGGGAACGGACAAGCGAGGGTCGAGGCGAAAGGCTTGAGGCGCGCTTGCGCCTCGATCAATCGGTCGATGAGAGCCGGATCGAGTTCAGGCTCGTCGCCCTGGACGTTGACGACGATATCGGCGTCGAGCCCCAGCGCCGCTTCGGCCGCACGCGCCGAGCCCGAACTGTGCGCAGGATCGGTCATTACGGCGACGCCCCCCGCCGCTTCGACCGCGGCCTTAATGCGCGCATCGTCCGTCGCAACGATCACGACGGCGGCGCGGCGCGCGGCCCGCGCGCGTTCATAGGTATGCTGAATGAGCGGCTTGCCGGCGGCTTCGAGCAGCATTTTCTGCGGCAACCGGGTCGAGGCCAGCCGCGCCGGAATGATGACCGCCGCCTTCATGCGCGCCTGACGCGCGCAAGAAACGCCGCCGCGTAATAGACGGCCGCGCCTGCAAAGGCGCCGGAGGCGTTCGCGAGCGCATCGAATGTCTCTGCGACGCGCACGCCGCCGAGCCCTTGCAAGCCTTCAAGCGCCATGCCGTAAAGCGCGAGCGCGACCAGCGTGTAGGTTTTGCGGCCGCCGACCGCTATGCCGGCGGTAAGGGCCGAAAGACCGAGCGCGGCGTAAGCCAAAACATGGGCGACCTTGTCGCCGAAAATGCCCGAACCGAAGATCAGATTAGAAATCCACCGAGCGATCATAAGCTCGCTTTTTGTGTCTTCGGGGCTCGGCGTCAGCGTCATGTAGGTGACGAAGGCCAACAGAGCGATGAAGAGCGCCCTCAGCGCAAGACGGCCTACCCCCGCGCGCTTCATGCGTCCGCTTATCATGCTGTCGTCTCACGCGTCATTTCCGAGAGCCTTCTTTCCCAGTCTATCGCGGTGCGGACGATAAAATCCGTATCGTCATAGCGCGGGCGCCAGTCGAGCTTGGCGCGGATTTCCGCCGTATCCGCGATAAGCTGGGCGACGTCGCCGCCGCGGCGCGGACCCGTGCGATGCGGCAGAGGCCGCCCGGTCACGCGCTCGACCGCCTCGATCACCTCGCGCACGGAAAAGCCTCGCCCATAGCCGACATTGAGGACCGCCGAGCCGCCGCCCTTGCGCAAAAGCTCCAACGCAGACAAATGCGCATCGGCGATGTCGGCGACATGAACATAGTCGCGAATCGCCGTTCCGTCCGGGGTCGGATAATCGGCCCCGTAGATTTCAAGCACCTGGCTCCGCGTTCCGACAGCGATTTGCGCGGCGACCTTCAGAAGATGCGTCGGGCGGCCGATTTCTCCGGCGCGGCCTTTGGGGTCGGCGCCCGCGACGTTAAAATAGCGCAAAATCGCGGTCGCCATGCCGTGCGCGCCGGCGACATCCTTCAAGATGCGCTCGCTCATCATCATTGAGGCGCCGTAAGGCGAAATCGGCTGCAGCGGCGCCTCTTCAGAGACCGGCGAGACCTTCGGCGTGCCGTAGACGGACGCTGTTGACGAGAAGATGAAGCGCTCGACCTTGGCGTCGACGCATGCGTGCAAGAGCGACAGCGTCTTGGCCGTATTGTTGCGATAATAATGGACCGGCCGTTCGAGCGAGTCCGGCACGGATGTCGAGCCGGCGAAATGGATCACTTCCTTCACGTCGCCGGCGGCGAAAATGCCTGCAAGCGCCTCGCGATCGCCGACATCGGCGACGACGAGACGGACGTTCTTGGGGACGAGCCAGGGCACGCCGACCGAGAGATCGTCGAGCGCAACCGCTTTTTCGCCAGCCGCTTCAAGCGCGAGGAGCATCTGCGCGCCGACATAACCTGCGCCGCCGGTGACGAGGACGGTCACGCGAAGGCTCTGTCCGGCGCCAAACGTCCGCAAAGGATTGTGTTTGTCACGGTGTCTCCCTCCCGCGCGCTTTCTGCGTCCGGCGCCGGCGTTCATGGCCGGGGCCCTGACCTTGTGTATACTGTGAGTGCTGACCGAGATTGAACTGATGCTCGATAAACTTTTCGGCGCCAAACGCGCCCCGGCCTCTGCGCCCGAGGGGCAGCGCCTTTTCGCCGTCGGGGACATCCACGGGCGCCTCGACCTTGTTCAATCCCTGATCGCGCGGCTCGACGCCTTTGACGGCGCCCGCGAAGCAGGGGCCCGGCTGATATTCCTCGGCGACTATATCGACCGGGGCCCCGCCATTAGGGATGTCGTCGACCGGCTCGTCGCTCTTAGGGCCGAGCGGCCCGAGACGGTCTTCCTCATGGGCAATCACGAAGCGGCGCTTTCGAGCTTCCTCGAAAGGCCGGACGAGCGCGCCGATTGGCTTGACTGGGGCGGCAAAGAAACGCTCGAGAGCTATGGGGTCAAAGGCGCCGCCTCGCGGCCCGTGCGCGACCTCGCCGCCGAATTGCGCGACCGCATGCCGGCCTCACACCGGGCGTTCCTGAGCGAGCTGCCGCTCTTTGCAGAGGCCGGCGACTATTTCTTCACACATGCCGGCGTCAAACCCGGCGTCGCGCTCGATGCGCAGAGCGCGGACGATCTCCTCTGGATCCGGGCGGAGTTTCACGACATGCCGGCGGATAAGCGGCCGCAAAAAGTCGTCGTGCATGGCCATCATCCGGTGCGCAGGCCGCTCGATCTCGGCTGGCGCATCGCGATCGATACGGGCGCTGTCTATGGCGGCAAGCTGACGGCGGTCGCGCTTGAGGGGACAAAGCGCCGGTTCATTTCGGTCTGAGGCGGCGTTGGGCTGACCTTTATGCATGACCTGCAGACAGATCCGGCGACGGGCTTTCGCCTCGAACCGATCGAGGTCGGCGCGCCTTGACGCAGGCGTTCCGATGTGAGAACGGCGCCTTCTGGCGAAAGCGCCGTCTTGCATCACATCCCTTGAAGGCGATCAGAGCCGGCCGTGCGCCGCGGGCTCGGCGCACTGCGCCTTCGGCCTACGGAAGAACAACACCATGAAGATGATGGCGATGACGGGCGAGGCCACCAGGAAAAGCGTGAAGGCGAGCGCGCCGCCTGCGGCGACGAGGCCGATCAGAGCGCCGAAAAGACCGATAATGATCCCTATCGCCGCGCCGAAGAGGCCGACGATCAGGGCCGCAAGCCCGCCATAGCCGACGGCGAGCGCCTCAACCGGCGTCAGAGACGGCTCTTGCGTGAAGGCCGCGACAGAAAATGCCCCGCCGACAAAGAGGATGAGAACTAGAGGAACCCAGAACCAAAGGAGGCCGCTGCTGCGGCGCGTCGGACCGACTTCATATCCAGACATGGGTTTCGCCACCGAGTTTGGGCGGGCACGGCCCGCTGTTTTTGCGCCGCCAGACGCGCGACGTTGACAACAATGTCTCCCTGACGGGGCTCAGCTTCAAGCCGGTCTGGCGCGCAGGGGGCCCGGTCTGTCGCGCCGCCTTTTGCATTGCGGCACCCCGTTCGGACAAAGTCCGAACGATTCATTAGATTGGGCGCCGGAGACGGCTTTGGTATACGAAAACTCGGACATGGCGCCCCGTTCGGACAAAGTCCGAACGATTCAAGAATTTGGGCGCCAGAGACGGCTTTCGTAAACGAAAACTCGGGCATGGCGCCCTTGTGAGGTCGCCTCGAACGGCTTAGCGCCTGCGCCCCATGACCGGCGCACGACCCAAGTCCCCCCGCTTGCCTGAACCGCCGCGCGCCTGGCAGCGCATGTTGTCGGGTCGGCGGCTCGATCTCCTTGACCCCTCGCCGGTCGATGTCGAAATCGAGGACATCGCCCATGGCCTCGCCCGCGTCGCACGCTGGAACGGCCAGACGATCGGCGCGCTGCCCTTCACCGTCGCGCAGCACTCCCTGATCGTCGAGTCTTTCTGCGTGCAGATGAAACCCGGCTGGCCGGCGCGCTGGCGCCTCGCCGCGCTCTTGCACGACGCTCCGGAATTCGTGATCGGCGACATGATAAGCCCGTTCAAGGCCGCCCTTGGGGAGCATTACAGAAAGATCGAAAGGAGATTGCAGGAGGCAATCCATTTACGTTTTGGCCTGCCTGCGCATCTGCCGGACATAGTCGAGAAAACGATAAAGCGCGCCGACAAGGCCTCTGCCTATTATGAGGCGACGCAGCTTGCTGGCTTTGACGATGCCGACGCGCTCAAATTCTTCGGTCCGCCGCGCGGTCTTGGTCCATTGCAGCTCGCTTCTGAGCCGACGGCCGCGGTGCAAGCGCGATATCTTGAGCAATTCCACGTTTTGAGCGCCGCCTTCGCCGAGGAATCGCGCATCGAGGGCCAAGCGCTTGAGGCGCGCAAGCTAAATGGAACGTGAACGCGGTATCAAGGCCCTGTGATGGCCGCGCGGCTTCCTCCGGCATGCGCTTAGTGTCTATGCTTTGGCGATGTCCATTCTGGTGATCACATCTCTTGCTGAGGCGCGCGCGGAAACCGACGCACGCAAGCCCTCACGCGCAATTTCGCTTCTGTCCGAGGACGAAGCGATGCCCGATCTTGGCCTGCCGAAAGACAGGCATCTCAAGCTTTATGTCGAACAGGAATCCTGTGCGCGTTCGATCATTGACGCAGGCAAGGCGCGTGCGGCTGAAATCATCCGCTTTATGAAGGATTGGGACGGCGGCGGCGACATTCTCGTGCACTGCAAACGGGGCATTTCGCGGTCGCCGGCCGCCGCCTTCATCATCATGTGTGCGGCGGCGCCCAAAGCGGATGAAGCAATGCTCGCCAAGCGCCTGCGCGAGGCCGCGCCTTTTGCCGACCCTTGCCCCATGCTCGTTGATTGCGCCGACGGACTGCTCGGCCGCGACGGGCGCATGACGGACGCGATCTGTGGCCTTTGCCCGCCCGCCACCGCCATCGCCGCGCCGACGGCGACGATCGACCTTGCGACGCTGTAGCGCGGCGGCGGCGGCCTCTCCTTGATATCGCCCAAATTCCGGGGCTTTAATCCGCCCTCGAACGGATCACGGAACGCCCGCTTGCCGCCTCAGTTCCCCGCCTCGCAAGTCGCCATCGGCCTGAACGCCGTGCTCGCCGTCGTCGAGGATGAGACGCCGAAAGTTCTGTGCGTGCGGCGCGAAGCGGGCGCGTTTTCCTTACCCTATGGACCGTTCGATCCCGATCGCCACCGCACTTTCGAAATCGGGCTTCGCGATTTCGTCGAACGCCAGACGCACGTCTCGCTCGGCTATATCGAGCAGCTTTACACCTTCGGCGACAAGGGCCGCGAGGCGCCCGCTGCAAGGCTCGCCGGCGGCGCGGCGGAAGACCGCGTCGTCTCGGTCGGCTATCTTGCGATCGCCGCGGAGCCCGCCGCTCTAGACGACGCCGGCGCCGCCTGGCGCTCCTGGTACGAATTTTTTCCTTGGGAAGACTGGCGCGGCGGCGAGCCCGCCGAACTTGCAGGCGCGATCTTGCCGAGACTTGAGCGTTGGTCTGGGAGCGCGATCGAGCCGCTCGTCGCCGAAAGCCGCCGTGCGCGCATTCGCCTCGCCTTCGGCCTCGACAGCGGCGGCTGGGACGAGGAGCGCACGCTCGACCGCTATGAGCTCATGTATGAGGCGGGCCTGGTCGAGGAAGCCGTACGCGACCGCGCGCCTATTGTGGCGCAGGACAAGCGCGCCGCCGTTGAAAAGACCGGCGCGGCGATGATTTCCGACCATCGGCGCATTCTTGCGACTGCCATCGGCCGCATTCGGGGCAAGCTGAAATACCGGCCGGTGATCTTCCAGTTCGCCCCGACGGAATTCACCTTGCTCGCCCTGCAGCGCACGGTCGAGGCGATCGTCGGTTTCGAGCTTCACAAGCAAAACTTTCGCCGGTCGATCGAACAGAGCGGGCTCGTCGAGGCGACGAGCGCCTCTGTGCGTCAGGGGAGCGGGCGGCCTGCGGCGCTCTTCCGCGTGAACCGCGATGCGCTCAAAGAGCGCGCCGGCAAGGGGCTCACCATCCCGAGGCTCCGTATGCGGATTGGGCAGCGCGATGAGGCGGCGGAGTAGACGGCCATTCCGCTCAATGCGGATCCCCCGCTTGTTGCGGATCCCCCGCTTGTTGCGGATCCCCCCCTAGCCCCCCCTTTTCAAGGGGGGGAAATGCACCGAGTCCGTCTCTCATTCCCCCCCTTGAAAAGGGGGGGCTAGGGGGGGATCTGCAACGAGCGCGAGATCCGCAAATCAGCCGCGCTCTACGCCGCTTCGTCCGAAGCCTCTTCAGACTCGACTTCCTTCACCAGCACTTTGTCGATGCGGCGCCGGTCCATGTCGACGACCTCGAAACTGTAGCCGCTGCGGATGACGACATCGCCGGTCGAGGGCAGACGCTGCAGCTCGTGCATGATGAGCCCCCCCACCGTCGAATAGCCGGCCTCGCCCGAAAAGCCTGAGACGCCGAGCTGGCGCTCGAAATCTTCAAGCGGCGTCAGCCCGTCGATCAGCCAGGAACCGTCCGGGCGCTCAACCGCGGGGTCGAGGCCGTCATTCGGCGAGAAGGCGGCGTCGCCGGCGATGGCGCCCAGAATATCGGCGGCCGTGACGATGCCCTGCACGCTGCCATGCTCGTCGAGCACGATGCCCATGCGCACTTCCGAACCCGAGAGCGAATCGAGAAGCCGCATGACCGAGAGGGAGTCCGGGATGAAGGTCGGCTTCTTCATCGCCGCGGCAAGGTCGAGGCGGCCGAGCTTGGAGACCTGTTTCAGAAGGTCCTTGGTCTGAACGATGCCGACGATCTGGTCGGCGTCGCCCCGCGCCACGGGGAAGCGCGAATGGCCACTGTCCGCGATCTGCTTCAGGATCTCTTCCTTGGAGTCGTCGAGATCGAGCCAGACGACGTCCGGCCGCGCGGTCATGATCGAGCGGATGTCGCGGTCGCCGAGGCCCATGACGCCTTCGATCATCGCGTGCTCATCTTCTTCGAGCGCGCCCGACGAGGCGCCCTCGGCAAGGACCATCCGGATTTCTTCCTCGGTCACTTCATCTTCCTTGCGGCGCTTGATGCGCATGACGACGAGGACCGCATCCGTGCACAGACGCAGGAAGTCGATCGCGGGCGCCGCCAGAATGGACAGGAGCTGCATCGGCCGCGCGGTCAGAGCGGCGATGCGCTCGGGCGCGATGAGCGCGATCCGCTTCGGAACGAGCTCGCCAAAGACCAGCGACAGGAAAGTCGTGATGACGATGACAAAGGCGAAGGCGAGCGCGTCCGCCCGCTCCCCCAGCACCGGGATCCAGCCTCTAATGACCGGCGACAGATCATCGGCGATCCGGGTCGCACCATAGGCGCCGGCGATAACGCCGATGAGCGTGATGCCTGTTTGCACGGCGGAAAGGAGGCGCGAGGGATCCTCGCGCAGCTTGAGCGCGATGACGGCGCCGCGATCGCCGCGGTCGGCGCGCGCCTTGAGACGCGCTGGCTTGGCCGACACCAGCGCGAGCTCAGACATGGCGAAAAAGCCGTTGAGCAGGATCAGAACGAAAAGAACGAAAGTTTCCATCTCAGACGCCGCCCTTGCGAGAGGCGTCCCATGCAGCGACTTCCGGGGTTCTGGAAGCCGCCCCCCTTGTCGCAAGTTGCGCCGCCGCCGCCAAGACCCGTCTTGCAACCTGCTGAAGAGGATTGACGCTCGGACCTTGCCGGGTATGCTTCCCAATTCAGGGGCCCATTGCGCCCTGTTTTTTGGACCCTATATATGCTCCAACTGAGCATTATTAAGGGAGGGTACAATGGCCGCCTTTGGGCACGAAGCTTTTGAAGCGTTTCTGGCGCCGGCCCCGACAAAACTCGAGACCCTGCCCTATACGGCCGAGGTCGAAGCCAAGACCGAGGCGCTCTATGCGCGCGTCGAAAAGCTGATCACGCCGCCGGAATGGCGCCTGTTCGCGCCCTATATCGCGGCGATCAATGACCTGAAGCGCGAGAAAAACGCGGTCATCCTGGCGCATAACTACATGACGCCCGAGATCTATCACTGCGTCGGCGATTTTGCGGGCGATTCGCTGCAGCTCGCGCGTGAAGCCGCGCGCACGCAAGCCAAGGTGATCGTCCAGGCCGGCGTGCATTTCATGGCCGAGACTTCGAAGATTCTCTCGCCGCAAAAGACAGTGCTGATCCCTGATCTCAAGGCGGGCTGTTCGCTCGCGGCGTCGATCACGGGCGCCGATGTGCGGCTCCTGAAGCAGAAATATCCGGGCGCGCCGGTCGTCACCTACGTGAACACGACCGCCGACGTGAAGGCCGAGACGGACATTTGCTGCACCTCGTCAAACGCTGTCGAGATCGTCGAATGGGCGGCGAAGGAATGGGGCTCGGACACGGTCATCTTCCTCCCCGACCAGTATCTTGCGCGCAATGTCGCGGCGATGACGCCGGTGAGGATCGTGACCTGGGCGGGCTCCTGCGAGGTGCATGAGCGCTTCACCGCCGAAGACATCCGCGAACTGCGCGAGGCCCATCCCGGCGTCGTCGTGCTCGCCCATCCCGAATGCCCGCCCGAAGTGATCGCCGAGGCCGATTTCACTGGCTCGACCAGCGGCATGAGCAAGTTCGTCAAGCGCGAGCAGCCGAAAAACGTCGTGCTCATTACGGAATGTTCGATGTCGGACAATGTCGCGCTCGAAAATCCGAACGTGAACTTCGTGCGGCCCTGCAATCTCTGCCCGCATATGAAGCGCATCTCGCTGCCGAAAATCCTGCGCTCCTTGCAGACAATGACCCATGAGGTGACGATCGACCCCGCGATCATCGAACGGGCGCGGCTGCCGATTGAACGCATGATCGCGCTGCCGCTGAAACGGCAGTCGATGTATGAGCACATCCGCGCGCCGGAAGTCGCGATGGTCGAGAGGCGGCCGATTTGAACGGCGACTGCATGCGCGTCGGATCCCCCCCTGCCCCCCCCTTTTCAAGGGGGGGGAAGGACAGAGTTCCCCCCCTTGAAAAGGGGGGGCCAGGGGGGGATCCGACGCAAGCGCCGCTCCCGCACTCCTCCGCACACGTATAGAGCGCCATGACCGCAGACATCCTCATCGTCGGCGCGGGCGTCGCGGGGCTCTACACGGCCCTAAAACTCGCGCCGCGTCCGGTGACCATTCTCACCGCCCGCCCGCTCGGCGAGGGCGGCTCCTCGATCTGGGCGCAAGGGGGGCTTGCCGCCGCGGTCGGGCCGGGTGATACGCCGAAGCTGCATTTCGCCGACACGGTCGGCGCGGGCGCTGGCCTCGTCGATCCGGAGGCGGCGAGCGTTCTCGTCGAAGGCGGGCCCGCCGCTGTCGAGGACCTTTCACTGCTCGGCGTCGCCTTCGACCGCGATGCTTCCGGCGCTTTGAAGCTCGGCCGCGAGGCTGCGCATTGCCGCGACCGCATCGTCCATGCGACGGGCGACAAGGCGGGCCTCGCCATCATGCGCGCCCTGAACGACCGCGTGCGTGAGGCCGGCCACATCACCGTCCTTGAACGGATCATCGTTGAAGACCTTCTGAAAGACGACGCCGGCCGGATCGCGGGCGTTCTCGCCTTCGACATCGTCAAGGGCGAGCGGCGCCTGATGAAAGCGGCCGCGACCGTGCTCGCGACCGGCGGGCTCGGCGGGCTTTACGCCGTGACGACCAACCCGACGCAGGCGCAAGGCCATGGCCTTGCGGTCGCAGCGCGCGCGGGCGCCGTCATTTGCGATCCCGAATTCGTGCAGTTCCACCCGACCGCGCTCGACATCGGCGAGGACCCTGCGCCGCTCGCAACCGAAGCCCTGCGCGGCGAAGGCGCGACGCTCGTCGACAAGACCGGCCGCAGTTTCATGCGCGACTATCACAAGGGCGGCGATCTTGCGCCGCGCGACGTCGTGGCGAGGGCTGTCGAAAGCGAGCGCGCGGCGGGCCGGGGCGCCTTTCTCGACGCGCGCCGCGCCATCGGCGTGAAGTTTCCGGAGGCGTTTCCGACCGTCTTCACGTTCTGCATGAAACGCGGGATCGATCCGCAAACGGACGTTATGCCCGTGGCGCCGGCCGCCCATTATCACATGGGCGGCGTGATGACCGATCTTGACGGGCGGTGTTCTCTGGAGGGGCTTTGGGCCGCCGGCGAAGTCGCCTCGACCGGCGTTCACGGCGCAAACCGGCTTGCCTCGAATTCCCTGCTCGAGGCCGTCGTCTTCGGCGGCCGCATCGCTGAAACCTTGCGGGACGCCGCGCTGCCGGCGCCGAAGGCCGCGCATCCGCCCGCGGACCGGATGGATCTCAAACCCGCGCCGGCGCCGCAAGCCGCCATGAAGACATTGCGCGCGGCGATGAGCGCGGGCGCAGCGCTCGTGCGCTCTGAGGAAAGCCTTTCGGCGGCGCTCGACGTGATCGCCGCGCTCGCCGTCGCGCCGGATCTCAACAGCGGCCTCAAGAATGCGCTCGGCGCGGCCGAACTCATCGTCCAGGGCGCGCTCGCCCGCCAGGAAAGCCGCGGCGCCCATTTCCGGACCGATTATCCGGAGACGGATGAGGAAGCCGAACACACGGAGATCGCCGTCGAACCGCCCGACTCAGCCGAGATCACCGCATGACGCCGCTGCCGCTGACGCTTATCGAAGACTTTGTCGCGCGCGCGCTGAAGGAGGATCTCGGCGACGCCGGGGACATCACAAGCCTTGCCTGCATTCCTGCGACGGCGCAGTCGAAGGCGCTTCTTTCGGCGCGCAAGCCCGGCGTCGTCGCCGGCGTCGACTGCGCCCTCGCCGCTTTCCGGCTCGTCGATCCGCGGATCAAGGTCGCCGTCGAACGCGGCGACGGCGCGCGGGTCGGCAAGGGCGACGTCATCCTCCGCGTCGAGGGCCCGTCGCGGGGCGTGCTCACGGCCGAACGCGTCGCGCTGAATTTTCTCGGGCGCCTTTCGGGCGTCGCGACCGCGACGGCGGCGCTCGTCGACGCTGTCGCCGGCACAAAGGCCCGAATCGTCTGTACAAGGAAGACTACGCCGGGTCTCAGGGCGCTTGAAAAACACGCCGTGCGCATGGGCGGCGGCGTCAATCACCGCTTCGGGCTCTATGACGCGATCCTGATCAAGGACAATCACATCGCCGCGGCGGGCGGCGTTGCGGCGGCCTTGCGCGCGGCGAAGGCGGCGGCCGGCCATCTCGTCAAGATCGAGATCGAAGTCGACGGGCTTGCGCAGCTTGAAGAGGCGCTCCGCGAAGGCGCGACGAACATTCTTCTCGACAATATGTCTACGGATGATCTCCGCCGCGCCGTCGCGATCACCAAGGGCGCAGCTGTGCTTGAGGCTTCCGGCAATATCTCGCTTGCGACGGTTCGCGCCGTAGCGGAAACGGGCGTCGACGTGATTTCGTCAGGCGCGATCACGCATTCTGCGCCCTGTCTTGATCTTGGCCTTGATTTCTCGGCCTGACCGTCGTCGGCGGTTGATTGCCCCCGGGCGCCCTTGCGTCTAACCTCGTCGCGCGCAGCGGGGAGAAAATCATGCGTGTCGCACTCTTGCTCGCGGGAGCATTCGCTGCATTGGCGGCAACAGGGCCCGCCTTCGCCCAGAAAGTGCCGCCGGCCGAAACCAGGGACGCTCCGGTCATGCGGCCGCTTCCGGAGGGCGTCGCCAAGCCCCTCCCCTCGGGCGGCGGCAAGGTCGTAGCGCCGGCGACCGCGCGGGTGATCGGCTGCGTTTCCACAACCATATGGAACACGGCCGGCATTGATTACTATTCCAATTCATTTTCACTCAAAGATTCGAGCGGCGCGGCGCAGACTTTCGCTTTTGCGCCCTCCGTTCTCTACGCGGCCGTTCCCGGCAGCCTGCCGCTCGCCTCACGCGCCGACTCAGAGAAATGGCGCATGGTGATCGAGTCGGTCGAACGCGCGGCCGTCGCCCGGCGCCAACTCATGGTCGATTACGAGACCGTCAGCCGGCGGACGTTCGGCGTCGTCATCCTGTGGGATCAGACCTGCCCATAAGGCTGACCGCGCTGATTGGAAGCGCCGCGCAAGGGCAAGAAGGAGGCTATCCCATGCCGACGACGCCGCCCTATGCGATCCGCGTCACGGGCGCAATGACGGCCGCGAAAACGTTCTTCCGCAATGCGCTCGGACGGCCGTTGCGCTTCCAGTCCCCGGAATGAACGGATTTCGACACGGGCGGTGTGACGCTCGCGCCCATGATGCGACGGCTTCCACACGAGCATGGTCGCCGCTGGCCATGACGTCTCGCGCCCGCCGCAGACGGAGCGCGGAAGCAAAATCGAGCGCTTCCGCGACCGCGCGGGCGCCGCAATCAGCGTCAGCGAACGGCGCGGCGGATCAGGTGCCCGAAGCGGACGCCAGCACCGGCGTCTGGCGCGGCGAGAATTTGTAGAAGATGTGCGTGCCGATGGTCGTGGTCTTCGTCATCGACCCGGCCCAAATGGGCGTTACATAATCCGCATGATAGTGCGTCGCGTTATGCGTCACCGGCGCGCGCACCCCGGCAAGCACGGCGCCCGCCAGCGCGTCGGCCGAACGCATGCGCTTTTGATCGACCCGGCGCTTCATCGAGCCGTCGCAGGTGAAGGAGAACTGGCAGCCGGTGCGGCGCTCGGACCCCTGATAGACGACATCGCAGATCGTGTCCGGATAAACGCGGCTCTTGACCCGGTTCAGCACGACGTCGGCGACGGCCATCTGGCCGACGCGGGATTCGGAACGCGCTTCATAATAGATCGCCTCGGCGAGACATTTGCGCTCACCCGCGAGGAATTTCGCTTGCTGGATGTCAGCGAAGTCAAAATTGGCCCGGTCGAACACGGCGTCGTTGTCGACAACGCTCGCCATGCTCCGCGCCGGCTTGAGGCTCGGCGCGCCGAGCGCCTCGCGGGCGCCCTGGGTCTCGGCAGCAAGGAAGTCGGCAAGGCCCGCGGCCAGCTCGGCCTGGTTTGCGAGCGCCGTCTGGTGGGCGCGCCTATCCTCAGCGCGATCGACCGCCGCCGTCGCCGACAAGGCGGTCAGCAGGACGCAGACGGACAGTGCGCCGGAAGCCAATAGGCTACGGCCAGTGAAGTTGACGGAAAGCCAGCGGTCATTGCGGACCGGATCGGCCGCGCAGGTCGCGGCGCGCAATTGCGCCTTGAGGCTTCGTGGTCTTGAATGCGACGTCATCAGGTTACGCCCGTTCCTTGCTCAGTTGCTCCGGACTTCCCGGGGTCTTGCGACCCGTTCTGACCGAATGGCCGTCTCAGTTACGTTTTGTAACAGGCGCTTCTGCGCCCGGCTGGTTGAACACTTGCTCCCGACAGACCGCCTGCCCCGCCCTCTGGCGGCAGGACCGGCGCCGAGCGGCAGCCAGTCCCGGAGAAGCAAAAGACGCGCCCTTCATCGCTACAAGGGGTCGCGTCTTGCCCCGGAATATGCCCCCGGAGAGGACCTGGCGCAAATTAAAATTGCCGCGATTAACGGTTTGTTAACCATTTCACAACGACATTAAGCAATTGTTTTATTTAGCTTTTCTCGTCACATAACGAGATCGTAACCAACTAGGCCCCGGATCAGGCGTGCCTTTTTCCGAGTTTTGCTTGCGCTGCAGCAAGACGCGCGATCGGGGTGCGATAGGGCGAGCAAGACACATAATCGAGCCCGACAGTTTCGACGAAGAAGATCGAATCGGGATCGCCGCCATGCTCGCCGCAGATGCCGAGCTTGAGGTCGGGGCGGGTCTTGCGCCCGCGTTCCGCCGCGATTTCGACGAGGGCGCCGACGCCCTTGCGATCGAGCGTGACGAAGGGGTCCCGCTCCAGGACGTTCTGGCGGAGATAGTCCGGCAGGAAGGCCGCGGAGTCGTCGCGGGAAAGGCCGAAGGTCGTCTGCGTCAGGTCATTCGTCCCGAAGCTGAAGAACGCCGCCTCCGTCGCGATCTCGTCCGCAATCAGCGCGGCGCGCGGCAATTCGATCATGGTGCCGACGAAATAGGCGATCGTCTCGCCGCGCTCGGCCATGACGGCGGCGGCGATGGCGTCGATCCCCTTCTTGAGGAGCGTGAGCTCCTCTTTGAGCGCCACGAGCGGGATCATGATTTCCGGGATGACCCTGTCGCCGGTCTCGCGGGCGACATCGATCGCCGCCTCGAAAATGGCGCGCGACTGCATCTCGTAGATCTCAGGATAGGAGACGCCGAGCCGGCAGCCGCGATGCCCGAGCATCGGGTTGAACTCATGAAGCTTGTGGGCCCGCGCCTTCAGCTTCTCGGCGTCCATGCCTGAGGCTTTGGCGACTTCGATGATCTCGTCATCGGAATGCGGCAGGAACTCATGGAGCGGCGGGTCGAGCAGGCGCACCGTCACTGGCAGGCCCCGCATCACCCGGAAGATCGCGGCGAAATCGGAACGCTGCATCGGGAGGAGCTTGGCGAGCGCCGCCTCCCTTCCCTTGCGGTCCTCGGCGAGGATCATCTCGCGCACGGCGACGATGCGTTCGGCGTCGAAGAACATGTGTTCGGTGCGGCAAAGGCCGATGCCCTCTGCGCCGAATTTGCGGGCGACTTCCGCATCATGCGGCGTTTCGGCATTGGCGCGCACGCGCATGCGGCGGCGCTTGTCCGCCCAGCCCATCAGCGTCGCAAAATCGCCGGAGAGTTCCGGCTGGATCGTGCCGACGGCGCCGGCATAGACATGGCCCTGCGCGCCGTCGATGGTGACGATATCGCCCTTGCGGAAGCTACGCCCCGCCAGCGTGAATTCCTGTTTTTCCTGGTGGATGCGGAGTTCGCCCGCGCCGCAGACGCACGGCCGGCCCATGCCGCGCGCCACGACCGCCGCGTGGCTCGTCATGCCGCCGCGCGCCGTGACGATGCCGACGGCCGCATGCATGCCGTGAATATCTTCCGGGCTCGTCTCAATCCGGAAGAGAATGACCTTGCGGCCTTCCTGCGCGAGACGCTCGGCCTCATCGGCCGAAAACACGATCTCGCCAGAAGCCGCGCCCGGCGAAGCCGGAAGCCCCGTCAACACGAGATCGCGCGGCGCCTTGGGGTCGAGGGTCGGGTGGAGAAGCTGGTCGAGCGAATGCGCATCGACGCGCAAGATCGCTTCATCCTCAGTAATGAGGCCCTCGCGGCAGAGATCGACCGCGATCTTCAGCGCGGCCTTGGCGGTGCGCTTGCCGCCGCGCGTCTGCAGCATCCAGAGCTTGCCGTCCTGGACGGTGAACTCGATGTCCTGCATGTCGCGATAGTGAGTCTCGAGCTTGTCGAAGATGGCGGCGAGCTCGGCATAGGCGCCGGGCATGGCTTCTTCCATCGACGGCGCTTCCTCGCCCATTTTGAGGCGCGCGCGCTTGGTGAGGGTCTGCGGCGTGCGGATGCCGGCGACGACATCCTCGCCTTGCGCATTGATCAGGAATTCGCCGTAATAGGCGCGCTCGCCGGTCGACGGGTCGCGCGTGAAGGCGACGCCGGTCGCTGAGGTCTCGCCCATATTGCCGAAGACCATGGCCTGGACGTTGACGGCCGTGCCCCAGCTTTCCGGAATGTTGTGGAGGCGCCGGTAGGTCTCAGCACGGTCATTCCGCCACGAACCGAAGACGGCGCCGATCGCGCCCCAGAGCTGTTCTTGCGGATCCTGCGGGAATGGACGGCCAAGCGCGTCGCGGACGGCCGCTTTGTATTTCTCGATGAGCCCTTTCCAGTCGTCCGCCGACAGCTCCGTATCGAGGAAGTAATCGTGCTCTTCCTTGTGGGTCTCGAGCAGCTCCTCGAAGACGTGGTGATCGACGCCGAGCACGACGTCCGAATACATCTGGATGAAGCGGCGATAGCTGTCATAGGCGAAACGTTCGTCGCCGGAGAGCGCGGCAAGGCCCTTCACCGTCGCATCGGTGAGACCGAGATTGAGCACCGTATCCATCATGCCCGGCATGGAAGCCCGGGCGCCCGAGCGAACTGACACGAGCAAGGGCGCCTTGGCGTCGCCGAAACTGCGCCCGACATGGCGGCCGATCTCGGCAAGCGCCATTTCGACATCCGCCTTGAGCCCCGCGGGATAGGCGCGCCCCGCGGCGTAATACTCGGCGCAGACCTCCGTCGTGATGGTGAAGCCCGGCGGCACGGGAAGGCCAAGATTAGACATTTCGGCGAGGTTTGCGCCCTTGCCCCCAAGCAGGTTCTTCAGCGAGGCGTCGCCATCGGCGCGCCCGGCCCCGAAACTGTAGACCCGTTTTGAGACAGTCGCCGTCTGAGCCGCCGCTTCGGTCTTCATGTAAGCCATCCCACTCTGTGCGCGGCGCGCGCTCAAGATGACGCGTCGCCCGGCTCACGCCCCCAAGGAGCCGCCCGCCCTGCACGCAGGTGCAAACCGGGCGCCCATCCCGTGAAGGGTCGGCCTTCGATTAAGACATGCCGGGGGCTCGGCCAAGGCGAATCTCGCCGCAGCGCAGCATGGGGCGGGTGGCGACGCCCAACTGCCGGTCAATCTTCCCCCGTCGCCAGACGGGGGAAGTGGCGCGTAGCGCCGATGGGGGCGCTTTGGCGAGTCCCGAGTTTGGGGAGCCCCCCTCTGTCGGCTGCGCCGACACCTCCCCCGCTTCGCCGCGGAGGAGGAGGAACTCCACAAGTGCGATAGGCCCTCGGTCAACGGGAGTAGAGACGCTCCATCTGTTGACGGTGACTTGAATTCGATGTCCCTGCTGTCCCCTGGGGAGGCAGGACTGGCGCGCCGTGTTCTGAAACCGGCGCGGCGAGTTCTGGGCGCAAGGAGGGGCGGCATGGCCGATTTTCTGTCGGGCGCGGGCGGCGTCGCCCTTGGCGCGGCGCTGGTCGTCACGCTCGCGCTCGCGGCGCTTGTCGCCGTCTTCACCTCGCGCCGGCTCGACGGCTCTTCCCTGTTCAACCGGTTTTTCGTGCTGGTCGCGGCGGCGTCCGGATTCTTCAGCGCCGTATCCTCCGCCATCGGATTTTCGCTGATCACCTCGCAGGAGACGAGCGACTTTTTCCGCAACGCGCTGCTGCCGCCGGCCTTCGGCGCCTTTGTGTTCTTCCTGTCGCTCGCCGTCTGGGTCGGCGGGGCGGAACTCGTGCGGCATCGCGACTGGTTCCGCGGATCAGCGCCGGGCTTCGGCAGCGATATTCTCGCCTTTCTTGAACGCGCGCTGAAGCTCTTCGTGATCGTGCCGCTGCTCTCCGTCATCCTGTTCGTCGTGTCGACCTGGACGACGGTCGTCGGCCTCGGCGGCGTCGATGCGGTCCGTTACGTCTATGACGGCGAGATCGAGCGCCTGCAATCCGATTGCGCGCGGGTCACGCAATGGCGCGGGCGCGACGTCGTCCTGCGCGACTCGCTGCGCCTCTCCGCCGAACAGGTCGCGCGATCGGCGCGCGCCGAAGCGCAAGGCGGCCTGCAATCAGGCGCGGCGGGCGACGGCGCGGTCGCGGCCTATCTCAAGGGCGTTTCCGCCTGGTACGCCGATCTCGAACGCGCCGTCTCGACCATCGTCGATGAGGCGGCGCGCCCCTCCCCGCTCGACGGCGCGCAATGCGGCGCGGCGGCGGCCGAGCTGCGCGCGCTTCTCGTCCGCGATCCTTACGCCAATTACGACGCCTGGGCGCGCCAGTTCCAGACGCGCTTCAACGATGCGGCAGAGACCGTCAATCTTTTCCGCAGCGACCGCCGCATCGAGACCTTGATCGACCAGCAACTCGCCGCGTTTGACCGCGCCAATCCCAAGCCAGTGCTCGCCTCGCCCGCGCAGCGCGCCGCGATCGACCGCTTCGAGGCCGACGTGAAAGCGTCGTTGAAGGCGCTGCTCCGCGACATGCGCGGCGCCAAGGGCCGCGCGCCGAAGCCCTGGCCGCCCGCCGCCGAGAAGGATCCGGAACGGGGCCTCGCCATCCTCTCCAAATGGTTCGCACCGAAGGATGCTGAAAAAGGGACGAAAAAGCCCGACACATCCGCCGCCGACCGCGCCCGCACGGCGCCCCTCTCCGTCATCACGCCGCGGGACGCCGTTCTTCTGCATGCGGACGTCTTCTCCGACGTCTGGGCGCTCGGCATCGCCTGGGATTATGCGGCTTATCTTTTGATGCTCGCCTATCTCTTCTTTCCGTCCGCGGAACGTGCGGCGGGGCGGAAGTAGGCGGTAGCGAATAGGGGGTGGCGAATGGCGAATAGATGATTCCGAGCGCGACAGGACCTCGATTCCCTATTCGCTACTCCCTATTCGCTACTCACCCACCCTTACCCCTCCAGCTTCGACAAATCCGCCACTTGCGCCGTCGCGCTGCGCAGGCGTTGTAGGAGCGCGAGCCGGTTTGCGCGGAGCTTTGGATCCTCCGCATTGACCGTCACCTTTTCAAAAAAGGCGTCGAGCGGCGCGCGCAAGGCGGAGAGCGCGGCCATGGCGGCGGTGAAGTCTTCGGTTTTCACGGCGGCGGCGGCTTTTGTTTCGGCGGCGGCGAGCGCTGTGTGGAGGGATATTTCTTCGGGTAGGACGAGGGCGTTTTCGTCGAACGAGTACGGAGTCTGTTTCGGATCCCCCCCTAGCCCCCCCTTTTCAAGGGGGGGGACGCCCGCCTTCTTTTCTTCCGCCTTCAGAATATTGGCGCCGCGCTTATAGGCCGCCGCGAGATTGGCGCCGTTGTCGGTTTTCAGGAACGCTTCAAGCGCCTCGAGCTTCTTCACGATGAGCACGAGATCGTCCTCAGGCGAACCATCGGCGCGGAGGAGCACGGCGTCTATGTGGTCGTGGCGATGGCCCTTGTCGCGGAGATAGACTTTGAGACGGTCGTGGAAGAAAGCGAGGAGGTCGGCCGTATCCGCGACCAAAATGGAGCCGCCGCCGATTGAACCTGATCCTATCGTGCCTCCCCCAAGTCCCAAGGAACTCGAATCTTCTCGGAGAGGTCGTGCCTGCGCAAAGGCTGCCAACAACGGCATGCGCACCACGTTTCTCTCAATGACGGCAATTGTTCCGAGCGCCGCCCGCCTCAACGCAAACGGATCGCCGGACCCCGTCGGCTTCTTCCCAATCGACCAGAATGCAGCAAGCGTATCGATCTTGTCCGCCAGCGCGACCGCGACGGAGACCGGCGCCGTGGGCGGATCATCCTCCGCGCCGAGCGGGCGATAGTGGTCGCGGATCGCGTCGGCGATCGCTTCGACCGCGTCCTCGCCCTTCGAGGCCCCGTTCCGCTCCGCTCCGCCGGGCGCCTCAGGCTGAGGCCGCTCTATGGGCGCTCCCCGCTCCTCATTGTGTGGACTCTCTCCACGCGCACCCCGGGCCTCATCCTGAGGCGCCGCGCCCCTGGGCGCGGCCTCGAAGGACGAGGCCCGGTTCTGCGCCAGGAGATAATACCGCCCGATCTTGCCCTGCAGCTCGGGGAACTCCTTCACCATGCCGGTCACGAGATCGGCCTTGGCGAGCTTTGCTGCTTCCTCCGCCAGCTGAGGATCAGCGCCGCACAGCGGCGCAATCTCGCGCGCGAGCGCCGCCACGCGCCGCGCCTTGTCGCCGACGCTGCCGAGGCCCTCGAAGAAGGTGATCTGATCGAGGGCCGGAAGGCGCTCTTTCAGCGGCGTTTTCAGATCCTGCCGGTAGAGGAACCAGGCGTCGGAGAGGCGCGCCGTCAGCACGCGTTCATAGCCGGCGCGACTCGCCGCGCCGCCGTCTTTCGACTCGATATTGGCGACATAGATGAAGCGGTTGGCGAGGCGCCCCGTTTTCGGGTCGCGCACCGAGAAATACTTCTGGTTGGCGCGCATCGTCGCCGAGATCGCCTCTTCCGGCACGTCGAGAAACTTCGCGTCGAACCCGCCCATGCGCACGACCGGCCATTCGACGAGGCCAGCGACCTCGGCAAGAAGGCCCTTGTCTTCGATGAGCTCAAGCCCCTGCGCACGGCACAAGGTTTTGGCCTCTTCGAGAATGGTCTCTGCGCGCCGCGCCGGGTCGAGTTCGACGAACGCTGCCTGCAGCGCCGCGCGGTATTTCTCAAAGCTCCGGACACGGATTTCCTGCGGCGCCATCACGCGATGGCCTTCGGTCGCGTCCGAGGACGCAATGCCGTCGATCGCAAACGGAACGACCTCGCTGTTGAACGTGCAGAGAATGCGTTTCAGCGGCCGCACCCAGCGCAACTCGCCCGCGCCCCAGCGCATCGATTTCGGCCAGGGGAAACTGCGGATGATGTCTGGCATGAAGCCAGCGATCACTTCGGCTGTTTCGCGCCCCTTCTCCTCGACGAGGGCGACATAGAAAGCGCCCTTCTTGTCGTCGCGCACCTCCGCCTGCTCGATCGAGGCAAGACCCGCGGCCTTCAGGAACCCGTCAAGGGCGGCTTGCGGCGCGCCGACGCGCGGGCCCTTTTTCTCTTCCTTGCGATCGGCCTGACGCAGCGGCAATCCGCCGGCGACGAGCGCAAGACGGCGCGGCGTCGCGAAGGCGCGCACGCCCTCCGGCCGGTAGCCCGCTGCGAACAGCTTGTCGTTGACGGCGCGCTCCAAATCGGCCGCGGCGCGGGCCTGCATGCGCGCGGGGATTTCTTCGGAGAAGAGTTCGAGGAGAAGGTCTGGCATGGGAACAAGGATGAGGTTGCAGGGCGCAGGTAGCAGGTTGCGCGGCGCCGTTCCAGCAGCGCGGCGAGGGCTACTCGGCGGGCTTCTTGCGCCGGGACTGCACAGCATGCATCCGCACGGCGAGCTTGCCGTCGGCGTTGAAATAGTCCGCTTCCGCGTGAATGAGCGTCGAGGAGACATTGGTCGCCCGCGCCTCGATGGTGAGGCGCGGCTTCATCACCGGGCGGAAGAAATTGGTCTCGAGTCGCGAGGTGCGGAAACGGTCGTCCGCCGACGTCAGCGCGCTCATGGTGACGAGCGCAGCGACCTGGTCCGAAACCGAGGCGACATGGCCGCCGAACATGACGCCGTCGCCCATCAGCATGCGGTCGTCGATCTCCCAGATCATCGACGCCTTGCCGTAGCTCCAGGCGGTGAGCCTGAGATCGCCGAGCCTTTCCTTCGCCCAGCCATACCAGGGGCCCATCGCCTGATAGCCGTTCAAAATCTCCGTATGCCGAGGGCTAGTCTCGCTCATGCCCGATTATGGGTTCCGTCGCAAAGCGGCTGGCCCGCCGTCTTCTTGCAGGTGCAGAAGAAGACGCGCTTGGTCTCCGGCGCCGTATAGGGGAGCGGCGTCATGCCGGTACCCTTGTGCGAGCCGTCGCAGAAGGGCTGCGCCGCGGACTTGCCGCAGGCGCACCAGAAATAGGTCTTGCCCGCTTCAACTTCGACAGGAATGGGCGAGAAGCGCATTTCATCCATACTCACTCTCTCCTGCGTCAAGGCCGCTTCATTCGACATCGCAAGAAACCGGATGCCGGGCTTGACCGCAAGGGACATTTGCATGTCTCCGGTCTACGATGCGGGGCGAGCGCGGAAACCGAACTGAATAAACTGCGTGTCCGACCAGTAGCCAAGGGTCGCCGCGATGACCGCCGCCGCGCCGAAGCTGGCCATCGCATTGACGGCCGGCTTATTGTATCGACGCAGGCCGTATTTCAAAATGGAATGCAGGCCCCTCATTTCTTCGATCGAATACCCGTTCGACTGAAGGCTCCGCACAAGGCTCTTGCGCGTAAAGAAACGAAGGTGCGTGCGATCAAGCACGCCGTCTGCGGTGTAGCTGAAGTCTTTCAGAACAAGCAGCTTGGTCAAAACCGTCAATGCACGGATGTTCGGAATCGATCCGACGAGAACGCCGCCCGGCGCGATTTTCCTTTGAATCGCCCGCAGGAACGCGTCGTGATCAGGCATGTGTTCGATTACGTCGTTACAGATGACGACGTCGAAGCGCCCGTCGGGAATCTCGGCGGCGACGTCCTCATAAAGGCCCTCAAAAACGCGCGTCAGCCTTTTGCGCGCGACGTTTGCGGCTTCGGCGACCGGTTCGACGCCCCATCGCTCCTCCGCATCGACCTGGACGATGAACTCGCCGCGTGCGCAGCCGATTTCGAGAACACGCCTCGGCCGGGCCGGAATGAACGCGAGCATTTCCGGTCTTTGATTTCCGTAGTATCCAGTCATTGCGGTTTGCAAAGAGGGGCATGCGGCGCACAATGCGCTGCAACCGAGCCGCCCTTTCCCAAGGTTTAGTCAGGGCCGCCTAGAACGCAAGCGTCGAGGCCGTCGCGTTCGACGATGTCCATCCTCTTGCGCAAGACAGCCGCGCGCCGTTTCACGTAAGGCCCTGGCGGATCGACGCGCCACTTGTTCGGCGAAGGCAGCACCGCGGCAAGAAGCGCCGCTTCCTGTTTCGTCAGATCCTTGGCGCTTTTGCCGAACCGCGCGCGCGCGGCCGCCTCCGCGCCGAAGTGACCGTCGCCCCATTCGGCGATATTGAGATAGACCTCCATGACGCGGCGCTTCGGCCAGAAGACGTCGATCAGCGCGGCGAACCAGGTCTCGACGCCTTTTCTGAACCAGCCGCCCTCGTTCCACAGGAAGGCGTTTTTGGCGGTCTGTTGCGTCAGCGTCGAGGCCCCGCGGCGCTTCTTGCCGCGCTTGTTGTCTTTCGCCGCATCTTCGATCGCTTCAAAATCAAAGCCGTCATGCAAGCAGAATTTCGAATCCTCGCCCGCAATCACGGCGCGCACGAGGTGGGGCGAAATGTCGGCGAGGCTGACCGGTGCGCGTTTCACCTCAACGCCGTTCATGGCGCGGTCCAGCATGACGAACGTGCCGGGCGGATCGACGAGACGATAGAGCAGGGCCCAGAACGCCGAACCGGCGACAAGCGCAAGGAGGCAGACCGCGGCGACCCGAATAACGCGCGCCGCCGGCCGACGGCGCAGCGGGCGCGCAGATGCCGGAGCAGCCGGCGGAGCGACAGGCGGGGCCGGCGCGATCGCGGGTGCAGGCTCGACGGCAGGAGGCGCGCTCGCATCGGGCGCCGCCTCGCCCTCCTTTCGGCTCTGATCGTCCGTCTCGTTCGTCATGCGCCTTCGCCGGCTGCGGGATTTCGTCCGCAGCCGGACGACGCCGCGCTTTACTTCCAAGCCTTCAGGAGTGCAAGCACGGCCGCCGCCAGCGTCCAACCGGCCAGAAGATGGCTAGCGTCGATCATCAGCAAAGTCGCATTATGCGCCGGCAGATACAGATAGGCATAGAGCGTGAACGGCAAAGCGAGGAGCAGCCACAGCACGATCGCGGTCGTCACCGCGCCGGGCAGCGAAGCCGCCCCGCGCCACTTGATCGCAAGGCCGATCCCTAGAACCTGCAGAATGGTGATCAGAAACCCGCCGGCCATCCAGATCGGGCCGTTTGGGTCTTGCTGCGCCTGTTCCGCCGTTACGCCCTGCGCGGCCATCCACGCCTCCGAGAAGAGAAGTCCGTACCAGGCGAACCCGACCAAATAAAACGCGATCGACGCGGCGGCGACGGCGACAAGGCTGAGACCTGCGACTTTGGGCATACCGACCTCCTCTTGCTTTTGTGGGAGGCAAGATAGCAATCTTCCGCCTGCGGTGCAAATCTGGCCGCCGCGGGAAAATCGCCGCTACCTCGTGCCCGGCGTCATGCATTTGGCGAGGACGCGGCTGAAATCGGCGCCCATGGCGACGACGCCGAATCCGAGCCAGTGGTCGATGATCCCGTATTTCACAAACGCCTGCCACAGGAAGAAGCAAGCGGCCGCCATGATCACCGCACGCGCCCCGAAAGTCGCGCCGAAGTTAACCGTCTTGGCGCGCAGCCGCATGCGTCGCGCTTCGGGCGTCTCATCAGGACCGAAAGGATTCGTCTGCTTACGGAGCACTTCCGCGTCAGCATAGGAGACTTTGGGCGCCGCCGCCGGCCCGCCGGCGCCGGTCGCGGCGATGCGTGCGACGCGCGTGGCGGCCAGGGAGGATTTTTTGCCGAACGACATGGAACGCCCTCAAAACCGGGCGATATGCTGCGCGCGCGATCTGAACAAAAGCTTAGCGGCGCGCTGGGCTCCAGAAACGGGACGCCGTCAGCCCGCAAATCGCCCTTGTTTACGATAGGCCTCGAGGAATGGGCCGTAATCCTTGGGCTGACCGTCTGCCGTAATCGCGCCGAATTTCACCCACGGCATCGCGCTTTTTGTCCAGATGTCGCCGACCGGCTCGACCCAGGACGTGTCGTCAAACGTGCCGCAGCGGAAGGAATATAGGCCGCTCGAAGGAAGCTGCCCATTGGCGATGCGCGTTCCGCAAGCGCCGCAGAAGAGACCGTAGCGGGCGTTCCCGCTATCGGCCGTCCATTCGACCCGCGCGGGCGCGCCCTTGACGAAAGACAGCGCCGCCTCCGGCACGGTTGCGGCGACCGTGAACGCGCTGCCCGTGATCTTTTGGCAATTCGTACAATGACAATTATAGATCATCAGCGGCGGCGCGGCGAGTTCATAGCGGAGCGCGCCGCATTGGCAGCCTCCGCGAAGGGGGAGAGCGGGCATAGGCAGAGGCTCCGTTTTACAGAAGATTACCCCTCGCCCGTCGGCGAGGCAATTCTTGCGGCGACGGCGCTTCGCCTGAGTCCGCCGCCCGCCCTCGCCCTTCGAGGCCCGGCTCCGCCGGGGCGCCTCAGGGTGAGGGCTCTTTCGATTCTTAAGGAAAAAGCGCCTTACCCTGAGGTGCGCGATCTTACGCGCGCCGCGAAGCCTCAGCTTGAGGTGCGGGCCGCAGGGCCGCCTCGAAGGGCGAGGCGCGAGCGACGCGCCCTCACGCCCCCGCGTAATCCACGATCCCCGCCCCGGCCGTCCGCCCTTGCGGGCTTGCGAGCCAGGCCTCGCAGCAGGCCTTGGCGAGCGTCCGCACACGGAGGATATAGCTTTGCCGCTCGGCGACCGAGATGACGCCGCGCGCATCGAGCAGGTTGAAGAGGTGCGAGGCCTTGATGCACTGGTCATAGGCCGGCAGCACATAGCTCTTCCCTGCCGTATTGCCCGCGTCAAGAATTGCCTGGCACGCGGCCTCTGCATCCTTGAACTGGCGGAAGAGAACCTCCGTGTTCGCAAGCTCAAAGTTATGCGCGGAGAACTCGACCTCCTGCTGATGGAAGACGTCGCCATAGGTGACCTTGAGGTCGCCCTCGGCGCCGTTGAAATCGAGGTCGAAGCCGTTGTCGACGCCCTGCACATACATGGCGAGGCGTTCGAGGCCATAGGTGATCTCGCCCGTCACGGGCTTGCAGTCGAAGCCGCCGACTTGCTGGAAATAGGTGAACTGCGTCACCTCCATGCCGTCGCACCAGACTTCCCAGCCAAGGCCCCAGGCGCCGAGCGTCGGGCTTTCCCAGTCGTCTTCGACGAAGCGGATATCGTGTACGGAGCGATCGACGCCGATCGCGTCAAGCGAGCCGAGATAGAGATCCTGGATGTTCTCCGGCGACGGTTTCAGCGCGACCTGGAACTGGTAATAGTGCTGAAAACGGTTGGGGTTCGCGCCGTAGCGCCCGTCTGTCGGCCGCCGGCAGGGCTGCACATAGGCGGCGCGCCAGGGCTTGGGCCCGAGGCTCCGCAGCGTCGTCGCCGGATGAAACGTGCCGGCGCCCATCTCCAGATCATAGGGCTGCAGGACGACGCAGCCTTGCGCCGCCCAATAGTTTTGCAGCGTGAGGATGAGCCCCTGGAAGGACTGCTTGCGGCGAAGTTCGGGCGATGTGACGGACATGGCGCCGGGATAAACTGTCCTGACGGCGCCGATCAAGCCTCGGCGCGGCTGGGGCTGCTGCAACAAAATTGGCTGTTCCCGCTTTCCGCCGCACGCCGCATAATGGCGCGAGCCGCCAGGAGCGACGCCCCCCGTGCCGATCACCCGCGCCGACGCCGAGGCCATGGACAGGCAGGATCCGCTTGCGCGGCATCGCGACGCCTTTGCACCCCTCTCCGGGCTCTATCTCGACGGCCATTCTCTCGGCCCGCCGACCAAGGCTGCGCTCGCGCGCGTCGACCGCACGGCTCGCGAGGCCTGGGCCGGGCGGCTTGTCGGCGCCTGGAACGACACGGCGGACGGCGGGTGGATCGACCTGCCGGCGCGCGCGGCCGCGAAAATCGCACGGCTGATCGGGGCGGCGCCGGAAGATGTCATTGTCGGCGACTCCGTCAGCGTCAATCTTTTCAAGCTCGCCGCAGCCCTGCTGAAGCCCGGAAAGACAATTGCTGTCTATGAAGGCGAGTTTCCGACCGACGCCTATGTCATGGCGGGGCTCGCCCGCCTCGCCGGCGGGCCGCTCCTGCGCCTGAAACCCGGAGAAGCGCTGGCGGGGCGGATGATCGATGTGCTGATCAAAAGCGCCGTCGATTACCGCACGGCGGAGGTTACGCCTCTCGCCGCACTTGAGGCCGAAGCCAGGGAGGCCGGCGCCGCGATCATCTGGGACCTCAGCCACGCCGCGGGACTATTGAAGCTCGACCTTGCACGCGACGGGGTCCGCTTCGCCGTCGGCTGCGGCTACAAATATCTGAACGGCGGTCCCGGCGCGCCGGCCTTTCTCTATTGCCGTGGCGCGGAGGCGGCGGGGCTTTTGAACCCCGTGTCCGGATGGTTCGGCCATGCGGCGCCGTTTGACTTCGCGCCGGACTACGCCCCCGCGCCGGGCGCAAAGCGGTTTCTTGCGGGCACGCCGCCGATCCTGTCGCTCTCGGCGCTCGACGCGGCGCTCGATCTCTTTGATGGGCTCGATATGGGGCGTGTTGAAGCCAAGGCCCGCGCGCTTGGGGAGGTGTTCCTTATGCGGATTGCTGGGCTCGGTATTGAAATCGCGGGCGTTGTGCGTGTTGCTGATCCCCCCCTAGCCCCCCCTTTTCAAGGGGGGGAAAAGAGAGAGAGCGTTCCCCCCCTTGAAAAGGGGGGGCTAGGGGGGGATCAGCCGCGAGTCCGGCTCCCGAACCGCGGCGGTCATGTCGGCCTGAAACACGAACACGGCTACGCGATCATCCGCTGTCTGATCGAGCGCGGCGTCTGCGGCGATTTCCGCGCGCCGGACCTGATGCGGTTCGGCTTCTCGCCCTTGTTCTTGCGTTATGTCGATGCGTTCGACGCGGCCGAGGCGCTCGTCGACGTGATGACGAGCGGCGCCTGGCGTGCGCCGCGCTTTCACATGCGGGAGAAAGTTACGTGACCGGCGTCGCCGCTTTCCGCTTGGTCGCTTTCACCTTGACGGGCGCTGGCGCAAGCGCCTCTTCGGCCGCACGCGCAAGCCGGAGCTTTTTCAGCTTCTCGGTCTTGAGGCGCTGAATCTCGGCGAGCCGGTTCACTTCCGCTATGGCGCTGATCTGCGATTGTTCGCGGGCGATCTTGCGGCCTTGCGGCGAGGATTCCAGCGGCGCCTTGCCGTTGCGCCGGTCGAAAGAGCTCTTCACGATTTTTTCCCTGTCTTGCCCGCCTTTTGCGCATCGAGCTGACGAAGGACGCCTGTGAGCGTCGTTGCGCCGGCGGCGGGCGCGGCTGTCTTGTCTTTTTTCGGCTTCTTCTTTTCGCGATTGCCGCGTTGTTCGCCCTTGGCCATGGTGTTCCTTTGTGCGTTCAGCCGCCGCTGCGCAGGACAAGCTCGTTTTCGGCGGCGACGCGCTCGAAGGCTTCCTGGCTGTTGCGGATGCGATATTGAAAATGGGAGCCGTTCGACGGCAATTGCGCGACCACGGTGTAGGTCGCCAGCTCGTTGCGCGCGAGCCCACGCAAGGGCTGGAGCGCGACGTTTGCTCCGATCCGGAATCGATGCTCGTCTTTAGTCGTCGCCATGACCTGATCCTTCATCTCCGCCAGCGGCGCGCCGCAGCGAGTTTTCGTCAAGACCGATGGTTTGACGGGAAGGAGAGCTCGAAACGCGTTCGACGGCTCAAAACACGGGTCAACCCCCTATCTGGGCCCCGCCGACCGCCTTTGCAAGGACAATCGCGGAAACGCCTTCCGTTCAGGGACGGTTTTCGGGCACACTCTCTGCCCTTGGGGCTCCGCCGAGCCTGGGAGCGCGGCGGATTTTGGCGGGAGGAGGCTTCGCATGGCGAAGGCGAAAAGGAAGCTATTCTGCGTTGGAGCGGCATTCCTCGCTGCATCGGCAGCCGCCTTTCCTGCCGCCGCGCAACGGTCGATCACCGTGCTCGACGCCGCACGGAAGACGCCGGTCTTCTGCGAGACCCTCATTACCATCGAGGCGGTTTCGACATCGCCCATTCTGTGCAGAAGGCTTGATGTTCCGGCTACGGCGCCAAACGCCGCTATCGGCGTAGTCCCTCCCGGCATGGCTATGGCGCTCACCGACGCGCGCGCCTTTTGCGATCGCTGTGGCGCAACGACGTTCTCGATCGTGTTCTATGGCCAGGCGAACCAGGCGCTGACGACGCCGAGCTTCAGCCTCTCTGGCGCAGCGCCGGTCGCCGATTGGCACGGCGCAGGTCCGTTCATCGTCCTTCTTGGGGGTTCAGAACTTAAGGTCGGGGGCGTCCTGCCGGCGAACCGGGGCGACGAAACGATCCGCGCCGTCGCGACCGGGTATCTCACGCGCGCTGATCAACTGGGGCAGTAGTGCAAGCCGAATGGCGAACCAGCGGGCCTCATCGGGCGGCGCGGCCAGGCGACAGATGGCTGCGCAGAAAGTCGATCGCCGCACGGGTCTTGTTCGGCAGAAATGCGCGGCTTGGATAGACCGCCCAGGCCGCCGTTTCAAAGTTCGTCGCTGTCGCCCGCCAGGCTGGCAAGGCGTCGACCAGGCGTCCGGACGCTAGGTCTTCGCCGACGATAAGGTCTGCCATAAGCGCCGGGCCAAGACCGGACAACGCAGCGGCGCGGACGCCGAGCGGCGTCGAAATGACGATGTCGCCGTCGACGGCGACCTCTTCAATCGCGCCTGCGTCGCGGCGGAACAGCCACCGCGTCCTGAAGGGCCGTAAGGCGAGGAGAAGGCAGCGGTGCGCGCCAAGATCCGCCGGCCGGTTGAGCGCGGGCGCACGCGCAAGATAGTCCGGCGTCGTAACAACATGGTAGCGCGTGTCGAACAGCTTGACCGCGACGACATCCCCCTCAATCGAAGGTGCAAGGCGCAAGGCGAGGTCGATCCGCTCCGCGACGAGATCGAGCGTTGCGTCCGTAAACTGACAATCGATCTTGAGCGCCGGGAAGGCTTTGCGAAAGGCTGGCAAGAGCGGCGCAATGCGTCCGATGCCGAGCGCGACAGACGCCGTCAGCCGCAACGTCCCTTGCGGGGCGCCGGCGGCATTCGCCGCCTCTGCCCCGGCGCGGCGCATCTCGTCCATGAGCGGCTCAACGCGCGCGCGGTAGAGTTCCCCGCTCTCCGTAAGACTGAGACGGCGGGTTGTGCGTTGGAACAGGCGGACGCCGAGCTCCGCTTCGAGAGCGGCGATCGAACGGGACACCGTGGACGGATCGAGGTCGCGGTCCTTGGCGGCGCGGGCAAAGGAGCCGAACCGCACGACGGACAGGAAGAGATCTATAGAGGCAATGTCCATTCGTGCAAAAACTGCATTGGTCTGCTGCGTGCTCGCATATTTAATGCTGTTACGGCAAGACGTAAATAGCGCCTATCAAATCGGCACGGCGTCTTGCCGGCCGAGCAATAGAGGGAGAGAGCCCATGACCACCTTTGCCCAACACACCGTAGAATCCGCCCCCGAAGCATCGAAACCGCTTCTGGAAGGCGTGAAAAAGGCCTGGGGCTTCATTCCCCAATTGCAGGCGACGCTCGCCGAAAGCCCCCTCGCCCTCGGCGCCTATGATGGTCTTTTCAACGCGATCGCACAGCAATCCTCGTTCACGCCCTCCGAACAGCAGGTCGTCTACCTCGCGATCAATGTCTTCCACGCATGCGAGTACTGCACCGCGGGCCACACCTGGCTTGCCAGAAACGCCAAGCTCGACGAAGCGGCGATCCAGGCGCTGCGCAATGACACGCCGGTCCCCGATGCGCGGCTCGAAGCACTGCGCGCTTTTGCGGTCAATGTCGCCCGCGCGCGCGGATTTGCTGGCGACGACGCGGTCGACGCGTTCCTAGCGGCCGGCTTCACCAAGGCGCAAGTGCTGGAAGTCGTCACGATCATCGCGACCAAGGTGATCTCGAATTACACGAACCACCTGACGCACACCCCGAAAGAAAGTTTCATGGCTGATCCGGCGCTCGCCTGGATCGCGCCGCGCAACCGCAAAGCGGCCGCTTAATTCCGGATACGGAGAATATCTATGACCAAAGTCGCTTTTCTAGGCCTTGGCGCCATGGGCGCCCGCATCGCAGCAAATCTCATCGGCGACGGCGTTGAGTTGACCGTCTGGAACCGGGACCTTGCGAAGGCGACGCCCCTCGCCGGCCGCGGGGCGCGCGTGGCGGCGAGCCCGCGCGCCGCCGCCGCGGGCGCAGACATCGTGATTTCAATGGTCCGGGACGACGCCGCCGCGCAAGCCGTCTGGCTCGATCCGCAGGACGGCGCTTTCGAGTCGATGCGCGCCGGAGCGATCGGTGTCGAAAGCTCCACGCTGTCGCATGGCTCTGTCGCCGCGCTTGCGCGAGAGGCGGCGGCGCGCAAGCTCGATTTCATCGACGCGCCGGTCGTCGGTTCGCGGCCGCAGGCTGAAGCGCGCCAACTCATCTATCTCGTCGGCGGCAATTCAGCGGCCCTGTCGCGCGTTGAACCGCTGCTTGCGCGCACGTCCGCGCTGATCCGGCACGCCGGCCCTATCGGCGCCGGCACGACCCTGAAACACGCTGTCAACGCGCTGCTCGCTGTGGAAGTCGCAGCGCTCGCCGAAATTTTCGGCTTGATCGAGCGCCGCGAGGTCGATCTCGCCGCTGCCGCAGACATTCTTGGCGCAACGCCCGTCGCAAGCCCCGCGATCAAGGGCGCGGCGGCCTCGATGTTGGCGCGCGCTTTCGCCCCGCTCTTCCCTGTCGACCTGATGGATAAGGACCTCGGCGCCATCCTCACCGACGCCGAAGCGACCGGCGCAGCCACCCCGCTGATCGCCGCCGCGCAGAGCGTGTTCCAGCGCTGCCTTGCCCTCGGCTTCAGCGACGAACACGTCACTTCGGTTCGCAAATTGTATGAGGCCGCGGCATAGCGCCGGTGCGTCAGTCCTTGTCCTTGGCCCGCTTCTTGCGCAGATGCGGCAGCAGCGCTTTTTTCCGTAGGCGGATGGACTTCGGCGTCACTTCGACGAGTTCGTCGTCCTCGATATAGGCGATCGCCTGTTCGAGCGTGAGGCGCCGCGGCGGCGTCAGGCGCACGGCCTCGTCCTTGCCGGCGGCGCGGATGTTGGTGAGCTTCTTTTCTTTCAGCGGATTGACGTCGAGATCGTCGTCCTTGGCGTTCTCGCCGAGGATCATGCCCTGATAGACTTTTTCGCCTCCGCCGACGAAGAGCGTGCCGCGCTCTTCGATGTACCAGAGCGCATAGGTCACGGTCTCGCCGTCATCGGTCGAAATGAGCACGCCGTTGCGCCGCCCTTCGATCGCGCCCTTGTAGGGCGCGTGCTTCAAGTAAGAGCGGTTGATGACGCCCGAGCCGCGCGTGTCGGTGAGAAATTCGCCGTGATAGCCGATGAGCGCGCGCGCGGGCGCGTGCATGACAAGGCGCGTCTTGCCGCCGCCGGTCGGCTTCATCTCCTGAAGCTCGGCCTTTTTGCGCGTCAGCTTGTCGATAACGACGCCGGTATATTCGTCATCGACGTCGATTACGATCTCTTCGATCGGCTCGAGAAGCTCGCCGTTCTCGCCCGTGCGCGTGACGACGCGCGGGCGCGAGACGGCAAGTTCAAACCCTTCGCGGCGCATGTTTTCGATGAGTACGCCGAGCTGCAATTCGCCGCGGCCGGCGACTTCGTAGGAATCGCCCGTATCGCTGTCTTTCACCCGAATGGCGACGTCGCCCTCGGCCTGGCGGAAGAGACGTTCACGGATGACCCGGCTCTGCACCTTGTCGCCCTCGCGGCCGGCGAGCGGGGAATCGTTCGGCGCGATGGTGATCGAGAGCGTCGGCGGGTCGACCGGCTGGGCCGGCAAGGCTTCCGTCGCAGTAAGGTCGCAGAGCGTGTCGGCGACGGAGGCGTCGCCATAGCCGGCGATGGCGACGATGTCGCCCGGGAAGGCTTCCTCGACCGGCTGGCGCTTGAGGCCCCGGAAAGCAAGGACCTTGTTGATCCGCACCCGTTCGATTTCGGTGCCGTCCTGACGCAGCGCCTTCATGGTGACGCCGGGCCGGACGACGCCGGACGTCACGCGCCCCGTGAGAATGCGGCCGAGGAAAGGATCGGCCTCGAGAGTCGTCGCCAGCATGCGGAAGGGCTGCGCCGCGGCGTCGGCTGCGACTGGCGGCGGCGGCACATGGGCGACAATCGTCTCGAACAGGGGCGCAAGGCTCTCGCGCGGCGCATCGAGCGACTTCGCCGCCCAGCCGTCGCGGCCGGAGGCGTAGAGCGCGGGAAAGTCGAGCTGCTCGCTCGTCGCGCCGAGCGCGGCGAAAAGGTCGAAGGCGTCGTTGAGCGCGCCGTCCGGGTCGGCGCTCGGGCGGTCGACCTTGTTCAGCACCAGGATCGGCCGGAGGCCAAGCCGCAGCGCTTTCGAGAGCACGAACTTTGTCTGCGGCATCGGCCCTTCGGCGGCGTCGACAAGAAGGAGACAGCCGTCGACCATGGAGAGAATGCGCTCGACCTCGCCGCCGAAATCGGCGTGACCGGGCGTGTCGACGATGTTGATCCGCACGGGTTCGTTCTTTTGACCGCTCACGCGGTCGGGCTCGCCCGAACCCTCCCAGAGCACGCTGGTGCATTTGGCGAGAATGGTGATGCCGCGTTCGCGCTCGATGTCGTTCGAGTCCATCGCCCGCTCGGCCATTTCGGTGTTGGCGCGTACAGCGCCCGACTGGCGCAAGAGCTGGTCGACAAGGGTCGTCTTGCCATGGTCGACATGGGCGATGATCGCGATGTTGCGCAGCGGCGTCGTCATGGTGGCGGACTTTCGGCCAAAAGCGAAAACGGCGCGCTCGGGCGGAAACCGTCCGCCTTATGCTGCGCCGCACAATTGCGGGCCGATGTGCACGGTTTCCGCCGCGAAGGCAAGGGGGGCTCGGCCTCCCTGCAAACTCGACTCGCCGCCGTCTGCGCTCAGAACGCAACCGCGGCCGTACCGGAAACCGCGACCGTATCTTCCGGAAGGCCGACGGTCGCGACGGCGCCCGCGGAAAGGCTGACGGCCCCGAGACTGAGGCTCGCGCCGAGCGAAACTTCGCTCCAGAGGTCGGCGCCGGACTCGCCGAAAGTTTGCGGCGCCGTCGTCGAACGGAGGCCCGACACGCGGTACACGGCGGCGGCGTTGCTCGCCGCGACCGCCGCGGCGCCGGCGTTCAAGGTCAGCCGCGAGGTCACGTCCGTCGCAAGGCCGAGCCCGAAGCGCCCGACGACGCCGTCATTGCGCGATTGCGCGCCGGCAAAGCCCGCCGGCCCTTCGGCGCGCGAAACGGTACGGCTCCAATAGACCGAACCGGACGGGGTGATGCGCGTCGTCTCGCCAAAGCTCCGCGCCAGACCGCCGCCGAGGCTCAAGAATTCTGTCGATGCGGCGACCGTGACGGGTCTTCCCTGCACGATTGCGGCGACGTCCGCGCTCTCGCGGCCATAGTCGACCGAAAGCGAGCCGTCGAAGGCGCCCACGGTGCGGCCGCCATAGACGCCGGCCGACCAGCCGTCGACACGGACCGGATCGGGGATCGCCTCGAAGGACGCCGTGCGGCGCGACAGGCCGCCCGAGACCCCGAGATAGCCCTCTCCCAATGCGCGCTCGATCGACGCTGAAAAGGAGGGGCTTTCGGACCCGGCGCCCTCAAGAGAGAAAACCCGTCCGTACCCGCCGGATAGCGTCCATCCCGACTCTTCCCCCTCTGCGGCGCGCGCTTCCGCGATCGAAAGCGGCATCGCCGCGGCGAGGACGGCGGATTTGAGGATCTTTTTCATGACGCAAGGCTCCCTTGATGACGAATGACGCTTCCGAGACCGGCCTGCTGCTCCGCGCGCCGCTTGCCGAACGCGCCCGGCCGGCCGAACAGCGCGATCCACACTTCGCCGGCGTCCCGTGCGCGGCGCGCGTCGCGGCCCATGCGGTCCCACTCGTGGAAGGCGATCGCGAAGGGGTTTGTGGAGCGCAAGGGTTCGACGAGGCCGTAGACGATTTTCTCTTCTTTCCGCTCCGCGGCGTATGTGCCGAAGAGCCGGTCGAATACGATAAGGACGCCGCCGAAATTCTTGTCGAGATAGACCGGGTTCGACGCATGATGCACGCGGTGGTGGGAAGGCGTGTTGAGGAACCATTCGAGCGGCCCGAGCTTGCCGACGAGTTCCGTATGCAGAAGAAATTGGTATTTGAGATTGGCCCCGAGCAGCGCCACGATCATCAGCGGCGGAAAGCCGATCAGCATCAGCGGCGCGAAGACGAGCCAGGCGCCCGAGAGAACATTGGTCCAGCCGAGCCGGATCGCCGCGGGCAAGGTGAACTCAGACGCCGAATGGTGCACGGCGTGCGAAGTCCACATCCACCGCACGAGATGGCTCCACCGGTGCATCCAGTAATAGGCGAATTCGACGGCGATGAAGCCGGCGGCCCAGACCCGCCAGTCGTCCATCGGCAGCTTCACCGGCGCGGCTGCATGGAGCGCCACATAGACCGGCGCGATGATGAGCGGCCCAAGGGCCGCCGACGCGATATTGCCAAAAGCGACGCCGAATGAAGCAAAGGCCCCGCGCGCGTCATACGGCATGGCGCGGCGGCGGCGCAGCCAGAATTCGACCAGCGACATGCCGAGAACAAGTATGAAGAATGCGCCTGCGCGCTGCGGGAGTTCCATGGTCTTTCCTTTCTGGAGACACAGAATTCCGGCCGCCGCGGGGTTGGGCATGAGGGACCGCGGCGGCCGGTTTGCGCCTTGCGCCCGGGGGAGAGAGGACGCAAAGGCCTCGAGGACGGCCGCGCGGCGATTCTCGCACGCTGCCGCCTTCGATTGGGCGAAGCAGATCAGGGGCGCTTCGCCTTGACGGCGGCTTTGGCGGCGTCGGCCTCGGCTTTGCTGAGAACGCCGTCCTTGTCCGCGTCGGCGGCGTCGAACGCCGTCATCGGCGCATTGCGCACTTCGTCGAGCGTCACTTTTCCGTCGCCGTTCAGGTCGAACTGCTTTTTGAATTGCGCAGTACGCTGACTATATTCGGCGGCGAGCGCCGGGCGGCGCGGCGCGTCGGTCCCGTCGACGACGCCGTCGCCGTTGCGGTCGGCGCGCTTGAACGCCTCTTCGCGCGCAGAAAGGGCCTCTTCTCTCGTGATAAGGCCGTCGCCGTTTTTGTCGGCTCTGGCGAAGAGGTCTTCGCCGGCATAGGCGGGGGCCGCGAAGGCGAGCGCGGCGGCGATGATGCTAAGCATGACTCATGACTTTCTGTTGTTTGGGTGGACGAAAGGCGGCGCGCCCCATGCGCGCCGCCTGAACGCGCCCTATTTCGGGCAGGCGACGGTGGCGCCGGCGGCGTCGGTGCAGGTCACGGTGCGGTTGTAGCCGTCCTGCTTGTTGCCGCTCGTCGTCGCGGTCGCCGAGCCGTTGGCGGAGCTCGCCGTGGCCGTGCGATCGACGGCGCCGCCGGTTCCGACCGTCGTGTCAGCCTTGTAGGCGCCGTTCGCATTGCTGGCCGTGGTCGAACGCGAACCGGCATAGGTGCCGTCCGCATTCTTTGTCGCGGTGCGGTCAACGGAAGCCGCGCGCGTGCCGTCGTCATAGCTTCCCTTCGCCGTCCGCGACGCCGAGCCGTCGGCGCCTTTCTGCGTCGACGCGTCATAGCTGCCGTTCTGACCGGACGCGGTCGTCGTGCGCGAACCGCTGGTCGTGCCGTCGGCGTTCTTCTGAGACGAGCCGCGCGTCGACGCCGACCCGCCATTGGCGCCGCGGACTTCCGCGCCGCTTTCGCGCGATGCGCTGCCATCGGCATTCTTTTGCGTCGCACTGGCCCGGCAGGCGGCGCCTTTTTCGCCGCGAGCGCAACCACCGGACGCGCTCTTGGCGTTGCCTTGACCGTCCGTCTGGACGATATGGCCGCGCGCGCCCAAATTGCCTTTGGCGCCGCGGGCGGCGGTCGTGCCGCCGTCTGCGTTATGGTGGGCGCCGCGCGCCACGGCCCGCGCATCCGCCGCCATCGGGGCCGAAACCAGAGCGAGGGCTGCGACCGCCATCAACCATTTCGTATGCATCGTACTCTCCTTGCGTTTTTCGTTAAGGAGGAGGCGACCATCGCCAGCTCCCGACGATGAGGAGCATGCGTTCATCCTTTTGCAGGCGAATAAGCCGATTGTTGCCGCCGAACGCGCGCCAGGACCCTGGCTGCAACACTCTGTTACAAAGCCTTGCGAGACTGAAACATTAGCCTGCCAAGCGATTGATTATGAATGACGAACGCGCCGCGATCGCCGTCGTTGAGGATGACCCGGAGATCAGGAGCCTCCTGACCCAGGCGCTTACGCGCGACGGGTTTGACGCCTTCGCCTGCGACCGGGGCGCGGCGCTGGACGCCCTCCTCGCCGAACGGCCGATCGACCTTGTCGTGCTCGACATCATGATGCCGGGCGAAGACGGGCTCTCGATCTGCCGCCGGCTTTCATCCGCAGGCGGACCGCCGGTCGTCATGCTCTCGGCCAAGGGCGAGGATATCGACCGCATCATCGGTCTTGAGATCGGCGCCGACGACTATATGGCCAAGCCCTTCAACCCGCGTGAGCTTGCGGCGCGCATTCGCTCCGTCTTGCGCCGCCGGAAGGCGGGCGCCGTGAGCGTCGCCGCGGCGGAGGACGGCGTCGAACCCCGCGACGTCTATCGCTTCGCGGGCTGGGTCCTCGACATGGACGAACGTACGCTGATCAACCCGGAAGGAACGGCCGTCGCGCTGTCGTCGGGCGAACTCGCCCTCCTCGCCGCGTTCGCGCGCCGCCCACGCCGCGTGCTGTCGCGCGACCAATTGCTGGATTGGACACGGGGCGACGACGCAGCGTCGGTCGACCGTGCCATCGACGTGCAGCTGTCGCGGCTGCGCAAGAAGCTCGGCGACGATCCGCGCGAACCGGCGCTGATCAAGACGGTGCGCGGCGACGGCTATCTCTTCGCCGCCGAAGTGCGCAAAGGATGGGCGAGGTGACAGTCTCGGGCGGCGCCGGGCTGCGCATCGTCATCATACTGCTGGCGTTTCTGGTCGCCTCCCAGATTCTCATCGTGGGCATCGGCTTCTTCCTGCGCGTCCGCGATCTTGGTGAGCCGACGCGGCCGCAGATCGTCAACCAGGTCGCGGCCGCCGTCGCGCTGCTCGAAGACAGAAATGGGGAAGAACGCGCCAAGGCCCTGCGGGCGATCAATTCACCGTTTATACGCTATTCCATTCTTTCGTCTTTTCCGTATGCTGACGTAGAGCCGCAAGCGCTGCCGCGTTTCTCAGGAATCGTCGAAGTCTATCGCATGAGCATGCCGAACCGGCCTGTGCGCCTCATCGTGCGCGACAGACCGGCGACGCTTGCCGGAAGGCTTTGGATCCCGCGTCGCGCGAGCGCCGAAGAGCTTGTCTTTGTCATCGGCCTCGGGGACGGAACGGCGCTCGTCGTGGAGCCTAGCCCAGAATACCGCCGCCAGGTCTTCATCAATTTCCTCGCGCTCTTGTCCTCGCTTCTCGGCGTCGCCCTGCTGATCGGCCTCGTGCTCGCCTCCTTTGCGACCGCGCGCCCGCTCGCGCGCCTCGCCGCCAATGCGGAGGCGTTCGCCGCCAATCTCGATGCGCCGCCCTTTGAAGACGGAAAAGGCCCGGAGCCCGTGCGCAATCTCGCCCGCGCCTTCAACCGCATGCAGACGGACATTCGCCGCCTCGTCTCGGAACGGCAGACGACGCTCGCCGCCGTCGCGCATGACTACAGAACCTATCTGACGCGGCTGCGCCTGCGCGCCGAATTCATCGACGACGCGGAACAACGCGCCAAGACCGTCGCCGATCTCGACGAGATGACGGCGCTGATCGACGACACTTTGTTTTTCGCCAAGGCCGACCAAGCCCGCGCGGCTTTCGAGGCAGTCGATCTTGCCAGCCTTGCCCGCGCTGTCGTCGGCGGCGCGCAAGAGGCCGGCGGCCGCGCGACTTTCGCCGCAGAAGACGCAGCCTTCATCGTCAGCGTCCATCCGCGCTCGCTGAAGCGCGCGCTCGTCAACCTCGTCGACAACGCCCTGAAATACGGCGCGGCGGCGCATGTTTCGGTGTCGCGCCAGGCGGATTTCGTCACGCTGATCGTCGAAGACGAGGGGCCGGGCGTGCCGGCCGAAAAGCTCTCGCGGCTGACGGAGCCATTCTTCCGAATTGAGAACTCCCGGTCGCGCGAAACTGGCGGCGCGGGTCTTGGCCTCGCCATCGCCCGCATGCTCGTCGAGGCGTCCGGCGGCAAGCTCGCCTTCGGCGCCGGCGCAAGCGGCGGCCTCAGAGCGGAAATCGCTCTCCCCGCCGCAGCGCCGCAAGCGTAAAGGCGGCGCTGCGGCGGGCTCAGCTGCCGAGAATTTCCTTCGCCGCGCGCTCGCCGCTCTCGACGGCGCCGTTCATGAAGCCCATATGCGCGGCGCTCGTATGTTCGCCCGCGAAATGCAGCCGACCGCCGAGTTCGGCCGGCGCGCCGGCCTCGACAAGCGTCGTATACTGACCGATGAGCGGGCCGGCGTAGCTGCCTTTGACTTGCGGATGGCGCCCCCACAACATGACCGCGCGGCGCTCCGTGTCGAGCGCCGCGCCGACCGCAGGGCTCAGCGCGGCAAGGCCCTTGTCGAGCAACGCCTCGCGCGCGGCGACGCCGTTTTCTTCCGGCGTCGAGAGCATGAAATTGGTGAGCACGCCGCCCTCGCCCGTCTGTCCGCGGCTTGCGTCCCAGACGATGCCGAACCCGCGGTCGGAATAGACGGCGCCCGTGAACGAAAATCCCTTTGCGGAGGGCGTCTTCCAGGGCCGGCCGCGCGTCGCCGTCATGATCTTGGCGTTGTCGCCATAGCCGAGTTCGCGGATCGCCTTCAGCTTGATGTCGGAAAGGCCGAGCGACTCGATGCCTGCGACTTCGCGGAGCCGCGTGAAGGGCAACGCCATTACGGCGCGCGGCGCGGCGATGTCGATCTTTGCGCCTTGCGGTCCGTCGAACTGGAACGCGAGGCCTTCTCCCGCACGCGCGACGCCGCGCAACGTATGACCCTTCTTGAGCTCAACCTTGCCCTCGATCGCCTTCAGCAGCGCGTCGGGCAGGGACTGGGACCCGCCTTCAATACGAAAGAGTTCGTCGGAGTCGCCGAACATGGCGAATTCCTTGTCGGTCTCCGCGCTGATGAAATCGACAAAATTGAGCGCCGACTGGCGTTCGATCGGGATGCCGTATTCGGCGTGATAGGAGAGCGCAAGCGCGTCGATCACCCAGCGTTTCGTCAGCGGCCGGAGCGTTTCGAAATAGTCCTTGAGGCTTGTCGCATCGAGCGCGCGCGCGAAGTCGGTCCAGTTCTCTTCCGCGTCGAGGAGCTTTGCCTGGTCCTCGGCGATCTTCGCGGCGAGCGGCAGGAAGGCGCCGCGGCCCGTTTTCGGGTCGAGGAAGTCTTCCGTGCGGTAGAGCGCGCCGCCGATGTCGTAGATGTCTTCATCCGGCGCGGCTTCCGGCGCAAGGCGCTGGATCTTGAGGCCGAGTTCCTGCGTAAGCGCGATCAGCTCCTTGTGCCCCGTATCGACAAGCTCGCCGCCGAGTTCGCAGAAGAGCCCTTCGGGCGTAAAATTCTTCTGGGTGAACATGCGTCCGCCGAACCGGTTCGACGCCTCATAGAGCGTGACCGTGCGGCCTGCCTGCATCAGCCGGTAGGCGACGACGAGCCCCGCCGTTCCGCCGCCGATGACAGAGACCGGCTCCGCCGCGCGGGCCTTGCCGCCGCCCTGGCCCGTGGAGGCGCATGCCGAAGCGGCCGCTGCGGCCCCGAGCATCAGGGCCTCCCGCCGCGTCAGCGCGCGCGGCCGAAAGTCGATGTTCAAGTCCCGCTGCGCGCGGACCATTGCGCGCTTGATCAGCGCGAAGTTGCGTGTTCTCGCCATAGCTTCCCCCCGTGCCTTTGCAAGCAGGAGTCTAGGCGGGCGCCGCGGCGGCAGGCAATCGCACCCGTGTGACCCTTATCACGCGCCCATATGAAAACGCCGCCCTAAGGGGCGGCGTTTCCAGTCCGGATGCGTTGAAGACCTAGTTGAGGCCGGCGACGCGGTCGCTCGATTCGAGCCGCGCAAAATGCTGCGTGTCTTCCCTGAGGGCGATCGGCTTGCCGCTGTGGAAGAGCACCGTCACCGGCACGGCTCTGCTCATGTCGCCCGCGGGCAAGCGCGCCTTGACGCGCATATCGACCGCCCAACACGGGAGGCCGTCATGGCCCTTGAGATCGACCAAAACCTGATAGGGTTCGCTGACAGCCTGCATCTGCGCCGCGAACGGGTCGGACAGCCGCTTGGTCACATAGGCCTCGGCGGCGCTTTCATAATTCGCCGGCGCCGGACCGAAATCGCTCGCGATCGCGCTCGTAACGCACACAGAAACGGACAGCGCGATCGCTGCGGCAAGATAGGTGATGGCTCGTGAGAACATCAGAGTGGTCCTTTCAAAAGGGGGGTTGGGTACGCACGCGGCAGGTTGAGGACCTCGGGAACCAGGCTGTCATCAACCTGTAACTGAACTGTCATAATTCTGACATGCTCGCGCTGGTTGTCAAGGCAATTGCGCATCTAATGCGCACTTTTGCGAAAATTCCTAGAAAATGTGAGGGAAATAGCGGCTGACCGCTCCGGCATTCTACAACCCGGCGAATTCGCCTAAGATGTCGTCATTCCCGGGACGTGCGCCATCGGCCGCGTCTCCGGCGGGGCATCAGGGGGCGCATCATGGCGCGGTCTTTGGAACGCTCGGTCCGGTTCCTCCGGCCCGGCGGCTATATCCTCAACATGCTGCTGTTTCTGGCGGCGGTCGGGGCGGTCGCCTTTTATCTGTCGCCCTGGTCGCCGGCGCCGTCGGATGTGCTGACCAAAGCTTTCATGGCGAACCCGGCCTTGAACGGCCTTATCCTCGGCGTTCTCCTCATCGGCGTCATCTACAATCTGCGGCAGGCGGGCGTCGTCTCGCCGGCGATCGACTGGGTCGAGGCCTTCCGCGAGACGGTCGATCCGCGCCGCGCGCGGCTGCCGCGCCCGCCCCTTCTTATCAGCGCGATGGCGAACATCCTCGTCGATGTCGACGTGCGCGGCGGTCGGCTCACCGCCGAGTCGACGCGCGCCATTCTCGATTCCATCGGCACACGGATGGATGAGGGCCGGGAGATGGGGCGCTATGTCGGCCACCTCCTCGTCTTTCTCGGCCTGCTCGGCACATTCTGGGGACTGATTGAAACCGTGAACGGCGTCGGCGCGACGATTTCGGGCCTCACCGTCTCCGGCGGCGACACCGAAGACGCGATCTCGCAGCTCATCACCAACCTGCAGACGCCGCTGTCAGGCATGGGGATCGCCTTTTCATCCTCCCTGTTCGGATTGTCCGGGTCGTTGATCGTCGGCTTTCTTGAATTGCAGGCGAGCCAGGCGCAGGGCCGTTTCTATACGGATCTTGAAGACTGGCTGTCGCAGTGGGTGACCGACAAATCGCATGTCGCGACCGCTTCCGGCGCGCGTTACGACGGCGACGTCATCGAGGCGATCCGCAGCCTTGAGGCGGCGCTCGCGGTCAACGCCGATGCGCTCGCCAAGGCCGAAGCGGTGCAGACGAAGGAGCTTCGCGAGGAGATCCGCGCGCTGAACAAGACGATGATCCGGATCGCTGGCGGAGAGTGACATGGCGCGCCGCCGTCGCTCGGGCGATTTCAACATCTGGCCCGGATTTGTCGACGGGCTGACGACGCTTCTGCTCGCGCTGATGTTCGTGCTGTCAATCTTCGTCGTCGCGCAGTTCTATCTCGGCGCGAAGCTGACAAGCGTGAAGGAAGAACTTTCGACGAAAGATTCCGAACTCGCCCGCCTCACCGCGCGCATCAATGAGCTCGCTGCGCAGCTCGGCCTCGCCCAGAAAGAACGCGACGATGCGCGCGCTGTCCGCCTCGTGCTTGAGGAGACGATCAAGAAGAAGGAAGACGAGATCGCGGGCCTTGCCGCACAGCTCGCCGCCGCGGGCGCCGCTGTCGCCGCGACCGCCGAAGAGCTCAAGGCGGAAAAGGCGCTGACCGACAAGCAGAAGAGCGAGCTTGCGACGCTGAACGCCCAGCTCGCCGCGCTGCGCCGCCAATTGCAGAGCCTGCAGGAAGCGCTCGACGCGGCCGAAGCCAAAGACAAGGACCAGAAGGCGCAGATCGAAAACCTGTCGCAGCGCCTCAACGCGGCGCTCGCCCGCAAGGTGCAGGAACTGCAGGAGGTGCGGTCCCGCTTTTTCGAGGCGCTGCGCAAGGCGATCGGCGACCGCAAGGACATCAAGGTCGTCGGCGACCGCTTCATCTTTGAAAGCGACGTCCTGTTTGCGTCCTGTTCGGCCTCGATCAGCCCGGCGGGCGCGGCGGAAATCGGCAAGCTCGCCAAGGCGCTCCTCGAAATCCAGAACCAGATTCCGGCGGAGGTGAACTGGATCTTGCGCGTCGACGGGCACGCGGATGCGACGCCGCTCGGCGCCGCCTGCCGGCAGTTTTTCGATTCCAATCTCGATCTGTCTGCGCAGCGCGCGATTTCGGTGGTAGAATTGCTGCGCGCCCGGGGCGTGCCGGGCCGCCGCATGATGGCGACGGGATCGGGCTCGGACAGCCCGCTTGTCGCCGGAACGACGCCGGCGGCGCTCGCGCAGAACCGGCGCATCGAGTTCAAGCTGACGGAGCGCTGACGGAATTGCCTGTCGGCGGGGGAAGAGAAGGCGGGAGAGAGCAACATGAAACGGAAAGAAGGCGCGACGCGTCGAAGGGCGGCTTGCGCCGTCCTCGCGCTCGGCGTCGCAACTGGCGCCCATGGCGGCGCGGCGGCGCAGCCTGCTGCGCCATCCAAAACCGAGACGACGGCCGCGCAAGCGGCGGACGACGCCGCGCGGATCATTACGCCGCGCAAATCGGATTCGGCTGCGCGCCTTAAAGAACCTTCTGCGCCGAAGGACGCGGCGGTCGTCGACTGGGCGCGTCTGCGCGCCCAGATCCTCGAAACGCGCGCGCGGGACGGCAAATTCGCCAGCGAACGGGCGGCGGGCGCGTCGCCCAATGTCGCAGCCGCGCCCAGCGCACCGGGCGGCATCCGCCGCATCGAACTTGCCTCGATGAAGACCCGCGCGCAGGCCGCGCCCTCGCAAGCCGCCATGGCGGAGCGGGTGCAGACGACGAAACTGCCGATCCTCGTGCCTTCCGCCCCGGAAGTGTTGCAGACGCTGAAAGTGTTTCCGCTTGAGAACGCCTATGCGGCCAATGCCCGGCTCACAGACGGCACGGAAATTCACATCATGGGCACGCGCCTGCGCGTCGTCGGCGGGGACCCGGCGATCGCCAAGGCGCGCCTTGCTTCGCGCGTTCGGATGCAGGGCCGGATCCCGGAAATCGCCGCGCCCTTTGTGATCTCGCGCCATGAAGAGGGAGTGGACCTCTCCTTCTCCCTGTTCAACGTCGCCTATCTCGTGACCGTGCGCTGCAAGGATCCTGACACGGATCCCCGCTGTACGGGCCAGGACTTCGTCGGATCGCTGGTGCGCAATCTCGGCATACTCAACGCAGACGCGGGAGACGGACAATGAGAGGGCTCCTCACACTGATCATCCTTGCTCTGATTGCTTTCGGCGCCTGGTGGCTCTGGAATGAAGGCAAGCTCGCCTCGGTTCCGGGCCTGCCGACGCCGCCCGCCGCCGAAGAGCCGGCGGCGCCGGCTGACACGCCTGTCGATACGCCCCCCGACTCGCCCGCTGAGCCGGACGCGCCGGCCGAGGAACCCGATGCGCCCGAAGACGAGCCCCCCTCGCCTGAGGAAGCGGATGTCTACAAGGACGCCGAAGGCCGGACCTTCTCCTATTATCCGGCGGGCGACCTCATGCCGGGCAGCGCGCCCGCGAACATCATTGTCGACACGACCGTCTATGACGGCGACATCGTGTTCCCGTTTGAGGGCCCGGCTTTCATCAACAGCCAGGTCTACGGCCATGGCGGCAGCCAGGCCGCGCTCAACGGCAAGAGCTCGAGCCAATGCGCCGCTGAGAATTACAATTATCCGTGGCGGGAGAATTTCTGCGAGAAGCGCGGCAAGAACCAATATTTCTGCGCGCAAGGCGGGCACACGGGCGTCGATATCCGCCCGGCGACCTGCGAAAAGGAGAAGCACTGGGTGATCGCGCCGGAAGCGGGCGTCATCTCCTATATCGGCTCCTATGGCGTGCAGCTCCTTGCCGATGACGGGACCTGGTATCAGTTCCTGCATATGGACATGGCGCGCCTCGCGGTGACGGAGGGCGCGCGGGTCGCGTCAGGCCAGCGGATCGGCAAAGTGTCGAACGTGTTCTTCGATGGGAACGGCGCGCCGGTGCCGACCACCATCCACATGCATATGGACATGAAAGAGTCCTACGCGCCGACCAATGGCGATCCGCCCTTTGTCGACCGCGTGAACCCTTACATGACGCTTGTCGCCGCTTATGAACGCAAGCTTGGCGGGGAGTGAGAATACCCGCCTCGCCCTTCGAGGCCCGGCTCCGCCGGGCGCCTCAGGGTGAGGCTTCAGTCTGCAGTGATTCCGCTTGCCCGCGCGATTTGCACGACCGCCATGCCTCCTCGCGCGTAAGCGGCGCGCCCTCTTTATAGGAATACGGAGTGTTGGCTGGGCGCCTCACCCTGAGGCGCCCGGCGGAGCGCAGCGGAGACGGGCCTCGAAGGGCGAGGCGGCGCATTATGCTCCGTGCACGCCTCTAATCCGCCGGCGCCGCAAGCAGCAGCGTCCAATAGGCTTTGTGCTCGTCGTCCGGCGCATCTTCGCGGGCGACGCCGGCTGCTTCTGCATCCGGCTTCAGCACGACGTCGCGATGCGCGGGGCTTTCCATCCAGGCTTCAACCGTCGAGCCTGCATCGGGATATCCCGCGGCGAGCGCCTCGGCGACGTTGCCGCCGCCATAGCCCGCCATCTGCGCGCGCTCGGGCGGCGTCGTGCCGTCGGCGCCATAGTGGCTAAGCGCCCCGCGGGATTTCAGCTCTTCGGCATACTCAGCCGCGGCCTCCATCAATGAAGGGTCGGCCGAAACCGGCGTCAGACCATGGGCGGCGCGCACGCGGTTGACCTCGGCGATGACGGCCGCAGCCTCGCCGTCTTCGGGCCCTGACGCGCCGCGCGACGGCGGCGTCAGAATATTCGGCTGCGCCCGCGCCGCGACGGGCGCGAGGCACAGCACGATGAAGAGCGCAGCAACGCGCATGGGCGGACCCTCTCCGTTTCGGAAAGGGTCGCGCCAGGCGGATGAACGCCGCGTAAGGAAAGACAGTAAACGGACGATCGAACGTGCTTAACGGTCGCGGAAGATAGTCTCCGCGATTTGCGCCGTCATAGCGCCCGGAGGCCATGCAGCAGGCCTTGAAAACGCCTCCGCGAGCCGCAGGGGCAGAGATCCTGCCGCCCGAGTTTCTCGACGAGTTCGATTTCGCCGCCCTTGATGAAGCGGAGCCCGCGCTTCACGCGCGTTTCAGAGGGGCAACCCTTCCGCCGTTTCGACATCGGCTCGAAAGGAAGGAAGGCTGTCATGATCGACGTTACGCATCGGAGCCTCCATGGTCAGCGAGGGCGGCTCCGCTACGATGCGCGTTGGGAGGCGTCAACGACGGCTAACCCGGCAATTCGTAACCTTTGAACTGCTTGCGCAGCTCCGTCTTCAGAACTTTGCCGGTCGCGCCGATCGGCAGTTCCTTGACGAATTCGACGGCGTCCGGCCAGGCGATCTTGTCGAGCTTCGGCTTCAGGAACTCCTTGATTTCGTCCGGGCTCGGATCTTGCCCCTCTTTCTTGACGACGATGAGCAGCGGGCGCTCTTGCCATTTCGGATGGCGGACGCCGATCACGGCGGCGTTGGCGACCGCAGGATGGAGAAGCGCGGCGTTTTCGATCTCGATCGAAGAGACCCATTCGCCGCCGGTCTTGATGACGTCCTTCGACCGGTCGGTGATGGTGAGGAATCCGTCGATGTCGATCGTCGCAACGTCGCCCGTGTCGAACCAGCCGTCGACCGTCCGCGTCTTGCCGTGCGATTTGAAATAGTCGCCGACAATCCAGGGCCCGCGCACCTGCAGGCGCCCGTCGGAGACGCCGTCATGGGGGAGGATCTTGCCGTCATCGGTGACGAGCCGCATCTCGACAAAGGGCATCGCCCTGCCCGCTTTCAGCATATGCGGCACGCGTTCGTCGATCGGCAGGCGCGCAAGCTGCGGCGGCAGCGTGTTCACCGTGCCGAGCGGGCTCATCTCCGTCATGCCCCAGCCCTGCTGCATGACGATGCCGCGCCGGTCATAGGCGCGGATGAGCGCCTCCGGCAGGGCCGAGCCGCCGACAAGGCCCTTTTTCAAATGCGGCAAGTTCTTGCCGGACTTTTCAAGATACTGGAGCAGCGCAAGCCAGACCGTGGGCACGCCGAGGGAATAGTCGCACTTCTCCTGGTCGAGGAGCTCGTAGAGGCTCTCGCCGTCGAGCTTCGGCCCCGGGAAGACGAGCTTCAGCCCGATCATCATCGCCGTATACGGAATATTCCAGGCGTTGACGTGGAACATCGGCACGACGGGCAGGACGACGTCGCCCTCCTTGCAGCCGAGCGCGGTCGGCAGGGCGCTCGCGAAAGTCTGGATGACGAGGGCGCGATGCGAATAGACGACGCCCTTGGGTTCGCCCGTCGTGCCTGAAGTGTAACACATGGCGACGGCGGTGTTTTCGTCGAAGTCGGGCCAGTCGAACGTCTCGGGCTTGCCGGCGATCATGTCTTCGTAAACGCCGAGTTCGCCTGGAAATTCCGGCGCGTGCGCGCGATCGGTCAGCGCGCAATAGCGCTTCACGGTCTTGAGGCGCGGCTTCATGCCGGCGACGAGCGGCGTAAAGGTCGTGTCGAAGAAGAGCCAGTCGTCTTCGGCGTGATTGATCACATAGGCCGCATTCTCGGGTCCGAGCCGCGGATTGACCGTGTGCAGAACGGCGCCGAGCCCGCCGACGGCGTAATACATCTCGAACTGGCGGTACGTGTTCCAGCCGATGACGCCGATGCGGTCGCCCTTCTTGACGCCCATGTCGGCGAGAGCGTTGGCGAGCTGGCAGATGCGCTTATGGGCGTCGGCGACCGTGTAGCGGTGGATCGGCCCTTCGACCGTGCGCGTCACGATCTCCAGCGTGCGGTAGCTTCGGACGGCGTGTTTGAGGATTTCGGTCGTCAGCAGTGGCCGGTCCATCATCTGGCCGAGCATGGCAGTCCTCCCATGGCGTCTTTTGACCGGGCCTCTCCGGGCCCGGCTCTTCTACGCGCTTATCGGGAATCTGGACCGCCCGGTCAAACCGGGGGCGCTCAGGACGCGGCCGAGGCGATCGGGGTCGCGGCAGGGGCGCCGGCGATGAGGCCGATTTCGGCGAATTTCTCGGTGACGGCGCGCGTATCGTAGGGCTTCATGATCACATGCGCCGCCCCTGCCGCCTTGGCGAGCGTGAATTGCTGCTGGTCATGTTCGGTGGCGCACAGAACGATGGGCGGCCGGTTCTCCGGCGGCAGCGCGGCGACGCCCTTCAGGAAGTCGAGCGCTTCGAGCTGCGGCAGGTCCCAGTCGAGCAGCACGACATCGGGCGTTGCGTGCTTGCATTCAGCGACGCCGTCGATCGCCTTGGCCGCCTCGCGCGGGCTGAAACCGAGGTCGCGCAGAATGCGGCTCGTGATTTCGCGGATCAGAGGCGAATCTTCGACAATGAGACAGGTTTTCATCACGGGTGCCCTCGCGCGGGATCGGTGCGACGCGCGCCCGGAATAGTCGCGAAGTTTGGTTAGCCGACGGTTAAGGCGGCGGGCGCGGCGGCCCCTGCGGCGGTAAAGCCCGCCTCGAAAAGGATCGCCTCACCGTCCATTTCGGCGCGGATTGACCCGCCGGCCTGGCGCGCGAGGAGCCCGGCCAGATAAGCGGGCGCGAATTTCGGCTTGAGATCCGTCGCATCGCCCGACAGCGCCGCGACAAGCTCAGCGTTGAGAATGGTCCTGACGCCCTTGGTCTCGATACGAAAGGCTTCCGGCGCGCCCGAGATCGTCACGACCCCGCCGCGCGGGACGCAGTCCGACGCGGCATAGCCGAGAATGAGGATCGCCTTCACCTGGTCTTTCGGCGCAAGGCCGAGGCGCAAGCGCCAGACAAGCTCGGCCTTGGTCCATTTGAAGATCTCGCGGAGCGCGGCTTCAGCCTCTTCCAGAGGAATCTCGGCGCCGAAACCGCCGGCCGCGCCATAAGCGAGGCGGGCGAATTTGAGGAGCGCGATCGACTTTCCCCCGCCGGTGCGGATGAGGTCGAGCGCGGCGTCGCGCATGGCGGGGTCCATGGCCGAATCATCGAGCACTTCCAGCCCCGATCCGATGGCGCCGACAGGGTTGATCAGGTCGTGGCAAAGGCGCGAGGACAGGAGCGCAGACAGCGTAACCGCGTCGAGTTCGGCGTTTGGCGCGGCGGGGGATGGTTTCGACAGGGACATGACCTTGGCGCCTCTGGTGACAGGGGGTTTCTGTTCGCCGATTCGGGGGGAGTGGCGAGCGGGGGGGAGGCAGGAAGGGCAGGGCGGCTGCGTTTCGTTGCAACCGCGAATTGGCGAGCCGGCCGCCCCGGCGCCGACTGCCGGCGGCCTCCCCGCGATGGCGCGTCTCGGGCCGCCGCCATGCTCTGTACACGCCGCTTTGGGGCGGTTATTGTGCGCTGGGGCATTCAGCGGCTGACGGCGCATGGTTCGGGGTCTTATTGCGTTTCTTCTGGCGCTTAGCGTCCTGCCGCTCGCCTGGGGCGCGGACGCCCCGGCGCTCAAATTTGGACCCCTCGTTTTCGGCGCGGGGCTAGACGCAGCGCGCAAGGCCGCGCCTGGCGCCGAATGGAGAGACGCCGCAGTCTCCCCTTATTCCGGCCGCGTCTTTTCCATCGCCGCAGACGACGCCGTTGAGATCGGCGGACTGCGCTTCAGCGCGGTGGTGCGCGAGGAGCATTACACCTCCGCCCTCCATCTTGATGCGATGGCCCCGGCGGCGAACGGCCTTGCCTGCGAGGCCGCCGCGCTCGCCGTCGCTGCTGAAATCGAGAAGGTCGCAGGACCGCTGAGCGGCGGGGAGCCGATGAAGACCGTGGCGCAGCAGGGCGCCCTCGCATGGAACGTGACGCGAAGCGCAGGCGGCGTCATCAACGTCACGCCGCAGCCGGGATACGGGATTCCGCCGCGCACAATCGGCGAGGTCGTGAGCTTCGGCGTCGGGTCGAGCGCATTGGTCACTGCCGCGGATTTCAAGGGTCGCGCGCTGCGGCGCTCGAAATTCGCCGCCAAAGATCCTTTCACGCTGCTCGTGTCGACCGCCGGCGAAGCAGCCGGCGCATCGATTTCGGTGCGCGCGGAGTATGAATCCTTCGGCTCGCCGCATTGCGCGTTGAAGATCGACGTTTCGAGAACGCGCGCCGCCCCGCCGCCGCAGCGCTTTGACGCCGGCTCACGCAAGATCCTGCGGACAGCGACCATCGCCGAACGCCACTTCGCGGCGGAAAAGCTCGGCGCGGCGCTGGATGCGCCCTATGACGCCGCCTTTGACTGCAAGGTGAGCCGAACAACCGGCGGCGCATTCGCCTGCGCGCGCATCGGCGAGCCGAGCGCGACCCCCGAAGTTGAGCGGACGGCGCGCGCCTTCGCGGAGAAGACGCAATTCGACATGAAGGGCGATGACCGAGACGACCCCGTCCCGATGGCGACGACGATTCCTGTACGGATCAGTGCGACTGACCGCAAGCCGATCGACTTCCTCGCGCAGCCGCGCATGCCGGCGACCGATTTTCTCTTCGACGTTCGGCCGAGCGCCTATGACTTGGAGCGCGCCTTTCCGTCCCCCGCTTTGCGCAAGGGCGTCGGCGCGCGCATGACCGCCGTATGCGCTGCGCAGGCCGACGGTTCCTTGATCTGCGCCGCCGCCGCCGCCGACAATGTCGAAATCGCGGCCGACCCGGCGCTTGCCGCGGCGTTCAAGCAGGCGACCTACAAGGTCTTGTCGCATTTCCGCGTGGCGCCGACTTTGCGGGACGGGCGTCCGAGCGCAGGCGGCGTATTCGCCATTCCGGTCGATTTCCGTATCGGCGACTGAGCGCGACCTACCGCCAGATATCCTTCCCCGACCCCGGCAGGCCGAGCTTGCCCCACAGGGCATCAACGCGGTCGATCACCGCATCAGTCATGCGGATCTTCTCGCCCCATTCGCGCTTCGTCTCGGGCGGCCATTTGTTCGTGGCGTCGAGACCGATTTTGGAGCCGAGGCCGCTCTCCGGCGAGGCAAAGTCGAGATAGTCGATCGGCGTGTTCTCGATCAGCGTGATGTCGCGCGCCGGATCCATCCGTGTCGAGAGCGCCCACATCACGTCTTTCCAGTTGCGCGTATCGATGTCGTCATCGACGACGATCACCCATTTCGTATACATGAACTGCCGGAGATACGACCACGCGCCCAGCATCACGCGCTTGGCATGGCCGGGATAGGCCTTCTTCATGCTGACGACCGCGATCCGGTAGGAGCACCCCTCCGGCGGAAGCCAGAAATCGACAATCTCCGGAAACTGCTGGCGCAGGAGCGGAATGAAGACTTCATTCAGCGCCTCGCCGAGCACGGAAGGCTCGTCGGGCGGGCGGCCGGTGAAGGTCGAGAGGTAAATCGGATTGCGGCGATGGGTGATCGCCGTGACGGTGAAAACCGGGAAGCGCTCGACGGAATTGTAATAGCCCGTGTGATCGCCATAGGGGCCTTCATCGGCGTGCTCGTCGAGCGAGACGACGCCTTCGAGCACGATCTCGGCCTCGGCAGGGACCTTCAGCGGCTGGGTCTTGCAGTCGACAAGTTCGGCCTTCCGCCCACGGAGGAGCCCGGCGAAGTGATACTCCGACAAAGTGTCCGGCACGGGCGTCACCGCCGCAAGGATGATCCCGGGGTCGGCGCCGAGCACGGCGGCGGCCGGCAATGGCTCGCGCTTTTCCTGTTTCCAGCGGCGATGATGCTGGGCCCCGCCGCGATGGGCGAGCCAGCGCATGATCGTCCGGTTGCGGCCGATCTTCTGCATGCGGTAGATGCCGAGATTGTAATTGTCCTCGCGCGCGTCGGTCGGGCCTTTCGTCACGACGAGCGGCCAGGTGATGAGCGGCGCAGGCTCCCCCGGCCAGCAGGTCTGGATCGGCAGCATGCCAAGGTCGATCGCGTCGCCTTCGAGCACGACTTCCTGACAGGGCGCGGTCCCGAACGCTTTTGTCGAGGGCCGCATCGACATGACCGTCTTGGCGAAGGGCAGAAGTTCGAGCGCGTCTTTGAGCCCGGCTGGCGGCTCAGGCTGGCGCAGGAAGGCGAGTGTCTCGCCGACCGCGCGGAGCGCGGCCTGATCGGTGCGCGCGGGATCCTTGTCGAGGAGCGTCACGCCCATCGCGACCCGCTTCACCGTGCCGAAGAGATTGACGAGGACAGGAATGGGCGAGACGGTTCCGTCTTCCTTCACCGGCTTTTCAAAGATCACCGCCGGGCCCTTTTCGGCCAGAAGCCGCGTCTGGATCTCCGTCATCTCGAGAACCGTCGAAACCGGCTCACGGACACGCACGAGCTCGCCCGCCGCTTCAAGGGTCTCGATAAAGTCGCGCAAGGATTTGTAGGACATGGGCGCTCGCGGTTCTGCGGGTCGGGTCCCTCTGCGCTACAGCGCCGTCGCGGTCAAATGGGGTTTGCATCGGGGCGGACGCAAGGCTCATGATTGGCGCCCGATGCGGGCGAGCCGGCGCACGGAATACGACCACGCGAGGAGGCGTCATTCCAATGTCGAGCAATGACAAGACGAGGTGCTGCGGATGCGGCGCGCGCTTTGCCCCGAACGATGGGCCGACGCATGGCTACATGCTGTCATCCCCCGCCTGCTGGGCCGCCTTCGGCGCGCTGCTGGACGCCGAATACTCGGACCCGCAACTGATGCCGACGCATCGCCTCAGCGTCGATGTCTACGCCGTCCAGCACCCCGGCGAGGCCGCCGACCGCCGGGCTGTACAATCGGTCGGTCTTCATCTTGCACGCCTTATGCGACAGCTTGAGCATGGCGGCACGCCGGAAGAGACCAACCGGGTCATGACAGGGTTCGTGCAGCACAAGTCGACGCTCACGCGCCTTGAGCCGCCTTCGGCGTTCACCATGACGATGGAACAGGTTGCGCCGCATATCGGCGGTCCCCGCCATGCCGACGCGGTGCGCGCCTGGGCGCAGGCGACATGGAATGACTGGTCGGCCCACCACGAATACATCCGCCGCTGGGCGGAAGGGCGCTGAAGGGAAAGCAGCGCCGCCGCAGCTTTATGCGCGCCGCGAAACTGCTAGGATGTCGGCCATGAACGCCGCCCCGAAGACAGTGATCACCGATGACGAGTTCGACCGCATGGTCCGCAAGGGCCTGTCGACGGTTCTCGGCCGGGTCGAACTCAGGGACGGGGAAATCCGCAAGATGAACGCGCAGCATGTGCCGCACGCCGCCGCGAAAATGTCCCTCTTCCGGGCGCTCGATCGAAGCCTCAAGGCGTCCGCTGCGGCGCTCGAGGCCATGACAGAAGTGACCGTAAGCTTCGGCGATGGGTTTTCGCCCTTGCCCGATGTGGTTGTCTGGTGTCCCGTCAGGACGGATGGCCCCATTCCCGGAAACACGGTCCGTCTCATCGTCGAGATCGCCGATACGACGCTTGCCGACGATCTGGGTCCGAAGCAGGCCGCCTATGCGAAAGCCGGACTGCCGGAATACTGGGTCGTCGACCTCAACGCCCGCGCGCTCCACTGTTTCGCGGCGCCGAAGGGCGGCGCCTACACGCAGGCGGCCACCTATGCGGAGGGCAAGACCGTCAGCACCCGGATTGATTCCGCGGTTTCGATCGTTTTCTCCTTGCCCGCCTGAAACGCTTCCATGCGCATCCTCATCCTCGAAACCGGCGCGCCGCCGCCCGATCTTGAGCGCCGCTATGGCGGCTATCCGGCCATGCTGCGCAGCCTCATCGCGCCCCACCTGCCGCAGGCTACATTCTCGACGGCGCGCGTCTTCGAGGGAGAGACGCCGCCTCCTGCCGCCGCCGTTGACGGCGTGCTGATCACGGGCTCTCCCGCCGGCGTCTATGACGGCCATGCCTGGATCGAGCCGTTGAAGGACTATATCCGCGCAGCGGCGAGCGTCCGGCGTCCGCAGGTCGGCATCTGCTTCGGCCATCAGATCATGGCGGAAGCTTTCGGCGGGCGCGTGGAGAAATCGGACAAGGGCTGGGGCGTCGGCGTGCATGATTATGCGGTCGAGGCGCGCGAGCCCTGGATGACGCCCGCCGCCACGCGCATCGCCTGCGCCGTCTCCCATCAGGACCAGGTGGTCGAAAGGCCCGCCGGCGCGATGCGCCTTGCGGGATCGGCGTTTTGCGAAAACGGCGCGCTTTCCTATGCGCAGGCGCCGGCGATTTCGTTCCAGATGCACCCTGAATTCGAGACCGCTTTCGGCAAGGAGCTCCTTCGTGCGCGGCGCGGACGGATCGCATCACCTCTCGTTGACGACGCGCTTGCGAGCTATGAGAAACCGTCCGACCGCATGGTGATCGCGCGGTGGATCGCCACCTTTTACCAAACGGCGCGATAGCGGATCGTCGATGAAGCGGTCGTGCGGGCGAAGTCCCCGACGGCTTCAGCCAATTTTTTGGATCACTGCATTCTTGGTGTCATCGGCCTTCTTGAGGACGCTGGACGCACGTGTCTCGGTCTCATTGTATGTCGACATCAGGTCCTGAATTTCAAAATTCCCAAGCCTGTCTTTGGTCTCGAGCTCTTTGAGTTTTGCTTCAAACGCCGCGCGCATGCGTCCGAGCGCATCGCGATTTGCGTCGACGGCTTCGTCGCCATCGGAGGCTTTGGCGCCGATGGCTGAACCTATACTGGTTTCCGTCGCTTCAAACCCCGCCTTCAACTTCAAAAGGTCCTGATCAAGCAGATCGATGTCTTTCAGTCCCGCCTTCAACGACGCGATCTGGGATCGCTTGGTCGCTTTCGGTTTGCCGAGCGCAATAATCGCCGACTTGATCTTGGCGAGTCGGGGTCTGATATTGTCGGCTGGTTGAAGCCCGCTCAACAATTGAGCCTTTGTCGCGGTCGCAGGCTTTATTGCGTTCACGTCAGCGCTTGCAGCGGCAGACGTGGTCGCCCCCGCGGCTGCGAAACTGCAGCACATTGCAGCAATGATCGGCAAAACGAAATTGCGCATAGGTCTCTCCCCAAAAACGCTGGTCGAAATCGTGGGATCAAATCACGGCCGTGACAAGGGGCGATTCACCGGAGCGCCATGAATCATATGCGCACTGCCTGTTCCTAACGTCTTCTCAGGGCCCGGCACTCCGATGCGGGCGAAGCCCTGCCGAAATTGGGTCTCGTGTTCACCGTCTGCGCAGACATAGTGACAGGGACATGCCCAACCTGGACGGGCGGACCGACAAACCGGCGCCGCATCGCGTCAAGGTCAATGATTGGGCCTGTCTCGCTCTGGATAAACTCAATGAAATGCTCGATCTGAGACGCACATTATCGCCAAAGCTTCGCCGTGATATCTGGCGCAAGATATCAACGATCCATTCGCAAAGCCGTCGCAGAGACGGGTCAAGACGCAGGCCGCACGGATGAGCGCCAATCAGCACAAAGAGGAAAAAATGAACGAAATCAAGCTCTATATCGGCGATAAGAATCTTTCCTCCTGGTCCTTGAGGCCCTGGCTGGCGCTGAAGCAGGCCGGCATTCCGTTTGCGGAGGAAATGGTCCGCCTCGACCGGCCGGAGACAGCCAAAGAACTCGCCGAAAAGACGCCGGCCGGCCTTGTGCCGTGCCTCCGGCACGGGCCCATCATCGTCTGGGAATCGATCGCCATTCTTGAATATATCGCCGAGACCTTTCCGGAAGCAGGCCTTTGGCCGGCGGACGCCGCGGCGCGCGCGCATGCCCGCGCGGTTTCCGCCGAGATGCATGCGGGCTTTGCGGAACTGCGGAAATCCTGGCCGCTCAATTTCTCGCGGCGCGATCTGCGTCATCTGCAGCCGGTTCCGGTCAAGCGCGATATCGCACGGGTCGCGGCGATCTGGACCGAATGCCGGACCCGATTCGGCGGGGGCGGGCCTTTCCTGTTCGGCCGCTTCTCCGTCGCCGACGCGATGTACGCGCCCGTCGTCTCGCGCTTCAAAACCTATGGGCCAGTGACGCTGCCGCCCCTCGCCCGGGACTGGGCCGACATGATCTTCGCTCTGCCCGCCATGGAGGCATGGGGGAAAGCGGCGGCGGCCGAAGCGGCGGAAGTGCGCTGAAGCGGGCGGCGTCCCGGTTGCGCGCTCCGGCGGCAATCTCTATCTCCGGCGCCATGCAGGACAAAGACGCCGAAATTCTCCTCGCCGGCCTCATCGCCGACGCCCGCCGCGCCGGTGCGGACGCCGCCGACGCCGTGCTCTACAGCGCGGTTTCTTCGGGCGTTTCCTGGCGCATGGGCGCGCTTGAGGACGTCGAACGCTCTGAGGGACGCGATCTAGGCCTGCGCCTCCTTGTCGGCAAACGCCAGGCCATGGTTTCAACGACCGACCTTTCGCGCGACGCGCTGAAAGAGCTTGTCGAGCGCTGCGCAGCCATGGCGAAAACGGCGCCGGAAGACCCTTATTGCGGCCTGGCGCCGGCCGAGCGTCTCGCCAAGGCGCCCTTCCCGGACCTCGATCCCGGCGATTTCAACGAGCCCGATACGGAAGCCCTGAAGCGCCGCGCCGCCGCCTGCGAGGCCGCCGCGCTTTCGGTGAAGGGCGTCGTCAATTCCTCCGGCGCCGGCGCATCCTATGGCGAGGGGCGCAAATGGTTTGCAACCTCGGCCGGATTCTTCGGCGCCTCGGGCGGCTCGCGCCATTCGACCTCGGTGAGCGTGCTGGCGCAGGACTCGAACGGCATGGAGCGCGATTACGACTACGATTCGCGCACGCATCTTGCCGACATGCGCTCCGCGGAAGCGATCGGTCTCAAAGCGGGCGCGCTGACGGTCGAGCGGCTGTCGCCGAAGAAGCTGTCGAGCCGCACGGCGCCGGTCGTCTTCGACAAGCGGCTTTCGGACTCGCTCCTCGGCGATCTTGCGGGCGCTGTCCACGGCGGGGCGATCGCGCGCGGTGTCTCTTTCCTGAAGGACAAGCTAGGCGCGCAGATTTTCCGCAAGGGGATCGCCGTCATCGACGATCCGCATTTGCGGCGCGGTCTCGGCTCGCGCGCCTTTGACGGCGAGGGCGTCGCCGCCGCGCGGATGACGCTGATCGATGACGGCGTGCTGACGAGCTGGATCCTCAATTCCTCCCATGCGCGGCAGTTGAAGCTCGAAACCAATGGGCGCGCGACGCGCGGCGCTTCGGGGCCTCCTGGCGCCGGGCCGACCAATCTCTGGCTGGAAAAAGGCGCAGAAAGCCCGGAAGCGATGTTGCGCCGGCTCGGCGACGGCCTTCTCGTCACCGACATGTTCGGCCCGCAAGTGAACCCGAATACGGGGGACTATTCCGTCGGCTGCTCGGGCTTCTGGTTCGAAAAGGGCGCGCGCGCTTATCCCGTCAGCGAGATCACCATTGCGGGCAATCTCCTCGACATGTTCGCCGCGCTTGAGCCGGCGGACGATCTTGAGTTTCGCGGCGCCGTCAATGCGCCGACCGTGTTTGTCGGCGCCATGACGATCGCCGGCGATTAGTTGGGAGTAAGACGATGCCTCACCGGCAATTGCTGCATCTCGTTTTCGGCGGCGAACTTGAGACTCTGGAAGATGTGAGCTTCCGCGACCTTTCCAAGCTCGACATTGTCGGCATTTACCCGAGCTACGCCGAAGCCGAGAAAGCCTGGCGGGCCAAAGCCCAGCAGACGATCGACAATGCGCATATGCGCTATTTCGTCGTGCATCTGCACCGGCTTCTTGACCCGGACGGGGACGGAAAGTTTTGATCTGCATCCGGACCGAGTTTGCGGGGGATCCCCCCCTAGCCCCCCCTTTTCAAGGGGGGGGAAAGAGGTGCCCCGCGTTTCCCCCCCTTGAAAAGGGGGGGCAAGGGGGGGATCGCCGCGAGCCTCGGCGCCCATGACCGCGCTCACCCGTGAAGCGTTGGCGACGAAGGAAGGCCGCGCCCGCGCCTGGCGTTCCTTGCTGCTCGAAGATCACGGCTTTCTGCGCCTCGCCTATCGCAACGAACACGAGATCGCGCCGGGCCGGATGTGGCGCTCGGCGCAGCCTTCGCCGCATGACATCGCGCGGCTCGCGCGGCGCGGGATCAAGACCATCGTCAATCTGCGCGGCGACGCCCCGAGCGGCTTTCTTTTCCTCGAGGAGGAAGCCTGCCGCGCGCACGGGATCGCGCTCGTGAATTTCCGCGTCTATTCGCGCGAGGCGCCGTCAGTCGAGATCATGAAGGGCGCACGCACGCTCTTTGACACGATCGCCTATCCTGCGCTCATGCATTGCAAGTCTGGCGCAGACCGCGTCGGCGTCATGTCGGCGCTCTATCTCTTCTTCAAGGAAGGCGCGCCGTTTGACGAAGCGCTCGGCCAGTTGTCGCTGCGCTACGGCCATTTCCGCCAGGGCAAGACCGGCGTCATCGACTACGCGCTCGAGAAATATCTCGAATTCGCGCGCGCGACCGGCGTCGATCTTTCCTCCGTAGACGCCTTTTTCGCCTGGGCGGAGAGCGCGCATTACGATCATGTCGCCGTCAAGAAGGCATTCCTCGGCTCATGGTGGGGCAACCTTCTGACGGAAAGGATCCTGAGGCGGGAGTGAGCGCCTAAGCCTCGGCCCTGAACTGCAGACGCGCGAGCCGAGCATAAATGGCGCCGCGGGCGAGCAGCGCTTCATGCGTGCCCTGTTCGACGACGCGGCCTTTGTCCATCACGGCGATGAGGTCTGCCTTCACGACCGTCGCGAGGCGATGGGCGATGACGATCGTCGTGCGGCCCTTGGAGAGCCGCTCGAGCGCTGCCTGCACTTTGGCTTCGGAGTCAGCGTCGAGCGCTGAGGTCGCCTCGTCGAGCAGCAATATGGGCGCGTCTTTGAGAAAGGCGCGGGCGAGCGCGATGCGCTGGCGCTGGCCGCCGGAGAGTTTGGCGCCGCCCTCGCCGACGGCGTGATCATAGCCGTCCGGCAGGGTGCGGATGAAATCATCGATCGCCGCGGCGCGCGCGGCCGCTTCGATGTCGGCTCGCGATGCGCCGAGGCGGCCATGGCCGATATTCGCCGCGATCGTGTCGTTGAAAAGAAACGCGTCCTGGCTGACGACGGCGATCTTCGCACGCAAGGAGCGGAGCGTCGCTTGCGCAATATCGGCGCCGTCGATCAGGATTGCGCCCGACGCGACATCATAGAGGCGCGGCAGCAGCTGGAACACGGTAGATTTGCCGGCGCCGGATTCGCCGACGAGCGCTACGGTCTTGCCTGCGGGAACCTCCAGCGAGAAATCGTCGAGGGCGCGCGCCGCCCCGTCATAGGAAAAAGCGACTTGCCGAAAGGAAACGCTTCCAGGCCCCGCCGGCAAGGGCGCAGCGCCCGGCGCATCGACGACGCGCGGGCGGCGATCGATGAGCGCGGCGACCCGCTCGAAAGCGCCGAAGCCTTCTTGCACCGAAGCGTTGAGCGATGAGAGGCCGCGCGCCGGCTGCGACAACAGCAATAGCGCCACAACGAAGGAGACGAATTGCGGCGCGTCGAGGGCGCCCGCTGCGATTCGCCAGGCGACGACGCCGATGACGATGGCGAGGGCCGCTGACCCGACCGCGAAAATGAACGGCTCATTGAGGGCGCGCAGATTGACCATGCGCTTCAGCACCGCGAAGCGCTCGTCGAAAACACGCGCGGCGCGCGCCGTCTCGTAGGGTTCAAGACCGAAGGTCTTGACGACTCGCGCGCCGTCGATCGTCTCGCCGATAAGCTGCGTCACGTCGCCGGCCTGCGCCTGCGCCTTGGCGGAGAAGCGCCGGAGATATTTCCCGATGCGGACGATCGGCCATCCGATCGCGGCGTAGACGGCGACGACGCCGAGAAAGAGCACAAGATCGTACCAGGCCATCACGGCGCAGAGCCCGACGAAGGTCAGAAGATCGCGCACCGCCGTCAGCACGCGATTGAGCGCCTCGCGCAGGACCGTGAGGTCATTGGTGAAGGCCGAAATCGTCTGGCCGGAAGCGTCGTCGCGCACTTGCGCAAGGTCTTGCGCGGCGAGACTTGCGAACATGTCCGCCTGCATGTCGCGGAGCGCCGAAAGCGCAGCCGTCTGACTGAGGCGCGACTGGACATATTGGGCGAGCGCATTGAAGAGGCCGAGCGCCAGAATGAGCGCCGGCCCCCACAGCGCGACGCTGCGCGGATCGGCGGGAGCCTTGGTCTCCTTGCCGAGAAAGGCGCTGTTGATCCATTCAACGCCGATCGGGATGAGACTCGACGACGCCGCATAGGCCGCCATGGCGACAAGCGCGAGCGCGAGCATGCCGCGGTAGCGGCCGAGATAGTCGCGCCAGATGCGACGGCCAAGCTTTACCGACGATAGCGGTTCCTCTAGGGATGTGCTGCGCTGCAAGGAGGTCCGACCTTTCGGCGAATGGGCGCGCCTCGATCGCTAGCGAGGGTCGGGCGTCCGTGCAATTCACCCCCGCTCCCTGTCGGCAAGGGCGCCCGCAAAAGCGCAAGACGCATGCTCCCCACGCAATCGTTCAGGCAGGGCCCGGAAAGGCCGTGAAAGCGCTCCTTCGTAGCAAACCGGTGCAATGGGCCGCCAGCCTGCTTATCGCCAGCTATATCGGCCTTGTGGCGGCGACGACGCGCTGGACCTTTGTCGGGCGGGAGGACGCCGACCGCCTCAACGCCGGAGAGAAAGGGTTCATCATCGCTTTCTGGCACAATCGGCTGTTGATGGGCGCCGTCTTGCGCAAGCTGACCAGAAAGCGCGTTTTCATGCTGTCTTCCAACCATCCGGACGCAGAGGTCATCGTCAACGCCGCGCGACGCCTTGGCGTCGAATTCATCCGCGGTTCGGCGGCGAACCCGAAAAAGCGCGACCGCGACAAAGGCGGCACGGGCGCACTCGTGCAGATGATCGGCGCGATCCGGCAGGGCGACATAGTTTGCATAACGCCGGACGGGCCGCGGGGTCCGCGCGAAATCGTCCATCCTGGCGTCATCAAGCTTTCGCAATTGACGGGGGCGCCGATCCTCCCCGGCGCCTATTCCGTCACGCGCGGACGATTTCTGGCGACCTGGGACCGGTTTCTCTTTCCTTTTCCCTTTGGGAAAGGCTGGTATGTCGGGGAACCGGCTCTCCCCGCCCCGCCGCCTGACGCGAGCCCAGAACAAGTTGAGGCGGCGCGGCAAGCGCTCGCCGGAGCGCTTTCTCGCACGGCGGCGCAGGCGGATGCTCTGGCGGGCCGGACGCCGCCGCCGGAGCCGGACCCCGCCATGGCGACAGGACGCCGCGACACGCAGTAGAATGGATTTCATGGAATCGGCACTTGAACAGCGGAGCGAGCCGTTCGGCCTTCGCCTCTACCGCGCAGCGACCAGCGCCGCGGGGCCTTTCGCCGATCTGGCGCTGCGCCGGCGCATGAAAGAAGGCAAGGAAGACCCCAGCCGCATCGGCGAACGCCGCGGCATCGCGGGGAAACGCCGACCTGAAGGCGCCCTCGTTTGGATCCACGGCGCAAGCGTTGGGGAATCTCTTTCGGTCCTGCCTCTCGTGGAGCGGCTGAAAGAGCACCGCCCCGAAGCGCACTTTCTGGTGACAACAGGCACGGTGACTTCGGCCAAACTCATGGCGGAGCGATTGCCGCCCGGGGCCTTCCACCAATATGTGCCGCTTGACCACCCGCGCTACGTTCGCGCCTTTCTCGATCATTGGCGCCCGCAGGCGGCCCTGTTTGTCGAGTCGGAATTCTGGCCAAACCTCATTTTGAACGCGCGTGAGCGGATCGGCTTTCTCGCGCTCATCAATGGCCGCATCTCGCCACAATCCTTCGAGGATTGGCAAAAGCGGCTCTCGACGATCCGTTACGTTCTGTCTTCCTTCGACATCCTGATGGCGCAGGACAAGCAGAACGCGCAGCGCCTCGCGACGCTTTCCGGACGGAGCGTCGAAACCTTCGGGAATCTCAAAAACGCAGCGCCGCCCTTGCCGAGCACCGTGGCTGAACTCGACGGCCTTCGGCGCGAGACGGCGGGCCGGCCGCTCTGGCTCGCCGCCAGCACGCATCCCGGCGAAGAAGAAGCTGTCATCGCCGCTCATAAGACTTTGCAAGCTATTTTCCCGGGCCTTCTCACTATTCTTGCGCCGCGCCACCCGACCCGCGGCGCAGAAGTCGCCGAGCTTGCCTCCGCTCAGGGCCTCAAAGCCCATCGGCGCTCGCTTGGCGCGCCGATCCGCGATTGCGACATCTATGTAGCCGATACGCTCGGCGAACTTGGCCTCTTCTATCGCTTGAGCGACATCGCCTTCGTCGGCGGCGGCCTCACCCAGAAAGGCGGCCACAATCCGCTCGAACCCGCCCGGCTCGGCGGCGCGATTCTGCACGGTCCCTATACCTTCAACTTCGTCGAGACCTATGGCGAGATGCGCAAGGCCGGCGGGTCGGCGCTGGTGCGCAATGATCGCGAGCTCGCGACCGCTGTCCGGCGTCTGCTGTCAGACGACAAGACGCGCAAGGCGATGGCCGACGCCGCCCAGCGCGCTGCCGAGGCGAGCGCCGAACGCGTCCTCACGGAAGTGAGCGACCTGATCTTGAAGCGGCTCACCGCCCCCGCACAGGCGGCATGATCTCCGAACCGCGATTCTGGCGTGAACGGAGCCTTAGGGCGCGCCTCATCGCCGCTGCTTTGGCTCCTTTGTCGGGCCTTTATGACAGCGCGCAGCGCCTCAAATGGGTGGCAGCGCGCGAATTTGCAGCGTCAGCGCCCGTGTTCTGCGCCGGCGCGGCGACGCTCGGGGGCGTCGGCAAGACGCCTTTCGCGCTGCTGATCGCCGCAAGGCTGAAGGCGCTCGGCCAGACGCCGTGGTTCCTGACGCGCGGCTATGGCGGCGCGCTGAAGGGCCCGCTCCTTGTCAATCCCTCCGTGCACGGCGCCGCCGAGACGGGCGATGAGGCGCTGCTTCTGGCCGCGGCGGGACCCACGATTGTGGCGCGCGACCGCGCCGCCGGGGCGCGGCTGGCTGCCGGCGCCGACGCCGTCATCCTTGACGACGCCTATCAGAATCCTGCGTTGCGCAAGGACTGTTCCTTCCTGCTCATCGACGCGCGCGACCCCGCGGGCAATGGCCAGGTCTTTCCGGCAGGACCTTTGCGCGAACCCATGGCGCGCGCGCTCGCCCGGGCGGACGCGGTCGTTCTTGTCGGCGGCGGGAAGGCGGTTGCGCCCGCGATCACACGCCGGTTCCGCGGCCCGATCTTCGCCGCGCGGCTCGAACTTGACAATGCGCCCCGCCCCGCGCGAGTGACCGCCTTTGCGGGCATCGGTTCGCCTGCCCGCTTTTTCGATCTGCTCGAACGAACGGGGTTCGAAGTCGTGTCGCGCCGCGCCTTTCCGGACCATCATCCCTATACGCTGGAAGACCTCGCGTCACTCCGGCGCGCGGCCTGTGACGAGCGCGCGCAGCTCATCACGACGTCGAAAGATCTCGTGCGCCTACCGGCGGCGGCGCGCGAGGATGTCCTCGCACTGCCGGTCGCGATGCAAGTCGACGACAGGGATCGGCTGGATGCGGTGCTGGCGCAGACGCTGGACGCCTTCGACGCGAGGGCGGAGCGCGCGCCATGAGCGAAACTGATGCAGGGTCCAGCGCGGCGCAGCAGAGCCCCACTCTCGCGCACCGCCTTGAATATGGCATTGTCGCGGTCCTGTTCGGCCTGTTGCGGTTCATCGGCGTCGACGCCGCTTCCGCGCTCGGCGGGGCGTTTCTCGGAACCGTCGGCCCGATGTTGCGGCCGATCTCGAAGCGCGGCGAGGCCAATCTGCGCATGATTTATCCGGACTGGGACGATCGCCGCGTGCGCCGAACCATACGCGGCGTCTGGGCGAATCTCGGCAGAACCGGCGCCGAGTTCGCTCATCTCGACGCCTTCGGCGTCGGCGGGCCGGACGCCCGGGTCGACTTGCGCGGGCGGGAGCACCTCGCGCGCGTCGCCGCTTCTGGAAAGCCCGCCCTTTTCATCTCCGGCCATTTCGCAAATTGGGAGACGATGACGATTGCGCTGCGGGCGTCGGGCGTTCCTTTCGCGCTCGTCTATCGTCCGGCCAACAATCCGCTGGTCGACCGCTTGATACTCCGTGCACGAACGGCGGCCACGACGCCGCACCAGATCCCGAAAGGCGCCAAGGGCGCGCGGGCGATGGTCGAGGCGCTGCGCGCGCGCCGATCCATCGCCATGCTCGTCGACCAGAAGCTGACCGACGGCGTGACTGCGCCGTTCATGGGACGCGACGCGCAGACGGGCGCCGCCGCCGCGCGTCTCTCCTTGAAATATGGCGCACCAATCTATTACGCCTCCGCCGAACGCCTCGGCGGCGCGCGAGTTAGGCTCACCGTGCACCCGCCGATCGCGTTTACGCCGACGGGCGAACAAGAGGCGGACATGCTCGCGCTGACGACGCTGATCAATGCGGCGATCGAAAAGGATGTGCGCGCCCGCCCCGAACAATGGCTCTGGCTGCATCGCCGCTGGGGCAAGGTTTTGCCGGCGCCCGTTTCCAGCGCGCCTGCCGCGCGCGCCGACGGACAAGACCGCGTGGAACCCGCGGTTGCGCCCGCGCCGACGGACGCGCCCGCATGAGCAGTATGCGTCTTACGAACCGCGCCGTCATCGAAGTCGCGGGAGCGGACGCCGTTCCGTTCCTGCAGGGCCTCGTGTCTCAATCGGTCGACAAGCTCGCCGAGGGGGACGCGGCTTTCGGCGCCCTGCTGACGCCGCAAGGCAAGATCAGCGCCGACTTTTTTTTGCAGCGGACGCCGAAAGGATTTCTGCTCGATGCGCATGCCGGCGTGGCGGACGGGCTCTTAAGGAAACTATCCGTCTACAAACTGCGCGCGGCCGTGACGATCGCGCCGAGAGCCGACTTTGCCGTCGCGGCGGGCGACGGCGCGCCACCAGCCGGACTTGCTGCATTTGTAGACCCGCGCCTGGCCGCGCTGGGTTGGCGCGCGATGGCGCCCTTCGCGGCGCTGCCGGAAGCCGTTGCGACGGAAGCTGATTATGTACGCCGCCGCCGCGGTCTTGGCGCGCCCGAGCTCGGCGCCGATTTCGCCCCGGACACCCTTTTTCTCACCGACGTCAATTACGACGCCCTCCGCGGCGTCGACTACCGCAAGGGCTGCTTTGTCGGTCAGGAAGTGACGAGCCGGATGAAGCGCAAGGGCGAGCTGCGCAAACGCAGTCTGATCATTCGTTTCGACGGCGCCGCCCCGCAGCAAGGGTCGGCTGTTGAGTCCGTCGGCGTGGAAATCGGTGAAGTTCTTGGCGCGGAAGGCGGCGTCGGCGTCGCGCTCATCAGGCTCGACCGGCTCGGCGACGCCGAACGCGGCGGCGCCCCGATCATCGCCGCGGGCGTTCCGCTCCGCGTCGAGCTGCCGTCGTACCTCGAAGAGGCGTAGGGGCTCGCGTCCGCCCTTCGAGGGTCGCTTGCGCTCGCAGCTCAGGACAAGGCTTCGAGGCTCGGTTTCGCGTGCATCTCAAGTCGAGGCTTCCAGGCTCACTGAGGCGCTTGCTTTCAACGAGTCTCGCCCTGAGGCGCCCCGCGCAGCGGGGCCTCGAAGGGCGATGCCCGCCGCGCCCGACTCTCTGGACGCGGCGCTTGTTTTTCTCCTATCGACGCTGGCAGTCGCGCCCTTGCCCGTCTGCGCGGGCCTCACGTTTTTCAGCCCCAACAGAAGAAGGTTCATCGCTCATGTCGCCGACCGCCGCCGCCCTGCTCGGATTTGCCGCCTGGTCGATCGTCTTGCTGCTGGCGCTGGTGGGCTTCAGATCCGTCATTTCGCTGCGCGGCAAGTCAGCGAATAGTTTCAAGCCGTCCGGCGAAGACTTGCCGGGTCTTCCCTATCGGCTGGCGCGCGCCCACGCCAATTGCTACGAGAACCTCGCTGCAGCAGGCGTCGTCATGCTCTATGCCATTACGAACGACCAGACTGCGGTCACCGACCCCTTCGCTTACGCCTTTCTTGGCGCTCGCATCGCGCAATCTCTGATCCACATTGTCTCCACAGCCAACCCGATGGTGCTCGTGCGCTTCACATTTTTTCTCGCGCAGCAGTTGATCCTCATCTTCTGGCTTCTGCGCTTTTTCGGAGAGTTCGCCGCGTGACGGAGACGATTTGCGGCTGGGCGCCCGCCGATGACGCGCTCTATCGTCAGTATCATGACGAAGAATGGGGCGTGCCCGAGCGCGACTCGCGCGCGCTGTTCGAAAAGCTGATCCTCGACGGGTTCCAGGCGGGCCTTTCCTGGCGGACCATTCTCTACAAGCGCGAGGCTTTCCGCGCCGCCTTCGACGGATTCGATCCGGAGAAAATCGCGCGCTATACGCCCAAAAAGATCGAACGCCTTATGCAGGATGAGGGCATCATCCGCTCGCGCGCCAAGATCGAGGCGGCAGTCGGGAACGCCAAAGCCTATCTCGACATCATGAAATCACACCCAAACGGGTTTTCGGGCTTTCTGTGGGGCTTTGTCGGCGACGCGCCCATCGTCAACCGCTGGACCTATTACAAGGACGCGCCGACGAAGAGCGCCGAGAGCGAAGCGATGGCCAAGGCGCTCAAAGACGCCGGCTTCAAATTCTGCGGGCCGGTCATCATCTACGCCTTCATGCAGGCGACAGGCATGATCAACGACCACGAAATCCGCTGCCCGCGACACAAGGCCGTGCAGCGCCTGGGCAGGTCAGGGCGCTGAAAACAGAAACGCGCTCCACGAGGGAGCGCGCTTCGAGTTTCCTCCCAGAAACCCAGTCGGTGTTTTTCGCAGTCTTCTTGTTAACTGCCGCGAATGCCCGATAGCCCGGCGACGAGCGTCAGCAGCGCAAGCCCGCCGGCGAGATAGGATCCCCAGAGCACTTCTGCCGAACCTTTGGCGGCGCCCATCACGGTGAGAATGAAATAGCCCATGGCGCCCAGCGCAATCAGCCCGGCGATGGTCGTCACGACGCTGGTGGCGCGGCCGACAAAGGGCAAAAGCCCTGGCACGCCGATCACCGCGGCGACCGCCGAAGCGGCGATGGCGGCGAATACGGCCATGCCCGTCGCGCCCATCTTCGGCGTGCACTCGCCGCCGACAGAAAACTGCTGGTTCTGAAAGCACTTGATCGTGTCTTCGACGAAGTAGTTGCCCGAACGCGGCGTCGTTTCCTTGCCGGTGATCGGCCCGACCGTCACCTCGGAAAACATCGGCGCGAAGAGAATTGCTGCGATCACCAAAAGCGGCAGAATGATGCGATACATGCCTAACCCCGTTGCCCAAACCCCGAACTTCTGATTAAGCGCTTTTAACGGACGGGCAAGAAAAATTGAAGTCGCGCCTGGCGTGACCGGCGAATTCAGGCTGTCCCATTCGCCCGATTGGCTCATTGGGGACGCTACCGGAGGTTGCCATGCCGTCTGTAAGCACGTTTCGCCTCGCCGCCGTCCAGGCTGCGCCCATCCTGTTCGACAAAGCAAAAACGACAGCCAAGGCCGTCAAGCTGATCGCTGAGGCCGGTCGCAAGGGCGCCCAGCTTGCGGTTTTCGGCGAGACTTTCCTGCCGGGCTATCCTTTCTTCGTCGATGCGGGCGTCGATGGGCGTCAGTTTGCGGCGAACGCCGATTACCTCGACAACGCCGTTCATATCGGCGGGCCGGAAACCGACGCGCTCTGCGCGGCGGCGCGCAAGTCCGGCATAGACGTCGTCATTGGAGTCGCTGAGAAAGATCCGCTGACGGACGGCACCGCCTATTGCACGGCGCTAACGATCGGCCGTGAGGGCGTAATCCTCAACCGCCACCGCAAGCTGAAACCAACGCATGCGGAGCGCATGATCTGGGGCGACGGCGACGCGGCTGGCCTCCGGACCGTCGAACGCCCTTATGGCCGATTGAGCGCGCTGAATTGTTGGGAGCACCAGATGCTGCTGCCGGCCTATGCGCTCGCCGCGCAAGGGACGCAGATCCATGCCGCGCTCTGGCCGGGCCGCGAACTCGCCGAAGTCGGCGCTGAGGAGTATTGCTGGACGCGCCAGCTCCTCCTGTCGCGCGCCTTTGCGAGCCAGACCGCCGCCTATGTCGTCGCCGCCGCAGGCCTGCGCCTCAAGGAGCATGTGCCGCCGCGCTGGCAAGGCTTCGGCGACGCCGAGCACAACGGCCGTTCCGTGATTATCGACCCGCGCGGCGAGGTCATCGCTGGGCCGCTCGAAGGCGAGGGCATTCTGCTGGCGGAAGGATCGCTCTCCGTCGTGCGCGCCGCCAAGGCGGCCTGCGACATCGCCGGCCATTATTCGCGGCCAGACATTTTCGACTTTCGCGTCAACGATGCTCCGGCCGAACGCGCTGGGTTTGCGAGCGACGCGAGCTTCGACGACGACGATCTCGAGGAAATCTTCGGCGCTTTTGAAGAAGACGCCGAGAGCGACGACCGCGATCCGGAGGATGCGCCGCGCCGTCGGCGCTAAGCCATCAACGTCTGAAGCACATCTTCAAAGCGGCGCATCTGTGCCGGCCAGCTGTGCCGGGCGATCATCTGGACCCGCGCAGCAGCGCCCAGCCGGGCGCCAATCGACGGATCGTCGAGGCAATGCAGAAGGGCGGCGGCGAAGGCCGCCGGATCGTCTGCACAAAGATAATGCACGCCGGCCTCCGCCTCTATGCCTTCAGCGGCGCCGGACGTGGCGACGACGGGCCTTCCCGCCGCCATCGCTTCGAGCATTTTGTTCTGCACGCCGCGCGCGACGTGCAAGGGCGCAACCGTGACGCGCGCATGCTGTAGATAAGGCCGCACATCGGGAACGCGGCCCGTGACGACGATCCCGTCCCGCCCGGCGAGAGCCTCAACGACTTTCGCTGGCCGCGACCCGACGATAGCGAAGACAGCATCCGGCGCCTTGACCCGGACTCTCGGCCACACCGCTTCTGCAAACCAGAGGACGGCGTCGATATTGGCGCGATAGTCCATCGCCCCGACGAAGACGACATCGCCTGCATCCTGCGGGCGTGGCGCATCTTCGTCCGGCGCGAAATAGTCGGCGTCGACGCCGTTGCCGAACCAGAGCGCCTTATGGGCGCCGCCCCGCGCGTTGAAGACCTCTGCTTCCGCCGCGCTCGCCGCGAAGGCTGCGTCCGCCCAGCCGATCATGCGCGTTTCGGCCGCCGCAAGCGTTTCGGCCTCGCGCGCATAGATGAAGCGCATCGGGCCGCGGGTTTCCGCCGCATATTGGCGCCATTTCTCGGAGTCGGCGTCGCAAAGATCGATGAGGCGCGGGCGGCCCGCGGCGCTTTCGACGTATGGCGCCATGGCGGAGGAGAAGACGATTTCCGCCGCCAGCGGCCGCGCACGCAGTCGCGCGACGGCCGCAGCCATCGCGCCGTCGCGGTAATAAGGAAAGCTCAGCGGCGCGCCGGTGACGAGCCCCATGGCGCTCCGCAGGCGCGCAACGCGCGGATCGAGCCTGCGCAGGAAAACGCTGCTGCAGCGCACCTCCAGAAACTGCGTATGCTGAAGATCGGCCGGGTCATCGACAAAGGCTGCAAGATGCACGTCGAAACGGCGGAGCAGCGTTTCGAGAATGCGCCAGGAGCGGATCTTGTCGCCCTTGTCCGGCGGATAGGGAATGCGATGGGCGAGAAACAGGACTTCGCGGCGCGCCGTCATGCCAGATGCGACGCAAGGAGCGGCCCTGCGACATTGGCGAGCGGCAGGGGCAGTTTCTTCCACATCTCCGCCGCGCGCGAAAACTTCGGATTTTTGGGATTGATGTTCGGCATCTCCTGCGCCCCGATCAGCGCATAGCTGTAGGGCAGGGGCTCCGGCTCAAAGCCCCAATAGGTCTTGTTGTCGAAGGCGCCTGTTCCATATTTGCTGCGCCCGAAATCGAACTGCCGCGCGTCGCGCGCCTGGGCGCTGCGCATGACGCTGTACATGCCGAAATCATAAGCGTGGCAGGCCCGCGCATGCGCCGGAGATGCGCCGATGTAATAAGGCATTGTCCGGTCCCGGAAGAAAAAGGTCCACACGGCGTAGACGGCGCGGCCGGCGGACTTCAGGAACAGGATTTCGGAAGCGGCGCCGAATTCCCGGTAGGCAGCCTGTGCAAATCGCCGCGGATAGATCGGCGTGCCATGTGCGCGACAGGCCTCGGCGTAAAGGTCGTAGAAAAGATCGACGTCGTCGCCTGCGACAATCTCGATCTCGCCGGTTTCGGCGAGCTTGATTCCCTTCCTCACCTCAGCGCGGCGCTTTTGCGGGATCGACTTCAGTAACTCCGGCTCCGTCGTCGGGAGTTCCCGCGAGAAGCCTGCATAGACATTGGTCTTGACCGCCCAGCCCTCGCCTTCGGGCGCCGGCCCTCGCAGCTCGACATAACGCACGCGCCGCTTGACGCCGGCAGCGCGCGCCGCCTCAGCGAGCAAGCGCGCCGCTTCCGGATCGGAACTCGCAACACCGCCGCCGACGGTGAACGCTGTCGAAATCAGCGAGCGGCCGAAGAGCAGACTCCTGACATCGATGAGAGGCAAAACGCCGACCACATCGCCGCCGCGCATCGCCATCAGATAGAGGCCGCGATAGCCGTAAGCGTCGCGCACGACGCGCCGCCAGCCGAACTGGTGAAAGAACGTCGCCGTCGGTTCGATATGGACGAATTGTTCCCAGCGCGGCGCATCCGCTTCGGTCGCTTCAACGATGACCGTCATACGGCTAGGCGGCCTTTGCCGAGACTTCGGATTCCAGAGCATGATCGACACGGCCCCATGCATAGTCGCGGAGCAGCCGGTCGAGTTTCCCTTCCATAGTCTTTAGGTTCAGATAATGACGCAAGCATGACTTCGCCGGCGCCCCCGCGATCCGCGGTTGATCGGGATCGATCTCCCACGGATGGAAATAGAAGATGACGGGTCCGGCGAGCGTCGATGCGGCGCGATCGATGAGCGACTTGGCGACGGCATAGGGCGCCGCGCGGAACCAGCCGCCGCCCGCCGCGCTCACCCGCCGCCCCCACAGATCGGCCGTCGCGACTGGCGCCTCGATGAAGCTTGCGCCCTCGACCGGCCGCCAGGGCGTACGCAGCCCATGGGGATCGCCATAGTGGTCATGCACGATCGGATGCGAACTCGAGGAATAGGCGTAACCGAGCTCGGCGAGAACTTCGTGCGCCCAGGGCGTGCGCGCGTCGATCGAGAAGCCCGGCGCGCGATAGCCGGTGACGCGGACGCCGGCCGCGTCTTCGAGGATCGCTTTGGCGCGGCGCGCGTCTTCGCGGAAGGCCTCGCGCGTCTGGTCGAACACTTTGGCATGGTCATAGCCGTGGCTCGCGACTTCATGCCCGCGCGCGGCGATGTCGCGGATGAGCGATGGTGTGCGCTCCGCGACCCAGCCCAGCGTGAAGAATGTCGCCTTCGCCCCGCGGCGGTCGAAAAGGTCTAGGGCGCGGCGCGTCGCCGCCTCGACACGCAACGGATAGCGATCCCAGTCCTCGCGCCGGATGACGCCGGAAAACGCCCAGACCTGAAAATAGTCCTCAACGTCCACGGACAGCGCAAAGCGCGGCTTCTGGCTCTGCGAATGCGGCACGACAGCCCCCTCATCGGCGCGGCGGCACGGGCCGCAACGCGCATTCTTCTGGCGCGCCTTTTTGCGCAAAACCGGTTCCCACTTATGCGCTCGGCGCGCTAGCGCCAAACGTTGCGGATTTCAGCGAGGATGATCTCGGCCTTGTCAAGATTGGCGGCGACGCGTGTGCGCCGCTCCATCCGGCGGCGGTCAATTTCGACCAACTTGCGCCGCAAGCGCGCGACATTGGCGTGGGCGGTCTTGAGGTCGTCGCGCGTTTCGGCGATCGAGTTGAGAACAGTTTTTCGCCAGCCGGGGGAGTCCATTTCTGAGCGCTCGTCATCGGCATAGTCGCCGTTGGAGACGTCGCCTTGAACGCCGCGTTGCGCCGGCGGCAGCCCAGCGGCGGGCGGGTCGTTTCGACTATCGCTCGCTTCGGCGATGGCTTTTGCCACATCGACGAGTGTCGCCGGAGCCGGCGGGGGCTCCGCTTTCACGTCAGACGGCGTGAACGCGGCTAAATCGGCAAGCGTCGCCGTGGACGCAGTTGGGGGCGCAGTCGGGGGCGCATCAGCGGCAGCCCCAGATTTCAGGGCGCGAAGCCGGTCAAACATGTTCATGGCGGCGAGGTCCTTCGGCGCAATTGGCGACGCAACAAGGGGCGCGGAAACCGGGAAAACTGGGGCGGCCGGCGCAGCATTCTGCCCGAGCAGAGGTCTTGCGACGCCGTCAGGAGGCGGAGATTCGATCGTTTTCGGCGGCGTCCAGACGGGAATAGCGTCAAGGCGCACACTGGCCGTACGCAGACGATCAGAATCGGGCGGCGTGCCGGCGACGTTGTCCGCCGGAATTTCGGGGGCGGCGTGCGGCGCCGGCCCCGGTTCTTCCGCCGCAGGCATCCGCGCGCCGCGCGATTCGGCGGCCATGTCGGCGATGACCGCGGCAACCGCCTTCTCGTCAATGCGCGCAACATTTTCGAGGGCGCAATAGAGGAAGATACGGTTACAGAGCGCGTTGATCTTGCGCGGCAGGCCGCCGGTCGCAGCATGAATCGCCGGAAAGGCTCCTGGGGCGATCGACGGGTTTTCGTTCCAGCCGACGACGTCGAGGCGATGCAACACGTAGTCGCGCGTCTCGTCCGCATCGAGCGGGTTCAAGTGATAGGTCGCGATAACGCGTTGACGGAGCTGCTCCATGTCGGGCTTGGCGAGCGTCACGCGGAATTCCGGCTGGCCGATCAGAAAAACCTGGAACAGCGGCGTGCCGTCATAAGCCATGTTCGACAGCATGCGGAGTTCTTCGATCGTCTTCAGCGGCAGGTTCTGCGCCTCGTCGACGATGAGAAGAACGCGTTTTCCTCTGTTCATCTGGTCGAATAGAAAATCCTCGAGCGCCTCGATCTCAGCCGATTTGCCGGCGCCGGCGGGCTCAATTCCGAAGGCGGACAGAATATGCGCAAGCAGCGCCGACGGCTCAAGATTGGAGGTCGGCAGATTGGCGGCGACGATGTTGCTGCGATCGAGCTGATCGAGAAGGTGCCCAATCAGCATCGACTTGCCGGCGCCGATCTCGCCCGTGATCACGATGAAGCCTTCGCCCTGCCGGAGGCCGTAGTGCAGATAGGCCATCGCCTTGTTGTGGCTCCGCGAACCGAAAAAGAACTTCGGGTCGGGGTTCAGCCTGAACGGCGATCCGGAGAGTCCGAAGCGATCCTCGTACATCTCAAAAGTCCAATGTCACCCCCGCCACGACCGCGTTCTCGCCGTATTCAAGGAGCGGGCTCTCGGCGAGGCGGTTGGTGCGGACATATTCTCCGAACACGGAGAGATTTTCATAGATCTGGTATTGCGCGCCGACGCGGCCGCCGATCGTGTCGGTCTCGCCGTTTGCGAGCGCATAGTCGGCGCAGGCCGCTACTGGGTCGAAACCGGGCTGCGTCGCATCGAACCCGAAGAGGAAAGGGCTCGTCTGGCAGGTCGCCGGATCGAAATCGGTCTGGGTCCGCCGGTAGAAGGCGCTGCCATAGGCCGTGAGCTTGCGCGAGACCTGGCGGCGCAGCGAAAGCTCGCCGCCGTAAGTGTCGACAGTGCGGAAGCCGAAATCGGCTTTCTCATAATTCGCACGCGCCTGAATTTCCGTACGCCGCCATTTGCCCCGCAGGCTCGCATAGGCCGAATCAAATGTGCCCAGGCCGACTGACTGCGCATTGACGCCGGTATTGGCGAAACGGTTGGCGGCTGCGATAACGGCGCGCGGCGCCAGCGTTTCGCCCTCCCGCAGACTTTCCGCAAAGTCGAGCGTCGATTGCTGCAGAGCCGTGAACTGCGAGCTGACCCCTTGCGCGCGCGTCTGGAATGTGCGGTCGGCGCCGGCGCTGAACGCAACGCCTCTCGTCAGATTGTAGGTGATCTCGCCGCTGGCGAACTGGTCGCCATAGCGGTTGCCGTATTCGGCGCGGATGAAGCTCTTGCGGCCGGGCCTCGCGGTGAAGCCCGCGCGCCAGAAGACGCCCGAAAGTTCGCCGTCGTTGAAGAGACCGGGAACCAGATCGATATTAGTGTCGACTTCGTCATAGCCGACTGCGCCGCTCAGCGAAAACTTTGTGTTCAGCGCATATTCGCCCCCGAGCTGAACCGAGCCCTGCTCATACTGGAAGCTCGGCGCCAGCACCGAGCCGTCTTCAGTCGTGCGGTTGCCGTAAGCGCGCGCGATCAATTGCAGGCGATTGAAGAATGTCCGGCTTTGATAGGTCGCCGTCACTTCTTGCGACTTGGAATCGTTGAGGAGATTGGCCGCGAAGGGATTGGCGTCTGCGCCCCTGTCTGCGACGAAAACCTGGCTGAACCGGTAACGCAGCTCGCCTACGGCGTCATTCGCGAACTGGCGGTAGAAATAGGGGCTTACGGAATAATTGTGGACGTTGACCTGCTGCCCGCGGGCGGCGTTGATGTTGTTCGAAAACCGCGCATTTTCTCCGAGAAGCTGGCGAGACGTCGAACCTCCGCCGTCGACATAAAGGAGATTGTCGACCACAGTCGCCGTTGCAGCCGCCCCGATGCGTTGATTGACAGCGAAGTCGCTGCCGCGCGTGATATAGGAAAGATCCAAGTCGCCGCTGATGATGCCGGTGAGACGCGGCGCGGAATAGATCGCAGCGCCCGTGAACAGATTCGAGAAAATCGCCGAGTCCTGCTCAAGGCCCTTCGGCGCAAGATTGATGTTGTCGGAGTAGCCGACGCGCGGACTGACGCTTGCGGCGTAGCCGAAATAGTTCGACCGCAATTTCAGCGGGGCCTGCGGTTCGTTTCCGCCGGGACCGAGATTGTTTTGTGCGGCCGCGCCAGTCGCCGCAGCCAGCGCCGCGCCCGCGAGAGCCGCCGTCCGCAATCTTCTCGCCCCGCCATGCGCTTTAGCCTTGCCCCGTTTCGTCATGTCCCCATCTCCCCGGCCGCGCCCCGGCGCATCTTCGCCGCTTCGACGTCTGCGGCCGTGGTTCGGCCGTAGTCGTCATATGATCCGTAATAGTTCGAGCCCGCCCCGATCAGGCACCGATTCAGCATCAGGCTGACATTGGCGTTGCATTCAAGAATTTCGTCCAGCGCCGCGGCGACCGCGGGTTCAGGCGTGTGGTCCGCCTCCACGACGAACAAGACCTCATCCGCTTCACGCGCCAGGACGCCGGCTTCTTCCGTCGCGAGCACCGGCGGCGCATCGATGATGACGACGCGGCCGGCGCGACGCGAGGAAAGCTCCGTGAACAGACGCTGCGCTTCCGACGAGGCGAAGAGTTCAATGGGCCGGACCGCGCCTGCAGCGCCTTCCGGGAGAATGGTGAGAGGGGCCTGGCGCGCACGCCAGCACAGGGAGGTGACGGAAAGTGACGTGTCGCGGATCCGGTCGGTGAGACCTGGCGCCTCGGCAATCCCAAAATGGGACCGAATCTTCGGACGCGAGAGGTCTGCGTCCACGAGAAGGACTTCCATCTCCTCCTCGAATGCAAGGCTCAAGGCGAGGTTGACGGCGCAGAAGGTCTTGCCTTCGCCGGGCCGCGTCGAGGTGACGAGAACGAGGTTGCGATTGCGTCCGGCTCTACGGACGATCTTGCGATCGCCGCCTGCAGCCCGAAGGCCCATGCGCCGCAAAAGACGGCGCTTTATCGCCCGCAATTCCAAAGAAAGCCGTTCGGAGCGCGCCGCCGGCGTATAGAAACCGGCCGCCGAGAGCGCCGCGAAATCGAGATCGAAAAGCGACGGCGCGGCATGGGGCGCCTCGGGCGGCAGAACTTGCTCCTGCGCCGAAAGGCCCTCGCGTCCGCCGCTGGCTTTCTCGATCAGTCCCATCATCCGGGCTCCCGATTCGATTGGGCGCTTGCAGTTTGCGGGCCGCCCGCCTCTAGCGCCGACGGCAGGCGCAGGACCGACACGTAAAGGTAAACAAGCATGACGGCCGTAAGGCCCGCGAGAGCGCCGCCGAGACGCCGCAGATCCTTCGTGCGCAGATCGCGCGTATAGGCGGACGAAACCGTCGACAGCGAGCCGAGGACCGGCAGACCGAACTTTTGCTCCAGCGTCTCCGTCTGCGAGAAAGTCTTGTCGAGGAAGGTCAGGAGGAGCGCTAGCGCTGCGCCCGCGCCAAGCGCAAGCACGAAGGCCGCGAGAATGAGTACAAACCGCGGCGGGTCGGAGGGGCGCAACGCCGCCGTCGGCCGTTCGAACACCTTGTATTCGACGCCTTGCCCGCCGGCGCCGAGATTGGTCGTCAAGGTCAGCTCATCGCGGTTCTTGAGAAGCTCGTTATACTGAGTTTCCGTGCGCGTCCTTGCGCGCTCAAGCCCGTCGAGTTCGATTTGCACGGCGGGCGCCTGGCCGCGCGCGACGGCGAGTTCAGCCTGCTGGGAGCGCAGCCGCGTCTCGCGCTCCTTCAGCGACACGACCTGGCTTTCAGCGGCCGCAAGCTCGACCTGAAGGCGGCGGAACTCGGGATTGGCGGGCAGACCGCCGCTGCTTTCCATCTGCCGGATGCGCGCCTGGAGGTTCTGGATGTCCGGATAATTCTCGTTGTACTGGCTGCGCAGCTGCGCGAGCTGGATGCGGAGCGCATCAAGTTCCGTGCTGCCCGAGCGTGATGTCTGTGACAGGAGCGAGCGCAAGGTGGCGATCTGGCGTTCTTCTGACCCAATCTGATCGCTGACGCGCTGGAGCTCGACCTTCACCTCGTCGACCTGGCGATTGGCGCCTTCGACAACGGCGAGTTCTTCGGCGTGCACGCGGCGGAATTCCGCGACGGCGTTTTCCTCGTCCTTCAGCCGTTTGTTGAACTCGGCAATCTGGCCGTCAAGCAGGCGGCGCGCCTCTTCTCTGTCTTCGAGGCTCGCGCCGAGATCCTGTTCGATCAGGAGATTAAGGAAAGCGTCAACGACGCGGCGGGCGAGCTCGCGATCGCCGTTGCGATAGGTGATGATAAAGTAACGCGGCTGCGGGCTGTCGATCTTGATCTCGCCGGACACCCAGCCGACGAGACCTTCGAGCTTGACCCGGCGGTCAATGTCGCTCGACGCCTCAATCGTCTTGTCTAGTCCTGATCGGAAAATCACTTCTTCGACATTCGGCCGCGTCAACAATTGCTGACGCATCACGTCGACGCGCGCCTTGTAGTCCGGCGCCGCCGCGACGTCCTTGACCACGGGCTGCAGGATCGTCTCAGTCTGGACGAAGACCTGCGCCCGGGATTCATATTCATCCGGCAACAGCCAAATCAGGAACCACAGCGCAAGCGCGGCCGCCCAAGCGCCGAGCACGACGACCCAACGCCGGCGCCAAAGACCGACGACATATCGGATCACCGGTCTTGGCAGATCAGCAAGGTCGAACACGCAACGCCGCCTTTCGCGCGTCCCGTTGCGGGACGCGCCGATTGCTTAGAATACGCTTTCCGGGATCAGGATGACATCGCCCGGCAGCACCGGCTGGTTCGCCGCGATCTTCCCCTTACGGAGGAGATCGTCGAGCTTGAGGCGATAGGACTGCCGCTCTTCCCCTTTGCCGCGGATGAGCGTGGCGCGATTGCCGGCGGCGAATTCCGTAAGGCCGCCGACGGCGACCATGACGTCGAGCACGGTCATGCCGGACTGGTAAGGCAGCGCCGTCGGCTTCTGCGCTTCGCCGAGCACGCGAACCTGCTGATCGAAGGTCGAATTGAACTTCGACACGATGACCGTGACCTGCGGCGTCTTCACATATTCCTTAAGCGCAACCTCAAGGTCCTTGGCGAGCGTGCTCGGCGTCTTGCCGGCGGCGACCATGTCGTTGACGAGCGGCGTTGAAATTCGTCCATCGGGGCGGACGGTGATTTTGGTCGACAGTTCCGGCGCGCGCCACACGAAGACTTCGAGATCGTCCTGCGGTCCGATGAGATAATCCGGAGAGGCGGCTCCGGATGTCGCTTCCGACGTCGCCGACAGGGCCGTCAGCGCCTTGCTGCTCTGGACGTCGCCTGACGCGCAGGCGCCGAGCGCGAGCGCTGCGAGAGCGGCGAAAATCATAGAAAGTCGCATAGCTTCACCTCTTATAACGGACGCGCCGGATCAGCTCGCCCCCGAATCAGAACCTTGATCGCCCCACGCCGCGCCCGCCCCAGCGGCGGCAGGACGACGCGCGCTGCGCAGATCGGCGCAACTGTACCGGCGACGCAAGTTTTTTGCCATCCGGAGCGGCCCACAATTAACCGCAACCCTTTGCCAATATCTCAATGCGCAGCGCCCCCGCCGCTGCTCTGGTGCGGCACGGGACAGGCCGTCTTGGCGCCCCAGAAACAGGCCTCCGCCATCACGGCGGCGCCGCGCCTTGTCTCGCCGCGCGCAAAAAGATCGAGCGCGTAGCGCAAGGCCGTTTCAGGCGCGTGGGGCATGGTTAGATAGGCCCTTGCCCAGTGCCGCGGATCATCGCTGGCGGCTTCGGTCAGCGCTTCTGCCGCTTCAGTGAGGCTATTGCCTGCGGCAAGCCGTGCAGCCGCTGCAGCCAGCGGCGCGTCGCCTGGCCGATTACGGGACAGCGCGGCGACGAGCGCGCGGTCCTCGCCGCCTGGGTCCCCCTGTGCGGCGAGCGCCGTCAGAGATAATCTCGTTGATTCAGCCAATACCGCACCGCCGATCAAGACGCGTCGCGCGGCGGCGGCGGCGTCCGCCGTCATGCCTGACGCCAAAAAGACCCGGATCGTTTGGGGTGTCGCCCCGCCCTGACGGCGCAGGTCCTGCGCAAGATTGGCAAGGGCGACGACGTCGCCGGAATCGATGACGATTTGGGCATACACAGAGCCCCCTTCCGGCGATTGCCCCAGGCGTGACGCCTGTGGCCTCAACAGGTCCAACGCATCGCGAGGCCGCCCTTCGCCCAAGCGCACGCGCGCAGCCAGAAGTCGCAGACCGATGTCGCCGGGCGTTTCGGCCTGAGCGCGCAGGACAAGCGCGCGCGCCGCTTGCGGGCCGCTCCGCCGCAAAGCCGCGCGCGCAGCGCCCGCGACGGCGCGGTCAAAATCGGGCGCAGCCTTACGCGCATTTTCGTAAAGCCGCAGTGCAACACTGGCATCGCCCTGGAGCAGTGCGCGTTCGGCGGCCAGCGCAAGGGCGACCGGATCATCCGTCTCCGGCATGCCAGTGGGCGTCGCCGAATCGCCGAGAAGCGAGGCGGCGGCGTCTGCATAGAACTGCGCGCGTGCATCGAGCATGCTTTCCTGTTCAGAGGCCTTAGCCTTAAGGCCGAACATCGCCGCGCGTGCAGACAACGGCGCGGATCGACCTTCGAGAAGCGTGCCGATCGCACCTTCAAAGTCCCCGCTCCGCGCGAGCGCCTCGGCCCGACGCGTCCTTGCCGCGTCGGGCGCGATGTCGGCGAGACTTTCCGCCGCGCGAACCGCGTCCTGCGGACGGGCGCGCCGCAAATAGAAAGCGGCCAGCGCGTCCTGCGCCACCGCATCGCCGCGCGCGGCCTCTGCGGCGCGGCGAAAATGCTTTTCAGCTTGAGCCAGATCGCCTGCATCCTCGCGCACATAAGCCGCGATGAGGCGTCCGCGCGGTTCACGCGACAAGGCCGGCTCAATCATACGCAAACGGATGGCGGCGCTGTCGGCGCGGCCTTCAGCGGCGTCAAGGATAATGCGTAGATAGACCTGGTCGCTCTCGCCGCGCGGCGACTTCTTTTCGGGCCCGAGCAGCGTCCGGGCGCGCTCGAAGTCCCCAGAACGGATCGCCTCTTCGATACGCAGCGCCGCGACGGCTGCGCCAGGCGCGCCCGCCTCTTCTGCGCGCGCCGCCGCGGCTGATGCTGCAGGAAAATCGTTACGGGCAAGCGCATAGCGCGCGCGCAGGAGCCAGGCGCTTTGCGCAGCTGCGCCGCCTGCCCGCAAAGCTTCGCCAAGGCGCGCTTCGGCCCCGTCCGTTTCGCCTTTCGCGTAAAGCGCTTGCGCCCGGACGAGCGCCGCAATGCCTGGCTCGGTCTTTGCCAACGGCGCGATCTCCGCTGCCGCTTCGTCGGGCTGTTCGAGACGCAACAGGGCCTCGGCGCTGAGCAGCCGGGTTTCTGGTTCCGGCAAGGCGTCGGCGCCGACGCGACGCAATAACGCGAGTGCGGCGGCTGGGTCGTTGGCGGCGAGCAGCGCAGCGACGAGCGCGCGTTTCAGCTGCGCCGACGGCCGCGCGCGATACTCTGCCCGCAGCGCATCGGCCGCCGCCGCGTAGTCGCCTTGCGCGTAAAGCCGCTCGCCATACGACCCTGTCACTGGCGCCGATACAGGTTTCCGGGAAAGGACCAACGCTGCGCCGCCCGCTCCGAGACTGATCAACGTCGCCGCAAGGATGACGAGCAGGCGGCTCTTTCGAGAATGGATGGCGATCGGGCCGACCCAGGACATGAAACGACTGTTACAATGGCGGCGTTAACGAAGGGACCCTTCCGCTTTGGAGGACGCCGCCAACATGACCGCCGGTCGCCAAGGCGTCCGGATTATCGGGCGCCGAGACCGAAGAGGGCGACGCGAACGGTCATCACCATGATGACGAGGTCGCGCCAAAGCGCGAAATGTTTGATATAATAAAGGTCGTATTGCAGCTTCATGCGCGCATCTTCGACAGAAGCACCATAGACATATTTCACCTGCGCCCATCCCGTCAGGCCCGGCCGCACGCGGTGGCGCAGGGCGTAGGCCGGCAACTCGGCTTCCAGCAGGCGAACGAACTCCGGCCGTTCAGGCCGCGGACCGACAAAGCTCATTTCGCCGCGCAGGATGTTCACGGCCTGGGGCATCTCGTCGATGCGCAATTTGCGGATGATGCGGCCGACGCGCGTTATGCGCGAATCATTGGTCTTGGCCCAACGCGCCCCGCCCTCTTTTTCGGCGTCGACGACCATGGAGCGGAACTTCAGAATGTCGAATTCACGCCCGTCGAGCCCGACGCGGCGCTGCCGGTAAAGAACCGGGCCGTTGCTGTCGAGTTTGATGAGCAGGGCGACCAACGCGAGCAAAGGCGCAAAAAACACCAGCATTGCTGACGCCGCCAGGACGTCAACCGTGCGTTTGGCCAACCCGCTCGATTTGACAGCGGTCGCCTTTGCGATCGTTTCGAAATCAGGTTGTGCGGCGCTTTCGAGATTGACCCGGCCCTCGAGCTCCGCCGGATGCACGGTTCGTGGGTGGGCCCCTTGCGCCGGAGCGTCACGTCCTAAAAGTCTACCCCGGCGAACGACCGCCTCAATCAAGACCGGCGCCGAAATCCCGGCCAAAATCACAACCGCGCTGCCCAAGGCAAACGGCGCCCAATAGAGCGAACCCATGCCCAAGTCCCCCAGTCCAACCACTACGACGCCCCGTCCCAAGCCAGACCTGTCTCAAACCAGAACAGCGCGCGCCAAAAACAACTAGCGCGCGACCTGACGGAAGCACAAGGCGTGCCTTGCGGGCTTGTAAGGTTTGTTTTGTGTCGAAAGCATGTCGGCGCGGTAGCGCGTGTGCGTGACAGACCAAGACCGTGCCGCAATGCAACACATTCGCGCGGAGAGCGAAATCACTCTGGGATTACACGCCACCCAAGGATAAGGCGGCCTGACCCGCGCCTTGGCCGCGGCGTGGACGGCTGTGCGATCAGGCGACGGATTTTGGTATGGCCGCTTAGGCGAAGAATAGGGTCAAGATCACGGCCCAGAGTCCCGCAGCGATGGTCGAGGCGATGAGCCAGCACAGCGCCAGGGGCAGCCGCTCGTCCCGCGATGCGACAGCATTCGAGCTGAGGGCGATCTCGTCTGCGGCGGTCAAAGCCTAACCCCGTCCTTTGCTACGGTTCACTTTGCGAGCCGCGCCTTAAGGCCGAGTTAAGCAGCATCGCGGCGCTTTTGAAGAGGCGCGCTGCGCAATTTGTCTTTCGCAACAGCGAAGAGCCCGCCGCTTTGAAGTCTGCGGCGCAACACCCTATGTCCTTTGAGAACCATGCGTATTCTGACCTTCACAACGCTGTATCCGAATGCCGCGGCGCCGCATCACGGCGTTTTTGTGGAGAACCGGCTGCGCGCTTTTGCGGCGCATAGCGGCGCTGAGTTCCGTGTCGTCGCGCCGGTTCCGTGGTTTCCTTTCAAAGGCGCATGGGCCGGGAAATACGCGGCCTTCGGACAGGCGCCGCTGGAAGAGGTTCGCCACGGCGTGCCCATAAGCCACCCGCGTTATTTCGTGCCGCCGAAAATCGGCATGACCTATGCCGCGCAAGCGCTGACGCGCTGCTTTGATCGGGCTGCGGACGAGATTTTGGCGGCGGGCTGGGACTTCGATCTCATCGACGCCCACTATTTCTATCCCGACGGCGTTGCGGCCGCACGAACGGCGCGGCGGCTCGGCAAGCCGCTTGTCATCACGGCGCGCGGCACGGATGTGAATTTCCTGCCGCGTTACCCGGCGCAGCGACGGATGATTCTCGAAGCGGCCGAGCAGGCCGACGGCGTCGTCACGGTCGCGGCCGCGCTGAAGGCCGAGCTCGTGTCGATCGGCGCGGACGGATCGAAGATCCGTGTCCTGCGCAACGGCGTCGATCTCGACCTCTTCCGCCCGCTCGACCGCGCGCGATTGCGCGACGACGCCGGACTTGCCGGCCCCGTCATCGCGAGCGTCGGACATCTCATCGAGCGCAAGGGCCATCACCTTGTCATCGAAGCGTTGCGCGAGATCGACAAGGCGACCTTGCTTATCGCGGGCGACGGCGAGGAAGAAGGCGCGCTGCGACGCCTCGCCGAATCGCGCGGCGTCGCGGCGCGGACGCGTTTCCTCGGGCGCGTCGCGCATGAGGAGCTGCCGAAAGTCTACGCAATGGCCGATGCGCTCGTGCTCGCCTCCTCGCGCGAGGGCTGGGCCAATGTGCTGCTCGAAGCGATGGCGTGCGGTACGCCGGTTGTGGCGACAGACGTCTTCGGCGCGGCCGAAGCCGTGCGTGCTCCGGAAGCCGGCGTGCTCGTCAAGACGCGCGCCGCGCCCGACATCGCTGCAGCGGCCAAAGCGCTGCTCGCCGCGCCGCCCGATCGGGCCGCAACACGGGCCTATGCGGAACGCCATTCCTGGGAGGAGACTTCGGCCGGCCTTGAAGCGCTCTTCGCTTCAATCCTCCGTCGCGAGACGCCGCCGGCGCGCGGCGGCGCTGAATTGCTGCGGCCGAAGATGATCGTGACGGTCGACACCGAAGAGGAATTCGATTGGGACGCGGACGCAAAGTCGCCGCACGCCGTCTGCGACCCCGCCGACATAGATCGGTTCCAGTCCGTCGCGGCGCGCGCCGGCGCGCGGCCGCTCTATTTCCTGACCTATCCTGTCATCAAGGATGCGCGCGCCGCCGCCTATTTCCGGTCGCTACGCGATCAAGGCGCGGCCGAACTCGGCGTGCATCTTCACGCCTGGGTGACGCCGCCGCTCGGCGGCGAGGGCGACGACCGCTATTCCTGGCAGTGCAATCTCGACGAGGAGGCGCAGACCGCCAAGCTGCGCGCAGTCGCCGACGCTTTCGCCGCCGCGTTCGGCCGTCCCGCGCTCGCACATCGGGCCGGCCGATACGGGGTCGATGCGCGCTCCTACGCCGCGATGGCCGCGGCCGGGCTCGTCCTCGACTTCAGCCCGAGCCCCGGATTCGATTACTCCGCGAACGGAGGGCCGGATTTTTCGGCGATGTCGAACGCGCCGTTCCCGATCGATACGCCTTCAGGCCGCGTCTATGTGACGCCTGTCTGCGGCGGCCGCGCCATCAAGGGCGGCGCGACCTTCATCCCCTCGCCGCGCGGCCCTGCGGGATTCTCCGAAGCCAAGCGATCGCTGACAGACAAATTGCTGGCGCCAATGCGGCTGACCTGCGAGGACGCCCGGCTTGAAGACCTCAAAGCCCTAACGCGGCGCATGATCGCGGACGGCGCGCCGGTGCTGACGTTCAGCCTGCACTCGACGACGTTGACGCAAGGGGCCAATCCCTATTCCCGCCACGCGCGCGACATTGACCGGGCGCTCGACGTGACCGCAGCCTATTTCGAGTGGTTCCGGACCGAGTGCAGCGGCGTTTTTATCGGTCTCGACGATCTTTCCCGGCTTTACGGCGTCGACGACGCTGTGCTGGCGCCGGCGTGATTGCCGCGTTCATGAGCGGCATGGGCGACGTCCTTAACCGGCTCTTAAGGCGACCGGTTCAATTTAAGACGCCTGCTGAACGAGAGGCGTCCGCCCATGGACTATGCGCGCATCATCCTCGCCCTCATCGCCGTCGTCGCGCTGATCGGCGCGCTCGCTTACGCCGCCCGCAAGGCGGGACTTGCGCAGAACGCTGTCGGCGGCGCGCGGCGCCGACGGCTGCAGATCGCCGAGACGCTCTTCCTCGATCCGCGCCGCAGGGCCGTCATTCTGAAATGCGACGGCCGCGAACATCTCATCATCCTGGGGCCTGCCGGCGAAACGGTCGTCGAGCATTGCCTGCCGGGCGCGCTTGAGGAGCCCTCGGCCGCCACGCCCGCAACATTCGCCGACGCCTGGAAAAAGCTGTCGCGGCGCGGTCAGGACGTTGCGCTCTCCGACGCCGCCTGACGGCGCTTGAGATAGGTCTTCCAGCGCCGCTGGCGCCAGCGATAGAACACGGCGGCGAACGCCCAGACGAGGGGCGTGAGCGCGCCTGCGCCGATCTCGACTTCATCCGTATACTGCGTTTTGCCGCCCGGCGCAGGCCGCACGAAGATTCGGTGATCCCAGCGGCGCACAAGAAGCCCTGAGCCGTCGTCGCGCACCCAGAAGTCGCCCTTCTCGTGGCGGCCCCAGCTGATGTCGATCGTCTGCGGCCCAAAAGGAATGAAGCCGAAGAGCCACATGAAAACGCGATGCTTTCCCGGCGACCAGAGCGCCGGGAATCCGCCCTGCTCGCGCGATGTGAAAAACAGGAGCGGCGCTGCGACAAAGCGCAAGACTTCGGACGTATGCAGAAAACCCTCGACGTCGACCGGCGGCGCATCGAGGACAGAGCTCAACGAGATTTTCATCGCGGCTTCCGCTGAGGCGTTGCGGCCTTCGGGGCCGGCTTCGCCTTGCGCGCAGTCGGCTTTGCGCGACGCGGCGCAGGCTTTCGCGCCGCCGTGCGCCGCGCGGCTTCCAGCGCAAGACCCGCCCAGCGCCGCAGGTCGTCCTCGTCATCCCACACCGTCTCCGGCGCGCCGTAATAGCTCATCGCGACGGGCGGGCCGTCCTTGGGCTGGAAGATGAAAGGCGCAAGGCCCGCCGCTTCAAACTCGGCGCGGTTGAGGTCATCGGTTTTCAGATAGAGGAGATCGTCGTCGAGCAGCGCGAAGAACAGCTCGTCGCAATAGACGCCCGCGCCCCCGAACATCTTCTTGATGCGGATCGATCCGAGGACGGACAGGCGCTCCTCGGCGAAAGCCAGAAAATCGCGGCCAAGCGCCATGGCGTCAGGCGATCTCTTCCGCCGGCTTGATCGTGACGCTCTCGCCGCAGCCGCAGGCGTCGGTTTCGTTCGGGTTGCGGAAGACGAACTTCTCGCTGAGCTTCTCTGCGACAAAGTCGATTTCGGTGCCGATGAGGAAGAGCACGGCCTTGGGATCGATGAGGACCTTTACGCCCTTGTCCTCGACGACCTCGTCGAGCGGACCGGCTTCGGTCGCATAGTCCATGACATATTCCATCCCGGCGCAGCCGCCCTTCTTGACGCCGACCTTGAGGCCGATGACGCGGCTTTCCGCCGCCGCCATGATGTCCTTGACGCGGTCTGCGGCGGCGTCTGACAGGGTTACGGCCTTGGGTCTTGGGCGTCTTGCCATGTCACATCATCCCGAGTTCGAGTTTGGCCTCGTCCGACATCTTGGCGGAAGACCAGGGCGGTTCGAACACCATATTCACTTTCACATCATCGACGCCTTCGACGCCGCGGCAGGCGCCCTCGACCCAGCCCGGCATTTCGCCCGCGACCGGGCAGCCAGGCGCTGTCAGAGTCATGTCGATCGTAAGGAGGCGCTCATCTGAGAGATCGACCTTGTAGATGAGACCTAGCTCATAGATGTCGACCGGAATCTCGGGATCGTAAACGGACTTCAGCGCACGGACGACATCGGCGGTGATGCGCTCAAGCTCCTCGGCCGGGATGGTCGCGCCCGTCACGCGCGGCGCGGCCGGGGCTTCCGCCCCCGCTGCGTCTTTGAGCTGAATGATGTCGCGTCCGTGATCCATGGGTCTATCCGAGCATCATGTGGGTCTTCTTGAGGCCCTTTATCAAGGCCTCGACATCGGCATGCGTGTTGTAGGCGGCGAAGGAGGCCCGCGCCGTCGCCGAGACGCCAAGGCGCTTCATCAGGGGCTGGGCGCAGTGGTGACCTGCGCGCACGGCGACGCCCTGGCGGTCGAGAATGGCGGCGACGTCGTGCGGATGCGCGCCTTCCACGGCAAAGGCGATGATGGGCCCTTTGTCAGGCGACGCCCCGTACACCCGCACGAAATTGAGCTTCTTCAGCTCGTCCATGGCGTGGGCGAGGAGCGCGGCCTCATGCGCGGCAATCGCCTCAAGCCCTTTGCCGGTCATCCAGTTGAGCGCGGCGCCGAGCCCGATCGCCTCGAGGATCGGCGGCGTTCCCGCCTCAAAACGGTGCGGCGGGTCGTTATAGGTCACAAAGTCGAGAGCGACCTGGTCGATCATCTCGCCGCCGCCTTTGAAAGGCGGCAACGCCGCGAGCGCGGCCTTCTTGCCGTAAAGCACGCCGATGCCGGTCGGGCCGTAGAGCTTGTGGCCGGTCATCACATAGAAATCCGCGTCGATGGCGCGGACGTCGATGCGTCCATGCACAGCCGCCTGGCAGCCATCGAACAGGATCTGCGCGCCCACGCCATGCGCAATATCCGCGAGCGCGCGCGCGCGCGTCGGCGCGCCAAGCACGTTCGACATATGAGTCACGGCGACGATTTTCGTGCGGCGCGTCACGTGCGCGGCGAGCGCCTTCAGGTCGATCTCGCCGTCATCGGAGACATCGACCCATTTCAGCACGGCGCCCTTGCGCTCGCGCAGGAAGTGCCAGGGCACGATGTTGGAATGATGCTCCATCACCGAGAGAACAATCTCGTCGCCGGGCTGTATCGCCTGACCGATCGCATTGGCGACGAGATTGACCGCGTCCGTGCCGCCAGATGTGAAGATAATTTCTTCCGTAGACGCCGCATTCATAAAAGCGCGCGCCGTCTCGCGCGCGGCCTCAAACGCCGCTGTCGTCTCATTGGCGAGGAGATGCAGGCCGCGATGGACATTGGCGTAAGAGCCTTCCATCGCCCGCGTCATCGCGTCGATCACCGCGCGCGGCTTCTGCGCCGAGGCGGCGTTGTCGAGATAGACGAGCGGCTTGCCATAAGCCTCGCGCGACAGAATCGGAAACTCGGCGCGGAGCGCTGCGACATCGAGAGACGGAGCAGCGGCGGGGGCGAGATACGTCATGCTCCCTCCAGCCATTGCGCCGCGCGCGCGCGGAACGCCGCCGCGACGGCCGGATGCGCGATGTCGTCAAAGACTTCGCTCAGAAACGCCTCGACCAGGAGCGCGCGGGCCGCAGCTTCGGAAAGGCCGCGCTGGCGAAGATAAAACAGCGCCTCAGCATCAAGTGCGCCCGCCGTCGCGCCATGCGCGCAGGCGACATCGTCGGCATAGATTTCGAGTTCCGGCTTGTGGTTGACCTCCGCGCCTTCGGTGAGGAGCAGCGCGTTCGCGGTCATCCGCGCATCGGTCTTCTGCGCGCCGCGCGCGACGAGGAACTTGCCCTGGAAAACGCTGCGCGCACGGTCTCTCAGCGCCGATTTATGGCGCTGTGTCGTCACCCCGCCCGGCGCCGTGTGCGCGACATGGGTCGTCACGTCTGCATGGCGCTCGCCCGAGACGAGGCTGACGCTCTTCAGTGACAGCGCCGCGCCCGCGCCTTCAGCGTCGATGCGCGTTTCGATCCGTGCGAGCTTGCCGCCGAAGGCGAGGAGCGCCTGTTCGAATCGGGCCTCTTTGGCCGCCGTGACGCCGCACAGCCCGCCGACAACCGCGGTTTCCTCCGCAAGCTGAAGGACATAACGCGTCAGCGACGCGCCAGCGCCGATCTCGCATTCTGTGACATCGGCTGCAAAACTGCCGGCCTCGCCTTCGAAAGATTCTATCAGCGTCAACGACGCGCCGGGCGCCAGCACGACCCGCACGCGGCTCGCGGAGGCCCCTGCGCCCGCCATGCGGCGGATATGGACAGGCTCAGCGACGGCGCCGTCGATGAAAATGTCCGTCCGCCGCGTCGCTGTCGCCGCGGCAAGAAGCGCAAGCGGATGGCCAGCGAGCGGCGCGGACAATGGCTGGTCGTTGAGCGTCGTTTGCACCGTGACGCCGGCGGGCTCAAAGGGCGCTTCTTCGGCGACGCCATTGGCAATTTCGATAACATAGGCGTCGATGGCCAAGGGCGCGGGACCGGAGAAGGCGGGCGTCACGCTCGGCATGACCGACGGGTAGGTGTCCGGCATGACCGCCGGCGCCATGGGCGCACGCAAAGCGGCGCGGAAGTCTGTCCATTTGAACGCTTCGATCCGGCGGTGCGGCAGACCGGCGCGCGCAAACGCGTCCGCCGCCGCGCGCTGCGCCGGCGTCGCGCGCGCATCCGCGAGGGCGACAAGGCCCGCTTCAAAGGCAGAGAGGGGGAGTGCGCCCGCGAGGGTCATCAGGCCGCCTTCGTGAATGGGTCGTAGCCGGACTTTTCGAGTTCGAGCGCCAGCTCTGGTCCGCCCGACTTCACGATGCGCCCGCCGGCGAGCACATGCACGCGGTCCGGCTTCACATGATCGAGAAGCCGCTGGTAATGCGTGATGACGAGGAAGCCGCGTGAGGGACCGCGCAGAGCATTGACGACATCCCCGACCATTTTCAGCGCGTCGATGTCGAGGCCGGAATCCGTCTCGTCCATGATGGCGAAGCGCGGCTCGAAGATCGCCATCTGCAGCATTTCCATGCGTTTCTTCTCGCCGCCGGAGAAGCCGACATTGAAGGGCCGCTTCAGTTTCTCTTCGGACAGCCCGACGAGCGCGGCTTTTTCGCGGATGATGCGGAGGAAGGCCGCTGCCGAAACCTCGTCTTCGCCGCGCGCCTTCTTCTGCGCGTTGAGCGCGGTGCGGATGAAATTCATCGTCGCGACGCCCGGGATCTCCATCGGGTGCTGGAAAGAGAGAAAGAGACCCTTCGCGGCGCGTTCGCTCGGGTTGAGGCCGAGAATGCTCTCACCGTCGAGCGCGACATCGCCGTGCGTCACGGCATAGCCTTCGCGGCCGGCGACCGCATAGGAGAGCGTCGACTTGCCCGAACCGTTTGGGCCCATGATCGCATGCACCTCGCCCGCGGGGACGGCGAGCGAGAACCCGCGCAGAATGTCCGCGCCGGCGACGGAGACATGAAGATTGGAAATGGTCAGCACTATTCGGCGCCCTTCGGTTCGACGATCAGATAGACGGCCGTCGTCGTACCGACATTGACGACTTCGTGCCACTCGATGCCGTCGCTCTTCCACGATGCGCCGGTTTTGGTTTCCTGCACGCGCACGCCGGACTTGTCGGTGATCTGCATGCGGCCGCCTTCGAGGATGTAGCCGAAATGCGGCGCATGAAAATGACGCTCATGCCCCGCGCCCGGCGGAAACGCGCATTGCAGTGCACGGAATGTCGGCGCTTCCTGCAGCACGACGCAGACAGGCGCGCCTTTCCACCCGGCGGCGAGAGGGTCCGGCAATGCGGCGGCGGCGAGCATCGCGAGAAAACTCATCATCCCGCCCTCCCCTCGAGGCTTTCTTTGAGGCTCGAAATCTGGTCGTCGAGCGCTGCATCGAGACGCGCCGCCATGAAGGCGGCATAATCCGTAGACGCCGCATCGAGCTGCTTCTTCTCCAGCGCGTCGAGATAGTCCTTCCGGTGCTCCGGCGCGACGACGAGCGGCGCGTAGCCGCCGCGCGTGAGCATGAGGTTGGCGAGAAGCCGCGCGGTGCGGCCATTGCCGTCGCTGAAGGGGTGGATGGCGACAAGCCGCCAATGCGCTTCGATTGCATTCTCGGCCGTCGGCGCGGCGGCGGCGAGCCATGCGCCGAATTCGGCCATCAACGCCGGGATTTTGATCGGCGACGGAAACACCGCGACGGAACCGCGAATGCGGCGCTGATGGCGGCTGTACAGCCCCGCCTCCTCGGCAAGCGTGCGTTTGACGACCGCGGCGTGCAGAGCAAGCGCTGTCGCCTCGCCAAGAACCTCGCCGCTTGTCGCAATGCGTCGCGCGAGAGCGAGCGCCTCGTCATGGTCGAGCGCCTCCATCTGATCCCGCAGCGGCTTGCCCTCGACGCCGAGACCCTTGTCGAGCACGAGCGCCGTCTCGGCGCGCGTCAGCGTGTTCCCCTCGATGGCGTTCGAAGTATACGTCAGTTCGAGCGCGTACCAATTGTCGAGCGTCGCCGCCGCGCGCGGCCGATCACGGCGCAGCGCGAAGAGCGCATCGCGTTTGGCGTCGAGGCTCGACCAATCGACGCTCACCCAACGCTCCCTTCAAGGCTGACGCTCAAAAGCTTCTGCGCCTCGACCGCAAATTCCATCGGCAGTTCCTGCAGCACTTCCTTGCAGAAGCCGTTGACGAGAAGCGCGACGGATTCTTCTTCGGAAAGCCCGCGCTGCTGACAGTAGAAGAGCTGATCCTCCGACAATCGCGAGGTCGTCGCCTCATGTTCGAGGATGGCGGCGGGATTCTTCGATTCGATATAGGGAATCGTGTGCGCGCCGCAGGCGGCGCCGATGAGAAGCGAGTCGCACTGCGTGAAATTGCGCGCGCCCGACGCGTTGCGGTGCACGCTGACGAGCCCGCGATAGGTCGAGTTGGACTTGCCGGCGGAAATGCCCTTGGCGACGACGCGGCTCTTCGTGTTTTTGCCAAGATGGATCATCTTGGTGCCGGTGTCCGCCTGCTGATGATTGTTCGTCACGGCGATGGAATAGAACTCGCCGGATGAATTGTCGCCCTTGAGCACGCAGGAGGGATATTTCCAGGTGATCGCCGAGCCCGTCTCGACTTGCGTCCACGAGACTCTTGAGTTCCTGCCGCGGCAATCCGCGCGCTTCGTCACGAAATTATAGATGCCGCCCTTGCCGTCCTTGTCGCCGGGATACCAGTTCTGCACGGTCGAGTATTTGATCTCGGCGTCATCCTCGACGACGAGTTCGACGACGGCGGCGTGGAGCTGGTTCTCGTCGCGCATCGGCGCCGTGCAGCCTTCGAGATAGGAGACATAGCTCCCCGGCGCGGCGACGATCAGTGTGCGCTCGAATTGACCCGTATTCGCCTCGTTGATGCGGAAATAGGTCGAGAGCTCCATCGGACACCGAACGCCCGGCGGCACATAGACGAAGGTGCCGTCCGAGAAGACCGCCGAATTGAGCGTCGCAAAGAAATTGTCCGTCACCGGAACGACGGTGCCGATATACTTCCGGACGAGCTCGGGGTGCTCACGAATCGCCTCCGACATCGACATGAAGATGACGCCGGCCTTGGAAAGCTCCTCGCGGAAGGTCGTCGCGACCGATACCGAATCGAAGACAGCGTCGACGGCGACCTTGGGCGCGCCTTCGACACCCAGCAGCGCGCCCGTTTCTTTCAGAGAAATGCCGAGCTTTTCGAAGTCGCGCAGGATTTCCGGCGGAACGTCGTCGAGCGACTTGTATTTCGCGCCCGTCTTCGGCGCGGAATAGTAATAATGGTCCTGGTAGTCGATGGCGGGATAGGAAACCATCGCCCAGGTCGGCTCTTCCATCTTCGTCCAGCGGCGGAACGCCTCAAGCCGCCAGTCGAGCATCCATTGCGGCTCTTCCTTCCGGGCGCTGATGAAACGAACGGTGTCTTCCGAAAGGCCCTTCGGGGCCTTTTCCGACTCTATGTCCGTCGTGAAGCCGTATTTGTAGGTTTCGAGCGCCCTTGCGGCGTCGATGGTCGCTTGTTCGATGCGGGGCTCGCTCATGAGAGCCCCTCCGTCAGGAGCACGACGCCCTTGGCGCTCGCGACGCGATCCGTCGCTATCGCCTGATAGTCGGGAGAGCGCGCCCAGTCGTAAAACGCCGTCTTGTCCGGAAACGACATCAGCACGAGGCGGTCGTAGTCCCAGACCCCTTCCAGAGTCTTCGGCGCGAAATCGGCGGCAAGGAGCGTTCCCTTGAATTTCTGGAACACGCCCATGAAGTGCGCCGCATAAATATCGTAACGTGCGCGGTCATGAATCTTGAACTGAGCGACTGCATAAACGCTCATCACGCCGCCCTCGTTTTCACGCGGGCGTAAGCCGACGGCCATTCGCGACAGAAGGCGTCGGCGTCGTCTTCCGTAGAGTTCCAGCCGAGCGACACGCGAATGCCGCAGGCCGCGAGCATCTCGTCCGCTCCCATGGCGAGCAGCACATGGCTTGGCTTGGTCTTGCCCGAGGAGCAGGCCGACCCCGATGAAATGGCGATCCCGGCAAGGTCGAGCGCCATCAATTGGGTTTGCGAGGAAAATCCGGGCGCCGACAAAGAGAGCGTGCCGGGAAGGCGCGCCACGCCCTTCGCCCAGACCGTCGCGCCCGCCGCTTCGGCCGCCGCCTGCATGCGGTCGCGCAAGGCAGCGATAAAGGCCGCTTTGGCGAGGCTGTCGCGCGCAAGCTCTGCGGCGACCCCAAGACCCGCGAGCGCTGGAACATTCGACGTGCCGGCTCTGCGGTTCATTTCATGGCCGCCGCCGCGCATGACAGGATCGAGCGGCAGATTGGGTCCTGCGATCAGCGCGCCGACGCCGATCGGCCCGCCGAATTTATGCGCCGTCAACGCCATAAGGTCCGCGCCGAGCGTGAAGAAATTCACCGGAATCTTGCCGACGGACTGCGCGGCGTCCGCAAAGAGAAGCCCGCCCGCATCATGCGCAATCTCGGCGGCTTCGGCGACGGGTTGCACGGCGCCCGTCTCATTGTTGGCGACCATGAGGCAAACGAGGAATCCGCCCTCGCGCGCCGCATCATAGGTTTTGAGGCGCGCCCTCAGCCAGTCGAGATCGGCGAGACCGTCCGCACGCGCCGGAATCGTCTCGACCGGAAGACCCGTCGTCGCCGCATTCGAGGGCACGGCTGCATGTTCGATGGCGCTTGCGAAAATCCGCTTGATTGCTCCTTTTCGGGCAAGGCCATGTAGGGCGTAGTGAATCGCCTCCGTGCCGCCGCTCGTGAAGATGACGCCGTTGACCGGCGCGTTGACGAGCGCCCGCAGTTTTTCGCGCGCCTCTTCCATGACCGCGCGCGCGGCGCGGCCTTCGGCGTGTACGGAAGAAGAATTGCCGACAGAGGCCATGGTCTCAGCGACGGCGGCGATGACTTCCGGACGGACAGGCGAGGTCGCGTTGTGGTCGAGATAGACGCGCGCGGTCATTATGCGCGCTCCAGCACAGGCCGGCGCGCGCCGGCAGGCGCGTTCACCGCAGCGACTCCAGCGACGCGGCGCTCCAGCACATCTTCGAGCGTCACCGCGTTGAGGAAAAGTTCGATCTGTCGGCCGAGTTCATCCCAGAGGTCGTGCGTCAAACAGCGCGTCGCGCCGCCCTGGCACGACACGCCCGTTTCGCGCTCGCAGGCCGTCGTTTTGATCTCCTCATCCGCCGCCTCGATGACATCCGCGATGCGGATGTCGCGCGCGCTGCGGGCGAGCGCGTAGCCGCCGGCGACACCGCGCGCGCTGACGACAAGCCCCGCGCGGCGCAGGCGCGCAAAAATCTGTTCAAGATAGGCGAGCGAAATACCTTGGCGCACGGCGATGTCGCCGAGCCCAACAGGCGCGCCGCCGGCATGGGCGGCAAGGTCGGTCATCGCCGTCACGGCGTAACGCCCTTTTGTCGTCAGCTTCATCAATGCCCTCGCGCTTCCACTCAGCCGAAAACGTGGTATAGGCCGCGCCTTCGAGTGCACGTAGGAAATCCGACAAAAATAGTCAACTATGGATGGCGACGCACCGCACGGTGCGTTTCGGGCCGCGGCGCGACGATACTAGTCAGACAGGGTTTGAGACGACATGCCTGAGGTGATTTTCACGGGCCCAGCCGGGCGCATTGAGGGGCGTTATCAGCGGGGTCGCGGCGAGGCGCCGCCCGTCGCGCTGGTCCTGCACCCGCACCCCCTGTTCGGCGGCACGATGAACAATCGCGTCTGCTACGAGCTTTACAACCTCTTTGGGCGGAAGGGCTTCTCGATCCTGCGGTTCAATTTCCGCGGCGTCGGGCGCAGCCAGGGCGAGTATGACCAGGGCCAGGGCGAACTCGCGGATGCCGCGACCGCGCTCGATTATCTGCAGCAGCTGAACCCCGCCGCGCCCTTCGCCTGGGTCGCCGGCTTCTCGTTCGGGTCTTGGATCAGCATGCAACTTCTGATGCGCAGACCCGAGATCGCCGGATTCCTGTCGATCTCGGCGCCGGCCAATCTTTATGACTTCTCGTTTCTGGCGCCCTGCCCGTCTTCAGGACTCGTCGTGCATGGCGAATTCGACAAGGTCTGCGCGCCGGAAGAAACCAAGACCATGGTCGAGCGCACGCGCACCCAGAAGGGCCGCAAGATCGACTTCGAGGTCATCCCGGGGGCGGATCACTTCTTTACGCTCGACGCCCATGCCGAGCAGATGATCGGCGCGTCAGAGCGCTATCTCGACACGCGGCTTGCTGAACGCGTTCTGCCTGAGGAACCGGCTGCGGAAGGCGCCGAGGCGGTCGAAGACGACCTCGTCGTCGAAGACGAGGGCGACGACGAATAGGCGGAGCTCTCGAGGCGCGTGGCTCGTGTAAAAGCGGACAAGAAGCGCCGCTCGGTTTTTTCGGAATAAAAGCGCTTCAGGGCTGCGCGGCTTCGCTGAGCGCGATGCGGTTGCCTTCGCTGTCTTCAATTTCCGCGACGAAGCCGAAAGCGCCGACATTCTTCTTTTCGTAAAGCACGCGCGCGCCGGCGGCCCTGGCGCGCTTCAGCACATCGTCGATCGAATCGACCGAAAAATAGACGATGGGACCCGCCTTGGTTGGCTGATAGACATCGCCCTTGGCGAGGGCAGCCGTCGCGCCAGGAGCGCCATCCGTATACGGAAAAAGCGCCATGTCGTAACCGTCGACCGTTCGGCGCTCAAGATCGAAACCCAGAACGGCCTCATAGAAAGCAACCGCCCGTTCCATGTCAGTCGCCGGTACCTCGACGTAGCCGATGGGGTTGCGCATGGGCTGTGTATCGTCCTTCGGAGCGCACGACGCCAGAATCAACGCGGTAAGCGCCGCCGCCAAGCGCCACATCACTGTCTCTCCACCCAACAGCAGTGAGCATCCTGCAATTCAGCGCGGACGCGCAATAGCGCCGCTACAGCGCCGCCTGCAATTCCTTCAGCTCACGCAATTCGCGCTCCGCGAGGATGCGGGTCTCAGGCATGACATCGTTGTCGGAGAGGTCCTGCTCGGCGTTCTTGATGCGCTCAGCGATCTTGGCGGCGCTGAGCTCCTTCACCGGCACAGCCTCTTCGGCGAGAATCGTGAGGCCCGCCGGCGTGATGTCCGCAAAGCCGCCGCGCACGAAGACGCGCGTCGTCTCCGCACCGTTCCTGATGACGACGACGCCCGGCGCGAGCGCGGTCATGAACGGCGCATGGTCGGCGAGAACGCCCATCATGCCTTCCGCGCCCGGAAGATCGACCTGATCGACATCCTCCGCCATCACCTGGCGTTCCGGCGAGACGAGCGTGAAGTGGAGTTTGGGCATCGTTTCCGTTCTTTCCGTTTCCCATCCTTCGAGGCCCGGCTTGCGCCGGGCGCCTCAGGATGAGGTCTTGTCTTGTGACGAATGCCCCACGTGTCGGGACCTCGTCCTGAGGTGCGAGCGCAAGCGAGCCTCGAAGGACGGCCGCGCGCTCTTGCCTACGCCGCTTCCGCGAGCTTTTGCGCCTTTTCGATCGCCTGTTCGATGGAGCCGACCATATAGAACGCCGCTTCCGGCAAGTGATCGTATTCGCCTTCGATGAGGCCCTTGAACGAGCGCACCGTGTCGGCGACCGGCACCTGGATGCCCGGGAAGCCCGTGAAAACCTGAGCAACGTCGAAAGGCTGCGACAGAAAGCGCTCGACCTTGCGGGCGCGCGCGACGATCGTTTTGTCTTCTTCCGACAATTCGTCCATGCCGAGAATGGCGATGATGTCCTGCAGCGCCTTGTAACGCTGAAGGATCGTCTGGACGCCGCGCGCGACCTTGTAGTGCTCTTCGCCGACGATGCGCGGATCGAGAATGCGCGAGGTTGAGTCGAGCGGATCGACGGCGGGATAGATGCCCTTTTCGGAGATTGCGCGGTTGAGCACGGTCGTCGCATCGAGGTGGGCGAAGGACGTCGCCGGCGCGGGGTCGGTCAAATCGTCGGCGGGCACGTAGATCGCCTGCACCGAGGTGATCGAACCTTTGGTCGTCGTCGTGATGCGCTCTTGCAACTGGCCCATGTCTGTCGCGAGTGTCGGCTGATAGCCGACCGCCGACGGGATACGGCCGAGCAGCGCCGACACTTCGGAGCCCGCTTGCGTGAAGCGGAAGATGTTGTCGACGAAGAAGAGCACGTCCTGGCCCTGGTCGCGGAAATGCTCGGCGACGGTGAGGCCTGTCAGCGCGACGCGCGCCCGCGCGCCCGGCGGCTCGTTCATCTGGCCGTAGATCAGCGCGCATTTGGAGCCGGCGGCCGAACCCGTCTTGTGCGGGTCCTTGTTGACGCCCGACTCGATCATCTCGTGATAGAGGTCGTTGCCCTCGCGCGTGCGCTCGCCGAC
>CAZDRH010000009.1:0-128135 GCA_964507915.1 uncultured Caulobacterales bacterium
TTCGCGACCCTTGGGAATCCCAAAAATGAGTCTCAATCAGCGAGAGGCGGTATAATTCCCAAGATCATCACTCCCACCGCAGTGGCTCAATAGATCATTGTACCTGACTGCGCACTCGGGGGGGCTGCTCAGAGAACGTTCCTGAGGGCCAGCGGTCGGGCTGCCGCATTTGTTCCGTCTGGTAGCTCAGTGGTAGCTCGACCCTCTCGGCAGACAAACCATAAACCATTAAGCCATTGATTTTGTTGGTGAGCCCAGATGGATTCGAACCATCGACCTACTGATTAAAAGTCAGTTGCTCTACCAACTGAGCTATGGGCCCTGACCAGACATGGCGTCGGGCTTATGGACCCGGCGCAGAAACGCCTGTCGGACGGGTCCGGCAGGCGTGAAGCGGGGGATATAGAGGCGCCGCGGGGGCGGGTCAATAACCGTTACGCGCCGCGGACCCCCGTAACGGACTCGCCGCATCACCGGCTTGTCACTCTCAAGGCGGCGACAGATATCCGCCGCGGCGGAGATAGGCGACGATGCGTTCGGAGGCGTCCTCTGCCGATATCTTCGAGGTGTCGAATTCGAGTTCGGGGTCGGCCGGCGGCTCGTAGGGGCTGTCTATGCCGGTGAAATTCTTGATCTCGCCGCGCCGCGCTTTGGCGTAGAGCCCTTTGACATCGCGCTTTTCGCACTCTTCAAGCGGCGTCGAGACGTAGATCTCGATGAACTCGCCTTCCGGCATCACCTCGCGCGCCATCCTCCGTTCGCTGACGAAAGGCGAGATGAACGAGACGAGGACGATGAGGCCGGCGTCTGTCATGAGCTTGGCGGTCTCGCTGACGCGCCGGATGTTCTCGACGCGATCGGCCGCCGTGAAGCCGAGATCGCGATTGAGGCCGTGGCGCACATTGTCGCCGTCGAGCAGATAGGTGTGGCGGCCGAGATCCAGCAGGCGCCGTTCGACGAGGTTTGCGACCGTCGACTTGCCGGATCCCGAAAGGCCCGTGAACCACAGCACGCACGGGCGCTGGTGTTTGAGGGATGCGCGTGCGGCCTTATCAACATCAAGGCTCTGCCAGTGCACGTTTTCGGCGCGGCGCAGCGAAAAGGCGATCATGCCTGCGCCGACCGTAGCGTTGCTGAGCCGGTCGATGAGAACGAACCCGCCCGTCGCGCGGTTCTCCGTATACGGGTCAAACGCCATCGGCGCGCTGGTCGAAAGATTGCAATAGCCGATCTCGTTGAGATCCAAAGTCTTGCCGGGCATCTGCTCCAGCGTGTTGACGTTGACCTTGTGCTTGAGGTCGGTGATCGTCGCCGGCACCGTGCGGTTCGCCATTTTGAATAGATACTGGCGGCCCGGCATCAGCGCGTCTTCATGCATCCAAAGGAGGTGCGCCGCGAATTGATCAGATTGCTCTGCGGGTGCGCGCGCATGGCTGATGACGTCGCCGCGGCTTACGTCGATTTCGTCTTCGAGGGTCAGGGTGACGGCCTGATGCGGGCCTGCGGCCGAAAGGTCGCCGTCTGCCGTCACGATGCGCTTTACGCGGCTGCGTTTGCCAGACGGCGTGACGGCGATTTCATCGCCAGGCCGGACAATCCCCGATGCCAGCGTGCCGGCAAACCCGCGGAAATCGAGATTGGGCCGGTTCACCCACTGCACAGGAAAGCGCATCGGCTGGTCGGCGAGGCGCGCCTCGGTCTCGACGGTCTCAAGATAGGGGAGGACCGCCGGCCCCTGATGCCAGGAAGATCTAGGACTTTTCGTTGCGATGTTGTCGCCGTCGAGCGCGGAGATCGGTACGCAGACGATGGACTGGAAGCCGAGCTTAGCGGCGAAACCGCGATAGTCCGCTTCTATTTTGGCGAAAGCTTCTTTTGACCAGCCGACGAGGTCCATCTTGTTGACGGCGACGACGACATGACGAATGCCGAGCAGGGACACGATATAGGAATGCCGGCGCGTCTGCGTGAGCACGCCCTTGCGCGCATCGATGAGGATGACAGCGAGGTCGGCGCTGGAGGCGCCGGTCGCCATGTTGCGCGTATATTGTTCGTGACCCGGCGTATCCGCGACGATGAATTTGCGCTTCTCAGTCGAGAAGAAGCGATAGGCGACGTCGATCGTGATTCCCTGTTCGCGCTCCGCCGCAAGCCCGTCGACGAGCAGGGCGAGATCGAGCTTTTCGCCTTGCGTGCCGAATTTGCGGCTGTCGCCTTCAAGGGCTTTCAGCTGGTCGTCATAGATGAGCTTGGTGTCGAAGAGCAGACGCCCGATCAGCGTCGACTTGCCGTCGTCGACGCTCCCGCAGGTGATGAAGCGCAGCAACGACTTTTTCTCGTGCGCCTCGAGATAGGCGACGACGTCGTTCTGGGCGGTTGCGGCGGCGTGGGCCATTAGAAGTAGCCTTCCTGCTTTTTCTTCTCCATGGAGGCTGCCTGGTCATGGTCGATGACGCGGCCCTGGCGTTCTGAGGTCGTCGTCAGGAGCATTTCCTGGATAATCTCGGGCAAGGTCGCAGCGCGGGAGCGCACGCCGCCCGTGAGCGGATAGCAGCCAAGCGTCCGGAAGCGGACGAATTCGCGCTTCGGCGTTTCGCCTTTGGCGAGCGGCATCCGGTCGTCATCGACCATGATGATGGCGCCGTCTCGTTCGACGATGGGGCGTTCTGCGGCGAAGTAGAGAGGGACAATCTCAATCTTCTCGCGCAAGATGTATTGCCAAATGTCGAGTTCGGTCCAGTTCGACAGCGGAAAAACCCGGATCGATTCGCCCTTGCGGACGCGCGTGTTGTAGACGTTCCAAAGCTCTGGGCGCTGATTTTTAGGATCCCAGCGATGGTTCGCAGACCGGAACGAGAAGATGCGTTCTTTCGCGCGTGATTTTTCCTCGTCGCGCCGCGCGCCGCCGAAGGCCACGTCGAACTTGCCGGCGTCAAGCGCCTGGCGCAGCGCCTGGGTCTTCATCACATCGGTGTGAATTGCCGAACCATGCGTGAACGGGCCGATGCCTTGCGCAAGGCCCTCGCGATTGATGTGTACGCGAAGTTCTAGACCAAGCTTTTGGGCAAGATTGTCCCGGAAAGTGATCATCTCGCGGAACTTCCAGGTCGTGTCGATATGCAAGAACGGGAAGGGGGGCTTGGCCGGATAGAAGGCCTTCAAGGCGAGATGGAGCATCACCGAGGAATCTTTGCCGATCGAATAGAGCATGACCGGGTTTTCCGCCTCGGCAGCGACCTCACGCATGACATGGATCGCTTCAGCTTCGAGGCGATCAAGATGCGTCATCGTGCGAAGCGTGGCATCGGCAGCGGCGGTCACAGGCTGCCTCGACGCGCCGTGTTGTCTTTCGAGATCGGAGAGCCGCCGCAGTGCTTCGTCGAGCGTCCGGAGCGTGCATTGACCACCATTCTTGAGCCGGTTGAGGCCTTTCCCGTCATTGAGGAGCTTCCTTGAGACTGTCGATAACGACAGACCGCTCCGGCCCGCAAAACGTTCGGCGCGATCAATCAGGTCCGTAATCTGAGCCATGCGTGGGACCCGCCCTCTGAATTGCACGAGGTTTTGCGTCGCTCAATACGAACGTGGGAAACAAGGGCGTTACTGATCGGATTTTCTGATCGTTGGGTGGGTCTTTGCCCACGATCAACCAAAGCGTCGTTCCCGACTTGTGCAGGGACGACTGCGCATAAACCTGAGTCCTTGACATCCGGTCCGATAAATCTGATATTTCTGTCATGACAGAAATCACAGAGATTCCCGTTGGCCTGAGCCCCGCCATCCAGCGCTTCATCCTGCATTGGGGCGATATGGGCGGCGATTGGGGGGTCAACCGGTCTGTCGCGCAGATCCACGCCCTGCTCCTCGTCAGCGACGGTCCTTTGACGGCGGAAGCGATCGCCGAACGTCTCGGGATTGCGCGCTCCAACGTTTCCAACTCCCTCAAGGACCTGATGGGCTGGGGACTGGTCCGCCGCACGCCGGTGCTCGGCGACCGGCGCGATCATTTCGAGGCGGAAGGCGATGTCTGGGAGATGGTGTCGAAAATCGCCGCGATGCGCAAAGCGCGGGAGTTCGATCCCGCCTCCACTGTGCTGTCTTCCTGCCTTGCCGAAGCTAAGAACGACCCCGCCGCATCGCCCGCGGCCGTCGCGCGACTCGGCGAGCTGCAAGAGCTGGTCAGTACACTGAATGATTGGTACGGACAGATCAGCGCCATGCCGAAGTCGCAACTCCTGCCGCTTATCCGCCTTGGGGCGCGGGCGGTCGAACTCCTAGCGCCCTTCCTGAAGAAGAAGACTTGAAACCGACCTAAGCCGGAGGCGTCCCATGCAAACGCCGTTGCTTGAACATTCTCGAACGAACTTCAATGAGGGCGCCGCCGATGCCGGCGCCGCGCCGCAGCGCTTGGCTGAGGAAGACCGCTTCCGGCGCCTCCTCAAAGACGCCGAGTGGCTCAGCCTGCCGGAAACGACGCGCCGCCGCTTCGCCCTGAAAGTACGCGGCGGGCAAAGCATGATTTATCGCGGCGTCACCACGCAATTGCGGGTGAGCCGCCTCGGCCGCCTTCTCTGCCAGGCGGCGCGCGTGATCGGCGCGCCTCTGCCGCTCGATGCAAGGTCCGAAGCCAAGCCCGCGGTCGTTGCGGTGACTGAGCACCCCTCCGGCAACGGACAAATCTGGACGCGGCTCTATGCTCGTGGCGCCGGCCTTCCGCAGACGGTCAATTCCGTGAAGACATTCGGGGGGCCGACCGGGCTTGAGGAGCATGTCGGCGGCGGCGTTTCCATGGCGCTCAACCTCTCCGTCGCCGGCGGCGCGCTCTTCTTTCGCAGCGCCGGCTATTTCCTCACGCTGTTTGGACGCCGCATTCGCATTCCCGACGCGCTCGCGCCGGGCGCCATGGTCATAGGGCATCATGACCTCGGCGACCGCGCTTTCGCTTTCACTTTGACGCTGACGCATCCGCGGTTCGGTCTTCTGATCGAACAGACGACGGTGTTCACCGATATGGAGGAGGCTCGCCATGACTGACCCGCTCCTGATCGCCCTCATTTCCCTTCAGATTTTCTTTGGCGCGGCAGATACGCTCTTGCACCACGAGTTTACGGAGCGCCTCGCCTGGCGCGCCTCGCAGCGCCTCGAGCTCAAACTGCATGGCGTGCGCAACTTTTTCTACGCGGCGATCTTCGTCGTCATCGGCTTATTCGAACCGAAGGGCGCCGCTGCCATGGCCCTGCTGGCGGCGCTCGCGCTCGAAATCGTCATCACGCTCTGGGATTTCGTCGAGGAAGACCGCTCCCGCAAACTGCCGCCGACCGAGCGCGTACTGCACACGCTCCTTGCCCTGAACTATGGCGCGATCCTCGTCCTGATAACGCCTGTCCTTGTCGACTGGGCGGCGGCGCCGACAACGCTGGAGCCCGCGGACACAGGACTCTTCGCTTGGCTATGCGCGGCAGCGGCCGCAGCGACGGCGCTCTTCGGCGCAAGGGATATTGCGGCGTCCGCGCGTGCGCGGCGGCTCGACGAGAAGGCGCCCGCACATCTCGCCTTCGGGCTGAAGGCCGGCAGCCATGTGCTCATCACCGGCGCAACAGGCTTTGTCGGGAAGCGGCTGGTCGAAGTCCTCGTCGCGGCAGGTCACGATGTCACGGCGCTCACGCGCGACCGGCGCAAAGCGGAGGCTCTACCGGCGCCGATCCGGATTGTGACGGACCTTGATCAGATCCCGAACGACGCGCGCCTCGACGCGATCGTGCACCTAGCGGGCGAGCCAGTGTCCGACGGTCTGTGGACGGAGAAAAAGCGGCGGCGGATCGTCGAAAGCCGCGTCAGCCTGACAGGCCGGCTCGTCGGTCTCGTGGCCCGTCTGAAGGAGCGCCCGGCCGTCTTTATCGCAGCGAGCGCTGTCGGCTGGTACGGCGTGCGCGAAGACGGGCCGCTTAGCGAGGCAGACGCGGCGGCGGCGGGGAGCTTCTCCGCTGAGAGTTGCGCGGCCGTCGAGGCTGCCGCCCGCAGCATGGAAATCCATGGCGTCAGAACCGTGCGTCTGCGCATCGGCCTCGTGCTCGGCCATCAAGGCGGCCTTCTCGCCAAGCTGTTGACGCCCTTCGAATTCGGCCTCGGCGGCCCCATTGGCAATGGGCGTCAGATGATGAGCTGGATCGGTCTCGACGACCTCGTGCGCCTCATCATTTATGCTATCCGCAACGAAGCGCTGTCCGGGCCCGTCAACGCGGTCGCGCCAGAGGCGGCCGACAACCGGACATTCACGCGCGTGCTCGGGCGCGCGCTCGGCCGACCCGCCTTTCTCCCCATTCCGGCCTGGCCGCTCAGCAAGGCATTAGGCGCTTTCGCAGACGAACTCCTGCTGGGCGGTCAACATGTCCACCCGGAAAAGGCTTTGCGCGCGGGATTCGTTTTCGAGACGCCGACCCTTGATAGGGCCCTGGCGAGGACCCTCGGCGCAACTGGTCCGAATTCCGCCGAACGGCCTCAGGCTGTTCGTGAGGCGCCGCTTCGCGATGTCGATGTCCAAGCGAATGAGCTTGACGATGCGCCGCCGCCGCAACGGCTCGCTGCTTGAGCATCTCTTTGGGCGGTGTGTTCAGTTGCCGTTCCGCCCCGCGCGCCGCATAAGTGGGGCGAGGGATCTGCGGGGATAACGACATGCGTTTCTGGCTGGCATTGAGCGCAGCAGCGGTCTTGGCGGGCTGCGCGACTGAGGAGAGATCGTCGAAGACGGCGCAGTCCGCGCTGCGGTTCATCGTCATCGGCGACACGCCTTACGGACCGGAGGACGAGGCATTACTTGCCGCCGCGACGCCGAAGATCAACGCATTGAAGCCGGACTTCGTGATCCACCTTGGCGATTTCAAAGGCGGCAGGGCGCCATGCGACGGGGAGGCGGACGACGCCTTCGCGCGTCTTGTTGAGTCGCTGGAGCCAGCGCCTGTGTTCTATACGCCCGGCGACAATGAGTGGACGGATTGCGACCGCAACAATGATCCTTCGACCGGCGCGCCCATGTCGGAACTCGGCCGCCTCGATACTTTGCGGGCGCGTTACTTTTCAGGTCCGCCGGCCGGCGCCCAGCGTTTCGACTGGCGCAATCAGGACGGCGCGCCTGAAAATGCAACGTGGGCGGACAAAAAAATCCGCTTCGTCACGCTCCATTTCGTCGGCACGGCAAACGGGTGGGGCTTCGTCCAGGGCGACTCGCCGGACCTTGCCGGGGACGCGGCGCGAACGCGAGAAGCCCTGGCCCTGGAATGGCTGAAGGAGGCGGTTGCGTCGGCCCAGTCAGAAGGGGCTGCGGCGCTCGTCGTCGCCATGCAGGCTGATCCCACGGAAACGCGCAATTTCGTCGGTGTACGATGCGAGATGGCCGTCGAAGACGCTTACAAGTGCGACGCCTTCCTGCAAATTCGCGCGGCTCTGCGCAATGCTGCCGTGGACTTTGGCAAGCCTGTCCTCGTCATTCACGGCGATACCGAACCGTTCACGCTTAATCAGGATTTCCTAGACGGCGGCGCTCCCAATCTCTGGCGGCTTAATGCGGCCGGCGACGCTGGTGTAGGCTCGATGGGCCTCCCTTACGGCGTGCGCGATGTGACGATGGTTTCCTTTACGCCAGACGCGCCAGCGCCCTTCGCCGCAAGAGGCCTCATCACGAACAAGACCCCGGATTCGAAATAGGCCGCGCGGTTTGGGATACGCGCTCGAACCTTGGCAGCTCGTGCTTCTCGCCTTCGCCGGCTTCGTGTCGGGTTGGGTGAATGTGCTCGCCGGCGGCGGATCCATCTTCACCGTGCCGGTCATGGTCTTTCTCGGACTGCCGGGGCCGGTCGCGAACGGCACGAACCGGATCGCGATCATCGCGCAAAATGTGACGGCGGTAGCAGAGTTCTTCCGCAAGGGTTTTGGCGATCTGAAGCTTTCGCTGAGCCTCGGCGCCGTCGCGAGCGTCGGGGCGTATTTCGGCGCGAGAGCCGGCGTTTCGCTCGACGGCGCCTGGTTCGACCGCGTGCTCGCGCTTGTACTGGTCGGTGTCGGCGTAGTGATGGCGACTGGCGCGGACAAGCCGGCCGGCAGCGCCTCTGCGGAGCCTCGCAACGTCCTTCTCGGGCATATCCTCATGTTCGGCGCAGGACTGTGGGGCGGCTTCATTCAGATCGGCGTCGGCTTCATCTTGATGCCGATCCTCTACCGCGTGATGGGCCTCGACCTTGTCCGCACGAATATGCACAAGGTGTTCATTACGCTGATGTTCTCGATCGTGGCTCTCGCCGTCTTCGCGTCGAGTGTGAAGATCGCTTGGGACGCCGGCCTCGCGCTCGCGGCGGGCAACGCGTTCGGAGGCTGGATCGGCGCCCGCGCCGCGATCGCCAAGGGCGCACCGTTCATCAAATTCGTGGTTTACGCCGCCCTCGCCGCTATGGCGGTCAAACTGGTCTTCTTCCGCTAGGGCCGACGGCGATTGAACGCGGGTGCAAACGCGCGCAAAATGGGCCCCAAGGCGGGAGGCTCCATTGACCGGATTCGGACTATTGCTCGGCGCGGCGCTCCTGGTCGCGATCATCGTCGCCGTCATATTCAATATGCTGGTGCGCAAGCGTCAGCTCACTGATAACGGGTGGGCCGATATCGACGTGCAGTTGAAGCGGCGCGCCGATCTCGTCCCCCAGCTTGTCGCCGCAGTGAAAGGCTACGCCGCCCATGAGCGCGCCCTGTTCGAGGAGATCGCCGCAAAGCGCAGCGCGGCGCTGGCGGCGGGCGACGATCCGCGTGCGCGGGGCGTGGCGGAGACAGCGCTTGCAAGGCCCCTCGGCCGCATCGTCGCGCTCGCCGAAAATTATCCCGAACTCAAAGCGAGCGACAACTTTCTGGCCTTGCAACGCGCGCTTGCAGACACCGAGGACAAAATCGAAATGGCGCGGCGCTTTTACAACGGCGCCGTACGCGAGTTGAACACGCTGGTCGCGAGCGTGCCCTCCAATTTCGTCGCTTCGGCGTTTGGATTCGGCGCGCGCACCTATTTCGAAATCGGGAAGGGCGACCGCGCGGCTCCTTCCGTCGCTGGCGGAGAAGGCCGATGAAAACGATTCGTCTGCTCGTCGTCTGGTTGGTCTTCCTCGTGGCGCCGCCCGTGATGGCGCAGGAGGCGGAGCGCATCACACGATTTGACGTCGCCATCGACGTCGAGAGGGACGGCGATATCGTCGTCACCGAGACAATCGGCGTCGTCTCGCAAGGCTATGAAATCCGGCGCGGCATCTACCGTGATCTGCCGCGCTTCTATCTCAAGGACGCAACGAAATACCCTTATGCTTATGACGTGGTCCGTGTGGAGCGGGACGGGCGGCGTGAGCCTTATGCCGTCGAGAAGGAAGGCAACGCCTTCCGCATCCGGATCGGCGACGAAGACAAGTTCCTTGATGCTGGACAACATGCTTATGTGATCGCGTATGCGGTGAAGAACCAGATTCGCTATTTCGACGGTCACGACGAGGTCTATTGGAACGCGACCGGTAACTTCTGGGCGTTCCCCATCGAACACGCCGAGGCGCGCATCCGACTGCCTGGCGGCGCGTCAGCCACCAAAGTCGCAGGCTACACTGGCGGCGAGGGTGAGACGGGCAAGGATTATCGGTACGCTTTTATAGATGGCGCGCACGATTTCGTCGCCACGCGCCCCTTGGGAGCGCGGGAGGGAATGACGGTCGCTGTCGCCTTCTCAAAAGGCGTCGTCGATCCGCCGTCTCCTGCTGATGCGCGCGGCGAATGGTGGGTGCGAAACTTGTCTCTCCTGCTGCTCGGCGGCGCGGCCGGGCTCATTAGCCTCTTTTATGGGCTCATCTGGACACGGTTCGGACGCGACCCGGCGAAGGGGCCGGTCTTTCCGCGATATGCCGCGCCCGACGGCTACTCGCCCGCCGCCGTGCATCATGTCTACAACCGCGGCGTTGCGGGCAATGACGCGTTCATTGCGTCGATCTTCAATCTCGCTGTGCACAAGCGTTTGAAGATCGACGCTGACAAGGAACGAAAGACGACATTGACGCGACTGGCTGAGGGAAGCGTGCCTGGCCCCGAAGATCGCGCCCTTGAGACCGACCTTTTCGCCTCGGGCGACACGCTGACCTTTGGGGGCGACTACAATGCGACGGTGACCAAAGCCCACCAGAATTTTCAGCGCCGGATCGGCGCCGCTTATGGCGCGCCCTACTTCAAATGGAATACGGGCTTCTTGCTCTTCGCCGTCATCCTGACGGTCGGGGCCGTCATCGCGGCGGCGAATCTCGTCGTCGAATGGACGACTTTGCACACGGCCGGCGTTGCAATTCTCGGCGCGATGGCGATCGCCGCTTCGTATTTTCTTCCGGCCGCGACCGAAAAAGGCCAGGCCATCCGCACGGAGATCGAAGGCTTCAAGCTCTATCTCAAGACTGCGGAGCAACTGCAGCTCAACGCTGCACAAGTCGGATCGGACGCGCCGCCGCCCATGACTGTCGAGCGCTATGAACGCTTCTTGCCCTATGCCGTGGCGCTCGGCGTCGAAAAGCCGTGGACGGAGCATTTTGAAAGGCTGATGCCGCGCGAGGCGGCCGAGTATCGTCCCGCCTGGTCGAGCGGCCGCTATGGCGGGGGGAGGTCCTTGTCCGGCGTCAACAGCGCGCTCGTCTCCAGCCTTGCGAGCGGCGTCAGCGCGTCGCTGCCGAAAAGCGCCTCATCTTCAGGTTCGGGCGGAGGCGGCTCGTCCGGCGGCGGCGGCGGGGGCGGCGGCGGCGGGGGATGGTGACGCAGTCGTGAGCGCCGGTCCCTAGGCGGCACAGAGTTTGGGGCGTAGAAATCGCGCACAATCGCGCAATTCCGGGAGGCATTATGCAAGACCACGTCGTCGTCGCGGGCATGGCCCGCACCCCGATCGGGAATTTTCAGGGCGCATTCCAGGGCGTTCCGGCGACCGAGCTTGGAAGCCGTTCGATCAAGGCTGCGCTTGAGCGCGCCGCGATCAAGGGCGAGGCGGTCGACGAGGTTCTGATGGGCTGCGTTTTGCCCGCGGGCCTCGGCCAGGCGCCGGCGCGGCAGGCGGCGATCGGGGCGGGGCTTCCGACTTCAGCGGGCTGCGTGACGCTTAACAAAGTCTGCGGCTCGGGCATGAAGGCGGTGATGCAGGCCCATGACGCTATCGCGGCGGGATCAGCATCCGTCATCGTCGCCGGCGGCATGGAGTCGATGACCAATGCGCCGCACCTCCTGCCGACGGGGCGGACGGGCATCAAGTTCGGACACGGAGAGATTCTCGACCACATGGCCTATGACGGGCTTGAAGACGCCTACAAGAAGCGCACCTCGATGGGCGTCTTCGCTGAAAAATGCGCGCGCGAATGGCAGATGAGCCGCGCGGAGCAGGACGAATTCTCGATGCGCTCCGTGACGCGCGCACAAGGCGCGATCAAGAGCGGCTCTTTCCGCGCCGAGATCATCCCGGTCGAGGTCGCGGGCAAGAAGGGCGCCGTCACCGTCTTTGACGATGAAAAGCCGGGGCTCGTCGACGCCGCCAAGATTCCGGCGTTGAAGCCCGCCTTCGATAAAGAAGGCACGGTGACCGCAGGCTCATCCTCCGCGATTTCGGACGGTGCAGCGGCGCTCGTCATCACCCGCGCCTCACGCGCAGAAAAGCCGCTTGCGCGCATCGTCGGCCATGCGACGCACGCGCAGGCGCCGGAATGGTTCACGACAGCGCCCGTCGATTCGATCAGAAAGCTTCTCGACAGGGTCGGCTGGCGCGCGGCCGATGTCGACCTCTTCGAAGTGAACGAGGCCTTCGCCGTGGTGCCGATGGCGGTGATGCGCGAGCTGAAAATCGCGCCTGAGCGGATGAACATCCGCGGCGGCGCCATTGCGCTCGGCCATCCGATCGGCGCATCGGGCGCACGCATTCTCGTGACGCTGATCCAGGCGCTCAAAGAATCTGGCGGCAAGCGCGGCGTCGCCAGTCTGTGCATCGGCGGCGGGGAGGCGACAAGCGTCGCCGTCGAATTGCTGTAGCGCACGCCGCAGTTCGTGGCGCAGGACCCGCATTCGGGCATCGCCTGGCCGGACGGCTTTGCGCCTGACGCGTGCCCTGTCCATGTCGTCAATGCGCTCGACTGCGTGCGCAGTCCCGAGGAAATCTGGCGCAAACTCATCCGCGCCAAGCACTGGCCCGCATTCTACGCCAATGCGCGGAACGTTCGGATCGATGGCGACGTCGATGATCTCTCCAGCGGCGCGTCCTTCCGCTGGCGGACGTTCGGCGTTTCGCTGCGGACTGAGGTCGTCGCCTTCGAACCGCCGTGCCGCATCACCTGGATCGCACGTACGCCCGGTCTTGTCGCGTGCCATACGTGGCTGATCACGCCGCTCCGAGAGGGCGGCTGTAGAATCCTGACGGAAGAAACACAGAAAGGCGTTCTTTCCCGCCTCGGTGCGTTTGTGTTTCCGGGCCGCATGGAGCGCTGGCATCAGGTCTGGCTCGAAGGCCTTGCGGCCTGACCCTCGTCTACGGCGCCTGCAATTCATCGTGTCTGAACAGCGCCCTGATCAGTGCCAAGATGAGTCGCCGCGCTTCAGCGTCTTTGGGAAGGCCGTCGCGCGCCCTGAGGAGCGCAAGCTCGCCGAGCGCCGCGTTGAGAAGGCGGATCGAAACATCGGTCTTAGAAGAAGAAGGCGCTCCCATCGCGAAAGCCGCCGCGCGCATGGCGGCGAGGCTATTCGCATCTTCGATGTCCCGCGCGCGTGCAAAGCCGAGGACACGCGGCCCAAGGTCGATAAGGATCGCGCGCGCCTCGCCGGTTTCGACAGCTTTGAGCCATTGGAAACACGCCTCCGTAAAGCGCGCCTCGGGCAAAGCTTTCGACGTGCGCGCCTTCGCGCCGGCGCGGGCGATCGCCTCGGCTGAAACCGCCGCGAAGACGGCGGCGAAGAGGTCCTGCTTGCTGTCGAAATGGTGATAGAGCGCGCCTTTGCTCGCACCCGCCTTTGCGAGGACCACTTCAGTTGATGCCTCGTCAAAGCTGTTCTCCAAGAAGACTTCTCGCGCGGCCTTGATAAGGCGCGCGCGCATCTCCGCCCGTCTTTGCTCTTGCGTCGCCATAGCTTGGGAAGTCACTCCGTTTCGCAAGCGGCCCCAAGGCCGCCAGTTTGCGGCATCGGCCGATAGGCGTCGAGCGCCCTTGCTTTGACAAACCGACTAGCGGTTTGTAAAGAGATCGCATCGACGCGCGCTCTGTTTTACGGCCGCGCCGCCAAAAAGGAGACTCATGTGAACACGGAGCCCGTTTCGCTCACGCATCTTCTGACCGCCTGGAACGAAACGGACCCGCAGAAGATCGGGAATGCCGTCGCTATGGCCGTTTCACCGGACGTCGAATTTGTGGATCCGAACTACGCCGTCCGCGGCCTGCCGGCGTTTCTCGGGATGATTCTGGAATTCCGCGCGCGCTATCCGAAGGCGCGCTGTCTGCGCACGAGCGCGATCGACGCCCATCACAACCGCGCACGGTATCATTGGCGCGTCGTCATGGACGATGCGGCGTTCGTTGACGGCATGGACTCCGTTGAATTCGACGCACTAGGTCGCGTCCGCCGGATCGACGGATTCTTCGGCGTGCTGAAGATCGATGCGGCCGTGCGGTGACAGGCGCGAACGCCAGGCGCCATTCCAGGCCGCCTTGCTCTTGTGCATGCGCGCGTCAGCGGAGAATGTGGACCTCGACCCGCCGCGCTTCGGCATGCGCGCCTGAGCCCGTCGATTCGACAGGTTGCGCGATAAGAACACGGTCCGCCGCGACGCCTGCGGCGATCAAGTAGTCAGAAACGCTCGTCGCGCGGCGATAGGTGAGTTCCCGGTTGTGGTCAGCCTTGCCGCGCCGGTCATGGAACCCTTTGAGTTCAGCCTTGGCCGCCGGATTGCGCTTCAGATAAGCGATGATGCTGTCGAGCGTCGTTGCGATGTCGCCCGGCAAAGCATGGCGGTCAGGACCGAAATAGACTCGCGCTGCGGGCGGCGGCTCTTCGGCCGTGATTGCCGATGTCGGCGTCGGCCCAGGAAGTTCTGCAGCCGGCGCAGACTGAGAGTGAGCGAGCTCAGACGGCGCCGCGATAGTCGGGATAGGCGCTGGAGCGATGGCTGGGGCCGCTTGCGCCGTTGCAGCGGCGGGCGCTGCGGCGGCGGCACATGTCTTCCAGGAATTCGGCCCGATCTTGAACAGTAGGGGCAGAAGCAGGAGCAGCGCGGCGAGAAGGAGGGCGACGATCAGGTGCAGCCTGTCGCGTCCGGCATGGATGTTGCCGTTGAAGGTCGTTTCGTTCATTTGATCATCCCCCCTGGCGCGGGCCGCCGGTCAGCGATTGCTGCAGCAGAAACAGCGCACGCCAATGGTTTCGCGCGGCGAGGTCCGCCTGTTCGGGCCAGGTATCGGGCTTGGCTATGCGGAAGCTCGGGCCGGCCTTGTCGAGGATCGGTTCAATGTCCGTGGGCGCCATGGCGGCGAGCTGAGAGAAGGTTCTCACGCCATTGCCGTTGAGAAGCTCGGCGATCTTTGGGCCGACGCCCTCAATAACTTCGAGGTCGTATGGCCCCTTGACCGAAAAACCGGCGGCGCGCGCCGACGCTGTGTCAATCGCGGCGGGTTCCTTGAGGCGCCGCAGTTCTTCGTCCCTCTTGGAAAGTTGCGCTTTGAGGTCGCGGATTTCTGCGACACTATCAGACATTGCGACCCGCACGCCAGCCACGAGTTCGTCTTGCAACGACTTGAGCTGGCCCCAGCGGTTGCGCGCAGCCAGGTCCGCTTGCTCCGGCCACGTCGCGGGGTCCGCGATTTTGAAGCTGGGGCCGGCGCGTTCGAGAATGTCCCTGATCGTCGCCGGGCTCGTGTCGGCAAGAAGCGCAAACGTCGCAATGCCCTCTTTGTGCAAAAGCTCAGCGATCTTCGGGCCGACACCCTCGATAATCTCCAGATCTTCCGCGGACTTGACGGAGAAGCCTGCAGCCCTGGCGGCGGCGATGTCGGGCGCCGGACCGCGTCGCAGGCGAACCAGCTCCGATTCCAGCGCGTCATGACGGCGCTGCAGGTCGCGCAAGCGCGCTTCGCGTTCTTCAATCGCCTGCGTATCTGGAACGCGTTCTTTGACGACGCGGTCGACCGGCCGTTCGACGATTTTCTCAATCGTGACGGGCGCCATTGCGCGCAATAGTGCGATTTCCTCGCGGAGCGCCGGAACGAGCGCAGCTTCCTCTTCCAGGGTTTCGACACGCGCAAGGTGCATAGGCTTATCGACAATCGTCTCGACGATGTGCTCGATCGGCTTCTCGACGATTTGCGAGACAATTTCAGCCTGGCGCCGCCGCCCTAGCGCCCAGCTCGCAAGCCAGCCGAGCAATGCGCCCAGCAGAATCCACCACAAAAAGCACAGAATGAATGACACCGGCCGCCCCTCGTCCTTCGGCCCGTTTCGTCGCGGGCGCTTTGTTTGATTTCCCCGCAATCACGCTAGGGCGGGCTGCGCCCGTCTGTAAACAAACTTTCCGCTAACGATCGCGATCCCGGCCTTGGGGGATTGCGAGGCGTGGCAGCTGGGGCGGCGGAATACGCAATGCAGACTGCAGCGTGGAGGGGATAATCTTGGTGCGAACTGATACGCGGCCGCATTGCGCGCGGGTTTCGTCATTGGTCAAACGTCGCCGGACGCAAGGCGGCCATTCTTGCAGTGGCGCAAAAGCGTTGCGAAAAACGCGATTAGGCCGGCCTTTTCGCCATCACATGGCAGACATCGGTCGTGCCGGCCCGGAATCCCGCTTCGCAATAGCTGAGATAGAAGCGCCAAAGCTTGTAGAAGCGGGCGTCGAAGCCTAGACGTTGAATGTCCTTCCAGGCGGCGACGAAGCGTTCGCGCCATGTCTGGAGCGTGCGCACATAATCGCCGCCGAAATTCGCCGCGCTTTTGAGATCGAGTCCCGCGCCGCCAATATGCGCTGCAAGTTTTGAAGGGCTCGGCAACATGCCGCCAGGGAACACGTAGCGCTGGATGAAATCGGCGCCGCTTGCATAGTGGTCGAAGAAGCGGTCGGCGATGGTGATGATCTGGAAGCCTGCCGCGCCGCCGGGTTTCAAAACATCTCGCACTTTCGAGAAATAGGCCGGCCAGTATTCCTTGCCGACGGCCTCGAACATTTCGATCGATGCGACCTTATCGAAGCGGCCAGAGACATCGCGATAATCCCTGAGTTCGAAACGCGCCCGCTCGGAGAGGCCGAGCTTCTGGATGCGGGCGCCGGCGTAATCGAGCTGAGACGGCGAAATCGTCAGCCCCGTGACTGTCGCGCCGACTTCGCGGGCGGCGAACTCAGCAAACCCGCCCCAGCCTGAGCCGATTTCGAGGACATGTTCGCCAGGCTTCAGATCGATAGCGCGGGCCAGCGCGCGATATTTGTTCTCCTGCGCCGCCGAAAGATCGGCGTCCGGAGACGGGAAGAGCGCGGACGAATAGGTCATCGTCCGGTCGAGCCATTTCTCATAGAAGCTGTTGCCGAGATCGTAATGCGCCATGATGTTTCGGCGTGCGCCGTCGCGCGTGTTGCGATTGAGCGTATGAGTCAAATTCTCGACGATCGAGAACAGCGGCGAACCCAAAAACGCCTCGCGCATGAAATCGGCGTTGCGCGCGAACACATAGAGCATGTCGGCGATGCTCGGGCTGTCCCATTGATCGTCGGCGTAGGATTCGAACAACGCGATGTCCCCCCCGAGCAAAGAGCGGCGCACGAATGCGAAGTCCTTGACGATGAAGATGCCGACCGACTGTTTTTCCTCCTGGCCTTCGAATTTGAGAATGCGTCCGTCCGGGAGGACGAAAACAAAGGCGCCGAAGCGAATCCGCGACAGCATATTCGAAGCGAGCCGGAAAAAGAACGGCAGACCGCGGAGCAGCGCGTCGCGATTGGCGCGCGTGACCGTGACGGCGCGTGAGGCGATATGCGCCGCATCAAGATCGATATCGCGGGGCGAAGTCTCAGGCAGGGTCGGCGGCATGACTGGCTTTCATCGTGTTGAAGGCTTCGAGGGCGCGTGCGCGGGCCGCTGCGTGATCGACGATGGGCGTCGGATACGCCTTGCCTGCGGCTGCGGCACTCTCCGTCAAGAGCGCTGGCGGGGCTTCCCAGGGGCGATGGACAAAGGCGTCGGGCAATTTTCTCAGCTCCGGGACGAATTTACGCACATAATCGCCGGTCGGATCGAACTTTTCGCCCTGAAGGATCGGATTGAATATACGGAAATACGGCGCAGCGTCGGCGCCGCAGCCCGCGACCCATTGCCAGCTCATCGGGTTGCTCGCGGCGTCGGCGTCGACCAGCGTGTCGAAAAACCAGGCCGCGCCCTCCTGCCATGAGTGGAGGAGGTGCTTGGTGAGGAAGCTGGCGGCGATCATCCGCACGCGATTGTGCATCCAGCCGGTCTGCCAGAGCTCCCGCATGCCGGCGTCAACGATCGGGTAGCCCGTGCGGCCCGCCGTCCAAGCCCGGAATTGCGCGGCGTCGTGCTGATACGGGAAGGACCCGAATTCGGCTCGGATGGGTTGGTTCGTGAGGTCAGGGGCGTGGAAGAGCTGATGATAGGCAAATTCGCGCCAGGCGAGTTCGGACAAAAACTTGTCGGCGTCGGCCTCGGCGATTGATCCGGCACGCTGGCGGGCCGCGACTGCGGCCCAGATTTGCAGCGGCCCGATCTCGCCGAAGGCAAGGTGCGGCGAAAGACGCGAGGTAGATGTCTCTCCCGGGAAGTCACGCCTTTCGGCATAACGCCGCGACGGTTCGTCCAGAAATGCGGTGAGCGCGGCGGCAGCCGCAGGTTCGCCCGGCCGCCAGATCTCGGCGAGACCGCCGGCCCAGTCCGGGCGGCGAGGGCGTAGAGCGAAATCGTCGAGGCGGTCTGAGTTCACTGCCAGCGCCGATTCGAGCGAGGCAGGCGGCGGGAGGGGCCCCTCTCGGGACGGGCCCGACACGCGCAAGTTGCGCCAGAATGGGCCGAAGACAGCATAAGGGCGGCCCGCCGGCGAAACAGCTTCCCAGGGCTCCCTAAGCAGCGTCGCGGACGACGTTACGACCTTGAGGCCCAAGTTCTTGAGAGACGCCTTCAACGCTGTGTCGAGCGCGATTTCGGCGGGGGCGTAACGCCGGTTCCAATAGACAGAATGTGCACCGGCTTCTGCAATTAAAGCGTGTACCGCTTTTTCAACTGGCCCCCGACGCAAGACAAGGCGGCTTCCAGCCCGTTCAAGCGTCCCATTTAAGGCCGAAAGGCTCCCATGCAGCCACCAGCGCGCCGCGCCGCCCGGCGAGAAGGGCTGCTGATCGTCATGAACATAAAGGCAAATCACCGGCTCGCCGGAGGCGGCGGCTGCGCTGAGCGCTGGGTTGTCGGAAAGCCGCAGATCGCGCCGAAAAAGCACGACGGCTGGTCGCTTGGGCATGGATGAAATACGCAGGATGCGGTAGACCGGATTGAAACGGGGCCTCGAAGACTGGTCCTGTTCCCGGGGTTGGGCAAAACACGTGACAAAGGTTGAGAGACATGGGGATTGAGTCGTTTCTGAACGCATTAGGGCTGGCGGAACTCGCGGCGGATCAGGCTTTCGTCGCGCAAGTCACGGTCATGGCGATCACCGCGCTCCTGTTTTTTTCGTCGCTGGCGCTGGCGATCATTTCCTTCCGCAGCGCCGCCGTCGCGCACTATGCCAAGGCGGACGCTGAAGCGCATCTGCGCACCGCAAGGTCGCTCGCCTCGGAAGTCCGTTCGCTGACAGCCCAGGTTGAGAAATCCGCGACGCGCGCGAAAGCCGCCCATGCGCCGCATTCGGCGGACGGGGCGCAATACGCGGACGCCGACTCCCACGCTCACGATACGTCAGCCTCGCATGACACGCATGACGAACATCACGTTTCGCCGGTCTTGCCGCAGAAAGCCTATGCGGCGCATGGGTCCGACGACGACCATCGTCACAGCCATGCCGACGACCATCACGGACATGGCGGCCATCATGGCGAAATCGCCGCGAACGAAAAATCGCTCGACGCCGCCAAGAAAGCCGCGACGGTTCCCTTTGCGCTGCTGCGCCGTAAGCGCTGGGACAGCTAGTTTTCAATCGAAGCAGGGTTTGGAGAGCGCGCCCTTTGGGGCGCGCTCTTGTCGTTTGAAGGGCAAGCAGTCTCCCTTCGGGATCGCTATTGCATGCGCCGCCGTACATAAGCGGCGAAGCTCTCCGCGAATTCGGGCGACTTGAGGCCGAGGTCGAGATTGGCCTGGAGCCAGCCGAGCTTCGAGCCGCAATCGTGAATCATGCCCTTGCAAATGACAGCGTGGAATGGCTGTTTTGCGTTCAGCGCATTCATTGAATCCGTGAGCTGAATTTCGCCGCCTGCGCCTTTTTCCTGCGCGGCGAGCACCGGAAAAATCTCTGGCTGCAGTACGTAGCGCCCGATGATCCGGAAATTCGACGGCGCGCGTTCGGGCGCAGGTTTTTCGACGAGGCCTGTCATGGCGATGAGGTCGCCGTCACGCTCTTTTGGCGCGATGACGCCATACTTGGACGTCTCAGAGCGCGGCACTTCTTCGACAGCGACAAGATTGCCGCCCTTGCGCTCATAGGCGGCAAGAAGCTGTTTCAGATAGCCAGGCCGCTCCGGTACGATTTCGTCAGGCAGAGAAACGGCGAAGGGCTCATCGCCGATGATGTCTCGGGCGCACCAGACCGCGTGGCCGAGCCCGAGCGGTGACTGTTGGCGTGTATAGGATACGGCGCCCGCCTTCGGCAGGCGCGCCTTCAAAGCATCGAGGAGGTCAGTTTTCGATTTTGAGGCGAGCGTCGCCTCGAGTTCGAAGGCATGGTCGAAATAATCTTCGATGGCCGATTTGCCGCGCCCTGTGACAAGAACGAAATGTTCGATGCCGGCCTCGCGCGCTTCCTCCACGACATAGTCGATGAGGGGCCTGTCAACGACGGGCAAGAGTTCTTTGGGGATGGACTTGGTCGCCGGCAAGACACGGGTGCCGAGCCCGGCGACCGGGATGACTACCTTGCGAATGGGCTTGCGTGCCGACGTCATGAGCGGGGCTTCTCCTAATTCCTAAGTGCGCATGCGGCGGACGCAACGACGCGTTCCCGGATGCGGCTCAGCGCGGCACTCTTTTAATCGGGCTGTCCTGAATGTCGACTGACTGCGCAATCGGCTCGAGCGTCTGGCGTTCAGCCTCCATAAGGCGAGCAGCGTTTTCGGCGCGCCGGCGCGCATCGGCCGCAAGGTCGAAATAGAACAGATTGAAATGCTGGGCGCGCCACTTCGATCCCATCCAGTCCGACCGGCGCAAGTAATCCTGCTGCGGACGGTCGACCTTAAGAACACCCTCGACACATTGTGCTCCGACCGCGTTGGCGACTTTGGGCGGCGTTTGGCCGAAAACAACGCCTGTTGCTGAAGCTGCGCCTATGTGCCGATCGGCGCCGATACGCTCCTCCGTCTCAGTCCATGTCAGCGGATTGATGCATAACAGCGGAACACCGGCCGTGGCGTGGAGCGCGCCGGGCCCTCGCCATGCGAGGGATCGGTCGCGGGCGCGATCCATCTCCCGCGGAAACCGGCTCTCTACATCAATGTAAGAAACGACGCAGCGCAGGCTCCGCACACCCGTACAGGCGGGTGTCTTTGCGAGGGTCTGGCTAAACAGATTTTTGGGGACCGCCTGCCCGATGACATAGGCCGCCGCCAGTCTGCGCCTCAGCGCTTCGTCCTTCTGAAAAAAGTCCTGTAGGAGCCCCAGCGCATGCAAACCCCCTTGCTCATAACCGACAAGAATTAGTGGTCGGGAAGGGTCGGCGGCGGCGAGATAAGCCGAGAAGGCTGACTTCACATCCTCATACGCCAGCAGGCGCGACGCGACACCGTCAAATTTGTGCGTGAAAGCGGCAAAGAGAGTCGCTTGCCGATACCGGGGGCCGAACATGTGTCCGAGCCCCAGAAAAGGTCCCGCCTCGTTCGGAACCGCGAGTCGCTTCAAGAGCGCGTCTGATTCCGTGTCGCCGATGGCGCCGTTCCACCCCGTGCCTGCATAGAATGTCGTCGAGTGAATGTAGAAAACCTCGGCCGCGCCTGGTTCGTAGTCGGGCCACAGAATCCAGGCTGATTTGTCAGCCGCGCCGTAATCCGGCGGCGACGGCTTCGGTGCGATCTGGAATGGCGTTTTGGGGCTCATCAAGGCGCGCGCGATCGAATCCTGCAGCAACAGCATCAGCGCCCCGATGACCAGGACGCCTATGCCGAGTGCGGCCGTCGGCCAGATCCGCCATTTCACCGCGGCAAGCTCACTTTGTCGCGACTGGACGCGAAGTCGCCGCCGGGCGCTTGCTGTTCGGTGGCGAAGGGATCACACGGGACGGGAGAGTAAGGATGCATGTCCTGTTAAGAAAGGATTTGCGGCGTTGACGGTATCCAGTATCGGCTAAGTCAGCTCGGAATGGGAGTCGTCGCGCATCGGCGATGCGATGAAGGACAGTATGGCGGCAGACGTCGGACCAGAGAAGACGGAACCTGACCGAAAGGCCGGTCAGGGCCGGCGCGTGCGAAAACTGTTCAGCGGCGTACAGTCGAGCTTCATCGCCGGGGTCGTCGTTGTCGCGCCGATCGGCATCACAGCGGGCCTCATCTATTGGTTCGTGACAGGGCCGATGGCCAGGGTCGATGGCTTTGTCAAACAGGCGATCCCCGAATGGGGACATATCGACGCCTATAGCAAGGCGATACCGGGCCTTGGCGTTCTCATCGCCGTTCTCCTCATCATTCTGATCGGCGCAGCGACCAAAAACCTCGTCGGCCGGACGCTCGTCCGCTACGGCGAACGCTTTCTGGAATCCGTTCCCGTCGTTCGCACGCTGTATAAATTCTTCCGCAATGTTTTCTCGACGGCGCTGCAGAAATCCGACCGTTCGTTCAAGGAAGTCGCCCTCGTTCCGTATCCGCGCAAGGGCTTGTGGGCGCTCGCTTTCGTCGTGGGCGAGGCGAAAGGCGAAATCAAACAGGCGATCGCGCATGACTTCTCTGATCCGGTCAGCGTTTTTGTGCCGACCGTGCCCAATCCGACTTCCGGTTTTCTCATCTATGTTTCGCGTGCGGAAATGCGCACGCTGAAGATGTCGATCGAGGACGCCGCCAAACTCGTCTTTTCGCTGGGCCTGGTCGTGCCGGAAGGCGATGAGGCCGATGAAGCCGTCCGTAAGCTCGAAGCGATGGCGGAGCAGGCGAAGGTCAAGAAGCCAATGTTTACGCTTGGCCGATAGGCGGGCTCAGCCTGCGCCCAGCAGTTTCACGGCGTCTTCCCGGCTGAAGAGATAAAGCAGCACCCGCAGCGCCCGGCCGCGTTCCGATTGCAGCAATGGGTCCTTTTCGACAATCAGCTTCGCGTCGTCCCTCGCTGTCGCCAAGAGGTCGCCCTGCGTCGCTGCATCGGCGAGCCGGAACATCGGGAATCCCGATTGGGCGGCGCCGATGAGGTCGCCAGCGCCGCGCAGGCGCAAATCCTCTTCGGCGATCCTGAATCCGTCCTCGGTTTCGCGCAAAATCGAAAGCCGCGCCTTGGCGACCTCGCCGAGCGGCCCGCGATAAACGAGGAGGCAGGTTGCGGGTTTTTCGCCGCGCCCGACCCGGCCGCGCAGTTGATGGAGCTGCGCGAGGCCGAAATGCTCGGCGTGTTCGACCACCATGACCGTTGCATTCGGCGCATTGACGCCGACCTCAATGACGGTCGTCGCGACCAGAACAGCGATCCGGCCCTCGTGGAAGGCCTCCATGACAGCGTCCTTTTCGCCGGCGCTCATGCGGCCGTGAACGAGCCCTGTGCGCGCGCCGAAAATCTCCTTGAGCTCTGAATACCTTTGTTCTGCCGAGACAAGATCGACGACCTCAGAGGTCTCGACCAAGGGGCAGACCCAATAAACCTGCTCGCCGGCCGCGACCGCGCGCCGGATTGCGGCCGCGACATCTTCGATGCGCGCGTCAGGGATAATCCGTGTCGTGACCGGCTTTCGGCCGGGCGGCTTCTCCGCGATCTGCGTCGCATCCATGTCGCCATAGGCGGTGAGGGCGAGCGTGCGCGGTATCGGCGTCGCCGTCATCACGAGCATGTCCGGGCGCGGGCCTTTCTCCGCAAGCGCAAGCCTCTGGTGCACGCCGAAACGATGCTGCTCGTCGATCACGACAAGGGCGAGGTCGCAAAAAGCGACCTCTTCCTGAAAGAGGGCATGTGTGCCGATCAGGATCTGCGTCTCGCCCGCGGCGGCGCGGCGCAGTTTTTCCGCCCGCGCCTGGCCTTTGTCGCGGCCAGTCAGCGTGTCGATGGCGACGCCGATCGGTCGGCAAATAGGCTCCAGCGTTTCAAGGTGTTGGCGCGCGAGGATTTCCGTCGGCGCCATCAGCGCGGCTTGCGCGCCAGATTCGACGGCGACGAGCATCGCCAAAAGCGCGACCGCCGTCTTGCCTGATCCGACATCGCCCTGCAGAAGCCGCACCATGCGCTCTTCGGACGCCATGTCTGCGCGGATTTCGGCGAACGCCGCATCCTGGGCGCGCGTCAACGCAAAGCCGAACGACTTCAGCGCTGGCGCGACGAGGCGGCCGGTCCCGACGACGGCGCGGCCCTTGGATTGGATCCGTGTACGGCGAATGAGGAGGAGGGCGAGCTGGTTCGCCAGAAACTCGTCATAGGCGAGGCGCAAGCGACGCGGCGCTGAGGGCGAGACGGCCTCAGGCCCCGCAGGCGCATGCGTCGCCCGCATGGCGGCGCTCCAGTCGGGCCACCCGTTCCGCCGCAGCCAGGCGGCATCCTGCCACTCGGGCAGATGCGGCGCCCGGTGAAGCGCCGCCGCCGCGGCCTTGCGCATGACGGAGGAAGGAAGACCCGCCGTCAACGGATAGACGGGCTCGATCAGCGGGAAAGATCCCGGCGTTGCCGGATCCCCGATATGGTCCGGATGCGTCATTTGCCGCCCGCCATCGTAATCGTCGATCTTGCCGCTGATGAGACGCCGCGCGCCCTCCGGGAGCTGCTTGCGCAGATAGTCTTCCTTCGCATGGAAGAAGATGAGCGTCAGGAAACCCGTCTCGTCAGAGCAAATGACCCGATAGGGCTGGCGGGGCCTGCGGGCGGGGTCATGGCTGTCGACCGTGACTTCGAGGGTCACGATCTTGCCGAAGGGCGCCTGCGCAATCTTGACGCGATCGCGCCGGTCGATGATCGAGGCTGGCGGCGTCATCAGGAGATCGACGACGCGCGGCCCGGCCGATTTGGCGATCAGCGCCGCGAGCTTGGGGCCGACGCCTGGAAGGCTCGTCACATCGGCAAAGAGCGGGTTGAGGATCGAAGGGCGCATGGTCGCGCTCGACTATGCGGCGGTTCGGGGCCAATATTCAAACACGCCGCGAGGAGTCTATGGAAGAAACCGAAACGGACGAAGCGCGACGCAAGCGGCTCCTCTATCGGGCGATGCACCGCGGCTTCAAAGAGGCCGATCTCGTGATCGGCGGATTTGCGAGGGCTCACCTCGCTGCGCTGAACGCGGATGAACTCGACGAATTCGAGGCGCTGCTCAGCCTCTCCGACCACGATCTTTACGCCTTCCTCAAGGGCGGGCGTGAGCCGCCGGCGAACCTTGTCGGCGCTGTGTTCCAAAGGATGCGCGATTTCGATGTCGCGGCGATCACCGCGCCCCGATAGAGCTTGTGGATAGGCCCGCGCCGGGCTAGGCCCTCCGCCACTATGGCTGCGCGCGATCGCTGAAACAGCGTTCGCGCCTTTTGGCGTTGCGGGCGGGGTCGGCATGAACGTCGTTTCGGGAACTCGGATCATCGGCGCCGACGAAGCCTGGCGGAAAGCCGGACCGCTCGACGTCTATGGCGCGCCGGAAGGCGCAGATGCGCTGGTGGTCGCCGCCGCTGCGCGCGCGCGCCTGGGGGTCGTTCTTCATATCGCGCGTGATGCGCAGCATGCGGCGGCCCTTGCAGAGGCTGTGCGGTTCTTTGCGCCCGACATTGCGCTTGTCGAATATCCGGCCTGGGACTGTCTGCCTTACGATCGCGTCAGCCCCTCTGCCGCTGTGCTCTCCGCGCGCATGGCGGCGCTCGCTTTGTTGGCGGGGCAAGATGCCTCGGCCCCGCTGATCGTCTCGACAACTGTGAACGCGGCTTTGCAAAGAACGCCGCCGCGCGACGTCATTGAGGCCGCAGCCTTCGCCGCGCGGCCGGGGCAGACCGTGCCCATGGGCCGGCTCAACGCCTATCTCTCTTCCAACGGCTATGCGCGCGCCTCGACCGTGCGTGAGCCTGGTGAGTTCGCTGTGCGCGGCGGACTCGTCGACATCTTCCCCCCGGGCGCGGCCGAGCCGATCCGTCTCGATTTCTTCGGCGACCAGTTGGAATCCGTCCGCGCCTTCGATCCGGCGACGCAGATGACGACGCGCCCGCTCGCCGATGTGCGCCTTTCTGCGGCGACGGAAGTTCTGTTGACGGAGGAAACCGTCGCGCGGTTCCGGCTCGGCTTCCGCGCGACCTTCGGCGCCGTCAGCGACGATCCTGTCTATGAAGCCGTGAGCGCCGGCCGCAAACACGCGGGCATGGAGCATTGGTTGCCGCTCTTCTACGAGACGACGGACACGCTCTTCGACTATGCCGCCGGCGCCGCCGTGTTTCTCGATCACCAATGCGCTGAGGCCGCCGCGTCGCGGCTTGCGTCCATCGCGGACTACTATGCGGCGCGCGCTGAAGATGCAGTGGAAAGGCGCCCGAAATCCACGGAGTTCACGGCGCCCGCTTATCGGCCCTTGCCGGCCGACGGGCTCTATTTGGGCGAAAGCGAATGGGCGTCGCGCCTCGTCGCTGTCGATCTGCGCCGGCTCTCGCCCTTTGCGCCGCCCGACGGCAAACGCGCATTCGACTTCGGCGCCAAGGTCGGGCGTACATTCGCCGCGGAGCGAGCCGCCGAAAAAGTGAACGTCTTTGATGCGGCGCGGGCGCATATCGAAGCCGAGAAGCGCGCCGGCAAGCGCGTTTTCATCGCCTGCTGGTCGGAAGGATCAGCCGATCGCATGGCCGGCGTTCTCTCGGACCATGGGCTTGGCGCCGTCCCCGTGCACGCGACCTGGGCCTCCGCCATGGAGGACGCGTCACGGACCGGCGCGCTCGTGCTTGGTCTCGACGCCGGCTTTGAGACCGCGGAATTCGCCATCCTCTCGGAACAGGACATCCTCGGCGACCGGTTGGTGCGCCGTGGACGGAAGAAGCGCGCCGAAAACTTCCTGACGGAGGCGTCAAGCCTTCTCGTCGGTGATCTCGTCGTCCATGTCGAGCATGGCGTCGGCCGTTATCAGGGCCTCAAGACGCTCGACGTGCAGGGCGCGCCGCATGACTGCCTGCAGCTCGAATATGCCGGCGGATCGAAGCTCTTCTTGCCGGTTGAGAATATCGAGCTGCTGTCGCGCTTCGGTTCCGACGATCCGGCGACCCCGCTCGACAAGCTTGGGGGCGCGGGCTGGCAGAGCCGCAAGGCGCGCATCAAGGCGCGCATCAAAATGCTCGCCGAGCAGCTCATCGCGATCGCCGCCAAGCGCGAGATGAAGCACGTCGAGGAGATCGCGCCGGGCGAGGGCGTCTATGCCGAATTCTGCGCGCGCTTTCCTTATGCCGAGACGGAGGATCAGGAAAACGCCATCGCCGATGTCGTCGAGGACTTCGCCAAGGGCCGCCCCATGGACCGGCTCATTTGCGGCGACGTGGGCTTCGGCAAAACCGAAGTCGCGTTACGCGCCGCCTTCATCGTCGCCATGACCGGCCGGCAGGTCGCGGTGATCGCGCCGACGACCTTGCTTGCGCGCCAGCATTACAAAAACTTCTCCGAACGGTTCAAGGGATTCCCCGTAAAGGTCGCCGCGCTCTCGCGTCTCGTCTCCGCGGCCGACGCCGAAAGAGCGCGTGAGGGGGTCAAGAGCGGCGATGTCGATCTCGTCATCGGCACGCACGCGCTGCTCGCCAAGTCCGTCGATTTCCGCGACCTTGGCCTGCTCATCATCGACGAAGAGCAGCATTTCGGCGTCAAGCACAAGGAGCGTCTGAAGGAGTTTCGGGCGGATACGCATGTGCTTACGCTGACCGCGACGCCGATTCCGCGGACGCTGCAGCTCGCCATGAGCGGCATCCGCGATCTGTCGTTGATCTCGACGCCGCCGGTCGATCGCCTCGCCGTGCGCACGACCGTCGGACCGTTCGATCCTGTTGTCGCGCGCGAGACCTTGCTCCGCGAGCATTTCCGCGGCGGGCAGAGCTTCTATGTGGCCCCTCGGATTTCAGATCTTGCGGGCGTCGCGGAATTTCTCGACGCGCAGGTTCCTGAGGTCAAATACAAGGTCGCGCATGGCCAGATGCCGGGCGGCGAGCTCGAAGACATCATGAACGCCTTCTATGACGGCAAGTTCGACGTGCTGGTCTCGACGACGATCATCGAATCCGGTCTCGACATTCCGACGGCGAACACCCTCATCGTTCATCATGCGGATCAGTTCGGCCTCTCGCAGCTTTATCAGCTGCGCGGCCGCGTCGGCCGTTCGAAGGTGCGCGCTTACGCGTATTTGACGACCTCGCCGCGCAAGGCGCTGACGGACGGGGCGGAGCGACGGCTCAAGGTGATGCAGTCGCTCGATACGCTCGGCGCGGGCTTCACGCTCGCCTCGCATGATCTCGACATTCGCGGCGCTGGCAATCTCCTCGGCGAGGAGCAATCCGGACAGGTCAAGGAAGTCGGCGTCGAGCTCTATCAGCATATGCTCGAAGAGGCGGTGACGGCGCTTCGTCAGGGCGGCGGCGGGAACGAGGAGAGCGCATGGTCGCCGCAGATTTCCATCGGCGCCTCGGTTCTTCTGCCTGAAGACTATATCTCGGACCTCAATGTGCGCATGGGCCTCTACCGGCGCATCGGCGATCTTGCGCACAAGCAGGATATCGAGGCATTTGCGGCCGAACTCATCGACCGCTTCGGACCGCTGCCGCCTGAGGCGCAGCACCTTCTGCAGATTGTCGAGATGAAGGAAATCTGCCGCAGGGCGGGCGTCGCCAAGATAGACGCGGGCCCCAAAGGCGCGGTTCTGACTTTCCGGAACGACACCTTCTCGAACATTCCGGGTCTTGTCGATTACGTTTCAACCTCCGGGCTCGACATCAAACTGCGCCCGGACCAGAAGCTCGTTTTCCGTCAGGAATGGCCAGAAGAGAAGCATCGTCTCCGGGGCTGCCTCAAGATTGTGGCGACGCTCGCGGAGATCGCAGCGGAAGCAGCATAGAGGCGAGGCGCGTCAGCGTTCCGCCGTCTTCGGCAAAGCGCGGTTCAATTGCGCAAGGACGCATGCGAGGGATTCCTCAAGGCGGACGCCGCGCGGGCGCAGCTGCGCGGTTGCGGCGGCGCCGACGGAGAACGGCCTTCCCGAACTGCCCTGGAACATCGCATGGGCGACGACGCCCTCGATCCGGCGCGCGATCAGCGCTGCGTCTTCGCCCGTCGTCGCCGGCGCGAGCGCCACGAAAGTGTCGTGCGTGAGGCGCGCCAGAAAATCCTCCGCACGCATCACACGCCGGACAAGTCGCGCCGCATGGGTGAGCGTGTTGGCAGAGGCGGAAAGCTCTTCGCCAGCCGGCGCGAAGAGCTTCACGCCGACGAGGGATAGAGGCCTGCCTGTCGCATCGGCGCGCGCAAGAAGACGCTCCGCATGAAGAGAAAAGAAGGCAGGCGCGAAGGCGCCGGACAGCCGGTCGCGTACGCCGTCGCCGGCGCAGGCTGACAAAAAGCGCCGCATCGCTGCGGCCAGGCGCGCGCGGCGGGCGGCGGAAAGCGTGCGTGCGGCGAGGTCTTCCGCAAGCCGTTCTTCGGCGATGGTTTCGGCGGCAAAGCCCGACGCCCAGCCGGCGTCGGCGAGCTTGCCAGGCGCGATTACGATGAAGGGCAGGTCTTGCCAGCGCCGTCTCAGACGCAAGGTCCGTGCGAGGGCGACTATGATGTCGTTGGGGCCGCTTGGTGTCAGTACGACGACGTCAAAGTCAGCGCCTTCGAGCGCGCGCATGGCTTGGGCCGGTGTCAACGCCCCGGCGGCCCGTGCGGCAACCGGCTCGACAGCGGAGAGGGCGGCAAGGGATGCAGGGCCAGGGCCGCCTGCGATCAGCACGGACGGAGCGGCGGCAGAGGTTTCGATCGGCGGGAATTCGGCAAGACGCGTTGTGGCAGCGATGCTTTTCAGGCGTTCGCCTGCCTCTTCAGCGATATTGCGGAGCCGTAACCGGTTTCGCGCGGCGGCGACCAAAGGCGCCGGCCCGGCGGATGCGAGCACCACTTCGCCCGATCGGCGCAGACACGCACGCTCGGACGCGCTTGCCGCTTCGTCAGTGCGGAACACAAGCACGCATTCGGGCGCGGCGCGCCGGACGGCGGCGGCGAGACTTTCGACGGTTTTTGCGGCGATGCGCCGGCCTTCGAGGTCAATGACTGCGACATCGACAGGCGACGCGCCGGCCCCGAGTGACGCGCGATAGCCTGCAGCGGCGAAGGCCTCGAAACAATCTTGAGGCGGCGCGGTCCCGCCGTCAGCCGAAAGCCACGCGATGCGCGCGCGCGGCGTGTCTCGATCTGAAGCGGTCGACATCGAATCCGGGCCCCAACATGGCCCGGATGGCGCAAAGACCTAGCGCTGCCCGGAGCCTTTGAGGGCGTTGTTCAATTTTCGGGCCGCTTCCCGGGCCGGATTGGCGCGCTGCTCAGCCGACGCAGCGACGACGGCCGGATCCTGCAGGCAGACATCCTTTTCGCCCGCGGCCGGGAATTCATTCGCCGCCGCTCGCTCTTCGTAGCAATCGAGAGCGGCGAGGAATTCCTGGGGTTTGTTCGCCGGGCCGACCTCGCGATAGAGCTGGGCGGTGCGCACGCCGACATAGCGCCAATGCCAAGGCTCATAGCTGTCGGCGGCAGGCAGATAGGTGTTGCCCGGCGGATAGGACAGAATGAATCCGAAGCGGAACGCATTCTCCTGGAAGCACTGGAAAGTGCCGTCGCTCTGCCGCATCAGACGGCCATCGACATCGATATCGGCGGCAAGGCCCGTCTGGTGTTCGGACATGCCAGGCGGGGTGACTTTACCGTTCTTGCCGACGCGTGCGTAGAGCTCTTTCTGGGTGACGTAGGAGCGGTAGCCGGAGCGCAGTGAAACACGTTCGCCGGATTCGGCGCGGCACAGCGTGACAAGCTGCGCGAGCCGGGCCGGCAAATTCTGTTCGCGCGCTTCGCCGACCAGGTCCGCGGCAAGCCGTAGACGCATTTCCTCGACATCGGCGGATTTGCTGAGCGGGATCGAATAGGCGGACGCTGCAACAAGATCCGAGGGGACATAATTCGCGGGCAGAGGAAACTGCTTCGAGACCGGGCGGTTCACTTCCGAGCGGCGGTCGCGCGCCTTGTTGGCGGCGTAACGCTGTGCGCCGAAGGCGTCGCGGAAGAGCCCGCGCATATGTTCATAGAGCGCTTCTGCTTCGGTCGCCCGGCCCTGCTTCTCATACACGCCGGCGAGAAGTTTGATGTAGAGGCTGAGTTCCGTGTTGTTGGAGCCTTTGGCGCGCTCCTGGTCATGGAAGGCTTCGAGATAGAGTTTCTCGGCATCTTCGAGCCGCCCCATTTTTCCGTAGACCGGCCCCAGCACGAGCACGACCTGCACCGCACGCTGCATGGCGAGGTCGCGGTCGATGGGATCTGCGCCCTGATGAAGTTCCCGGCGCAATTGATAGGCTTGGCTGAGAAGGCCTGCGGCGGCGTAAGTGCCGTCTTCACGCAAGGAATAAAAGGCGCCGAGCGCGGCCAGATTGTTCGATGTCACAAGCCGCTGCTCGGGGGAGCCTGCAAACAGCGCTGCAGCCCCGTCGCGCGCCGATTTCGATTTCGCGCGCGCCGTCTTGTCGGCGGCGACCGGCTTGAGCGTTTCGGCGAAAAGATCTGCAGCGGCGATGACTTTCGCCGCGTAATAGGCTTCGAGCGTTCCCGCATTCTCGATGGCGCCGCGCGCGCCTTCGTCGCCGGAGAGGTCGAGGAATTCGGCGTAAATCGCGACTGCCTTGTCTAGTTCGCCCGCAAAGACATGCGCGCGCGCAAGTCCGTCTTCCATGTCCGCGCGGTCGCGTGGCTTCAGTGTCTTGCCCCAGGCCGAAGCGAGCGCCTGTTCGCTAAGGACCGCCCCGCGCGCATATTGCCGTGCGCCGAAATGGGCCCGCGCTGTGTCGGCCTTCAATTGCGCAAGCGCTTCTTCGCCGACGCCTTCCTTGCGGCGCATCTTGAGGACGCGTTCGCCATAGGGCGCAGCGCGGCCCCAAGCGCCCGAGTCCATCAGCGCTTCGAATCGGCTCGCGGCCGCGTCAACATCCGTCCGGACGACGATGTTGAACCAAACGACATAGCAAAACGCCAGCGTCAAAAAGCCGATGGCGAACATGACTTGCGAACGCAACCGCATTGGCGTCCGTCTACCCCTCAACCCAGCCGAGCCCCAGTTCAAAACAGAGTAACATTATCGCACGCGCGAGGCGAGCCTTGTCAGGGCTTCGCGCACGCCTTTTGCGGGACAGCCGCTCGCCAATCCATTATGGCCGGAGCCGCCATTCGAAAAGGGGATCAACGTGGACGGTACGGGACGGCGGAGGCTCTATCTGTTGCGGCACGGGCATGTGGATTACTTCGCCAAGGGCCTTACAGACCCCAAACTCGCGATACTTACGGAAGAGGGCCGGCGGCAAGCACAGGCGGCGCGCGATGCGTTGCGCCATATTCCATTCGATTTTGCGGTTTCGTCGGGCTTGTCGCGGGCGCGGGAAACTGCCGAAATCGTGCTGGCGGCAAACGCCTCCCATGTCGACTTGATTGACGAGCCCCGCTTCCAGGAGCTTCAGAGCGGCTGGTTGCGCGCCAACTCGCGTGAGGAGCTGGCGGCGCGCCTGGCTTTTTGCTTCGATGGCGCGGATATTGAAGGCGCACGCTTTCTCCCCGATGGAGAAACTTTCGCCGATGCACAACGCCGGATCACGGCCGCCCTTGATGGCCTGATCCGCAGGAAAGTCTGGAAACAGGCGCTTCTGGTCGCCCATGAAGGAGTCAACCGCATCATCCTGGGCTGGGCGTGCCGGGGCGGTCTTGCGACCATTGGCGGATTCGAGCAGGACCTTGGCTGTGTCAACGTTATCGATATTGACGTCACGCCAAACCCAGAGGGGAGCGGCCTCCAAATCGAACGCGCCGTCATCAAATCTATGAACATCACGCCCTATGACTATGTGAAGGAAGGGCTTTCGCGCACGAGCCTCGAGCATCTGTTCGAGGTTGATTTCGGCGCGTCTCGTCCATCCCCAAAACGATGAGCGCATCCCGCGGTCCTGCCGTGGCGCTAAAGCCAAAGTTCTGCGGAATTTGCCAGCACCGTCCGCGATTGCTTACGTCCTGCCACATTCTTCGATAGAGTTGCCCAAAGCTTCAGGGGAACGGAGAGCGTATCGTATGGCTTACGGGGTCAAGCGCGGCGTCAAACCGGCTGGTGAATACAATATGTCCGACATTGCCGGGCTCGGGCTTGCCTCGGCGGCGGGCATCGTGTCGGCGCTCGTCACGGACTACAACCAGAAGGGCGAGGCTTCAGCGATCTACACGATCAACCAATGGGCGGCGCAGGCAAGTCAGCTCGTCAGCCTCGGTGATCCGCCGCTCTGGGCGGTGGTGCTCATGATCATTGGCGTCGGCGCCGGATCGGTCTTCTATTTCCAACCGATCACCCGTCAGGGCGCATTCGCGCAGGGCTTCGGTCTGCTCGCCGTTCTCATGACCGCTGTGCCGGCTGATCTGGCCGGCGGCCTTGAAGCGATTGCAACGCGTGAGCTTCCCGCGCTGCCGTCGGCGACAACGCCAGCAGACGCCCCGGCGGGCGGCGGCCAGCCTGGCGTAATGGACGCCAATTTTACGACCGCCATCGCGCGGGAGGGCGAGGCGCGCGTCATTGCGGTCCAGAACCAGCAGCAGGCGATCTATGACGTCAAGCTGACCATCACCTTCCCGAACGGCCTCCCGGAAGATGTCGAGTCGATGATCCGCAAGGGCACTTTGCGGGGCCGCCTGCACAATCAGGGAACGGGCGAGACCTTCAATCTTTTCCGCACTGCGGGCGGCTACCTGCAGCGGCAAGGAAATTCGTTGATCATTACGGCCGGCGTTCCGGCAAGCACGGCGAGCGCCGAGCTGTGGGTGCGCGTTGAGTCAGACAAGTACCGCATCGAGGTGCAATCGCGGAAAGCGACGGTCGGCCAGTCGGTCGACTGGCGCATCCAGATGCAGCCCGATCCGACGCCGCTTTTCGTGCAGCGCCTCGGCAAATCCTATTGGTTCTAGGGACTATCAAGGTCACAAAAAACGAACGCGGCGCTCTGATGGGGCGCCGCGTTCTATTTTTTCGTCCGTTCGCCGGACTGACGCCTCAGCGTCGTTTTTCGTCTTGGCCGATAGCGGCCTTGCTTGGAACGCATACTGAGCTTTTCTGACGGCCCTTGCAGGGGCCGGTTGCTCGGTTAGGCGAAGAGGTTGTAGGCGACGATCAATTGGGCGAAGGCGAAAACGCCGACAAACAACGTCGTCAGGGTCGGGATAACTTTGCTCATGTCTCTCTCCATTTTTCGTTCCGATCGTTCATCGGATGAAGGAGATTTAGGCAGAGCCGCCGCATTTTAAACGCTTGGGCGCCGCAACATGGCCCGTCCTGAAAACGGTTCGTCGAAGCGCTGATCGGGCCGTTTCGGTTCGTCGCCGCGGCGTATCGCTTCGGCCCAGCGTCGCGCCGCCGCACCTTGAATGCGTCTATCCCGGCCGCCGAAAATCAATTGCGATGGGCGAGGTTCGCCTCTTCGCTGACACGCGGGGGTCAGGCGCCGAAGAGGGGCGGCTCGTCGGCGATCTGGTTAAGGTAAGCCCCGTAGCCGCTCTTTAGCAGCGGTTTGGCGAGGTCTTTGAGCTGCGCCGCCGAGATGTAACCCATGCGGTAGGCGACTTCCTCGACGCACCCGATCTTGAGGCCCTGGCGCTGCTCCATGGTTTCCACGAAGGACGCGGCCTGCAGCAGCGATTCATAGGTGCCGGTATCGAGCCACGCAAAGCCCCGGCCCATCACCTGCACGTTGAGCTTGCTGTCTTCGAGATAGCCTCGGTTGAGATCGGTGATCTCGAGTTCGCCGCGCGCGGACGGTTTGACGCGCTTGGCGCGATCGACGACGGTCTCGTCGTAGAAATAAAGTCCGGTCACGGCATAATTCGATTTGGGCTTCGCAGGCTTCTCTTCGATCGACAGAGCGCGGCCCTTCTCGTCGAAGGCGACGACGCCGTAGCGCTCGGGGTCGTTGACGCGCGAGGCGAAGACGACGGCGCCGGATTTCACGGCATGGCCGGCGCGCAGCATCTCCGGCAGGCCATGGCCGTAGAAGATATTGTCGCCGAGGACGAGCGCCGCCTTGCCGCCATTGATGAAGGATTCGCCGATGAGGAAAGCCTGGGCAAGGCCCTCGGGCTTGGGCTGCGGCGCATAGGCGAGGTTGATGCCCCAGTCCTTTCCGTCGCCGAGAAGCCGCTTGAAGATCGCCTGATCTTCCGGCGTCGTGATGATGAGAATGTCCCTGATCCCGGACAGCATCAGCGTCGACAGCGGATAATAGATCATCGGCTTGTCGTAGATCGGCAGGAGCTGTTTGCTGGCCGCGCGCGTGATCGGATAGAGGCGCGTGCCCGACCCGCCGGCGAGTATGATGCCCTTCATGATCGGCTCCTTAAGCTGATGCGCGCAACGCGGCGACAATGGATTTCAGCGCAACGCGCCAGGATGGCGGCTTCATGCCGAAGCTGCGCTCGAATTTCGAGGTGTCGAGCACGGAATAGGCCGGCCGTTTGGCCGGCGTTGGATAGCCGCTCGTCGGAATGCCGTTGACGACGGTTGCAAGGCCGGCTTCGGCGAAGATGGCGCGGGCGAATTCCGCCCAGGTCACCGCCTCGTCGCCGGCGACATGGTAAATCCCCTTGTTCTCCGGCGCGAGGCGCAAGACGCGCGCCGCCGTCAGCATCGCCTCAGCGACGCCGGCGGCGGGAGTCGGCTTGCCGCGCTGATCTTCGACGACATTCAGCGATGCCCGTTCCGCGCCGAGACGCAGCATCGTCTTCACAAAATTCTTGCCGTGACGGGAGAAGACCCAGGACGTGCGCAAGATGGCGGCGTTGGCGCCCGAGTCGAGGACATGGAGTTCTCCGGCGCGCTTGCTCTCGCCATAGACGCTGAGCGGACCCGTCGGCGCATCTTCCGTATAAGGAACATGGGCGGCGCCGTCGAAAACAAAATCAGTGGACACATGCACGAAAGGCAGGCCGCGTGCGGCGGCGGCCCGCGCCATGGCGCGCGGCGCGTAGGCGTTGACGGCGAAGGCCGCGTCCCGGTCCGTCTCGGCCAGATCGACCGCCGTGTAGGCCGCGGCATTCAGCACGGCGTCGCAATCAGCGCCGCTGACAGCGGCGGCGACGGCTTCTGCGTCATTGAGATCTACCTCGTCGCGCCCAAGACGCCGCAGCGTCCAGCCCATGGCGGACGCGGCCGCCTCAAGCTCGATCGCGACCTGGCCGGTCTTGCCGAAAACGAGCGCTTTCATGAGCCATCACGCCTTGGTCTTGAGGCCGATGCGCTCGCCTGAGAAGCCGCGCGCTCGGATGCCCTGCCACCACCACTGTTCCTTGAGATACCAGGCGACGGTGCGGCGAAGGCCCTCTTCAACGGTGACGGACGGGCGCCACCCGAGCTCGCGCTCGATCTTTCCGGCGTCGATCGCGTAGCGCAGATCGTGGCCCGGCCGGTCCGTCACATAGCGGATGAGATCCTTGTGCGGATGGTTCTTCGGCGCCATTTTGTCCATGAGCGCGCAGATCGTCATGACGAGATCGATATTGCGGCGCTCATTGCACCCGCCGATATTGTAGGTTTGCCCGAACGCGCCCCTTTCGAGGACGGTCAGGAGCGCGGTTGCGTGATCGTCGACATAAAGCCAGTCGCGCACATTCTCGCCCTTGCCGTAGACGGGGATGTCCTTGCCTTCGAGCGCGTTGAGGACGACGACCGGGATAAGCTTCTCGGGAAATTGATAGGGGCCGTAATTGTTCGAGCAATTCGAGGTGACGACCGGCAGTTTGAACGTCTCGCCCCAGGCGCGCACAAGAAAGTCCGAAGAGGCCTTCGACGCGGAATAGGGAGAATTCGGGGCGTAGGGCGTCTCTTCCGTGAAAAGCCCTTCCGGCCCGAGCGAGCCGTAGACTTCGTCTGTCGAGACGTGATGGAAGCGGAAACGGGCTTTGCGCTCGCCGGGCAGCGATTCGAAATAGCGGCGCGCCTCGGTCAGGAGGCGAAAGGTCCCGACAATATTTGTTTCGATAAAGGCGCCCGGACCTTCGATCGAGCGGTCGACATGTGACTCTGCGGCGAGGTGCATGACTGCGTCAGGTTGGTGACGATCAAAGACGGTGCGAAGCGCCTCGGCGTCGCAGATGTCTGCCTGCTCGAAAGCATAACCTGGCTTGTTGTCCCAACCTTTGAGGTTATCGAGATTGGCGGCGTAGGTGAGTTTATCGACGTTAACGACGGCAAGTCCCCGGTCGAGCCCCTGACGCACCACTGCTGAGCCGATAAAGCCGGCGCCGCCGGTAACCATGAGTTTCATAACGCCTGTCCACTTTCCGTTGGCGCCTTCTGGCACAGCGCGCCGCGTCCCACCAGCGGCGGCGCGGCGAGGGGGCCGCAGCGCCGAGCAAGCCTTGTGCCTTCCAGCGGCGACGCGCCTTTCTTAAGATGACGGACCGCAGACAGGAGGCCCTATGCCCAAATCATGGCGCGACAAGCATGACGGCCACAAACACCCGGTCCAGATCGAAACGTTGGAAAAGCCCTTCGCCGGTTTTCCGCCGGGCGCGACCATGGTGATCGCGACCCCGAAGGACATGACCGCCTACTTCAAATCCGTACCAAGAGGAAAAACCCGCGACGTGGCCGATCTGCGCCGCCATCTCGCGGCGAAATACAAAGCGGATGTCGCCTGTCCGTTGACGACCGGAATCTTCACCAGAATCGCGGCCGAATATGCCTATGCCCAAATGGAGGAGGGGGCCTTGGCTGACACGGTCGCGCCTTTCTGGCGCGTCATTGATCCGGCATCCCCGCTCGCAAAAAAACTTGCCTGTGGGGCGGACTTCATCCGCCGCATGCGGGCGGAGGAGGGTGCGCCATCGTTGGCGCCCGCAAATACGAAAACGAAGAAAGCCCCGAGAAAGAAGCTCGCGCCGTCACGCGCAAAGCCGCCAGCGACGCGAAAGGCTTCAGGCGCCCGATCACGAAAATCCGTGTAGGGAGCGCCGCGCCTTGGCGAGCCGGTCGATCTCGACAATCTCGCTGAGAAACGCTTCAAGCTGACGCATCGGGATCATGTTCGGCCCGTCGGACGGCGCTTTGTCAGGATCAGGATGCGTCTCGACGAAAAGCCCGGCGATGCCGACCGCCGCTGCGGCGCGGGCGAGCGTCGGCACGAATTCGCGCTCGCCGCCCGAGGTCGCGCCTTGTCCGCCCGGCTGCTGGACAGAGTGCGTCGCGTCGAACACGACCGGCGCCCCTGTCTCGCGCGCCATGATCGGCAGGCTGCGGAAATCAGACACGAGCGTATTGTAGCCGAAGGACGCCCCGCGCTCAGTGACGAGCACGCGCGCATTGCCAGCGCCGGTCACTTTGGCGACGACATTCTTCATGTCCCAGGGCGCGAGAAACTGCCCCTTTTTGATTTTCACGACACAGCCCGTTTCGGCGGCGGCGACGAGAAGGTCTGTCTGCCGGCAAAGGAAGGCTGGGATTTGCAGAACATCGACTGCTTCGGCGAGCAGCGCACATTGCTCGCGTTCATGCACGTCGGTCACGACAGGCACGCCAAGCTTCTCGCGGATTTCGGCGAAGATCGGCAGGGCGGTTTCGAGCCCCGCGCCGCGGCGGCTGGACGCGCTAGTGCGGTTGGCCTTGTCGAAAGACGTTTTGTAGACCAGCCCGATGTTCAGCCTGGCGGCGATGTCTTTGAGGGCCGCCGCCGTTTCGAGGGCGTGGGCGCGGCTTTCCAGCGCGCAGGGTCCCGCAAACAGGGTCAGGGGCAAGCCATTGCCGATCTCGACCTTTGTCGATCCAAGCGAAATCGTCACGATCGGGGCAGGGCTGACGGCGGCGGGCATGGGGCGGCTCTCGCTAGGGCGGCGTTTCGTCCGCCGCCGGCGCTTGGCGTGCGGGGGCGACCGAGCCTAGATGGCGAAGGTCAGGGGCGGCGCCAAGCTCCCCGGCGCAATTGTTGGGCATTCAAAGGCTGAGAATGGCGACGTTCGATCCCCTGGCGGCCGGTAAGGACGTCCTCAAAACAGAAATCGCCGGACTTGAGGCCCTGTCAAAGGGCCTTGACGACGGGTTCACAAGGGCGGCCGCGATCCTCGGCGACGTGAGGGGCCGCATTATTGTGACCGGCATGGGCAAGTCCGGCCATGTCGCGCGCAAGATCGCGGCGACTCTTGCTTCCACCGGCGCGCCGGCGCTGTTCGTCCATCCGGCCGAAGCAAGTCACGGCGATCTCGGCATGATCATCCGGGATGACGCCATTCTCGCGCTGTCAAAATCGGGAGAGACGGAGGAATTGCGCCCGCTGCTCGCTTACGCCGCGCGGTTTTCGATTCCTGTCATCGCCATCACGGCCGGCCGGACCTCGACCCTGGCGCGCGCATCAGCGGCGGTGATCGTCCTTCCGGCCGCCGCCGAGGCTTGCGGCGAGACGCGCGCGCCGACGACATCGACCACGATGATGATGGCGGCGGGCGACGCCATCGCCGTCACTCTGTTGCGCGCGCGCGGGTTCACGTCGACGGATTTCCAGGACTTTCATCCGGGCGGCAATCTCGGCGCAGCGCTGCGTCGCGTGTCCGACCTCATGCATCAGGGCCGTGAATTGCCCCTCTGCACCGAGGGCGCGCAACTCGAAACGGCGGTCGCCGCCATGACGAAAGCTGGCTTCGGCTGCATCGGCGTCGTGGACGCGAAGGGCGCGCTCATCGGCATACTGACGGACGGTGACCTCCGCCGGCACTTCGGCCGCGATCTGAAGTCGGCGACGATCGGGGCCGTGATGACCCGCAATCCGCGGACGGTCTCGCCCATGACGCTCGCTGGTGAGGCGCTCGCGGCGTTGAGCGAACGCAAGATCACGGCACTGTTCGTTGTCGATATCGACAAGAAGCCGATCGGGCTTCTCCACGTCCATGACTGCCTTGCGAGCGGCGTGCTTTGAAGCCGTTTCAGGCTGTCTGATGCGCCGGCGCCTCGCGGATTGATTTGCGGACGGCGTTCGAAATTGGGGCTGAATCGACCGATCTTCTGGACCGCATCCCCCGACTCGGGGTGTTGGCTGTCTGGCGGTGCCGCCCGCGCAAGGGAGCAAAACTGTGATTGTCACCACGACCTCAACCGTCGAAGGCCGCCCGGTCCGGGACTATCTTGGCGTCGTCACGGGCGAAGCAGTCATTGGCGCGAATGTCTTTCGCGACCTTTTCGCCGGCATCAGGGATGTCATCGGCGGACGCTCCGGCAGCTATGAGCAGGTCTTTCGTGAGGCTCGGCAGACAGCGCTGCAGGAGATGCAGGCCGAGGCCGAGAAGCTCGGCGCCAATGCCGTCATCGGCGTCGATATCGACTATGAGTCGGGTCTGGGTCAGGGCTCGATGATGATGGTCGCCTGTTCGGGAACGGCGGTCCGCCTCTAGGCCGCCCCGCCGTCACAAGCGCTTGGCGGCGTCTGTCGCCATCACGGACAAGATGCGTGAGCGCGCCGGCTCTGGCGTCGCAATGACGCCGCGCATGAGTTTGATTCCGAGCGCGCATCGTTCCCGGTCCGGCAGCGCCCTCATGGCGTCGATTCTGCCGAGCAAATCCGTCTCGATTCGCGACAACCCCTGGGCCGTGACGGCGCGCGCATAAGCGGCCCGATCGGCGGCAGTCGGCGCCGCATAGTCGCGTGGCGCCGATTCGCCCTCATGAAAGGCTGTAATCGTGGCGGCGGCGTGCCGTCCCGCGGCGTTGGCGAGCGAGGGCGGGGCGCTGCGAGGATCGACGGCGCCGAAGGCGACTTGCGCGCAAAGGCGCGGCGCGTTCGCTTTGGATGCGTTCATCAGCGCCAGAGCAGAACGCCCCCAGTCGTAAAGCCGGCTGGGCGACGCATGGGCGAGGAACGCCGCTTTAGACCGCGAAAGCGTTTTCGTCGTTTCGACGGCCGCCGCTTCAGCCCCTGGCAGGTCTCCGCGCCGCAAAGCCTTTGCGGCGCGCGCCGTCAACGATTTGTATACGGATGGATACTTCTCTTTCAGCGCGGCGAACATGGCGCCGGCGCCTGGGTTCTCCGCCGCGAAGGCCTCAATGCTCGCCTCGACATCCTCTTGCGTCGTTGCAAGATAAGGCAATCGTTTCAAGCCGAGGACCGCGGCAGCGCCGACGCCCGCCGCCATCAGAAACAGCGCCGCAAGAAGTGCAATCAGCGCTGCATTCGGCGCGGCGCTGCCGCCCTTAGAGGTCAATGTGCCCGATAACGCCATTCGGCCCTCCATCCATCGGCAGGGATCGTGGCGCGCCGGCCGTTACGCGGGCGTGGAGCGCAGGCCGACAATTGGACGGTCTTCGGCAAGATTGTGGATCAGCGCGAAGGCCGCTTAGCGCTCCTGCTCGGGCGCGGCCAGGATGGCCGACAACACGCCCGGGAAGCGACTATCGACCTCGTCGCACCGGATGACGTGTCGCACCGAGACCCCATCCTTTTCCCCGCGGACGAGGCCAGCCGATCTCAGAACGGCGTAGTGATGGGAGAGGGTGGCTCGGGGAATCTCCGGCGGCGCCGCTTCCGCGCAGGCCTTGCCTCGGCCGTCACAAGACTTGTCTGCGGCAAGCGTGCGCAAAATGCCTCTACGGACAGGGTCTGCCAAAGCGTGGAGAACCGCGCTCAGCGAAACGTCGTCGAGATCTGGGTGCACAAAGCGGGTCATGGAACCTGATCCAATCCTAGCTGGTTGCCGTGCGATCGATGCTTCCGTCACGGAGACGTGACCGCCCGGGCCATCTATTCCGTTATGTGGGTAGTTCGGAAATATTGAACAATAGGAAACAACACCCATCTCCGGGGCGTCGGACGCACCGGCCGGCACGGATCGAAGGAATCCAACCCGATCCACTGCCCGGCCGCCGGCAACACCTTTCCGAGATTTAACCCGCAGCACAGCATGCAAAGGACTCTACCCATGTCAGCTCAACTCAAACCGCTATCCGGTAAAATCGCTCTCGTCACCGGCGCCTCGCGTGGCATCGGCCGCGCCACCGCCAGGCGCCTCGCGCAGGACGGGGCATTCGTCATCGCCCATTACGGCGCCTCCAAGAGCGACGCTGAAAGCCTCATCGCCGAAATCACCGCTGCAGGCGGCGCCGGCGTCGCCGTCAGCGCCGATCTTGCCGATGCGAAGGCGGTTCATCGCCTCGCCGCCGAGGTGCGCGCCATCCTGCGAGGTCGCGACGGCAAGCTCGATATTCTCGTGAACAATGCAGGCGTCGCCGAATTCGTTCCCTTTGGTGAAACGTCGGAAGCCGTTTTCGACCGAACCTTTGACGTCAACGTCAAAGCCCCGTTCTTCCTGACGCAGAAGCTGATCGATCAGGTTCCGTCCGGCGGCCGCGTCATCTTCACGACGACGGTCGTCACGAAAACCGCGTTCCCGGGCGTCACCGCATATGCCGCCTCCAAAGGCGCGATTGACGTGCTGATCCGGTATCTCGCGCAGGAATATGGCGCAAAAGGCGTGCGCGTGACGGGCGTTGCGCCCGGCGCCATCGACACGGATATGGCTGCCTGGATCCGCTCGGATGAGGGCCGCGCGACCGCGCGCTCGATCCAGGCCCTCCAGGACATCGGCAAGCCGGAAGACATCGCCAATGTCGTCGCCTTCCTCGCCGGGCCGGACGGCGGCTGGGTTACGGGCGATATCATTGCGGCCGGCGGCGGCACAAAGCTCTAGCCGTGAAGGACCGGGCGCCCGGCACGCGGCGCCCGGACTCTTGCAAACTCTTCATGCGGCGGCGACCAATTTTTTTACCATGAATATCCCATTACGGAATGACCGTAAGCGGATTTTTGCCGAGCGCGCCTTCGCAATCGGCGGAATCCTTTGGGGAGTCTCTGTCATGTCAGTTCGCTTTTCGGTGCTTTTGTGGTTGCCGCAGTTGCCGCTGCAAATGCCGCGGCTGCGCCGGTTTCCATAGAGTTTGAAGGCATTGCTGCGCCGGTGCTGCTCAACCAGGGTGATACCTATCTCGAAGACGGGTTCACGTTCACGGCCGTGACGGCTACGGAAGGCTCGTTTGGAATTTCTGAAGAGGGAAACCCCGGCAACGCGTTCAGCGTCGGGGCGCTGGATGACGTCATTATCGGAGACGCCGTTTCGGTCACGCGCGGCGGCGGCTTGTTCACCTTCCTGTCCGTCGACTTCACAAGTTTCCCGGCGGGGCTTGGCGGCGCGTTCGTGCAAAGCGACACGGCCAGCCTCATCGGTCTCCTGGGCGGCGTTCAGGTTGCGCTCTTTGCAACGCTGTCGTCGGACCAAGGCTAGCAGCTTTTCGTAAATGCGCTTAGCACGACGGCGATCGATGAATTGCGCATCGTCGGCGTCGCCCAGGGTCAAACCTCGCTGAGCCTCGACAATTTCCTTTTCGGCGACGCTGACGCCAATGTCGTGCCGCTGCCGGCCGCAGCGCCTTTGTTTCTTGCGGGCCTTGCCGGCATCGCCGCGTCGCGTCGCCGCCGGTCGGCCTGAAAGTCCTTTTCGCCGCATCACTCCCATGGACGCCCGCGCTCAGCGCGGGTGTTCTTGTTCCAAAGGCGAAGCGCCCGCCGCGCGGACTTTCCCGGCGGCGACAGCAAGATACAAACGTGTTCGGGACCGGAGGGGGAGCAATACGCAAGTGGATTTCCGAGACCTCCGGTTGACCCTGTAGCCTTTTGCGGCGGCCGCGTTAGAACGGATTCCCGTCCGCCGAATCGGAGTTCTAATGCGCCTTTCCCGCTATTACCTGCCCCTTCTCAAGGAAACGCCCGGCGAAGCGCAGATCGCGTCCCACCAGCTGATGCTGCGCGCCGGCATGATCCGTCAGGAAGGCGCCGGCATCTACGCCTGGCTGCCGCTCGGGTTTCGCGTCTTGAAAAAGATTGAGCAGATCGTTCGCGAGGAACAGGACCGCGCGGGCGCTGTCGAAATGTTGATGCCGACGATTCAGCAGGCGGACCTCTGGCGCGAGAGCGGCCGCTATGACGCCTATGGCAAGGAGATGCTGCGAATCGTCGATCGGGGCGAACGCGAAATGCTGTTCGGTCCGACCAATGAGGAAATGATCACCGAGATCTTCAGGGCCGGCGTCCGTTCGTACAAGGACCTTCCCAAAATCCTCTACCATATCCAGTGGAAGTTCCGCGACGAGATCCGCCCGCGTTTCGGCGTCATGCGCGGCCGCGAGTTTTTGATGAAGGACAGCTATTCCTTCGACTTCGACCGCGAAGGCGGCCGGAAGAGTTACAACAAGATGTTCGTCGCCTATTTGCGCACCTTCGCCCGCATGGGCCTCAAGTCCATCCCGATGCGCGCCGACTCCGGCCCCATCGGCGGCGACAGCCATGAGTTCATCGTTCTTGCAGAGACCGGCGAAAGCGCCGTCTTCTGCGACCGCCGGCTTGTCGATATGCCCGTGCCGGGCGCTGCGACGGATTTCGGCGGCGACCTGCAGCCCATCATCGACCAGCGCACTTCGCTCTATGCGGCGACGGAAGAAAAGCACGACCAGGCGGAATTTGAAAAATCCGTCTTGCCAGAGAACCGGGTCGCCGCGCGCGGCATTGAGGTCGGGCACATCTTCTTTTTCTCGACAAAATACTCTGCGCCGATGAAGGCGGTAGTCGCCGGTCCGGACCAAAAGGAACGCCCTGTCGAGATGGGTTCTTACGGCGTCGGGGTGTCGCGCCTCGCCGGCGCACTGATCGAAGCTCATCATGACGAGTCCGGCTGCAAGTGGCCGCTCGCCGTCGCGCCGTTTCACGTCGGTCTCGTCAATCTCAAACAGGGCGACGGCGCTGTCGATGCCGCGTGCGAGAAAGCCTATGCGGCGCTCGCCGCTGCGGGCGTCGAAGTTCTCTATGACGACTCCGGAGCGCGGCCTGGCGAGAAATTCGCGCGCATGGACCTCATCGGCCTGCCTTACCAGCTGATCATCGGACCGCGCGGTCTTGAGAACGGCGTTGCCGAGACCAAGCGCCGCGCCGACGGCGCGCGCGAGGAAGAGCCGCTCGGTCAAGCGATCGCGCGCCTTGCGTCTGATGTCAAAGCGGCCCTTAGCGCAGTTTAGGGAGCGCCATGGCGCCCGCAGGATCGAGCCCGCCGGCGGAAAAGAAGGACTCGCTCCGTTTGCGGATCGCTTCGGCGGCCGTCCTCATACCTCTGACCTTCGCGGCACACTGGGCAGGCGGCGCGGCGTTCACCGCGCTTGTCGCTTTTGCCGTCGTGCTGATGGCGTTCGAATGGTCGCGCATGATTGAAGAGCGCGAGGCCGGTCCCGTTTTCTGGGCTCTCGGCGGCGCAAGTCTCGCCGCGATGGTCGCCGCCGGGGCAGGGCGCTACGAAGCCGCTTATGCTGCTTGCGCCATCGGCGGCGTCATCGCGGGCCTTCTGTCGATGCGCGGCGCCAAGCGCCCGCTTTGGGCGGCGTTCGGCGCGGCGTATTTTGTCGCGCCGTCGGTCGCTTTGCTTTGGTTGCGCAATGATGTGGCCAATGGCTGGGCGCTGACGGCGCTTCTCTATTCCGTGGTCTGGGCGGCGGATACGGGCGGCTATGTCGGCGGTCGCCTGTTCGGCGGGCCCAAGCTCAGTCCCATCGTATCTCCGGGTAAGACCTGGGCCGGCGCGGCGGGCGGCGTTCTCTTCGGCGCGGCGGCCGCCGCCGCGGCGGCGATTGTGTTTTTGAAAATGGAACCGACGGGCGTTTTTCTTCTCGCAGGGGCCGGCCTTGGACTTGCCTCAATCCTCGGCGACATGGCTGAGTCAGGTTTCAAGCGCCTGTTCGGGCGAAAGGATATGAGTGGCTTCATTCCTGGCCACGGCGGCGTTCTCGACCGCCTCGACGGGATGATATTTGCAACGACAGCGATGGCGATTGTGTTATATGCTAACATTTTCGCTTTCGCGTAATGAGCATCAAGGGCGTTAGGGGTTTCGGTGCATGTCCAAAACGAAAAGCGCGGGCAAAGCGCGGCGCGTCACCATACTTGGCTCAACGGGCTCGATCGGCGTCAACACGCTGGATCTCATTGACTTTGCAGCCCGTACTGGCGACGTCGAGCATAAAGTCGTCGCACTGACGGCAAACAAGAACGTCGCCTTACTCGCGGAGCAAGCGCGCAAATTCCGGCCAGAGTTCGTCGCAATCGCCGACCGCACGCAGAAAGACGACCTCAACGCCGCGCTGTCAGATCTCGACATTGAAATCGGCGCCGGTCCCGAAGCTGTTGTCGAGGCGGCGGCTCGGGACGCGGACTGGGTGATGGCCGCTATTGTCGGGGCGGCGGGCCTGCATCCGACGCTGAAGGCGGCTGCGCGCGGCGCGGATATCGCGCTCGCCAATAAGGAATGTCTCGTCTGTGCCGGCGACGTGTTGAAGGCCGTGATTGCAAAAGGCGGGGGCAAGCTCCTGCCGGTCGATTCCGAGCACAACGCGATTTTTCAGGTCTTTGACTTCGCGCATCCCGAACGTATTTCAAAACTGATCCTCACTGCCTCCGGCGGTCCGTTCCGCACATGGACAAGGGGCCAGATGACGTCGGTCACGCCGGCTCAGGCGGTTGCGCATCCGAACTGGTCGATGGGCGCAAAGATCTCGGTCGATTCCGCCACGATGATGAACAAAGGCCTCGAACTCATCGAAGCCGCGCACATTTTTCCGATCGACTCGCGCCAGATTGAAATTCTGGTGCACCCGCAATCGGTCATCCATTCTATGGTCGAATATTCCGACGGCTCCGTTCTCGCGCAACTCGGCGCGCCGGACATGCGCACGCCTATCGCCTATACGCTGGCCTGGCCGGATCGTATGGATTCGCCGAGCGCGCGGCTCGATCTTGCCAAAGTCGCGACGCTGACCTTCGAAGCGCCAGACCCCGAGCGCTTTCCGGCTTTGCGGCTTGCGCGGGAATCGGTCGAGCGCGGCGGCGTCTATCCGGCCATGCTCAACGCCGCAAACGAAGTCGCTGTCGCGTCGTTTCTTGGCGGCGGCCTAAAATTCCTTGATATCGCCGCTGTAACCGAGCAGGTCTTGTCGCGCATCGACCGGCGCAACACGCCGCACGCGCTCGCGTCTATCGACGAAGTCGTCGCAGCCGATAATGAGGCGCGGGCTTGGGCGGCGGAAGCCGTCCGGTCGCGCGCGGCGGCGTGAGAGCGAAGGCTAGGGTTGGAAAGCGATGATCGCGGGCGTCAATCTCGAGCTTGTCCAGTTTTTCGCCGTCGGCGCGGTCGCCTTCCCGCTTCTGCTCGCGATCATCGTCTTCGTTCATGAGTACGGTCACTTCATCACGGCGCGCCTTTGCGGTGTCAGGGTCGAAGTCTTCTCGATCGGCTTCGGCAAGCCTTTCCTGAAATGGACGGATCGTCACGGTACGGAATGGCGCATCGCCCCAATTCCCCTCGGCGGCTTTGTGCGCTTTTTCGGCGACGCAAATGCGGCCTCCGTCCCGGACCCTGAGCTGGCGGAACCGCACCCGATGACGACGCAGTTTCCAAAACCAGGGGAGGGACGTGGCAAGGGCCTGACGCCCGACGAAAAAAAGGTCTGCTTCCAATACAAGCCGGTCTGGCAAAGGGCGCTGATCGTCGGCGCTGGCCCGCTTGCGAATTTTGTGCTCGCCCTTGCGATTTTTTGGGCGTTCTTCGTCGCCTATGGCATCAAGACGTTTGAGCCAGTGGTCGGTGCGGTCGCGCCAGGCTCGGCGGCCGAAGCAGCAGGCATTCTGCCGGGGGACGAAATCGTCTCCATTGACGGCCGCACGGTCGAGACATTCGATGATCTCAGTCAGATCATCATGCTAAGCGCGGGCGAAACCCTGAAGGTGACGGTCGTCAGGGCCGGCAGGGAGGTCGTGCTGACGGCGACACCGCGGCGCGGCGACCGGCCGGATGGTCTTGGTAACCAGTCACGCGTCGGCATTCTCGGCGTGAATGTGGACGAGACCCGGATCATCGATAAGCGTCTTGGCCCAGCTGAAGCCTTCGGCGCCGCAGCGCAGCAAGTCTATCGCGTGCTCGATGGCACGGTCCGTTTCCTCGGGCGCCTCATCCAGGGCAAGGAAGACGCCAGCCAGCTTGGCGGACCCGTTAAGGTCTTCCAGTATTCAAGTCAGGCGCTGCAGCTTGGCCCGGAGGTTTTTATCAACCTCGCCGCGGTGATGTCGATTTCCATCGGATTCCTGAATCTCTTGCCCGTGCCGGTTCTCGACGGAGGGCATCTGATGTACTACGCCTACGAAGCGGCGACAGGGAGGCCGCTCGGCGCGAGGGCGCAAGCGATCGGATTCAGAATCGGGCTGGTTCTGCTGATGTCGTTTATGCTCTTCGTCACATGGAACGACATAAGAACGCTGATTTCCTAGCAACTGGGATTGTTAATGAGAGTACGGAGACCGCCGGGGGGCGCCTCGCTTACCGCTATCGCCGCAGCCATGATCGCCGCGACCGCCACTTCGGCGGCGGCGCAGGCGCCGGCGTCTGCGCCGCCGTCTGAAACGGGCGCGTCGTCGATACCGCCTGTTGCTGCGCCGCCGGCAGCAACGGCATCTGAAGCCGATCCGTTTCCGTTCGGCATTGACCCGAACTTACCAGCGCCAGTGATCCAATCGATCGCGGTGAAGGGCAACCAGCGCATCGAAGGCGACACGATCGCATCCTATCTCGTCGTCCGGCCCGGTCAGCAGGCCGATCCGCAACTGCTGGATGTCGGCTTGAAGACACTGTTCAACACAGGGCTCTTCGCCGATGTGACAATGGCGCTGCAGCCGAGCGGCATGTTGCTGATCGAAGTCAAAGAGAACCCGATCGTCAACCGCGTGATTCTCGACGGCAACCGCCGCGTCAAGAACGACAAGCTGACAGACGAAATCAAACTCACCGACCGCAGCGTGTTCACGCGCTCAAAGGTGCAGGCCGACGTCCAGCGCATCATCGAAGTTTATCGTCGTTCGGGCCGCTTTGCCGCGACCGTCACGCCCAAGGTGACGCCGCTCGATCAGAACCGGGTCGATGTCATTTACGAAATCGACGAGGGGCCCAAGACCGGCGTCGCGAAGATCAACTTCGTGGGCAACAAAGCATTCACGAGCCAGCAATTGCGCGAGGTCGTGCTGACATCGGAGAGCCGCTGGTACAAGTTTTTGAAATCGTCGAACGCCAATTTCGACCCCGACCGGCTCGAATATGACCGCGATCTCTTGCGCAAGTTCTATGCGAAAAACGGCTATGCGGACTTTTCCGTCACGTCGGCCGTTGCGGAATTGACGCCGGACCGCAAGGACTTCTTCATCACCTTCCAGGTGGAAGAAGGACCACAATACACTATAGGCGACGTCAAGGTGAAAACGACGCTCGCAAAACTTGACGAGAATGCGCTTGAGGCCTTCGTGCCGATCCGCGCTGGGCAGGCTTATGACGGCGACCGGATCGAAAAGGCGGTCGAGACGTTGACGTTTGCGACCGGCGCGACCGGCTATGCGTTCGTCGATGTCAATCCGCGCCTGGAGCGCAACCCTGAATCGAAGACCATCGACCTGACCTTCGACGTCAACGAAGGTCCGCGCGTCTATGTCGAGCGCATCAACATCACCGGCAACGTTCGCACGCTCGACAAAGTCATCCGGCGCGAAGTCCGCATCGCCGAAGGCGACGCCTTCAACCGCGTGCTCGTCGACCGCTCCAGATCGCGCATCAAAGCGCTCGGCTATTTCGGCGATGATGTTGAGATCGAAGAAAAGCCGGGTTCTGGACCTGACCGCACGGAACTCGACGTTGCGGTTAAGGAAAAGTCTACCGGCTCGTTCAGCGTCGGCATCGGCGTGTCCTCGACCGAAAATTTCATCCTCGATTTCTCGGTTGAAGAGCGCAACTTCATGGGGCGCGGCCAGTTTCTGCGCTTCCGTGTTCAGGCGAGCCAGCGAACCCGGCTCGTCGACATCCAGTTTCAGCAGCCCTATTTCCTCGACCGCAATCTTAACGCCGGCTTTTCGCTCTTCAATCAACGGACGAACGCCATTGAGTCAGGATTCGTCCGCAACCGTATTGGTTTTGGCCTGAATGCCGGATTCGCCGTCTCCGAATACGGCAGCGGCAGGCTGAATTATCTTCTGACCCGCGATAACGTCAGAATTGACACGATCGGACAAGCATTCGTGCCTGTGGGCGCTGATCCCGCTTCGCTCGTCAACCCGGGCTCTGAGTTCCAGGTCTTCAACGATCCAATCGCGGGAACGGTGTTGCAGGCGCAGTTTTGCGACATCGTCACGAACGCCCTCACGCCGACCTGTGAGTCGCGCGGCAACTTCCTGACCTCTCTTATTGGCTACACGCTCGCCTGGGACCGGCGTGACGATCCGATCGACCCGAAGCGCGGCTATCGGCTCTCTTTCAGTCAGGCGCTTGCAGGGCTCGGCGGCGACGTAAACTATCATCGCTCCGAATTCTCCGGCGCCTATTACCATCCTCTGGTCCGCGGCTTCGTGGGCGCCTTTAAATTCCGTTCCGGCTATGTCGACGGCTATGGCGGCGACAGCGTGCGGCTCTCGGACCGGTTCTTTGAAGGCGCGACAACATTCCGCGGTTTTGAAATTGCCGGGGTCGGCCCCCGGTACCTTGCAGGTTCAGGCCGGGTGAACGGAGACGGAGATTTCGCGAGCCAGGCGATCGGGGGCAAGGCCTATGCGATCGGCACCGCAGAAATCCTCATTCCGGTCCCGTTGCCGAAATCCTATGGCATCCGGGCGGCCTTGTTCTCCGACTTCGGTACGGTCGGGCTGCTCGATGAATCGACCAAGGCGCTGAACAGCAATTTGGCCTTTTTCGTCAATCCGGAAGATGGGCTCCTCTGCACACAGAGCCCCTCCGCCAATTGTATCGAGCCGGTGCAGGATGATCTTGCGATCCGCCTGACGGGCGGCCTCACCGTGAGCTGGGACTCGCCGTTCGGGCCCGTCCGATTCGACATTGCGCGGGTTTTCCGCAAAGAAGACTACGACCAGACCGAGGGATTCCGGTTCAGCGCCGGGACCAGCTTCTAGGAATGATTTTTTCGGGACCAATCAGAGGTGTGACTGACATGACGATGACCAAGCGTACCATCGGCGCGGCTTTTGCCGCCATTTTCGCGGCGACGAGCTTTGCAGCTGCGCCTGCAGCGGCCCAGAAGGCCCCCGTCATCTTGACGGTCAATCAGGCCCAGGTGCTTGGGCAATCGAAAGCCGGCGCTTCAATCAATGCGCAGCTCGAAAAACTTCAGCAGTCGGCGAACACGGAACTCAACGCCCAGGCCGAGGCGATCGTCAAAGAAGGCGAGGACCTGAAAAAGCAGAAGGAGCTGATGGCGGAAAATGTCTGGTTGGAAAAGGCCAAGGCTCTCACCGTCAAACAACAGAATCTGCCGGCCGTCCGCGAAGTTAAAGTGCGGGAGCTGCAGATTTCTGAACAGCAAGCGTTCGGCAAGCTCAATGAAAGCCTCGAGCCGATCCTGAAGAAGATCGTCGACTCGCGCGGCGCGACATTGCTGCTCGACCGGTCTGCCGTGATCTATGCGGCGGCCGATACCGATATCACCGCACAAGTCATCGCCGAGCTCGACAAGGCCGTCTCGAACATCGCGGTTCAGAAGGTCTCTCTCGCCGAACTCCAGAAGCAAGCACAGGCGGCGCAGCAAGCCAAAGGCGCTGCTCCCAAGAAGAAGTAGGCTCCATTAGCGCGGATTGCCGTCGATTGTGCATGCGGCCGGCTGCAAAGCCGGCCGCACTGCTGTCGGCGAAACAGCGCTCTGCATCTCTCTTGCGGCGCTTCAGTGACGCAGGGGCGGCAAGAGCGGCATAGTTGCGTCGCCTCATGGGGCGCATTACAGCCGTGGCGGACAATTTGCCGGGGCAATCTCACTCAATGGTTGACGCGAGATTTTTCACGACTGTAGCCCCGCTTAGCCTAGAGGCGGCGCTGTCTCTCGCGGGAGCGCGGCTTGAGCGCGGCACGGCGGAGCCGATCCGGCGCGTCTGCGCCCTCGATGATGATGATCTCTCAAGCGCGGCCATATTCATCGAGGACAAAGCGCGTGCGAGCGCATTTCGTGAAAGAAATGTCGGTCTCGTGCTGACGACCCCTGCGCTTGCGGCGATGCTCGGCGGTGCGTTTCCGATTGCAACTCTGCCAGCGCCTCGGCTGGGCTTTGCGCGTGTTGCGGGCGCCCTTCACCAGGAGCGCGATTTTGCGGACACATCGGGCGGCGCGCCGACGATCGGCGCCGGCGCCTCCATTCATCCGACTGCCGTCATTGCCGCCGGCGCCCGGATCGGCGCTGGGGCGGCGATCGGTCCATTCGCTGCAATCGGGCCGGGCGTCGTCATCGGCTCGCATACGCGCGTCGGCGCCGGCGCCTGCATTGTCTGTGCGCTTATCGGCGCTGACGTTCTCGTCAAGGCCGGCGCGCGCATCGGACAATCGGGTTTTGGTTTCGTTCCGGGGCCGGAGGGTCTTGTTCCCATGCCGCAGCTTGGCCGCACGATTGTCGGCGACGGCGCGGAAATTGGCGCCAATGCCTGTATCGATCGCGGGGCGCTCGGCGACACCGTGATCGAAGCGGGCGCCAAGATCGACAATCTGGTGCAGGTCGCCCACAATGTCCGGATTGGGACGAACAGCGTGCTTGCCGCGCAGGCCGGCGTTTCTGGGTCCACGACGATCGGCAAAGGCGCGATGCTCGGCGGCAAAGCCGGCCTTGCGGATCATCTGACGGTCGGCGACGGGGCGCAAATCGCGGCTGCTGCAGGAGTCATGCATGACATTCCCGCGGGCGAGCGTTGGGGCGGCCTGCCGGCGCGTCCCATGCGACAATGGTTTCGTGAAACGGCGACGCTTGCAAAGCTCGCCCTGCGTGGAAAGTCGATCGATGCGGATTGAACCGGGCAAGTCGACGCTGGAAATCGAGGATCTGATGCAGCTTTTGCCGCATCGGCCGCCGATGCTGATGATCGACCGCCTGGTCGAGATCAAGCCCGGCGAAAGCGCGGTCGGAATCAAATGCGTCACGGTCAACGAGCCGTTCTTCGTCGGGCACTTCCCGCAAAAGCCAGTGCTGCCCGGCGTCTTCATGATCGAGGCGATGGCGCAGGCGGCGGCGGCATTTGCGTCGTACACGGAGAACCTTGACGTCGAAGGGAAGATCGTCCTTTTTATGGGCGTCGATCATGCGCGCTTCAGGAAGCCTGTGGTTCCAGGCGATCAGATACGCATCCTCGTCAGGACCGCGCAGCGGCGTCCGCCGGTATGGAAGTTTTCGGGCGAGGCGACCGTCGAGGGCAAGCGGGTCGCGGAGGCGGAATTCTCCGCCATGCTGGCGAGCGTCTGACTTGAGCATCCATCCGACGGCGATTGTCGAAGACGGCGCAGAACTCGGCGCAGGGGTTGAAATCGGACCTTTTTCGGCCGTTCGCGCCGGAGCCTATCTTGGGGCCGGGGTCCGGCTGTCGTCGCATGTCGTCATCGAAGGAGGCGTCAGCGTTGGCGAACGGACGGTCGTCTATCCGTTCGCCATGCTCGGCGGACCGCCGCAGCATCTCGGCTACAAGAACGAGCCGACGCGGCTGGAGATCGGGGCGGACTGCATCATTCGGGAACATGCGACGCTGCATAGAGGAACCGTCGGCGGCGGCGGCGTGACGAGCATCGGCGACCGATGCTTCATCATGTCGGGCAGTCATGTCGGGCATGATTGCCGGCTCGAAGAGGAAGTCGTGCTGGCCAGCAATGCGGCGCTGGGCGGTCATGTCTCTATCGGACGATGCGTCTTTCTGGGCGGTCTCGCCGCGATCCATCAACACGTGCGGATCGGCGCTTACGCCATGGTCGGCGGGGCGGCAGGCGTGACCAAGGACATCATTCCTTACGGCTCAGCGATCGGCAATCACGCGACGCTTGAGGGCCTTAACATCATCGGCATGAAACGGCGCGGCCTGTCGCGCGAAGCGATCCATGACCTGCGCCGCGCATACAGAATGCTCTTCGAGGGCGAAGACATGTTTGAAGATCGATTGAGGGCGGCGGAGAAGGAACTCGGCGCGCGGCCTGAAGTCATGCGCATACTCGATTTCATCAAGGCGGACGCCAAACGTTCCGTCATGGCGCCGAAACGGTGAACTCATGTGGCGAAAGCTCGGCCTGATCGCCGGAGCGGGAACCTTGCCGCAGCGCATTGCGGAAACGGCGGCGAACCGGGGCGGAGGCGTGTTCGTGCTGCGCCTCGCCGGGAGCGCTGACGGCGGAACGGCGCTCTTCCCCGGCGCTGATGTCGGAATCGCGGAGGCCGGGAAGATCCTCCGTCTTCTCAAAGAAAACGCTTGCGACGCGGTCGTTCTGGCAGGCCGCGTCCGGCGTCCCGAATTTGGGCAATTGAAGCCGGATTGGCGCGGCGCGACCTTGCTGCCGAAAGTCGTTGCAGCGGCGGCCAAGGGCGACGGCGCGCTCCTCTCCGTCCTGGTCGATACGCTGGATGCGGAGGGATTCCGCGTGATCGGCCCCGAAGACGTGCTCCGCGAATTGGCGGCGCCGGCTGGCGCGCTGACCAAAGCGCGGCCGACCGCAGGTGATCTTGACGACATCCGCAAAGCCGCCGCTGTGGTCGCCGCGCTCGGCCCTTTCGACGTGGGGCAGGGCGCCGTCGTCGCCGGCGGCTTGGTTCTGGCGATCGAGGCGGCGGAGGGCACGGACGCTATGCTTGAACGCTGCGCCGGTTTGCCCAAGGGCGCGGCGCCCTGCGGCGTCCTCGTCAAACGGCCCAAGCCCGGTCAGGAGCGCCGCGTCGATCTCCCCGTCATCGGCGCCGAAACCATGCGCCGCGCCGCCGCTGCGGGTCTCTCCGGCGTCGCAGTTGAGGCAGGCGGCGCGCTGATTATCGACCAGTCCGAGGCGTTGCGCGAAGCTGATGCGCAGTCGCTCTTCGTATACGGATTTTCTCCGGACGACCTCCGATGACAGGTTCAATGCCCCCGGATCTCCTTGAGGGCGTTAAGCCGGCGCCGCTTGTGGGGCCAAAGATCATGCTCGTCGCTGTCGAGCCTTCGGGCGATGCTCTTGGCGCCGCTCTCTTGCGTGAACTGCGGGCGGTGTTCCCGGACGCGCTCTTCACCGGATGCGGCGGCCCGCTCATGGAAGCTGAAGGATTCGAGAGCCTTTTTCCGATCGACAAATTCGCCGTGATCGGACCGGTCGGCGCGTTCGCCGCCTGGCCAGAGGCGCTGCAGCGCGGGAAGGAACTAGCCGAGACAGCTGCGCGTGAAGCTATCGATGCCGCTATCCTGATCGACGCCTGGTCTTTTTCGAAGCTGTGCGCTGAAAGAATGCGCAAGCGCGCGCCGAAGACTCGCCTTTACAAGTTCGCAGCCCCGCAGGTCTGGGCGTCGCGGCCCTCACGCGTGCGCCAGATCGGGCCGCTCTTTGACGGCGTTTTGTGCCTGTTTCCGTTTGAGCCGGCCTGGTTTCAGGGCGCCGGCGTCAAGACGGCCTTCATCGGCAATCCAAATTTTCAGGCAGCCTGGGCGGCGCGCGGCGACGGCGCACGCTTCCGCGAAAAGCATGGCCTCGGCTCGCGCCCATTGCTGTTGCTTGCGCCAGGGAGCCGAAGGGCCGAAGTCGCGCGCCTGATAGGGACGCTCGAACAGACCGTCAAGCATCTCGCGGCGCGGGTGAAAGACCTTGCGGTCGTCATGCCCGTCGCGCCGCAAGTCGCAGATAGAGTTCGCGAAAAAACGAAGCGATGGGAGACAGCGCCGCTCCTCGTCGGTCCAGATGAGAAGAACGACGCCTTCGCGGCGGCCACCGCGGCGATCGCCAAATCGGGAACGGTGACGACGGAACTTGCGGTCAACAGGACGCCGATGGTCGTCGTTTACAAGGTCGATCTTGCAACAGCCCTTTGGATCAAGGCGATCATGCGCACGCCGTTCGTCACGATACTGAATGTCGCCGCCGGGCGTTTTGTCGTTCCCGAACTCCTGCAATGGGATTGCACGCCGGAGAATATTGCGGGCGCCGCGCTGCCCTTGCTTCAAGGCGGCGAGGCTCGGACCCAGCAGCTCGGCGATTTTCCGCCGCTCCTGGCAAGCCTTGCCGTCGACGGCCCTTCTGCGGCGCGCCTCGGCGCAGAGAAAATCAAGGAATGGCTCGCCTCGCCCAAGCCGCAAGTACGCCTCACGATGCGGACCTGACACCGAAAGGACCGGCCCTCGCGGACCGGTCCTTCTATAAGCTTTGCGAAACTGAAAGCCGGAAAGCGTTTTGCTCAGGCGGACTTCTTCTTGCGCGCGGCGGCGGCGATGAAGGCCAGGCCAAACGGAAGGAGCGCTGCTGCGGCCGGAAGCGGCACCACGTTTTCATCAACCACATTCGCCGTGCCGCTGACCAGAAATCCGCTAGGGTTGCGGGTCTGGCCCGGCAACACAGCGTTGACGATGGTCGCCGTAACCAGAACCGGGCCAAGGCCCGAAAAGTTCACGACACCGGTGCTGATTAGTGAAGAGAAGTCGTTGGCGTTGCTCGTAAAGTCGTAAAGCGTGTTGCCGCCCTGAATGACGGTGAGCGACGAGAACGTGTTGTCCCCGGCGAAACTGAAGCTGAAATTGCCCCCGGCGCCGGCATCCCAGGAGAGCGTGTAGACATAGGTTCCGTCTGACGCGCCGTCGTCATTTGCGCCGCTTTGGAATTGACCGTCATTGACCCGCTGGCCGACCCAGGCCGAGCCTGCTGGAGGCAGAACCCAAGTGCCGGGAAGGCCGCCTGTGAGGACGCTAGCGTTTGACGTCGTGTTCAGTGCGGCGCCGTTGTTCGAGGCGCCGGCCGTCTGTGAGACCTGCCAATTTGCAACGCCTGTGTTGAGACTGAAGACGGCGGCTTCAGCTGTCGCAGCGGCCGAAAAAGCGGCAAGAGCCGCGAAGGTTGCCATCAGTTTCATGATACTCTCCGCCCAATGTTGACGCCTTTGGGTGGTAGGCGGCGGCTTGGCTGTTGTCAAAGCCGCATAGGCGAAAATCACAAAATCTTCAGATTACAGATGATTTATGTCGTCCGCCTCATCTCCGTGGCGGCGTGCGCCGCATTGAGCGCAGTCCTTGATTGTTTTGCTGACGAAAGCGCGCCGTGTGCGCGCCCGCAGCCCCACGACGCGACAACGACGTTGCTCCGCGCATTACCGCGCAAAAGCGCCGTGATCTTGTAATATTGCGCACGGATTGCACGCGCCACAGGGCGGCGCGCGTCGTAAGGGTTACTTTGCCGTAGCGTTGCTGTCGATCCAATCCGGGTTGGGTCAACGCGCGCCTTCGCCTTCTTTCCAGCGGCCCTGCTTCTTGAGAGCGTCTGCGACCTCGCGCGGCATGTAGTTTTCGTCGTGCTTGGCGAGCACTTCGGTTGCGGTCAATGCTCCGTTTGCCAATCGTCCCTGTACGACGACGCCCTGGCCCTCGCGGAAGAGATCGGGGAGTATGCCGCGATAGGCGACCGCCACTTTCGCGCCGCCTGTATCCGTGATGGTGAAATGCGCGACTGCGTCCGCCGTCCCGGTGCTGACGCTGCCTTCTTCGACAAGGCCGCCGAGCCGGATCACGCCATGCGGCGGGCGGTCGAGCTTGGCGAGGTCTGACGGCGTGTAGAAATAGGCGACGGCGTCGCCAAGCGCGGTCATGACCAGCGCCACGGCGAGGCCCGCAACAGCGAGAACGCCGCCGATGAGAGCGATGCGCCGGTTGCGGCGCGCTTTGGCGGCGGCGTTCATTCGGCCCTCAAAGTCGCTGGCGCCTCGGTCGCCATTCTCTCGAGACGCTCGAGGCGTTTGGCGAGGAGCGCGTTGCGCATTGATGCGAGGAGCAGCGCGCCATAAGCAAGCGTATAGGCGAGCCCCATCAAGAGCAGCGGCGTCAGCATCGATCGGTCGATGGTCGGACCGTCAGGCCGGAAGACGCTCGCCGGCTGATGCAGGCTGTTCCACCAGTCGACGGAGAACTTGATGATCGGCACATTGACGAAGCCCACAATCGCGACAAGCGCTGCGATCTTTGCCGCGCGCGCTTTGTCTTCGATCGCTTCCCAGAGCGCGATATAGCCAAGATATAGAAAGAAAAGCACGAGCACCGAGGTAAGGCGCGCGTCCCACGCCCAATACGTGCCCCACATGGGCTTGCCCCAGAGCGATCCTGTGATCAAGGCGAGGGCGGTGAACACCGCGCCGATCGGCGCCGTGGCGCGCGCCGCGACATCGGCGAGCGGATGCTTGAAGACGAAGCCCGCCGCCGACGAAAACGCCATCACCGAATAGCAGAACAGCGCCATCCACGCGGCGGGGACATGCACATACATGATCCGCACCGTGTCGCCCTGCTGGTAATCCTCGGGCGACGCGAAGAGTCCGAGCCAGAGGCCGGCAAGGCCAAGCGCAAGGGCTGCTGCCACTAGAACCGGCTGCAGCGGCCTTGCGATCCGGTCGAAACGTTCAGGGTTGGCGAGATCAACTTTCATGCGTCAGCTCAGGTTGAAGCGGATCGCAGCGCCCCCCGCAAGCGGCGCAACGATCAGCGCGAACAAAGTCGCGGCGCCCTGCAGCATCAGGATCGCCGGGAAAGACGGCTCACCGGCAAGCCCTGCCGATGCAGCGCCGGCTCCAAAGATGAGGATGGGCGCAAAGAGTGGCAAGGCGAGCACAGCCGCGAGCACGCTTGCCCGCTTCAGCGGCAGAGTCAGCGCCGCAGTCAGCGCGCCGACAAGGGAAAGGCCCGGCGTGCCGACGGCGAGCGACATCAGTAAAGGGAGATAGCCCTCGCGCGGCAGGTTGAGAAGGAGGGCGAGGACCGGCGTCGCCAGCAGGAGAGGCAGGGCCGAGCTCACCCAATGTGCAGCGGCCTTTGCAATTACGGCGAGCGCGAGGCTGTCCGATGTCTCGATCATCACGTCGAGCGAACCGTCTTCGGCGTCGGCATGAAAGATTCGGTCGAGCGAAACGAGCGTTGCGAGCAACGCCGCCGTCCACAGAATGGGCGCGGCAAGGCGGGCGATGAGATCGCGGTCCGCTCCGACTGCGAAAGCGAAAATGACGGCGACGAGAAAGAAGAACGCGATGCCGAGCGATGCGCCGCCGCCCGCCCGGAAGGCGAGGCGCACATCGCGGCTGATCTGCGCGCTGAAACCGCTCATCGCTGCGCCTCGATGACGACGGCGCGCGCGCCCGCTATCGCCAACCGGTCATGCGTTGCAATCAGCGCCGATCCGCCGCCCGCGGCGTGGCCCGCAATAAGCGCGATGAGGCGATCAACCGACGCAGCGTCAATCGAGGCGGCCGGCTCGTCGAGGAGCCATACGGGCTTTTCGGCGATGACAAGCCGCGCGAGGCCGAGGCGCCGCTTCTGTCCTGCCGAAAGCGTCCCGGCTCTGCGCTGTTCCAAGCCATGGAGCGAGAGCGCCGCCAGTGCTGCGTCCTGCCGGCGCACCGGAGCGGCGTAAATCCGCGTCCAGAATTGCAGCGTTTCCATGACGGTTAGGCCGGCCTTTACTCCGTCCGCGTGACCGCAATAGATGATCCGCCTGCGTCGTTCTTCGAGCCCTGGCGGATCGATGTCGCCCTCGAGACCGCCAAGACCAGCGATTGCGCGGAGCAGTGAAGTCTTGCCGGAACCGTTGGGGCCTTTCAGCAAGACCACTTCGCCGGGCCGCAAGTCGAGATCGACTCCAGCGAGCACCGCCCTGCCGCCGCGCGCGATGCTCACGCCTCTCAGCGTCAGGCAGAGATTGCGCAATGCGTCGTTCGTCATGCGGGCGGGGAGGGCGGCGCATCAGCGGCGGCGGAGTCCGAACGACGCGCTGCCTCTATCGCTTTCAGTCTGCGGGCAAGCATCCAGCCCCTGCGCCATGTGTGAAAGGCAAGGCCGCCAAGTCCGAGCGCGGACACGATGTAAGCGGGCCAGACATAAGCCGCGTAACCGCCCATATGAAAAAAGGTTTCCATAACCGCTCAAATGCAGAACCTTGGCGCGGGAGGCAACCCGGCCAAGCTGCCGAGAGGAAGTTCTGCCGACGTCACGCCTTTAGAGCCTGCACCAAGACCTCGCCCCAGCGGCAACTTCGTCGCAAGAAAAAAACTATCCACCCCCCCACGGGCGCCCGTATAGTCAATGCATGATCGCAGAACTTGGCCTTTTCGCCCTCATTCTCGCATTTTGCGTCGCGGTTCATCAGGGCGTTTTTCCGATGATCGGCGCGCACCGGCGAGACGCCGCGTTAATGGACGGTGCGCGTTTCTCCGCGCTCGTCCTGGCGCTCTTGGTGATTTTCGCTTTCGTGATGCTGACGATCGCCTTCGCCCAATCTGACTTTTCGGTGCGGACTGTTGCGGAAAACTCGAACACGGCCAAGCCCTTCGCCTACAAACTGGCGGGCGTCTGGGGAAACCACGAAGGCTCAATGCTGTTGTGGGTGCTCATTCTGGCCGTCTATGGCGGCGCGGTCGCTTTGACGCCGGGGCCCGTGACCCCGCTCCGCGCACGGGCCCTTGCTGTCCAAGGCTTGATTGCCGCGGCGTTCCTTGCCTTTCTTATCTTTGCCTCCAATCCCTTTGGACGGCTCTTTCCAGCGCCGGCCGACGGCGCGGACCTCAACCCCTTGTTGCAGGATCCCGGCCTCGTCCTCCATCCGCCCTTCCTTTACCTCGGCTATGTCGGCTTCTCGATCGCCTTTGCCTATGCGGTTGCGGGACTGATTGGCGGGCGCATCGACGAGGACTGGGCGCGAGAGGCGCGGCCCTTTGCCCTGTCAGCCTGGGTGTTCCTCACGATCGGCATCGGCCTTGGCAGCTGGTGGGCGTATTACGAACTCGGCTGGGGCGGGTTCTGGGCCTGGGACCCCGTCGAGAACGCGTCGTTCATGCCGTGGCTTGCCGGGACGGCGCTCATCCATTCGATGCGCGTCACGGAAGTGCGCGGCGCGTTCAAGGCCTGGACGGCGTTCCTCGCGATTCTCGCCTTTTCGCTCAGCCTGATCGGCACGTTTCTCGTGCGCTCCGGCATACTTACGTCCGTGCATGCGTTTGCCGTTGATCCCGCGCGTGGGCAGGCAATCCTCGCGATCCTCGGCGTCACGATCGGCGGCGCCTTCACGCTCTATGCTCTGCGCGGGCCGCTTTTGAAGAGCGACGCGCGCTTTGCGACGGTCAGCCGCGAGAGCGCGCTCCTGTTCAACAATGTGCTGCTCGTCGCGGCGACAGCGGTCGTGTTCTTCGGGACGTTCTATCCGCTGTTCGTAGAACTTCAGGGCGGAAAGATTTCCGTGCTCGCGCCTTACTTCAATGTGGTCTTCACGCCCTTCGCGCTTCTCGCCTTCCTGATCATGGCGCCGGGCGCAGCGCTCGCCTGGAAGAAGGGGCGCCTCAAAGAAACGGTGGGCACACTCTGGCCGGCGGGTCTCGTCGCAGCGGCCGCACTCGTCCTGACCGCCGCGATCTTCACGCCACGGATCGTTACGGCCGTTCTTGCGGCGGCGCTCGCCGTCTGGGCGATCGCTGGTTCGCTCACCGATCTTGCCCGGCGCATCGAGCCGCGCCGCGCTGGCTGGACGATGCGCCTCGCCGCTCTGCCGCCTTCGGCGAAAGGCATGATGCTCGGCCATATCGGGCTCGGCATCATTGCACTCGGCGCGGTTGGTGCTGGAGCGTGGAAGGCTGAGACGATCGCCTATGTCGCCAAGGGCGGACAGATCGAAGTCGCCGGCCACACAATCGAGCTCGTTGATGTCACGCGCGGCGAGGGACCCAATTACAGCTATGAACGGGCGACCTTTGCGACGCAAAACCCCTGGCGCGGCGCAGAGATGATTTTTGCCGAACGCCGCTTCTATCCGGTGCGCGGTATGCAGACGACGGAGGCGGGAATCTCAACTGGTGTTTTCGGGGACCTCTATCTCACGATCGGCGAGTTCAAGGACGGCGAGGGCTGGGCGGTGCGCGCCTGGCGCCATCCTCTGGTGTTGTGGCTCTGGTTCGGGATTGCTTTGACGGCGCTCGGCGGCCTCGTTTCGCTGATCGGTCCGAGGCGGCCTGTTGAGTCGCGGTCTCTGGCGCCGGCGCCCGCGCCTGCGGAGTAGCCTGGTGCGCCGGCTCGCATTCCTTTTGCCGCTCGTCCTGCTCGCCGGGCTTCTTCTCTATTTCAAGCTCGGCATGACGCGCGATCCTTCTATCATTCCGTCTGCGCTCATTGGTAAGCCGGCGCCCGCTTTTTCGCTGCCGGCGATTGAAGGCCGCGAGGGCGGGCTCTCCTCCGGCGCCTTCATCGGCCAAGTCACGCTCCTCAACGTTTTCGCCTCTTGGTGCATTTCCTGCCGCATCGAGCACCCGGAACTCCTCAAGATCGCGACCAGCGGCGAGGCGCGGCTTGTCGGCCTCAACTGGAAAGACAAGCCCGGCGACGGCGCGCGCTGGCTCGCCGAACTCGGCGACCCCTATGCGGCGATCGGCGACGATGCGACGGGACGCGTTGCGATTGATTACGGCGTATCGGGCGCGCCAGAGACTTTCGTGATCGATCGCAAGGGGATAATTCGTCACAAGATCATCGGACCGATCACGCCTGAAGTCTGGGAAAGCGAGCTGCGACCGCTGCTCCGGGAGCTGAACGATGAAGCGTCCTGAGCACGTCAGGAGATTGCGGCGGCGGACGGCAATTGCCGCGTTCCTCCTCGGCGTGATCACCTTCGCTGTATTCGACCCGGCGCAGGCGGTCGATCCCGATGAGATGCTTGACGATCCCGTTCTTGAAGCGCGCGCGCAGAAGCTCGGGGCGGAATTGCGCTGCGTCGTTTGCCAGAGCGAGAGCATCGAAATTTCAAACGCCCCGCTCGCCCATGACATGCGGCTTCTCGTACGCGAACGCATCAAGGCCGGCGCGAGCGACGCCGAGGTGAAAGGTTTTCTGGTCGAGCGCTACGGCGATTATGTGCTGATGCGGCCGCCGCTGAAGCCTGAAACCTATGCGTTGTGGCTTGCGCCGGCGCTTCTCCTCGGCGCGGGCGGCGTCGCGGCATATTTCGTGCTCCGCGGGCAGGCGCGCCTAGGGCCTGTCGATGATCCGGACCCGGTAAAAACGAGCGGAGAGAGTTAAAGGCCGTGTTGTGGATCGCGTTTTCCCTAATGGCAGTCGTATTGCTGGCGGCTTTGGCGTACCCCTTGCGCCGGCGGGTGCTGGCCGGCGGCGCGCCGGACATGCCGATCCGCATTGCGCGTTTTGCGGCGGCAGCTTTTGCGGGCCTTGCCCCGGCCTTCGCGCTCGCGCTTTATTTCAAGATCGGCGAGCCAGAATTCGCGAAAAAGCTCGCCGCAAGCCGGACGTTTGATTTTGCGTCCATCGCCGCTTTGCCGCCAGAACAGCAAGCTGCGGCGATTGAGAACATGGTGTCGAAACTTGCGGCAAGGCTCAAAGCCGACCCCAGCGACGCCGACGGCTGGCGCATGCTGGCGCGGTCGAACAGCGTCCTTGGCCGGATCGAAGAGACCGCCGCCGCCTTCGATGGACTCTTCAAGGCGACCAAGGGAACCGCCACGGACTGGCGCGCCTATATGGAGGTCCTTATTGCGCTCGGACCTGAAAACCAGAACGGCCGTGACATCGGCGCCGCGGCTGAGACCCTCATTGCTCTTAACCCTGACGATCCTTTGGCGCTCTATTTTCTCGGCGACCGGGCGAGCGCCGCCGGGGATTATTCGACGGCGGCGGAGCATTGGCGCGATCTCTTAACCTTGACGCCCGAAAATGCGCCGATCCGTCCTGAAGTCGAACGATTGGTTCGGGAAGCAGAAGCACGCCTTGCAGGTCCCGACGGCCTCCGGTGAGGCCGTGGGCTGCGTGGCGGCCTGAAACTTGCTGGATACGGCTGAGGTGAGGGCAGCTGAGGCGAGTTTTGTGCGCGCGCTGTTCTCGGATAGTCTCGAAGTGTCGCGTTCGACGGGAGGGCTTATGAAACGGAACCTGGTGTTGGCTTGCGCTGCAGCGACGGCTGTCCTCGCGGCCCCGGCGAACGCAGAGAAATTCAACGCGAACAAGATCTTGTTCGACGACGTCACAGCCTCTGTCGAAATCACGACGGCGACGGGACCCGCGATCGACGTCGCGGTCCGCCAGGGCAAGGACTATCACAAGATTGATGTGTCGCTTCAGAACGGCGTCGTCGTCGTCAAGGGCGAACCGTGGAAAGACGAAGAGCCCTACGACTGCTGCAACACGCGCATCCGCCGGACTTTCGACGCGCGGCACGACCGCCAGCCGGGCACGGGCCCCGGCGTCGACGAGGGCCTATTCGCCGCCTATCCGACGATTGTGGTTTCGGTTCCCGCCGCCTCGAACGTTTCCTTCGTTGATGCGCGCATGAAACTCAAAATGGCGACGATCACCGGCGCCCTCAATCTCGACGCTTGCTATGTCTATGGCGAAGCGGGCGGCGCCGGCGAAGCCGTGGTCGGCATGCTTTCGGGCAGCCGTCTCGTCATGGGCGACGTCGGGTCGGGCCTTGAGGTCGATCTTTCCGGCGACGCCGATTTCAAAGCGGGACGCGCTGCGACGGTCGACGTCGATATCGCGGGCCCTGGCGACGTCATCGTCGGCGACATTGACGGCATGCTCGACGTGTCGATCGCGGGCTCAGGCACGGTGCGCAATACGCGCCTCGAAGGGCCTCTGACGGCGCGCATCGCAGGCTCGGGCGCCGTTCTCGTCGGCGCCGGCCGCGCCGACAAGCTCCGCGCGACGATCGACGGCTCAGGGACTGTGCTCGTCAGCGGCGTCGCCGTCGATCCGGACCTGCGCCTTTACGGCTCGGCCGAAGTGCGCCTCGGCGCTGTCCGTGGACGGATCAATCATCAGGGCTCCGGCGAAGTCTATGTCGCCGACAAGCTCGTGCCGAAGGACGCGGCGCGTTAAATTCTGAACTGTTTCAACGCCGCTTCTGCAATCGGGCCGCCCCACTCTTGGACGAAATGGCCGGCGTCAGCGACCTCCATCGGCGGCGGGCAGCCGCGGATCATCGACCGCAGAAACTGCATCGCCGGTGGGCCGAGCACAGGGTCTTTCATGCCGATCGCCATGAAGCTCTCGCCCGTCCACTCCGTCGACCAGAACTTCCGCGCCCGGAGCGAAGTTTCGACGCCTTCCTTTGAAAGCGGCGTCAAATCGGGGGCGCCCTTCTCCTTCAGCATGACGAGCTCTGGAAAGCGCCGTACGCCGCCCTTGTAGGATGCGTCGGGATAGGGCGCGGCGTAGGCTGCGGCTTCGGCCTCGGACAGAACCGGCGTTGCGCGTTTCATCAGCGCGGCGACGTCGAGATCAGGCTGGGAGCGGTTAAAGGCGCGCCACATTGCAAACCCGTCCGGCGCTTCTTCGCCGCCCGGCAGACCCGTGTTCATGACGATGAGGCGCGTGTAGCGATGCGGCGCGGCCATGGGCAGCGTGAGGCCGAGCAGCCCGCCCCAATCCTGCGCGACGAGACAGACATTCTTCAGATCCATCGCCTCCACGAAGGCGAGCAGGGCATTCCGGTGGAAATGATAAGTATACGTCTCATCATCGACCGGCTTGTCGGAGCGGCCGAAGCCGAACATGTCGACGGCGATCGCGCGATGGCCCGCCTTCGTGAACACCGGGATCATCTTCCGGAAAAGATAGGCCCAGGAGGGCTCGCCATGGATGCACAGGAAAGTCACGGCGGCGTCGCGCGGGCCCTCATCGACATAATGCATGCGAAGGCCCTCATAACCTTTGAGGCCTTCGATATAGCGCGGCGCAAAAGTCCAGCCGGGCAGGGCGGCGAAGCGGTCGTCAGGTGTGCGGAGGGCTTTGACTTTCATGGGAGGCTCCTTGCTCGCAAAGAAGGTGAGACGAAGCGCCGGCGCCGCGCAAGCGCGCAGAGCAGCGTCAACGGCGCAATACACTGAGGCAGGCGGCCGCAAAGTCGGCGCCCGCAACCGCACACCCTTCCGCCGCGCGGCCGATCCGCCGCGGGCAGGACCGCTGATCACCGCACTCAATCAGCCAGTATGTGAATGCGCTTCCGGCGCTCGCGTCACTCGAAGCGCCCGGCGGCAGCGCAGCCTGTTCAGCGCGTGAAGGAAATGAAGGTCGGCGTGATTGAGGCGGATTGCGGATGCTTCAGCGCGTCTTTGACGCCTTCGAGGAAATCCTGCTCCGCCCACCGAGCATGCGCCTGGAGGCGGCTGCGCGCCGCGCGCGCAATGGCCGTTTCATTGTCGAAGCCTTGCTGGAGGAAGACGCCTGTAACGTCGTTCTTCTCGCGCGCATGCAGCGGCGCCTTGGCGGCGGGCCCCCAGGCGAAGCCGCGCATAGCGGCAGTCTTGACGCCCGCCTTGGAGACCATAACGACGGTCTGGAATGCGTAGGCGGCAAAGCCGGGATAGTCCCTGAGCCGAAGTTCAGGAAAATCATTACGATACTGCACGGTATAGGCAGTGCCGTCGTCGCCTGTCCATTTGACGATCCGGCCGATCGCGTCATGCTCCACCTTGGTCGCTTTCGGCGTCGCCTTTGCGCCCGCGCTGCCCGCCGAGGCGAGAGCGGCGGCGAGCCCGGCGAGGACGGTCTTGCGCGACAGATGCGTGCTCATGATAAGTCTCCCGCGACGCCCCCAAGGCGCGCTCCGACATTAGCCGATCCCGGCGGGGGGCGAAAGCGCAACAATCGGTAAGGAAAGGCCCGGGCATGACGGAAAAGTCCTGCGATCTTGCGGTCATCGGGGCTGGTCCCGGCGGCTATGTCGCCGCGATTCGGGCAAGCCAGCTCGGCCTTAAGACCGTGATCATCGAGCGCGAGCATCTCGGCGGGGTCTGCCTCAACTGGGGTTGCATCCCGACCAAGGCGCTGCTGCGTACCGCCGAAGTCTACACCAATATGAAGCATGCGGCCGATTTTGGCCTCAAAGCCGAGAACATCGGCTTCGATCTCGACGCGGTCGTCAAGCGGTCGCGCCAGGTCGCCGGCAAGCTCTCGGGCGGCGTCGGCTTCCTGATGAAGAAAAACAAGATCGACGTCGTAATGGGCGCGGCGCGGATCGAGAAAGCCGTCAACGGATCGGACGCGCCACTCGTCCGCGTGAAGACGAAAGACGGCGAAGACGTGATCAAGGCCCGCCATGTCATCCTTGCGACCGGCGCGCGCGCGCGGACGGTCCCGGCCGCGGGCCTTGCCCCGGACGGGAAATTCATCTGGACGGCGAAAGAGGCGATGGTGCCGGACGTATTTCCGAAGCGTCTGCTCGTCATCGGCTCGGGCGCCATCGGCATCGAGTTTGCGAGCTTCTTCGGCGCGCTCGGCAGCAAGGTCACGGTGGTCGAGATGGTCGACCGCATCCTGCCCGCCGAAGACGCCGAGATTTCCGCCTTCGCCGAAAAGCAGTTCAAGAAGCAAGGCATGACGATCCTCACCGGCGCCGCGGTTGAGAAACTCGAAAAAGGCAAGGACAGCGTCAAGGCGACCGTGAAGCTCAAGGACGGCAAGACCGAAACCGTCGAAGCGGACCGCGTCGTGCTCGCCATCGGGATTACGGGGAATACGGAGGATCTTGGCCTCGAAGCGCTCGGCGTCAAGGTCGAAAAGGGCCATGTCGTGGTCAATGAGTGGCTTGAGACGGGGGTCAAGGGTCTTTACGCGATCGGCGACCTCGTGGGGCCGCCCTGGCTCGCGCACAAGGCCTCGCACGAGGGCGTCATCTGCGTCGAGAAGATCGCCGGGCTCAATCATGTCCATCCGCTCGACGTGACGAAGATTCCGGGCTGCACCTATTCAAGCCCGCAGATCGCCTCCGTCGGCCTTACCGAAGCGCGCGCCAAGGAGAAGGGCTACAAGGTCAAGGTCGGCCGTTTCCCCTTCATGGGCAACGGCAAGGCGATCGCGCTCGGCGAGCCGGAGGGGCTCGTGAAGACGGTGTTTGACGAAAAGACCGGCGAGCTTCTCGGCGCGCATATGATCGGCGCTGAAGTGACGGAACTCATCCAGGGCTACGGCCTTGCCCGAACCATGGAAGCCACGGAAGAAGACCTCTTCCACACGGTCTTCCCGCACCCGACGCTGTCGGAGATGATGCACGAGGCCGCACTCGATGCGTATGGTCGCGTGGTGCATGTTTGAGGGGCGGGTAGGGCGCGGTATACCCCGCCCTACGGTCCAACCGCATTCAACTTCAAACCCGGCCGCGGCCAGCGGAGTTTAGCGAGCGTGCCGGTCCCGGACAGTGTCACATAGGCGTCGCGCCTATCCGCGCCGCCGAAGCAGAGATTGGTGACGAAAAGGTCGGGCAGGGCGGTATGCTCCGTGCCCGAACCGTCGGCGAGGAATCGCGTGATCCCGCCGTTCAGCAGTGTCGCGACGCAGATCGAGCCGTCAGCCTCTACCGCGAGGGAATCGAGGAGCTGCATGCCCGGAAGGTTGGCGACAACCCGCCCCGGGATCGGAAAGGCGGACGGCGCAATCCGCCCCGGCGCTTCGAGATCGAAGGCCCAAAGGCGCGACGTGAATGTCTCCGCGACATAAACCGTCTTGCCGTCCGGCGAGAGGCCGACGCCGTTCGGCGCCTGCATTGGAAAGACCGCCTCGGCAATCTCGCGCGCGCCGGGGGCGACGTAATAGAGCCCGCCATGGTCGCGGACTTCGTCATAATCTTTGCCGTGGTCCGTGAACCAGAACCCGCCCGCAGCGTCGAAAACGAGATCATTCGGCCCTTTAAGCCGCTTCTTGCCGACATGCGTGAACAGCGTTTCGACCTCGCGCGTCGCAAGATCGACGCGCTGGATCGAGCCGCCCCTGTAGTCACTGGCGGCGTGGCCGGAAATTGTCTGCCCCATGATCGTCCGCCATTCGAAGCCGCCATTGTTGCAGACATAGATTCTGCCGTCGGGCCCGAGCGCCGCGCCATTGGGGCCGCCCGGAAGCTCGACAATCGTCTCGCGCCGCCCGCCGGGCAGGATACGCGTCAGCGTCTGGCGCTTGATCTCGACAAGGATGACCGTCCCGTCCGGCAGGATGACCGGCCCCTCAGGGAATTCGAGGCCCTCAGCAAGAATTTCCATGGAATTTCCTTCGCTTCTTGATCATTCTTGGGGCGCCGCCTGGCGGGCGCTCCCAGCCGTCTCGCCAAACCGGCCGAACCGCTCCATCGTGGGCGGAACCATCAGAAGGAGGCTCTCATGGGGCTGCTCGTCTTTCTCGGCATTATCGTCCTTGTCGTCCTGTTCGTCATCGGGATTTACAATCGCATTGTCGGCCTCAATCAGCGAGGGGACCAAGCCTTCGCCGATGTTGACGTGCAGCTGAAACAACGCCACGACCTCATCCCGAATCTCGTCGAGACCGTGAAGGGCTACGCCGCTCACGAAAAGACGACGCTTGACGCGGTCATCACGGCGCGGAACGCGGCGGCGAGCGCGCATGGTCCGGCCGCGCAAGCGCAGGCGGAAGGCGCCCTTGGCGCCGCGCTCGGCAAACTCTTCGCTTTAGCGGAGGCCTATCCCGACCTCAAAGCCAACACGAACTTTCTGGAGCTGCAGCGCGAGCTTTCCGACGTCGAGAACAAGATCTCGGCCGCGCGCCGCTTCTTCAACAACTCGATCCAGGAATACAACACGGCGATCCAGCAGATCCCCGGCAATTTCGTCGCGCCGCTCGGCAAGTTTGTGAAGCGCGACTTCTTCGAACTGCCGCAAGACAGCCGGGCTGCGGTCGAAGCCGCGCCGAATGTGAAGTTCTAGGGCCGGGCTTTCAGCACGAAGGCGGCTATTGCGATGGGCGCCTACGGCCTTCAGACCCACATCTGGAACAACAATTTAAAGTCCGTCGCGCTGCTGGCGGGCTTCCCGCTGCTGCTCGTTTTGTTGACCTACGGACTATGCCTCCTCTGGGTCGGCGTCAGTTACGACATCGTCTCGGTCGGGCAGGGGATGGGCCTTGCGTGGGGCCAACTCGCCCGCGCCTGGCCCTTCGCTGTCGGCGCGGCGCTTGTCTGGTTCGCGATCGCCTGGATGTTCCACCAGGCGATGATCGACGCCTCGACCGGCGCGCGCGGCCTTGAGCGCCGTGACGCGCCGGAACTCTACAATCTCCTCGAAAACCTCTGTATCGCGCGCGGCATGGCGGTTCCAAAGCTTAACGTTATCGACACGCCGGCGATGAACGCCTTTGCGAGCGGCCTCACCGAAAAAGGCGCAACCGTGACGGTCACGCGTGGCCTCGTCGAAAACCTCAACAAGCGCGAGGTTGAAGCCGTGCTGGCTCACGAGCTGACGCATATCCGCAACCGCGATGTGCGGCTGCTCGTCATCGCCGTGATCTTCGTGGGGATTTTCTCCTTCATCGGAGAACTCGTCTATCGCGGCTTCTTCCGCTCAGGCGTGCGCATCGGCGGCCATTCCAATTCAAGGAACGGCGACAGCCGCGGCGGGGGGATCCTCATCCTCATTGCGCTCGCTTTCATCGCCGCCGCCTATGTTCTGGCGATCGTCGTGCGCTTCGCCTTGTCGCAGAAGCGGGAGTTCCTGGCTGACGCCGGCTCGGCCGAACTCACCAAGGACCCCGACGCGATGATTGCCGCGCTCAAGAAGATTTCCGGCCGCAGCGAAGTCGATGCGCCGAACGACGTGCAGCAGATGATGCTCGACAGCGACGCGAAATTCGCCGGCGTCTTTGCAACGCACCCGTCAATCGAGAAACGTATCGCGGCGCTGAAGACCTATGCCGGCGGCGCAGCGTAAACAGACGTTGCTCTAAGCCATCTCGTCCGGCGACTTGATGATCTTGCCGACAAGGCCATAGGCTTTGGCTTCATCCGCCTGCATCCAGTAGTCGCGGTCAGTATCGTCAACCACCTTGTCGAGCGGCTGGCCGGTTGCGTCGGCGAAAATCTTGTTGAGCCGCGCGCGCATTTTCAGAATCTCGCGCGCCTGGATCTCGACATCGGACGCTGCGCCGCCGACGCCGCCGCGCGGCTCGTGGAGGAGGAAGCGCGTGTTCTGCGTGCAATAGCGATCCTCGCGCGCCGCCGCGGCGAAGATCAGCGCGCCGGCGCTCGCGACCCATCCCATGCCGAGCACGCGCACGCGCGGCTTCACGAATTTGATCATGTCATGGATCATATCGCCGCTTTCGACATGGCCGCCGGGCGATGAGATGATCAGCGTGATCGGAGCATCCGATGTCGCCGCCATGGCGAGCAGGCGCTCCGAAACGCCTTTGGCGACCTTGTCGTTGATATCGCCCGTCAGCACGATCTGGCGCGCTTCGAACAGCGCTTTCTCGATCGCCGCCGGGGCGCCCGCGCCGTCTTTCGGCTTTTCGTCTTTTTCATCGAGGCGGACGATGCTTCCCGTGGTCATAGGCGGCTCCTCACACTGCAGATCGCCCGACTAGGTGGGCGGCTTTGGACGGAGGGTCAACCGGCAGGCGCTATTTCGAGTCGTCAGCAGGCGACCGGCTTTCGCGAGCGCGTTTGCGGAGCCATTCCTGATAGCCTGCCTCCTTTTGGGATTGCGTCTGCGCGGCGCCAATCGACCGGCTTTCGGAGAGAGATTCTGCGTCCGCGCCCGTATCACCGCACTGGGATTCCTGCGACAGGCAACGATCAAAGCACGCTGAAGCGGCTGGCGCGTCCTTGATCGATTCGCACGCGTTTGAGCATCGATTGTAGCCGCCTGTGCAACGGTTCTCGGCGTAGCTGAATGGCGGAGACACGCAGCTGGCGGCGGTCATGGCGAAGGCCGTCAACAAGGCGAACCGGTGGAACGCAGGCATGGGGAACTCCTTTTGCGGAGCGGCGACTATGCCGGCCTCGGCGGCCCGCAACAAGGCCGGTTCACGGCAGAATGCCTTCGCCTCAGCGCCGCGCGCCCATCCGGACCCAGCCCTCGCGCGTCAGCATTTCGAGCGGCTGGTATTGCGCCTTATAGTCCATTTTCGGTGAGCCCGAGACCCAATAGCCGAGATAGACGTAAGGCAGGCCCCAGTCGCGCGCCATGGCGATGTGGTCGAGGATCATGAACTGGCCGAGGCTGCGCTTCGACTCTTCAGGCTCGAAAAATGAATAGACCATGGACAGGCCGTCGGTGAGGCGGTCTGTCAGCGCGCAGGATGCGAGGCGCTCGCCCTCATGGTCGTCCGGCAACGAATATTCCGTGACCATCGTATCGACGGCGGTCTCTTCGACCATCGCGGCGTAGTCGAGCACGGTCATGTCGGCCATGCCGCCGTCGTCGTGTCGCGCGTCGAGATAGCCGCGAAGGACCGAGAACTGCGCGGAGGTCGCGCGCGGCGCCCTCACGCGGCGCAGGATGTCGGCGTTCTGCATCAGCACGCGGCGGCGCGAGCGCGTGATCTTGAATTCGGAAACGACAATGCGCACAGGCACGCAAGCCTGACACGCCTCGCAAGCCGGCAAATAGATGATGTTTTGCGAACGCCGGAATCCGCGGCGCGTCAACACGCCGTTCGTCGCCGGCGCGCCCGGTCCTTCGAGATAGGAAAAGACCTTGCGTTCTTTCTGTCCCGGCAGATACGGGCAGGGGGCAGGCGCGGTGATATAGAAATCGCCGCTCTCGACTCCGAACCTGTTCCGCAGATCTTCGTTGCGCATGGACCCGAACCTTAACGAGGGAATCTTAGCGGCGCCTTAGCGGAGCGACAAGCGCGCCCGTTACAGGCGGGTCTGATACTGATCTCGGGCACACGCGCTTGGGCTGACCCTCCCCGTGCGGACGGATCAGTCGCGTCGGCCCATCAGTTCCGAGGGCGCAACAAGCGCTTACGGCGCCCAGCTGTTTCTCGGGCCTGAAATAGATGATAGGCCGGGACCGGCGTGATTGCGCCTGAAATATCGGGCGCGCGCAACATACGACTGGCGCGGTGCGAGGAGTACAAAGTGAGCGGCGACCCTTTTCGACCCTTGAAGACCGCTCTCGGCCGTTTTGCCACGGGCGTCGTCCTCGCCGGCTGCACACGGCCGGACGGCGCGCCCGTCGTGATCACGGTTAACTCCTTTACCTCGGTTTCGCTGGACCCGCCCCTGGTGCTGTGGTGCGTCGAACGGCGCGCTTCGACCTTCGACGCCTTCATGGCCGCCGAAGGCTATTCCATCAATGTCCTGAACGCCGGGCAGCAGGCCTTGTCGGAGCGGTTTTCGCGTCATGCGCCAGCGCCCCTCGCGGCGGATGAGATCGATCACTGGGTCACGGGCGCGCCGATCCTGAAGGAGGCGCTTGCCTCCTTTGACTGCAGGATTGTCGATCGCCACGGCGCCGGGGATCACATCGTCTTGATCGCCGAAGTGCTGCGGTTCCGCTCGTCCTCGGGCAAGCCGCTTCTCTATTATGCGAGCCGCTATGCGACAGGTCCGGAGAGCAGCGCATGAAGGTCGCGTTTCTCGGGCTCGGCGTGATGGGTTTTCCGATGGCGGGCCATCTCGCAAGGGCGGGGCACGACGTCACCGTCTACAACCGCAGCGCCGACAAGGCCGTGCGTTGGACGAGCCTGCACAAGGGCGCAGCGGCGCCAAGTCCGGACGCCAGCGTATCCGGCTGCGAGGCGGTGTTTCTGTGTCTCGGCGATGATCCCGACGTCGAGACTGTCGCGCGCGAAGTCTTGCCAGCGATGCGGCGCGGCGCCGTACTCGTCGATCATACGACCGCTTCCCCGGCGCTGGCGCGCACTCTGGCGGACGAAGCGAAGGCACAAGGCGTCGGCTTTGTCGATGCGCCGGTTTCCGGCGGGCAGGCGGGCGCGGAAAGCGGCAAGCTCTCCGTCATGTGCGGCGGGGAGGAGGCCCATGTCGCGGCGGCGCGACCCGCGATGGATGCCTATGCCGCCCGCATCGTGCATATCGGTCCGTCAGGACACGGACAACTCTGCAAGGCGGTGAACCAGATCGCGATTGCGGGCCTTCTTGAGGGCCTGTCCGAGGCCGTGCATTTCGCCCAATCCGCCGGGCTCGACATCGAGCGGACGCTGGAGGCGATCTCCGGCGGCGCGGCGCGCTCCTGGCAGATGGAAAACCGCTTCAAGACCATGGCGGAGGACAAATTCGATTTTGGGTTTGCAGTCGACTGGATGCGCAAAGACCTCAGAATCGCCCTCGCCGAGGCGCGTCTCAATGGCGCAAAACTCCCCGTCGCCGCCCTCGTCGATCAGTTCTACGCCGAGGTGCAGGCCATGGGCGGCGGCCGCTGGGACACGTCGGGCCTGGTGCGGCGGCTGAGGCGCGAGGCTAATAGGCAGTAGGCGCCAGGCAATGCCGGTCTGCGCGCCGCCGCCGCTGCGTTCTGCTCTTGCATACCAAGGGCCGTCTATTGCCTATTGCCTGTTGCCCCCTTTGCTCCGGAGCCCGCCAGCCATGTCCGTCCTCAACGTCGCCCGCCCCGCCTGGAGAACTGAAGAGCATGACCTCTTCGAAGACTCCGCCAAGCGCTTCTTCACCAAGGAGCTTTATCCGCATGTCGAGAAATGGCGCGATCAGGGCAAGGTCGACCGCTGGGCCTGGACGAAGGCCGCCGAGGCCGGGTTCCTTTGCGCCTCGATGCCGGAGGAGTGGGGCGGCGCCGGCGGGAACTTCGGCCATGAGCAGGTGCTGATCGAAGCCCAAGCCGCTGCCGGCGTCGAGGGCTTTGGCATGTCGCTGCACAACTGCATCGTTGCGCCTTACGTCCTCCATTACGGAACGGACGAGCAGAAAAAGCGCTGGCTGCCGCGCCTCGCCTCTGGCGAACTCGTCGCCGCGATCGCGATGACTGAACCCGGCACGGGCTCAGACCTCCAGGCCGTGAGGACGACGGCGCTGAAAAAGGGCAACCAATACGTCGTCAACGGCCAGAAGACCTTCATCACCAACGGCCAGACGGCGAATTTCATCATCGTCGTGACGAAGACCGATCCGTCAGAAGGCGCCAAGGGCGTCTCGCTCATGGTCGTCGAGACGGACGGCGCCGAGGGCTTCCGTCGAGGGCGCAACCTCAAAAAGCTCGGCAACAAGGCGCAGGACACCTCCGAGCTCTTCTTCGACGAAGTCCGCATCCCGACCGAAAATCTTCTGGGTACGGAGGAGGGCCAGGGCTTCTTCCAGCTGATGGCGCAATTGCCGCAGGAGCGCCACCAGATCGCCGTGCAGGGCATGGCGACGATCGAGAACGCGCTGCGCCTCACCATCGATTATGTGAAGGAGCGCACCGCTTTCGGCCGGCCGATCCTCAATTTCCAGAACACGCAGTTCAAGCTCGCCGAATGCAAGGCCAAGGCGACAATGGCGCGCGTTTTCGTCGACTACTGTACGGGCGAGCTCATCGCCGGCCGGCTTGATGCGACCACGGCCTCGATGTCAAAAATGCTGATTTCCGACCTCGAAAACGAAATCGTCGACGAGTGCCTGCAGCTCTTCGGCGGGTATGGCTACATGGACGAGTACCCGATCAGCCGCATGTATGCCGATAGCCGCGTGCAGCGCATCTATGGCGGCACCAACGAGATCATGAAGCTTCTGATCGCGCGGTCGCTCTAACAGCAACCGCCGGCGGCCGGCGCCGCCGTCGTCAGCAATGCGGCGAAGACGTCGGGCGCTTTGCATCCCGGGAAGAGGCCGAAATGCCGGGCGCCGTCGCCGAGCGTCTCGAAATAGGGCGCAAAGCGCGTCTGCGTCAGCATGGCGAGTGTATTGCCGCAGACGGGGAAGGCGCGTCCCGCCTCAATCGCATGTTCGACGTCGAGGGTGAAAACGCGCTCCATGCCGGAAAGGCCCCCGCGATAGAGCACCGCTTGGCCGTAATCCTCGCAGGCGAGTTCGAGCGCGCCGAGCTTGAAGAGACGCGCGGTCACGGATGCGAAACGGATCGGCGCGGTCTTCTCTGCGATGAGCGGATCGACCAGCGCCAGCGGCCGGTGCGCGTAGACCCTTGGGTCGGAGAAGCCGGCCGCGCGAGCCATGGCGAGATAATCACCCCAGTAGAGCGCGCCCGAAAGGCATTCCCCGTAAAGCACGGGGTCGCGCTTCAGCGCCTCAGGCACGCGGCGGTCGGCGTAGATGTCGGAGAAAAACAATTCGCCGCCGGGCTTGAGGAGCCGATGGGCGGCGCGGAAGACCGCCGGCTTGTCCGTACAAAGATTGATGACGCAATTCGAGACGATGACATCGAAGGACGAAGGGGCAAGGTCGAGCTTCTCTAGGTCTTCGAGATAGCCCTCGACGAAGCGCGTATTGGGCGCGGCGTAGCCGTAGGATCCCGCATGCCAGGCCTCATGCGCCCGCGCGACGCCGAGTTGCTCCTCAGTCATGTCAACGCCGACGACCCGGCCGCGTTCGCCGACAAGGCGGGCAAGCGCAAAAACATCGCGTCCGGCGCCGCAGCCGAGGTCGAGAATGTTGAGGCCTTCGAGCGCCGGCGGGATGACGAGGCCGCATCCGAAATAGCGCGCGGCGACCGCCTCATGCACGCCTGCAAGCGCCCGGCGCACATGTTCCGGCGGCGCGCCGACCGTCGTGCACGCGTCAGTTTTGAGATCGGTGGTTCCGCTGAGCGTCTTGCCGTAATAGTCCTTGACGAGTTCGTGGTTCATGAGCGGATCAGACTCTCCATTTGCAACGACGCGTTCGGATTAACGTGAGCATGCGCCGCCGCTGAGCACGCAGAAACTCGCGCACCACGGATGATTGAGCGCGACGGCGCGGCGAGATTGCGCAAGCGTCGATCCGAGCTCGAAGCGGGCGTCATAGGGAAGGAGCGTGCACGCGACGACGGCGGGGGCCGCTGCGCCCTTGCGCTTCACCACCATGCGCTGCGAGGCGCACATCACGTCGTCGGGCGACTTATTGAGGATGGACCAGCAACCAACCGAAATCTCCGGCGGATCGGCGTCTGGCGTCATCTCGGGAAAGAGGACGAGCGCCTTGGGGTCGAAAGCGTCGATGAGCAGACCGTAATTCGAGAATAGTCTTCCATAGCCCTGCCGCGCTGCTGCCTCCGCTTCATCCCAGAGAGTGCGTCCCGCAACGCTGAGCGGGAAGCCTTCGCGCGCGAGCCAGACAAGGCCCGTCAGAGCATCCTCGAATGAACCAGCCCCGCGCTCGGCGTTATGGCATGCGGCCGTAAAGTGATCGAGGCTGACGCGCAGCGTAAGCATCCCGGGATGCCCGTCGCGTAACTTCAGAAGATATGCCGCGACGCGCGGCCGTCGCATCGGCCGCATGGCGTTCGTCAGCACCAGGACCCGATGCCCACGCTGGAGCGCGGCCTCGATCATCGCCGGCGTTTCGGGCGCCATGAAGGGCTCGCCGCCAGTGAAGCCGATTTCGACGCCGCGTTCCCCTGCCGCGTCGAGTTCGTCAAGATACGGCAGAATGTCGGCGAGGGCGAGATAAGCAAGCCGGTCGTTCTTCGGCGAGCTTTCGATATAGCAATGCGCGCATTCGATGTTGCACAGCGTGCCGGTGTTGAACCAGAGCGTACGCATGCCGCCGAATGCGACCGTGGCCCGCATTTCGCCCTTGGCGGTCCGGTATGCGTCGGCGAATTTGGTCAGTGCGCGCTCCGTCTCCACGCTGCGACTCTTGCCGCAGCATGGGCGCCAAAGCCAGTCACCATTTGGCGAGCAAACCCTGGGACGGCGCCGGAACGCCGCACCCGAACCCGGCGGGAACGAGGCAGATCGTGTTGCAAGATGGTGCGGTATCCGCGCCCCGTATGGCGTTCGAACTCATGCTTGGGCGTAGGCTTCGCCCTTGGCCGGTGTTGACATGGCGAGGGCGGGGGCCTACCCACGGCGCGGTTCTTCCGTACGCCGAGGGGCTCCATGTTCCGACCGACGACCACATGCGCCGTCTTCGCCGCGCTCATCAAGCGCTCGGCGTCGCGCGTGCGCACAGGGAGGAGCCCGGACTGAACGCCTGAAACCGTTCCAGCCGCCAAGCCCTCCCGAGACCGCTCCGGAGGGTTTTTTCTTGCCCGCCGGACTCTTTGAAACGCCACACCAGAGTTCGCTATGCAAAGTACGATGGAACTTTCAAAAGCGGCCGCGCTCGCCCCCTGGCGCGCGGAACTGAAGGCATTGCTCGCGCTCGGCCTGCCGATGGCGCTGACACAGCTCGTTCAGATGTCGATCCAGACGGTTGACGTACTGATGATCGGCCGCCTCGGCGCTGAGCCGCTTGCCGCCGCTTCGCTCGGCGTCGTGTTCTTTTTCACCATCTTTATCGCCGGCCTCGGTCCCGGCATGGCGGTCACGCCCATGGTGAGCCAGGCGCTGGGTCGCGATCCGGAGAACTACGACGAAGTGCGCCGAACAGTCCGCATGGGCCTGTGGATTTCAGCGCTCCTGTTCTTCCCGGCCTTTGCGCTCCTCGCCAATGCGCCGGCGATTGCGCGCGCGCTCGGTCAGCCCGAAGCGCTCGCAGCCATGGCGGGGCCTTATGTCCTGGCGCTTGCGCCTTCCGTTCCCTTCATGATCGCCGTCGTCATCCTGCGAAACTTCCTCGCCGCGATCGGACGCACGCGGGCGCCGCTGATCTTCATCGTCGGGACGACGTTTCTGAACGCCGGGCTCAACTATCTGTTGATCTACGGATCGTTCGGATTTCCGCGCCTTGAGCTTTTCGGCGCGGGCGTCGCTTCGTCGATCAGCCATGCCGCGGGCTTCGCCATGCTGGCGCTCTATTGCCGGTTTGACGCGAAAGCGAAGAAGTTCGATATCTTCAAGGATGTGCTGCAGCCCGACTGGGCGCGCCTGAAGGAGATCACGGCGCTCGGTTGGCCGATCGCCGTCACCATCGCCTTTGAGGGCATGCTGTTCAATTCCTGCGTCTTCCTCATGGGCCGGATCGGCGTCGATGAGGTCGCGGCGTATCAGGTGGCGCTCAATGTCGCGTCGATTGCCTTCATGGCGCCGCTCGGCCTGTCCATGGCGGGCGCGACACGGATCGGTCTTGCGGCGGGCGCCGGCGATGAAGCCGGCGTCTTGCGGGCCGCCGCCGTGACGGCGCTTGCCTGCACGGCCGTGATGATCCTTTTCTGGGCTCCCTTATTGCCATTCCCGAAGGCTGTCGCGGGCTTCTATCTCGACACGGCCAAGCCGGAGAATGCCGCGGTTGTCGCCATGGTCGTGCAATTCCTGCCGATTGCCGCGGCCTTTGCATTGTTCGACGCAACGCAAGTCGCCTTCAACCAGTGCCTGCGCGGTCTAAAAGACGTCCGTGCGCCAATGATCATCACAGGCGTCGCCTATTGGGCGATCGGATTTCCGCTCGCAGCCTGGCTAGGGCTCGGCACGAAAATGGGCACCGTCGGCGTCTGGTGGGGACTTTGTGCGAGCCTTATCGTCGTATCGATCTGGCTCAGATGGCGGCTCTACCGCATCGTGCGCAAGGGCGCCTGGCGCGCTGCTTCAGACGGCGCGCCGGGTTAGGCTCTGAGGCGCTCGCGCGTCTTCAGGAATTGTACATTCTTGGTCCGGTCTTCCTCATACTTCGCCTCCCAGGCGTTGCGGGCGAGGAAGACCGGCGCCTCGAAGCGGTCGAACGCAATCTGCGATTTGTGCGTCGAGATGAAGCCCTCAAGTGCGGCCTTGTCATCGCTGACGAGCCAGCGCGCGATTTCATAGCCGCAGGGCTCAAGCTTGGCGGCGACGCCATATTCGGCCGCCATACGCGCCTCGATCACGTCAAGCTGAAGCGCGCCGACGACGCCGACATAAACGTCCGCGCCCAGCATCGGCGTGAAGAGCTGGCTTGCGCCTTCTTCTGCAAGCGAGGTGATCGCCTTTTTCATCTGCTTCGATTTCAGGGGATCGGCGAGGCGGACGCGGCGGATGATCTCCGGCGCGAAGTCCGGGAGCCCTGTGTAGCGCAGGCCCGGGATTTCGGTCAGCGTGTCGCCGACCGAGAGAACGCCATGATTGGGCACGCCGATGATGTCCCCGGCGACGGCCTCTTCCGCACGCTGACGGTCCTGCGCGAAGAAGAAGATGGGGTTGTTGATCGCCAGCGCCTTGTCAGTGCGGGTGTTGTTGAGCTTCATGCCGCGCTTGAACTCGCCCGAGCAGAGCCGCACAAAGGCGACGCGGTCGCGATGGTTCGGGTCCATATTGGCCTGGACCTTGAACACGAAGCCCGAAACGCCGGGGTCGGACGGAGAGACCTCGCGGCCCGCCGCCTGTTGGGGCTTGGGCGGCGGCGCGAAAGCGGCGATGTCGCGCAACAATTCTCGGACCGAAAACTGGCGCAAGGCCGAGCCGAAGTAGACCGGCGTCTGCGCGCCATGCAGGAATTGCTCGCGGTCGAAGGCGGGATAGCCGTCGCGCGCGAGCGCGATCATCTCGCGCGCCTCAGCCGCCACATCCGCGCCGACGAAATCGTCGAGACGCGGGTCGCCAGGCCCCTCAATCGTCTCGACACGGCCGAAATTGCGGTCGTCGATCCCGGCCTCCATCAGGATGCGGGAGCGGGCGATGTCGAAACATCCCCTGAACGCCGTGCCGAGGCCGAGCGGCCAGACCATCGGCGCGACATCAAGCGCAAGACGGGAAGCGACCTCGTCGAGCAATTCGAACGGGTCCTTGCCCTCGCGATCGACCTTGTTGACGAAAGTGAGGATCGGAATATCGCGCAGGCGGCAGACTTCGAAGAGCTTCAGCGTCTGGGACTCGATCCCCTTCGCCGCATCGATCACCATGACGGCAGAGTCGACGGCCGTCAGCGTGCGGTAAGTGTCCTCGGAGAAGTCTTCGTGGCCCGGCGTGTCGAGCAGGTTGAAGGTAATACCGTCGACCTCGAACGTCATGGCGGATGTCGTCACGGAGATGCCGCGCTTTTGTTCGATCTCCAGCCAGTCGGACCGCGCGCGCCGGCGCTCGCCCTTGGCCTTGACCTCGCCCGCGATGCGGATGGCGCCGGACGCCAGCAGCAGCTTCTCGGTCAGGGTCGTCTTACCGGCGTCGGGGTGGGCGATGATCGCGAAGGTGCGGCGGGAGAGATAGGGGGGGTCTGGCATGCCGGCGCGCCTAGCATGAACGGAGGGCTCCCGATAGCGCTGGCGCATTGACATGCAGAGTGCATGCGATTATACAAGGCACATGAACAAACATGTGCAGATCCGCGGCGTCGCCGATGCGATGCACCGGCAATTGAAGGCTCGCGCTGCGAGCGAGGGCCTCTCCATCAGCGACTATGTGCGCCGGCTGATCGAAAAGGATCTGAAGCGGCCGAGCTGGGCCGATTTTGAAGAGCGCGCGGCGCGATTGAAGCCGATCGCATTGCCGGAGACGACGGCCCAAATGATCCGCCGGGAGCGTGACGCCCGTTGATCGTGATTGACGCGTCCGTTGCGCTCGATCTCGTTCTTGCAACGGCGGAAGGACGCGAAATTTCATCGCGTCTCCACGAGTCGCGCGAGGATCTCGCCGCGCCTGAACTCATTGACCTCGAGGTGTTGCAGGCGGTGCGTCGCCAAGTGCTGCTGAAGCAGATTGAAAAACGACGGGCCGAAGACGCTCTCGAACTCTATGCGGCGCTGCCGCTGGAGCGGTTCGGCCACCGGCCCCTCGCGGCGCGCATCTGGGCGCTCCGGGACAACCTCACAGCCTATGATGCGGCCTATGTGGCGCTGGCCGAGCTTCTGGATGCGCCCATCTGGACCCGTGACCAGAAAATTGCGAATGCGGCAGGCGTAAAGGCGCGTGTTGAAATCCTTTGATCTCAGGCGCAGGGCCGTCGCATAAGGCGCGACGCAGACGGCAAGATCACTTATGGCTCGCATCCTCATCACCTCCGCCCTGCCTTACATCAACGGCGTCAAGCATCTCGGCAATCTTGTCGGCTCAATGCTGCCGGCCGATGTCTACGCGCGGTTCAAGCGGGCGCAGGGGCATGAGGTCCTGTTCATCTGCGCGACGGACGAACACGGCACGCCGGCGGAGCTCGCCGCCCGGGCGGCCCAACAAATGGTCGAGCGCTATTGCGCCGAGCAGCACGACATTCAGAAACGTGCGGGCGACGGCTTTGGGCTCTCTTTCGACCATTTCGGACGCACATCGAACCCGCCGAACCATCGGCTGACTCAGCATTTTGCCGCCGCGCTCGAGGCCAAAGGCCTCATCGAAGAGCGCGCGACGCGGCAAATCTATTCGATCGACGACCAGCGCTTCCTGCCCGACCGTTATGTCGAGGGCGTTTGCCCCAATTGTGCCTATGAGAAAGCGCGCGGCGACCAATGCGACAATTGCGGCACGCTGCTCGATCCCCTGGATCTCAAAGATCCGTACTCGGCCATATCAGGCTCACGCAACATCGAGGTGCGCGAGACGAAGCACCTCTATTTGCTGCAGTCGAAGCTCCAGAGCGAAATCACGGATTGGGTGGCTGCGCGCCCCGGATGGCCGCAGCTTACGAAATCAATTGCGCAAAAATGGATCAAGGAAGGCCTGCAGGACCGCTCGATCACGCGTGATCTCTACTGGGGTATCAAGGTCGCGCATGACGGCAAGACGCGCGTGGGTTTCGAGAACAAGGTCTTCTATGTCTGGTTCGATGCCCCGATCGGCTATATCGCCGCGACCGTCGAATGGGCCGAGAAAACCGGCTCAGATTGGGAGCGTTGGTGGCGACTTGACAAGGGCGCGGATGGGGTGACTTACGCGCAATTCATGGGCAAGGACAATGTTGCGTTCCACACGGTCTCATTCCCCTGCACCATCCTCGGCTCGGGCGAGCCCTGGAAGACCGTCGACACGCTAAAGTCACTGAACTGGCTTACTTGGTATGGCGGCAAATTCTCAACCAGCCAGAACCGCGGCATTTTCATGGATCAGGCGCTTGAGATTATGCCCGCCGACTGCTGGCGCTGGCACCTCATGGCGAATGCGCCGGAGTCGGATGATTCCTCCTTCACGCTGGAACAGTTCGCCGGCGTCGTGAACAAGGACCTTGCCGATGTGCTCGGCAATTTCGTGAATCGCATCACGCGCTTTTGCGCGTCGAAATTCGGCGAGGCGGTCCCCAAAGACGGGGCTTATGGCCCGTTGGAGGAAAAGCTCGCTGCTGATCTCGACGGCAAGATCGCCGCCTATACCGCCGCGCTCGAAGCGATGGAGTTCCGCAAGGCGTTCAGCGAATTGCGCGCGATCTGGGTCGCGGGGAACGAATATCTGCAGCTCGCCGCGCCCTGGACGGCGTTCAAGTCCGATCCCGCGCGCGCGGCGGCGAGCGTGCGCGCAGGCCTCAACCTTATCCCCCTCTTCGCGGCGCTTTCGGCGCCGGTCATTCCGTTCACGGCGGAAAAGATGTTCGCCGCCTTCGGGCTCGACCCGAAGACGGACGGCGTCTGGCCGTCATCGGCCGCGGCGGCGCTGCAAAAGCTGAAGCCCGGGCACAAGCTGGCGCTGCCGGATGTATTGTTCAAGAAGATCGAGGAAGAGCAGATTGCTGAATGGCGGGCGCGGTTCGGGGCGGAGTGAGCGGATGCGCATCCTTTCAAGTGTTGTCTTTCTCGTCCTCAGCATGATTGCTGCGTTGCACGTCTATTGGGGACTGGGCGGATTGTGGCCGGGATCGGATGTGCGTTCGCTGATAGATACGGTTGTCGGCGATCCGCGACTAGAGGTCATGCCGCCGACTGGCCTGACGTTGGTCGTCGCCGGACTCATCTTTGCAAGCGGCGTCTTCGCGCAACTTGCAGCGCGACGTTCGCGCGGGTTGTTCGGCTACTTCGTCAGCGCGGCGATCGTCGTGATCACGCTCGTGTTCCTCGCTCGAGGCGCCTCGGGATATCTGCTTCCCCATTCTATTCGAACGCAGATGAGCGAGCCTTTCGCAACTTATGACCGGCTGTTCTATGCGCCGCTCTGCCTCATCCTTGGCGTGGCGTTCGCTGTCTTGCTGTACAATCGAGTGCGCCGAGGGTCAGGCTCAGCCTGAAGGTCGGGTGGAGAGTGCTGGGACGCTGATAAAGAAAGCGGGGATACGGATATGACGAAGGGCGGGCTTCGGAAGGCGGCGGCAAAACACGCGCTGGCGGCGGCGCTCATTGCGGCGGCTCTTGGATCGACGGCGAGGGCAGGTGAGACCGGCGACGTCGTCAGTGCGCTGATGGACGCCTACAACAGGCACGATGTCGCCGCGATGCGTGCGCTCTGGGCCGACGACATCGTCTGGTACGACGTGAAAAGCGACGAGATGAATGCCGCGGTCCGGGGCGCAGCGGCGTTCGAGGCCGGCATGCGCGACTATTTCAAGGCGTTCCCGGACGTGCGATCCAAGCTTTCCGGCGCGCGGGAAAGCGGCGCCTTTCTCACGGGCGTTGAAACCGCGCGCTGGACGTCCAAGGGCGAAAAGCGCAGCCAGTCCGCCCCGGTCGTCTATGAAGTCCGCGACGGCAAAGTTCGCCGCGTCTGGTACTATCCCGCTGCAAAAGGAAAATGATGTGAAAAACCTTTTCTCCCTCGAAGGGCGCACGGCGCTCATCACCGGCGGCTCGCGCGGCATCGGCCGGATGATTGCGCGCGGCTATCTCGCGCATGGCGCAAAGGTCTACATCTCCTCGCGCAAGGCAGATCAATGCGAAGAGACGGTTGCGGAGCTCTCCAAAGAGGGGAAGATCTTCGCGCTCCCGCAGGATGTCTCGACCGTCGAGGGCTGCAAGGCGCTCGCGCGGAACTATGCGGCGAAGGAATCCTCCCTTGATATTCTCATCAACAATGCGGGCGCGGCCTGGGGCGCGCCCTTTGAGGAATTCCCGGAGAGCGGCTGGGACAAGGTGATGGACCTCAACGTCAAATCGCCCTTCTTCCTGACGCAGGCCTTCCACAGCGCGCTGAAGGCCGCGGCGCGCAAAGAGTGTCCCGCAAAGGTGATCATGGTCGCCTCGATCGACGGCATACGGATCAACCCCTGGGAAACATATCCGTATCAAGCTTCCAAGGCCGGGCTCATTCACCTTACGCGCCGCATGGCGAACCGTCTGATCAAGGACAATATCTGCGTTTCCGGCATCGCGCCTGGCGCCTTCGCCTCGGAGATGAACCGCGCTGCGCGCGATCACGCGGATATGGTCTCCTCCATGGTGCCCGCTGGGCGCATCGGCGTCGATGAGGATATGGCCGGCGTCGCCATTTTCCTTGGAAGCAAAGCGGGCGACTACGTCGTCGGCGAGACAATCGCCGTCGACGGCGGCGTCGCCCATGCCGGGTTTGGACATTTCGGCGGCTGAACGCGCCTCGTGCGACTTGACTGCCGGTCTTGCTCAGCAAGGATGCCGAGGTGACGGGCGAGGGGGGCAATGTCCGAGCCGGCCTGGCCGAATGCGGCGCTGAAACGACATCTGGCTGGTCCGGGCCCTAAGCGCATCTTGGCGCTCGACGGCGGCGGCGTGCGGGGCATACTGTCGCTCGGCATTCTCGATCATATTGAGCGCGTGCTCGCGGAGCAAAGCGGCGCTGGCGGGGCCTTCAGACTGTGCGACTATTTCGACCTCATCGCCGGCACGTCGACTGGTTCCATCATCGCCGCCTTTCTGGCGCTCGGCAGAAGCGTTCCCGAGATCAAAGAATATTATGGGATGATGGCGCCGGAGGTCTTCGCCCGATCGCAGGCAGTCGGCGCCCGCGTGCCGAAATTTCACGCATCGGCGTTCGAGCGGCTCCTTGACGCCGCGTTCGGCGCGCAGACGCTCGGATCCGCGGACATGAAAACCGGCCTCCTCATATGCACCAAGCGCATGGATACGGGCGGGCAATGGCCGATCTGCAACGATCCGCGAGGCCGCTATTACGCGCCGCCTGACGGACGCATCTTTCCGAACCGGGACTATCCGTTGAAGATGTTGATCAGGGCCAGCACCGCGGCTCCCTATTACTTCGATCCCGTCCGCATCACCATCGCCAACCACCCGGACTTTGAGAAAGAGACCGGCATGTTCGTAGATGGCGGCGTCGGCGGCGACAACAATCCAAGCCTGCAGGCGTTCAAGACCGCAACGCTCAGCGGCTACGGCGTCAACTGGCCGGTCGGGGAGAACAACATCTTGCTCATCTCTGTCGGCGCAGGATGGCGGCGGCCTCGTATTGACCTCAAGCGCTACGCTGCGATGTGGAACTGGGAGAAGGCGAAAGAAGCGCTGGGCGGTCTCATTCAAGAAACGGTCCAGCAGAACATTGTGACGCTTCAGGCCCTCGCGGCCGTGCGCAAGCCCTGGTACGTCAACAGCGAACTCGGCCGTATGGAAACGATGCGCTGGGCTGACCCGCCCCTTCTCACCTTCCAACGCTACGATGCGCCTATGGATGACGCAGCGGTCGTGGAGGCGCTCAGCCTAGCGGGGAAAGACGCCTCGGAGATCAAGCGTCTGCTGAAGGGCCTTTTACAGATCGACAACGCATCAAAGGACAATCTTCGCCATCTCCATGCCTTGGGCCTTGCCGCCGGATCCCATGTCGAAAGCGCCGACTTTCCGGACGCTTTCAAGATCGAGGCAATGCAAGCTGATTGAGGCGGCCTAGATTATCAGGCGCGATTTCAGAATCGCGCCTGATAATCAAGCCATTATTCTAGCGCGCCTTTTTGCGCAAAACCGGTATCCACTTTTGCGCCCGGCGCGCTAGCAGGCCCCAATCGGCTGCCTGCTGTCGTTACTTCGCCGTCTTATCAAGCTCCGCGATGCGCGCTTCGAGAGCGGCGATCATGCGCTGGCGCCGATCGGCTTCGCGCGCGGCTTCCGCGTGCAGACTGGCGACCGCTTTGCGCAGCGCGGCGGCTTCCTTCTTCGGATCGGGTGTGCCGTTCTTCGTTGAGCAGATGATCATGCGATCGACGAATTTCGTTTTTCCATCCGCGCTCTCGGACTTTTCGTCGATCAAGGGCTTGACCGGCTTGCCGTCGGCGTCTTTGCAGTCGACGCCTTCGACGGCGATTTTGCCGTCTGCGACGCTGACGTCGCCGCCGCCGAGAACCATGACGCGCGGCGTCCCGTCCATCGGCGGAAGTCCCGCCAGCACTTCGGCCACGTCCACATCGGCGCCGCCGCTCTTGCGGACCATGACGATGGTCTTACCGTCTTCGGAAGACGTGGCTTGTTCGCCGTCGCCGAGCACGGTCATGCGTTTGATCTCGACGGTCTTTGTTTCCTGCGCGGCCGCCTTCTTTTCTTCGGCATGGCTGTAGCTTGCCGAGACGGCGACGCCGACGACGACGGCGCAGATCGCAGCGGCGCGCGCGGCAGGTCTTGCTCTGGTTGCGGTTTTCATCAGCACAAGTCTCTCCTTCAGGTCAAAAGCGATGGACAAAGCATGGGTCGGCGCCGGACCGCGCGCGGCTTTCACCAGCGCTTCGGCGTAAACATTGGAAGACTTCGGGTCATCCGTTGAGCGGCGCAGGACGAGCGCGTCGCAAGCGGCCTCCTGATCGGCGCGGAAGGCGCGCCAGGCGGCGTGTACGACCGGATTGAACCATTGCAGCGCGCGCAGCACAGTCGCTGCAAAGGCGGCGTAAAGATCGCCGCGCGCGACATGGGCGAATTCATGGGCGAGCGCCATCTGACGCTCATGCGAGGAGAGGCGGGTTGCAAAACACGCCGGCACGACGATCACCGGCCGGAAGAACCCGGCGACGAGCGGCCCTGTCTCGTCGGCGGCGACGCGTAGATCGAAGCCCCTTCTGTAACCGCGGCGCCAGGAGACAGTCGTCGCCTCGGCGAGAAGATCCTGCGGCGCGGGTCGGGATGTTGCGAGCAGGCGCATCCGGAAGGCGCGTTGTGCGCCGAATTGCCAGAGTGCGTAGGCCAAGGCCCCCATTCCCCAAAGCGCGATAAATAGGAGATGGATATCCGGCTCTTGCGCCGCCGCCGCGAAGGGGGCGACCGTCAAGGCGGATAAGTCCATCGTCGCAGCGGCGGCCGAAGGCGCGAAAAGAGATTCCGCCGGAGCCGGAAGAACCGCGATTTCCGGCGCGACGAAGCGGAGAGCGGGCGCGAGCCACAAGAGATAAGCTGCTTCCGCGCCAAAGCGGCGCGCGACTGGTCGCCGAACGATCAGGACGAGCACGATCAAGGCGCTCGTCGCCAGCGTCGTTTCCATCAGCCAGGACAGGAAATCAGCGGCGGCCATTCTTGATGTCCTCCAGCAGGGCCTCGATGTCTTTGATGTCTTCGTCCGAAAGCTCGCCTGCGTCTGCGAGATGTGCGACCAGCGGCGCGGCTTTGCCGCCAAAGAGACGCGACACGAGCGAATGGGCCGCCTGCTGCGCATAGTCTTCACGCGCGAGGATGGGCCGATAGAGATAGCGCCTGCCGTCGGCCTCGGCGGCGATGGCGCCCTTGTCGACGAGGCGGGCAAGAAGCGTTTTCACCGTCTGCGCCGACCAGCCTGTCCGGCGGACGAGGCGCGCCGACACATCAGCCGCGGCAAGCGGCGCTTCCTGCCAGAGGGCGTCCATCACCAGAAACTCGGCGTCTGTAATGCGTTCGGACATGCCGCGCCCATTGACTACACTTGTAGCTGTATCGTCCGACCACGCTTGTGGTCAATCGGCTTGCGACGAACCGAATGAGTCGTCCGACAAGCTGCCGCCTTGCCCCAGACTGGCTTCCGGCGCTTATGAGCGCCAGCACAGAGGGAGTTGACCCATGACCGCCCAGGCGCCCATCGGCTCAGGATTCTCAGCAAAGTCATCGGCGGACGAGGTGATGCGCGGCGTGTCGCTCGCCGGCAAGATCGCGATCGTGACGGGCGGCTATTCGGGCATCGGGGTCGATACGGTCGCAGCGCTCGCCAAGGCAGGAGCGCGGGTCATCGTCCCGGCGCGAAACAAAGAGAAAGCCGAGGCCGCCTTGAAATCCGTGTCCGGACAGGTCGAGATCGGCGCGATGGACCTTGCCGACCTTGCAAGCGTCGACCGGTTTGCGGGCGCCATGCGCGCGGCCCTCCCGGCGCTCCACATCCTGATCAACAATGCGGGCGTCATGGCATGCCCCGAAACCCGCATCGGGCGGAACTGGGAGAGCCAGTTCGCGACCAATCACTTCGGGCATTACACGCTGACGCGCGGGCTCCTGCCCTTGTTGAGGGCGGCGAAGGGCGCGCGGGTCGTCAGTCTTTCTTCCACAGGCCACAAGCGCACGGACATCCTCTGGGACGACTGGAATTTCCAGCGCGCGCCCTACGAAAAATGGACCGCCTACGGACAATCTAAGACGGCGAACGCGCTTTTCGCCGTCGGCCTCGACGCCCGCGAGCAAGCGAACGGCGTGCGCGCCTTCGCCGTCCATCCTGGCGGCATCATGACGCCCCTCCAGCGCCATCTCCAGAAAGAGGAGATGGTCGCGATGGGCTGGATCGACGAGACGGGCGCCGTGTCTGAGGCTGCACGGCCGTTTTTCAAATCGACGAGCCAGGGCGCCGCGACAAGCCTCTGGTGCGCGACATCGCCGCAGCTAGACAGCATGGGGGGCGTCTATTGCGAGGATTGCGACGTCGCGGAAATCGCAGGCGCCAATGAGCCGCGCCACCGCACGGTGCGCACCTATGCGGTCAGCGCCGAAGGGGCCGAAAAACTCTGGACGCTGACGGAGCGCGCGCTGGCCTAGCGCCGCTGCGGAGTTGTCAGCGATCATTCCATGCGCGCCGCCGTCAAGCCGCGGCGACGCCGAACGCCTTTCCAACAAGGAATGTCGCGCCGGCGGCAAGAATTCCGATCGCGACCATCCGTATCCCGCCCATCAGGGCGTTGCGCCCCGAAAAGAGGCTCATCGCCGCCCCGACGCCGAACAGCGATACGGCGGCGAGCGCGCCCGCTATGGCGGCTGCGCTTTCCGCACGGAGAAGAAAGGGCGCGAGCGGAATCGCCGCGCCCGCCGCGAAGGCTGCAAAAGACGACGAAGCCGCGCCTATTGGCGAACCGAGATCGTCCGGGTTGAGGCCGAGTTCTTCGCGTGCAAGCACGTCAAGGGCGTGGGCCGGATCGGCGACGAGCTTGGTTGCGACGCTGCGCGCCTCTTCGATGGGGAGGCCGCGCGCCGCATAAATGAGCGCGAGCTCTTCGGCCTCCTCTGCCGGATACATGGCGAGCTCCTCGCGTTCCTGTCCGATCTGGTGCTCAAACATTTCGCGCTGCGTCCGTACGGAGATGAATTCGCCCGCCGCCATCGAGAACGCGCCGGCGAGCAGACCGGCGACGCCGGAGAGGAGCGCCATCTCGGGCGCAACGCCCGCCGCGGCGACGCCCATTAGGAGGCTCGTGTTGGAGAGGATTCCGTCGTTGACCCCGAAAACCGCCGCGCGCAGTGTGCCGCCTTTCGAACTGCGGTGCCGTGCGCCATCATCGCCGGCGACGGTCGGCATCTCATGGCCAATCCGCAAAGGGCCGCTATAGACGGAAAGGCCCCGGACTTTCGACGCCGCAAGGATGGGCCGCATCGAAACTGGCGCCGCGACGTGCAGCAGGCCGGAAATCAGACGTGCGCGGAAGCCGGGCGAGAATTGCGGCGTCGCGGCAAGCTCCTTGGCGATAAGGTCCGTTTGCGCGCGGCCTTCTGTAGCGAGCTTTTCAAAGAGAGCGCGTTTGGCGGGATCCTTCTCGCGCCTGGCGACGGCGGCCGTGAGATAGGCGGCGGTCATTTCCTGCCGCCACCGGCGGCGGAGGTCTTCTTGAGACGATCCGGGCATTGCAGCGCACCCTTTCCGAATTCGGACAAGCGTATAACATCTGCAGACGGGCGGGGTGCGTCATGAAATTCCAGGCATTGGTCTGCGGCGTCTTGTTGCTTTTCTCGGCTCCGGCTTTGTCTGCGCCGCCCGAAGGCGTCGATCCGCGCGCGGAAGGAGAGGGGCCCTTCGGCCGGCTCGTGATTCGCGGCGCGATCATGATCGACGGCGCCGGCGCCCCGCCGCAAGGTCCGGTAGACATTGTCGTCGAAGGCGGACGGATCGCGCAGATTGTCGCGGTCGGCGCACCCGGCCTGCCGATCGATCCGCAAAGGCGCCCCAAGCCTGGCGACCGAGAAATCGAAGCGTCCGGCAAATACCTGCTCCCGGGCTTCATCAATCTGCACGGCCATATTCATACGAAGGACACTGGCCAGGCCGTGCCGCCGGATTATGTGTTCAAGCTCTGGCTCGCGCATGGCATCACGACGGTCCGCGAACTCGGCAATGAGAAGGGCGCCGCCTGGACGAGCGCCGTCGCGCGGTCCTCTGCGGCGAACGAGATCACGGCGCCGAGGGTCTATCCCTATCCCGTCTTTCGCGGCTGGTCAGCCGGAGAGGTCGATACGCCCGAACAGGCGCGCGCGCGCATCCGCAAGCTGAAGGCTGAGGGCGCCAAGGGCGTCAAATTCTTCGGCGCGCCGGAAGAGATCTTGTGGGCCGGTCTCGACGAAGCCAAAAAGCTCGGCCTCAAGACCACCATGCACCATGCGCAGGTCGATGTCGCCCATGCCGATGTTCTCGACACGTCCGCCCGCGGACTTGCTTCGATGGAGCACTGGTACGGCCTGCCCGAAGCGCTCTTCGAAGACCGCGCGCTGCAGGCTTATCCGCCGGACTATGTCTACAATGATGAACAGGACCGTTTCGAGGAGGCGGGCAAGCTCTGGGCGCAGGCGGCTGAGCCAGGATCCGCGCGTTGGGACGAGGTTCGCGACACGCTGCTGGAGCGCCGCTTCGCCATTATCCCGACCTTTTCGATTTATGTCGCGAGCCGCGACTGGATGCGCTCGCGCCGCGCCGAATGGCACGACGCCTACACCATGCCCTCGCTCTGGAAATTCTTCGCGCCGGACCGCAACGCGCACGGCTCCTACTGGTTCGATTGGGGCACGGAGCAAGAGGTTGCGTGGCGCGCGAACTACCGCAAATGGATGCGGTTCGTGAACGAATACAAAAACGCCGGCGGGCTCGTCGGCGCCGGCGAAGACGCGGGTTACATCTATTCGACTTATGGTTTCGGCTATGTGACCGAGCTTGAGATGTTGCGCGAGGCCGGATTCAGCCCGCTCGAAGTCGTCATGGCGGCGACTGGCAACGCCGCAAAGATTCTCGGCGCCGAGAAGGAGATCGGTACGATCCAGGTCGGCAAACGCGCCGATCTTGTGCTGGTCGCTGAAAACCCGCTCGCCAACCTCAAGGTTCTCTACGCGACGGGACACATCTTGCTCGACCCGGCGACCAATACGCCCGTGCGCACGAAGGGCATCGAATTTGTTATCAAGGACGGCGTCGTCTATGACGCAACCGCCCTGAAGCGCGAAATCCGGGACATGGTCTCCGCGGAAAAGCGCGCGCTCGGCATTGCGGACGGGCCGATGCCCATTGTCGATTTCCAGTACAAAAACAAGGAAGACCGCCCATGAAACGCCTGTTCGCCGCCGCGGCTGCGGCCGTTGCGCTTTCGACCCCAGTTCGCGCTGAGGACCTCGCCGCAGCAGTCGCCGCAGACTATCCTTACGTCTTTGAGCTCTATCGGCATTTCCATCAGAACCCGGAGCTTTCGTTCCGCGAGATCGAGACCTCCAAGCGTCTTGCGGCGGAGCTGAAGGGCCTCGGCTTTACGGTGACGACCGGCGTCGGCGACGCCTGGGTGCAGAAAAAGGCCAAACTCGTCGCCGGCAAGGTCGACGCCGGCGTCGGCGGCTACGGCGTCGTCGCCGTGATGGAGAACGGCCCCGGGCCGGTTCTGATGATCCGGGCCGACATGGACGCGCTGCCGCTCGAGGAAAAGACGGGGCTTCCCTACGCCAGCGTCGTCAAGAGCAAGGATTATCTCGGGCAAGAAGCGCCGGTCATGCATGCCTGCGCGCATGACAGCCATGTCGCCATGTTGATTGGCACGGCGCGGCGGCTTGCGGCGCTGAAAAGCCAGTGGAAGGGCACGCTCATCCTCGTCGGTCAGCCGGCGGAAGAAATCGGCCTTGGCGCGCGCGCCATGCTCGAGGACGGGCTTTACAAGCGCTGGCCAAAGCCGGACTTCGCGCTCGCCATGCACACCTCGGGCTGGGACCCGGCGGGCGCGGTCACCTACACGCCGGGCTATGCGCTCGCGAACGCCGACAGCGTTGACATCATGATAAAAGGCGTCGGCGCGCATGGCAGCGCCCCGCAGACCTCTAAAGACCCGATCGTGCTAGGGGCGGAGATCGTCAACGCGCTGCAGACGCTCGTCAGCCGCGAGAACAACCCGCTTGATCCGGCCGTCGTAACGGTCGGCTCGTTCCAGGCGGGCTACAAGCACAACATCATCCCGGATCAGGCGCATCTCAAGCTGACCGTCCGTTCGTACAAGGATGACGTGCGCCAACGCCTCCTCGACGGGATCAAGCGCATCGCCGAGGGGCAGGCCCAGTCCGCCGGCCTGCCGAAGGCGCTTTGGCCGGAAATCAAGATCGAGCCGGACTACACGCCCTCGACCTACAATGACACGGCGCTGACGGCGCGCGTCATGCCGGCCGTCGCGGCGAGCCTCGGCAAGGAGCGTGTCTATGAGCGCCCGCCGAGCATGGGCGGGGAGGATTTCAGCCAGTTCTGGCGCGCGGACCGTTCGATCCCGACGCTGATCTTCTGGGTCGGCAGCGTTGACCCCAAGGCGCATAAGGCTGGGATGGAAGGCAAGGCGCCGATGCCGTCTGCCAACCACTCGCCCTTCTACGCGCCGCAGCCCGAGCCGGCGCTGAAGACCGGCGTGCAGGCCATGACAGCTGCGGCGCTCGAACTTCTGCAATAGGCGCTCGAAAAACGAATAGCGCCGTGATCCAAAACCACGGCGCCTTGCTCGCCAAAGGGTGCAATTCGTCTGATTGCCGCGGTCCAGGGCCGCAGCGACTTACTTCTTCTTGCTCGCCCGCACGGGCGTCGGCGTCGCATAGGCGGCCGCTGTTGGATCAAGACCGGCCGGCGTGACGTCCGGATAAACCACATGCGCGTCGCTACGCCGCCAGCAGTCCTGTGCGTTGACGCTCGCCTTCTTGCACCGGATGAGGCCGGTCGGTCCGGCGGAGGCCGCATAGCGGCCGGACATTTCAAAGCTGGATGTCTGCGCAAGCGGCGCTGACTCTCCGCGGTCAGACCTGCCGCCGAAAATCGCACAGCCCTGCAAGGCGACAGCGCAAAGCCCGCCGATGGCCAATTTGATCATGATGGATGTCATTGTGAGCGCCCCGTTCTCATTCGCCGGTTACATCGGAAAGACAGCGCCGCTTCTGGCGCGCCGAACGCAACTGACGCAACGCCGGTCTGCTGCGCCGAGGCGAGCGGCCGGAAAACGCGACTGACCGGAAGAGTGCCGGGGTCCGAACGGGCGGTCAATCGCAAGCCTGTGACAACGCCGTCCTATTTTTTCTCAAGAAGAAGCTTGCCCTCTTTCTCTACGCGGCCGGCGATCGCTTCGGCTATTCCGGCAAGGATGCCGGGCAACATGGCCTCGATACGCACATGCTGAGGGAAGATGTCTACATGGCCCAAAATGGATTGGCCTAAGCCTTTGGCTGTAAAGGCCAAACGGTCGGCCGAGGTCCATTCCTGCGTGAACGACATCAGCATTCCGCCGCCAAGCGCGCCTTTGATTTTGTCAAAGCCCTCAATCAGACGCCGGCGCGCTTCGTCCTTGCCGACATCATGCTGCAGGGTGATGGTCACGAGGCGAGCCATACGGATCTCCACGCCGCCCATGCGGCAGACGCCTTGCAAATGGCGACCCCGGCCGCTCGCAACAACCCCTCGGCGCCGCGCGGTTTTGGCGCGGCGCACGAAAACGGGGAGGGCAGTCGCGGCAGGGCCAAGTCCCGTGCTAGGGTCGACTGGGGCAGACTTCAAAGGGGCGGGCGGCATGCGGATCATCATTATCCTCATCAGTGTACTTGCGTTCGTGATGGCGGGCGTCATCGCGTTATCGGGGCCGGGCGTGCAGCTCGGCTGGTGGGACTACGGATACGGCCTCGGGCTTGTCCGCAAAGTGGCGACGCCGCTGATCGGCGCCGGCGGAGCGTCGCTCGCGACCGCGCCCTTATTTGCGGCGACGATTCTGGCACTGCTTGCGTTTCTGCTTGCGATTTTTCGTGCGCGCGGCCTTGCACTATTTGCGGGCCTCGCCTTCGCCGCGGGCGCCGGGGCGAGTTTCGTGCCGATCAAGATGAAGTCCCTCGCCGACAGCAATCCGCTGATCCACGATATCACAACCGATTTCGAGAATCCGCCGGCGATCCTGGCAGGCGCCGATGCTCCGCGCAAAAATCCGGCCGCTTACGCCGGCGCCGAGCCTGCGCCGCTCCATAGAGGCGAGACGGGGCCGCAACAGACGACGGCTGAGGCCCAGCGCGCGGCCTTCCCAGACATTCAGCCGCTGCTCCTCGATGTAGACAGAGAACGCGCCGTCGGCGCGGCGCGCGTCGCGGTCAAGAAAATGGGCCTTGCGACGCTGTCCGAAGGCGCGGAAGACTCAGGGGCCTATGTCATCGAAACGGTCGCGACCTCGCGGTGGTACGGCTTCAAGGACGACTTCATCGTCCGGATCGCGCCGCGCGATGAAGGCGGCGTGCGCGTTGATGCGCGGTCGAAATCGCGCGTCGGCGTGTCGGATCTCGGCGCGAATGCCGTCCGCATCCGGAAGTTTCTAGCTTTAGTGAAGACCGAGGCTGCGGCCCCGCATTGAGGCGCGACGCAGCCGAACGGCTGTATCAAGAGGCGAGGCGCCGCCCGCCGCGCACGCGCGACTGGTCCTCGTCGAAGAGCTCGGCGAGTTTTTCAACCATCGCGCCGCCCAATTGCTCGACGTCGACGATCGTCAGCGCGCGGCGGTAATAGCGCGTGACGTCATGGCCGATGCCGATGGCGAGAAGCTCGACCGGCGAGCGCTGTTCGATGCGCGCGATCACATCGCGCAGATGCCGTTCGAGATAGGCGCCGCCATTGGCCGAAGAGGTCGTGTCATCGACCGGCGCCCCGTCCGAGATCACCATCAGAATGCGCCGCGCTTCGGGCCGGCCCATCAGGCGGTCATGGGCCCAAAGCAGCGCCTCGCCGTCGATATTCTCCTTGAGGAGACCTTCTTTCATCATCAGTCCGAGCGAGGTGCGCGCGCGGCGCCAGGGCTGGTCTGCGCCCTTGTAGATAATGTGGCGAAGATCGTTGAGGCGGCCGGGTTTGGACGGCCGCCCGTCCGCGACCCATTTCTCGCGCGCGTCGCCGCCCTTCCACGCTTTTGTCGTGAAGCCGAGAATCTCGACCTTGACGGCGCAGCGTTCTAGCGTGCGGGCGAGAATGTCGCCGCAAATCGCCGCGATCGTGATCGGCCGGCCGCGCATCGACCCTGAATTGTCGATCAGGAGCGTGACGACCGTATCGCGAAACTCCTGTTCGCGTTCATGCTTGAAGGAGAGCGGCTGCATAGGGTCGACGACGACGCGGGCGAGCCGCGCAGCGTCGAGAACCCCTTCGTCGAGGTCAAATTCCCAGCGCCGGTTCTGCTGGGCGAGCAGCTTCCTCTGCAGCTTGTTGGCAAGGCGCGAGACAATCGAGTGGAAATTCTCCAGCTGACGGTCGAGCGTGCGGCGCAGGCGCGCGAGCTCCTCTGGGTCGCACAGGTCTGCAGCGTCCGCGATCTCGTCGAATTGCTTCGTATACGCTTTATAAACTTCGCCGGAATCGCCTTCTAACCGCGCGCGGAGATTGGCGACTTTCGCGTTCTCGGCCTGACCCTCGGAATCGTCCTCAGCGCCCTCGACGTCCTGATCGCTGAAGTCGGTCTCGCCTTCGGCGCTGTCGTCTTCGCCCTGCGCCTTGTCCTCGGGCTCGTCTGCCACGCCGTCATCCTCGTTCTCGGAGGACGTTTTGTCGTTGTCCTCGTTTTCGCTCTCACCGTCCTGCTTGTTGTCGCCTGGCTCATTGCCGGAGTCGTCGTCGTCGAGATCAAGGTCGCGCAGGACCGGCCGGACGAGTTTTGCAAAGGCCGCCTGATCGTCGAGGTCGGGCGCGGCGGCGAGCGCATCGAGAGAAGCCCCGGCGCGCGCTTCCATCTCGTTGCGCCATTGAGCGAGCACGGGGTCGGCCGATCTCGGCGAGGCGCGGCCGGTCAGGCGTTCGCGCAAGAGGAGGCCGAGGATGTCGGGGAGCGGCGCGGCTTCGCCGGCGGCGCGCCGGTCGAGGCCCTTTTCTACCAACGCCTTGTCGAGCGCAGCGTGCAGATTGTCGCCGACGCCGCGCAGGCCCCGCGCGCCGATCGCCTCACAGCGCACGGTCTCAAGCGCGGCGAAGACGGCCATCGCCTCTGCGCCCTTGGGCGCAAGCTTTGCGTGTTTGGCGTCGTCGTGATGGGCAAGGCGCAGTGCGGCGCCGTCGGCCTCGCCGCGTGCGACAGCGGCGGCCTCTGGGTCGAGGACGCGCGCCGGCAACGGAATCCGCGCCTTGCGACCCTGCACCAGCGCGTGATCGCCGCCGAAACTCACCTCGACATCCTGCTGCGCAGAGAGGGCGCGCGTCGTTTGCACGAGCGCTCGCTTGAAGTCTTCCCGTGCTTTTTCCCTGGGCGTCATGCTGCGAAGAGGCCGGCTGAAGCCTCGGTTATGCCGGCATCTTCGCCTCGGCTTCAAGGCGCGTCAGCAGGGGCTCAATGCCGTTCTGCTTCACGAAGGAGGCGAATTCTTCGCGTTTGACGAGCATGATCGAGACGCCCTGCACGATGATGTCGACCATGCGGAGCTTGCCGTCTTTCAGCTTCTTCACGCGCCAGTCGACGAGGATCGGCCGGCCGGCCATCCGCGTGAACTGCGTGCGCACGACGACGTCGCCAGACTTAAGCGCTTTGGCCTCCTTCACTTCCAAGGGGCGGCCGACGATTTCGTCGAACTGCTCGGCATATTGCTTGGTGATGTATGGTGAGAAGGCCGCGTCATAGCGGGCGATCTGGGCGGGCGTCATGGATTTGCGCGCATCGCCGATCACGAATTTGCCGATAACGTCGAGCGCAAGGCCGTTCGACAAGACTCCGCGGAATTTCTCGAGTTGTTTGGCGCGTGTCAACGACTTGTCCGTCAGGGCTGCGGTCGCCTGCGCGGTCATGTCTTTGGCGAACTGCGTCGCCTCAGCGGTGGTCAGCGTAGCCGGCTTGGCGGCTGCAGCGGCGGGTTTGGCCGTTGCAGTTTGAGCGGCGGCAGGACCGCCAGCCGCAAGAGCCATGAGCGCGGCCAAAGCAAGTCTACGGAACGATGACAACGAAAGCACAGCGACAACCCTCCTTCATAGGCGTCAGGCGAGCGTTTCTAGCCAGGGATTGCGGCCACATTCCAGCGTATTTTTGGCAGGGCGCCTTCAATTGCGCCGCGCTGGCGGCCGCAAAAAGCGCTCCGCCCATCGGAATATGGCCGGCAAGGTGAACAGCGTGCAGATCAGCGAGAAGCCGAGCGCGATGGTCAGGAGCTGGCCCATGCTCGCCGTGCCGCGGTGGTCGGACAGCATCAGCGATCCGAAGGACGCGATCGTCGTCAGCGCGGCGTAGATGACGCCTTTCGACGTGGCGCTGTCATGCACGACGTCGTCCTTCTTGTATTGTTGTTGGCGCAAAACGAGATGGATGCCGCTGTCGATCCCCATGCCAAGCAGCAAGGGCAAGACGATGACATTGGCATAGTTGAACGGAATGTTGAGCAGGACGCCCGTGGCAATTGTCAGCACGGAAGCGAGCGCGAGCGGCAGCATCATCAGTAGAATGAGGACCGGACGACGGACGATGACGATCAGAAGAACCGTAATGATCGCGAGCGCCGTTCCTGTCGCCTGCAGCATGGATTGCGAGATGATCTCTCCAGCGCGCTGGCTCTGAGCGGCGCCGCCGGTAACATTCGGAAACTTTGCAGACACTTCATCGACGAAGCGCTTCAACGCGGCGCGATCGCGCACATCGTCTTTCGGCAGAATATCGACGCGAAAGTGTCCGTCGGTGGATTTGTAGCGTTCGACCAGCGCAAGCGGCAGGCTCGAGGGGTCGACCGCCTCTGCGCCGACCTGGTCGGTGACGCGCTCGAGCATGCGCGGCCAGAACCGGAAGAGATTATCTTGAAGCCGGGCATTTCCCGCGGCGCTGTTGCTCTCGCGCAGCGCTTTCAAAGCGGCGCCGAGGCGTGCCGGCGCGCCGTCCTGGTAAGCGGACAAAAGGCGGTCCTCCAGCGCGCGCGCGCCAGGCCCAAGGGGCGGCGCGATGGCGTCGGGCTCTGCTTCCAGCGCGAAGGCGAGGGTCGCATTGGCGTATTCGACGATCTGGAGCTTTTCGTCCTGGTTCTGCGGAACGAAGTCGGCAATCGTGCGCGCGCCTTGGACTGTCGGCAAGGCTTTGGCCGCCTCTGCGGCGGCGATGGCCTCGTCTTCACTGCCGAAGATCAGGCTCAAGCGGTACGGGATCGTCTCCTTGTTCGAAAACAGCATATTGAAGCCGCGCACGGACTGGCTGTCCGGATCACGCAGCGACATCGGGTCCGCGTCGAAATAGGCTTTGGGTACGACAAAGAGCGCCGCTGCGCCGGCGACAAAGGTCGCAAGGGCGACCGGCGTCATGAGGGAATTGATCATACCGCCGCTGCGGCGCGCATTGCTGGTCGCATGTCGCCGCGCTTTTGGCGGAAAGGCGCCCATCGCCGCCGCGCTAAACGTGACGCAGACAAAGAGCGCAATCAGGATTCCGAAGCCTGCGATCTCGCCGAGCTGCGCGATGCCGACAAAGGGCGTCCACTGGAACGAAATGAAGCCGAGTGTCGTCGTCAACGCTGCGAGAAAGAGACCAACGCCCGTATCGCGCGCCGCGCCGGTGATGGCGGCCTTATGCGGTTGGCCTTCATCCAGACGTTCTTGATAATGCAGAAGATAGTGGATCGCGAAATCGACGCCGAGGCCTGTCAGTAGCACCGTGAAGGCGATCGAGATAAGGTTGAGCTGGCCGACCGCGAAAGCGGCGAAAGCCGCGGTCCAGGCGATGGTGATGACGACAGCTGTCAGCGTCGCGGCCGCCATCCACAGATTGCGGAAGCAGATCAACAACAAGAGCCCGACTGCGGCGAGCGACACCGCGAAGGAAAGCCCAATCCCTTGGGTCACGGACGCGAGTTCGTCGGCGCGCAGAGCGGGGTCGCCGGTAATGAACGTCTCGATCCGGTTCGCGCCGACAGATGCTTTCAGCGCATCGATGTCGGCGCGGATCGCCGAGATTGCAGGCTTGGCCGGCTGCAGCCGCATGAAGTCGAGCTTCGGCGTCGCATAGATGAGGCGCGAATAGCCCCCGGCAGGCGGCGGATCCGTTTCGAGCGCGCCAAGCCAGGAAAAGCTTCGCGCCTCGTTCTTGGCGCTCGCCTCGACGACATCGGCAAGCTCCGCATAGATCTTGCCGAGCGTCTCCTTGCCGAGGTCGGACTTCTCAGCAAGCTTGTCATTGTCCGCCAGCGTCGCAAGAAGCGTGTCCGCATAGGGGCTCTTGATCAGCGTCTCGATAAGTCCTGACGCTTTCGACAACTGGGTGAGCCGTGTTTCGACCTCGCTCGTTTCGAGATAGAGAATGCCGTTCTTGCGAAAAAATGGATCTTCCGCGGGGGCAAAGACAGCGCTGACCGTCTGCGGCGAAGCGGCGAGCTTCTCGTATAGCGCGCCCGCGAAAGCGTCAGCCTCGTCCATGGTTGGGGCTCTGACGATGATGACGAGATCGTTCTTGATCTGCGGGAATACGCGACGGAGCTCAGCAGCGTTTTTCTGGAAGGGCAGGTTGGGGTCGAGCATTTCGCTCGTGTCGGTGTTCACCTTGAGGTTTCCGGCGGCGTACCAGCCGGCAAGGCCCGTCAGCGCGAGCATCAGAAGAACGAGCCAAAGCCCCGCACGGCGAGCAAAATCCGTCCAGGTGATGAAAAGCCAGGTGATCAGTCGAAACATGAGGGGGCTTGTTGTGGCGGTTCAGCGTGACCGGCGCTCTCGCGGCGCCTTCGGGTCCGATTCTTACGGGGTTTGAAGGAGGCCGACAACCGCAAGCGGGCCGGTTAACCATCGAAAATGATCACCAGCGCTAGTGTCTCGCGCCGCACGCCGGCCCAAGCCTTGCCGGGCGCCGACGCCAAGGCTAGTCGTCTCCCCATGGCTCTAACAAGCAACCCGATTGCCGCGCTCGGCTACCTCGACGGGCGGCGCGCCGAGATGACCGACCGGCTTCTTGCCTGGTGTGCGATCAATTCGGGCAGCCACAATCTCGATGGCCTTGCGCATCTCAACCGCGAAATTGCCGGCGCCTTCGCCGAGCTGGGCGGCGACATCGAAGCTGTTCCTGTGCAGCAGCAGACAGTGGTGAGTGCAGACGGCGCCGTATTGTCGCGCCCGCTCGGCGACTGCCTCAGACTCGTGAAGCGGCCGCAGGCGCCCGTGCGCGTCCTCCTCGCCGGACACATGGACACGGTGTTTCCGCCGGATCATCCGTTCCAGTCCTGCCGCAAGATCGACGCCGATACGCTGAACGGTCCCGGCGCCGCCGACATGAAGGGCGGCATCCTCGCCATGCTTTATGCGCTGAAAGCGGTCGAAGCCTCACCGCTCGCCGAGCGCATCGGATACGAGGTCATTCTCAACGCCGATGAAGAGATCGGGTCGCCCGGATCCGCGCCGCTTCTTGCTGAGGCCGCCCGCCGCGCGCAATTCGCCTGCGTCTTTGAGCCGGCGCTCGCCGACGGGACGCTTGCCGGCGCGCGCAAGGGCAGCGGCAATTTCGCGCTCGCGGTCAAGGGACGAAGCGCCCATGCCGGGCGCGACCCGCATCTTGGCCGCAATGCTGTTGTCGCTGCTGCGCGCATCGCGACAAGGCTCGCCTCATGGACCGGGTCGCGGCCTGGGCTGACCGTCAACGTCGCAAAGATCGATGGCGGCGCGCCAAACAACGTCGTGCCGGAGAACGCCGTCCTGCGCTTTAATGCGCGCGTCGACCGGCCTGAGGACGCCGCCTGGTTTCTCACCGAGGTCGAGAAACTGATCGCAGCAATCAACGCCGAAGAAGGCTATCACGCGCATCTCCATGGCGGCTTTGCGCGGCCGCCCAAGCCCATGACGCCGCAGATGGAGGCCTTCTTCAACGCCGTCCGCAGCATCGGCGCCGAGCTTGGTCTTTCCATCCGCTGGCAGGCGACCGGCGGCGTCTGCGACGGCAACAATATCGCGGCGGAGGGCGTGCCGGTCGTCGACACGCTCGGCGTGCGCGGCGGCAATATTCACAGTGCGGACGAATTCGTGAAGCTCGACAGCCTTGAGGAGCGCGCCAAGCTTTCGGCGCTCCTGCTCCTGCGCGTCGCCGCCGGCGATATTCCCAATCCGGGCCGGAAATCGGCGGAGGCTGCGGCATGAGACAGCCCTTCATGCGCCCGGTGCGCGAAAGCGATTTTCCGGCGATCCACGCCCTCGCCAAACAGTCCGGCGGCGGCATGACCAATCTGCCCATGGACGAAGCAACGCTCCACGCCAAGATCGGGACGGCGGTCGCCTGTTTCGCCGGCGGCGCGACAAAACCCGGCGGCGAATTCTACATGCTCGTGCTGGACCAGGACGGCGTCGCCATGGGGACGGGTGCGGTCTTCGCCTCGATCGGGCGAGAGACCGGGTTCGTGAATTACAAGATCAATCGCGAATTCTATTTCTCAATCTCGCTGAGAAAGCGCTTTTCGCGCGACGTCCTGATCCCGACGCACGACTTCACGGATTGCGCCGAGGTTGGATCGTTGTTCCTGTCGCCGAAGGCGCAGGGCTCAGGGCTCGGGCGCATGATCGCCCGCTCGCGCTATCTTTTCATTGCGCAGAGCCCCGAGGTCATCGCTGACCCGATCTGCGCGGAATTGCGCGGCTGGCGCGCGCCGAACGGCGATCAGCCTTTCTGGAACGCCGTCGGCGGACGATTCTTCGATATGAAATTCGAAGAGGCTGACGCCTATAACGCCGCTTTCGGCAATCAGTTCATCGAAGACCTGATGCCGCGCTACCCGATCTACGTCGATATGCTCCCCGAGGACGCTCGCGCGTGTATCGGCAAGCCGCATGACGACGCAAGGCCCGCCTACAAGATGCTGATGGAGGAGGGCTTCATCTACGACGAATATATCGACGTGTTCGACGGCGGGCCGCTCGTCGAGGCGCGCGTCGGCGATTTGCGGACAGTGCGGGAAAGCCGCGTCGTGACGGTCGCCGCGGTCGCAGACGTTGTTCAGGGCGAAGATGCGCTAATGGCGACGGGCGCCGTCGCAAGCTTTCGCGCGACCCGCAGCAGGGCGGCGCTCGATGGCGACACAGTGACGATCGATCGCGCGACCGCCGCGGCGCTCCAGGCGGAGCCGGGGTCCGTGATGAGGTGGGCGCGATGGTAAGTATGTCGGAGACTGTTTTCATTAAAGGACGCTGGCGCGAGGGCGCAGGCGTCCGCTTTACGGCGACGAACCCTGCGACCGGCGCCCCGTCTTTCGAGGGCCGAGCGGCATCGCGCGACGATGTCGGCGAGGCCGTCTCCGCGGCGCAAGCCGCCTTCCCGAAATGGGCCTTGACGCCGCTCGAAGAGCGCATTGCGATCCTCGAACGCTATCGCGACATCATTCTGCGTGATGCCGAACCGTTGGCGCGGCTCATCTCCGAACAGACCGGCAAGCCCTTCTGGGAGACGAAGACTGAAAGCCAGACGGTCGCCGGCAAAGTCGACATTTCCGTTCGCGCCTATAAGGAACGCACGGGCGTGCGCGAGACCCTGACGGGCGCGACGCGCGGCATGCTCCGGCACAAGCCCCATGGCGTGATGGCCGTGCTCGGCCCTTACAATTTTCCAGCGCATCTGCCGAACGGCCATATCGTCCCGGCGCTGATTGCCGGCAATACGGTCGTCTTCAAGCCGACGGAGCTTGCGCCCGGCCCCGGCGCCTTCATCGTCCGCGCCATGGCGGAAGCCGGCGTCCCCGCGGGCGTCGTGAACCTCGTACAAGGAGGGCGCGAGACGGGCGAAGCGCTCGTCGCCGATGAGCGGATCGACGGCGTCCTGTTCACGGGCGGCGCAGGAACGGGCATCGCCCTCCATCGCCAGTTCGCGGGCCGGCCTGAAAAAGTCCTCGCGCTTGAGCTCGGCGGCAACAACCCGCTGATCTGGTGGGATACGGACGATGTAGACGCCGCCGCCTGGACGGTCGTGCAATCGGCGTTCTGGACATCGGGCCAGCGCTGCACCTGCGCGCGGCGGCTCATTGTGCCCGATGACGAGCGGGGCGAGCGCTACCTCAAGACGCTGGCTGACTTCACAGACCGGCTGATCGTCGGCGCGCCCTTTGACGAGCCGCAGCCCTTCATGGGGCCGGTCATCACGGCGAAAGCGGCGGCGGCGCTGGAGCGCGCTTTCGACTCCCGCGTCGACCGGGGCGGCGAGCCGATCCAGACGCTGTCGGTGCGCGACGAGGGATCGGCCTTTGTTTCGCCCGGCATTGTCGATGTCACCATGGCTGGCGCGCTGCCGGACGAAGAGCATTTCGGCCCGATGCTGCAGGTCTACAAGGTGAAGGATTTCGACGCCGCGATCGAGCGCGCCAACGCCACCAAGTTCGGCCTTTCGGCGGGACTGCTCTCCGACGACGCGCGGCAGTGGGACACGTTTCTCGCGCTGTCGCGCGCGGGCGTCGTCAACTGGAACCGCCAGACGACGGGCGCCTCATCGGCAGCGCCCTTCGGCGGCGTCGGCCAGTCGGGCAATCACCGGCCGTCGGCCTATTATGCAGCGGATTATTGCGCCTATCCTGTCGCGTCGATGGAGGGTGAAACGGTCCTTGCCATGCCGGCAGGTCAGATTGGGGTGCGGGGGTGACGGCTTTTCAGTTGGTACAAGCTTCGGCACATTAGGGGGCAGGTCAAAAGCGTCATGCATCCAGTCCTTCTCTCCAAGCGCAACGACATCGACCGCGTGTGTCGCGAGCACGGCGTCGCGCGTCTTGAAGTATTTGGGTCTGCCGCGCGCGGCGGCGACTTCGACGAGTTGCGCAGTGATGTTGATTTTCTCGTCGAGTTCAAACAGGTGTCGGCGGTCGATCCGCTTGGCCAGTTCTTCGGATTGGAACAGGCCCTTGCCGAAGCTGTCGGTCGAAAGATTGATCTCATCGAAGCGGGGGAAATTCGAAATCGTTATGTGAAGCAGGCCATCGATCGGGACCGGCGCACCGTTTATGCAGCGTGATGTCCTTGCCTATCTTGCGGATATTCAAGATCGCTGCCTCAGCATCGAGGAGATGATGCGCGGTGTTCAGCTAGAAGATTATCTTTCGACGCCGATGTTGCGGTTGGCGGTCGAACGTCAATTCACTGTCATTGGTGAGGCGCTGAACCAATTGTCTAAAATCGACATGGCCATTTTTGCGCGACTTCCCGGTGCGGGCGCGGCCGTCGGCTTTCGCAACGTACTGATCCATCAATATGCGAAGCTGTCTGATGAGCGCGTCTTCCTTGCCTCGGGCGCGCCTCTTGTCTCGTTGCGTGAAGCGGCGGCCGCAGAAATTGCAATCCTTGAGCGGGGTGCATGACCTACCGCGAAGTCAATTTCGACGGGCTGATCGGCCCGACGCATAACTACGCCGGGCTTGCGCTCGGTAATGTCGCCTCTGCAAAAAACGCAGGCGCGGTTTCGAATCCGCGCGCCGCGGTCCTGCAGGGGCTCGGCAAAATGCGTGCGCTCATGGACCTTGGCTGCGTACAGGGCTTCCTGCCGCCCTTGCAGCGGCCGGATCTCAGCGTCCTGCGCGCGCTCGGCTTTCAGGGCTCGACGAAAGACGTGATCGGCGCCGCCGCCAAAGTCTCTCCCGACCTTCTCGCCAATGTCTATTCGGCTTCGTCGATGTGGACTGCGAACGCCGCGACCGTCGCGCCGTCACCGGACACGCCGGATCGCAAGACGCATTTCCTCGCCGCCAATCTCGCGACGAACTTCCATCGCTCCATTGAGGCCGAAGGCACGGCCCGCGCGCTTTCCTATATCTTTCAGGATACGGCGCATTTTGCGCATCACCCGATCCTCCCGGGCGGCGCGCATTTCGGCGATGAGGGCGCAGCCAATCACGGCCGTTTTGCGGAAGATCATGGCAAACCGGGCGTGCATCTCTTCGTCTATGGGGAGGACGGCGAGCGCTTCCCGGCGCGCCAGCGGCGCCGTGCGAGCGAAGCCGTCGCGCGTCAGTTCGGCCTGCCGCCGGAGCGCGCCATCTTCGTGCAGCAGTCGCGCGCCGCGCTCGACGCCGGCGCCTTCCACAATGACGTCGTCGGCGTCGTCAACGGCCGGGTCCTCTTCCTGCACGAACAAAGCTTCGAAGATCGCGACGCGGCTTTCGCAGCGATCCGCAAGGCTGCGCCCTATGTCGAGATCGTCGAGGCGCACGCGGCCGACGTTTCGCTCGACGATGCGGTGTCCTCCTATCTCTTCAATTCACAGCTCGTGTCGCTGATGGGCGGCGAGATGGCGCTGATCCTTCCCCGCGAAGCGGAAGAAAATCCGCGCGTGAAGGCCTTCGTCGACAAGACCCTTGCGGCCAATAATCCGATTAACCGGGCGCTCTATCTCGACGTGCGTGAAAGCATGCGCAATGGCGGCGGCCCGGCATGCTTGCGTCTGCGCGTGGTTCTCTCCGAGGCTGAGCGCCGCGCCATGAATCCGAATTTCATCTTGAATGCGGAGAAGATCGCAGCGCTCGAGGCCTGGGCCAAGGCTCACTATCGCGACCGGTTGGCGCTCAACGATCTCAACGATCCACAATTCGCCGAAGAAGCGCTCGCCGCGCTCGATGCGCTGACGACGCTCCTTGGCACGGGCGCGTTCTATCCGTTCCAAAAATAGGCGGCGTTACGCGCCGTCGCGCCGGGCAAGAAAAGCGAGGCGCTCGAACAGATGCACATCCTGTTCGTTCTTGAGCAGCGCGCCATGCAGAGGCGGAATCGCCTTTCGCGGATCGCGCTCGCGCAAAACCTCTTCAGGCAGATCTTCCGAGAGCAGAAGCTTCAGCCAGTCGAGAAGCTCCGAGGTTGACGGCTTTTTCTTGAGTCCGGGCACTTCGCGGATCTCGTAGAAAGTCTTGAGCGCGTCCGCGACGAGGCGCTGTTTGACGCCCGGGAAATGCACTTCGACGATGTCGCTCATCGTCCTCGCGTCCGGAAACTTGATGTAGTGGAAGAAGCAGCGCCGCAGAAACGCGTCTGGCAGTTCCTTTTCATTGTTGGAGGTGATGATGACGACGGGCCTGCGCGCGGCCTTGATCGTCTCGTTCGTCTCGTAGACGTAGAACTCCATGCGATCGAGTTCCTGCAGCAGGTCGTTCGGAAACTCGATGTCGGCTTTGTCGATTTCGTCGATGAGAAGGACAGGCCGCTCCGGCGCTGCAAACGCCTCCCAGAGCTTGCCGCGCTTGATGTAGTTGCGCACGTCACGGGCGCGCTCTTCGCCGAGTTGTCCGTCGCGGAGGCGCGCAACGGCGTCATATTCGTAGAGCCCCTGATGGGCCTTGGTCGTCGACTTGATGTGCCATTCGATCAGCGGTGCGCCGAGCGCCTTGGCGACCTCGAGGGCAAGGATGGTCTTGCCAGTTCCGGGCTCGCCCTTGACCAGCAAAGGCCGCTCAAGCGTCACGGCGGCGTTGACGGCGACTTTGAGGTCGTCGGTGGCGACGTAATTTCTAGTGCCGGCGAATTTCACAAAGAGGCCCGTTTCCTGCTGCACTCGCTTCTTAGGATGTCCGCACGGCGCGGTTCAATCTGCTTATGCAGCAAGCCGCTGAATCCGGGACCGGGCAACCTATTTTAGCTGCGCGACATAGCCCGCATAGGGCGCGAGCCGGTCCGGCACGCCGCCGGTCGAAGAAACATCCGCCGTATCGGACGTTTGTGCGAGCACGGAATAGCGCGCCGCATCCGCCGGCTTCCAGTCGGTGGTATCGGGGCCGAGGTTGAAAACGCAGAGCAGCGTCTCGCCGCCGTGGCGGCGATGAAAGGCGGCAATAGTTCCTGCAGCGTCCAGAAATTCGATGGAGCCGAGGCGCAGGGAAGAGTGCGCGGCGCGCAGCGCGATCATCCGGCGCGTGAAGGCGAGGGTCGACGCTCTGTCTTTTTCCTGCGCGGCGACCGCCAGCGGCGCATGGCGCGGATCGACCGGCAGCCAGGGGCGGCCGGTAGAAAATCCCGCATGCGGACGATCGGGCTCCCACGGCATCGGCGTTCGCGCGCCGTCGCGTCCGAGCGTCAACGGCCAGTTGGCGATGGCCTCAGGGTCCTTGAGGTCTTCAAACGAAACCTTCGCCTGCGGCAGGCCGAGCTCTTCGCCCTGATAGAGGAATACATTGCCGCGCAAGGAGAGCAGCAGCATAAGATAGACCCGCGCGGCGGCGGCGCGGTCTTTTTCGTCAGCCCACCGTGAAACGGCCCGAGGCGCGTCGTGATTGGAGAACGCCCAGGACGGCCAGCCTTCGCCTTCGCCGCCAGGCCAGCCCGCCATCACGCGCTTCGGGAGCGACGGCGAAAGCTTCGGTGCGTAGAGAAAATCGAACCCATAGGCTGTATTGAGACGCGTCTGGCCGGCAGTGAACGACTTCATCTCCGCCATAGGCTCGGCGCCGCCGACTTCCGCGACCGTGAAACGCGCATCATAACCGTCAAGAACGGTTCGCAGGCGTTCGAGGAAGAGAACGATGCCCGGCTGCGACATCGAATGAATCTGCCGCTGCATGTCGAACGGCCGCGTGATGCGCCGCCCGTCGCGCGGGGCGGGGGGATTGTCGCGCAGCAGCGGGTCGTGCATGCCGAAATTGATGGCGTCGAGACGGAAGCCGTCGACGCCGCGGTCGAGCCAGAAACGCGCGACATCGAGCAATGCGTCCTGCATATCGGGATTGTGCAGATTGAGGTCCGGCTGGCTCGACAGGAAATTGTGGAAATAATACTGGCCGCGCCGTGAATCCCAGGTCCAGGCCGGTCCGCCGAAGACAGATTGCCAGTTGTTTGGCGGCGAACCGTCCGCCTTCGGATCGGCCCAGACATACCAGTCGGCGCGGGCGTTCTCGCGAGAGGCGCGGGATTCTGCGAACCAGGCGTGGCGATCCGACGTGTGCGAATAGACCTGGTCGATGATGACCTTGAGGCCGATGCGTTTGGCCTTGGAGGCGAGACGGTCAAAATCCGCGAGCGTGCCGAAAATCGGGTCGACGTCGCGATAGTCCGAAACATCATAGCCGAAATCGCGCATCGGCGACCGAAAGAACGGCGACAGCCAGACGCCATCGACGCCGAGGCTTTTCACATGGTCAAGCCCGTCGATGATACCGGAAAGGTCGCCGACCCCGTCGCCATTCGAGTCTTTGAAGCTCCATGGATAGATCTGATAAATTACTGCGCCGCGCCACCAATCGGCGGCGGCTGTCGAGGGCGCACCGTGCATGGGAGCAGCGCTCATCGAAGCGGTCATTTCCTGTCTTCTCTCTCACGTGATCGACAGCCCGACGTTAAACGAATGCGGCGCCAAGTCGACCGTGACCAAGCAGCAGGAGCTGCGGATCTGTTGGCGCAGGCTGCGGCGACGGCTGCCGTTCTTCCGAGCGTAAACCGGCCGCACCACGATGCGCGCCGGCGTTCCGACGTTGAAGGCTGGGAGAAATTCGGCGCCCTTCGCGTTTATCTGCGAAACCGAAACGACCTCTCGTGCTGAACTGGCGAAGGCGAGGCGACGGCTCCGGCGCGCCAGTTTCGCTAGAGAATGCTCGATGTGCTGCACACGGTGCGTTTCACAAACGGGCAAGGTTTCCGTCGGAAAGATGGTTGTCTGTGTGAAGACATCCAAACGGCCGGACGCGAAATCTGCGTCCGGCGCTAATCCACAACAACGGGCGCTACTGCGCCGGCGCGGGCTCGGTTGCGGCGGCAGGAATGGCCTCGGTCGCCGCGCCCTTGCAGCCTTCGTCGGGCGTGCGCACGACAAGGGCGTCTTCGGTGAGGCATATCCAGGCCGAAGCGGCGTTGACGAGATCGACGCCCGCGCCGGAGCGGAACGGCAAGCGGTTGCGTTCCGACTGCGAGGTCTTCAGCACAAATTCGCCGATCGTCGGAATGAGACCTTCGGCGCCTTTGAAGACCGCCTTATAATGCGCGTCTTTGATGTCATATTGCGTGAGGCACGGGTCCGCCGCGTCCCAGTATTTCCGTGATGGCTGGTCGCCATCCTTAAGGCAAAGCTCTACAGCAGATTCAAACGCTTGATTGTAGCGACCCTCGAGCCGCGTCAGGCGCGCCTGCGCTTCGCCGCCGCCGAGCGCCGCCGCCCACCCCTTCAGCGTCACGACTTCCGCCTCGAGGAGGAAATAGTCGCCCGCCACTTCATAGGAGCCGGTCGTCCCGTTCGCGTATTCCGCGACGAGGAAATAACGCTGGTGCCGCGGCGCATCGCCGTTTTGCGCCTGCGTGATGTTGATCTTCGCAATCGGCGCTTCAGAGTCGAGCGCCGTGAACGTCTGCATGAACGGCTTGAAGCCGAAATAATAAGCGCCCACCGCCGCGAGCAACGCCACCAGCAAAAGCGTCATTAGAAAGCGCATAGCCCACCCCTTTTTTCGTCCTGCCTGCGGCGGCGACGACCAGCCGCGAGGCTTCGCCTGAGGCATAGCTTAGCAAGTTTTCGCCGCCGATCACGCAAAGATGAATTTTTATTGACAAGTTTCGCTCGGCGGCCACAGGCCAGCGAGGAAAGGACGCCGCATGCTGCAGCGCACACATCGCATAACGGCCAATGGCCTCACGCATTTCCTGCGCGACAGCGGGGCCGAAGGCGCGCCGGCGGCGATCCTTCTCCACGGGTTTCCGGATTCCTCGGCGGTCTGGGACAAGGTGACGCCCCGCCTGGTCGAAGCAGGCTTCCGGGTTCTTGCGCCGGACCTGCGCGGCTTCGGCGAGACGGACATGGCGCCGGCGACGGTTGACTATGACATTTCGACCGGCGCGATGCGCGATGTGCTCGGCCTTCTCGATGCGCTTGATCTGCGCCGTGTGCACCTCGTTGGGCATGATTTTGGCGCGGTCGTCGCCTGGGGGTTGGCCGCGGAACACGGGGACCGTTTCCAGACGCTCGCCGCGCTGTCTGTCGGTCACCCAAGGGCCTATCTTTCGGCTGGCTTCGAGCAAAAAATCCGCAGCCTTTACGTCGTCTTCCACCAGTTCAGGGGGATTTGCGAAAGCGTCTATCGCCTCAACGATTGGGCTGCCTTGCGCCGGAACCTGCCGGATAGCGTCGATAAGGACGCCGTGATCGCCTTGCTCGCGCGGCCGGGCCGGCTGACGGCGGCGCTCAACTGGTACCGCGCCAATCTCAACTTCGAACGCCTCCGAACGCGTGCGCCGATCGCCATGGCGGGCGAGGGCAACGTCGCCATCCCGACACTCGGCGTGTGGAGCAGCGGCGAACGGTACCTCGTCGAAGCCCAGATGATCGAGTCCGCCCGCTTTGTACGCGCGTCCTGGACCTATGAGCGCATTGACGGGGCAAGCCACTGGATCCCAACGGATGCGCCGGACGCGCTCGCTGCGTTGCTCATTCGCCACTGGCGCGACGCTTAACCATGCTGTGCCCGCAACGGGACTGGCCGGCCCCGTGGCCCTCGGTCAGAATGCGCCCGGGCGGAGCGGTAAAGGCAAGTCGGTGAGGGCGACGTCAGCTCAGTCCTCCAGGCCGCTATTGCTATTGGCGAGAATGCGATGCGGCGCCGGCATTGCGGCGCGAAGACTTTGAATCAGCCGACGCAAAACGTCGTGCAAAATAGGACCGGTCAGGAGCGTAAAGCGTGCTCGATCAAGTGTTGCATCATCTTCTGGGGTTCGCGCAGGCCGCCGCCGACCAGGCGGCAAGCGGAGGCCAGCCGACCGTCGTCGTGCAGAAGACGGCGACGCAAAGCTTCATTGAGGGGCTGATCGGCCAGCTGCCCTGGCTCATTATCTTCATCTTGTTCTTCCTGCGGCCAGAATGGATGCGAGCGCGGCGCAATGCCGAGATCGAGCAGATCTTCGCCCGCATCCAGCGCAAGCGGAAATCGCGCGTCATCGCACTCGTCCATCGCGTCGAGTCGATGGGCTTCCTCGGCATTCCGAACCTGCGCTACATCGACCTCAATGACGCCGAGGATATTCTCGAAGCGATCCGCCGCACGCCGCCGAACCAGCCGATCGACCTCGTCCTCCATACGCCCGGCGGACTCGTTCTCCCGGCGCTGCAGATCGCCAGGGCGCTGAAAGCCCACAAAGGCAAGAAGACCGTCTACGTCCCGCACTACGCCATGTCTGGCGGCACGCTGATTGCGCTGTCTGCGGACGAAATCGTGCTGAACAGCCATGCGGTGCTCGGGCCCATCGACCCGCAGATCTGCGGGCTTCCCGCGGCCTCGATCCTGCGCGTCGCCAAGCAAAAATCGCCGGACGCGACGGACGACTACACCCTCGTCCTCGCCGATCTCGGCCAGATGGCGATCGACCAGCTCGAGGCGGCCGCCAAGGAGCTGCTCAAGGGCACCGTCTCTGAGAACGCCGCGGCGAACATCGCGCAACTTCTCTCTAGCGGTCAGTGGACGCATGATTATCCGATCGGCGCCGCCATGGCGAAGGAGATCGGCCTCAACGTATCGACAAGCTTCCCGGGCGACATCGCTGAACTCATGCGCCTCTTCCCGGACACGCTCCGCCGCGCGCCAAGCGTGCGCTGGCTCGACGCCGGCGCGATGTTCCGCGGCAAGACGGCGCAAGCCGCGCCCGCCGCGTCGCAGCCGATGGGGGAAGCTGTGCCCTTCACCGGCTATCAGCCGGGACCGGGCGCGCGCAGCTTCAGCTACGGTCCCTGGGACCCGAACAGCCTGAAGCCGCGCGGCCATGTGCCGGGGCCTGGCTTCGACGATGTCAGAGAAAACCAGAGCCTCCGGCGGCGCTGACGCTTTGCCGGAAGAAGCGCACTTCTCTTCCCCCGTCCTTGACGGGGAAAGTGGCGCAAAGCGCCGATGGGGGCCTCCATCCGCGCTCTCCGAATGGGCGGCGACAGCCCCCTTCGTCGGCTGCGCCGACACTTCCCCCGTCTCGCGACGGGGGAAGAGAAATTTTGGAAATGAAGCGCAATTCTCTTCCCCCGCGCCAGCGGGGGAAGTGGCGCGAAGCGCCGATGGGGGCCTCCATCCGCGCCACCCGAACAAGCAGAGTCAACCCTTGAAGGCGCTCGCCGGCAGGGGCGTCACAACCTTCCGCTCGACCTCGCGCAAGGTGAAGCTCGACTCGACTGTCGCGACCTTCGGCATACGGAGGATTGTTTCCGACAGAAACGACTCGTAAGCCGCAAGCGTCGGAATGACGACGCGGATGAAATAATCGAACTTGCCGGTGACGAGGTAGCATTCCATCACTTCGGGGCGCTTCTTGATCGCCGCTTCGAATTCGCGAAGCGTCGTGTCGTCCTCGCGCTCGAGCTTCACAAGGATGATCACCGTGACGTTGACGCCGAGCGCCTCGCGGTTGATCTCGGTGTGATAGCCCTTGATCACCCCTTCGGTTTCAAGCCGCCGCAGCCGCCGCAGGCACGGCGTCGGCGAAAGCCCCACCTTTTCGGCGAGTTCGGCGTTGGTGATGCGGGCGTTTTCCTGAAGATGTCTTAGAATCTTCTGGTCGATCTGATCGAGCTTCATCGGGTGTCCGTGGGGCCTTGCGCCTAGATTATTCTTTCTATTTAGCACGATCTGCTAAGTGTCAAGCATGGCGGCGCCGTCTTTGGCAGAAGCCATTTTCACGAAAGCAGTAGCTTTAGGCGCGTGTCGGGGGTTGGCGGATTTTCGACCCCTGCGGACACGATGTGCGGCACAACAATAAGGAAACGCCCGATGCAGCTACGCGATATCGACGCCACCGGATGGCGGCGCATTGTCCACGTCACGGATGCGGCGGCCCGCCTCGAGGCCCTGATCGCCGTGCATGACGCAACGCTCGGCCCGGCTTGCGGCGGCTGCCGCATGCGCCCCTATGCGACGCTTGATGAGGCCCTCGCCGATGTGAAGAATCTTTCGCGCGGCATGACCTACAAGAACGCGCTCGGCGGCATTCCCTTCGGCGGCGGCAAGGCCGTCATCATCGGCGATCCGCATAAGGACAAAACGCCGGCGCTCTTCCGCGCCTTCGGTGACGCGCTCAATGCGCTGGGCGGACTCTATTACACGGCGGAAGATTCCGGCATCAACGAGCATGACCTTGCAATCGTGCGCGAGGTCTCGCGCTGGGTCGGCGGCATCGAGGCCAAGGGAATCGGCGGCAACCCGTCGCCCTTTACGGCGCGCGGCGTGTGGCGCGGCATCGAGGCGGCGGCGCGCCATCGTCTTGGCCGCGGCGACCTCAAAGGCCTCAAGATCTCCGTCGTCGGCGTCGGCGCCGTCGGCATGGCGCTCGCTGAACACCTCCATCGTGCGGGCGCCAGGCTCATCGTCGCCGACGTGAACCAGAAAGCCGTGCAGGAGGCCGTTCAGCGCTTCGGCGCCGAAGCGATGACGCCGGACGCAGCGGCCGCCGCAAACGTCGACATCTTCAGCCCGAATGCGCTCGGCGGCGCCATCAACGAGAAGAGCTTCGCCGGGCTTCAAGCGAAAATCGTCGCCGGCGGCGCCAACAACCAGCTCGCCACACCCGACCTCGACAAACGCCTCAGGGACCGCGGCGTGCTCTATGCGCCGGACTATGTCATCAACGGCGCTGGAGTCATCTCCGTCGGACTCGAAATCCTCGGCCAGTGGTCGGCCGACGACATGAATGCGCGCATTGACCGAATCGGCGAGACTCTCACGGGGATCTTCCGCCGCGCCGACCGCGAAGACCGCCCGACGGGCGTCATCGCAGACGAAATGGCGATGGAAGTGATCGCGCGCGCGAAGAAGGCAGCTTAAGGGAAGCCGCCGTCAGGCGGCCTTCAGCGACCCGACAAACGTCTTGAAGAGGCCGAAGGAATCCTGCGGCCCCGGCGAGGCTTCCGGGTGGTGCTGCACGGAGAAGGCGGGCGCGTCAGTGAGCCTCAAGCCGCTATTCGTGCCGTCGAAGAGCGAGACGAAGGTCGGGCGCACATTGGCGGGCAGGCTCGCGGGATCGACCGTGAAGCCGTGATTCATCGACACGATCTCGACCTTGCCGGTTTGAAGGTCCTTCACCGGATGATTGGCGCCGTGATGGCCCTGCGCCATTTTCTGCGTTTTGGCGCCCGCGGCGAGCGCCAGCATCTGATGGCCGAGGCAGATGCCGAAGACGGGCGTCTTCGTTTCGATCAGCTTACGGATGACCGGGATCGCGTGCGCGCCGGTCGCCGCCGGGTCGCCGGGGCCGTTTGACAGAACGACGCCGTCCGGCTGTTTGGCCATAATCTCGTCGAAACTCGCGCTCGCCGGCACGACGGTGACGCGCGCGCCCTCATCGGCAAGGAGGCGCAGGATGTTGCGTTTCACGCCATAGTCGATGACGACGACATGCGGGCCCTTCCCGGCGCTCTTGCCGTAGCCTTTGCCCCAGCGCCAGGCGGTCTCGTCATGCGTGTAGGATTGCAGCGCCGAGACATCCTTGGCGAGGTCCTTGCCTTCAAGGCCTTCCCAGGCGCGGGCCTTGGCGCGCAGGGCCTCGATGTCGAAATTGCCGCTCGGGTTATGCGCGATGACGCCGTGCGGCATGCCGTGATCGCGGATGCGCGCGGTGAGGGCGCGCGTGTCGACGCCGGAGATGGCGATGATGCCGCGGCGCTTCATCCACGCCGAAAGATCAAGCTGCGCGCGATAATTGGAGGGGCTCGTCGGCGCCTCGCGGAAGACGGCGCCGCGCGCAGCGATGGCGCCGGCGGGGGAGGCGTTCTCGATATCCTCCGCATTGACGCCGACATTGCCGATATGGGGGAAGGTGAAGGTGACGATCTGGCCGGCATAGGAAGGGTCGGTCAGGATCTCCTGGTAGCCGGTCATCGCCGTGTTGAAGCAGACCTCGCCGACAGCATCCCCGACCGCGCCGGCGCCGGCGCCGTGGAACAAGGACCCATCCGCCAGAACAAGCAGCGCCGTTGGCTTCTCCGCGGGTGTGGAGCAGAGCTTCATCGAAAGCCGCCTTTCTCGTCGGGCCCGCGGGGCCGCGGGCAAACGGATGTGGGGGTTAGGGGAATTGGGGGAGGGGGGCAAGGGTTGGGGAGGACCATTGGCTCGTGGGATAGCGGACGATGGGCGTATTTTTGCCTGCTCGCTACGACACTCAAGCGATTTGACAGGACACAGAAAAGTAATGCAAGCGAGCTACCAGGTGAATCAATTCAGTTTCGCTTCGGGGAATCGCAAGCATGCTCAGGGTTCTACTACTCGTTGCGACTGGTGTGCTCGGAATTTCGTCAGCCTTCGCGCAAGACGCCAAGGGCTTGAAAGACCACGCCATAGTCGGGCGATTCCTCGGCTCGAAGATCCTCAACGGAGAGGTGAAATCGTTTGACGAGCGCGCCCTGCAGAGCGCCAAACTCGCGGACAACGATACGGCCTTTAGCGCCGCCAATTCCATAACGCGGAGCGGCAAGATCACCAATCTGGTGTATGAGGGACCAAGAACAGCAAGTTCGATTGAGATCGCCGCCAACTACCGTCAACGCCTTGACACACTCGGCTACAAGACGATTTATGCCTGCGACACGGCCGCTTGCTCAGGCTTCGGCCCGATCAACCGGGCGGTAAACCTTACATTCGGTCAACCCGCGTGGGGCATGTGGAGTTTTGCCGGCGGGTATGGCCGCAATCCACGATATGTGCTGATGGAACGAAGCGCTGACGGCACGCGTTCGACGGTCGCACTCCTGGTCGGTGAAGCGGGCAATGCAGGGGATGCCCCGCGATATGCCTTGCTGATCGTCGATCAGGCGGCGATGGCGACAGGTCAAATCACGGTTCCAACGCCGAAAGGTATTGCGGACGCGTTTGCCGCGGAGGGTAGCATTGATCTTTACGGCGTTTTTTTCGACACGGGCTCAGCATCGATCAAGCCCGAGTCGGCGCCGACGCTGAAGGCGATCGCTGATCTCATGGCCCAGGAACCCAAGTTGTCGCTAATAGTCGTGGGACACACTGACAATGTCGGCGACTTCGCCGCAAATGTAAAACTGAGCCAGGCGCGCGCCGCAGCGGTGACGACGGCGCTCACGACGCAGCACAAGGTGGCGGCTACGCGCCTGACGCCTTTTGGAGCGGGCATGTCGTCGCCGGCCGCCTCCAACGCCACCGAAGCAGGCCGCGGCAGAAATCGTCGCGTGGAATTGACGCAACGCTGAACAAGGCGCGCTTCTTCGATCCGCCTGTGCAGACTGTTCCATTCCGGACGAAAGTTGCGGTCAAGCTTCGGCGTGACGCCGCGGAAATCAGCGTGAAATGGTACGCCCGTCCGGACAACCGCTCCCCTAGTCTGGACAGCAGCTGCGATTTCCATAGTATTGTTCGCAACGCTGTCGAGGTCTGACCAATTCCTGATTGCCTCAAGTCCACGATACGCGCGATAGGGGGCCTATGCCCCTTTTCCCACACCCCGAATCTGCGCCGCCCGCCGGGCTCGCGATCGACGCCTCCCTCCGGCGTGACGGGACGCTTCTCTGTTTCGACTATGCCGTGACCGGCCCCATCGACGCGCTCCGCCTCTCGCCGGCCGGCGCGCCGTTGCGGACGGATGGGCTCTGGGCCGCGACCTGTTTTGAGGCCTTCCTGCGCGCGCCGGGCTCCGATCCTTATGTCGAACTCAACTTTGCGCCCTCGACGCGCTGGGCGGCATATCGCTTCGACTCCTGGCGCGCTGGCATGGCGCCGCTCTCTATGGAGGCGCCGCGCCTCGTCGTTGCGAAAACCGCCGACACGCTGACCCTCCATGCGGAGATCGAGGCGGCGGCGTTGCCGCCGGGGCCGTTGCACGTCGCGCTCACCGCGGTGATCGAGGCGGCGGACGGCGCCAAATCCTATTGGGCGCTCGACCATGCGCCCGGCAAGCCGGACTTCCATGCCGCGGCCGGTTTCGTCTACGAGGTCGGCGCCTGAGCGTGTTGCGGCGCGCTTCGTGACTCGCATTCGCTGGCGCGAATGCACTCCTCAGCGTGAAGGGGCGTCCGCGGGCCGATTACGCGAGGGCATTGCGATACGTTGCAAATCCCGCTCATTCCGGCGAAAGCCGGAATCCAGCGCCGCGAGCCGTGCACGCGCGGCTCTGGGCTCCGGCTTTCGCCGGAGTGAGCGGTTGAGAGGTCGTGCACATATAGCGCCGCCGCAGAAGGAAAGCCCATGATCCAATTCGGTCTCGATCGTCTGCTGGCGGACAAAGCCTTGCGCGCGCCGCTCGCGGGCAAGCGCGTCGCGCTGCTCGCGCACCCCGCCTCGGTCACGGCGAACCTCACGCACGCGCTCGATGCGCTCGCTGCGCTCGGCGACGTGAATCTCACCGCGGCCTTCGGCCCGCAGCATGGCCTGCGCGGCGACAAGCAGGACAACATGATCGAGAGCCCGGATTTCAACGATCCGGTCCTCGGCATCCCCATCTTTTCGCTCTATGGCGAAGTGCGCCGCCCGACCGACGCGAGCATGGAGACCTTCGACGTGCTCCTCGTTGACCTGCAGGACCTCGGCTGCCGCATCTACACCTTCATCACCACGCTGCTTTACGTGCTGGAGGCGGCGGCGCGGCACAAGAAAGCGGTATGGGTGCTCGATCGTCCGAACCCGGTCGGTCGTCCCGTCGAGGGGCTGACGCTGCGGCCGGGCTTTGAGAGTTTCGTCGGCGCGGGGGCGTTGCCGATGCGCCATGGCTTGACGCTCGGCGAACTGGCCTTCTGGTTCATCGACCGCTTCAAGCTCGATGTCGACTATCGCCTGATCGCGATGGAAGGCTGGCGCCCGGAAGAGGGGCCGGGCTTCGGCTGGCCGCTAGGGCAGAGGGCCTGGGTGAACCCAAGCCCCAATGCGCCGAACCTCTTTATGGCGCGCGCCTATGCCGGCACGGTGATGGTCGAGGGCGCGACCCTGTCGGAGGGGCGGGGCACGACGCGGCCGCTCGAACTCGTCGGCGCGCCCGATATTGATGCGCGCGCGGTGATCGCCGAAATGCGCCGCCTCGCGCCGCATTGGCTCAACGGCTGCGCGCTGCGCGACATCTGGTTCGAGCCGACCTTCCACAAGCACGTCGGCAAGCTCTGTTCGGGCGTGATGATCCACACCGAGACGGGCTATGACCACGACGCCTTCCGGCCCTGGCGCGTGCAGGCGCTCGCTTTCAAGGCGATAAGGCGGCTCTATCCCGACTATGCGCTGTGGCGCGGGCCGGAATTCAAATATGAGTATGTCGTCGGCAAAACGGCGATCGACGTGATCAACGGCTCCTCGCTGCTGCGGGAGTGGGTTGACGACAAGTCGTCGGCGCCGGGCGATCTCGACGCGCTGACCGCGCCGGACGAGGCGGCGTGGGCCGCCGAGCGGCGCGCTTATCTCAAATACTGATGGAGGCGACCAATGCTCCGCGATCAAATCAACGACGCTCTCAAGACCGCGATGAAGTCCGGCGCTGCCGACCGCGTCTCGACACTCCGGCTCGTGACCTCGGCGCTGAAGGACCGCGACATCGCGCTGCGCGTCGACGGCAAGACGGTCGACGACGCCGAAATCCTCACGGTGCTGACGAAAATGGTGAAGCAGCGCGAGGATTCGGCGACGCAGTATGACGCCGGCAAGCGCCCCGACCTTGCCGCCAAGGAGCGCGCTGAAATCTCGCTCATTCAGGAGTTCCTGCCGCGCCAGTTGAGTGAGGCCGAGATCGAAGCGGCCGTGAAGGCCGCACTTACGGAGACCGGCGCCGCGTCAATCAAGGATATGGGAAGGGCGATGGCCGCGCTCAAAGCCAAGCACGCGGGCGCGATGGATTTCGGCAAGGCGAGCGCCGCGCTGAAAAAGGCTCTCGGCGGCTGATCACGTCGCGTCCGGGTCGCGCAGACTCTTGAGGTCCGGATAGAGGTCGAGATAGGCCGCGTCGGGCTCGCGGCGCGAAACGCCGAGATTGAGATAGCGCCGCGCGGCTTCGCGGTCACCGAGCAGGAGCTGCAGCCGCGCGATTTCGATGGCGCTGCCTTTCCCAGATTCGTAGTGACGCAGGCGCACGGCGAGCAGCGCTTTCAGCATCCCGGTCCGGCCGCCCAAGGCAAGGCCGGCCCGCGCGGCTTCGGCAAGTTCGAGACCGTAGAGATCGTTCTGCAAACGCGCGCGCACAAGACTCTCGCGTACAAAAGAGGTGTCGTCGCCTGTCAGGAAAGCGACCTGCGCAAGATAGGACGGCGGCGAGCGGAATTCCGGGGCTTGCGCGGCAAGCTTTTTCAAAATCGCGATCGCCTCCCCGGTGCGGCCGAGATAGCTGAGGATGAGGCCGCGATCGGCTTGTAGCGCCAAAGACGCGGGGTCGAGCGCCAGCGCAGCGTCAATCTCAGTGAGCGCCTCGGTAAGCCGGCCAGTCGCGAGGTAATAGGTCGCACGCCAATGGCGCGCTTGCACATTCTCGGGCTCAATGGCGACCGCGCGCGCAAAGGCGCTGTCTGCTGTCTTCCGGTCCTGTTCGCCATAATAGCGTGCAAAGCCAAGGGCCGCCCAGGCGCGCGCGCTGCGTTTGTCGCGGGCGATGGCGCGCCGCGCATAGTCTTCTGCCTTGGCAAAGCCCTCCGCGGCGCCCATCGCCGTGTATTCCGGCAGAATGGCGTAGACGCTGGCAAGCCCGGCAAATCCCTCTGCGGATTGCGGCGCGAGGCGTATCACACGCATGAAGCCCTCGACGGCTGCCGCAAGTGACGCCGGCGTGCGCCGGTCGAAATTCTGGTTCGCTGTATCATAGACGACTTGCGCTTCGGGCGGGAGCACCAGCGCAGGCGCCGGCCGCAAGAGAACGAATGCCGCCAGCGCCCCAACGACGAGCGCGAACGCTCCGGGCATCCATCGCCGCAGAATCGGCCGAATAGACCCTGCGTGATGCGAAGGAGCGTCGGCAATCGGGGCGACTGCTTCGAGCGCAGCAGTCGCAGCCGGCGCCGTGGTGGCGACATTGGAGTCGAGCCAAGCCTTCAGCTCTGCGACATTAGCGTAGATCCGCGAACGCGCCTCTCCCGGAAGTCTCCGAATGGGCAGCCCCCGTTCATGCTCCCAACGCATGACCGTGCGAGGGGTCGCATTCAGAAAGGCGGCGACTTCCTTCCACGAGGTCAGCTGCGTCTTTGCCGGCGGCGCTTCGGCCATGGCGAACTCCTTGACCATGCTGATCCTAGGGAACGGTGTGCGGTGCGTCAAAGCGGCAAACGCACACTAAGCCAATGAGATTTCCGGAAGATTTCAACTCGTGTCGCTTCCCGTCGTCCTGACCTGACCCGGCAAGTCTGCGATGGTGAACGTGCTGGCGACGGCCTCTCCGGGGGCTGGCCGGGGAGAGACCGCCGAGGACGAGGCCGTTCTGGGGAGACGCGGCCTCGTCTCGGCGCGCTCGCGGGACCTCATCAAAATTCGCTACCGTGCGGACGGCCCGCCGCGGCATTGCACGGCAATGGGGAAAACGCGTGGGTGCGTGCGCTCTTGCGCCCATGCGATTCGGCTCATTCTGCTCTCGAACCGATCGTTACACACATGCCCCGCTTCACACCTGATTTCCTCGACGAGATCAAAGCACGCCTCAAACCCTCAGGCGTGATCGGCCGCTATGTGAAGCTTCGCAAACAAGGCAATGAATGGGCGGGACTTTCGCCCTTCACGAAGGAGAAGACGCCGAGCTTTTTCGTGAACGACCAGAAGGGATTCTATCACTGCTTCTCGTCCGGCAAGCATGGAGACGTGATCGGCTTCCTAATGGAGACGCAGGGCGTCACCTTCCTTGAGGCGGTGACGCGTCTCGCAGAAGAGGCGGGCTTGCAGCTTCCCGCCGATGAACCGGGTGAAGCGGCCCGGGCGCAGAAGCGCAAGGGCCTTGCCGAAGCCTCGGCCGCTGCTGCGGCCTTTTATCAGCAGACCCTGAAATCAGCCGAAGGCCGCGCGGGCGCCGAGTATCTCAAAGCGCGGGGCCTCTCCCCGGAACAGGTCGCCGTCTTTCGCCTCGGTTTCGCGCCGGGAAGCCGCATCGCGCTGAAGGATCACCTGCTCTTCAAGGGCTTTGCCGAAGACGTGCTGATCGAAGCGGGCCTCCTGATCAAGCCTGAGGATGGCGGGCCGTCTTATGACCGATTTCGCGGCCGCGTCATGTTTCCGATCCTCTCAGCGAATGATCAGGTGATCGCCTTCGGCGGACGCGCGCTCGAGAAGGACGCCAAGCCCAAATATCTGAACTCGCCGGAAACGCCGCTCTTTCACAAAGGCGATGTCCTCTACAATTTCGGGGCTGCGCGCAAAGCCGCTGCAGAAGCGGGCGAGGCCCTGATCGTCTGCGAAGGCTATATGGATGTGATCGCCCTCTGGGGCGCAGGCTTCAGAACGGCGGTCGCGCCCCTCGGCACCGCGCTCGGCGAGACGCAGCTGCAACTTCTGTGGCGTCATTCGAGCGAGCCCGCCATGTGCCTCGACGGCGACAAGGCCGGCGTTGCGGCCGCTTACCGGTCGATCGATCGCGCTTTGCCCTTGCTCGCGCCCGGCAAGTCGCTCTCTTTCGTCTTCCTGCCTGACAATCAGGACCCGGATGATCTCATCCGCGCGGGCGGCGCCGCCGCGTTCCGGGCGATGCTGCAATCGGCCGAACCCCTGTCGGCCGTGTTGTGGCGGCGCGAGACGGAAGCCCGTCCGCTCGATACGCCGGAACGTCGCGCGGCGCTCCGGTCCCATCTGCGCGCGCTCGTCAAAGGCATCGCCGACAAGGATGTCCGCGCAGCCTATGGCGAGGACTTCGCCCGCCGGCTCGCCGAGGCGTTTCCAAAATCTGGCGGCGGGGAGCCGGGGCGGGGCGCAAGGCCGGGGCCGGCTCCGGCCAATCCTTTTCGCCGTCCAGGGCGCAAGGCGTTCGAGCCCGCCTATGCCGATGTCATGCACGCCGCCCGGCCGACAGCGGCGCTCAAGGCCCGCGCCCGGCCCAATGAATTCAACCGGGACGCGAGCCTGGTTCTCGCCCTGATCCGCCACCCCGGCCTCTATGAGCGCTGCGAGGCCGAGTTTTCGACCCTCGAACTTGAAACGCCGCCGCTAAAGTCCCTGCTTGACGCAGCGATTGCGGCCATTCTCGCCAATCCCGCCCTTGACAGCGCGACTCTCCATCGTCATCTCCACTCAACCGAGGCGGCGGATACAGTGGAGCGGATTCTCTCTGACGAGACGCTCAATGCACAATCCTTCCTCCGGCCGACGGCTGAGCTTGAAGAGGTAGAACGGGGCTGGAAAGACGCCCTGCGGCTGAGCCATTACGCCCGCCTTGCGCAGGCCGAAGTGGCGGAGACCGCAGCAGCGAGCCTCACGCTTGGCGACAGTCCATGGAAGGCGGCGGTTAAACATCGAGAAGAGCAAGCCTATTCGGGCGAGCAAAAAGGCTCCCCGGAAGACAGCGTTTCTCCCAACGAATTTGCGAGCAGTCTTGAGCGCCTCAAAACGAACATCGATCGAAAAACCCGCCGCTAAGGACGATGCGCGGCGAACGGCAGGAACGACCAGCATGACGAAAAAAGCGGCTGCGGTGAAGGAAAAGGATCAGCCTGCGGAGGCCGAGCCGCAGCAGGACGGTCCGATCATCGACCTCAACGACGCCAAGGTCAAAAAGCTGATCGCCCGCGCGCAGTCGCGCGGCTACGTGACCTACGAGGAACTGAACGCAATCCTGCCGTCGGAAGAGTTCACGACCGACCAGATCGAAGACCTGATGGCGCAGCTCTCCGAGCGCGGCATCAATGTCGTCGAACACGAGGAAGAAGAAGAGGCCGAAGAACCGGCGGCCGAAGCCGAACTCGACGAGGAAGAAACAACCGGCCGCGCCGTTGCGCCGAAGCAGGAAAAAGCGGTCGCGACGAATTCGCCGTCGAGCTCCGACCGCACCGACGATCCTGTGCGCATGTATCTGCGCGAGATGGGCTCGGTCGAACTCCTGTCGCGCGAGGGCGAGATCGCGATCGCCAAGCGCATCGAGGCCGGGCGCGAGACCATGATCCGCGCGCTCTGCGAATCCTCGCTGACCTTTGAAGCGATCACGGTCTGGCGCGACGAACTGAAAGAAGGCCGCGTTCTTCTGCGCGACATCATCGACCTCGACGCCACCTATGGCGGCGGTCCGGAGTCGCGCCCCGATATGACGCAGCCCGAAGTCGCCGAACGCGTGAACCGCGAGGCGGCCGAAAAGCTCGAAGCCGGCGTCGATGAAGAGGAAGAAGACTTCGACGAGGGCGCGATCTCGCTCTCGGCGATGGAGGCCGAACTCCGCGACGGCGTGATGACGACCTTCGACGAGATCTCTGCCGACTACAAAAAGCTCCGCAAGCTCCAGGACACGATGATCGAGGAGCAGCTGAAAGGCGCTGACCTCTCGACCTCGCAGGAGCGCCGACTCAAGAAGCTGCAGAAAGAGATTGTCGAGCGCGTCCGTTCCGTGCGGCTCAACAATCAGCGCATCGAAGCCCTCGTCGAGCAGCTTTACGACATCAACCGGCGCCTGATGGGCCTTGAAGGCAAGCTTGTCCGCATCGCGGACCAGCACGGCGTCAACCGTCGCGAGTTTCTCGCCGAATATCTCGGCTCCGAACTTGACCCCGAATGGCTCGACCGCATCCGCGCCAAAAAGGGCAAGGGCTGGCAGAATTTCGTCACCAAAGCGCAGCCGCAGATCACGCAGATCCGCGATGAAGTCGGCCAGCTCGCCGCCGAGACGGGCCTCACCGTCGAAAACTTCCGCCGCATCGTGCAGACGGTGCAGAAAGGCGAGCGCGAAGCGCGCATCGCCAAGAAGGAAATGGTCGAGGCCAATCTGCGTCTCGTCATCTCGATCGCGAAGAAATACACGAACCGCGGCCTGCAATTCCTCGACCTCATCCAGGAGGGGAATATCGGCCTCATGAAAGCGGTCGATAAGTTCGAATACCGCCGCGGCTACAAGTTCTCGACCTATGCGACATGGTGGATCCGGCAGGCGATCACGCGTTCGATCGCCGACCAGGCGCGCACCATCCGCATTCCGGTGCACATGATCGAAACGATCAACAAGATCGTCCGCACCTCGCGCCAGATGCTGCATGAAATTGGCCGCGAGCCGACGCCGGAAGAGCTCGCCGAAAAGCTCTCCATGCCGCTCGAAAAGGTCCGCAAGGTGATGAAAATCGCCAAGGAGCCGATCTCTCTCGAAACGCCGATCGGCGATGAGGAGGACAGCCACCTTGGCGACTTCATCGAGGACAAGAACACGGTCCTGCCGATCGACGCGGCGATCCAGTCGAACCTGCGTGAGACGACGACACGCGTCCTTGCCTCGCTGACGCCGCGTGAAGAGCGCGTGCTGCGCATGCGCTTCGGCATCGGCATGAACACGGACCACACGCTGGAAGAGGTCGGCCAGCAATTCTCGGTGACCCGCGAACGCATCCGCCAGATTGAGGCCAAAGCCCTCCGCAAGCTTAAGCATCCGAGCCGGTCACGGAAGCTGCGGAGCTTCCTCGACAATTGATCCGTATCGGGTGCGACCCTGGGGTGGCCCTTCCTGCGCGCGATCTTCTATTAACTTCCCGTAGGATGCGGTAAGACCTCCCTCTACAGGGGAGCTTGCCGCCCATGCCGGATGTGTTTGTTTCCTATAACCGCCAGGACCAGGAAACGGCCCAGCGGATCGCCTCGGCGTTGAAAGACGAAGGTCTCGACGTCTGGTGGGACGCCGCGCTCCGGGCGGGCGAGGCCTATGACGAGGTGACGGAGCGCAATCTGCGCGACGCCGGCGCCGTCGTCGTGCTGTGGTCACCGCGCTCGGTGAACTCGAAATGGGTGCGGGCCGAGGCGACCGTCGGCGAGCGGAGCACGACTCTTGTTCCGGCGCTGATAGAAGATTGCGACCGTCCGCTGCGTTTTGAACTTGTTCAGACGGCGGATCTTCGCCATTGGCGCGGCGATCGCAGCGATTCGTCTTGGCGCCTCTTCGTGCTCGATATCAAGGAGGCCGTCGCCAAGCGGCGAGCGGCCCCCCCGGCGGCCTCAGGCGCGGCGGCCTCAGACGCCAGCATCGAGACAGCATTCTGGACGTCGATCAAAGACTCCCGCGATGCCGCCGAGTTCGAGGCCTATCTCGGGCGTTACCCGAAGGGCCATTTTGCGGACCTTGCGAAATCGCGCCTCGCCAATCTCGCGCGGTCGCCGAAAGGCGATGGGGCGCCGCAGAACCGGCCGGCGGCGCCGCACGCTGAAGCATCGCGGCCGCGCCCGGCGGCCCAGCCTGCTGCTCGGCCGCGCGAAAGCGCGGGAGGCGTCAATCCTTTCATGGCGGGCGCCGCGCTCATCGCGGTCGCGGCCTTTGTCGGCGGCATGTTCTTCCTCATGAACCGCAAGCCGGCCGAAAGCGCCGCCGCGGCAGAGCCAGTTGAAAAGGCGGCGACGTCCGAACCGGCATCCCCGCCGCCGGTCGAGGTCGCGTCCGCAAAGCTTCCGCCGGCGCCCGAGCCGCCTGCGGCCCTCCCGGACAAGCAGGCAGAGCCCGCATCGACGCCTGCCGAACGTCCAGTAAGCGCGCCGCCGCCGACGCCGGCGCCACAAACGGACCCTACGTATACGGATTGCAGCGATTGCCCCACGATGCGGCGCCTTCCGGGCGGCGTGTTCAAGATGGGCTCGCCGCCGGAAGAGCGGGGCCGCAATCCCTGGGAAGGGCCCCAGCACGAAGTGACGATTGCGCCGTTTGCGATCGCGGCGTCGGAGACGACCGAAGCGCAATGGGCGGCCTGCGTCGCCGACCGCGCCTGCACGGCGAAGCGATCGAATGGCGGGCCGGATCTGCCCGTGCTCGGCGTCAATTGGCGCGACGCGAATGCATACGCGGCCTGGCTCTCCAAGAAGACGGGGAAAACCTACCGCCTCCCGACCGAGGCCGAATGGGAATATGCCGCGCGCGGCGGGACTGAGACCGCCTATCCCTATGGCGCGCGCTTTGTCGCCTCAAACAGCGCGCGCGGCGGCCCGAGGCCGGCGGGCTCGGTCAAGGCCAACGGCTTCGGCCTCTTCAACATGAGCGGCAATGCCCGCGAATGGGTCGAGGATTGTTACGTCAATAACTTTACGGCGACGCCGACGGACGGCTCGGCCAACCGCAGCGGCGACTGCGCCATGCGCGTCATCCGCGATGGGACATGGTCCGCTGGCGCGGCCGATCTGCGCGTCGCCAATCGCGGCAGACTGCCGAAGAACACGTCGGCGAGCTATGTCGGCTTTCGGGTCGCGGGGCCGCCACGCTAAAACTTGCTACTTAGCTGGGCCCAAGTCTTGGGTGAGTCCATTCGCAAATTGAGTCTGGCGCAGAGAAGCTCTTTATGTTTGTTCGGAAGTGTTCTTGTATCGCGCCACGTTCCACGTCTATTCTATGCGAAAGTAACATCTGCTTGAGCAGAGGGAGTCTATTGCCGCATGAACTCAAGCGCTCAACCGAAATCTTCCAAGAAACCCGACGAAAGTGACGCAACTGCATCAGGGAAAGGAGTAGGCGTTCATGATCCTAGTTTCATCGATGAAAAATCATATTGCGGCAAATCTTCAAAAGACGAATCCAATGACAAGGAATTAAATGAGTTTTTATTGCGAAGATTTGATATTTGGCGCGATTACATAAAACATGAAGACAACTTAATTAATAATCGCGTGACATGGTTTGTAGCATTCCAATCCTTTCTAATAGCGACATATGGCATCATTTTCTCTAACACGCTAAGGGTTTTGGCGGGCGATCATAATCTAACGCAGGATGGTTATATTGCATTTGTGCTCACTGCGTACTGTATTTTGTTGATGATCAATATTGCGGGATTGGGGACGGCACACTCTACCTACGTTTCTGTCATGGCGGCGTCAAATGCCATCCGGCAGCTGGCGCTTGACTGGAGCCGATTTCTTGCGCTCTTTAACAATAAATTTGGTCCTGCTGGCATCAATTTGAATGCCGATATGCTAAAATCGAGATATTGGTTAATCCCGGGCATAACCGGCGGAGGTGCAGAAACAAACGTGAAGCTAGGTTTTAGATTGGCGGCAAATCTACCGAGGTTCATGCATAATTTATGGTATTTCTTGTTATTACCGCCATTGTTGATGTTCTTTATTAGGGCTGGAGGTCATGAAAGCATAGTGGATTTAGCGCGCGAGTGTATTTCATCCTTTCTTTTTGGAATCGGCTTGAAATATTAATGAGCGCGAAAAGGAAGTGATTTGACCGTCTCCCAGGCGATCTGTTTCGATAGCTTCATTTCTGTTGGTTGTTATACATAATTCTATATTGCTTATACCAACCCTCATTGAGGATCACGCATGGGCCCAGTCGCGCAATCCGATGG
>CAZDRH010000010.1:0-116727 GCA_964507915.1 uncultured Caulobacterales bacterium
ACTTGCGGCTGATCTTGTCGACCTCGTCGATGTAGACGATGCCGCGCTGCGCGCGTTCGACATTGTAGTCCGCCGCCTGCAACAGCTTCAGGATGATGTTTTCGACATCTTCGCCGACATAGCCGGCTTCGGTGAGCGTCGTCGCATCGGCCATGGTGAACGGCACGTCGAGAATGCGTGCGAGCGTTTGCGCAAGCAACGTCTTGCCCGAACCGGTCGGGCCGACGAGCAGGATGTTCGACTTGGCCAGTTCGACGTCGTTGTTCTTCTGCGCGTGATTGAGGCGTTTGTAGTGATTGTGAACGGCGACCGACAACACGCGCTTGGCGTGCTGTTGGCCGATGACATAGTCGTCGAGCACTTTGTGAATCTGATGCGGCGTCGGCACGCCGTCGCCGGCTTTGACGAGCGAGGACTTCGACTCTTCACGGATGATGTCCATGCAGAGTTCGACGCACTCGTCGCAGATAAAGACGGTCGGTCCCGCAATCAGCTTGCGGACTTCATGCTGGCTCTTGCCGCAGAAGGAGCAGTAAAGGGTATTCTTGCCGTCGCCGCCCGTTTTGCTGCCGACTTTGCTCACGCTGATTACTCCTTATCGGCGCTATGACGGGTCAGCCTCGCCCGCTACGGCGCTGGCGGCCTTGGGGCCGCCACTTGTTTCTGCCGAGTCCTTCCGGGCCGTGGACGCCTGGAAGTCCCCGAATTCGAAAGTCCTCTCGTCATCGGCCTGCATGAAGGGCGCCACCGGCCTCCCGTCATCTTACTGCCATTCGACCATACTCCGGTCCGGCCAATCAAGCGGCGTTTTGGCCGCTCTCGAGCCGGGCAAAAGGGTTAACGTTCGGTTTCTGTTCCACCAGGACGCTCCGACATGACCGAGTCGATGAGGCCGAAGGCGACCGCCTCCTCCGGGCTCATGAAATGGTCGCGGTCGAGGGTCCGTTCGATGACCTCATAGGGCTGGCCGGTGTGCTCGACATAGATCTCGTTCAGGCGCCGCTTAATCTTGATGATGTCCTGGGCGTGGCGCTCGATGTCGGACGCCTGCCCCTGAAAGCCGCCCGAGGGCTGGTGGAGCATGATCCGGGAATTGGGCAAGGAGTAGCGCAGGCCCTTTTTGCCCGCCGTCAGGAGCAGCGAGCCCATGGACGCGGCCATGCCGACGCACATCGTCGAGACGGCCGGGCGGATATACCGCATCGTGTCATACATCGCGAGGCCGGCCGAAACCGATCCGCCCGGCGAGTTGATATAGATATAGACCTCTTTCTTGGGGTTTTCCGCCTCAAGGAAGAGGAGCTGCGCGACGACGAGGGTCGACAGCTGGTCATGCACCGGGCCGGCGATGAAGATGATCCGCTCTTTCAACAACCGGGAGTAGATGTCATAGGCCCGCTCGCCCCGGCTCGATTGCTCGACGACCATCGGGACGAGGGTGTTCATGTAAATTTCGTTCGGATCTTTCATTCTGAGCCTTTCTCGCTCCCGAGCACGGTGCTTTTCCCCGGCGCGCCCCTAAAGGAACGTCTCCATATTGGGACGGCTTGCCACAAAACCAAGCCGCGCTGAACCTTGAGGTTAGCGCGGCGCGGCTTAAGCGAGGGTTATTCTCGCCAAAGAGCAAGTCCTGACAGGGCCTTAACGAAACGCTCTGCGGCCAGGCGCGGGCAGCCCCGTCAGGCGGTCAATTCTCCGTCAGGGTCCTGACGCAGCTCGTCTTTGGTGACCGTCTTGTCGGAGATCCGGGCGCGTTCGAAAATGTAGTCGACGACCCGCTCTTCGAACAGCGGCGCCCGGATCTGCGCGATCGCTTCGGGGTTCTGCTGGTAGAATTTGAGGACGTCCTGCGGCGTCACTTGCTGGCCCTGCATCTGCATGATGCGCGCGTCCATCAGCGCGCGCTCTTGGACGGCGCGCTTCAAGTCCTCCGACGGGACGCCGACATTGGCGCGCTTGCCGATTTCCGCGAGAACGAGGCCGAGGCGCACGCGCCGCGCCGCAATCTTCCGGTATTCGACCTTGAGTTCGTCGTCGGATTTGCCCTTATCCTCTTCGTCGCGTTCGGCGGATTCAACTTGACGCCAGATCTGTTCGAATTCCTGCTCCACCATCATCGGCGGCAGGTCGAATGTGTGCGCATCGTCGAGCTTGTCGAGCAGGGCGCGCTTCAGGTGGCCGCGCGACAGCTGACGAAACTCATTCTCGATATTGTCCTTCAACCGCTTTCTGAGATCCGCGAGGTCGACAAGGCCGAGACGCTTGGCGAGTTCGTCGTCAATCGTCGTTTCTTTCGGCGCGCGCACTTCCTTGACGTTGACGGCGAATACGGCGGCTTTGCCGGCAAGATCCTTGTTCCCGTAATCCGCCGGGAACGTGACGTTGACCAGCACTTCTGATCCGGCCTTGGCGCCTTCGAGCTGGTCTTCAAAGCCCGGAATGAGGCGTCCCGCGCCGAGCACGACTTCCTGATCTGCGCCCGTGCCGCCGTCGAAGGTCTTGCCGTCGATCGCACCGGCGTAATCGATGAGAAGCTGGTCGCCCGTCTTGGCATTCTCGGCGGGCTCGCGCGGTTCGTAGGATTTCTGCCGCTCGGCGAGTTCAGCGAGCGCCTTGTCGACTTCTTCGGCGTCCGCTTCCGCGACCGGGCGCGTCAGCGTCAGCGTTGCGACATCCATCGGATCGAAACTCGGCAGTATCTCTCCGTGTACGTCATACTCCAGATCGGCCTTGCCTTCGATGACGGCGTTGATGTCGCCGGTGAATTCCGAGCGCGGCGCGCTGGCTGGCTGAAGGTTTGCGTCCGAGAAAGCTTTGCGCGTCGTCTCCGACACGATGTCGTTGACGATCTCACCCATGACGCCTTTGCCGTACATCTTCTTGAGGTAGGAGATCGGCGCCTTGCCTTTGCGGAAGCCCTTGATCTGGACCCGCGGCTGCATGCCGGTCAGACGCTGCGTCAGACGCTTGTCGAGTTCGGCGGCGGAGACCTTCACCGCAAAGCGGCGACCGAGGCCTTCTGCGCTCTTCAATTTGACTTCCATCTTCAATCCTGTCTTTTCGGCGACCTTGGGTCAGCCGACGCTTATCTTAGTCGCTTGTTCGCAAAGGCCCTGCCGGAATGGGACTTGAGATAAGCCTCAAACTCGAGCGCCCGTCGCTTTTCGGGGAAGGCGCAATACCACACCACCTCCCAGGGCGTAAACTTCGATGTATGGGGCGATTTTCCAGCATTATGGTCGGCGACGCGTTGCTTCAATTCGGCCGACTTCGCTGCGCTACGCCGGGCAGGCTTCGCGCGCCTCCGAGCCTGGCCGCGCCAGGCGAAGCGCGTGAGCGCGAAGCCTGGTGCGGATGGAGGGACTCGAACCCCCATGGGTCGCCCCGCTGGAACCTAAATCCAGTGCGTCTACCAGTTCCGCCACATCCGCAGCTTATGCCCCGCCGGCGCCAACCGGCGATGATCCGGGGCGGTCGCGGGAACGGCGTCTATAGCAGGAAAAGCCGGGCTGTCGAGCGGCCGGCGAGACCTTCAAAGCGCGATCGCATTTCGAGGATTGTCTTGCAAAGGGCCGTGGCTTTCTCCCGTCATGAGACGGGGGAGCGAAAAGGCGCCGCGATCTCTCTCTTCCCCCGTCCTTAACGGGGGAAGTGTCGGCGCAGCCGACGATGGGGGCGTCTTCGTGCGTTTCATTCGCGTTGTGAGAGCCCCCTCAGCCGCCTGCGGCGGCAGCTCCCCCGTTTTCACGGGGGAGCGGAAGGGCGCGGCGATCTCCCTCTTCCCCCGTCCTTGACGGGGGAAGTGTCGGCGCAGCCGACGAGGGGGCGCTCTTGGGAGGCCCGGAGTCGCTGCGCGAAGTCCCTATTGTGGATTCTGCGGCAAGCCGTCGGCGATGTCACAATAATCGCCCTTGTCTGCCGTAAAAATGTGTCTGGCGAGGCGGGTCCTGTCGGCGCATCAAGAACGCCCATGGCGACCGCGATCAAGTCCTTGTGCGGGGGATCGAAAAAAAACGCCGAACCGCAGGTCCGGCAAAATCCGCGGCGCACTTTGGCAGACCATGACGTCCGCGCAAGCACCGACTAGCGCTGCGGCGACTCCGGTGGCGGCGCGGGAACCGCATGTTCGCGGCCGGTCGTGTCGCGATCATCGGCGTTGATCGTCACATTCACCGAGACATTCTTCGGGAGGAGCGCCATGGCGACAAGCGCCAGGAACCCCACGATGATCAAAAACGCTGACAGCCAGCGCGGCATGACGCCCTCCCCGCTTGAGGCTTTCGATCCTAACATCAGAAATCCTCATTCGGCGATCCAGAAATCGTGTTTGGCCGCGCCCGGCCATGTTGCGCTAAACCGCACGCATCCAATTTTGAGTCCGCCGTGACGGTCGCGCTGTCGGCGACCGCCATCGGCAACTGGCGATTGCGCAATGCCAGTCGACGACGGCGCATTGTGCTATGCGTTGGCGACAATAACGCGGGAGAGACACCCATGGCGCGCTACAATTCCATTCTGGAGACGGTCGGCCGCACACCCGCGGTCCGGATCAACCGCCTTGCGCCGGCCCATGTGAACCTTTTCGTGAAGGTTGAATCGTTCAACCCCTTGGGGTCTGTGAAAGACCGCCTTGCCCTCGGCGTCATCGAAGCCGCCGAGCGCTCGGGCGCTCTCAAGCCTGGCCAGACCATTGTCGAGGCGACGAGCGGCAATACCGGGATCGGCCTTGCCATGGTGTGCGCGGCCAAGGGCTATCCTCTCGTCATCACCATGGCGGAGAGCTTTTCTGTCGAGCGCCGCAAGCTGATGCGCTTCCTTGGCGCCAAGGTCGTGCTGACGCCGGCGCCGTTGCGCGGCACCGGCATGGTGAAAAAGGCGCAGGAACTCGCCGAGAAACATGGCTGGTTCCAGACGCGCCAGTTCGAGAACCCCGACAACCCCGCCATTCACGAGCGCACCACGGCGCGCGAAATCATCGAGGATTTCCGCGATATCGGCCTCGACTACTGGATCACAGGCTACGGCACGGGCGGCACGCTGAACGGCGTTGCGCGCGTGCTTGCCAGGGAATCGCCGAAGACGAAGGTCGTTGTTTGCGAGCCCGCTGACGCCCCACTTCTTGCTTCCAGCGTAGCGCAAAAGCGCCAGGCGGATGGGTCCGCCGACGGGTCGCACCCCGCCTGGAAGCCGCATCCGCAGCAGGGCTGGACGCCGGATTTCATCCCTCTGATTACGGAGCAAGCCGACCGCGCGCGCTTCCACGCGATCATCCCGATCGACAATGCGGCGGCGATGGCGGCCTCGCGCGACCTTGCGCAAAAGGAAGGGATCTTTGTCGGCATTTCGTCGGGCGCTACTTTCGTCGGCGCGCTGAAGATCGCAGGCGAGGCGCCGAAAGGCGCAAACATCCTCTGTATGCTGCCGGATACGGGCGAGCGGTATCTCTCGACCCCGCTCTTCGCAGACGTGCCGGAGGCGATGACGGAAGAGGAGATCGGAATTCTGAAATCAACGCCCTTCGCGGCCTGAGAGGCCGCGCAGGACCGAAGGCATTGCGGTCTCCAGATCCTCCGCGATGAGGCCTTGGCCGCATTGAACGCCTGCCTCGCCATGGATCCATGCCGTCGCGCATGCCGCATCAAAGCCGCCCATACCCTGTGCGAGGAGGCCCGTCGCAATGCCGGCGAGGACGTCGCCTGAGCCCGCGGTCGCAAGAAAGGGCGGCGCATTCGTGTTGATTGCCGCGCGCCCGTCCGGCGCGGCGATGACGGTGTCTGCGCCTTTGAGGAGCACGACGCAGCCGGCGCGGGCGGCGGCCTGTCGCGCCGTCTCCAGCTTTCCGCGTACGGAAGGATCAAGGTCCGGGAAAAGACGTGCAAATTCGCCGCCATGCGGCGTCAGGACATCATCCGTACGCAGCGCCGCAAACAGGCGCCGGGGGTCTGCTTGAAAGCTCGTCAGGGCGTCGGCGTCGATCACCGCGCTGGCGTTCGAGTGCAGTATGGCGAGCGTCGTCTCGGCCGTCTCTGTGCCGACTCCGGCGCCGGGACCGATGAGCGCCGCCGTGAACCGTTTGTCAGTGAGCGCGGCGGCCGTTTCGGCCGAGCCGTCGATCTCGCGGATCATGACGGCGGTCAGATGCGCGGCGTTTTCGTCGGCGGCGCTTCTCGGCGAAAAGACGGTCACGAGCCCCGCGCCTGCCCGCAACGCCGCGCCGGCAGCAAGGCGCGCGGCGCCCGTTTTCAGGCGCGGTCCGGAGACGATGGCGGCATGCCCGCGCGCATATTTGTGCGTATCCCAGTCGTGGCGCGGCAGCGCCGCGCGCCAGAGCGCCGGCGTGTTCTCGAAAGCTGCGGGCGCGGCGACCGGCACGCCGATGTCGATCACCTCGACAAAGCCGCAATGGGCGCGGCCGGGATAAAGGACATGGCCCGGCTTCTTCGCCGCAAACGTTACGGTCAGCGCCGCTTTGGGCGCCGCGCCCCGGACAAACCCCGTATCCGAGTCGACGCCGGAGGGGATGTCTATGGCGATAATGGCGCCGCCCGTGGCGTCGGCGGCGGCGATCATCTGTGCGGCCTCCCCCTCGACCGATCGCGCAAGGCCTGTCCCGAACAGCGCGTCGACGACGATCTCGGCGCCGCTCAAGACGTCCGTATACGGTTCGATGGGCCCGGCCCACCGCGCCGCCATCGCCGCAGCGTCGCCTTTCAGCGCCGTGCGCACGCCAAGGAGCGCAAGCCGCACCGGCCAGCCCGCTTCCGCCAAGAGGCGCGCGACGACGAAGCCGTCGCCGCCATTATTGCCCGGACCGCACAAGACTACGACCTTGCGCTTCGTCCAGCGTTGCAGGATCGCGGCGGCGGCCCCAGCTCCTGCCCGCTCCATCAGCGTCAGCGACGGCGTGCCTGCGGCAATCACGGCCGCTTCGGCCGCGCGAGTCTCAGCGGCCGTCAGCAGCGGTTGGACACTTGTTGTCATACGTTCAGCGCTCGCGCAGAATGCGCCGACACGTCCGTCTTCCGAGCTCCAAGATCAAGCGCCATGAAGAAAATCGAAGCCGTCATCAAACCGTTCAAACTCGACGACGTGAAGGAAGCGCTGACTGAGATCGGCCTTTCCGGCATGACCGTGATCGACGTGCGCGGCTTCGGGCGTCAGAAGGGGCATACGGAGCTTTATCGCGGCGCCGAGTATGTCGTCGATTTCCTGCCCAAGGTGAAAATCGAGCTCGTCGTGAATGACGGGCAGGTCCAGCAGGCGATCGAGGCGATCGCCAAAGCCGCCCATTCGGGCCGAATCGGCGACGGAAAAATTTTCGTCAGCCCCATCGAGGAAGCCGTGCGCATTCGCACTGGCGAAACGGGACCTGACGCTATCTAGCGTGCCGTGCTGCGATTTTGGTAGTTTCTGTCAAAATCTTGCGATAATTCTGCGCGTCGGCATCGCCTTATGCTGCAACGCAGAAAAACTCCTTGATTTCCGCGAAACCCGGGGCGCATCTTGTTCGCCAGCGCCGGGCCGGGGCGATCTGACGAATTTTGAGGGGCGCAATCCGGCATCTCCCGCGGCGGGGCAAGACCCGGGACCTGATGGTCCCGCTCAAACGAGGAGCCTCCTTTCCATGTCTGTTGAAGCCGTCCTGAAACGCATCAAGGACAAAGACATCAAATATGTCGACCTCCGCTTCACCGACCCGCGGGGCAAGTGGCAGCATGTGACTTTCGACAAGTCGATGGTCGATCACGACTTTCTGACCGAAGGCACCATGTTTGACGGCTCGTCGATCGCCGGCTGGAAGGCGATCAATGAGAGCGACATGATCCTGCTTCCGGATCTTGCAACCGCCGTCGAAGACCCGTTCTTCAGCCAGCCGACGCTCACCCTCATCTGCGACATTCTCGAGCCCTCGACCGGCCAGCGCTACACGCGCGATCCGCGCGCGATCGCCAAGGCTGCGGAGGCCTATCTTGCGTCGACCGGCATCGGCGACACGGCCTATTTCGGTCCGGAGGCGGAGTTTTTCGTGTTCGACGACGTGCGTTGGTCGACCGAACAGAACAATATGGGCTTCATGCTCGACTCGGTCGAAGGCCCCTACAACGCCTCGACGGTTTACGAAGCTGGCAACCTCGCCCACCGCCCCGGCCCCAAAGGCGGCTATTTCCCTGTTCCCCCGGTCGATTCAGCGCAGGACATGCGCGGCGAAATGCTCGCCATGATGACCGAGATGGGCGTTGTTCCTGAGAAGCACCACCACGAAGTCGCGCCGTCACAGCATGAACTCGGCATGAAGTTCGCCACACTGACGAAAATGGCCGACCACATGCAGATCTACAAATATGCGATCCATCAGGTCGCGGCCGCCTATGGCAAGACGGCGACCTTCATGGCCAAGCCCGTCTTCGGCGACAACGGCTCGGGCATGCATGTGCACCAGTCGATCTGGAAGAACGGCAAGCCGCTCTTCGCCGGCGACCGCTATGCGGATCTTTCGGAAATGTGCCTTCACTATATCGGCGGCATCATCAAACACGCCCGCGCCATCAACGCCTTCTCGAACGCGACGACCAACAGCTACAAGCGTCTTGTGCCGGGCTATGAAGCGCCGGTGCTCCTCGCCTATTCGGCGCGCAATCGCTCGGCTTCGATCCGTATTCCGTGGGTCGCCTCGCCGAAGGGCAAGCGCATCGAAGTGCGCTTCCCGGATCCGGCGTCAAACCCTTATCTCACCTTTGCGGCGCTGATGATGGCCGGTCTCGACGGTATCGAGAACAAGATCCATCCGGGCGACCCGATGGACAAGGACCTCTACGATCTTCCGCCTGCGGAGCTCAAAGACATCCCGCATGTCTGCTCATCGCTGCGCGACGCGCTCGACAGCCTCGACCGCGACCGGGCGTTCCTGAAGAAGGGCAACGTCTTCAACGATGACCAGATCGACAGCTATATCGATCTTAAGATGGCCGAGGTGAAGCGGTTTGAGACGACGCCGCACCCGGTGGAGTTCGCGATGTATTATTCGAACTGATCTTCGCGTGCGAGCATGACGAAAGGCCGGGCAAAGCGCCCGGCCTTTTTGCGTTCAGAGCCCGAGATCAGACAATCCCGGATGATCGAGCGGCCGCACGCCCTGCGGCCAGCGGAAAAGCCGGTCGGCCTCCTGGATCGGCAGATCATTGATCGAGGCATGACGCTCGGTCATCAAGCCGTCAGCGTCGAACAGCCAGTTCTCATTGCCATAAGATCGGAACCAGCCCCCCGAGTCGTCGCGCCACTCATAGGCGAAACGGACTGCGATTCGGTCGTCCGTATACGCCCAGAGTTCCTTGATGAGACGGTACTCGATTTCACGGGCCCATTTGCGCCGCAGGAAGGCCGCGATCGCCTCTCGCCCCTGAAAGAATTCCGCCCGATTGCGCCAGCGGCTGCCGACGGAATAGGCGAGCGCGACCTTTTCGGGATCGCGCCCGTTCCAGGCGTCCTCCGCCCTTCTCACTTTGACGATCGCGGTTTCCAGCGTGAAGGGCGGCAAAGGCGGACGGCTCATTGCGGCTCCTCCTTAAGAAACGTCAAGCGCATCGCGTCTTACGCATCGCCGCAACCTACTCCTTCGCCGGCACGTAGTCGAACGCGCCAGGCTGGGTGATGAAGAACAGGCAGTCGACTTTGGAGAGGCACTTGGTGATGTGCGCCTCTTCGCCGCGCTGGAACCAGTAGGAGCCGGGGGCGAGCGGCTTGTCGGGCTGGCCAGGGCGAATGTTGGCGGCGACGCCGTTGATGACGACACCATAGTAGTCCTGCGTGTGGGTGTGCAGACTGCTGACGAATCCGGCGGGCATGCGAATGAAGGTGCCGTGCTTGTCGTGGCCAAGATCGCCAAAAGCGGGCGCAGCTTCGAGTTCGCCAGCTTCCGCTTTCACGCCGGAGGCGAAGAATTTGAGTTCGGTTACGGAAATCTCATTGGACTGAGCTTCGTGAACGACGGCGGGCGCTTTCTTTGCGTAGGCGGCGCCGCCCACGGCGAGAAGCGCGAGGGCGGACACAAGAGCGAGGCGAGATTTAGTCATGGGGCATTCTCCTTGGTTTTTGATGTGCGTCGCATTCCTTTCCGGCCGCGACGGCGACGCCTTGTCGCCGCGGCCTCCCGTTTCGTCAGACGGATTTGATCTCCCCGCCGTCGATCCGGATTTCAGCGCCGGCGACGAACGACGCCGCCGGCGAAAGCAGAAAGGCGAAAGCTTCGGCGACTTCCTCGGGCGCGCCGAAACGCGCAAGGCCCGCAGCGCCGAGAAGAGTGCGCGAAGCCGCTTCCGCGCTGACGCCCTTGGAAGACGCGAGCTTGTCGATCATCGCCTGACGTCGTTCGGTCATGATCGGGCCCGGAGACACGATGTTGACGCGGACGCCGTCCTCAAGACCGCGCTCGGCGAACGCCTTGGCGACCGCCAGGATCAATGCGTTGATGCCGGCGACCGCGGCGAGAGCTGGCTTTGGCGCGTGGGCCGACGTACCGGAGGTCACGACCGCGGCTCCCTTGTGCGCGGCAAGATGCGGCCAGGCGGCGATCATGAGGCGACGCATCGCATGAAACTTCAGTTCAAGGCTGTCCGCCCACGCCGCATCGTCCATCGCGAACAGGTCCTCCTGCTGGACCGCGCCGGCGACGGCGGCGAGCGCGTCGAGCCTGCCGGCGGCGTCGATCGTGCGGCGCGCGGCTTCTGCGGACGCGCCGTTTTCCTTGAGATCAAGCGGCAGGACGATGGCCGCGGCCCCCGCCGCGCGGATGCCCGCAGCCGTCTCTTCCAGCGCGTCGGCGCGCCGCGCGATGACGGCGACCGTACCGAATTCGCGGGCAAGGCGGAGCGCAACGGCGCGTCCGATGCCGCGGCTTGCGCCGGTGACGAGCGCGACGCGATGCGGGCGATCTGTTTCTGGGCGATTGGGAGCGGATTGCATGGCGATGATATCTCCGAGTGCGGACCAATGGGAGCGGCTGCTTTCGCAAGACTCCGAGGCGCCTCTCAGGCGCCGCGTTCGGAGTCGGCTTGCGCTTACGCCGCGGCGGCGGCGTGGACGACGGGGAAGTCGATCGGCGTTTCGGCGACGTTGTTGACGAAATTCGTCAGCACATTGATCGCCACGACCGCGACGATCTCGACGATCTGCGCGTCGGCGAAGCCGGCGGCGCGCGCCGCAGACAGATCGGCCTGCGCGACGCGGCCGCGGGTTTCAACGATCCGGCGTGCGAGGCGGACGGCGGCGTCGGCTTTGGCGTCGCGCGAGCGGCCCATGCGGTTGAGTTCAAGCTCCTCATCGCCGAGTTTGGCGACGTTGCGGCCGAGATAGGTATGCGCCGAGAGGCAATAGTCGCAACCGTTGAACTCCGCGACGGCTAGCGCGATGCGCTCGCGAGTCGCCGCATCGAGCGTCTTGCCGAGGGCAGCGTTAAGGCCGAGATAGCCTTCGAGCGCAGGTGGGCTCGTCGCCAGCAGCAGAAAGAGATTGGGCACGACGCCGAGCTGGCGCTCGACAGCGGCGAGTGCGGCATGGGTCGGCGCGGGCGCGTCCTTGCTGGAGGCGGGGATGGAAAGGCGGGTCATGGTCTGTCTCCTCGATGGATGTGTTCGGCGCCACTTCCCTACCCAATTGCTCATGCCGCGATAATTCGCTAATTTAGCAGAACACTGCTGCAATTTTGGCAATAATGGACCAGCTCCGGCGCCTTCGCACCCTGATCGCCGTCGCCGAGGAGAAGAGCTTCGCCAAGGCCGCGCGTCGGCTCTTCGTGTCGCCGACGGCCGCGACACGCGCTGTCGCCGCGCTCGAAGCCGAGCTCGGCGCGCCGCTCCTCATTCGCACCACGCGCTCTGTCCGTCTGTCAGAAGAAGGCGCCACGTTCGTGGAGCGCTGTCGGCACGCGCTCGCCGAGCTTGACGAAGCATCGCAGAGCGTGCGCGGCGAACGCGCTGAGCCCTTCGGGATGCTCGTCGTCACTGCGCCGGTTTTGTTAAGCCGGATGCATATCCTGCCGATCGTATCGGCGCTTATCGCAAACCACCCGCGCCTCGATGCGCGCGTCTTGTCGACTGACCGCGTCGTGCGTCTTGTGGAAGAGGGCGTCGACGTCGCCGTGCGCATCGGCGACCTTTCCGACAGCGCCTTGCATGCGGCGCGCATCGGAGAGGTCAAGCGCGTTCTTGTCGCCAGCCCCGATTATGTCCGCCGCCGCGGCGCGCCGGAGACGGTCGCCGCCCTTTACGATCACGATCACATCGTATTCGATAACTTCGCCGTGGACGGCGAATGGAAATTCTCCGGGCCCGGACGACCGACGGTGCGAGTCCGGCCGCGCCTCCTCCTGAACGACGTCGCGTCGACGGTCGATGCGGCGCTCGCAGGGCTCGGCGTCGCGCGCCTGTTGAGCTACCAGGTCGCAGACGCGCTCGCCGAGGGCCGTCTCGTGGCGCTTCTCGACCAATACTCGCCGCCTGCCGCGCCAGTCAGTCTCGTCTATGCCGGCAATCGCGAGCGGGCGCCGAATGTGCGTGCGTTCGTGGCGGCAGCCCGGGAGCATTTCCGCAAGCGGCCGCTTGAGGTCTCGCTGTAAATCAGAATCGCCGTTTCGGCGGCGAACTCCCCGCTGCGTTTGCAGCGTGCGCGGCGGCGAAGATCCCCGCCGCAACGAAAAATCCCGCCCCTACCGCGCCGCTTCCAGCCTGCGGCCTTCGAGTTGAAGATCTTTCCACGGATCAAAATTGGCGTCATTCGACAGAATATAGCTGCCGTCATTCAGCCGCCAGGCATGGTCGTAAGCGTGCGACAGCTCCACCTCGCCGCTCGGCGCATCAGCATCGCGATAGGTCTCGACGCCTTTGATGGCTTCGCCGAATTCGCGCATCTGGCGGTCGACGCTTTCTTGACGCTGACTCCAGGTCTCCTGAATGAGACGCGACGTGTAGTCATTCGCCTCGGCAATCATGCGCGAGCGTTTCTTCGATTCTTCGAGCGCGACACGCCCTATTGCTGCATTGTGGTTGGCGATGCGTTTCGACCAAGTCGGATTAGGCGCGATTGTCTTTCGCAGCGCTTCCATCAACGCCAGATTGAGCTGGCCTTCCGGCGCTGATGACGCAAAGCCGGGATAGGCGAAAGCGGAAACCGCTTCCATCCGGGTCTGCGCCGCACTCGGCATGGCCGCGATGGTCGGGTCTGACTGGTACATCGACGTCATGTCCGTGACGGTCTTCTGGAATTGGACGACCGCGGCCATCGAGCCGCGCATGTCGCGGCCGTTTTTGTTGAAGGCGAACAGGATTTCGCCGGCCTCCGACCAGATCTGAATTTCGCCCATCGGCATCGGAGTCCGTGAGGATTGCGCGCCCTCAATGAGGTCAGGCCGCTCATGAAATTCAAGAACCCGCGCGCCCGGCATGGATTGCTGAACCGAGGCCTCAAGATACTGCCGCACCGAACCCATCTGCATGGTCTGACAGCCGGGTCGCGACGCCTGCGCACCATAGGAGCTGTACTCCCAAGCGGTTTGCGGCGTGATGCCGAGCGCCGTCAGACCATCGGGAGAAGTCGCCGACCACACAAAGTTGTATCCATTCGTGCACAGAAATTCGCGCGCCCAGTAAACGCCGCCCTCGGTCTTCCAGCCATAAGGGATGAGCATCGTCGCCGCGGCGATCGGTTGTTCAAAGCCGGTCGAATCGATGATGGCGGCAGGCGCAAAGCGCAAAACATTGCGCGGCGACTTAGGCGCGCTTGGGTGGGGTGTCTCATCCGACTCGGACTGAGGATCGCCGGCCGGCGCCGCGCCATTCTCCCTGGCGTTCACACTCTCAGCGGCAGCGGACTGCAAGTCCGGCCTCGTCTGCGAATCCGGATTCTGACTTTTGCCGCATGCGGCGGCCGCCACGAGCACAGCGGCGGCGAACAATGAACGCTTCAAGACGGTCTCCCCAATCTCCCCCACCTTCCAAGCCTAGCGCGAGGCCGGACGCAGCGGAAGCCACCGGCGCAAAGCGGACGGCGGTGTATGCGCTTTGGCGGATGGCGATCTTCTGGAAATCCTCGACGACCGAGGGATTGCGGTTCAGCAATTGGCGCGGAGTTAAGCCAGGTTGCGCTAACGTCGACCGATTTCACCCGAAAGTCCGTTGCCGTTTGCGGGATCTATCCGCCGGTCAATGAGGCAAGGTCAGCGCAACGTGGCATTAGAGCCTGTGGACAATTAGCGCAAAGCGATGCGAGTTGCGGCAAGATTGATTGTCGCGGTGAAGCTTGTGTCTGTCTTGTGGTAGCGCGTGTTCACGGCGCGAAATTCTTTGATCTTGCAGAAGTGGTTTTCGATGGCGTGCCGCCATTGATACATCGCCGCGTCATGGGGGATTGCGGATCGGCGATCGGCCTTTGACGGAATGACGGCGATGGCGTGTCTTCGGCCTCAGGCAGCAAGCGCACCAAGTTTGGGTTTGTTTGTAGGCTGTCGTTGTCGGATGATGGTCTGCATGACGGAACCGCTGATCATCCAAACGCTGAAGGACAAGCGCGCCGAGATTCACGGGCGGATCGCGGCGTATCAGGCGCAGATTGCACAGGCCAAGCATGACCTCGCGCATATCAATGCGTCGATCATCCTGTTTACCGATCCCGAGCAGCAACGGGCGCGGTACATGGTCAGCCACGGCTTCATCAAGAAGAGAGAGGTCGCCGACATTTGCGTGCGCCATCTTGAGATCGACGGCGAACTGACGACTCGCGACCTCGCCGAACGGGCAATGATCGAGCGCGATCTGGACGCAACGGACGCGACGCTCCGGCGCTCTGTGGTGTTCAAAGCGGTTCAGGCGTGCGGCATGCGGCCCGGCGCAGGCTCGTGCGCATGGTCAAAAAGCGCAAAGGCATGTACGTCTGGACAGCCGGCGACGCTGTCACGCTGCGCGTCGTTGCCAATAGCCGGCCCAGGTCCGGCTGACAGGAGCGGCGAGCGCGCCGAAGATCAATCGATCCGCCATCGACCCGTTGCTTTCATGGCTGTGGTCTTCGAGCCATGCGGCGTGCCCAGCATAAGCGCCGAGATATTTGCCGCTCACCGCGTGATGCTGGCCGCGGATCATCCGCCGGAGGCGTGAGAAGTAGCTTTCAGCAAGATTGGTATGAACGCCGCCCTCGCTGTAGGCGTCGGAATGATTGACGCGATGAACGTCAAAGCGACCGGCGAGCAGATCCCAATGCGGAAGTTCATCGGCCGACAATGACGATCCCGGCTCGACGCGCTCCTTCGCAAAATCAATACCTTCCGCCTCGCGCAAAAACGCGCGCGTCAGCGTCCGCCCGCCGCGCTGACGCAAGACCACAACGACCCGCCGTTTGCCGCTGCGGTTCGCAAGAAGCCGTCGATCGACCCGATCCTTGCGAAGATTCGCCTGGCGGACATGACCGCCAAAATAGGCGCCGTCGATCTCGACATCGCCCGACAGGCGGGCTTCCGCTGTTTCCCGGGCCATCGCCTCGCGAAGCTTGTGCATCAGAACGAAGGCCGTCTTGTATTGCACGTCGAGATCACGGCTCAGCTGCACCGCCGACATTCCCTTCGAGGCGTTCACGAACAGACAGATCGCGCCCAGCAGATCGACGAAGGAAAGCTTGTGCGAGGCGAAGATCGTTCCGGATGTAGCGCTGAACTGATGATGGCAGGCAGCGCATTTGAACCGGCGGCGAGTCTTGAGGTCGTAAAACTCAAGGCAGCCGCATCGCGGACAAACCGGCGCGCCGCCGGTCTCCGCCCAGCGCAATTTGCAGAACCGACGGTACGCTCTTTGCTCGACGCCGGCGTAAATCGCCCGCAGCGATAGGGTTCGTGGGGCTGCAGAAAGAAGAAAATGCTGCGCCATCGCTCTCATAAACCTACATGCTCATGATATGTTCCTGTTGCTGTAAACGTAAGCGAAATCGCAAAATCGAATTCCAGAATCAAAATCAACCGCTTACGGACGATCTGGTGCGCTTGCCGCCAAAGGCCGGACGCCTCCGTCTGCAAGGAATCAATTCGAATTGCGAAAACGGGCGCCCCATCCGTACCACTCTTGGCGACTTCAGCGCCCCGGCGGCGGCAAACTGCTAGACGGCCAGCTGATACCCGTCCCTCGTGGTCAGCAGCAAAGTCGGGCCCCAGGACGCAGGTTCGATCTTTTTTCGCAGTCTGTAGACATGCGTTTCGAGCGTGTGCGTGTCGACCTGATTGTTGAAGCCCCAGATCTGGTCGAGGAGCACTCGACGAGGGACGGGTCGGCCTCTGGCGAGAAGAAGCCGCATCAGCAAGGCGCTTTCCTTTTCGGTCAAAGCAATGCGACGTTCCTTTCCCGAATACAGCAGGCGGTCGGCGGGGCGAAATTCATACGGTCCGACGCGGAACACGGAACGCTCCGCTAAGCGGCGGGTCCCGGCATGGGCGCGCAAGCGCGCGAGCAGCGCAAGTCTCGGCGCGGGTTTTACGATGACGTCATCCGGAGACGGATAAGTAGAGAACACTTCGTCAAGATCCGCGTCCGGCCCTGCGAGCAGCAAGAGCGGCTTGTCGTAGCCGCAGTGCCTGAGGCTTGCGCAGCATTGAAGTCCGGGCATGTCGGCCAGCATCTCGTCGACGAGCGCGACGTCGATCGGCGTGCCGGCCAAAACGAAGGCGACGGCGTCCGCTGCAGTCGCGACGAATTCGGCTGCAAACTCGTCGCTCTTGAGCATATGCAGGCGCATTGCCTCATTCGCCCCCGCGTCGCCGCAGATGACGAGCACCCGCTTGCAACAGGACGACCCGGTCGAGGTCGTCGAATCTAGACGCGTCCTCTCGACGCGAGCCGGGTCGAGACGCGGGCTTGAAAATGTATGCTTCAGTGCGGAAACCCGGGTCGTTACGGTTTCCAAATTGACGGTCGCGGACATTGAACCTTCCTCGTTGACGCCCCTATAATGCTAAGAAAGCAGCGCCTATTCTTGCGGGAACAGGCGCGACTATTGTGCAAAGGCCTGACGCCGCCCGCGGCTTTGTGCGGTCTCAAGCCGCGGAGCTCCAACCCGGCGCGACACAGGCCTCGCCCGCTTTTTGTTGGAGTCGCCGCATCTGGATTGCGCCAAGCCCGCAAGACGAGGCCCGCGCACCGCTTATTCTATGGTCGGCCATTCACGCGAGCGCGAAGGAGCTGACCGTGCGCTATGCACACCGATACTGGGAGGAGAAGGTCCAGGCCGACGGCCTGCAACTCGGGCGCGCGATATTCCCGGCCAAGGCGCCGACGCCGTCCGAGCCGCCTATAACTGGGCGCGATTCCGACGGCGCGCTCGACACGCCGCTTTCGTCGCTGTCCGCTTTCTACGCCGCGTTCAACGGCAAGGATTGCGAGGGGGTCAGGGCTGTCTGGGATGACGACGACGGAATCTCGATGGTTTGTTTCGGCGGCGGCGTGCGCCGCGGCTGGCCGGCGATTGCGGAAAGGTATCGGTTGCTGCTTTCCGGTCCCGTGATTATGAAGGTGGAGCTTCACGACTACACGCTGGACTGGTTGGACGGCGCTTTCATCGCCGTCGGCGTAGAGCGCGGCAGTCTGCGCTGTTATGCGAAAGCGATCCCGCTCGCCATCCGGACGACCAGGATCTTTCGCCGCAACGCCTTCGGCTCCTGGCGCCAAGTCCATCATCACGGGTCTATGGACGATCAGGACATGCTGACGCTCTTCAAGCGGATGGTCCGCGGGTTATGATCACGTCCCTGAAGGCGGGCTGTCCTGATGGCTTAAAGCTTGGACCGCTCGGTTGCGCGATAGCGACCCGGCGAGACGCCGACGATTTTTCGAAAGCACGACGTGAAGTGGCTTTGATCCGCAAAACCGCAATCGATCGCGACTTGGCTCAGCGGTTGATCCGATTCCTTGAGCAATTCACGCGCCGCAGCGATGCGGCGATCAATCAGCCAGCGATGCGGCGGATGCCCCGTCGATTGGGCGAAGGCGCGCGCGAAGTGCTTCGGACTAAGCCCGGTGATCTCACCAAGATCGCTCAATCTGACCGGCTCGGCAAGGCTCTGATCGATATAGTCCATCACCGCCCGCAAATTATGCGGCGCCAATCCGCCGCGGACCGGAGCGAGGGACGGACCCTGACGGCTGATCACCTCTGCAAGGCTAGGCGCGGCGAGTCCAGGAAAGGCTTCAGCATCGAAATTGACAGCCATGATCCCGATCAGCGGCGGCTGCGGCGACAATTTGACCGACACCGAGCGGAACACATGCCCCTTGGCGTCTGTGATCGAGCGGACCTGCCAGCTGGCGGGGTCAAGGTTAATCTCGCCATACGTGGCGTCGTCGCATTCGACGAGGTGGTTGGCGACATAGGCGACGGCCCTGGCGCGCACGTCATAAATCACGACTTCGACATAGGGTGCGAACAGCGTTGCAATGGCGTCTGCAACAGGTCGGAAACATTCGATCTCCCGGCGCACGCCCCCCCCCTCCCCCTCTGCATCGCCTCAAGAGCGAGCTTCGAGTCTTCTGACAGAGCCAATACTGCCATTGGCGGGCCGAGGCAACGTCTCGCCGTCTGTCGGCTTTAACCGCGTCTGCGCTGGTAACAGCGGCCGCGCCGATAAGTTCCCACGAGCTGAAATGAATATTCGTCTGGGGTTCGCGCGAGTTCCGCTAGCTTTTTCGGGCTAACCTCCGCCTTGGGGGAAGGATAAAGGGCGATGCAGGGGCGCGAACGGACGGATGATCCGGCAGCGCAATTACGCTGACAGGAAGCGCGCTATGGCGGCGCAGCTTCGCAACCCCTTTCGCGATATTGTCGCGCCGGACTCCGTAATCAGCATGACACGGGGCCGACTGACTAATACCAAATTGCGCTGACTTCGACCGATTCCACGCGAAAGTCGGTTGCCGTTTGCGGGCTCTACCCGCCGGTCAATGAGTCATGGTCAGCGCAACGTCGTCTAAGGCCCATTCCAGCCCGTCGTCTCCCCAAGCGCGCCCTCCTTTTGTGAACGGCTGGCGATTACGAACTGACCATCTACCTCGGATATGGAAGATTCAGATCGAGACGCCGTTTGGGAGATGCGGCCGTCGGCCCTCTGGGCACGGCCTTGACGCTCTCAGGCGGTTCCGCGTCGGGGACAGAATTCACCATTTTCGCGATCGACAGGAACGCCGCCGCCGACATGGTCGAGTCGATCACCGGCAAATGAGTCCTCGACTTCGGCGGGGCAGACGAGGGTCCGGTGCGCGTCACGTCCATTGATGCCATCATCCGCGCCGCGCGGTAGGACATGTGCCAGCCTGGCGGGGCGACGCAGCTGTATGCCGACGGCGTCGCACAAATGTTGGTCGCCGTGCTGGTGCGCTTGTGGGGCGAGCGCCTCACCGCCGAGCCGGGCGGGCTCGTGCCTTGGCAGATCAATCGCGTGATGAATCTCATGTCCGCGAACGACAATCGGCATCTGTCGATCCAGGATCTGGCCGACGTCGTTGGCCTGTCGTACGCGCAATTCGCGTTTCTATGGAAATACCGCCGCACAGGCGGCAGATCGATTTACGTATCGGGCGCGCCGAACAGCGTCTTCTCGGCAGCGACGACACGCTCGCGGACATCGGCCACTAGATTGGTTATGGTTCCCAGCAGGCATTTGCGCCGTCCTTCTGCGCCAAGACTGGCGTTACGCCGGGAGAATATCGCCGCAATCAGGAGACATGAGCCGCTGCGTCGTGGCCGAAAAGGTGAGGCCCATCGCTCCGCAAGCGACGGGCCTCAGGGCGCGGAGTTCAGGGAGGGTCGTCCGGCGCCGGAAATCAGCAAGCTGATCAGTTGTCGAGACGCGGATAGAATTGCGTCCAGACCATGTCCTTCTTTGCGCCAGTCGTATGGCAGGCGGCGCATTCCTCATTGGTGCGCAGTTTGGCGGTCTCTGCCTTCGGTTCGCTGTGATTGAAGTTGTAGTAGCCCCATCCGCCGGTATCGGCGTAGCGCTTCGTGTCCTTGACCGAAACGTCGGCGCCGTTGAGTGCGCCGGGGAAATAGCCGCGCCCTGACGCTTCTTGCGTGGAGCCGTTCGCCGGATCGGCGCCATTGGTTTGCACCAATTGCAACTCTTTGAACAAAATTGTGCCTTCTGGGAAGACGCCGGTCTCTTTGTAGATGTCGTAGCTGCCGGGCTCGATGTAGACATTGTGAAACTCAGGGAAGTTAGCTGCGCCCCCGTTCAGCGCGTTCGGCGTCAGCGGAGAACCAACATAGACCCATCTCTCGAAGCCGACCGGCAACACCAGATCTCCAGATTCCGTGTATTGCGGAAGCTGGCGCTTCATCTCGTCTTTCGCTTCAGGCTGACGCACATCGTCCTCGACCTTAGCCTGCCGCTCCTTGGGCGCGCAGGCTGCGGCGGCGAAAATGGCGGCGACGATCCCGGCGACTGTGACCGAAAACAGCGTCTTGTTCATGACAACAACGTCCTTTCCCATACGAAGGTCCTCTTACGGCGAATGTGGGCCGGATCGAACCGGTCGATCTTGCAAAAAAGCCGCTCGCTGAAGCGCCAAGGCGAATCCTCCGCCTGCTGTTCATGCGCCGATTATGAAAGAGAGGCGTGGGCACTCAAGGTAGCAACGCCGTAACGAGAGAAGGAAACACGTTATGTCGACGTCGCGCGCCGCCGCCATTTTGCTCGCGATGAGTGTAACGGCCACGAGCCTGTTCGTTGCGGCATGCAATCCCGCACCCAAGCCAAGCGCGAACGGCGCAGCGCCTGTGCTGCAAGTGCCGTCCGCCTACCGAGACACCTACACCTATCTCGGGACCTGGGCTGTCGCTGCGGACGACGCGCAAGGCTCTAAGGAGCTGCACGTCGTTTATGCTTCGCCCGGCTCCGTTGTCGAATATCGTCGGCTGGGCAAAATGCCGGAAGGCGCGCTCTTGGTGAAAGAAGTTTTCGACGCGACGACCGAGCCGATGACGACGGGCGTCGTCAGCCGCGAAAGCACCCTCAAAGGCTGGTTTGTGATGCGCAAGGCGTCGGAGGCGGAGCCGTACACGAATGACAAGCTTTGGGGCGACGGTTGGGGATGGGCTTGGTTTAATGCTGACTCGCCGATGCGGACGACCACGATGGATTACGAACAAGAGTGCAAAGGCTGCCATATTCCGGCAGCCAAAACTGACTGGATATACGCTGACGGCTATCCGCCGCTGAAGTCACAATAGGAAGCGCGCCCTGAGTAGCGGCGTTGCAAGCGCTGGCGGCGATTCAACACAGATCCTGCGCCTTCATCTGAAACATCACCCCCGTCGACGGCGACAAGCGCCCAAGAATTCGAACTTGAGCGGTCGGTCTGACAAGACAATGGATGTTATTTCAAGGTCGCAAGATAGGCGATGATGTCGGCTCTTTGCCCGGCATCGGGCACCGATACGAACATCGCGGATCCCGGCACGAGGGCTTGCGGGCCCGCAAGCCATTTATCGAGCTTAGCCGGCGTCCATACGATCCCCGACGCCTTCAATTTGGCCGAGTAGCTATAGCCGACGACAGCGCCGGCCTTGCGGCCGACGACCCCGCGATGCTTCGGCCCGCTGCGATTCATGTCCGGAGAATGACAGGCGGCGCATTGCGTCGCATAGAGCTTGGCGCCGCGCGCCGCGTCGGCGGCCGAAGCTGTGAGCGGCGCTACCGCCATCGCGGCCGCGCAGAACAGGATGCTCGTCGTCATGCGCACAAAATAACCCTCCTTGACCATCGTAATGATCCGCGTATGCAGGAATGCGGTCAGTTTGACTGCTTTCCTGCCGGACGACGCCAATATTCGACGCCTCCTTGACGCCGTCGTATTAAAAGCCAGCGTCTGGCTCGCTGATGTTGAGAAAGGCGCATTTTGAGACGACGCGCCTTGGAGGCGCCGTATAGGTTCGCGCAGATTATGCGTCATCAGTCATGAAGGGATTTCGGCTATGTCATCTTCGACAACCGAAGTTCTCGACGCACTACTGGCGCAGATCCGCGCCTGCGCTGTCTGCGCACTGCCATACGGGCCTTGTCCTATTGTGCAGGCCGGCGTCGGAGCGCCTATGCCGATTATAGGATGCCCCCCCCGGGGCGCGCAGGCGGGTCGCTTCGGCGCTGAAATGCGCGTGAAATTCCTTCGCAAAGGCGTCGCCGCTGCCATAAAGCGCAACGAGGTTGATTTCGCTAGGCGGCGGCGCGTCTCCAGCAGATCGGTCCGCCGCATCTGTCCTTACCAAGACGGTCTGTGCCCGGTGGTTGGTTCGAGAGGCGCCCCATAGACCGAGACTTTGCACGGCCTTGAGCCAGCCGGGGGCAGCCCCCCCGTGACGTTCCGTCATTCAGGGGCGCGGTCGCTCGATTGCGTTGCTGGAACGAAGTGGGTCAGTGAAGCCTGCCATTCGGGCGATGGCGTTCTTCATAGTTCAAAATGGCGTCGACGAGGTCCTGCAGCCGTTCGGTCGGCCGGGTCCCCAATGGCTTGTCCTGCAGCCGTAGGAGCTCACGAAGCGCCGCTTCATAGTCAACATCCGTTTGGAGCGTGAAATTGACGGTAAGGCCAAAGCGCCGACGACGCTCCGACACGGCGACGACCAGCGGTTTGTCTCGTCGCGCGCCGCCGCCGAATGGCTTGTGGATAGGATTCGTTGGTCTTCGTCTTCGCAAGCAACGGCTCCCTCTTGGCGGGGACCTGCGTCTTAAGTCACTTGCATAGGCTAGCGGCGCGCGCTCCGAAAGAATTGTGAAAAGCGTACCTTCTGTCGTCGCTGCGGCCGAGCGGCCGCACCGAGAGCCCTGACGGTCGTCATGCGCCAATTTCCCAAAGCGCCGGCGTCTTGCCGGAGCCGCGGATCCTGGCCGACGCGGAAACAATCGTCCGCGCTGCGCTCGCCGGCATTTGCGGCGCCGATCTAAAGTACGCGTAAAACGAACCGGAGATCGGCTTCGCTGAGGACATGCGCCTCGGCCATGCGTTCGTCGGTGTCGTAGAGGGAGTCGGGCGGGCCGTTCGCAAAATGAAGCTGGGCGACCGAGTCTTTGCTTCCGCGATGTTCATCGACGGGGAATGCTTCTATCTCCGCCGGGACCTGCACTTGTTTTTCGAACATAGCGGGCTTTTCGGCTCACACTTGTGGCGTCCGCACGGCGATGGCGAAGTTTGGGACGGCCAATCGAACCTGGTGCGGCCCCCGCTCGCCGACGGCACGCACTTTCCGCCTCCGGACAGCTTCCGTTCCGGCTCTGAAGACGCCCGCGCTCTGCCGCTCGGCGATACGCTCGCGACCGGATATCACGGCGCGACGGTGGCGCACATTCGCACAGGCGACATCATCGTCGCGATCGACGACGGCGCCGTCGGCATTGTGCGCGGCGATGGCGGCGAGCCGGTATGGGCCCCTCGCGCATCGTTTTTTCAGCCAGCCACGATCGCCCGCTCGCCACGAGCGGCAAAAACCGCGCGACCCATGCCGTCAACACAAAGTCCGCCGACCCAATCGAGTACGTCATGCAACTGAGGCAGGACCGCGGGGCGGAATTGACTGTTGACATCATGGGCAACCAGACGTCGCTCGCCCCTGCGCTCGGCATGGCGCGCGCCCTTAAAGGTCGTTTTGCATCCCTAGCGCGGGTTGTCTGCGAAGCGGCCGTCAGGGGCGTGCTTTGGCGTCCGACCTTTCGGCGGCGAGCAGCACCGGGCGACGTAGTCCAATTGCTCGATTCCCAAGGGCGGCCATGGGAGGCGCGGCGGGTTTGTACCATGCGTCATAGCCATCGCCACAATCAGCACGCCAAGAAAGCTGCTTCGCATACGGGTCATGATGGCTCCCATGCGGGCGCGACCGGGGCGCGGACACGTCATCCGCGCCCCAGACAAAACCTCAGGCGGCTTTGGCGAGAGTCGCCGCCGGGAAGTCGATCTCCGTTTTGAAGGTCTCGTTCACATAGTTCGTGAACACGTTGAGAGCGACGTGGCCGACGATCTCGATGAGCTCGGCTTCGCTGTAGCCGGCGTTTTTGACCGCTGCGACGTCCGAGTCTGTCACCTGGCCGCGATTGCGCGCGACGAGCGCTGCGAATTTCACCGCCGCGTCAGCTTTAGGATCGCTCGAAGACCCAAGGCGCGCCGCTTCGATTTCCCCGTCGGTCAGTTTGGCTAGTTTGCCGAGCACCGTGTGGGCGTTGTTGCAATAGGTGCAACGGTTGATGTTGGCGACGGCGAGCGCGATGCGTTCGCGCGTCGCCGCTGTCAGCGTGCCCTTTTGCAGGCCGCCATTAAATCCGACATAGCCCTCGAGAACGGCCGGCGAAGCGCCGACAAGACGGAACAGATTCGGGACGCTGCCGAATTTGGCTTTGACGGCGTTGAGCAGCGGTTGCGAGCCGGCCGGGGCGGCTTCGACGGTGGCCGGGGTGACGATACGTGACATGGTTATTCTCCTGTGAGCGCCGCCCGATCGGCGGCTCGCGTGATATGCACCCAGGACGGGGCAATGATAATTGAGCCCAAAATCGATTCACTGTTCCGCAAGACGCAATACTCATGGATCGCATCGACCACGTCCGCACCTTCATCACCGTCGCCGAACGGCTGAGCTTCGCCGCGGCGGCGCACGCCCAGGGCGTCTCGCCGGCCGCGGCCAGCCGCGCCGTGATGGCTCTAGAAAAAGAACTCGGCGTGTCCTTGCTGCGCCGCTCGACCCGCGCGGTGAGCCTCACGACGGAGGGCGCGGAATATCTGGAGCGCAGCCGCCGCGCGCTCGCTGAACTCGACGAGGCGGCGCGGGCGTTGCAGGGCGAGGGGGGCGAACCGACGGGTCAGCTGGTGGTCTCGGCGCCGGTCGCCATGGGCCGGCTGCATGTGGCGCCGGTCGTCGCCCGACTGATCGCGGCGCATCCGGCGCTGTCCGTCCGGCTCATTCTGGCCGACCGGATCGTGCGCGTCGTCGACGAAGGAATCGACGTCGCCGTGCGCATCGCGGAACTGCCGGACAGCGCGCTCCACGCCGTCCGCATCTACGCGCTGCGGCGCGTGCTCGTCGCCAGCCCCGCTTACCTGTCAGCACACGGAACGCCGGCGGACATCGAGTCACTTGCGGCGCACGATCTCATCAGCTTTGAAGGGATGGAGACCCCGGATTGGCGCTTCGCCGGCCGAACTCTGCGCGTCTCGCCAAGACTCCTCGTCAACAGCGCCGAGGCGGCGATTGCGGCGGCGGTCGCCGGGGCCGGCATCGCACATGGGCTCTGCTATCAAGCCGACGCCGAGGTCGCGGCGGGCCGCCTCGTCTATCTCTTGCCTGAGCAAGATCCGCCCGGAACTCCCGTCCATGTCGTGTTTCCGGCCAATCGCGGACGCGCGCCGAGTGTGCGCGCCTTCATCGACGCGATGCGCGACCACTTCGTCAAGGCGCAAGAAATCTGTCGCAGCTGAGCGGCTGTTTTGCGCGACGACGTGACCCCCGGCTTCCCGCCCCGGATCCAAGCCGCGCGCTGCCTGGCGCCGCTGGCTTCTTCGCGCGCCATTGCGGTTTTCACGTTCTCGAATGCATGATCTGTATGCGGAGCGTGGTTGGGGCAAGTCTTGCTGCGTCAACGCGTCTGCGCCGCTGCGAAGGCCGGATCGGCGGGCGCAAACGGAAAGGTGATCCAAGATCTCGACACTTGCACGGCGCGCTGCGCTCGGAAGTGGAGACATGCTGTACCGCGTCAGCGCTGCTCAAGCCGCCTTGCTGGAAGTTTATCTCGGTCTCGGATGGAAGTAGGCTCTGAACGGAGCGGACGCCGTCTCCTACCAATCAATCAAGCTTGGAACCGCGCCCGCCACGGGCACGGACAAATTCACCGCCGAATATGAGGGCGCGAATTGGCGCTTCGCAAGCGCGGCACATCGTGATGCATTCATGGCCAATCCTGAGAAAACCGAGTGACAGCCAGAGCCTTTCGCCTGGCAGATCGTCTCGCCTTTCGCCGCGTCGTCCGGAGGCGGCACGGCGGCCGGCTTGGCGGCGAAGGCCGAAGTTGCGGCGAGCGAGGCCGCCGCAACGAATGCACTGAAAAAAGCTCTGTTGCGGGTCGACATGCGTCGCTTTCAGAACAGCGGCGATGACGTCGTGACTGCTTCCTTGAGCGCCGCCGCGAAGAACCCTGCGTGATAGGCTTCGTCTGCGCCGAGCTTGGCGACAAGGAGCTTCAACTCGTCCTCCGCCAGCGGATTGACCAGGCCGAGATAGGCGCTCACCGCGCCCCGCTCGAGGCCGAGAGCGAATTTCAGAATGTCGCCCGCGGATTTCAATTTCGACGCCGGCAATTCCTCCGCGTACTGTTCGATGGTCTTCGCCTTCGCAGGCTCAGCGCCGAGGCGCCGCACGGCGGCGATGAGCTGATCGTTATGTTGCTTGTGGTGGCCCTGAAACGCGCGGGCGACGCCGGCCGCGTCGGCGGGCAGGAGATTCGACCCGAGTACAATTTCGTAAGCGGCGATCCCCTCATGTTCGAGTGCGACGGCGGCGTTCAGGAGACCCGCGTCCTGCGCGCTGTCGGACATTTTCTTTTTTTGCGATTGGCGAAAGCCGGCGTCGTCGAGTCGGCGAGCGCCAGAAGTCCGAGGACCGACAGACCGGCTCCGGTCGTCTTGATCAGAGTGCGACGCCTGGTTGAAGTAACGATGTCAGACATGGCGCACGTTCTCTTGTTTGGTTCGCGCGTGCGGCGGGCGATGTGGATTTAGTTCGCGGCGGATCGCCCGTCTGTCCCACTCGACATCGGAAACGCTTTCATTGCGGCGCACCTTTCGCGGCCGCCGTCGCGCGGCCGCGCTCCGTCAGGCAGGCGAAGATCGCTTTGCGATCGTCCTCGCTGAGGCGGCTCAAATTCGTTGTGACTTCGATCATGGCCGGGGCCGTGATCGGGTTGGAGCCGCTCGCGCTTCTCGCCGAAGCGCGGCGTCGTGTCGAAGGCTTCAAAGCCGGCCGCCTTTAAGCGTTCCGGCGTCAAGGGCGGCGCGGGGCGGCGGTCAAATCCGCTCGCGCCCGCGAAAGCGTGCCTGTCGTCAAGTCCGAGAAACGCCTGCTTCGACCCTCCGCCGATCCCATGAGTCGCGTCGGACGAAATGCTCTTCGAATAGATGTCGCCAAAGGGCGATTTGCTGGCGACCTCGCCGGATAGTGCGACGCCGCCTTGATCGGATGGCGCATGACAAGATGCCCAGCCGGCGGCCGTCTCCATGTACTTGCCGCGCTCTGCATCCGCCTTGAATCCGTGTTCGATCTCGATCCGGGCAGGTCGCGCCTGCAGCGCCCCTTAGGCGAAGGCGGCCGCGACGAGCCTCACAAACAGAGCGATGCGCGCCCAGACGATCATGTCTCGCCCCGACCGAGACTGTCGTCCCGAGTCGCGAGGCATTCCGCACGCAAAAGTCCAAATGAGTACACGCCCAACAGGCCAGACAGACGCATAAGACGCTCTTCAAGCTCTGCGCCGCCGTTCGTCTTAAAGGACAGTGCTTCGTTCAGCACTGGGGCCGTCCTTCAGGGATTGCGCAAGAGGGCGACGCTGCCCTGTCCGCCGTCGGCGCAGACGGAGACGACCGCATAGGCTCCGGACGGGAGCCGGCCGAGCTCCTTGGCGGCTTGACTAAGGATCCTTGCGCCCGTCGCGGCGAAAGGATGCCCGAGCGCCAGCGATCCGCCGTTCGGGTTCAATCGCTCGAAGGGGAAGGCGCCGAGATCGGCGTCGACGCCGGCGTTGGCGCGGCGATAGGCGGGATCGCTCATCGCCTTGATGTTGGCGAGGACTTGCGCCGCGAAAGCCTCGTGGATCTCCCACAGCGCGACATCATCGAACCGTAGGCCGTGACGCGAGAGGAGCTGCGGGATCGCCCGCGCCGGCGCCATCAGGATGCCTTCCTCGCGATAGTCCATGGCGGCCAGCTGCCAGTCGACGAGGGCGACCGCCGGCGGCGCGCCGAGACGCTTGAGGCCGGCCGCGTCCGCGACCCAGACGCCGGCGGCGCCGTCCGTCAGCGGCGAGGAATTGCCCGCCGTCAGCGTGCCGGCGTCGGAGCGGTCGAACACGGGGCTGAGGCTCGCAAGTTTTTCCGCGGTCGAGTCGCCGCGCGGGATCGTGTCCGCCGCGATTTCGTCCACAGCGATGACGAGATCGGAGAAGAACCCGGCCCTCTGCCCGGCGACCGCGCGCTGATGGCTCAGAAGCGCGATGCGATCCTGCTCGGCGCGCACGATGGCGAAGCGCTTGGCGGTGTCTTCGGTATGCTCGCCCATCGAGCGGCCGGAAATGCGGTTCGCCCATCCGCGCACAGGCAGGCTGATGTCGGACGGGCCGAGCGCGGAGACAACGGCGAAAGCCTCGGCGGGGTCCTTCGCTGCGAGCCGTGCAATCTTGTCGGCGACCTCCTGATGCAGCGCGATAGGCACATGGCTCATGGTCTCGACGCCGCCGACGAGGGCGAGATGCGCGCCGCCGCGGCCGAGCATGGCGCCGGCCTCGATCGCCGCGATCATTGAGGTCGAACAGGCGAGCACGGTCGAGAAGGCCGGGATGGTCGGATCGAGGCCGGCTTCGAGCACGAGTTCCCGCCCGATATTCGAGACGGTCGGCGACGGGATCACCTGGCCCCAGACGACGAAATCGGGCCGCGCCCGCGCGGCCATAGTCTTGACCACTGGGGTCGAGAGCTGCAGCGAGTCCCGCCCCGCGAAGGCGCCGGCGGCTTTGGCGAAAGGCGTGCGCACGCCGGGAACGATGAAGATCTCAGACATATCGATGCCTCCCGTCGGCGTCCGCAGACGCTCGGCCTTGCGCCGACCATCTGGTCGTCGCCGGATGGGTCATATTTACCCCGAGCGTCTGGCCGGCTTTATGAAATTCAGATCAATTTCGGCGCCGCCGCGCGGCATCCGTCAGAACACGCGTTCGAGGAAGGCGCGCGTCTTCACCGCGATCTCCGCGCCATGCGCCTCCAGCGCGAAATGGCCCGTGTCGAAGAGATGAATCTCGGCGCCGGGGATATCGCGCCGATAGGCCTGGGCGCCGCCGTCGACCCAAATCCTGGCAAATCCGGCGCGATCAAGCGCCAGCGGCCGGACAAAGCGGAGATCAGCCCACGGATCTTATGGCTCGAGGTCGGGTAGACGTGCAGCAGCAACGCGGACCACGCCGAAGCAGGCCCCCCCTCGCGGCAAAAGACCTCGATGCCGTCGACGCGACGCGTGCGGTAATGGGTAGGGACGGGCGCTACCGGCATGGTTTCCCTGCGGTTCTGCGGGCCGGCCGAAAGCGCGGCCCTTTCGCGCGCGACTATGAAGGAAGACGCATCGACCTCATGCCCGTCTCTTCCGCCGCCAGTCGCTCGGCGTCGTGCCGGTTTCGGCGCGGAACATGCGGGCGAAGGCCTGGGGCGTGTCGTAGCCGACGCGGAGCGCGATCTCGGTGACCGGCAGGTCGGTCGTCAGCATCAGGCGCTGCGCCTCCTCTAGCCGCAGACGGCGCTGATAGGCGGCGGGCGGCAGGCCGGTGGTCGCCTTGAACATCCGGGCGAAATGGGAGGGAGAGAGCTTGGCCTCGGCGGCGAGAGTCTCAAGCGCGACATCCTCGGCGAGATGGGCGCGCAGGAAATCCACCGCGCGCCGCTCTTGCCAGCGCGCGAGGCCGCTGCACGGCCGCGACAAAGCGGCGGTCGCCGCCGCGCCGCTGCGCAACCGGACGAGGGCGCCGGCGATCTGCAGCAGCGCGCCGTCGAGCACAAGACCGAAGCCGGGATTGCTCTCTTCAATGCCGTCAGCGAACAATCCGTTCATGACCTGCAAGAGACGGCCGTCGCCGAAAAAGCCGGCATGCAGCTGTCCGAAATGGCCGTCGGCCGGCAGCAGCCCGCCCTCGGGATCGGCGAACGCGCGCAGCTTGGCGTAATTCACGCCTAAGACGCGGCCGCGCCCGGGGCGCTCTTGCACCGCCCTGACAGCAATTTCGGGCGGGGTGAGACTCATCTGACCCGCGCGGAGGTCGGCGCGGAGTCGTCCCGCACCGAAGTCGCCTTCAATGCGGCTCGACGTTAACGCCAGCCCAAGCACCAAGTCCGGCGTCGCCACACCCAAAATATCGCCTGCCGCTTGCATCCAATCGATCAGCGTGAGGCTGCGCGATGCAATCCGCCGCGACGACAGGCAATAGGTCTCGTGTTGCACCTTTGACATAGCTTCGAAAGGCTCGAAAGCGGGCGGCCTGTGCTGCACGATCCTGGCGCTCATGCCCGCCGCTCCCGCCGCCAGTCGCTCGGCGTCGTGCCAGTTTCGGCGCGGAACATGCGGGCGAAATGTAAGGGCGACAGCTTGGCCACGGCGGCGAGGGCTTCGAGGGCCACACCTCGGCCAGATGATCGCGCAGAAAATCGACCGTGCGCCGCTCCGGCAAGGGGCTCAGGTCGCAATGCAGCCGAACGTCGATCGGATCGGCCCCGGCGAGCTGCGCCACAAGGAGTGAAGCAGACGAAGCCATGCCCCACGCGACAGCCAGGATCGCATTTGGCGAACACCACCTCGTCCAGACGGCACGCCACCCAGAAGCCAGCCCTGATCGTCTGCAGCCGGCTGAAAACGGCGGCGACAACGCCGAGCGCCGCCTTCCGCTCCAGCAGCGGGGGATCTTTGATGTTGCGTAGTCTGAGGTCTGGGCCCGAAAGGACTTCCCAATCGTTTCGGTGCATCGGCACGGTCTTCAACTGGCGCAAGTTCACGAGCGTAAAGTATTGATCCTTTATGGCGATGTAAAGAAAACCGGAACCGCCGCCGGGCCTACCGTCCGATTGCGGCGCTCACGTTTGCGTGATTGCACCTTTGAACGTTTCTTGCGAAAAAACGCACGCCGCCTCGGACGGCGCCGCAAACTGTGGGACATTTCGCAAAAGCGGACACGCCACGCTGCCCGCCGCGCCCTATTTGGCGAGGGCTATGCCAATCCTGCCCCTTCCGAACGCGATCTGTCCCCTTTGCCGCCGCAAGACGTCACGTGTCCAGCCGGCGCCCGGCTCGGCGCACGCCCGCATTGAGCACGCGCTCACCCTGATCGAGGCGCGGCTCGGTGAACCGCTCACCGTCGCCATGCTGGCGAAGGCGGCGGGGCTCAGCCCCATGCGCTTCTCTCTCTCCTTCCGGCAGATCACTGGCGACAGCCCGCATCGCTTTGTCGTTCGCCGGCGCCTCGAACGGGCGATGGCGCTGATCGCCGACGGCACACCGCCCGGCAAAGCCGCAGCCCGCGCCGGCTTCGACGACCGCGCCTATTTTGCGAAATGCTTCCGCGACATGACCGGCAAGACACCGAGCTGGCGCCGCCGCTGGCACAGGAACACGGACGACTCCTGAGCGCGAACGCTTTGATGATCCGTATACGTTTTGTCAGAAACCCTTGCCGCCGCGCAACGTTTCCCCAAAGCGCCAGACGCGCACGCGCCTTTGTCGGCCTGATCTCGCCGCAGGACGGCTTCGCCTCGATCGCCTGGGGCGCAACGCCGCCGTCGCGACCATTTTCCACTGAGGCGCCCCCGGAAAACTGGATCGCATTGAGATAGATTTTCCCCGCCTAAGGCCGCAAGCGCTCGGCCCGGAATTTCGCGTTGAACGGCTCGATGAACGCATTGTCAGTCTGCTTTCCTGACCGAAAGAAGTCGAGCGTCACATCGTTCTGGTACGCCCGGAGATCAAGGTCGCGCGAGATGAATTTGGAGCCTTGATCGGCCCGGATCGCCTTCGGATAGCCGACGCGCTTGCAGGTCTCGTCGAGCGTTCGAACGACGTCTTCGCCGCGATAGGCGTCGCGCGGATCAATCACCGGCGAGAAGCGCGAGAAGGTGTCGACGACGGTCAGGACGCACAGTTTCTTGCCGGTCGCCAGCTGGTCATGAACAAAGTCCATCACCCAGACGTCATTTGCTCCCTGCGGAATATGGCGATCCTCCCTGAGCTTGGCTTCACCCGGCGCTTGGGCGGTTTTTTGCGTAGTTGCAGGGCTAACTCGTTGTAGAGCCGGTGGACGCGCTTGACGTTCACCGCCCATCCTTCGCGCCGCAACAGCACATGGATGCGACGATAGCCGAAGCGCACGCGCGTCTCGGCGATCTCTCTGATCCGCCGCTTCGATCCGGCCTGTCTACTGCGCTTCAACTTGCAGTGGCAGGTGGCCGTTTCGACCAGAAACACGGAACACGCCCGTCTGATCGACCCGTTCCAGACCCGCCGCACATCGTCGACAAGCGCGCGTTTGCGAGCAGGCCTTAAACCTTTCGCTTGATGATGACGTCTTGCAGCATCTCGCGGTCAAGGGAGAGGTCCGCCACGATCTTCTTCAGCCGGCTGTTCTCTTCCTCAAGCTCGCGCAGCCGATTCATGTCGGACGGCATCAGCCCGGCGTACTACTTTCGCCAGTCGAAATGGGCCGCCTGGCTTATTCCGGCCTTCCGGCAGATCTCGTCGGCCGGAACGCCTTCCTGGCCCTGCTTCACAATGAACGCCTTTTGCGCGTTCGAAAACTTCGACGCTGTCATGCCTTTCCACTCCTCCCGGCCAGGGATCATAAGCGGAAAAATCTACCTCAAATCGGTCCCGTTTTCCGGGGGCGCCTCAGCTGGTCATCCTGGAATCTGCTCGCCAGCAGCAACCACGTCCGCGCCAGGTGCACTCGGCCACAAGCGAGCGGTGTATGCGCTATACAAAACCTGAACTGAACCCAGATTAGTACCCCGCGAGCCCTTGAGGGCTGTTATAGGGGATCGTTACACGGGCGATTTCCTTAAGGCTCGCGCTACGTTTGTTGATGCGATAGGCAACCAACGCAGAGGCATTGCCGTAGATCTGGTAGAAGAATTTGTCGTCGGGGGAAATCCAGCTATCACTCGGACCGCTGCTGACGAGATTGTTGACTGCCAGGAATTTGCCGTCACCAGGAACGACGGCGCTCGCCGGGTCTTTGGCTAGACTTAGCTTGCCATCGATAATCCTGAAGCTGGAGACATAGCTGTACCCGAAATTGGTCGCGAACACGAGTTTGTTGTCCGACGTGATTGCCAGCCAGCACAACTCGGACGGCTTGCCCAACGTGGTATCGATCTCGACGAGCGGCGAATTCGATACCTTCCCTTGGGCATCGATGCTGCTCATCAAGACACCGTCGCCGACGGCGACGCCGTTCAGGAATTGATCCTTGCTGCCATTGAGAAATGCGACGTAGAAGGGGCCGCCGCCCCCCGCATCCTGGAACGACGGTTTGCCAAGGCTGCCATCGCCCCCGACCGGGAACACCACCAAGCCATCCGGATCGGGCGCATTGGCGACGACGAGCTTTGGCGTGCCGTCGGCATTTGCGGCTGGCCGGAAGTCGAAGAGGATATCGACAAGCAGGAACCTTTGGTCGGGCGACAGCACTAGATGCGTGGGAATGCGGTCAGTCTTGGTCACGGTGTTGACCGTATGGACTTCGGGTCTAAGCGTTAGTTTGCCGTTGTCGACACTGAACGCGCGGATGTGATTGGGGCCAAAGGCGTGCAAGACGAACAAAGTCCGGCTCGCGGACGCATAGGCGAGCGACTTTGCGGTGCCGCTCTTGCCGGTCACCGCTTCGCCGGTCGACAGGCGATGGAGCAACGTTAGCCGCCCGTCTTCGCCGACCCCAAAACTGGACACGCTGTTGTCGCCGCCATTGGTGGTGAAGAGGAACTTGCGGTCCGGTGACAATATTACGCTTCCGGCGCCCTCAAACGCATTTGGCGCGGATTCCTGTCCACTCACGGGCTTGAAGATCCCCGAGCCCGCGCCGCCGGTCGATACCTGCTCGACGACCACCAGCGAACCGTCGGCCAGGCGGCCATAGTGAACGATTTCGTTCTTGATGCTATTGGTCTGCATGTACACATGACCGACAAAGCGCTGGTTCTTGCCTTTCGCCACAGCCGCTCCCGCCACGGCCATTGACATGAAGAAGGCAGTAACGAGGGCAGCCATAGTCGCGAACGTGATAGAGCGCACTTGGTCTCTCCTGCGTTTAAAGCGCGTACCCGGCACTAGCGGCCCAATATCCGCGTCCGGTCTCGCCATGTCGCCCAGGCGATGTTGGATAACGCTAGCGAGTCGGACCTTTCGACGCTTGTCAAAATTGCTCATCAAAATTGCTCATACGGGCGGGAATTTCCTGCGCGATCCAATGGCCGTTAGTCGTGGAATATGATGTTCGGCAGCGAAGCGTTGACTTGGAGACTGCCATTACATTCGATAAACGTTTTGCGTTTGGTCTCGGCATGTGATGGCTGGGCTTGACGACAACGACATCGGGCTCTGGTCTCCAGAGTTCCTCGATAGCTTGGTTTGGCGTCCCGAACCTCAGAGCGTTGAGCTGCTTGGCGATGCCGCCGGCAACCAGCCAATCGCTGACGAGGAGGCGCCGCCCGCGGCGGCTCCGTCACGAAGCGCGAAGCGAAAGGGCCCCTCAGGGTGACGGCTCTGTGACTCCAGATTGATCGCAACTGGCTCTAGTGGTGCTTGTGCGTGAGGGCGCGAGCAACCTCGCACAATCGCCGCCCCTGCACGCGTGCGGCTGCAAGATCGTCGGTCGTTGGCGGCACATTGTTCTGGCCTGAGACTGAGGAGGCGCCGTAAGGCGTTCCCGCGCGGAATACGACAGGATCAGTATAGCCAAGCGGAACGATGATCATGCCGAGATGCGCCATTGGCGGGTAGAATGAGAGGATCGACGTTTCGTTGCCGCCATGGAGAGTCGCCGTCGACGTGAACGCGGTTCCCGCTTTTGCCGACGAGTTTGCCTTCATACCAGAGCGCGCCGAGGCTATCGATATAGGATTTGAGCTCCGCCGCGATGCCGCCGACGCGGGTCGGCGATCCAAAGGCGATCGCGTCGGCCCACACCGCGTCGGGTTCAGTCGGCGCTTCGTAGCGCGCATTCATCGCCTTGGCGGCGTCGTGCCATCCGGGCGCCTTCGCCATGACTTCGGGCCCGACGACTTCTCGCGCGCGCCGCATCCGCGCTTCGCCGCCAGCGTCTTCGACGCCGGCTGCGACAGACTTGGCGAGCGCTTCGATAGACCCCGGTTCGAGAATAAAAGGCGATCAGGACGCGGGGCCGCATCGACGACATCTCCTTTGGCCGAACGAATGCGTCGGCCTTGGTTTCAGTGTTTTTCGCTCGCCCTCCGAGATGTCGGAGGGCTGGAGGCTAGTCCAAAAGTCCCGCCCACGATTCGTTACGGGCTGACGAAAACTTCATTGCGCCCAAACGTTACGACGCGCACATGACCGCCTTCGGGGCGACCGGGCTTTTGCGACAGAAGGTGTGGTGAACCACTACGACGCTCTCGAGACCCAGCAGTGGCCCGAGGGAGTTGACTGTCCGCAGCGTGTCGACTGCGCGCCCATCTGCGGTCACGCCACGCACAAGCTCGGTATCGAAAGCGACCCTGTCGCCTTGCTCGTCTCTCGCAATTGTGCCCGGCCATTTCGACTTGAACTCTGCGGCGATCTTCGCCGGAATGTTGGCAGCGCTCGGATCGGGGCAGTAAGCGGCCATGGTTTTCAGCTTGGTGGCGCTCTCGAAAACTTGCCGTGCGGCGGCTTCATTGAACCCCGGGGTGAGCGCGTAAACTCTTTGCGCGAAGCTCATTGACGGGTTCCTTTGCCGTCACGGCGCGGCGGCGGCGCAGAAAGCCTGATAGGCTTGGGCACGATCGGAGGCTCGCTCCGTCGCGTCTCGCGGTCTTGTGCATTCGCCGCGCAGGAGTGGTGCGCCAATCTTCACAGATAATGCCGGCGCGACAGGCACACTGGCGCAGCTTCCTGAATAAGGAGAAGTTCATGCCGCGCGTCTGTGTCACCCACCAGATAGGCCTTTCACCCGTGAACAGAAAGACCGCCTGGTTGATGGTTTCGTGCGCATCGGCCAGATCGGCGAGGACAAGGACGTTGGGCGCTCCTTCGCGAATATCATTTTCCAGTAGGCCGACGCTCGCTCAGATTGGTACGTCGCCGGAAAGATTGATGCAAAGTCGCCCAAAAGCGGTCGTTTTATGATCGACACAGTGTTCCCGAAGGGATCGAGTTCACAGGCCGTCAAGACTGAATTTCAACGCAACATCCAGCCTTTCCCAGACGAAGTACTCTGGGTCGAAAGCACATTTACCAATCGCGGCGGCGACTGGGTCATGATCCATGAAATCGAGGACGGAATGTGGGGCTTTTCCCGGCGCACCGTGACGAGCCCGGAAATCGGCGCAGTGGTGCAGGCCAACCGCAGCACATCGCGTTCACGAAAGCGGTCTGCGACGGCCAGCCCAAGCTCCGCTCGCTCGCCGGCTTTGCAGCCGGCGGGGGGGGGCCCGGCTAACACCGCCGTTCGTGAGACCGAACGGAATGTCGCAGCGGGCGGTACGAAGACTGGCTTAAGAGGACCTCGTGGCCTAGTGCAGGGCGCAGTTTTTGGAGGGTTATCGCGATGACTGCTGAAGCAAGCTGCCCGGTCGACCACGCGCTTCGGCGCCGTCCCCTGACGCATCGCGACTGGTGGCCGGGACAGATGAATCTTGACCTCCTGCGCCAGCACAGCGCGCGCAGTGATCCAATGGGCGGCGAATTCGACTATGCGCGCGCCTTCAGGAGGCTCGATCTCGACGCGGTGATCGCCGATCTCTCCGCGCTGATGACGGACTCAAAGGACTGGTGGCCGGCCGATTACGGCCACTATGGACCGTTGTTCATCCGCATGGCGTGGCACAGCGCCGGCACCTACAGGATCGGCGACGGCCGCGGCGGCGCGAGTTCGGGAACGCAGCGCTTCGCCCCGCTCAATTCGTGGCCTGACAATGGCAATCTCGACAAGGCGCGGCGGCTGCTTTGGCCGATCAAACAGAAATACGGCGCGGCTTTGTCCTGGGCCGACCTGATGATTCTCGCGGGCAATGTCGCGCTCGAATCGATGGGCTTCAAGACCTTCGGTTTCGGCGGCGGCCGCGCCGACGTCTGGGAGCCTGAGCTCGACATCGACTGGGGCCCTGAATCCAAATGGCTCGGCGACGAACGCTACAGCGGCGATCGCGTCCTTGCGGGTGACCTCGGCGCCGTCCAGATGGGCCTCATTTACGTCAATCCGGAAGGACCGAATGGCAAACCGGATCCGGTCGCTTCGGCGCGCGACATCCGCGAAACCTTCGCGCGCATGGCGATGAACGACGAGGAGACCGTCGCGCTCGTCGCCGGCGGACACACCTTCGGCAAGGCGCATGGCGCAGGCCCCGCCAGTCACGTCGGCCCCGAACCCGAAGGCGCGCCTGTCGAGGCGATGGGGCTCGGCTGGCTCTCGACTTTCGGCAGCGGCCGCGGCGGCGACGCCATCACCAGCGGCATCGAAGGCGCGTGGACGCCGACGCCGACGAAATGGGACATGAGCTTTTTCGACATGCTGTTCGGCTTCGACTGGGAGCTGACGAAATCGCCGGCGGGAGCCTTTCAATGGAAGCCGAAAAACCCCGAGGCCCAATCCCTCGTGCCGGACGCCCACGACGCGAAGCGCCGTCATCCGCCGATGATGACGACCGCCGACATGGCGCTGCGCCTGGACCCCGCCTATGAGAAGATCTCGCGGCGGTATCACGCCGATCACAAGCTCTTCGCCGACGCGTTTGCGCGCGCCTGGTTCAAGCTCACCCATCGCGATATGGGCCCGCGCAGCCGCTATCTCGGCAAGCTCGTGCCCAAGGAAGTGTTGATCTGGCAGGACCCGGTGCCGCCCGTCGACCACGCGCTGATCGACGGCGACGACATCGCACGCCTGAAGACGTTGCTTCTCGGGCTCGGGCTTGCGCCGCAGCTTCTCGTGCGCACCGCCTGGGCGTCGGCCTCGACATTCCGCAGCGGCGACAAGCGCGGCGGCGCCAATGGCGCGCGCATCCGCCTTGCGCCGCAAAAGGATTGGGCCGTCAATCAGCCTGCGGAACTCGCGCGCACGCTAGCCGCGCTGGAAAATGTGCGCGCCGCCTTCAACGCCGGCGCCGGCGCCGGAAAGCGCGTCAGCCTCGCGGATCTCATCGTTCTCGGCGGCTGCGCCGCGATCGAGCAGGCGGCCGAGGCGGCCGGCTATCCGGTCAGCGTGCCCTTCGTACCCGGACGGACGGACGCTGGCGACGCTGAGACGGACGCGCACAGTTTCGCGGTGCTCGAACCCGCCGCCGACGGGTTCCGCAACTGGCAGGCGGCGGAGCTGCCGGACACGCCTGAAGCCTTGCTGGTCGATCGCGCCCAGAAGCTCGACCTCTCCCCGCCGGAAATGACCGTCCTCCTAGGCGGCATGCGGGCGCTCGGCGTCACCGCCGCGGGCGCGTCGCATGGCGTGCTGACCGATCGTCCGGGCGTGCTTTCAACGGACATCTTCGTCAATCTCCTTGACCCCGAAATCGTCTGGACCCCGACGAAAGATCATTTCGAGGGGCGCGTGCGCGCGACCGGCGCGCTCAAATGGACGGCGACGCGCGTCGACCTCGCTTTCGGTTCCAACTCCGTCCTTCGCGCCGTGGCGGAGGTCTATGGCGCGCGCGACGCCGGGGCGAAATTCGTCGCCGACTTCGTCGCCGCCTGGCACAAGGTCATGATGCTCGACCGCTTCGACATCGCCGTGTGACGGAGCCGCCGGACAAGCGGGCGGATCCGCCCGCCTCTTTTAGGGCTCGCCCTCGCGCGACGCCGGATGTGGAGCGCCAATGGACTATAATGCGTTTTTCCAGACAGAGCTCGACGGCCTTAAGGATGAGGGGCGCTACCGTAGTTTCGCCGAGCTCGAACGGCGCCGGGGCGCGTTTCCGCAGGCGACGCGCCATGTCGACGGCGCGCAGAGCGAAGTCACCGTCTGGTGCTCCAACGATTATCTCGGCATGGGCCAGCACCCCAAAGTGCTCGCCGCCATGCACGAGACGCTCGACAAATGCGGCGCAGGCGCCGGCGGCACGCGCAACATCTCCGGCACGACGCATCAGCATCATCTGCTCGAGGCAGAACTTGCGGATCTCCACGCGAAAGAGGCGGCGCTGATCTTCACCTCTGGCTATGTCTCGAATTCGGCGACCCTGTGCACGCTGGCGTCGCGGCTTCCTGACTGCCTCGTCCTCTCCGACGCCTGCAACCATGCCTCGATGATCGAGGGCATCCGCCACAGCCGGGCCGAGCGGCAAATCTTCGCGCACAACGATTGGCGCGACCTGGCGCGCCGGCTCGCCGCGGCGGACAAGGATCGGCCCAAGCTCGTCGCTTTCGAGAGCGTCTACTCTATGGACGGCGACATCGCACCGATCCGCGAGATCGTCGAGGTGTGCGAGGCGCACGGCGCGATGTCCTACCTCGACGAAGTTCACGCCGTGGGCCTCTACGGCCCGCGCGGCGGCGGCATCGCCGAGCGTGAGGGGCTGATGCACCGCATCGACGTAATCGAGGGGACGCTCGGCAAGGCCTTCGGCGTTCTCGGCGGCTACATCGCCGGCGCCTGCGCGACCGTCGACTTCGTGCGGAGCTTCGCGTCGGGCTTCATTTTCACCACCGCCCTCCCCCCGGCGCTCGCAGCGGGCGCAGTCGCCTCTATCCGTCATTTGAAGGAGAGCGGCGCGGAGCGCGCAGCGCATCGCGATCGGGTCGCGACGGTGCGGGCGCGCCTGAAGGCGGCGGGCATTCCGATGCTCGACAATACGAGCCACATCATTCCCGTGATGGTCGGCAGCGCCAAGCACTGCAAGCAGATCAGCGATTGGCTGCTAGAGCGGCACGCAATCTATGTGCAGCCGATCAACTATCCGACGGTTGCGCGCGGCGCCGAACGTCTGCGCATCACGCCCTCGCCGGTCCATGGCGAGGACGACATCGATCGTCTGGTCGGCGCGCTCCGCGAATGCTGGGCGAAGTGCGCTATCAACTTCGCACACGCAGCAGCCTGAACCGATCGCCGCCGAGCGGAGTTCCCTTCCTCGCACGATGCTCGCGCGGGCTCGCGTCGCTTGCTTTTTCTGAGAGGCGCGACGGTCGCGGAGGGGCGTGCTGGCGGCATTCGCGCCTATTCCTTCCCATCTGCAACACCCATTCGCGAATTGGAATGCGCCGTTCCTGCAATCTCGAGCGGTCTTTGTTCTTTAGGCTGAAGGCATGCAGGATTTCATTCATGCGAGCGAATACGCCGCCTATGTATGGCCGGCCTATATCGTAACGGCGGTCGGAATCGGCGGTCTCGTTCACGCGATCTGGAAGCGCGGAAACGATCTCACCCGAAGGCTCAGAGACCTTGAAGGCCTTGGAAGGCGCGCGCCGCCGGAGAACTGGCGCGCCGCACGTTTGCGATGACGGCGCTCCCCGTTCCGGCGTCTGCTTCTGTGGCGGTCGACGTCTATACTCAACCGATCGCTCTTGGTTCTTTCCCCTCTGGATCTCATGAAGATCGACCTCGCCAATCCTGAGCGTTTCGAGCGCCTCGCCGTCCGCCTGCAGCCCCTTTTGACGGGCGCGGCGATCGCCTGCGGCGCGATCGGCCTGTGGCACGCTCTGTTCAATTCGCCAGCGGACTATCAGCAGGGCGAGACCGTGCGCATCATGTATGTCCATGTGCCGGCGGCGTGGATGGCGCTCTTCTGCTATTCCACCATGGCCTTCGCTTCCGCGGCTGGCTTCATCTTCAAACATCCGATCGCCGACGTCGCGGCGCGGGCGACGGCGCCGATCGGCGCGGTCTTCACGGCGCTGGCGCTGATGACGGGCTCGCTGTGGGGCAAGCCCATGTGGGGCACATGGTGGGCCTGGGACGCGCGGCTCACCTCGGTTCTCGTGCTGTTCTTTCTTTATCTTGGCTATATCGCCGTATGGGAGGCGGTCGAAGACAAGACCCGGGCAGCGCGGCTTGCTGCGATCGTCGCCCTCGTCGGCTTCGTCAACGTGCCGATCATCAAGTTTTCGGTCGACTGGTGGAACAGCCTGCACCAGCCGGCGAGCGTTTTCCGCGGCGACGGTCCCGCGATTCACGGCTCAATGCTGACGCCGCTGCTGCTGATGGGGACGGCCTATATGGCGGCCTATGGCGCGCTCGTCCTCGCGTCGATGCGCAACGCTCTCCTCGCGCGTCGCGTCGAACGGCTCGAGCGGAGTACGGCCGACGCGCCGGCGACGTTGCGCGCGGAAGCGGCGCTATGATCGCGCTCCTCGCCGTCAACGCACGTCGCAATCGCCGTGTCGCCTTTATCGGGGCGGTCCTATCCGTCGCCGCGCTTTCGGCCGCGCTTGTGAAGGCCGCGCTCGGCGACGCCGTCGCTTATTTCTACACGCCGTCCGATCTCGCCAAACTGGCTGAGCCGCCGCATGGGCTCATCCGCCTTGGCGGGCTTGTCGAGACGGGAAGCGTCAGTCACGACGTCGACACCGCGTCTGTGCATTTCATCGTCAAGGATCGGGACGAGAAGACGGCTGTCGCCTATCGTGGCCTCCTCCCGGACCTTTTCCGCGAAGGCCAGGGCGTCGTGGTGCAGGGCCGCCTTGTCGGCGGGGAATTGCAGGCGTTCGAAGTGCTCGCCAAGCACGACGAAAAATACATGCCGCGCGAGGTCGCCGACGCCCTAAAGAAACAGGGCGCCTGGAAGGAACAAGCGCCGGCTCCGTAACGCCGAGCCAAATTGAGCTAGGCCGCGTCGACACGCGGCTTTCGCGCTATCCGCGGGGTCATTCTCAACGCAAGCTGCTTGCGGCGAGCAAGGACCGAATTTGGAGAGCGACGAGCGATGTGGACTTTCCTTAATTGGCTGGCGCCGAACGCCATCGCCGTTTTTATGTCAGCGGTGTTTCTCGACAGCCTGCGGTACAAATTCGCCGATCATCCGAAGACGCAACGAATTTTCGGACTGCTGAACGATTGGGCGGAATCTATCGGTCTTCCCGGCCTTTTCGCGCATACAGGATTGTTCAGCCAATATGTCATCGGTTCGGCTGAGCTTGTCGCCGCCGCATTGCTGCTCGTCGGCATTCTCCCCGGCATGCATCATTTGCAAGCGCTGGGTTCGCTCATCGCGCTCGCCATCATGCTCGGCGCGGTGAACTTCCATCTGTGGACCCCGCTGACGACGGACCCAAATGAAGACGGCGGCGGGCTCTTCGCCGCCGCGTGCCTCACACTCGTTTCGTCATTGGTGATGCTGTTCTATTACCGCCACACGGAACTCGGCGTCGTTCTGGGGCGCATCGCCGCGATCTTCGGTCCGATGCCGTGACGCTTTCGCGCAAGCCGTGATCCCCGTGACGCGCCTCACAGGTAAAGCGTCGGTCGCTGAAGAGCCGGACTTTCGCATCGTCGGCAAAGGTTCGGCAAAGACCTTCTCGAGGCGTTCATCGCCGGCGATGTTGCGGCGGATGTCGCGGATCAGCCGGCCTAGCCGGACGCGCAGGAATTTGATTTCGTGCCGATAGCGCTTCCATTTTTTGGTGCGCGCGCAGCGCCCCGCCGTCAGGCTCGCGCGCTTGGCGACCCGCACATTGGGACTGACGCAAGGCGACGCTGCTCTCTTTGGCGAGGCCGGCGCGCTTTTCGACGGCGGCCAGCAGCAATTCTTGCAAAATCGATTACTTCAACGGCCCGCAATACCGCACCAGAATCAGACGCTCATGCGTTGTTCACGGACGACGAAGAAGCCGTGGCTGACGATGTACCGCGCCCGCTGCTGCTCAGGATCGGTGAAGAGGATGATCGACGTATTGATATGCGCGAGATCGTGCTTGGCCTGCGCAATCTCTGACTGATGCGCCGCGACCCGCCCGTGGATCTCGGCGTGCTTGTCCTTCAGCGATTGGGTGATCAGCGGTTCCGTCATGCCGACAATCATCCGGCATCAACCGCCTACGAACAAACCCAGTTTTGGCGCGCTAGCTGCCTAAGGCCGCTTCGGCGAGCAGGTGCATTGCGAACGCGACCAGACACTGACGGTCGGGAGCGCCAGCCTTTGCAAGAGGTGTCGGAATGGCTGCAATCACACCATGCGATTTTGTTTCATTCATATGGTTCTTACGTTCGTGATCATCAGAATTCGCTCAACAGCAGGCTGCCGCCATGGATGGGAGTGCCGATGCCATTCTCCCGGAGCGCATGCCAGAGCAATGCGCCGTTGATGCCGATGATAGGAATGCCCAGCCGCGGCTCCAGGCGCGCCGATACCTGCGAGAGGCTCATGTTTGTGCCGCATTGGACGATGGCGTCCAACCTGTTGCCGGCTGTCGCCAGCAACTCCACGATGGCCTTCTCCTTCGCCCAGTCCGGGATATGCGCGATATGAAGGGCGAATTCGCAGCAGAAGCCGACGCTTGCCGCGACGTTGAAGCCGAGATCCCTGAACATACGCTCGGCATTACGGTTGCCGGCGGCCTCGAAGGGCGTCAGCAGACCGATGCGTTTCGCGCCGACTTTGCGCAGAGCCGCTTCCGCGGCGTCATGCCAAGTGGACCAGGCGAGATGCGTCAGCGCGCCGACGTCGTCCATGGCGGCGCGGATCGGGCCGATACCGGCGAGGATGTGCTCCAGGCTCATGCCCATGATCAAGTATTCCGGCTCCGCCAGTTGCACCTGCTCAACAGCCAGTTGCAGGCCGGCCAGAAAATCATGCTGGTAGATGGCGAGTTCTTCCGGGTTGCCGAACTTCGGCCGCGGTGTGATCACATTTGCCGTGTGCAGACCGATGCCCTGTAGCGTGGGATTGGCGCAGATCAGCCGCCATACCTCCGCCTCCATCGTCGTGTTCGTCGCGGGGATGAGAAGACCGAACTTGCGCCTGTGGCTGAGGACGTCAGGATAACCGCAAGCGGAGCTGATGGCGCCGAAGCCCTTTGCGGGCTCGCCGTTGAGAATGACGCCGGATCCGCCCAGAGACGGCATCGGCGCCTTGTTGACATCCGGAATCGATATGACTTTGCCCGAGATGAGGCTTACGGCCGACTGTCGTTTTGTTTCGGCTGCGTTGTGCTTCTGCTCCATGTCCGTTGCCTGACCTTCTTTCGTGCCCCCGATCCGAAGGCTTTGCCCGTGTCGAACTCATCAATCCTCCGGAACCTGTCGCGTTCACAAGCCAGATTTTGATCGGGTTGGCATGAGCGCTCGCAAAGCGTCTTGATTTCGGCCTGGTAACTAGCCCTAATGTTAAGTTCATGTTCGCGCCGATTTTGCTACGCTGGTCTGAACTGGGACGAGGCGGCGATCGCGAATCGTCGGCATGCGTTGATTGAACTGAGCGAGGCGGAGCGGGCTGAACTCTGCGGGCTGGCTGCCCGTCGGATGACGGCACAGAGGTTGGCTTTGCGGGCGCGTATCGTGCTGGCGGGCGCTGCCGGCGCGAAGCACAGACAGGTCGCGGCAGCGCTGTCTTGCGACCCGTGGACGGTGCGGAAATGGCGCAGTCTTTTCCTCGATCAGCTGGTCGCTGGCCTGCGTGACGAGCCTCGTTCGGGGGCGCCGCGCTCGATCGACGATCAGCGGATCGAACAGCTGATCGCACATACGCTGCAAAGCACCCGCCTGATGCGACGCATTGGAGTTCCCGTAGCATGGCGCGCGAGCGGTCTGCCCGTCTCGACCCTGTAGCGCGTCGGGTCTGCGTTCAGTTTGCAGCCGCACCGGCTGGAGACCTTCAAGCTGTCGACCGACCGGGACTTTGTCGCCACGGTTCGCGATGTGGTGGTGCTTGCATAGGGCGCCACCCGACCGCGCACCGGCGTTGTGCGTGAACGAGAAAAGCCAGATCCAGGCGCTGGACCGCAGCCAGTCCATGCTGCCGATGCGGCCGGGACAGTCCCCGCGCGGCTGCCACGACTACACGCGCCATGGCGCCGGCACCCTGTTCGCCGCGCTGGACGTCGTGACCGGCGGGGTCATCGGCGCATGCTAGCTGCGTCACCGCGCCATCGAGTCCCGCCGCTTTCTCGAGCGCCTTGAGGCAGCTATTCCGGCCGATCTGAACGTCCACCTCGTGATGCGCTGCTACGCCACCCACAGGACCCATTTGATCCTCGACTGGCTGATCAACCGTCCGCGTTGGCATGTCCACCTGACGCCGACCAATTCCACATAGTTGCATAGGGTCGAGCGCTTCTCCGGGGTAATCACCGAAAACGTGACAAGGGGCACGGCAAGCTGATGGACCACATTGTGAGTGATGGTCAGCCAATTGGCGCCCGCCGCCTAGGCGCCAATAACGGCCGCGTTCGTCTACTCGGTTTTGTTTCGAAAGCGACAAAGTTCCGACTGGCTGGACAAATGTTCAGTATCTGACTTACGTTGCCCGGAGCCTTCCTATCAGTGGTCGAGCCTTGGAACCGCCATGAAGCTTGAACCGGTCGTGCTGCCAGAGTCGCAACCGTTTTGGGACGGCGCAGCGGAGCGCAAGCTGAGGATCCAATCCTGCGATGCATGCGACGAATTCTATTTTCCGCCTGCCCCCCTTTGCCCGAAATGCTCCTCGCGCAACACGCGATGGAGGGACATTTCAGGACGAGCTAGTCTTTACAGTTACTCCATCACGCCCACGCCCTTTCCTCAATGGAACCGTAAAGGGCCAATGGTCGTGGCGTTGGTTCAGCTGGAGGAGGGACCGCGACTAATCTCGACCCTTGTTGAGTGCGATGCCGACCCGGCGACGCTGCGAATCGATATGCGGCTCGAAGCCGTTTGGGTTCCCTTCGGGGATCAACCGAACATGCTCTGCTTTCGGCCGACAGGCTCAGAGATTTCGAAATGATCAGGCCCGGAGAATACGCCATCGTCGGGGCGGCGGAATCGACCTCGATCGGCACGGTGCCAGAGTTTTCGTCGATGGGGCTCGCGCTTGATGGCGCCGCCAACGCGCTCGCTGACGCAGGGCTCAAAGCGTCAGACATCGATGGTCTGACGGTCAGCTATCTTCCGGTCGGCAACGTTTCGCAGGCGCTCGGCATCTACCCTAAGTGGGTGGACGGCACTGGCATCGGCGGTTGCTCGTGGATGTTCCACCTCCGGAGCGCGATGGCCGCCATTCACGCCGGATACTGCCAAACTGTGCTGATCGTTTACGGAGAATCCGGCCGCAGCCATCAAATGGCGCCCAACAAATACGACACGCTCGCCCCAGGATCGATAGAGCAACAATTCGATTTTCCGTATGTCGGCATGAGTTTGTCGGCCTCGCTGTTCGGGCTGTTTCTGGCCCGCTACATGAGCAAGTACGGCCTCACCGAAGAGCAGATCGCCATGGTGCCCGTCGTCCAACGGGAATGGGCGGCCAAAAACAGGCGTGCGAAGCTCAAGACGCCCATCTCCGTAGACGAAGTCTTGGCGTCGCCGATGGTCGCATGGCCGATCCGCCGCGCGATGTGTTGCCTCGTCTCGGACGCAGGCGGCGCCATGATTGTGACGTCGCGGGCGCGCGCGAAGGACTTTCCCACGCGGCCGGTCTATGTGCTTGGAACGGGCGCAGCGATCGAGAACGGGCCGTGCTCGCCTGCGGGAACGCGCAACCCCATGGAGCCCGATTTCATCCGCACCTCCGGCGCGGCTGCCTTCGCATCCGCTGGCGTTTCACACCGCGATATCGGGCACCTCATGATCTATGACGCCTTCGCCCACAATCCGATTTTCGGCCTTGAAGGACTTGGCTTTACGCGTGTGGGCGAAAGCGGCGCGTTCATCACGGAAGGGCGCACGCGGCCCGGCGGATCGCTGCCGATGAACACCAATGGCGGCGGCCTCGCATACGCCCACTCGGGCTCATATGGCATGCTTTGCATGCTGGAGGCCGTGCGCCAATTGCGCGGCGAAGCGGATGCTCAAGTCGAAGGCGTCAAGACCTCGCTCGTGCACGGTTGGGGCGGATTCTGGTCCGCCTGCGCGACGCTGATCCTGTCGAACGAAGTCCCTTGACCATGGAAACGCGGCATTTGCTCCTGGTGCATGGCGCCAATCACGGAAGTTGGTGCTGGACGGAGTTACGGCCGCATCTACATGCGCGCGGTTTTGCAACGCACACGGTGGATTTGCCCGGTCGCGAAAAGACGCGGAAGTCCGGCTGGTCGTACCGGCTCGACGACTATGCCGAGGCCGTCCTTGACGTGGCGTCGCGCACGGAAGCGCCGGTTATCGCGGTCGGGCATTCCATGGGCGGGATGGTGATCTCAGCCGCGGCGCAGCGTCGGCCGGAGCGCTTTCAAAGGCTCGTGTTTGTAACGGCGTGGCTTCCACGCGACGGCGACAGCATGGCTGCGCTCGGGCGCGGAGATACGGCGTCAAGTTTGCACAAGGGAATACGCGCGTCGCTCCTGAGCGGACAAGTGACCATTCTGCCTGGCCCAGGCGCGGAAGTCTTCTATGGCGATTGCACGGAAGAGCAGAGGCGCTGGGCGCAAGAACGCTTGTCGACAGAGCCGTTGAGACCCGCGCTCGATCGCGTGCGTCTGACCGCCGACAAATTTGGCGTTGTGCCGCGATCTTATATTCGGTGCACGGAGGACAAGGCGCTCTCCATTGCGCGACAGGACGAAATGCTGGCCCGTCAGCCTTGCGAGAAAGTCGCGACGCTGCGTGCCTCGCATTCGCCCTTCTTGTCTATGCCGGAAGCCTTGGCGGAGGCGATCGCCGCCGTCGTGTGACGGCGAACATTTTTCAGATCCCGAAGGCGGAGGCGCATGAGCAAGATCCATTTGACGCAATTCATCGAACGCGCGGCCCGACATGCTGGGGACAAGGAAGCGATCCGCTTTGAAGCGCGCCGGTCAACTTGGGCGTCCATTAATCGCGCGACGGAAGAATTAGCGGGCGGACTGCGCGCGCAAGGCGTCGGCGCTGGCGATCGCGTGGCGATCCTTGCGCTGAACAGCGATCGTTACGTCGAAATGCTTTTCGCCTGCTGGCGCCTTTCAGCTGTAGTCGTTCCGGTCAACACCCGCTGGTCGATCGATGAAGTGCGTTACGGTCTCAAGGATAGCAGCCCGAAAGCTGTAGTCGTCGATGACGCGTTCGCGCCGATGGCGGGCGCTCTTGACTTTGGCATGACCGGTCCGCGAGTCCTGTTCATGGGCGATCGGGATGCGCTGCATGGCGCGTTGACCTACGATGAGCTGCGCCGGAGCGGACGCCCAACCGGAGAATTGGGCGGGGGCGGCGAAGACCTCGCCGGCATATTTTATACGGGAGGAACGACGGGCGATCCGAAGGGGGTGATGCTCGCCCACACCAGCCTGGTCGCCACATTGCTGGGAGCAAGCGCGTCGCAGGATGAGTCAGATAAGGAACGGCCGATTCTGTGCGTGCTTCCGATGTTCCATTTGGCGGGCGCACAATTGGCGATTGCTGCGGCGATCACCGGCGTTCCTCTGATCATGCAGCCGGGCTTTGATATCGCAGCCATTCTGCACTGCATCGAGACGGATCGGGTGAGCACGCTGAGCCTAGTGCCCTCCATGTGGGGCATGCTGTTGTCACATCCCAATGCGGCGTCCGCTGACCTGTCCAGCTTGAAGCGCGCGGCCTACGGCGCCTCGCCGATGCCGGAAGGCATATTGCGCCAGTGTCTGCGCCGCTTGCCCCATGCCGCATTCAGCCAGGGTTATGGGCAAACGGAGACGGCGGGGATTTGCACATTGCTCGGACCCGAAGATCACGATCCCGATGGGCCGAACGCGCACAGACTCCGCTCAGCAGGAAAGCCCATTGTGTTCAGTGAGCTGAGAATCGTCGACGAGAATGGCGTTGACGCGCCGCAAGGGAAGATCGGCGAAATCGCCATTCGCAGCACTGGCGCAATGCTCGGTTACTGGAACCGTCTCGAAGAGACCGCGAAAACGCTGAGGGACGGTTGGATCATGAGCGGCGACGCCGGGTATATCGACGGCGACGGATATCTCTACATCGTCGATCGCACCAAGGACATGATCATTTCCGGCGGCGAAAATGTCTATTCGACCGAAACCGAAAGCGCGCTCAGCACGCACCCCGATGTCGCCGAATGCGCGGTCATCGGCGTGCCCGACGAAAAATGGGGCGAGCGCGTGCACGCCGTCGTCAGGCTGAAGCCCGGCACCCAGTCGACGCCTGCCGATCTGATCGCCCACTGCAAGACCAAGATTGCGGGCTACAAATGCCCCCAATCGATCGAATTCCGCGACGCGCCGCTTCCTATCTCCGCCGCTGGAAAGGTTCTGAAGCGGGAGCTGCGCGCTCCCTATTGGACCGATCGGGACAAAGGTGTGAACTGACGTTGCGCAAGCCGTTCAAAACTCAAGCATGACCCGCCCGTTGTCGCGAGGCGAAAACTTGAATCAAGCGTCGTCTCATCAGGCCGCCGTTCGTTCCATCCTCATCGAAGCAGAGGATTTCGCTGACCATGGCGGCTGGGTGCTCGATTCCCAGTTCGCAACGATCATGGGATCGCCCTATTTGCTCGCGCACGGGCTCGGCCGTCCGGTCGCCGATGCGAGCACCATGATCCGCGTCGCCGAGGCCGGCGCCTATCATGTCTGGGTGCGCGCGAAGGACTGGGTTCCCGGCCACCATCCCGGGCGCTTCAAGCTGTTGATCAACGGCGCGCCGCTGGCGACGGATTTCGGCGCCAATGACGAGGATTGGTCATGGCAATATGCGGGAACGGTCGATCTTGCGGAAGGCGCGGTCAGCCTCGCGCTGCATGACCTCACCGGTTTCGACGGGCGTTGCGACGCGATCTATTTCAGCGCCGACCCGGCCGCGCCGCCGAACGGCGTTGCGGAAGCGCGCGGTTGGCGGCGGGCTCTGCGCGGCCTGCCCGAGCATCCGGTCGACGCCGGAGACTATGACGTCATCATCGTCGGCGGCGGCGTTTCGGGATGCGCGGCGGCGCTCGCGGCCGCCCGGCTCGGCCAGCGTGTCGCGCTTATCCATGACCGCCCGGTGCTGGGCGGCAACGCCAGCAAGGAGATCGGCCTGATGCCGCGCGGGACGCAAGGCGCGCTCTTGCGGCAGCTCGCCGAGCGCACGCCCGACGGCGATCTTGCGGCGCTGTCGCTGCTCAAGGCCGAGCCGACGGCGTCAATCTTCCTCGAACACCGCATCGTCGCAGCGGCGCGCGCGGGCGACCGGATCGTCTCGGTCGATGCAGTTGCGGCGCGCGGCGGCGTCGAGCGCCGGTTTCGCGCACGCATGTTCATCGACGCCAGCGGCACGGCGGCGCTCGGCGTGCTGGTCGGCGCCGACACCATGTTCGGCCGCGAATCCCGCGCCGACTATGGCGAGCCCTATGCGCCCGAAGTCGCCGACGCCATGCATCACGGCAACACGTTGTTCTTCCGGACACGGATGGCCGACCGCCCCGTTCCCTTCCCCGACGTGCCCTGGGCCGTCGAAGTGGCGAAGGATTACGCCAATCTCAGCGGGCAACTGATCCGGACCGGCGAGGAAAACGGCCCCGGCCCAAGCGCCGGCGCCAATCCCGCGACCCCGGCGTTCCGCTTCGGATCGAAAAACGACGTCTTTCCCGCGACGCATTTCTGGGAATACGGCCAGTGGCTCGATCCGTATACGTCCGGCGAGCTGGTGCGCGATTATCTGATGCGGGCGCTGTACGGAACATTTTCCAACGTCAAGCGTCTCGAACCCGAGGCCTACGCCAATCTCGAATTCGAATGGATGGCCTATGTCGCCGCGCAAGGCGAATTCCGGCGCTATCGCGGCGACTACGTGCTGACGGAACTAGACATCCGCAACCACACGCGCTTCGACGACGGACTGATCGCCAATGACGGGTCCTTCTGCATCCACTGCGCCTGGGACCCGGGCGAGGGCAAATACGACTTCCGCCTCAAGGACTGGATCTTCGACATGCGCGACCGGCAATCCTACGAGATACCGTTCCGCTGCCTGTACTCCTCCAACATCGACAACCTGCTCATGGCCGGCAAGCATATCAGCGTCACCCATATCGCCGGCACGGCGACCAAGCTGATGGGCAATGGCGCGCAGCATGGCGTCGCGGTCGCGGCGGCGGCGTCCTTGTGCAACCAGCTTGGCGCGACGCCGCGCGGGCTCCTGCGCGACCGCTTCGCGACCCTCAGCGCCCTGGTGCGCGAACTCACCGGCTGCGACCACGACATGGCGGCGCATCCGCCGGCGCGGAAATTCAAGGCGGTCCCGGGTTGATCAAGCGCTGCGCCGGCGCCCGTTCAGAGCTTCTTCCAGAAGACGAGCTTGTGCTCTCGCTCGGCGTAAAAGTCGCGAATGGTCGCCTCGTGCGTGAACGCCTGAGCCCGATAGAAGGCGCGCACGCCCTCGTATTCATCGAGCGACGACGTTTCGACGATCAGAAGGCGGCCGCCCTTGCCGGCGAGCTGCTCCTTGACGGCGCTGACGAGGTGCTTTCCGACGCCGCCGCTCTGGCGGTCCGGCGTCACAGCGATCGCCAGCAGATTATAGGTCTCGTTGGTCATGCGTTCGGGCTCGCTGTACGCAAATCCCAGCACCGATTTCTCATCGCAGACCACCAGCCAGCTGTGATCGGCCGATCCGGAGAGAAAGGGTTCCGCCATCGCGGGCAATAGCGCGGATGGAAACAGGCCCGTGGCGTCAAGAATGGTCGCCACCGCCGGAAGATCGGCGCGCGACAGCGCACGCGTGTCGAGCCTCATGGCCAAAGTCGCAATCCCTTGATCAGCGAATGTGCTTTCGACTTATAGTCGCATCATCGCATACGGACGAAGGGAATGCGACTCCGGCCGCGCCCGCAGCTCAGAACATGAGCGCGATCGTCATCATCCGGCGGAGCGCCCGGCCGCAGGGCAAATCTTCGCTCATTCCGTAGCCGCCATGCAGCTGGATGGCGGCTTTTGCGGCCGTCATCCCCATGTCGGCGACAGCTCGATAGGCGCGGTCGATGGCGACGCGGTCGTCCGAACGGAGCGCGATCTGCGCCGCCAATGCGGCCGACTGATCGGCGAGGAGCGCCATGTCGGCGAGGCGGTGCTGGATCACCTGGAAGGCGCCGATCGGTTGGCCGAACTGCTGACGCTCGCTCGCATAGCGGGCGGCGACCGCGACGATCGACCGGATGATCCCGCTCGCTTCGGCGGCGAGACAGAGCCGTGTCGCGGCGAGCGCGCGTTCGAGAATGGCGCCGGCGCGATCGGGGCCGGCGGCGAGCGCCGCGTCCGGCAGCGCCAGATCCGTCAGTACGAGGTCCGACGCGGAGGTTCCGTCGCGCAACCGATAGCGCCGCCCTTCGGCTGCGGCCGCCATCGCGTCGATCCGGAAGAGGCCGATCCCCTCGGGGACCCCCGCGCGTCGCTCATCGACCTTGGCCGTCACGATGAGGCGCGTCGCGCTTTCGGCGCCGAGGACCAGGGTCTTCGTTCCCGACAGCGTCCAGCCGTCAGCCATACGCGTCGCGCGCATGGCGCAGTGAGACAGGTCGGCGCGCGCGCCCGGTTCGTGCAGGCCGACGGCGATGCGCTCGCGACCCTCGATGACGCCGGCGATGATCGCGTCCCGGTCGGCGGTCGCCGTTGCGGCGACGAGACCGCCGCCGAGCGCCGCCTGCAGGAGCAGCGTGTCGGTCGCAAAGGCCCTGCCTTTGGCGGCGAAGGCGATGGCGAGCGCCGTGCGGTCGTCGCTGTCGTCCGGATTGAGACCGCCGTCGCTTTCCGCGAAGGGCAGCGCCAGCAATCCGCTCGCGACGAGGTTGCGCTCCAGCTGCTGCGGGTCTGCGAACACCCGCGCAGCCGTCTCGCGCATCAGGCGCTGTTCGTCGGTGCGGGCGAGGACATCAGCCATGAACCGTCCTTGCGATCAGCGTGCGCTGCACTTCGGACGTCCCGCCGTAAATGCTGTGCGCGCGCGAGAAGAGGAAATTGGCGGCCGCCTGTTCGCCCGCGACGCCATTGCAAGAGACGGCCGATCCCGTGCCGTCCGGCATCGGCAACGCTTCGGGCCCGGCGATATGAATCGCCAGTTCCGCGATGTCCTGCGCAAGCTCCGACCCCAAGAGCTTCAGCGCGCCGGGGCCGCGGCCGGCGTGCGCGCGGCCGTCCTCCATCGCCCATTCAAGCGCGGCCAGTGCCTCGACGCGGAGTTCGAGTTCAGCGAAGCGCGCGGCGATCGACGGTTCGGCGAGCGGCGGCTTGGCGAACCCGCCGCCCGGTCCTGACCAGCGGCGCAGCGCCGCCAGCTCGACGCGGCTCGCGGCAACCTTGGCGATGCTCTGCCGCTCGTGGCCGAGCAATTCCTTGGCGACCTGCCAGCCCTCGCCTTCGCCGCCGACGCGGTTGGAGTCAGGAACGCGCACGCCGTCGAAAAACACTTCGTTGAGATGATGCAGCCCGTCGATAGAGCGGATCGCGCGCACGTCGATCCCCGGCGTTCTCATGTCGATCAGCAGGAAGGTGATGCCCTGCTGCGGCCGGCCGCCGGCGTCGGTGCGGACGAGGCAGAACATCCAGTCCGCCCAATGCGCCTGCGTCGTCCACAATTTCTGGCCGTCGACAACGTAATGATCGCCGTCGAGCCGGGCGCGGGTGCGCAAGGACGCAAGGTCCGATCCGGCTGCGGGCTCGGAATAGCCCTGGCACCACAGACGCGCGCCCGTGACGATGTGCGGCAGATGTTCCGTACGCTGCGCATCGGTTCCGCGCGCGATGAGGATCGGCCCGATCATGCTCGTCCCGAAACCGCTCGCCAGCGGCGCGCCGGCCGCCGCGCATTCCTCGACGAAGATTTTGTGCTGTTCGGCCGACCACCCGGTTCCGCCATGCGCGACCGGCCAGTGCGGCACGCCCCAGCCGCGCGCGGCGAGAGTCGCCTGCCATTGGCGCGCGCTGTCTTTCGTCATCATTTCAAGCCGATGATGGGTGAACCGGCGTTGCGGCGGCAGCGCCGCGTCGAGAAACGCGCGCACTTCGGCCCGGAAATCTTCGTGCGACATCGTCATGGCGCGCCCATTTGTTTTCCGGCCGACCTGCTCTTCCGACGACGCCAAATGGTCGACCGCAGAACAGGCTGAACACATGTTCAAATGACGTCAAGGCCGCGCGGCGGCGTCGCCCCGCTCACAAGGCGAGATTGAGATTGACGGCGAGGAAGCGGGTATCGGCCTCCGGCGGCGCGAAGGACCGCGCCGCATCAAAATAGGCGGCAGTGAACCCGAGGCTGACGCCGCCGTGGATTGGGCGCAGACCAGTGACGGCCCACAAGGCGCCGACCGAGCGATCGGGCGTCGCCTGCGCCGCAATCGGCAGCCCGGCGAATGTCCAGGCCGTATCGTCCGCGTCGACCCGGGCCATCACCGCGACGTCGAGGCCGATCCGCGCGCCGTCGGCCCAGGTCAGCGTGACGCCGGGATTGATCGCGGCGAGGTTCGTTGGGCCGAACAAAGGGATGGAGCCGGAATAAGTCGGGTTCGCGAACAAGGGATCGAAGCGGCCGAGCGCTAGGTCGTCGGGATTGTCGTCGCCGCTGGCGGCGCTCGCCTTCAGCCACAGGCGCGGCGTCGCCGTCCCGACCGGCGCGAAGGTTCGGCTGAATTCGCCGGCGATCGCCCAGCCGCTGGTCGCAAACGCCCCGGCGGCGCCGTCCTGGCCCAGCACCTCTAGCTCGACGGCATAGGGCCCGTGTTTTGAGAGCCATCGCACGCCGGCGGTCGTCCGCTTTGAGCCGCCGGGCGCCCCGAAGCCCGGCTCTCCGCGACGGGACGACACAAGATACGCCGCGATCTGAACATCTTTGGCGGGCTTGAACAAAAAGCCGCCGCCGATGACGGTCGATTTGTCCGTACTCGCATCGTCAAAGACGCCTGGCCTCACGGTCACGGGCGACGCGGCGACGCCGATCAGAGTCGCCTCGCCCAAACGCGCCTGCGCGGTGACGCCGTCGAACCGGCGGCGCGTGTTCGACGAGTCGCTCGCCGCCAGCAGCCGGCCGGACCCGAGCGCGATCTCTTGTTGAGGGAGGCGAAGATCGCCTCGCTGCCGCGCGACAAGGGACCAAAGCCGGAGTCGATGTACCCGTCCTCGGCGTCAAATCCCGCATAGGCCTTATAGTCATTGGCGTCGATCGCCTGATTCATCCGTGCAATGATGTCGTTGTTCTCGGCATGGGCGCCCAGCAGAACGCGCGCCGCCGACTGCACATACGGGGCCGCATGAGCCGCGGGCTCGGCCGACGCCGACGGCCCGTCAAGGGCCATGAGCACGACGACGACGGCGACCCGGCGGGCCTCTTCATCGCACGGCCCAACGCCGTTATCCTATGCACGACGCTGGCGCGCGGACACAAACTGCCGCCAGAGCAGCAGAAGAATTCGACCCGGCACTTCATGCGCGAGCTGAACCGGCTCGGCGTCACCAGCGCGATCGACTCCGGCGGCGGCTTTCAGGCGTATCCGGACGATTACGCCGTCATCGAGGCGCTGCACCGCGAGAACGCGCTGACGGTGCGTATCGCCTATAATCTCTTCACGCAGAAAGCGGGCGAGGAGCTGGAAGATTTCAGCCGCTGGAGAAAGATGGTCCGCCCCGGCGCCGGCGACGACAGCTACCGCCACAACGGCGCCGGCGAAATGCTCGTCTTCTCCGCCGCCGATTTCGAGGATTTCCGCGAGCCTCGCCCGGAACTGCCCGCCGCGATGGAGGATTAGCTCGAAGGGGTGCTGCGCAAGCTCGTCGAAAATCGCAGGCCGTGGCGGCTGCACGCGACCTATGACGAGACCATCTCCCGCGCGCTCGACGTGTTCGAGCGCGTTAATCGCGACATGCCCTTCGACGGTTTACATTGGTTCTTCGACCACGCCGAGACGATCAGCCCTCGGAACATCGACCGCGTCGCGGCGCTCGGCGGCGGGATCGCGGTGCAGCACCGGATGATGTATCAGGGCGAGGATTTCGTCGAACGCTACGGCGCGCGCGCGGCTGAGACGACGCCGCCGATCCGCCGCATCCTCGAATCCGGCGCGCCGCTCGGCGCTGGCGCCGACGCGACGCGCGTGGCGAGCTACAATCCGTGGGTGTCGCTCGCCTGGCTCGCGACGGGGCGGACGCTCGGCGGGATGCGCCTTTATCCTCCCGCCAACCGCATGAGCCGCGAAGAGGCGCTGCGGCTGTGGACCGAGGCCAATAGCTGGTTCTCGACCGGAGAGGGCAAGAAGGGCCAGATCAAGGTCGGACAACTCGCTGATCTCGCGGCGCTGTCCGCCGATTACTTCAGCGTGCCGGAAAGCGAGATCGTCCATCTCGAAAGCGTGCTGACCCTCGTCGGCGGCGCGCCGGTCTACGGCGCTGGCGACTTCGCGGGGCTGGCGCCGCCGGTTCTGATGTTCGCTGTCGGCGCCGTCGCCGGAGCTTTTGCGCTCTCGGCCTGGTCTTTCTGGCGCCTGCTCGTTCCGATGACGGTGCTCATGGCGCTTGCAATGAGGCCTCGCGCTTGAACGCAGCGATCCATGAGTTCTCACTTCTCACGTGCAAGAAAGAGACAGCCTCACTCAGGCTGGATGTTTTCGCTTGCGTACATGATCGCCCACTAGTCCGCGCACAATGTCCCGCCATTGTTCAAACTGGCGCTTGTGCATGGCGATATCGCCGTCGATGGCGAGATCGAGGCCGACGCCGCGGATCATCGGCGCGAGGGCGATCAACGCGGCCTTAACCGCGATTTGATCATCCGGCGCGGCAGTCGCGGCGACCTGGCTCGCGACCGCGTCAAGCCTCGAAGCGAGTAAATCTGCTCCGGCGCGCATGATTCCCCGCAAACTCGCGTCGGTCCTCGCCGCCACGAGGGTTTCAAGTCCGACTGTGAAGAGCGGACCTTCGATGGTTTCCCAGATCCAGTCACAATACGAGTCAAGCAAGGCGTCCGCCGCCGCAGCGCCGAGGCGCGCATCGAGGCGCTCGAGCATCTGTTCCGCCAACCAGACCGTCGCGGCGACCAGAAGATCGGCGCGGGTCGGGAAGTGATGGAGGAGGCCGCCGCGCGACACGCCGCTCCTTTCGCACACGAGGCGCGTCGTCGTTCCGGCGACGCCGTGCTCGACGATGAGTTCGATCGTCGCCTCGACGAGACGCCGCTGCATCTCGGCGCTTCGGTCGACTTGGCTTCGTCGCTCCTGCGCCCGCTCAATCGTGCGCGCCGCGTCTTCCCGTCCCATGCCCTGCCTGTTCGCGAATCTGCGCCATCGCTGCGTCGTAGGTGTATTTAGGCGACCAGCCGAGTTCGCGCCGGATGCGCGATGAATCGATGCGATTGTCGAAGCCGATCAGGTTGACGCCTTCCATGAATGGGATCGCCGGATCTGACGGCGGCCTCAGCGACTGTGGGTCCTCGTTCGCGGCGACCGCGCGCAGGATGTCGTCGAGAGGATAGGATGGCGGCGGCGGCATGCCGGCGACCGCGGCCATATCGTCGTTGAAACGCCGCCAAGTGGCGCCATTCTCGTCGCAGACATTGTAGGTGCGGCCGACGGCCTCGCTGCGCGTGGCGGCCAGATAGATCGCATCCGCGAGGTTCTCGACGTAGACAAGGCCTGCGCGATTCCGGGCGCCGTCGCCGATCACACCGCCGCCCGTCGTCCGGATGAGATCGATCATCCGATCCCCCCAGGCGCTCGCCCCGCCGAGACCAAAAACGTTGGCCGGACGGACAATCGTAAGTGGGAATCCATGACGCGCCGCTTCTTCGATCGCGATCGTCTCCTGCCCCTGCTTGGCGCGGCCATAGGCGCCTTGCCATGCGCCAAAGCCGTCATCCTCCCGGCAGACCTGTTTCTGGATCCTGTCGCCATAGACCGCGATCGATGACGCAACGACGAGCCGCGCGCGTCCGGTCGCTGCCGCTGCGCATGCCGCGCGCGTGCCTTCTGCGATGATCCGCCATTGCCGCTCATACTCGCCGACCAGTCCGACGACCGCTGCAAGATGAATAATGATGCTGGCGCCGCCTGCCGCGCGCCCAAGGCTTACGCCATCCAACAGATCGCCATTGACGAGCCGGGCGCGACCGCCCCAACCCGCTGGCTCTGGCTCCCCAGGAAGCGAAAAGCTGACGACGGACGATCCGGCGTCCAGAAATCTTTGAACAACGTGCCGCCCGATGAATCCGGGCCCGCCGGTCACGAGTACATTCATAAGCCCACTGAACATTCGTTATGCGCAAATTGGCGCACAGGCACGTTTCCAGTCCAATTGGACTGGAAGTGATGTCCCGCGTCAAGCCGCCGCCTTCGCATGCAGGGCTTCATGGCCGTCGCCACAGGATTCGGCCTGCCGGCCAAAGCGTGCCGACGATGTCGCGCCGCCGCTTCGGCGTCAGCGCGTCTTCATCTGCGCTTTGCCGCGCCAAGGATTCACACGCCAACTGCAACCAGCCGATTTCAGAGGTCGCCACAGCCGTCGGCTTTGACGATCAAGGCCAACTCGCCCGGCCGTTCCGTCGCGAGGTCAGCGTGACGCCGTTGCAATATCGGTGGGAGCGGTGGACATAAACCATCAGCCCCGCCCCTCTTCTCCGCAGTTTTTGCACAATTCAGCAATTGGCGCCCTGTCAGCGCGCCCAAGCGCCGATACCCTGCGCTAAGATTGGTTCGAAGGAACGACGCTATGGGCTTCGGCTTTCGACGGAAGGATCCCATGAACGACAACATCGCCACGGTGCGCCGCTTCACCCTCGGTTTTCTCGGACGCGGCGAAATGGCGGTCGCGGATGACACGACGCATGCGCGCATCCAGGTCATCACCGGATTGAAGCCGACGGGGCCGATCGACGGTCGCGACGAGTACAAGGGCATCGTCGCCGCGTTCGTCGATGCGTTTCCACCCGTAGAGCCCTTAGAGATCATTGACCAGTTCGCGTCGGCCGATGGTGCTCGCGTCGTCACGCGGTTCCATTCGCGCCAACGTCACGAGAAGGCGTTTTTCGGGATCAGCGCCACCCGTCGTGTTATCCTGTTCGACGAAACCCATGTCGCCCGACTGGAGAATGGGCGCATTGTCGAGAACATCGTATCCGCGACAAATCTCGAATTCGAAATGCTGATGGCGCCGGCCCTGACGCCGATGATCTTGAAATAGCGTGACGGACATGAAGCATGGGACGGCCGCCTCGCCGGCATGCGCTGTGATAGCGTGCGCGACGTATATCTCTGTTCGTCGAACAGCGATTCACGCGCTCGCGTAGACGGTGCGCTTCCTTAGACGAATTGGTCCTCACGCGGCGATCACCGGCAGCTGCTGACAAGCGGAAATCATTTCAATCGTCCAAGATCAAGATCCATTGCGCCTTTTGGAAAAGATGCAGAGCAGGATGCGCATGCACGTGATAAACCGGTTACTCACCCTGATCGCGGCTCTGTTCCTGCAGGCTTGCGGCGGCGCAGTTCGCTCCGAAACCATCTCCTCCCGACTTGCGACCAAAGACTCATCGGTGCATGTCGAGACCTTCGCGTCGGGCCCGCGCTATTCCGTCAACGCCCACCTCATCGTGGGTCCCGAAGGCATGGTCTTGGTGGATGCGCTGCGCACGAGCGCCGACATCGCGCCCGTGATTGCGCGCATCGAAGCGCTCGGCGGAGGATTGCGGGCGATTCTCGTCACTCACACCCACCCCGATCACATCGGCGGGCTGCAGGCGCTTGCCGCGCGCTTTCCGGAGGCGACGATCGTTTCTTCGCGAGCCACTGCGAGCGACATCCGCGATGACCGCACCGGGATGATTGCCTCCGGGCGCCGTTTCGTCCGCGGCTTCGGCGCGAAAGTGCCGGTTCCGTCGAGGCTTGTCGAAGATGGCGTCGCATTCTCGATCGCCGGAATTGGCTTTATGCCGCATTTGCTCGGCCCAGGCGAATCCGAGGCCTCGACACTTTACGAGAGCCCCGCGCTTGGCGCGTTGTTCGTCGGCGACCTCGTGGCCGAAGGCATGATCCCCTGGCTCGTCGAGGGACGATCGTCGGCCTGGCGCGAGCAATTGCGGGAGACCGCGGCGAGGTTTGGCGGATTGTCTCAACTCTATCCGGGCCATGGCGGGCCTGGCCCGGTGCTAGAGCGGCTGACGTCGCAAGAGGCTTATGTCAATCGGCTGCAGGCCCTCGTGTGGAAAAGCGCGGCTGAAGGCGCGCTGACGCCGAAGCGGCGGCGCGCCATCGCCGCAACGCTGCGCCGTGAATTTCCGTACACTGACAGAGTGGCGCCGATGCGTGATCTGGAAGACCGCAACATCGACGCCGTCGACGCCGAATTGCGAGCAGAAGCAGGAGCGCGCCCATGAGAAGGAAACTCTGCATCGTCGCCGCAATCGGCCCGGGATTGGGACTGTCCGTCGCCAAACGATTTGCGCGCGAAGGCTTCGACCTCGCGCTTCTTGCCCGCGCGGCCTCGCCCTCTCTTGTTGAAGAATTGCGCCGCGCCGGCGCCGATGCCCGCGCCTATGAAGTAGATCTTGCCGACAGCGCCGCCATCGCATCCACGATGGCGAAGGTTCGCGCCGCGCAAGGAGCGGCTGACGTTCTGGTCTATAACGGCGGCGCCTGGAACGAAGGGCCCCCGCTGCAGATGTCCGCCGAGGCCTTCACGCGCGATCTCGCGCTCTGCGTCACCGGCGCCTATGCCTGCACACAGGCCGTCTATCCAGACATGAAGGCGAGGGGGTCGGGCGTCGTTCTCTTCACCGGCGGGGGCTTGGCGCTCAACCCGGCATATGGCGCCGGCGTCCTTTCCCTGACGGCAGGCAAGGCAGGCCTTCGCGGATTTGGACTCGCGCTGCATGAAGCGTTGAAGCCAGACGGCATTCATGTCGCCATGGTGACGGTCGCGGGCATGATCGCATCGGGCGGGGCCTTCGATCCCGACAAGATCGCGAACGAATACTGGGCTTTGTTTGCGCAGTCGCCAGGCGCCTGGGACGCAGAAACGATTTTTTCAGGCCGCGCCTAAAGCATTTGTTTTGCGCGCGCCTCGTGCGCCGCGCCATCGTTCCGGGCGCCGCGGCGGTTTCTCGAAAGGCGGCGTGGCCGACGCTGTTGCCTTGTCTGTGCCTGCTTCTTAAGTGCAGGCTGGCGATGTCTACGTGCGGCGATCGCCGATTGGGTGTCTTGGGAGAGTGGCTTCATTGTCAAGTTCAACACGCGCGGGCGGAGCTGATCGCGAGCAACTCGTCCATACGCTCTATGAGGCGGCGGAGCTTGAGCACAATCTCATGTGCACCTATCTCTACGCGGCGTTCAGTCTCAAGGATGGCGCGAACGAAGGCCTGCGCGCAGACGAGGCCGAAGCGGTCACGCGCTGGCGCCGCGTCATCCTAGATGTCGCAATCGAAGAAATGGGCCATCTCGTGGCCGTCTGGAACATCACCGCCGCGCTCGGCGCCGCGCCGCGCATCGGCCGCGCGAACTTTCCGCTGGATCCTGGATATTTGCCCGCGGGCGTCGTGGTGAAGCTGGCGCCGTTCAATCGCGACACGCTGCAGCACTTCATCCATCTGGAACGGCCGGACGGCTCACTTGAACCTGACGGCGAAGGCTATGCGCCCGAGCTGCGTTTCGTGCGCGGCTCCGTGGGCCCGCGCCTGACGCCGATGGCGCTCGACTATGACACTGTCGGCGCGTTCTACGCCACTTTGAGCGAAGGCCTGCGGCGCTTCGTCGGCGATATTGGCGAAGACGCCGCCTTCTGCGGCGACCCGGCCTTGCAGATATCCACAGCCGAATTGGACATGGGCGGCGCAAGATCCGTGGTCTGCCTGAAGACCGCCCTGGCGGCGTTTGACGCGATCGTCGTTCAGGGCGAGGGCGCGCCCAATGACGCGAGGGGGTCGCATTTTCAGAAGTTCGCCGCGATTCGGGCAGAGTTTGACGCCCTGCGCGCGCGCAATCCTGACTTTGCGCCCGCGCATCCGTCCGCGACGAATCCGGTGCTGCGCAGACCGCCGCGACCGCAAGGCCGCGTTTGGATCGAGAATGAAGCGGCTGTCGCGACCGTTGACCTTGCGAACGCAACCTACGGCTTGATGTCGCGTCTATTGGGATACGCCTACGCCTTGCCGACAGGCGCGGAAAAGGCGCTGGCCGTCGACCTTGCGCTAGGGCTTATGCGCGCGATGACGCCGCTCGGCGAGCGCGCCGCGCGCCTGCCCGCGGGCCCGTCCAACGCCGATTGCAATGCCGGCATGTCCTTTACCGCTTTGCGTGACACCGGCGCGTTGCTGCCCGGTCGCGCGGCGTGGACCTTCTTCGAAGAACGGTTGCGCGCGTTTGCGCGCGCTGGCGACGCGCTCGCGCAAGACGGCGACGCGCGAACCGCGGCGGCCGCACGAATTCTGGCCGCACTGTCGGCGCGCGCTTCGGCAGGCGCAACGCTTCGCACATCAGTCGCGACACTTGCGGCGCCAAGACCTGCAGCGCCGTCGCAGCCCAGCGCACCGGAGACAAAGCTGGTCGACGGCGTGGAGACGGTCGACGGCGCGTCGTTGACGCTCATGTTCGAAGCCAAACGCTGCATTCACGCGCGCTTCTGCGTGACCGGCGCACCGACAGTGTTCTTGGCGAATGTGGAAGGCCCGTGGATCCATCCCGATGCGATGGATGCAGAGCGCCTCGTGGATATCGCGCACGCTTGTCCCTCCGGGGCGATCCGCTATGCGCGCAAAGACGGCCGCCCGAATGAGGCGCCCCCTCCAGTCAACTTGGCCGCCATTCGCGAAGCGGGGCCTTATGCGGTTCGCGGCGCGCTCGAAATCGACGGCGTACCCGCCGGCTATCGCGCCACGCTTTGCCGCTGCGGCGCCTCGAAGAACAAACCGTTCTGCGACGGCGCGCATCAAGAAATCGGTTTTGACGCATCGGGAGAGCCTGCGACAGGCTCCGCAGCAATGCTGCCAGTGCGCGACGGTCCCTTGCGCATCGACCCACAAGTCGATGGTCCCTTGCAGGTGCGCGGAAATCTCGAGATCACCAGCGGCACAGGCCGAGTGGTTTCGCGCGTGACTTCGGCCCGCCTGTGCCGATGTGGAGCCAGTGGAACGAAACCGTTCTGCGATGGAAGCCACACCCGCATTGGGTTCCGATCGTAAAGAGTGGCGATCAGATCCCGACGGTCTGGCTGGAGGAATGGGCGACGTCGTTATTGCTCACGCCGACGCCCTCTCGGCGAGCGTCTTGTGGATCAGAAAAGCTCCATCGTCCAAAGCGATGTTCATTCGCTCCAGGAGACCAGCCTTACACAGCAATCCGAAGTGTCTGGGCGCCGTCATCGATGAGGCCGCCGATCATGAAGTCTCTCTAGGCAGCGAAAAACTGACAACCGACGCACCGGCGCCGAGAAATCCCTGAACAACGCGCCGGCCCAAAAGCCGGGTCCGCCGGCTATGAGTAGGCCGCGCATAGGAGCCCCTTGAACGTCCGTTCAGCGCCAGTTGACATATGGAAGATTTTACCGTCCAATTGGACTGTAAGTGCTGTTCCGCGTCAAGCCGCCAATTCCAAATGGAGGGCCTTATGACCGTCGCCGCAGACATTCCCGTCCGCCGGATGAATTTCGAGTTTCCGGAAGACATGGATCTCGTCTTCATCGAGGACGACCCGCAGCTTTCTTACTTTTTCGTGGGCTCCTGGATGATGCTGCCGCATCTCGAGCCGTTCCTGATACGGACGATGCAAGCCGCCCTGCCGCAGGTGACGGACGAAACGTTGCGCGAAGAGATCAAGCGTTTCTGCGCACAAGAGGGTCAGCATTACAAGCAACACGCTAAGGCGAACGACGTGGTCAAGCGCAAGCACCCCGCCGGCACAAAGCTCCAGGCGCTCGAGGACGAAGTCGCCGCGCTGTTCAAGAACTGGTCGGAGACAAAACCGCTGAAGTTCAATCTAGCGTATGCGGAGGGGTTCGAGGCTATGACCTGCGCCGGCGCGCGGACGCAGATCGAGCAAGGCTGGTTCGACCACATGAAAGAGCCGATCCGCAGCCTGATGTTCTGGCACCTCGTCGAGGAGATCGAGCATCGGGCAGTCGCCTTTGAAGCTTACGAACATGTCGTCGGCGATTGGCTTTATCGCGTGCGTATGAGCCTCTATTTCCAGTCGCATTACCTAGGCCTGTGCAAGCGGTTCGCGGCGGCGATGACGGAAGCCGAGCCGGACCTCATGAAGGCCTACGCTTCGCCGGAGCAGGAAAAATCGCGCAAACGCCGGCTCAGCCGATACCTGCCCGCCGCCTTGCTGCGTCAGCTCGCGACGTTCTTGCCCTGGTACAGCCCGCGCAATGTCGCCCTGCCCGCACAGTTCGAGGGCGCAAGACAACAATATTCGAGCCTCGCGCTCGGCGTGCAATAGGAGGCATGCAATGGACGGATCTGCGAGCAAATCCAAAGAGGAACGTCTCGCCGCCTTCGTGCAAACCGTGATGACGCGGCCGCTCGTGCCGACGCATGGCGCGCTGGAGACGCTGCACATCGGCAATGACGACCTTCCCTGGCTCGACGCCGGCGACGGGACGGCGCTGCAACTTCTCCATGTCGACCTCAATGTCGGGCTCTGGATCTCGAAGACACGCCTTGCGCCGGGGTCGCGCGTCATCACGCATTACCACACGGGCCTCGTCTTCGCCGTGACGCTGCAGGGCTGCTGGTTCTATCTCGAAAGCCCGGAGGCGGTGAACAGTCCAGGTTCCTATTTGTTCGAGCCCGCCGGGTCGCGCCACACGCTGGTCGCGCCGAAAGATCAGGCCGGCGACACGATCGCATGGTTTGCGATCTACGGCGCGAACATCAATATCGACGCCGATGGGAAGATCGTTTCGATCGTCGACGCCAAGGCCGCGCTTGACCTCTACCGGGGCTATTGCCAGGCGATGGATCTCGACTGCTCGAAATTGATCGTACACGGCGAATAGGGGGGATCGCGATGCGCGCCGCAGTCGTCCGTGAAGGCAGGATCAGCGTCGAAGAGCGAAGCAGGCCGGAGCCGGCCTTAGGGGAAGTGCTGGTCAAAGTGCGCGCCTGCGGCATTTGCGGCTCCGATCTCCACTACGTAAAGCATGTGCGAAGCATCATCGACATGGCCAAAGGACTTGGCGCCCCTACGGACGAAATGGAGCGGGCCTATCGGGACGGCGTCGTTCTCGGACATGAATTCGTCGGCGAGGTCGTGGGCTTCGGACCGGGCGCTGTCCAGACCTTGAAGATCGGCGACCGGGTCTGCTCCATGCCGTTCGTCCTGAAAGGCGGCGCGCCCGTGCTCATCGGCTCCAATCCGGAAACCGGCGGCGCTTACGCCGAGTACATGACCTTGTCGGAGGCCATGCTTCTCAAGGTCGATGAGACCATGTCGGACGAGGCGGCCGCGCTCGTCGAGCCGATCGGCATCGCCATTCACGCGGTCAACAAGGCCAATCTCAAAGCGGGCGACGTCGCTGTCGTCATCGGGTGCGGCCCCATCGGGCTCGCCGTCTCTGCCGTGCTCAAGATGCGCGGCGTCGAGAAAATCATCGCGAGCGATCTATCGCCGCGGCGCCGCGCGCTGGCGCAAGAGCTTGGCGCGACCGAGATCATCGACGGGCGGCAAGGAAGCGCCGTTCTCAGGGCCGCCGAGACCGCCGGCGGCGCTCCGGTCGTCGTCTTCGAGAACACGGGCGCGCGCGGCATGATCGGCCGCATCGTTCTGGAAGCCCCGCAAAACGCGCGAATCATCGTTACAGGAATCGCGGCGCAGGAAGAGGCGTTGATCCCGATGGTCGCGATCATGAAGGAGCTCGCGATCAGCTTCGTCATCTACTACACGCCGGAGGAGTTCGCCGAAGCCCTGTCCAGCATCCGCGACGAGAAGATCGTCTGGCGTCCGATGATTACGGGCAAAATCGGTCTGGATGGGCTGGCGCAAGCGTTCAAGGATCTTGAGGATCCGGAACGGCACGCCAAGATCATCGTCGACCCGTTCCTGCGGTCGTGACATGGCGGCGGTGCAGCGCATTCTCTCGAATGGAGGCCTGAGATTTACGGCCTCGGAGCTCGGCCAAGGGCCGCTCGTGCTTTTTCTCCACGGCTTCCCCGATACGGCGGCGACCTTTGCGGCGCAGGCGCCTGCGATCGCCGCCGCCGGATTCCGCGCAATCAGCGTCGCAATGCGCGGATATGAACCCCAGTCGGCGTCCCCGCGTGAACACCTGTTCGTCGCCGACATCGTGACGGACGTGTACGCATGGATCCGCCAGCTCGGCGAAACGCGCGCGCATCTCGTCGGTCATGACTGGGGCGCGACGATCGCCTACGCAGCCGCCGCGGCTTATCCGGAGAGCATTGCGAGTCTCGCCGTCATGGCCGTGCCGCATCCCGGCGGCTTTGCGACGGAGCTTATGAAGTCGCCCGCGCAGCTGCAACGGTCGCAATACATCATGGCGTTCCAGCAGCCGGAGGCCGAAGCGCTCATCACGGCAAATGACTTCGCCTATCTCGAAGCCTTGTGGCGGACCTGGTCGCCGACCTGGACGATCCCGGATGCGGACATCGCCGCCATGAAGCAGGCGTTTCGCGCGCCCGGCGTCACGTCTGCCGCACTCAACTGGTATCGCAATTCTTTCGATCAGGTCAGCGAGAAGGGCGCGGCGTCGGTCGCTTTGGTCGTCGCGCCCTGCCCGAGGCCGGTGCTGGGGCTTTACGGCGAAAACGACGGATGCATCGGTGCGGAAATTTTTGAAGCCGCAATGACCGAACCACTGCACCCGGAAGGAGCGTCGATCCGGAAGATCGCCGGCGCCGGCCACTTCTTACATCGTGAAGCGCCGGACGCCGTGAACAGCGCGTTCATCGACTGGCTGTCGTCTGTACGCTGAGAGAGTCTCAGCGCTTCTCCTCCATCGCCCGCTTCTTCAGCGCGGCCCGATCGATCTTGGCGTTCGGCAGATACGGCATCGCCTCGACGACCTCGAAAGTCTTCGGCACCTTGTAGTCCGCGATGCGCGCTTTCAGAAAGGCGCGTAGCGCGTCGATGTCGATCGATGACCCAGGTCGGGCCTGAACGATGGCGTGCCCGACTTCCTGAAAAACGGGATGCGGCCGCGGCGCGACGACGACTTGAGCGACGTCGCCATGCTCGGCGATCGCCTGCTCCACCTCGAGCGGGTAGACGTTGTAGCCGCCGGATTTGAACATCTCCTTGAGGCGGCCCGCAAAGGCGATATTGCCGTCCGGACGCAGCACGCCAAGGTCGCCTGTTTTCAGGAATCCGTCGGCGGTGAAGGCCTCCTTCGTCGCTTCCGGATTGTTGTAATAGCCGGACATGACGAACGGCGCCTTCACCTGAATCTCGCCTGTCGCGCCCGCCGGAACGGGCGCGCCGTCTTCTGTAGCGACCCGCACTTCTGCGCCCGGGAGCGCCCGCCCGATCGTCTCGGCCATGATCGCCGCGCCGTCGTCAAACTGCGTCGCCGTAACGATGCCGCAAGTCTCCGTTTGTCCGTAGACGCACGACATTTTCGCGCCGAGCTTCATGAAGGCTTCGACGACGTTTTGCGGCGTAACGGCGCCGCCGAAAACGATAAGCTTGATGAAGTCTATGGCTTTGAGATCGAACGCCGGATTCGACAGCATCATCTGGAACGCTGTCGGACTTGCGACCATATAGGTCGGCCGTTCGCGGGCGTTGATCGCGGCGATCGCGGCGATGTCGACGCGCGGATGAAATATTATGCGTCCGCCATAAGCGAGCACGTTCATCGACACATTGTTGAGGCCGCCGACATGGTTGATCGGCGCTGGATTGACCGTGCTTGCAAGTCCGTCGCCCATCCATGCCGCATTGGTGAGAGCGATCGAGGCGATCGCGCGATGGGACAGCATCGCGCCTTTGGGCTTTCCCGTCGTGCCCGACGTGTAGACGATGACGGCGATATCCTCGCGTTCGACGGCTTGACGCGCGGCGTCGAGCGCCACCCTTGTTACGCTTTCGCCGGCGACGAGAAACGCCTCGAGGCTTTGCGCGCGGCCGGACGGCTCGCCGATGGCGACGAAATGGCGGACATCGGGACCAAGCTCCTGCAGCTCGGCGGCGTAGCGGCGTTCCTCAAAGGGCGAGACCGCGAAGACGATCTTCGGCGCTGCGCTCTCGAGAAGATAGGAATACTCATTGCGCTGATAGCGCGGATTGAGGCCGAACCAGATCGCGCCGATCGAAACGGTCGCAAGATAGCAGACCCAGAAATGCAGGCCGGGCGGGGCAAGAAGAGCGACGCGGTCGCCTTTCGCGACACCGGCCGCAAGGAGGCCCTTTGCGAAAGCATCGACTCTGTCGCCGAGCGCAGCGTAGCTAAGCCGGACATCGCCTTCTACCGCTGCTTCCGCATACGGAGTTTCTCTCACACAGCGCGCCAAAATGGCGTAAATCGAATGCGGAATCTCAATCTGGGTCACGTTGCTCTCCTGCCGGACCATGGCGGTGCGATTTCATCGCGGCCGACGCCGCTGAACAAACGCACAGTGATATTGTCAAATCGTCGCATGATTGGCTATGGGTTTGTTCAGTTCCCGATGCTATGCCCGCGGCGATAGGGGACCCAAATGTCAAGCATCGATGCAAAGGCGGTTGCGCCGCCAAAACCGGCCAAGGCCCCTGCCCCCAACGGCAAAAACCGGCTCATTCTGGTCGCGATGCGGCTGTTCGCCGAGCGCGGATTTGACGGCGTCACGGTTCGAGACATCGCAAAAGATGCGGAAGTTTCGGTCGGCCTCATCAATCACCATTTTGAATCCAAGGAGGGTCTCCGCGAAGCGGTCGACCGCTATTTCCTTGAAACCACTTCAAAGGCGATCGCCCGCGCCGTCGAAAAATCAGGCTCACTCGATACGAGCGGGATCGCGGCGTATCAAAGCCGGTGGATCCGTCAATACGCGGATGAATGGCCAAGCTTCGTCGCCTATTTGCGCCGTGCGATCATCGACGGCTCGCCCTGGGGCGAAAATCTGTTTCGTCAGTATTACGAGTCGATTCGGCTCTTGCTCGATCGCCACGACGCCGAAGGGAGAATCTCACCCAAGACAGACCGTCTGTGGCTGCCGCTCCTTTACATGTTCGTGCTGATCGGACCGCTGATGCTTGACCCCTATATCAAGAACATGCTCGGCAAATCGACCTATGACGGGGACATGTGGGGGCGCTTCCAGGCCGCCGTTCAAACGCTGTTTTTTGACGGCGCTGTAAAGCGTTGACCGACAAAGAAGAAGGCCGCCCTTATCAAGCGGCCTTCCTTAGAAGAAGCGTCGGGAGGGTGTCGCTTCTCCTAAAAATCTAGCCCCAGCTTAACGCCGATGCGCCGCGGATAGGGGATGCTTACCGTGCCCGGCAGGCCGCTGGAAACGAAGTCTGTGACGTCGTCCTGATTCAGCGCGTTATAGGCGAAGACGCCGAGCGAGACATGGTCTTTCCGAAGACCGGCGCTGATCGAAAGATCGTTCTTGGCTTCGGTAAAGAGTCCGCCGACCACGATGTCGGGGGTCCTTCCGCGATAAGCATAGGTCGTATTGAAGCTGAACGTCGTGCCGCCGAACATCGACAATTCGCGCTCGTAATTCGCCGCCAGGGTGAACGTCTTGCTCGGCACGGCCGGGAGCCTGCTGCCGACGGCGATCGCCGAAACAAGGAGGTCGACGGTCGGATCGACGCGCTGGAACTCGGCGTTCTGGAAGCTCGCCGTCGCCTGCATCGTCAATCCCGTCATCGGCGTTTTCCAGATGCCGCCGAATTCGACGCCCTTGATATCCGCATCCCCGGCATTCGCGATCGAAACCGATCCGCCGGCCGGGAACTGCAATTGCACGTTATTCCAGTCGGTCTTGAACAAGGCGATCTCGAGCGTCAGCGCGTCGCCAGCGAGCGCGAACTTGCCGCCGATTTCATACGTCCACAGACTGTCGGGCTGGACAGCCACAGACGTCGGAATGCCGAGCGTGGTCGCGGCGGCGACTTGCGCAGGCGTTTGCAACGTGCCGCTGCGGAAACCCTTGGCCGCATTGAAATACAGCGTCGCATTATCGGTCGGGCGATACCGCAGATTGAAACGCGGGTTGAGCGAATCGAAATTCGCCGTCTGGGCGGGCGAGATGGTGGTGAAGGCGGGGATTCGCGGGAAATTGAACGTCGGTCCGCCAGTGCGTTCGTCTTCAAAATAGCGAAGGCCGAAGAGCGGCGTCAGCTTGCCGTCGAAGAGGTCATAGGAGATTTCGCCGAAGACGGCCCAGGATTCAGTATTGAGCGGCGCGACAATGTCGATGAGTGGGCTGCCGAGGAAGGTGAAGAAGATGTCGCTGTTGATCGTCGCATCCTGGTAGAAGCCGCCGATGATCCAATTGAATTTGGACCCGCCGGTCGAGGCCAGACGCAGTTCCTGCGAGAAGGAGTGCGTGTCAAACGTCGAGTCGTTGTTGAGCGCGCCGGGAATGGCCAAGAACGTCAACGGCGACTCGAAATCCAGCACATGCTCGATATACGCCGTGCCGCTGTTCAGCTCCGCAAAGCCCAAATCATATTTCAACGCCGCCGACCAGAGCGTCATGTTCGTGTCGACATTGCCGAGCCGTCCGCCGGGGACGTCGCGCAACGGCCGCGGCAGCGGGGCGCCCGTCACGGGGTCCGCCTGCAGCAACGCATTGGTCGTGTCCTGACGGTTCTGGATGCGCCAATAAGTGCCTGTGATCGACAATTTGTCAGTGATGTTGGCGAGCGCCTTGACGCGGATGTTGGCGCCATTCGCATCATTAATGTCTTCAAGACGCGGCGTCTGGATCGAGTCGATGAAGCCGCCCTGACGGTCGTACCCGCCGGAAACGCGAACCGCCAGCCGGTCCTCGATGATCGGGATGTTGACTGCGCCGTCGAAGGCGTAGCTGCCGTCTCCACTATCCGTGCTGGAATATTCGCCCTGAGCTTTCAGCGCGAATTTTTCCGTGTCCGGCGCCGCCGTGACAAGGCGGATAAGGCCGCCCATGCTGCCCTGCCCCCAAAGCGTGCCAGACGGACCGCGCAGGACCTCGACCCTTTCGAGGTCGATCAATCGGGCGGGCAAGGACAATTGCAGGTTCGGAATGCCGAAAGCGATGTCGTCGACATAATAGCCGACGAGGCCGTCGCCTGTCGTGCCGCTCGTGACGCCGCGAATCTGGACAGTTTCAAACCCTCGCGAGGTTCCCGAGGCGATCGAGGCGCCCGGAATGAGTTTGATGAGGCCCTCGACGTCATTGACGCCGGCATTGTCTAGCTGTTCGTTCGAAATCGCCTGAACTGCGACGGGCGCTTCCAGCAAAGTCTCTGACCGCTTTTGAGCGGTGACCAAAACCTCGTCGGAGGTTGACGTGTCCGCCGGTTGCGCCGCCGCCGCGGTCGCGAGAACGACGAGGCTTGTTGCACTTAGCAAAATTGTCCGTGTCAGCATGAAGTCCCTCCCAGACTGATTGCCCTTGATTCCGAGCTTGCAAAGCGCAAGACTAAACAGGTGTTCAGTTTAGGGCAATGGCGGGCGGCGGTCACGGAATCGGCCAATCGCTCTTAGCGCCCCAGATGAGGCAGTCTAGCAACACAGACTTAGTTTGCAGTGCAAAATGGGAGCTTAGGCGATGGTCGATATTGTCATTGCGTCCACAGCCAGAACGGGGATGGCCAAATCCGTCCGTGGGAGTTTCAACGACACCCACCCGATCACGCTGGCTGGACATGCGCTGAGCCATGCGATTCAACGTTCAGGAATCTCCCCTGCGGACATTGACGATGTCATCCTCGGCTCCGGCATGCCGGAGGGGGCGACAGGTTTCAACATCGCGAGAAACGCCGCCGTCAAAGCCGGATGCCCGATGACCACGGCTGGCGTCACCATCAATCGTTATTGCTCTTCGGGGCTCCAGGCGATCGCGATGGCCGCCGGCCGGATCGCGCTCGACGGCGAATCGATTGTCGCGGCGGGCGGCGTCGAGTCGATTTCGATGGTCCAGCTGAGCGGGCATATGAACATGCATGGCGCGGTGGAAGCCGAACTCTATCAGGCGCACCCCGCCCTCTGGATGTCGATGATCGAGACCGCGGAAATTGTCGCTGAACGATACGGAGTCTCGCGCGAGGCCCAAGACGAGTACGCTTTCCAGAGCCAACAGCGGACGGCTGCGGCCCAGGCTGCCGGACGTTTTGCAGAGGAAATCGTTCCCTTGCGCGCGCGCTGGAAAAAGCTCGACAAAGCGACAGGCGCGGAGGAAATCGTCGACGTCGTGGTCGATCGTGATGAATGCAATCGGGCCGATACGACAAAGGAGTCGCTCGCGGTGCTGAAGCCGGTCCTGAAAGGCGGCCAGCGACTGAAGGAAGGGAAATCCGTCACGGCGGGCAACGCGTCTCAACAATCCGACGGCGCCAGCGTCGCGATCCTGATGACCGCGCAAGAAGCCGCGCGACGCAATATCAGACCCCTTGGCGTCTTTCGTGGTTTTGCGGTGACGGGCTGCGAGCCGGACGAAATGGGGATCGGGCCTGTCTTTGCGGTCCCCAAACTCCTGGCAAAACATGGGCTCAAGGTCGCCGATATCGATCTCTGGGAGCTCAACGAAGCGTTTGCAAGCCAATGCCTCTATTGCCGCGACAAGCTCGACATTGATCCCGCGAAGTACAACGTCAACGGCGGCGCGATCTCTATCGGGCACCCCTATGGCATGACGGGTGCGCGTTCGGTCGGTCACGCGCTATTGGAAGGCAAGCGGCGCGGCGCACGCTATGTCGTCGTGACGATGTGCGTCGGCGCCGGCATGGGCGCTGCGGGATTATTCGAGGTCGCATGAAGAAATGGGACAGTGAGACGTGGTCGAACCTGCGCGTCGAACGGCGCGGCGCAATCGCGGTCGTCAGGATCCACCGGCCGGAAAAGCGCAATACGCTTTCCGCCGGAACCATGCGCGAGTTACTCCTGATCGCGCAATTGTTGAAACCGGATACGACAGTCCAGTCCGTCATCCTGGCGGGCGGGCCGGAGAATTTTTCCGCCGGCGCCGATCTTTCTGATCCGGAGGTCGTCGACGCGCCCAAGCTGACTTTGCTCGAGACGCGGCAAGCCGCGCTGCTCGGACCCGACATGTGCAAAGCCTGGGAATCGCTCGAGCAAGTGACCATCGTCGCCATCGAGGGCTACTGCGTCGGCGGCGCGAGCGCGTTGGCGCTGTCTTGCGACTTTCGGATCGGCGGGGATGGCGCGAAGATGCGCCTCCCGGAAATTGCGCTCGGCATCAATATGAGCTGGCACGCCATTCCAAGGCTCGTCGCTCTCGCGGGGCCGGCAGTCGCCAAGCGCTATACGATCTTCGCCGAGTTTGCGACGACAGAGCAAATGCTCCGCTGGGGGATGATTGACGAGATCGCGCCGAAGGGCGGCGCCTTCGACGTCGCGCTCGAATGGGCGCAGAAGGCGGCCGCGCTGCCGCCTTTGCCGGTGCGCATGACAAAAGAGACCGTCAACGCCGTCGCGCATGTTCTGAACGCAGCCGTATCGCACATGGATCGAGACCAGTATCTGTTGACGGCGCGCTCGGGTGATTTTCGCGAAGGGGTCTCGGCGTTTTTTGAAAAGCGCATGCCCGATTTCAAAGGCGACTGAGGCGCATCCGCGGGCGCAGCGCGGATTGCGTTTCGCATGATTGTCTCATCCGGCTTGGCGCCCGCTGGGTCTTGCCTGTCCATCAGATTGACAGGACCGCACACTGAACATACGTTCAGCGTAATTCCGGAAAGGCTTCGCGCAATGGCCATATACAATCGAGAGTCGATCAAGGCCGTCATCGGTTCCGAAGTGGGCGTCTCAGACTGGCTGACCGTCACGCAGGAGATGGTCAACCAGTTTGCCGCGCTGACGCGCGATCCCGTCGAAATCCACACAAATGTCGAGCTTGCGAAGAAGACCCCCTTCGGCGGCACGATCGCCCATGGCCTGCTGACCTTGTCGTTGATCGGCGGCTTTTGCACCGCCGCCAGCGTATTGATGGAAGGCGTCACTATGGGGCTGAATTACGGATTCGACAAAGTGCGCTTCATCACGCCGGTCAAGACGGGATCGCGCGTGCGCGGTCGCTTCCTGCTCCGCTCCATTGAAGAGAAAAAGCCTGGACAATGGGTTTCGGCTTTCGACGTGACAGTCGAAATTGAGGGCGAAGACAAGCCGGCTCTGTTCGCCGAATGGATCACCATTCAGTACACGGCCTGATTCGCGCGATGTGAAAATGAGGAGAGACGAGATGATGATCCGCTTTGACGGGCGCGTCGCGATCATTACCGGCGCCGGCAATGGCCTCGGCCGTCAGCATGCGTTGCAACTCGCGGCGCGCGGAGCGAAAATCGTCGTCAACGATTTTGGCGGATCGCCGGACGGCGCCGGCGCATCGTCGGAGCCGGCGGAGCGCGTCGCCGCGGAAATCATCGCCTCGGGAGGCGAGGCGATTGCGCATGGCGCCAATGTCGCCAACGCCGACCAAGTCGCCGACATGGTTGACAAGACCATGGCCAAATGGGGCCGCATCGACATTCTCGTCAACAATGCCGGCATCCTGCGCGACCGCGCTTTCGGCAAGATGACTCTCGAAGACTGGAATGCCGTGATGCAAGTGCATGTCGCCGGCTCATTCCTCTGCACAAAGACGGTGTGGCCGCATATGAAGGCGGCCAATTACGGCCGCATCGTCATGACCAGTTCCTCCTCGGGCATCTACGGCAATTTCGGCCAGTCCAATTACGGCGCGGCCAAGATGGCGGTCATCGGCCTCATGAACGTTCTCCACATCGAAGGCGCCAAGAACAACATCCGCGTCAACACGCTGGCCCCTGGCGCGGCGACCCGCATGACGGAAGAGCTCCTGCCGCCGGCCGCCAGCGCCCTGATGAAGCCGGAACTGGTGTCGCCGGGCCTCCTCTATTTGGTCAGCGAGGATGGCCCGTCGCGCGTCATTCTTGACGCCACGGCCGGCGGCTTTGCGAGGACGCTGATTTACGAAACGGAGGGCGTAAGCTTCTCGCCCGACGCGTGCACGCCCGAAAACGTCGCCGCGCATTTCGCCGAAATCTCAAACTCCACGGGACAGCACCTCTACGAGGGCGGCGGCGAACAAGTGATGAAGTTTGTGACCAAAGCAGCGGCGGCGTCCGGGCTATAGGCGGGCGCGCGCCCGTAGGCGCAAGCTGTTTAGCACGTGGACTTTAGGAGTTCAGGCGCGCTCGGTTGAAGACGCACGAATTCTGCGGCCGTTCGCCTCATTCGACGCGATGCACGAAAATTCATCCGTACACGCCTCACGCCTTGATTGAATTCAGCACATAGCTCGTGCTTCGACCGTCGCCCGGCTCGCGCACAAAGATGCCGCGAGTGATGAGATCTTTGACGTCGCAAAGTCCAGTGTCGGGCGACGACTTTGTGAGCGCCGCCCGTTTGGAAGACGTCATCTTTCAGTCAATGCCGTCCAGCAGCCTGTTCTTCGGGTCAGCCGCCCCTGCCGACGGCTCACGGGCGCCAAAAGCTGCGCCAAGACCCCTTCGTTCCGCCAGAAGTTTGGCGAATCTACAATTCGAAGATGCGAGCCGACATTCTCCGCACGCGCAAATCACATGGGTAACTGAAGCACAGCACGCGGAGATAAAGACCGCGTTCGCCGCAGCGTCGTCCGTGCGAGTAACGAATTGGGATTGGTGTGCGGGTTCCAAAGACGCACGGGTACCCCTTGTACGCAGGATGTCTCTCCGGATGGCGGGAACTGGAACAGCACTTAGGAAAGGGCGGATCGAAGGCCATCAATTAATTCGTGGTGGTTACACAAGTGGGTAGGCTCGCGCCGACGAAACAGTGGCAGTTTACCCTATTGAAGACATGGCATAATTTTCTAACGACTGGCGGATGGGGAGGGATTCGAACCCTCGAGACGCTTTTGACGTCTACACACTTTCCAGGCGTGCGCCTTCGACCACTCGGCCACCCATCCCGCTTCAGGGGCGCCGGACTATACCGAGACGCCCGGCGGCGCAAGCAAAGCCGGTTAACCGTCGCGCCTTAAGGTCCGCCACGAGCGGGCGGCGGCGTCCTTTCGGTTGGCCGAATCTTCGGGACTGGATCGGCGGCGGACGCCGCGATACTGTGTACGCCTTGGTTGCATGCCTGAAGGGGTCGCCGGATGTCTGCGTTTCGATTTCTCGCCTGGTTGCTCGTCGCCATCGCCCTTGCTCTGCTCGGCGCCGACACGATTTCCTCCCTCGAGGCAGGCGTTCCCTATATCCGTTCGACCGGCATGATCCTGAAGATCTTCCATATTGACGGCGCCGCCCTCGCCGCCGCCGCGCCGGACAGCATCGCCCAGGCTGTGCTGACCCTGCTCGATGTGCCCCTCTGGGCGATCATCGGCCTTGTCGGCGTCGTGCTGACCCTCGTCTTCCGGCCGATGGAATAGCGCCGCACGGCGCGATATCGAATCGTACCGCACCGCTGTACCGTCGCGCCTGAAATCATTCGGCGGCCAAGAGCCGATCGAGAGCGAGGCGAACGACCCCATGCGCACTTTCATCATCGCCGCCGCCGGTCTTGCGGCCGCGGTTCTGATCGGCCTCATCGCCTTCGCCAACCCCTATGCCCGCGTCGGCGCCGCCTACGCCGCCAAAACGCTGTGCTCGGAGATTTTCGTCGCCGGCCGCGAGGAAGCGGCGGTCCGGTCAAGCGACCTTGCCGGCATCAATCCCATGATCGAACAGGTCGCCGCCAAGGTCGATCGCAAGAGCCGACGCGTTACGGCGGCGCTCTATGGCCTTGGGCGGACGGAAGTCATCTTTCGAGAGGGCTATGGCTGCACGATTGCGGCGGGCGGGCCGCCCGCGCCGTTGCCTCCGCTCGCCCCGATCGCGCCGGGCGCGGCCTGGCCGGAGGCTCTCGAAGGATCGCCGGGCGCCTTGCCCTCGATCGGCTACCGCGCGCTTGGCGCCGCGCTCGACAGCGCCATGGCCGATGCGCCCGCCGCGACGCGTAGCATTCTTGTCATCGTCGACGGCGCCGTCGTCGGGTCGCGCTTTGCGGAAGGCTTCAGCGCGGAAACGCCGATGCTGAGCTGGTCGATGGCCAAAAGCGTCACCGCGACGATCGCCGGCGCCGCCGCCGAACGGGGACATATACGCCTTGAAGACCCGGCGCTCGTTCCGGAATGGAAGGCCGACGCGCGGAAATCGAAGATCACCTGGAACGATCTCCTCCGTATGCAGAGCGGTCTTGCCTTCACCGAAGTCTACGGGCCGGGTTCGGACGCAACCGCCATGCTTTTTGCCGCTCGCGACGCCGGCGCCAGCGCCGCCGTTAAGCCGCTTGTTCATGAACCGGGGGCACATTGGGCCTATTCGAGCGGCACGACCAATCTCATCGCGCGCACGCTGCGCCAGGTCCTCGCCGAGAAGGGCATCGATTTCACGGCCTTCGCTCGCGAGGCTGTGTTCGCACCCGTAGGCGCGGCAAGCCTCGTGATGGAGCCGGATTCGAGCGGCACGCCGATCGGCTCTTCCTTCATGTATGCGACGGCCGGCGACTGGGCGCGTCTTGGCGCGCTCTATCTCCAGGATGGGCTCGCCGGCGACCGGCGGATCCTGCCCGAGGGTTGGGTCGACGCCGCGACGCGCGCCGCGCCGGCAGCGGACAATCAATACGGCCTGCAAATTTGGCTCAACGGCGACGGGGCCGAGGGCCGGTCGCGCGCCTATCCCGGCGTTCCGCCGGACATGTTCTACTTCTCGGGACATGAGGGTCAGTTCGTATACGTCTTTCCGGACAAGCGCATGATTGTCGTCCGTACCGGGATCACGCGCGGCGCCGACCCCGAAAAGGTGTTCGGGCCGTATCTTGCCGCGCTCTACGCCGCGGTCGGCGAAGGCGCAGCGCCATGAGCGCGATCGGGAGCCTCAAAGCGCCGTCGCTCGAAATCTTTCAAGCGCTTGCGGAAGACGCTTATTCAAGCCTGCCCGCCAGTTTTCGCGCGCTGTGCGAGAACCTCGTCATCCATGTCGAGGACTTTGCCGATGACGAAGTCCTCCGCGCCATGGGCTTTGAGGACCCCTTCGAGCTCACGGGGCTTTATGAAGGCGTCGACGTCACGGCCAAGTCGCTCGCCGATCCGGCGGCAGGGCCGGATCACGTCTTTCTCTATCGGCGCCCTTTGCTCGACGAATGGGCGGACAATGGCGAGATCACTCTCGAGGAGCTGATCCGCCATGTCCTCGTGCACGAGATCGGCCACCATTTCGGCCTTTCCGACGCGCAGATGCACGCAATCGAGGACGCGGTCTGACACACATATCGCGCGTCTACGGCTCCGTCACCGCCGACTCGAAGCGGCGATGCAGAAATTCGCGGCCAGCTTCCGGCCCGTAGTCGACCTGGGCGAGGAGGCGCTCGCGATCGCGCTTGCGGAATTCCTCGATGAATTCATCGACCAGCGCATCAGCGTAGCCGAGCGTCTTCAGCGCCTCGCGCGCCAGGAGAAGACTCGACTCTAAGGTCTCGCGGACGATCACGTCGGGGCCGAGCGGCCTGAGCGCAATCTCATGCATGCGGTCATGCGCGACGACGAAGATCGGCAGGCCCGGCATGCGTTCGCGCAGGGATTCGACCGCGCGATTGACCGCCTGCTGATCGTCCATGGTGAGGACGACGCCGCGCGCGTCGAGCGCGCCGGCGGTGAGCAAGGTGTCTAACCGGCCTCCGTCGCCGTAGAACACCTTGAAGCCGAAGCGTTCGGCGTTGCGGATATGGTCCGGGTTCCGGTCGATCGCTGTCACGCGGACGCCAGAACTCGTCAGCACTTGCGATATGATCTGACCCACGCGGCCGAAGCCGACGACGATGACGTGATTTTCCGACCGCGCCGGCGCCTCAACGCCTTCCATGGAAGGCGTATCCGTCGCGAACCTGCGTGCAAGCGCCGTCATTAGCGGCGTCGTCAGCATGGACAACGTCACGATCGCGGCCAGCAGGCTCGCTGCATCATTGTTGAAGAGACCTTGCGCGGCGCCGAGGCTGAATACGACGAAAGCAAATTCGCCGCCCTGGCTTACATAGGCCGCCGTGTGCATCGCCGTCTTGTGGTTCTCCCCGAAGGCGCGGACGACGCCGTAGAGAACGCCCGCTTTCACCAGTACGAGGCCGAGCGCGCCGCCGATGACGACCGGCCAATAGGCGGCGATCACCGATAGATCGAGCCGCATGCCGATCGATATGAAAAACAGGCCGAGAAGGAGGCCGCGGAAGGGCTCAATGTCCGTCTCGATCTGGTGCCGATAGGCGGATTCGGCGAGGAGCACGCCGGCGAGGAATGCGCCGAGCGCCATCGAAAGCCCCGCCGCCGAAACCGCGAGCGCCGTCGCCGCGACGATAAAGAGCGCGGTTGCCGCAAAAGCCTCGCGCGAACCTGACCCTGCGACAAGCCGCAGCACGGGATTCACGGCATAACGGCCCGCAAGAACGATCGCGGCGATGACGCCTGCAGCGAGCAGCGCATCTCCCCAGCCATCCGCGCCTTCAGCCGCTGCGCCAGCAGCCGCCAGAAACGGCATGACCGCGAGCAAGGGGATGACCGCGATGTCCTGGAACAACAGAACCGGCAGCGCCTTGGCGCCATGCGGCGTATTCAACTCGCCGCGATCCTTGAGGAGCTGCAAGGCGATGGCGGTCGACGAGAAGGAGAGCGTCAGCCCCGCGATCACTGCCGCGACCGGCGAAAAGAATCCGGATGCGTAGGCGCAGCCGGCGATGACGGCGCCGGTCGCACCCATCTGCGCGGCGCCAAGGCCGAAAATCGAGCGCCGCATCGCCCACAGGCGCGACAGCGACATTTCAAGGCCGATGATGAACAAGAACAGCACGACGCCGAATTCGGCGACATGGAAGACGCCTTCCTCAGCCTTCAAAAGGTTGAAGATATAGGGACCAGCGATCACGCCTGCGGCGATGTAGCCGACGATGGAGCCGAGCTTCAGGCGATTGAACAGGGGGGCGGCAATGGCGCCTGCGCCCAGATACGTCGCCGCCTGAATGAGAAAATCGCCGCCGCCTGCGCCTGCCATGGCGCGACTATCAGGGCGTGCGCGGTCCGCTGGCAAGACCCGGCACGGCATTTCCTTCCGTCGGCCTTGGTCGCCGCGCGCAAAGCAAGGCGAATTCCAGTCGATAATTGGGCGAGGTTTGTTAAGGGTCTTTCTTCTATCTCCAGATCGGCTTCGCTGACAACAAACCGGCGGCGTCGGAACCCGAGGACGGCAAAGTGCGTAAGGTCAAGATCATCGGCTTCATATCAGGCGGGCTCATGGGCTCGGACCCGTGGGACGCTTCCTCCTTCTCCGGCAGCTCGAAGGCCTTGTTCGAAGCGCTCGACGCGGAAGGCGCCCTTGTCCGTGCTTTCGGCGTCGAAATGTCGAGGGCTGAGTTCTTCGCCAAAGCCGCGCCGCGTTTCCATCCTGACCGCGAGGTGTGGCGTCGCCGGGTCTATCAAAGCCGCGATTATCGCGACGCGCTGACCGCCGAACTGCGCCGCAAACGCCGCGCCGACGACCGCGGCGCCGTCATCTTGCAGCTCGGCGCCTATGCCGACGGACCTTCGGTCTATCGCGGCATCGCCCCCGTCGTGACCTATCAGGACAGTCTGGCTGCCGAGTATTGGACGAGCCCCTTCGTGCCGCCGACCTTACGCCGGGACGAGAAGCTGAAGCGCGAACACTGGGAATTTGAGATCGCCGTCGCCAAGGGCGCAGCGCGCGTCCTCACTCAGAGCGAGCACACGCGCCGTTCCTACATCAAGAACTATCTGATAGCGCCGGAGAAAGTCGAAAATGTCGGCATCGGCTTCAACGCCGCCCCGCCATCGTCGCTGCCGAACAAGGACTATGCGCGCCCCGAAATCCTGTTCATCGGCAAGGAATTCCGACGCAAGGGCGGCGAGCTTCTGGCGCCGGCCTTCGCCAAAGTCCGAGCGGCGCATCCCGAAGCCATATTGCATGTCGTCGGCCCGCCCAACCGGCCCGCGGATTTGCCCGAGGCGCCGGGCGTCGTGTTTCATGGATTTTTGTCGCGGAGCGACGCGGCGCAGAAAGAGACCTTCTACGGACTCCTTGCCCGAGCCGCCGTCATTGTTCTCCCTTCACGCTATGAGCCGACGGGTCTTTCGACCCTCGAGGGCATGAGCTGGGGCGCGCCGGCGATCGTCACCAATGACTGGGCGTTCCCGGAAAATGTCGTACACGGAGAAACGGGCTGGCTCCTCCCGGCGCTGACTGCGGAAGCGCTGGGCGACGCCATATTGGAAGCGCTCTCAGACAAGGAACGCCTCGCCCGCATGAGCGCCGCCGCCTTTGCCGCCGTGCCAGAGCGGTTCTCCTGGAAAGGCGTCGCCGAGCGCATCATCGCCGCCTGCGAGCGCGTCGCCACACGCAGCGCGTCTTAGGCTCAGACGCCAAGGCCCAGAAACTCGTCAAGCCCGAGCGCGATGTTGAGATTCTGGATCGCCTGCACGGCCGCGCCCTTCAAGAGATTGTCTTCGGCGACGACGACCGCGCCGGATAGGCCGTCCTCGCTGACGCTGACGCCGCCGATGAGCACGCCCTTGCGTCCTGTGCCGTCCTTCAGTTCGGGCGCGTCGTCCTGCACCGCGATCAGCGGCTCGCCGGCGTAGCGCTCGTCATAAAGGCGGCGCAGCGCGCCCGCCGTCACGGGCGCCGCGAAGGGCAGATGTATCGTGCAGACGATGCCGCTGAAGGCGGGGTGCACATGCGGCATGAACCGGACCTTGTGCTTCAGATGCCGCGTCGCCTCTTTCTCATGGTTATGCGCATGCAATTTGTAGGGCATCAGATTGTCTTTGAGACGCTCCGGGTCGTTGCGCGGCGACGGCGCCGTGCCCGCGCCGGAATAGCCCGAGACGCCGAAGACGACGGCAGGTTCGGCGGACAGCAAAGGCAGCGCGGGCGCGATTCCGAGCTGCAAGGCCGTCGCATAGCAGCCGGGGTTGGCGATCCGCGTCGCGCCCTCGATCGACGCGCGATGAAGTTCCGGGAGACCATAGGCCCAGGCGTCGTCAAACCGTCTGTCTGCGGAGAGATCGAGGATGATCTTGTCGGCGGCGTGGCGGTCGAGCGCTGAAACATAGGGAGCCCCGGCGCCGTCCGGCAGAGCGAGAATGACGGCGTCGACGCGGCGCTTTGCAGCCTCGTCGGGCGCTAGCGCCTCGAATACGGCTTCGTCCTTATCCTCCGGCGCAATCTCGGAAACCTTCCGGCCCGCGAACTCCCGGCTGACGGCATAGGCCAGCATCATCTCGGGATGCAGCGAAATAAGCCGCAACAGCTCACGTCCCGTGTGGCCGCGGGCGCCGATGAGGCCGATGAGGAAAGGTTCGCTCATTGTGTTCCGTCGCTTTCGCTGATTTCTCCTAGCGCGTTGCGCCGATCCGCAAAAGGTTCTCGTTTCGAGCAGACGCAAGCGTCCCGGAATGACCGCACGCACAATAGACATCCTTATGAATTATCCCTATACTTGCCTCCATGCCGCGTGCACGCAAACATCCTGCTCCAAAACCCGGCGCGCCGCTGGGCCCTCCGAAGCGCAAAGGGGTCAATTTGACGATTCGCGAGGACGTATTGGCCGAAGCGAAATCCCTGAGCCTTAATGCCTCCCAAGCGGCGGAGGCCGGCATAAGAGACGCCATTCGAAAGGCGCGCGAAGCCGAATGGCGCCGCGAAGCTGGGCCTGCGATTGAAGCCTACAACGAGCGTATCGCTCGCGAGGGGCCCCTGCTCGTCACAGATTGGGCGCGGCCCTTTTGGGAAAAGCCGAAATAGTGCCCCGATTTGACGTATACAGATTGCCTGGCCGGAGCGCGTTAATGGTCGTAGATGTTCAGGCGAATCTGCTGAACGACCTTGCGACGCGGGTCGTTGTGCCTCTCGCCCCCCTCGCAGCAGGACGACGCGAAGACATTCCGCGCCTCAATCCTATCGTTCGGATCGGCGAAAAGGAATACTATTTCAAGCCCACCGAAATAGCCGCAATTCCAAAATCGCTTTTGCGCGATCCTGTCGCCAATATCGAAGCAGCCCATCGCACTGAAATTGTCGGGGCGCTGGACTTCATGCTGCAGGGATTCTAGGCGCGCGCCGCGCTAACTCGTAAAGCTCGCCTCCAGCGCCGCAATACGCTCCACTTTCGGGGCGATCTTCGCAAAATCGGTCTCTCCAATCCAGAACACCGTCCACGGACCTTTTTTGATCGAGCCCGTGCAGGCTTCGTTGTAGAAGGCGTTGAAGCCGTTGACCGTGCGCGATCGCCAATAGAATGCTGGAGTCTGCTTGGTGAATTGCCGCCAGACCGTCCGTGACAGACCTTCGCCGCGCGCTTCCTCGACGACCGCAAATTTATCGAGATAGATGAAATCGTCGATCTTCGTCAGGATAGCGCCGGCGCGGTATTTCTCGGACATGTACACCTGGTGGATGTCGAGCTTGTCCCACCAGTCGGCTTTCAGCTTGCGGCCGAACGCGGCTTCAACGAGCGCTTCGGTTTTGCCGCGATCCAGCCGCGTCTTTGAATTGAAAGTCCGGATGGGCTCGCCCATGCGCAAGAGCGTGCCCGAACCGCCATGGGTGAAGAGTTCCTTGATGAGGCCCTGCGGCGTCGTGATGGAGACGGATGAAGACAGCGGCGCAGAGTCGAGGAGACGCTTGATTTCCGAAAGTTTGAGCCGCATGCCGCCGTTCACCCAGTCGGCCTTCATCAGCTTCTCATAGTCGGAGGCAAGGTTGATCGACTGCATCAAGCGGCCATGCTTGTCGAGCAGCCCGCCCGTACCCGTGAGAAAGACGATCTTCATCGGCTGCAGCGCCTCGACGAGCGCGCGCGTCGCCGAGTCGCCGTTGATGTTGAGGAGCTGTCCGCCCGGCGCAATGCCGAGACAGGTCAGGATCGGCACGGCGCCCGAATCCACGATAGAGCGCAGCATGCCGAGGCGCACGCCCGTCGGCTCGCCGACAAAGCCGAATTTCTCCTTGTCGAGATAATCGGCTTCGATGACGCCAGCGATGATGCCGTCCGCCTCGACGCCTTCAGCACGCACCGCTTCCACGAGCTTGATGTTTTCGCCGATGAAAACGTCGCGCGCCGCGTCCATGGTCGCGGCATCCGTGACGCGCAGCCCGTCGACCTTTTTCGTTTCGATCTTCCGTTCGGCAAGGGTCTTGTCGAGTTGCGGCCCGCCGCCGTGAATGACGATGGGCGTGAGGCCCACCGTGTGCAGGAAGGCGAGCGCGTCTGCCGTTTCTTTCAAATTCTCCTGCAAGATCGCGCCGCCGATCTTGATGACGGCAAAGCGCGACTGGTCGACCGAGGAAAAGCGCTGGAGATAGTTCCGGATCTCCTTGCCGTCCTGCATGTTGGACAGGAGCTGGACGATGGTCTCGCGCGTGTATCTCGTGGGGGTCATTCTCGGTCAAATGCGCAGTTGAAATGGCGTCAGCGACAGGGGCGCTTCGGCGCTGAAGTGGGGCCGAACTTTCAAGTTCCATACGCGGCGCGCGGGGGCTTCGGCAAGGCGAAGCAGGATCAATTTATCCAACGTCGGCACGGCACGGATCGGCCGGTCGCTCCAGATAAGCAGCCTCGTTTGATTCGGCGCGTGACCTTACGGACCGGGGCGGCCCGGCGACGATAGGCGGAGCGCCGACGACCGCCCTTTCGGTAGGCGGCGATTCAGACTTACAAGGAGGCGGTTCGGCTCCCCTTGCGGGGGCGACGCGCCAGAGCAGGCTATGACGGACGAACTTCTGACCATCCGTGATTTCTTCCGGCACGCTGTGTCGGAGTTTGCGCGCGCGGACCTGCATTTCGGCCACGGGGCCGGCAGCGCAGTCGATGAGGCGGCGTTTCTGATCCTCGAAACGCTCCGCCTGCCGATTGACGACATCAACCCTTGGCTCGACGCGCGCCTCCTCGCCGCGGAACGGAAAAAGGTCGGCGATCTCATCAAGGCGCGCGTTTCGACCCGCATGCCCGCCGCCTATCTCCTCAACAAGGCCTATATCAACGGCGTGCCGTTCTACGTCGATGAACGCGTGATCGTGCCGCGTTCCTTCATCGGCGAGATACTCCACGGCGATTTCGTCGGCGAGAGCGATCTTGCGATCGTACCGGACCCCGAGGCCGTGGAACTCGTGCTCGACCTCTGCACGGGCTCCGGTTGCCTCGCAATTCTGGCCGCCGACATCTTTCCGAATGCGGAGATTCACGCAACGGACCTTTCGGCGGACGCGCTGGAGGTCGCCCGGCGCAATGTCGAGGAACACGGACTTGAAGATCGCATCACCCTCTTTGAGGGCGATCTTTTCGCGGCCCTTCCGAAAAAGGCGCGTTACGACCTGATCCTCGCTAATCCGCCATACGTCAGCGCAGAGTCGATGGCGGGATTGCCGCCGGAGTATCTTGCTGAACCGCGCCTCGCGCTCGCCGGCGGCGAAGACGGCCTCGATACCGTGCGGCGCATCATGGAAGAGGCGCCCGGTCGCCTCAAGGAGGAAGGCGGCCTCCTCTGCGAGATCGGCGAGGGCCGGGATGGTCTTGAGGCGGATTATCCCGAATTCGATTTCTTCTGGCCCGAAAGCGAGGAAGGCGGCGGCGAGGTCTTCTGGCTGACCCGCGCCGATTTCGCCGCAGGCCGCTGATCCCCCTCGCCCGCGAAAGCGGGAGAGGGGTCAGGGGTGAGGGTGTTTCCAGGGATGACCCTGTCGAAGCAAGGCCCCGCGCTCGCGGCAAAGGCATCTTGCTTTGATTTTTGGGACTCGCGGCGTCCGCCCCTCACCCCCGGCCCCTCTCCCCGCATTCGCGGGGAGAGGGGGAAATTCAGAGCTCCAACGCGTTGCGCACGGCCATCAGGAGCAGCTCGCCTTCAAAGACAGTATCGCGGTCGATACGGAGAATGCGCCAACCGAGCGTCTCCAACTCTCGGTCACGCGCGGAGTCTCTCAAAGCCACATCCGGGCGATCATGCACGCCGCCGTCTATCTCAATGATGCGAAAGGCGCTGACGATTGCGAAATCGACGTTAAACGTCCCGATAGGGTGCTGGCGCCGAACAGGCATTCCCAATGCGCGCAGGGTTCGCAGTTTCTCCCAAGCTCCGCGTTCGGCGGCATTCGCGTCGCGCCGCAAACGCCGCGCCCGCTTGATGGATTTCTGATCGGCCATCTAGAAAAAACTATTTGCCGAAGACAGAAGCCATGACCGCCGCGATTTCCGCCGCGCTTAGTCCAGCGTCTCGGAGGATCTGCTCGGTCTGCGCGCCCGCTTCAGGAACGGGCGCAGGATCCGGCGGCGTCTCGCCGTCGAAACGCGGCGCTGCGGCCGTCTGCAGAACGCCGCCGGATTCGCGATAGACATTGCGCGCGCGCATATGCGGATGGTCCTTAGCCGCGCCTGGGGGAAGGATCGGCGCGTAGCAGGCGTCCGTTCCTTGAAAGAGCGCATCCCAGTGGGCGCGCGGCTTGGCCGCGATCACGGCCGCAACGCGCGCCCGCGCGGTGGGCCATTTCGCGGCGTCATATTGCGGCTGGAACAAAGGATCGTCCGCAAGCCCGAGCTTTTGCACCATCAGACCATAGAATTTCGGCTCCAGCGGTCCGAAGGAGACCCATTGCCCATCCGCACACGGATAGACGCCGTAGAAATGTGCGCCGTCGAGCATGCTCTGGCCGCGGGCGTCGGGAAGCCCGCCCGCCGCGCGCAACGACAGGAGGAGGTTCAGCATATGCGCCGAGCCGTCGACGATCGCGGCGTCGACGACGGCGCCCTGCCCGGTCTGGCGCGCGCGCATGACGCCCGCAAGGATGCCGATCGCAAGATAGAGCGAACCGCCGGCGACATCGCCGACCATGGTCGGGGGCGGCTGCGGCGTCTCGCCAACCGCCCCCGAATACCAGGCGGCGCCGGACAGGCCGACATAATTGATGTCGTGGCCCGCGGCCTCGGCCAGCGGGCCCGTCTGCCCCCAGCCCGTCACGCGGCCATAGACGAGCCGCGGATTGGCGGCGCGCAAGACATCGGGCCCCAGTCCGAGGCGCTCCATCACGCCGGGACGCAAGCCTTCGATCAGCGCATCGGCGTTGGCGCAGATGCGGATCGCCGCGTCGCGCGCCGCCGCCTGTTTCAGGTCAAGCACGATAGAACGTTTGCCGCGCTTGAACAGGCTCGCCGGGCTTGCGCCGGCGGCGCCCGGCCTTTCGATGAGCATTACGTCCGCGCCGAGATCGGCGAGCAGCATCCCGCAGAAGGGCCCGGGCCCGAGACCCTCGAACTCAACAACGCGCAATCCGTGCAGAACGCCCATCAACAGCTCCCTTGTTCCGCGCGGACCATGCCGCGACCGGCCGGCCTGTCCAAGAATGAAACGCAGGCGACGCGCAGGCCGACGGCGCGGGAGTTGCAGCGACAGCCGCAAGCCGCCTTGCCGCCGCGCACCCGGGAGACGCTCCATGGCAAGTCTTCGTCGCCTCATACAAAGTTTGCAGCGCTGGTACCGCGGCGTGTCTGCGGTCGCGCCGACACCTGCCATGGACGCGACCCGGACGCCGCTGGAACTTTACCTCCTTGCCGAGGGCGATCCCGCGGCTGGCCAGCAGATGCGCCGCTGACGATCCGCCGCGCCGCCACATTGGCGCAGTGCAGCAAGCGCTGTATGGATCGGGTGTAGCCAAGGGCCGCAACCCATGTTCGACGTCGAACTTTCCCGGGCGCTCGCGCGCGTCAAACCCTCGCCAACCCTCGCCGTCACGCAGAAAGCGCGTGACCTCAAGGCCAAGGGTGTCGACGTCATCAGCCTTGGAGCAGGCGAACCCGATTTCGATACGCCCGAACACATCAAGGCGGCGGCGATCGACGCGATCCGTCGCGGGGAAACGAAATACACCGCCGTCGACGGCATTCCCGAACTGAAAAAGGCGATCGCCGCGAAGTTCAAGCGTGAGAACGGACTCGACTACAAGGTCTCCGAGGTTTCGGTTGCCACCGGCGGCAAGGCGGTCATCTTCAACGCCTTGATGGCGACGCTGAACCAAGGCGACGAGGTTGTGATCCCGGCGCCCTACTGGGTCTCCTATCCCGATATGGCGCTCCTTGCGGGCGGCGAGCCTGTCTTTGTGCCGACGACGGCGGAACAGGGCTTTCGGCTTTCTCCCGCCGCGCTCGACCGCGCCATCACGAAACGCACGCGCTGGCTGGTGCTCAATTCGCCGTCGAACCCGACGGGCGCCGCCTATGCGCGCGGCGAGCTGCGGGCGATCGCCGATGTTCTCCTGAAGCATCCTCATGTGATGGTGCTGTCCGACGATATGTATGAGCACATCGTCTATGACGGCTTCCAGTTTTCGACGATCGCCGAGATCGAGCCGCGTCTTTTTGAACGTACGCTGACGGTCAACGGCGCCTCGAAGGCGTTCGCCATGACAGGCTGGCGCATCGGCTACGCCGGCGGGCCCGAAAAGCTAGTGAAAGCGATGGAAAAAGTGATGTCGCAGTCGACGTCGAATCCTTGCTCCATCAGCCAATGGGCCACGGTCGCCGGCCTCAACGGGGATCTCGGCTTTCTGGCGACGCGCAACGCCGCCTTCAAGGAACGGCGGGACATTGTCGTCGCCATGCTCAACGCGGCCAAAGGCCTCGAATGCCTAACGCCGGAGGGAGCGTTTTACGTCTATCCCTCCTGCGCCGGGACGATCGGCAAGCGCGCGCCGTCCGGGCGCGTGATCTCGAACGACGAGGACTTCGCTGCGGAGCTGCTTGATGCGACCGGCGTCGCGGTCGTCTTCGGCTCGGCCTTCGGCTTGTCGCCCTTCTTCCGCATCTCTTATGCGGCGGCCAAGAGCCAGCTCGAAGAGGCTTGCAGGCGCATCCAGGGATTTTGCGCAGCACTCGTTTGACGGGGCGCTGCACCGATTGCGGCCGGCGGCGTCGATACGGGGCGCGCACAAATATTTCTTGCGCGGCGCGTTAACCAACGAGAGCGTTGATCCGCCTGCGGAAGCGGTGCGGCAAAAAAAATCTATCCCGCATTCTATGCCCCAATCTATCCCGCATTCTATCCCCCATTCTGTCCACGGGGGTCTGGAGCTGTCGTATGATTGTTGTGCTTCGGAATGAGAGACGCGGCCGCCGGCCCTGCCTCAGACACGCCCGATGCCGCCGTAACAGATTGTTTTTTATCGCATTCTCAAGAATGCGTTCCAAAAATGGTGCGCTGCAAAATTTTACTAGACTGCACTCTGTTTTCATACTATATCCACATCAACACCGCCAAGCCCGCCATAGGGCGAAATGGAACGCCTAAGACAAGAAACGATTGGGAGAACCGCATGCCGAAGCGCCTGAAGGACGTCTTTCGCGAATGGAGCCCGGAGCAGCTGACCGGTCTCGACGCCTCATTTTTCTATGCGGAAAGCCCCCGCACGCCGATGCATATCGGCGCGTTTGCGATTTATGATCCGTCCACGGCGGAAGGCGAGTTCGTCCGCTTCAAGGACATTTTGCGCCATGTCGAAGCGCGCCTTCATCGCTCAAAGACGTTTCGCCGCAAGCTCCTCATCCCTGCGCTCGGCGTCGATCACCCCTACTGGATCGACGACCCCGAATTCGACGTCGAATTCCACATCCGCCATATCGCGCTCCCGAAACCCGGCGACTGGCGTCAGCTCTGCATTCAGGCGGCGCGCCTGCACGCCCGCCCGCTCGACATGTCGAAACCGCTCTGGGAATTCACGGTCATCGAAGGCCTCGACAACATCCCGAACATTCCGAAGGGTTCTTTCGCGCTCGTCTCCAAGGTCCACCACGCCGCGATCGACGGTCAGTCGGGCGTCGAAATGAGCAAGGCGCTGCATAGCCTCGAGCCCGACGACGATGTCGAGGCCCCGGATCGTCCATGGACGCCGGGCCGTCGCCCGAACCAAGTCGAACTCCTGGCGCGCGCCCAATGGCATGCTGTCACGCGCCCCTTCCACACGTTTGACGTCGGCCGCCGCATGGCGCCCGGCGCCTTGAAATTCGCCGCCGGCCTCACGCGCGGCGACATCAAGCTCATGGGCGCCCGCCCGCCCCGCACGCGCTTCAACGGCATCGTCTCGGGCCATCGCGTCACGGAAGCGGTCACATTCGACCTCGACGGCATCAAGCAGATTCGCCAGCGGATTCCGGGCGTCACCGTGAACGACGTGATGCTCGCCGTCGTCGGCGGCGCCTTGCGCAAATATCTGCAGGATCACAACGAGTTGCCGCATGACAGCCTGATCGCGATGGCGCCCGTTTCCGTCCGTTCGGATACGGAGAAAACGTCGATGGGCAATCAGGTTTCGGCGCTCTCCGTGCCGCTCGGCACGCATATCGCCGAGCCGCTGCAGCGCCTGCATTTCACGCATGAGGCGGCGAACAATCAGAAAGCCATGTCGAACGCGATCGGCGCGCGCCAGCTCGCTGACGCGTCGAAGCTCGCCCCGGCCATGGTGACGGGCGTCGCCGCGCGGCTCTATTCGCGACTTGGCCTAGCCAACCGCATCGCGCCGATGTTCAACACCGTCGTCACAAACGTGCCGGGGCCGCAAGTGCCGCTCTATTTCGCCGGCGCGCGCATGGTGAACTCTTTCGGCATCGGCCCTGTTATGGATTCGATGGGCCTCTTCCACGCCGTCACGAGCTATTGCGGGACGATCAGCGTCACCGTCACGGCCTGCCGCAAGATGATGCCGGATCCTGCCTTCTACGCCGAATGCCTGACGGCCTCCTTCGACGAACTCTTCGCGGCCGCCGTCGCGCCGAAAACCAAGAAGCGCGACAAGGCAGAGAAGTCTGAAAAGTCCGAAAAGCGCGAGGTCGCGGGCGATCAGGCGCCGGATGACCTCACTTTGATCAAGGGTCTCGGCCCGAAGAACGCGCGCAAGCTCAACGCCGCCGGCATTGCGCGCTTTGCCGAACTCGCTTCGCTTTCTGCCAAAGAGATCGCCGAACTGGACGACGCCCTGAAACTGGGCGGGCGCATGATGAAGGAAGGCTGGGTCGAACAGGCCAAGGCCCTCGCGGCCGGCGGACGGATGCACTGACAATGGCGAAAGTCAGCGCAAACGGCGTCGAGATCGAAATCGAGGAAGCGGGCCCCGCTTCCGGCGAACCCGTGCTGCTGATCATGGGGCTCGCCGGGCAGCTCGTGCACTGGCCGCTAGCTTTCGTCGACCGCCTCGCTGATGCCGGCAAGCGCGTCATCCGGATGGACAATCGCGATGTCGGCCTCAGCCAGAAGTTCCACGAGAAACGGGCGCTGCCGCCGATTGCGATTGCCGCGCTTGCGCCGCTCCTCGTTCCCTTGCGCCTCGCGCCCTACACGCTCGAGGACATGGCGAGAGATTCGGTAGGCGTTCTCGACGCGCTCGGCGTCACGCGGGCGCATGTCGTCGGCGTGTCGATGGGCGGCATGGTCGGCCAGGTGATGAGCGCGCAGGCGCCGCAGCGGGTCGCGAGCCTCACCGCGATCATGTCGAACACGAACAATCCGGCGCTTCCAAAGGCCGACCGCGCCATTCTGCGGTCGTTGTTCGCGCCCCAGCCCAAAGCGAAATCGCGCGAAGAGCTGATCGAGCGCGCCCTGAAGAAATGGGACATCATCGGTTCGCCGGACGGCGGCCATGACCCGGTCGAATTCCGCGCGCGCATCGCGCGGGCGATCGACCGTTGCGAATATCCTGCCGGCGTGCGCCGGCAGATCGCCGCCATCGTCGCCTCGGGCGATCTGCGCCGCTATGCGCGCAAGATCGCCGCGCCGACGCTCGTCATACACGGCTCCAAGGATCCGCTGGCGCCGCCCGCCGGCGGCAAAGACATCGCGGCGAATGTGCCGGGCGCGCGCCTCGAAATCATCGACGGCATGGGCCACGACCTGCCGCCGAAATACCTCCCCCGGATCACCGAACTTGTCCTCGGCCATATCGGTCGGGGCGACGGCGCCGCTGCGGAAAAATCCCGCGCAATGAGCCCGGCCTGAGCGGCGCTGCGACTGCGACTGAACCCCAATCGAAAGGAACATGACCATGGCGACCAAGAAAACTGCTGCGAAGAAATCCGCTGAAAAGGCGACGAAGACCGCCAAGCCCCGCGCTGAAAAGCGCGCGGCGGAAGCGAAAGTTGAGACCGCCGCCGAAGGCGCGCGCGTCGAAGCGATCTTGACGCGGATCCGCGAGGGCTTCGCCGAAGCCGGCGCCGCGCTTCAAGAATCAGGCTCCGTGATGGACGACAAGCGCCGCGAAATCGTCCTGACGCTGATCGAAAACGCGCAAGTCAACGCCGATGCGGCGTTCAACGCGCTCCGCGAAGTGATGGAAGCCGATTCGGTGACCGAATCGCTCCGCATCCAGCGCGACGCGCTGCGCGAAGGCATCGAACGCAACGTTGCCCAAGTGCGCGACCTCGCCTCGCTGACCGCGCAGTCCAGCCGCGAAGCGGTTCAGCCGGTCGCCGGCTACATCGCTTCGCTCCGTAACCGGACGAAGTCGGCCGCGAACGCCTAAAGCTTGACGGCAAGTCCGCGACAGGCCGCCCTTGCGGCGTGGTGCAGACTTCCGAACAAGGGCGGGTTCGCCGTCGCGCACCGGCCGCATCTGGCGGTCGGCCGGGCGCAGCGGCGAGCCCGCCCTTATTCTTCTCGGCTTAGATCATCGGGCGCGATTTCTGAATCGCGCCCGATGATCAACGCATTATTTTGGCGCGCCTTTTCGCGCAAAACCGGTTCCCACTTTTGCGCCCGGCGCGCTAACGCGCCTTTTTCACGCGATACATGGCGCTATCGGCAAGCGACAGCGTCTCTTCGACGCTTGCGCCCTTGCGGATCTCGACGACGCCGCAGGAAACCCGCGCCGTAAAGGGCGCGCCGCGCCACCCGTCCGCTTCGCCGACGGGATCGGCCGCCGCGAGATCGGCGAGCGCTGCAGCCTTCTTGCGCGCCGCAGCGACATCGCTTTCCGCGAGGATGACGCCGAACTCATCGCCGCCGAGGCGCCCAATCGTGTCTGTGCGTCGCGTATTGGCGAGAATGGTCCGCGCGACACGCGCAAGCGCTGCGTCGCCCGCAAGGTGGCCCTTGGCGTCGTTGATTTTCTTCAGGCCATCGAGATCGGCGAAGACGAGCGCGGCTTTCGCGCCGTGCCGTTCGGCCATGGCGAGAATGCGCTGCAATTCGCGTGTGAAGGCCCGGCGGTTGAGGACGCCGGGCAAGGAATCAGAATCGGCAAGACGTTCGAGCTCAGCAACGCGCAGCTCCGCCGTCTCTAGCCGCTCGGCTTGCGTGACAGAGTCCGTTGCAAGCGTCGCAAACGCCTTGAGCACGGCGGGGTCGAGTGCGCTGCGCTCAAGGCTGAAGCGCGCAAGCAGCTCCGCCAACGCCCGCGACCGCGGCGCTTTCACCGGCGCTGCGTTCACGGCTGGGCTGCGCCTCGACGCCGAGGCTGCGCGCCTTTTCGGATCCCCTCTCATGATCGCATTTTCGTGAGTTTCGCGCGCCGTTGCAATGTCGCCTGCTGCGCCGCAGCGCCCCGGCGCACGGGGCTTTCGTCTGGTCGAACGGTCGTTGAGTATGCGGCGCCTGGCGCGCCATGGTGCTTTTGCGGAATGACCGGCGCCCGTCCCCCTTCTCATGCGCCGGACACCCACCGCCCGAAAGAGGAGGCGCCGGATCCAGCGCCCCCGTCCAGTCGGTCTGGCGCCTCCTCGATTTCGCCTCCTCCGTCGATCCTGACGTCGGTTGCAGAGCGGTTTGCGGCTGCTATAAGCGCCGCTTCCTTGCGCTGCCGCGATCGGCTGCCGGAGTGAGACCGCCTTATGTCCAAGGCCGCCAAGCCAGCCGCCGCCTCCCCGCTTGTCGGCGTCATCATGGGCTCCATCTCCGATTGGCAGACGATGCAGAAGGCCTGCGACCTCCTTTCGGAATTCGCCGTGCCCTATGAGTCTCGCGTGGTTTCGGCGCACCGGACGCCGGAGCGCTTGTTCGAATACGCGCGAACCGCAAAGGCGCGCGGATTCAAAGTGATCATCGCCGGCGCAGGCGGTGCGGCGCATTTGCCCGGCATGACGGCGTCCATAACGGACTTGCCGGTCATTGGCGTGCCGGTCCAGTCAAAGGCTTTGAACGGTCTCGACAGCCTCCTCTCTATTGTCCAGATGCCAGCCGGCGTGCCGGTTGCGACCGTCGCCATTGGTGAAGCCGGCGCCGCCAATGCGGGGCTCCTCGCCATCTCAATTCTCGCGCTGTCCGACGGCGCGCTTGCGTTGCGCCTTGCAGCGTGGCGGAAGGCGCAGACGGAGGGCGTGCCGGAACATCTGCAGGCGGAGTGATGCGCGGCGGCCCCAAAGATGCGGCTCAGGTTCCGCCCGGTGGAGTCATCGGCATTCTAGGCGGCGGGCAACTTGGGCGCATGCTGGCCCTTGCGGCCGCCCGCCTTGGTCTCAAGGTTCACATCTTCGCCCCGGACGACCCGTGTGCGGCGGCCGATGCGGCATTTGCGCATACGTGCGCGGAATATGGCGATATCGCTGCGCTGGAATCCTTCGCGGACGCGGTCGACGCCGCGACTTATGAGTTCGAGAATGTGCCGGTCGAAGCGATCGAAATCCTGCAGCGACGCGGCCTTCGCGTCGCCCCGAATGTGACAGCGCTCGCCACCGCGCAGGACCGGCTGCTTGAAAAGGACTTCGTCAACAGCATCGGCGCGAAGACCGCGCCCTATGCCGCCGTTAATGACCTTGAAAGCTTGGAGGCCGCGCTAGGCCGCATTGGCCGGCCTGCGGTCCTGAAGACCCGCCGCTTCGGTTATGACGGCAAGGGCCAGACCTGGCTTCGCGGCGACATTGCCGATCTGTCGGCAGCCTGGGAGGACGCCAAGCGCGTCGCCTGGGAAGAGATTGGCGCGCGGCCCTCTATTCTCGAAGGCGCCGTTGATTTCGCTTCCGAAATATCTGTGATTGCTGCACGCAGCATGGACGGCGCCGTTGCGCTCTACGACTGCCCCGAAAACATGCACCGCAGCGGAATCCTGCGCCGCTCATTCGTTCCCGCTTCGGCGCCGGCGGCCGCACAGGAGTCTGCACGGCAGATTGCAACAAAGATGTCGCACGCGCTGAATTATGTCGGCGTGATCGGGGTCGAGTTTTTCGTGTTGCAAGACGGCTCTGTGCTCGTCAACGAATTCGCGCCGCGCGTCCACAATTCGGGACACTGGACGATTGACGCTTGCGGCTGCTCGCAATTTGAACAGCATATCCGCGCCGTCGCGGGCTGGCCGCTCGCTGACCCGGTGCGGCACAGCGATGCGACAATGCATAATTTGATCGGCGAAGAGGCCGATTCCTGGCCGCAGCTTTCAGCCGAGTCTGGCCACTGCTTGCACTTGTATGGTAAAGGCGAGGCACGTCCAGGGAGAAAGATGGGACATACTACCCGACTCAGTATGAAAAGGGGCTGAATTCAATCTGTACTGTGATCTAGGTAACACCCCTTCTCGTATTGCACAGGCTAGTAGGGTAAAGGCGTTGACCAACCCACTTCGGAAGCCGCCTCACTGTCGGTTGCGTAAAGCGTTCTTAACGTACTTATGGTTGCGTTGTCGCCGCCAAGGCTCGGGAGAGGCGCTTGAAAGACCCGTTGGAAGTTCTGGGCGTGCAGCCCGACTATATCCGCGAAACGACACGCTTTGCCGCGCGCGGCCGCGTGACCGTCATGCGCGGCGACATTCAGCGGTCGCCAGGCGAACTCATCAATATCTCGGCCAGCGGCGCTGCGTTTCGCGCCTTCGAGGTGTTCGCAATCGGCGACGGCTACACGATTGAGATTGACGGCTTCGGCGTTTTCCCTTGCCGCATCGTGCGCCGTTTCGGCGGCACCAATTACGGCATCGAATTCGTCCTCGATGCGCAGGCGAAAAAGCGCCTCAGCAAGCGCCTTGAGGAAATGAACGCGGGCCGCCCGGCGCCGCTCGCCTGAAGGGTCTTCCTCACTCCATCGCAGGCGGACGAAAGTGCGCGCGCCGGCCGGCGCCGCTCGCGGTTAATCAATGATCAATGACCTCGCGATTCCGCTGAAATGAAACGGCTGCCGTCCGCCCGCGGATAATCGTTCCTTTACGCCCTTGGTAAATAGTCGCGTATGTCCGGCGGCAATCGGGATGCACGGCGGCTCGCCCGCCGCGCGCCGCAATCCTCCCAGCCGGACGTCCGCTTCAGACGCCGAGGAAACATTCGTCATGAAATCGCCGATCTCGATTAAGCTCGCAGTGAAGATCCCCGCAATCATCGTCTCCCTCAGTCTGCTGACGGCGGCGATCACTGGTGCGCTCGGTCATTTCGGCGCAAAGGCGAGCCTCGAGGCTGAAGCGAAGAGCAAGCTTCAATCCGTTCTCGCCAACCGCAGCTCGGCTCTGGAGAACTGGCTGAAGTCGATCGACGAAGACGTCAAGAGCCAGGCCGCGAACCCGACTGTGCGCGACGCAATCAGGGCTTTCCGCACGGCGCGTGCCGAACTCGGAACCGATGCCGGCGCCTATCTCCAAAACTGGTACATCGACCGCAACCCAAATCCAACAGGCCAGAAAGAGAACCTCGACTTCGCGGCGGACGGCAGCGGCTACAGCGGCGCTCATGCGGCGTTCCACCCCTATTTCCGCACCTTTCTGCGCGCACGCGGCTATTATGACGTGTTCCTCTTCGACGCAGACGGCGAAGTTCTGTATACGGTATTCAAGGAGCGCGATTTCGCGACCAATGTCGAGAAGGGCCAGTGGTCGAAGACCGATCTCGGCGCCGTGTTCCGCGCCGCCAAGGCTTCGGCGGCGACAGGCGAGTCTGCGTTTTCCGACTTCCGCCCCTACGCGCCGAGCGCCGACGTGCCGGCGAGCTTCATCGCCGCGCCCGTGCTCGACGAACAGGGCCGATTCATGGGCGCCGTCGCGTTCCAGATGCCGATCGAGCGCCTCGACGGCCTGATGCACAACAATTCCGGGCTCGGCGAAACCGGTGAGACCTACATCGTCGGCGAGGATCATTTGATGCGAAGCGACTCGCGCTTCTCCAAAGAGTCGACGATCCTCAAGCGCACTATCAAAACCGCGCCCGTACTTGCGGCTTTCAACGGCGAAACCGGAATTCTCATGGGGCCGGACTACCGCGATGTGCCCGTCGTTTCGGCGTATCAGACGGTCGCGTTCAAGGGCGTGAAGTGGGCGGTTCTTGCGGAACAAGACCAAGCTGAGCTGCTCGCGCCCGTCGTCGCCATGCGCAATCAACTGCTGATGCAGCTCGCCTGCTCATTCGTCCTTCTCGCCGGCATCGGCTTCTTCGTCGGCCGCAGCATTTCACTGCCGATCGCCGCGCTCGGCCGGACAATGACGAAAGTCGCCAGCGGTGATTTCAAGCTGTCTGTGCCGGGTCTCAAGCGCTCAGATGAACTCGGCGACATGGCCAAGACGCTAGACCAATTCCGCACCGACCTCGGCAAGGCGGAAGAAACGAACCGCGTCGCCCTTTTTAAAGGATCGGCGTTTGACGGTTCTTCCGTCGCGATGATGATGATCGATCGCGACTTCAAAGTCACGTTTGTCAATGAGTCAACGAAACAGTTCTTCACGACTCATCGCGAGCCCTTTGGGAAGATATGGCCGGGATTTGATCCCGCTCAAATGCTGGGAACGAGCATCAACATCTTCGACAAGGACCCTTCACTCCAGCGCCAGCTCCTGTCTGATCCTTCCCGCCTTCCGCACCGCACGGACATCAGCGTCGGCGACCTGAAGGTTTCGCTGAGCATCAGCGGCGTTTTCGACGCGAAGGGCGCTTATGTGGGCAATGTTCTCGAATGGGCCGACGTGACAGTGGCCCGATCCAACGCTGGCATTCTGGCCGCGCTCGACAGATCGCAAGCGCTCATTGAATTCACGCTCGACGGCCAAATCGTTACAGCCAATGAGAATTTCTGCAAAGCGACGGGCTATGCGCTTTCGGAAATCCAGGGCCGTCACCACGCCATGTTCGTGATCGACTCGCATCGTGAAAGCCGCGAGTATAAGGATTTTTGGGGAAAGCTGAAGCGCGGCGAAGCGTCAGCGGGCAAATTTGAGCGTGTGAAGAAGAACGGTAGGCCCCTTTGGATCGACGCAACATATAATCCCATTCTCGATTCTGCAGGCAAGCCATTCAGAGTCGTCAAAATCGCGACGGACATCACCGAACTTGAACTCGGGCGCCAGCAAGCCGAACGTGAGCGCGCGGAGCGTGCGGAAGCACAAGCCCATGTCGTCGACGGACTTGCGTCCGGTCTCGGCAAACTCGCTGAAGGCGACCTGACGACACGGCTGAGTGAGCCTTTCGCAGAGGATTATGAGAGTCTGCGTCGTAACTTCAACGAAGCGACGGAAAAGCTTGAGGATGCGCTGAAGGCGGTCGTGCTTAACTCGAGAGGCATGCTCACGGGCGTGCAGGAAATCAGCCAGGCGTCCGACGATCTTTCCAAGCGCACGGAACATCAGGCCGCGACCCTCGAAGAAACCGCTGCGGCGCTCGACGAAGTGACTGCGACGGTGAAGCAGACCGCTTCAGGCGCAGCCAAAGCGAACTCAGTTGCGACCGAAACGCGCGGCGACGCCGAGGCGAGCGGACAGGTCGTGCGCGAAGCGGTCGTCGCCATGGGCGAGATCGAGAAGTCTTCCTCACAAATCTCGCAGATTATCGGCGTTATCGACGAAATCGCGTTCCAGACGAACCTCCTTGCGCTGAACGCCGGCGTAGAAGCCGCCCGTGCGGGCGATGCCGGCCGCGGCTTCGCCGTTGTCGCATCGGAAGTGCGCGCGCTCGCGCAACGCTCGTCCGACGCCGCCAAGGAGATCAAGGGGCTCATCTCGGCGAGCTCCCAACATGTCGGCGCCGGGGTGAAGCTTGTCGGCCAGGCAGGCAAAGCGCTCGAAGACATCGTCAAACGCGTCGCCGACGTTTCCGCGCTCGTGTCGGACATCGCCGCCTCCGCACAGGAGCAGGCGACCGGCCTTGCTGAGATCAACACGGCCGTCAATCAGATGGACCAGGTGACGCAGCAGAACGCCGCCATGGTCGAACAATCGACGGCGGCAGCGCATTCGCTTCGTCAAGAAGCGGAAGAATTGGCGCGCCTCGTTTCACGCTTCAAGACGGATGCCGTGACCGCGCAGCAGGTCTACAAGAAGCCCGCCGAGCGCCAGAGCGTCGCCGAGCAGCGCGGCCGCGCTAAAGCCTTCGCTACGGCGTCTCGCGGCGGCGCAGCGCGCAAGGTCGAACCCGCGGCCGAACCCGACGATTGGAAAGAATTCTAGGCCGCTTTTTCCGCCGCCGTCGCCGCCTGACGGTGACGAAATCTGGATAGATGGGAAGACCTCATGTCTCGCGTTCGTGTGCTCGTCGTCGACGACTCGCCGACCATGCGAGGTCTTATCATTGCGACACTGAGACGTGACAGCCATATCGAAGTCGTGGGCAGCGCTGGCGATCCTTATGAAGCGCGAGAGGCGATCAAGGCGCTCAATCCCGACGTCATCACGCTTGACGTCGAAATGCCGAATATGAGCGGCGTCGATTTTCTCGAAAAGATCATGCGCCTGCGCCCCATGCCGGTGGTGATGATCTCGACGCTGACGCATAAAGGCGCTGAAACGGCGGTGGAGGCCCTGCGCCTTGGCGCTGTGGACTGCATCGGCAAGCCGGCGGATGGGGATATTCTGACGGCTTTTCAGGACCTGCCGCGCATCGTCAAGGATGCTGCCCGCACCAAAGTGCGCGGTCGCGAGGATGCGGTGAAGTCTGACGCCGGCCCGCAGAATTTCCGCTCCGACGGGCGTGTTCTCGCGATTGGATCATCGACCGGCGGCGTCGAAGCTTTGCTTTCGCTGCTGCAGGCGTTCCCTGCCAATTGTCCGCCGACTGTCATTGCGCAACACATGCCTGCCGGCTTCACGACCAGCTTCGCGGCGCGTCTCAATCAATGCTGCGCGCCGGACGTCTCGGAAGCGCGCGAGGGCGCGCCGATCGAGCCCGGCAAGGTTTATCTCGCGCCTGGCGGCGCGACCCACTTCGAGGTGGCGGGCGCGTCGCGCTTTGTGTGCCGCCTGCGGGGCGGCGATCCGGTGAGCGGACATAGACCGTCCGTAGACGTTCTGTTCGAGTCTGTCGCGCGCACCTGCGGCGCAGCGTCAGCAGGGATCATACTGACCGGCATGGGGCGCGATGGCGCGAAAGGCCTGCTCGCGATGCGGGAATGCGGCGCCGCGACGATCGGACAGGATGAGGCGAGCTGCGTCGTTTACGGCATGCCGCGCGCCGCCTTCGAACTCGGCGCTGTCGAGCGCCAGCTGCCGCTCGGCAAGATCGCCGCTGCGGCGCTCACCATCTGCAACGCCGACCGACGCGCAGTGGCGTAGGCCCATTATGGCGCTGTCATCGACAATCTCGGACCGGCCTGAGAAGGTCGTCCACGTCATCCAGGGCGAATATCGCGTCTCGGACGATCCTTTGGTGGCCTTTTCGACCGTGCTCGGCTCATGCGTTGCGACCTGTCTCCATGATCCGCTCGCGAAAATCGGCGGTCTCAACCACTTCCTCTTGCCGGGCACAAAAGACGGCGCGCATGACACGCTGAGCTATGGCGTCCACTCGATGGAACTCTTGATCAATGCGCTGCTGAAGCGCGGCGCCGCGCGCGACCGGCTCGAGGCCAAGCTTTTCGGCGGCGCACGGATGATGAACAGCCTGTCGGACATCGGCGGTCAGAATGCGCGGTTCGCGCGGGAATTTCTGGCACGCGAGAGCATTCCGCTGATCGGCGAAAGCCTCGGCGGCGACCGCGCAAGGCGCATTCAGTTCTGGCCGGAATCCGGGCGCGCCCGGCAATTGCTTGTAGCCGCGCATGAAACGCCGCTCGTGGAAGCCCCGCCGCCTCCGCCGCCGCCTGCAGCAAAGGTCGGCGAGGTCGAATTGTTCTGAACAGGATGCCGTTGTTGCACCGCTGCGCGGCCGCGGTTCAGAACAAGTCGCAATCGCCCGCAGGAGCAGCATGAAGGCGGCGCCCTTCCGTGTCAGGATGAACGAGCCGCGCGGCGAGCTCGAGCAGCGTCACCTGACGAATCGCCTTGGACGCGTCGACGATCCACTCGGGCCCGGAGTCCATCGCAAGTGATTCAAGGAAGGCGGCGAGGCACGAAATCGATTGCCGCAGGCGGTCGAGGTCTTGCAGCTCATACATTCGCGCATTCGGCGCTTCCGTGTCGAGAAGGACGACATCGCCGACGACATCCTGGAGCCGGTCGGTCATCGCCGCCAGATCATGCAGCTCCCGCGCGGCGCGCAACAGCATCAGCGATGCGGGCGCATCTTTGAGGGCGGGCTCTGACTTGCGCGGCTGTACGGCGGCCATGATGCTAATTCAGCCGGCCGACGATCGCTTCAATACAGCGCTCAAGGTCTCGCTGGTCGAAGGGCTTGGCGAGGTAGTTGTTCATGCCGAGCGCCTTGCCCTTCTCGATCAAAGCCTGATCACCGCGACCGGTGACCAGAATGAAACCGACCTTGGCTGTCGGCGGATGCTGGCGAAGCGCCTGCAGAAGCTGCAGCCCATCCATGCCCGGCATGTTATAATCAGAGACGACAAGATGCACGGGCGCCGCTTTCAACTGTTTCAGCGCATCGACGCCGTCTTTGGCGAATACGACATTCCGGATGCCGATCTTGTCGAAGCAGTTATAGACAAGCGCGCGGCTCGCCGACATGTCATCGACGACCATGACACGAAGTCGCTGCTTGAGGGATTGGGCTTGCTGCGCCGGCTGCATACACTACTCCGTAATCAACGCGCCTTGCGGCGATAGGTGGTGACGCCCTCGCTCGAAAATCTCGCGAGCGCCGGGCCGGAAACACGCTCGGAGTGACCGACGAAAAGCCAGCCCTCCGGCGTCAGAAGCTGTTCATAGCGCGCCCAGAGTTTCTGCTGGGTCGGCTCGTCGAAATAGATCACGACGTTGCGGCAGAAAATGGCGTCGAACGGGCCTTTCATCGGCCAGGCGACGCCGTTGAGATTGAGCTCCTTGTAGACGATCAGCGACTTCAGCTCGGCGTTCGCCGTCCAGCGCTTGACCCCGCCCTCGTTCGAGGTCTCGAAATACTTCCGGCAAAGCTCGGCGGGAATGCTCGACACTTGGCTTTCGTCATAGGCGCCGTTTCGGGCCTGCGCGATCATGACGGGGTCGATGTCGGTCGCGAGCACCTTGATGTCGAGATCCGCCGCACGCGGACAGGCCTGCAGAATGGTGAGGCCGATCGAGTACGGCTCCTGCCCGTTGGAGCAGCCGGCCGACCAGATGCGCACGCGTCCGCCGCGTTCTGCGTCTTTCAGCAAAGGCGGCAGGACAACGGAGCGCAGATGGTCGAAGTGATGAGGCTCACGGAAAAACCGCGTGACGTTGGTCGTCAGGGCCGCGAGCATGTTGCGGCGCTCTTCCGTTCCGTCCGGGCTTTCGATGAGCGCGACGTAATCGCGAAAAGACTGCAGCTCCAGCGCGCGCAGGCGTTTGGCGAGGCGCGAATAGACGAGCGGCTGCTTCTCATCCGAAAGGCTGATGCCCGCGTCTTCGTATATGGCGGCGGCGACGGCGCGGAAGTCCCGCTCCGTCATGCCGAACTCGCCATATTCGACATCGCGGCGAGAACTCGTCCTGAGGCGCTCGGCGCTCATGCGGCTTCTGCGGGTTGGGTCTGCGGCAGGACGTTGTCGAGATCGATGAGGCTGATCATCCGGCCTTCCATTGCGAGCACGCCGCGCACGAAAGACCGCGCCACATCCGACGCGACATCGGGCGTCGGCTGGATCTTCTCGGAAAGAACCGTCAGAATGTCGGACACCGCATCAACGAGAAGGCCGATCACCTGTTTGCCGATCTGCGCAATGATGATGACGTGGCGCGCCGTCGGCTCGGGGGGCTTCAGACCGAAGCGCGAGGCGAGGTCGACGATCGGCAGCACGGACCCGCGCAAGTTGATGACGCCGCGCACATAGTCCGGCGCTTGCGGGATCGCCGTCGCCGGCGTCCAGCCGCGGATCTCGCGCACCGACATGATGTCGACGCAGTATTCCTGGCTGTCGACCCGGAAGGCGACGAGTTCACGCGCGATCGTCTGTTCCGAAACATGTTCGGTCATGGCGGCTATCCTGTTGCTGCGAGGCGTTGTTCCTGGGGCTCCGCGCCGGCGCTGGCGACCAGCGCATCGACGTCGAGAATGAGCGCGACGCGGCCGTCGCCAAGAATGGTCGCCGCCGCGACGCCGGGCACGGCGCCGTAATTGTCTTCAAGACTCTTGATAACGACCTGACGCTGGTCCTGAATCGAGTCGACGAGCAGCGCATTGCGCACGCCGCCATCCGTTTCGACCGACAGGACGACGCTCGAGCGCACATCGCTCGGCTCGCGCCGGAAGCCAAGTTCGCGGCCGACATCGATCAGCGGCAGGAATTCTCCGCGAATGGCGACTACGGCGCCGTCAATGCCGATGCCGTGTACGTCCTTCGGATTTGGCCGCAACGTCTCTTTGATCGCTGTCAGCGGCGCGACGAGCGTCTGTCCCGCGACGCTGACGACCATCCCGTCGAGCACGGCGAGCGTCAGCGGCAGGCTAATCGAGAAAGTCGTACCGTTGCCGGGCCGTGAAGAAATCGAGATCTTGCCGCCGAGCGCCTGAACCGCGCGTTTGACGACATCCATGCCGACGCCGCGCCCGGAAAGATTCGAGACCGTCTTGGCGGTCGAAAATCCCGGCAGGAAAAGGAGATTGTCGATTTCGCTGTTCGTAAGTTGCGCGTCGGCGGAAATCAGTCCCTTCTCGATGGCTTTCTCGCGCACGCGGGCGCGATTGATGCCGGCGCCGTCGTCTGAGACTTCGATAATGACGCGTCCGGAGCGATGCGCCGCCGTAAGGCGCACGACGCCTTCTGCAGGTTTCCCAGACTCAAGGCGCTTGTCGGTCGGCTCGAGGCCGTGATCGACTGCGTTGCGGATCATATGCGTCAGCGGATCCGAGAGACGCTCGACGACGGTCTTGTCGACTTCCGTGTTCTCGCCATCGGTGACGAGCTTTACTTGCTTGCCCGTCGCGTCGCCGGATTCGCGCACGATGCGCGCCATGCGCTGGAACAGCGATTTCACAGGCTGCGCGCGGATCGCCATGACGCTTTCCTGAATCTCGCGCGTCAATTGCTTGAATTCGTCGAGCGCATTGGCGACGGCCGGCACCCGCGCGAGGCCCTCATCGTGGACGCACTGCGTGATCATCGCCTGATTGATGACAAGCTCGCCGACGAGATTGATGAGCCGATCGACCCGGTCGAGCGCGACGCGAACGGTCGCCTGTTCGCCGGACCCAGCGGCGCCCTTGGATTCGCCCTTGGGTTCCGGCTTGGCTTCCGCTTTCGGTTCGGGCTTCGGCGCGGACGGCGCGATCGTCAGGGCCGGCGGCGGCGGCGCGAGTTCGACGACGGGTTCGGGCTCTGAGCCCACGTCTTCGAGCGGCGCTGCAGCAAAGGCGCCGCCGAGCGGCACGATGTCAAGCGTGCAATCGGATTCGACCCATTCGAAGACTTCGCGCACGGACGGTTCGGGCGCATCCGTCGTCAACTCAATCGTCCAGGAGAGGTATGATTCTTCCGGGTCAAGCGTATCGAGACCAGGCACCGCGCTTGCGTCGCAATCAATCGCTGTTTCGCCAAGACGCGCAAGATCGCGCAAGATCAGCGCCGCTTCGCTGCCGCTCGCGTACATTTTGCGCGTCGGCGCAAAGCTGATGGCGTAACCGGCCGGCCCAGCAGGCGCGTCAGGCGCGCCAAGGTCCATGCCGAAATCGAGGTCGAGCGTCATTGGCGTGAAGTCGATCGGCGCCTCAACGACAGGTTCTTTTGCGCCGCCGCCAAGGGCTTCAAGCTCGACGATCAACGCGTCGGATTTGGAGGCGTCGATCGCCGCGCCGTCACGCGAGGCGCGCACGAGGTCGGCGAGCCAGTCCGCTGAACGAAAGAGCACCTTGAGAACGTCTTGGGTCGCTTCTAGTCGGTCGGAACGGATGTCGTCGAGCGCCGTTTCAAACTTGTGTGCAAAGCGTACGAGCTCGGCAAGGCCGAAGGCGCCGGCGCCGCCCTTGATGGAATGCACGGCGCGGAACACCGCGTTGACGACTTCCTTGTCGCCAGCGGCGCCGTCGTTCATGTGCGCGAGGCCCTCTTCGAGAGCCGTCAGCAGATCCTCGCATTCGAGGAAGAAGGTCTGCTTAATTTCTTCCATCGCGTCCATGGGCGGTCCGTATCCCGGTTCTACGCCGTGACGCGATTGATCGCGTCGACGAGCTTCTGCTTGTCGAAAGGCTTGACGATCCACCCCGTTGCGCCGGCGGCGCGGGCGCGCGCCTTCATTTCCGGCGCGCTTTCCGTGGTGAGCACGAGAATCGGCGTTGCGCGCGCATGTTCCGTCTGCCGCACGCCGTCGATGAATCCGAAGCCGTCCATATTCGGCATGTTGATGTCGGTGATGATGACATCCGGGTCGATTCCATCAAGGACGCGCAATCCGTCGACGCCGTCTTCGGCGAGCGAAACCTTGAAGCCGGCGTCCGTCAAAGCGATGCGCAGCATTTCGCGCATGGTTCTCGAATCATCGACAGCGAGTACGCTGAGGGTCATTACTGGATCTCCACAGTCTCGAAGGCGCCAGCCGAAAAACCGAAGCGGGCAAGCCCTTGCGTGAACGCGAGCGACGGCGCGACGACGGCGAGGCGCTTGCCGTCCTCGGTCCAGGTCTTTTGCGCCGAAAGAAGCACTTGCAGACACAACCCGCCGAAGCGCTCGACTTTGGACGCATCAATCGCAATTTCCTGCCCGCGCGCGGCAAGAAGCTCTTTGGCCAGCGGCGCCGCCGCCGGCAGGTCGAGAATTGGCGGAAGCGAAAGGGAACGCGGCTCGTTTGACATGGGATTCGCCCTGGGGTCTGCCCTGGTGGAGTTGGCGGAGACAGGGGCCGGAAAACGCCCGTCCGCCCGCCTCGTCCCACCATGCAAGAGCGGGATTAAAGAAGAATTTTCACGCTTTTTCCGGCGTTGGTTCACGGGCCGTTAACGCTCTTGAGCGGCGGCGCGGCGCAGATATGATCCGCCGCCTTTCAGAACGCAGGAGTCGGCCATGCGCATTGCGACGCGACACATAGACTACGCCCATGACGGTCACGCCCTGCAGGGCTATTTCGCGATAAATTCGAGCGTGCTGGGGCCAAGACCTTGCGTGCTCGTCTCACACGCCTGGGCCGGCTGCACCGAGTTTGAACATCGATGGGCGGATCGTCTCGCGGGCCTCGGCTACGCCGGCTTCGCGATCGACAACTATGGCAAGGGCCAGGTCGGCAAGACGCCGGAAGAAAACCAGGCGTTGATGAACCCGCTCGTCGCCGACCGGCCGAAGCTGCAGGCGCGGCTCGCCGCAGCGGTCGATGCGGCGCGAAAACAGCCCGACGTCGATTCGACGAAAATCGCCGCGATCGGTTTTTGCTTTGGCGGATTGTGCGTGCTTGACCTTGCCCGCACGGGCGCCGACATTCGCGGCGCGGCATCTTTCCATGGCTTGTTCACGCCGCCCGGCAACACGAAAGGGCGCAAGATCAAGGCGAAGATTGCGGCCTATCACGGCTTCGACGATCCGATGGTCCCGCACCAGGCGATCATCGACCTCGGCGACGAGCTGACAGAAGCGGGCGCCGACTGGCAGATCCACGCCTATGGCGGCGTCATGCATTCCTTCACCAATCCGCAGGCGAATGATCCGGGCTTCGGCACGGTGTGGAACAAGCGCGCCAATGACCGTTCCTGGGAATCGTTGGTCCTTTTCCTGAGAGAGTGTTTCGCCTGATATCTGCGGCGTGTCTGCGCAGACAAAGCTTATTGCGCCCCTTCGGGCTATTTTTTCCGCCTCTGCGGCGCGACCGGCGGCGCCGGCTTCGCCGCCGGTTGCGGCTTTGCCCGCGGCTTGGACGGCGTCAACAGCACGAGCGCCAGTGCGACGGCGCCCGGCAGAGCCTGCACGCGCAAGGTTCCGCCATCGGTCATGGAGGCCGCAAAGACGCCGGCGATGATGACGCACATCAGGAAGAACAGCTTCACCTCTCGGCGTTTTGTAAAGGCGGCCCACAGGAGCCCCGCGCCGAGGAAACCGTTGTAGAGACCCTGATTGGCGGCGAGCAGAGCCGTCGCGGCCGATTGCTGCGGCGTCATCTCGAAAATTTGTCGACCAATCGGATGGTCCCAATAGAACATTTCAAGGACCATGAATCCGAAATGCAGGAGACCGACGAGAATGACCGCGAGGCGTGCAACAAATGTCATTTGGAATCGTTCTCGCCGCGTTTGCCCTGAAGTTCGACCAGCTTGTCTTCAGAATCCTTGAAGCCCGGCATGATTTCAAGCGCCTTGCGAAACGCCTCGCGCGCCTTCACGAGATCGGCCTTGGCGTAATAGGCAAGCCCGATATTGTGCCAGGCGATATGCGCCTCCTCGAGCCCGTTGGCGAGCGCGCTCTGATAATCCGCAATCGCCGCATCAGGCTTATTCTGCAACAAGAGGCTGTTGCCGCGGTTGAGGTAAGCTTCAGGCGTTGCGCCGTCGCGCGCCAGAGCCGCGTCGAAGTCGCGGATCGCATCGTCATAGCGGCCGGCCCGATTGAGGATGACGCCGCGATTGACGAGCGTCGCCACGCGGTCGCGGTCGGACAGCGGGCCGCCGAGGGCGCGGTCGCAATCATCCGTGCCCGTGGCATAGCCGTTGGACGCGTCTTGAAAGCAGCTCGTCGCATCCGTCGCGCCGAATGTCGTCACCGCCATTTGGGCAGACGCGGCGCTAGCGCCCGCCAGAAACGCGGCCAGAATCGTAAAGTGACTGCGCATCGGCTTCTCCCTCTCACATCTGTGACATTAGAACGCGACGCCACACTGCTGCGACCTTGATTTGCGCGGCCGCGCGGTCTCTATGTTGCGCTGCAGAATCCAAGAAAGAAAGGCGCCGGCGATGGCTCTGAATGCGATTGTGACAGGTTCGACCAGCGGCATTGGCCTCGGTATCGCCGACGCCTTCGCCGCCGGGGGCATGAATGTCATGCTGAACGGCTTCGGCGATCCTGCAGAGGTCGAAAAGACCCGCTCAGGCCTTGCGGCCAAGCATGGCGTGACGGTGCTCTACAGCGGCGCCGATATGTCGAAGCCCGACCAAATCCGCAGTCTGTGCGCGGAGGCCGCAGAAACATTCGGGCAGGTCGATGTGCTCGTGAACAACGCCGGCATTCAGCATGTCTCGCCGGTCGAAGACTTTCCGGAAGAAAAATGGGACGCGATCATCGCCATCAATCTGACGGCGGCGTTTCACGCGACCAAAGCGGTTTTCAGAGGCATGAAGGACCGCAAATTCGGCCGGATCATCAACATCGCCTCCGCACACGGCCTTGTCGCTTCACCCTTCAAGTCCGCTTACGTCACGGCGAAACACGGCATTGTCGGCTTCACCAAGACGATTGCGCTCGAGGGCGCTGAGTTCGGCGTCACCTGCAACGCGATTTGCCCCGGCTATGTCTGGACGCCGCTCGTCGCCAAACAGATTCCGGACACCATGAAGGCGCGCGGCATGACCGAGCAGGAGGTCATCCAGAAAGTGATCCTCGAAGCGCAGCCGACGAAACAGTTCGTCACCATCGAGCAGGTCGCCGCGCTGGCGGCTTATCTGTGTTCTCCCGCGGCGGCGCAGATCACCGGTGCGGCGCATCAGATTGACGGCGGCTGGGTCGCGCATTGATGGCCAAACCCAACACAAAGACAGTCAATCTCGCCCTGCAAGGCGGCGGCGCGCATGGCGCCATAACTTGGGGCGTCCTCGACCGACTGCTTGAAGACGAACGCTTTCTTGTGGACTCCATCTCCGGCGCAAGCGCGGGCTCCGTCAACGCCGTCGCGCTCGCCTACGGACTGCACAAGGGAGGCGCTGAGACCGCGCGCGAGACGCTCGATACTCTATGGCGCGAAGTGAGCCGCGCCGGCTCGATTTACAGCCCGGTGCGACAGACACCCTTCGAAGCCTCGTTCAATGGCTTCAATCTAGACTCGTCGCTTACCTATCTGATGTTCGACGCTTTCACGCGCACCTTTTCGCCGTCGATGTGGAACCCGTTCGGCATCAATCCCTTGCGCGAAATCCTCTCGAGACTGATCGATTTCGAGAGCCTCAGAGACTGCACGAACACCAAGCTCTATCTCTCTGCGACCAACGTCCGCAGCGGCAAGGTGCAAGTGTTCCGCACGCGCGACGTCTCAGTCGATGCGGTCATGGCTTCGTGCTGCTTGCCATTCCTGTTCGAGCCCGTCGAAATCAAGGGAGAGTTCTATTGGGACGGCGGCTATATGGGCAATCCGGTGCTCTTTCCGTTCTTCTACGAAGCCGAGTCGGAAGACATCATCATCATCCACGTCAATCCGATCGAGCGCGCCAAAGTGCCGACGAGCCCCTCCGAGATCATGAACCGCGTCAACGAAATCAGCTTCAACTCGACATTGCTGCGCGAATTGCGGGCGATCGGCTTCGTGCATAAGCTGATCGACGAAGGCATGCTGAAGGAGGACCACGCCGAAAAGCTGCGCATGGTGCATGTCCATTCGATCCGCAGCGACCGCGAGCTTGTCGATCTTTCCATCGCCAGCAAGTTCAACACGGATCTCGATTTCCTCCTTGAGCTGAAGAGCCGCGGCCGTGATGTCGCTGAGACGTGGCTTGAAGAGAATTTCCGTCACATCGGCGCGCGCTCATCAATCAACCTTCGGGAAATGATCGATGGCGGGTTCGAGCGCTGAGGCCCGCAGACGCTACGAATCGCCCTCGTTTTCAGCGTCGCCGTCATCCTCCACCGCAGGGACCGCATAGACGCCCTGCAGCCAGCGGTGCAGGTCGACATCGGCGCAGCGCTTCGAACAGAAGGGCGCCGCCGCCTCAGTGCGCGGCTTGCCGCAGATCGGACAAGACGGCGGCTTATCCGGCGACATCAAAGCGGCGCTCCTCAAAGACGCTGTCGCGGCGAAGGTCGAAACGCGCGCCGTAGCGGGCGGCGACACGCTCAAGCCACACTGGACGGACGGATGTGAGATAGTGATGCAGGTCGGCGGCGACAAAGAGCTGCAAACGCGCCGAGCGGTTCTTTTCGAGCCGCCGCTCCAGCGCACGAACCGCCTCTTTGGCGCGCCAATCGAGTGTGAACCGCCGCGCCGCGCGGACGGCGCCCTTCTCATGGGTCTCCGTTGCTTCCTCAAGCAAGGAGAGCCTTCTGCGTGGCGCCGTCAGATCGAATAGTCCGTCTTCGGAGAGGCGCCCGAAGCGCCCGGGAAAGACGCCGCTCGCCGCCGCCTTCAGCGCGTCGGACAGGCGCCGTCGTGCAGCGCCATCTGAGGGCGGCAGGAAATCGACGACGATCCGCCCGCCCGCGCCGCGCCGCGCGAGTTCGCGAAACACGCGTCCGGCCGCCACATGATTGACGCGGTTATTGAGTTTGCCCGCTTCCGGCCCGGATGCGGCGTGGGCGGAGTCGATATCCACCGCAACCAGGGCTTCAGTTTCGTCGATGATCATGCGCGCGCCGCCGGCGAGCGCGACCTCGCGTTCAAACGCGGCGGCGAGCACGTCGTCGCCGCCGGCCTCGTCAAAGGCGGTCGCGTCGATGGCGGCCGCAGCGCCGTTCTGCGCAAGCGCCGCCGCAACAGCAGGCTCGTTGACGACGATCGCGTCGACGCCGCCGATGCCGGCCGCCCAGCGCCACGCTTCGACGGCGGGATCGGCGGCAACGCCGACGCGGAAGGGCGGCGTGCGTGCGCCGGCTGCCTGCGCCAGCGCGTCGCGCGCCGCTTCGTCGAGGTCGGTCGTGAGCACAGCGCCTTTGCCCGCCGTAGGCGGACGACGCACGAGCGCAACGACGCTCGACCCTTCCTGCGGCGCGGCGTCGCCGGGCTTCAGCGGCAACAGGGCCTCGCGCGCGGCGCCAATATCGACAAAGGCCGCATTCAGCGGCTTCGAGATCGTCCGTATGCGGCCGCTATAGACCTCGCCGGACTGGGGCGGCCGCGGCAGATCTTCGTCGCCGCGCGCAGGGCCAAACCAGAAACCGACGATTTCCTCGCCGAGCTGGAGCGCGGCGCGCGTATCTGCGCCGCCGCACTGGATGAGAAGCCGCCGCGTCATGGCGCGCCCCGTCCCGCCCCGTCGAGCAGGTTCCGCGTTTCAAAGAGCGGGAGGCCGACGACATTCGACCAGGAGCCGATCAACTTGACGACGTGGCTTTCGAACACGCCTTGAATGCCGTAGCCGCCGGCCTTGCCGCGCCATTCGCCGCTCGCGACATAAGCCTCGATCGCATAGTCATCGAGCACGCGGACGGAGACCCGCGTTTCGACGACGCGAACGCGCATTTCAGACGCCGGCCCCGCAAGGGCGACGCCGGTGAATACGCGGTGGCCGCGCCCGGACATGAGGCGCAGGCAGGCGCGCGCCTCGTCTTCATGGTCCGCCTTCGGAAGAATGCGCCGGCCGACGCCGACGACGGTATCGGCCGCGAGCACAAGCGCGCCGGGCGCGCCTCTTGCGACATGCGCCGCCTTGCTTTGCGCCAGCCGCAAGGCGAGAGCGCGCGGCGTTTCGCGCGGCAGAGGCGTTTCGTCTATGTCGGCGGGCAGGACGCGGTCAGGCGCAATCCCGATCTGAGCGAGGAGCGCCAGGCGGCGCGGGCTCGCGCTTGCGAGAATCAGCGGCGGGCGCAACGCGCGACTTGAGTCAGCCGATTTCTGAAGATCGGCCACATCACTTGAAACGGAACGTGACCCGGCCCTTGGCCAGGTCATAAGGCGACATCTCGACAAGAACACGGTCGCCCGCCGCGACCCGGATGCGGTTCTTGCGCATCTTGCCCGCCGTATGCGCGATGATTTCGTGACCGTTTTCGAGCTTGACGCGATAGGTCGCGTTAGGGAGCAATTCTTCGACCGTTCCCTGAAATTCCAGCAGTTCTTCTTTCGCCATTCGCTCCTCAATTGTGCGGCTTTATCCCTCGCCGCGCGGGCAGCGCAAGCATAGGCTCGGGCGCGGCGGAAAATGGTCGGGGACGCCGGCAAAATCAAGGCTTTTGATAGTAAGCGCCAAAGCGCGCGTCGATTCGGGCGGAGAGCGCGTCGCGTACGGAGCGGTAGGCCATGAGCGCCTCTTTGAGGCCGCCGCGCGCATCAGAAGGGTTTTCCGTCGGCCAGTATTCGACTTTTTCCGGCGGCATCAGGGCCCGCGCCGCGGCGGCCGCTTCCGGCGTCAGGGCGATCGCGACGTCGAAGGCTCCAAGATCGAGGCGGCGCATCGATTTCGGCTCGTGGCTGTCAAAAGGCGCCCCGACCTCGCCGAGCACGGACTGAACGAAGGTGTCGAAATAGCCGTCTTCCTGCAAACCGGCCGAATCAACGATGAGCCCCTCCCCGGCCTTGGCCTTGAGGAGCGCGGCGGCCATGGGCGAGCGCACCGAATTCATATTGCACACAAAGAGCACGGACCGGACCATCGCGTCACCGCATATGAAAGCTGCAGATCAGCGTGAAAAGACGCCGGGCTGTGTTCTGATCGATGGCGATCTTGTCCTTGAGGCGTTCGATCAGGATTTCCGAACCCTCATTGTGCATGGCCCGTCGCGCCATATCGACGGTTTCGATTTGCGCCGGGGCCGCATTGCGGATGGCGTCGTAATAGCTTTCACACAGCATGAAGTAGTCTTTGATGATCTTGCGCAGCGGCGTCATCGACAGATGGACCTGACCCAGCGCCGCGCCGCCTTCCTTGCGCACATCAAACACGAGGCGGCGCTCGACGATCGAAAGCGCGAGTTCGAACGGCCCGCCCTCGACGCCGTTCGGCGCAAAGGCGTTGTCCTGGAGAAGGTCGTAAACCGCGACTTTGCGCTCATGCTCAATGTCGGCCGTCGCGCGCGCGAGGCTGCGCTCGTCAAGCGTGATCTTGACGATCCTCATGCTGCTCGATCGGTCGCTGTCGCCGGCCATGCGCCCCGCTCCTCCCGTCGCTTCTAGCCGGTTTGAACGCGCCGCGTCAGGGGGCGCCACGGTCGAGGCGTAGCCGGATCGAGTCTGCGTGGCTCGGCAGACCCTCAGCGTCTGCGAGCGCCGCCGCAGCCGGGCCGACTCGCTGCAAGGCCTTGGAGGAAGCGCTGATCAATGTCGTTCGCTTCATGAAGGACAACACGGACAGCCCCGAGGCGTATCGCGCCGCACGCGAGGTCGGCAGCACATGGTTCGGCCCGGCAAGATAGTCGCCGATCGCTTCTGGCGAAGACCGGCCGAGGAAGATTGCTCCCGCATGTCGGATGGCGCGGCTCAGCGCTTCGGGGTTTTCGACGGCAAGTTCCACATGTTCCGGCGCGAGCGTGTCGATCAGTGCGGGCGCCTCATCGAAGGAGCACAAGACGATGACAGCGCCGTTCGCCGACCAGGCGGCGGACGCGATGATGCGGCGCGGGGATCGCGCAAGCTGTGCGGCGACCGCCGCTTCGACCTTGTCCGCGAACGCCGCATCGTCCGTCAACAGAACGCTTTGCGACGAAGCATCGTGCTCGGATTGGCTGAGCAGGTCGGCCGCGATGACGTCGGGACTGTTGGCGGCGTCTGCGACGACGAGGATCTCCGACGGTCCCGCGATCGCGTCGATGCCGACCGCGCCGAAGACCTGGCGCTTGGCCTCGGCGACATAGGCGTTGCCCGGGCCGACGATGACGTCGACGGCCGCGATCGGCGCAGCGCCATAAGCGAGCGCTGCGATCGCTTGCGCGCCGCCGATCTTCCAGATTTCGTCGATCCCGGCGCGCCGGGCCGCCGCCAGAATAAGAGGGCTGACGATTCCGCCGGGCGCAGGCGCAGCGAGCACGAGGCGGCGGACGCCCGCGACCTTCGCCGGGATGGCGTTCATGAGGACGCTTGAGGGATAGGCCGCAAGTCCGCCCGGCGCGTAGAGGCCCGCCGCATCGACCGCCGTCCAGCGCCAGCCGAGCGTGACGCCGGTTTCGTCCGTATAAAGCAGATCGTCCGGCCGCTGTCTTTCGTGGAAGGCGCGGATCCGTTCTTCTGCGAGATCGAGCGCGCGTCCAACCGCAGGGTCGATCGCGTTGTCGGCCGCGTCGATTTCACTGCGCCGCACCAACGCAGTCTCCGGCGTCGGCATCCAGCGGTCAAATCGGCCAGTGAGCGCGGCGACGGCGTCGAATCCTCGCGTCCGAACGTCTCTGATCACCTCAGCGACAACCTCGGCCACGTTGGACGCGGCGTCGCGCGGCCGCGCAACAAACGCAGCGAAGGCGGCCGCAAAGCCCTCGTCCCGCGTGCTGAGCCGCAAAGCCATGTCAGGTCTTGTGCTCCGGCTTGCGTGCGGTCGACCAGGGCGCGGAGAGGTCGCGCAATTGCGCGTTGACGCTCTCGACTTCGAGCCTGATGGCGCCGCCGCCCGCAAATTCGAAAATCACTGCGCCGGCGCCATCCTCTCCCGGCTCGAAACGCAAGGCGAGAAGCTCCAGCACGGCGTCCTTGGCGTCGGCGCGAATGTTCTGCTGGCGCACGGCCTTCACATCGTCGAAATGCGCGCCGGCGCGCACGCGTGCGAAAGGGCCCCGTTTCCTGTCCGCCGCGCATTCCCAGACGAAGCGATTGGCGACGAAGGCGAAGCGCCTCTCGTTTGGCAGAAAAGCGAAATCGCCGACTTTGATCACCGCATCCTGCAGGCAGGCGGACAGGACTTTCAGATCCTCTCCGTCTTCTGCAATGAGCCGCAGCGGTTTGTAATCTCTGAGATCCGCCATGGCCTAGCCGGACACGCGTTCAATCAAGGCGCCGCAGGCCGAGAGTTTTTCTTCGAGCCGCTCAAAGCCGCGATCGAGATGATAGACGCGGTTCACGATTGTCTGGCCTTCGGCCCCGAGGCCCGCAAGGACGAGGCTTATCGAGGCTCTGAGGTCCGTCGCCATGACCGGCGCGCCCTTCAAGCGCTTCACGCCGCGCACGGTCGCGATTTGTCCGTCAACGGAAATGTTCGCGCCCATGCGCGCCAGCTCAGGCGCGTGCATGAAGCGGTTCTCGAAGATCGTCTCTTTCAGAAGCGCGGTTCCGTCCGCCGTCGTCATCAACGCCATGAATTGCGCCTGGAGATCTGTCGGGAATCCAGGATAGGGCTGCGTGACGATATTGACGGCCCGGCAACGGTCGGCGACCCGCTTGACGCGAATGCCGCCTGGAACATCTGTGAGCTGAAGGCCGGCTTCCTCGAGCGCGCCGACAGCGGCGCCGAGAAGCTCAAGCCGCGCGCCTTTCAAGGTCAATTGTCCGCCGGCAACGCCCGCCGCCATGGCGTAGGAGCCGGTTTCGATCCGGTCGGCGAGCACTTGGTGTTCGGCGCCGTGAAGCCGCGCAACGCCTGAAATCGTAATTGTCGACGTGCCGGCGCCGTCAATCTTTGCGCCCATTGCGGTGAGGCAAGCGGCAAGATCGGCGATCTCCGGCTCGCGCGCAGCATTGTTGATCATGGTCTCGCCCTTGGCGAGCGTTGCAGCGAGCATGGTGTGCTCCGTCGCGCCGACCGACACGAACGGAAGATCGATCTTTGCGCCATGGAGTCCCGAAGGCGCCGCGGCGACGACATAGCCCTCGTCGAGCTCAATCGTCGCGCCCATCGCCGTCAGGGCTTTAAGGTGCAGATCGACGGGGCGCGCGCCGATGGCGCAGCCGCCGGGCAGCGAGACTTTCGCTTTGCCTTCGCGCGCGAGGAGCGGCCCCAGCACATTGAACGACGCGCGCATCTTGCGCACGAGATCATACGGCGCGAGCGTCGAGGTGATGACGCCGGCTTTCAGAGTCATCGTCGAGCCGATAAAGCTCTCCTCGACGCCGTGCTGGGCGAGGATCTTCAGCATCATCTCGACATCGGCGAGGCGCGGCGTGTTTTTGATAACGAGCGCGCCGTCAGTCAGAAGCGACGCCGCCATCACCTTCAGCGCTGAGTTCTTCGCGCCGCTAATCGGCACGTCGCCAAAGAGCGGACGCCCGCCGATAATCGCCAATCTATCCATAGGGTTTCAGTCTTCTGTGTTCATCGCGCCGTGCGTTGAGCGCTTGGCCGCCTTGCGGCGGCGGAGGTTGTCGCGCAGCGCCGCGGCGAGCCGCGCTTCGCGGGGGTTCACAGTCCGGCCCCTTTCCGCGTTTTCTGGGGCGACTTTGGGATGATCGGGAGGCGTATCGCCCGGCGGCGGGCCGCCATCCTTCTGAGACATGGCCGGGACCATAGAGCGGCCGGCAGCCGGGTCAAGGATCGGAGCCGCCCGCCCCAGCGCTTTCCAAGCCCTACGGCAGGCGCTATAGGGCTCGCCTCCCGGCCCGCCGGGGCTTGCTGTTGTAGCTCAGTGGTAGAGCACTCCCTTGGTAAGGGAGAGGTCGAGAGTTC
>CAZDRH010000011.1:0-92415 GCA_964507915.1 uncultured Caulobacterales bacterium
TTCTCGACGGCGCCGCAGTCGTTACGCCCAATCCCTATAATCACGCGCTTTTCGCTGACAAGCGCAACCTCACGCTGCTGTCCGATCAAACACGGCTTCGGCGTTGGGGCGTCTCTCCCGAGAGTGCTGAGGCGCTCTCCACCTTGCCGCGCGCGGTTCTCGTGACGCCGGCGAACGCCGAAGCGCTGTGGGCTGATCGCAAGCGCTTGTTCTTCAAGCCGGCGTCCGGGTATGGCGGCAAGGCGGTTTATCGCGGCGACAAGATAACTCGCTCAGTGTGGGCGGATGTTCCTGCCGCGGATTATATCGCGCAAGATATCGCGCCGGCGGGCGAACGGCGGGTTTTAGTCGACGGCGCGCCGCTCATCCGCAAAATGGACGTGCGCCTTTACACCTATGGCGGCGAAATCCTGCTGGCCGCTGCCCGTCTCTATCAGGGCCAGACAACGAATTTCCGCACCGAAGGCGGCGGCTTCGCGCCGGTCTTTTTCATCGCCTCCTGAGAAGCGTGCGCCGGTCTGAGGCGCGGCGCCAACGAACGGTCCGCGCTCCGCTCGCCCAACAAAAGCAAAGAATGAAAGACAAAGCCGTGCAACCAAGTCTTTATCTTCCCCATGGCGGCGGTCCCTGCTTTTTCATGGACGATCCGCAAGGCGTCTGGACCGGGATGGCGGCGTTCCTGCGCGGCTATCCCAAGGACCTGCCGGCGCGGCCGACGGCGATCATCGTCGTCTCTGCGCATTGGGAGACGAAAGGCTTTGCTTTCGGAGCGGCGTCGCGTCCGGGAATGATCTACGACTATTCGGGGTTTCCACCGCACACCTATCAATTGAATTATCCCATCGCCGGCGCCCCGGCGCTCGCCGCGCGCGCGGCGGAGCTGCTGCGTTCGACAGGTATCGAAGCCTCGGTCGATGCGGCGCGCGGCATTGACCATGGCCTCTTCATTCCGATGATGTTGTCTTTTCCGGAAGCCGACGCTCCGATGATCGAAATGTCGGTCGAGAAGTCCTTCGATCCGCAGCTTCATCTCGAGGCCGGCAAGGCGCTCGCCGCGCTCCGCGCCGAAGGCGTTCTCATAGTCGGTTCAGGCATGAGTTTCCACAATATGCGCGGCCATGGCGATGCCAATTTCACCGCGCCGTCCGAGGAATTCGATCATTGGCTCACCGCGGCGGCGGAGAGCGAGCCCGATAAGCGCGAGGCATTGCTCGCCGCGTGGCGCGACGCGCCCTCAGGGCGCCTGTCGCATCCGCGCGAGGAACATCTCCTGCCGCTCATGGTCGCCGCCGGCGCGTCACGCAGCAAGGGCCAGCGGATTTTTTCCGAACAGGTTATGAACACCGCGATTTCGGCGTTTTGGTTCGACTGAGCGAGCCACCGAGCGCCGCCGCGCGGGCTATTCCATTTCACCGGCATCGCCGTCACCAGCTAGATTGCCGATCAAGTAAGGCGCTCCGATATCGCGCCGCCAGAAGGCGGCACGCGATCATGGCCCTTGGGTTTAGCGATGCGCCGCCAAGATTGAGATCGACCCCGTCGCTGTCGGAATAACGCGCACTTCTCGGACTCCGGCAAACCCGGCATCGTTGATGAGCTCCGGCAATACGCCGTCGGCGTTCGGTTGCGTGTCATCGACGCCGTCAAGCATCTGCACCGACGCGCGGAACAGCCGCCGCATCAACGCCGTGCGCTGGAGACCGTAATCGGCAATGACAAGGCGTCCTGCCGGTTGCAGCGCTCGGCGCATCATCGACAGAAGATCACGCTTTCCGGCAAGCGGAACCTGATGAAACACCAGCGACGACGTCACAATGTCAAAAGGTTCGGCGCCGGCGACAAATTCGACGGTCAGGAACCCCTCGTGAAACGCGATCCTCGCGCCCGCCTCCGCCGCCTTGGACCGCGCGCGGCGCAAGACGTCAGGGTCAGGATCGATCCCGTGAACCTGCGCGCCGGGTTCGACGGTCGCCAGCCTCACCGCCAGCGATCCGGTGCCGCAGCCGACATCAAGCAGACGCTCGCCGTCCTTTAGCGCGATCGTGTCGACCAGCGCGGACCGCCAGACAGGCTCGCGCGTCAGCAGCGCGATGGCGGCGTCATAGAGCGGGGTCAACAGGCGATGCCCGAGCGCCGGCCTGAACGACGCCGCCGCCTCGATTTTGTTGGCGCCGGCGCTCATAGACGCGCGCCCCGCAAGCGCAGCGCATTGGCGATGACGCTGACCGAGCTCGCCGCCATCGCGGCGGCGGCGATGACTGGCGAGAGGAGCCAGCCGAAAACGGGGAAGAAGACACCGGCCGCAATCGGGATCCCGGCGACGTTGTAAGCAAACGCGAAGAACAGATTCTGACGGATGTTGCGCATGGTCGCGCGGCTTAAAGTGCGTGCGCGAACAATGCCGTTGAGATCGCCCTTGAGAAGCGTGACGCCGGCGCTTTCGATGGCGACATCGGTGCCGGTCCCCATGGCGATGCCGACATCGGCGGCGGCGAGCGCGGGCGCATCATTGACGCCGTCTCCCGCCATCGCGACGATCGCGCCTTCGGCTTTCAGCCGCTTGACGACGGCGCTCTTGGCGTCGGGGAGCACGTCCGCCTCGACATCCGTGATGCCGAGCCGGCGGGCGACCGCTTCGGCGGTCGTGCGGTTGTCGCCGGTCAGCATGATGACCCGTATGCCTGCTTCTTTCAGCGCGGCGAGCGCTTGCGGCGACGTCGCCTTGATCGGATCGGCGATGCCGATGACGCCGGCAGGCTGGCCATCGACGCCTACGAAGATCGCGGTCGCGCCGTCTTTCCGCATGGCGTCAGCCTCAGCTTCGAGCGCGGCGACAGCGACGCCGCGTTCCTTCAGGAACGCCGCGTTGCCGATGGCGATCGCGCGGTCGTCGACGGTTCCGTAAACCCCTTTTCCGACGGGCGAATTGACACCCTTGGGTTCAGCGAGGGTCAGGCCTCGCTCCTGCGCGGCCGCAACGATCGCATGGGCGAGGGGATGCTCGCTCGCGCGCTCGACACTCGCGGCGAGGCGGATCAGGTCATTTTCAGTAAAACCGCCGGCCGGCGTCACCGCGACCACTTTCGGTTTGCCTTCAGTCAGCGTGCCGGTCTTGTCGACGACCAGCGTGTCGATCTTCTCCAGGCGTTCGAGCGCTTCGGCGTTCTTGATGAGCACGCCGGATTGTGCGCCGCGCCCGACGCCGACCATGATCGACATCGGCGTCGCGAGCCCCAGCGCGCAGGGGCATGCAATGATGAGCACGGCGACGGCGGCGATCAGGCCGTAGCTCATCGCCGGCGCCGGACCGAACAGCGACCAGGCGATGAAGGCCGCCGCCGCGGCGGCGATCACCGCCGGCACGAACCAGCCTGAAACCTGATCGGCGAGGCGCTGGATCGGCGCGCGGCTCCGCTGCGCGTCGGCGACCATATGCACGATACGCGACAGCATGGTGTCGGCGCCGACCTTCTCCGCGCGCATCAGGAGGCCGCCGGTCTGGTTGATGGTTCCGCCGATGAGGTTCGATCCCTGCTCCTTGGTGACCGGCATCGACTCGCCCGTGACGAGGCTTTCATCGACGGCGCTGCGGCCCTCGAGAACGACGCCGTCGACCGGGACTTTCTCGCCGGGCCGCACCCGCAGCCGGTCGCCGACCGTGACCGCATCGAGCGCGATTTCCTCGTCGGCGCCGTCCTCGCGCACGCGGCGCGCCGTCGCCGGGGCAAGCTTCAAGAGCGCGCGAATGGCGCCGCTTGTCGTCTCACGCGCGCGCAGCTCCAGCACCTGACCGAGCAGCACCAGCACCGTGATCACCGCCGCCGCCTCGAAATAAACCGCCACGGTTCCGTGCGCCGTCTGGAATTCCGACGGGAACAAGGAAGGCGCGATTGTCGCGACGACGCTGAAGCCCCACGCGACGCCGGTTCCCATGGCGATCAGCGTGAACATGTTGAGGCTCTTGTTGACAATCGAGGCCCAGGCGCGCGCGAAGAACGGCCAGCCCGCCCACCAGACGACCGGCGTCGCCAGCGCCATTTGCAGCCACGGATTGATCCGTGCCGGGATAATCCGATCGATTCCAAAGAAGTGCGCGCCCATTTCAAGGATGAAGACAGGGATCGCGAGCGCCGCGCCGATCCAGAATCGCCGCGTCATGTCGGCGAGTTCGGGGTTCGGCGCATCGCTCGCCGACGGCGTCATCGGTTCGAGGGCCATGCCGCAGATCGGGCAGGCGCCGGGACCGTCCCGAACGATTTCCGGGTGCATCGGGCAGGTCCATTTGGCGCCCGGCGCGCTCTTTTCCGACGCCGACGGTTGGGCCTCGGGCGCAGCGTGCCCGAGATCGTGGTGATCGCAAACCGGCGCCGCGGCGGGCTTCTCCACGGAGTAGCGCGCCGGATCCTGTCGCGCTACGCTGTCTTGCGAACGGCCGGCCGAAGTTCGCGAGAGATATCGAGCCGGGTCGGCGTCGAACTTCTTCTTGCAGCCGGCGCTGCAGAAATGAACCTCTTTATCCTGATGAACGCTCCGGTGCGGCGTGCCGGATTTCGGTGTCATGCCGCAGACGGGGTCGCTCAACGCCATCGAACGCGCGTCGGTTTCCAGAGGTGTTGGGGTGCTCTTCATCGCCTCACTGTTCGAGGGCCGGAGACCGATCTCGCTAAATATACCCATATAGGGTATTTGTCAACTATCCCAAACGCCATTTAGGGTCGAATTCAGTTGACTCGACGTAAGCAAGTCGGCGCACCTTCTTGTTGAAGCGGCAGCGGACGGTCGTATACGGACCATGCTTCATCAGACAGTCGTGCTGTCGTCAGCCCGGCGTTAACACATGCAATACGCCGAACAACCACCCCGATTTGCTGATCACAATGCTGCAATCACCCGTTCGAGCTTTGCGCGGACTTCCTCCGCAGCTCGTTTAAGCGCGAGATTGTCGATCGCAAGCATGGAGGCGACCGGATCGATAGCAGCAACTTCCGTCTGCCCGTCACCGGCGTCTCGAACCACGACATTGCATGGCAGCATCGTGCCGACTTTGCTTTCGAGCGTGAGAGCTTTGTAAGCCAGTTCTGGATTGCAGGCGCCGAGTATTCTATAGTCTGGAAAATCGACATCGAGTTTCTTCTTTAACGTAGCCCTGACATCGATCTCTGTTAACACGCCGAAACCCTCCTCCTTCAGAGCGTCCGTTGCACGGATTATGGCCTCGTCAAAAGCCATGCGAAGCGTTTTTCCCAGATAGTACAAATGATTCATTCCTTTCCTGAGTCATCGCTGCTTGTTGAAGAAAAGGTATTTGACCAACGCGGCGACGCCGAGAACGACAAGCGCCACGACCAGCGGGCCGCCCCATCCCATGCCCCACATCATTGAACTGCCGCCATTTCCCATTGCATCCATCTTCGATTCCTCCAGTTTTGACGGGAGTGGCCCGCTCGTTATCTATCGACAGAACCTTATCGACTGCACCCAGAAGACTCTACGCAATCGTCGGGTGGTAAACCTTCGGCCTGAAATCGAACGCCAACGCTCTCGCATTGCGGCGTTGAGCTTGAAGGCGATTTCGGGGCGCGGCATGCGCACCATCGGCGGCGTCCCTGTGGAAACGAACAAATACTCGAATGCAATGAGACGGGCGCAGCGCTATTGAACGGCCTTCGCGGCAAGCTGTTGCTGCAGCACCATATGTTCCATCATCTGCTGCATCATGTTCATGCGCTGCTGCATCGTCAGCATTTGCTGGGCGGCGTCCGGGTCAATTACAGCGCCGCCAGTACCACGCTCCATCCCACCTCCCGCGCCCATCATGTCGCGCATGGCGGTCATCTGTGCTTGCATCGATTTCATATGCCCGGCCATGAGCTTCTCGCGCTCGACGGGTGTCTTCACGTTCCGCGCCTGATCCATCGTCGTTTCCATCTCTTTCATGCGCTGCTGCATGGCCCGTTTTTTCGCAGCGGCGTCCGGGTCCATCGCAGCGCCGTCCTGACCATGGCCCATCATTCCGTCCGGACTCATCATTCCGCGCATGGCGGTCGTCTGGGTTTGCATCAATTTCATATGCTCGGCCATAAGTCTTTCCCGCTCTGCGGGTGTCTTCGCCCGCTTCACGCGATCCATCGTCGTTTGCATTTCATTCATGCGCTGTTTCATTGTCTGCAGGTGAGACGCGGCGTCAGGGTCCATCTTTGCGCCGCCCTGACCATGTCCAATCGTTCCGCCCGGACTCATCATGCCGCGCATATCGACCATTTGCGTTCGCATCAGTTTCATGTGTTCGGCCATGAGCTTTTGCCGCTCGGCGGGGGTCTTCGCCTGTTGCGCCTTGTCCATCGCGGTTTGCATCTGCTCGAAACGCTGCTGCATTTTCTCAGGGGTCGCATGCTGCTGCATTTGTTCTGGAGCGGTTTGTTGAGCCGCGTTAGCAGCCGGAACGGTGAAAACGACGAATGCGGCGGCGGCAAGAAGTTTTTGACGAATCATAATCGAATATCCTTGATTAAATGCGGTGGAATCCAGGCGCTTGGCCCGCCGGCTGCGAATGACCGTGAAAGGAGAGCGGCAACGAGCTCCAAGAACTCGTGCCCATTCCTTCAAGCTGCCCGACCGAAAACGTGTCTGACGTTTCTCAATCGAATTTATAACTTTCCAACACGATAAACTTGACGAAGTTCCGCATGGAGTCCGAAGTTTAATTTCGGCCAGAGATGCCTAATGGGGCGGGCCCGAGACGACGCATGTGCTTGGGCAAACACGCTTCCCTGCGCCGAATTGCGGCTAGTCTTCGTGTTAGTCTTCGATCTTCGCCGACGACCAGTGGATATGGACGATCCGCCATTCCTCGCCAGTTTTCTGCAGGGTCATCGTCTCCATCAGCCGGCTGTGCACGGGCTTGTCGCGAAAGGCTCCCTTCGAAATCGCCTCGGTGACGACCGTCGTCTGAGCCTCGCCCGCGAAGACGCGGCGGTCCTTGATCGTCGAGCCGACGGCTTTCACGAACGCCATGTCGGCAGGCATGTGGTGACCGGCATATTCCGAGAAGGAGCGCTCGGCGCCGCCGCTTTCGGCGATCAGCACATCGGGCGCCACGAGCCGCTCGACGGCGGCGGCGTCGCCCGCCTTCAGCGCGGCGGCGAACGCGTCGACGGTTTCAACGGCGGATGCTGCAGACGGCGCCGCGGCGCTCCCGGCCCATGCCGGCGCGCTCACGGCGGCGGACAAGATCGCGAAGGCGGAGGCGGCGAGAAGGCGGGTGTTCATGAGGCTCTCCTATGGGTCGGGTCCGGTGAATGTCGTCGCCGAGGCGACCAGCAAGACGACGACGAGAAACAAGAAGGCGTCGATGCGAAGCGTCGCGCGCAGCGCCTTGCGGCCGCGCACCGGCGAAGCGATCAATTGCTTCGAGACGATCTTCATGTTGATCGCGCCGACGGCGAGGATCACGCCCGCCGCGAGCAGTTTCGCCAGCAGCAACCGTCCGTAGACCGAGGACAGCGCGGCGTCGAATCCGCCAATAAGGCGCAACAGCAGCCAGCCGCCTGACAGAAAGAGCAATGGCACGATCCAGACCGCGACCGCGCTGAACTGCGCCGTCCGCGCGGCGACGACGTCGTCCGCCAGCGTCGCCGACGGCCAGAGCACGACCGGGGCGGCGACCCAGAAGGCGGCGATCAGCACGTGCAGCACGACCACAAAAGGCGCCAGTCCTGGCGCTTCAAGCCCGGCGGCGTGCCCGGCAAGCCCGAACGCGGACGCCGCCGTCAGGCCGGCCGCTGCGTAGAGGATCCGCTTGCGAATGATTGCCGCCGCCGCCGCGGCGACCGCCGCCGCGACGAGCGCCGTCGTCTGCGCGCCGAGTCCCGCCCATGTCCAGCCGAATGTGTCAGCGGAAAATCCGGCCGCGAGGCTGCCGCCCATCTGCGCATTCAGCACGAACACTCTGAGCGCTGCGGCGGCCACAAGGACCGCCGCCGCCAGCAGCAGCCAGCCCCGGCCGATGGTCCGGCCAAGCGCGCCATGCACGGCCGCTCCCGCCGTCGCAAGGCTCGAAGCGTAGAAGATCAGCTTCGACGCGAACGCCGCCGCCGTCAGCATGCGCTACTCCCGAGGTATCGGCGACAGCGTGAACCGGATTTCCCCGGCCATCGCGTGGCCGTCCTTTGAAATCGTGCGCCATTTCGCGCGATAGCGCCCGGGCGCGAGCCGCGGCAGCGGAATGGAATACTCGATCGCCATGCCCTTGGGCGGCGCGTAATCGAGCGTTACCGGAACGCCCTTGTCATTCTCGAGCGTGAAGGCGGCAAGGCCGACCGGTTGCGTGAAGCTCATCGTGAACGCCGCCGGCAAAGTGTCGATCACGGCGTCGGCCGCGATGTTCGACGCCTTCATGCCGGCATGGGCGAGCGCGAGCCCCGTCGACGCCGCCAAGGCGACGCACGAGGCTAAGACGATTTTGAGTACATGCATGGTCAACTCCTCTCCGTTATCGGATCCTTTGTTGACGGCGCTCGCCGTCAAAACCAAAGCCTAACGCCGGCGACCAGAGATACGGCCCCGACCTTCTCGCCATCGGCGCGGGCGAAATCCGCGGTCTCGCCGACCGATCGCACCCAATTGACGCCGATATAGGGCGCAAACTGACGATCGATCTCATAGCGCAGCCGCAGTCCGATTTCCGCGGTCGATAACCCGCTGCCTATGCCTGCGTCTTCGACCGATTGCACCGCGAAGTTCAGCTCCGTGCGCGGCTGGACGATCAGGCGCTGCGTGATCAAAAGGTCGTACTCCGCCTCGATGCGGGCGGAGATGTCGCCCTCACTGCTGACGAAGATCGCCGTATCGAGTTCGAACCAGTAGGGCGCAAGGCCCTGCACGCCGAGGACGCCGAAGGTGCGCTCGGCGCCGTCCTGGAAATCGTGACGCACGCCCGCCTGCACATCGAAATAGCGCGAGATCGGACGCGACCACAGCGCCTGCAGCTCCGCTTCCTCGAAACGGTCGGCGCTAAAGTCATACTCGATCTCGGACTTGACCCAGAGCTTGTTCCGGTCGGTTCCCCACCAGCCCTGACCGTCAAAGAGGAGCGTCGGCGCGCCGTCATTCGACTGATATTCGAGACGGTCGGCGAGCAGGAAATAACTCGTCTGGCCGCCATGTTCCTTTTGCAGCGCTCGCCGCGACGCCGCCAACGCGGCGGGATCGTAATAGACGGCGGCCTGCGCCCCCGGTTCAACGGCGCCAAGCTCTTGTGCATTGAGGCGCGCGGGAGCGAGCGTCGCCGCCGCGGCGAATGACGCCGCAAGTCCGAAAAGGACGGATCGGGAATCGCTCATTGATGATCCCCATGATCCATCGCCCCGTGGTCCATCGGTTTCGGCGCGGCTTTCGGCTCGGGCTTCGGCGCCGGTCCATGATCCATGCCGTCGTGGCCGGCCGCATCATCGCCAGCGTCCGTCGGCGCCGCGGCGACGCCGCGCGGCATGACCGAGACGACCTGCATCATGCCGGCGTGCATGTGAAACAGGAGATGGCAGTGGAACGCCCAGTCCCCGACATGATCGGCGGTGACGTCGAAGGAAAGCTTGTCGCCGGGCTTCACATTGACGGTGTGCTTCCTCGGCTTGAAGTCGCTCTCGTCGACCACGAGGTCGAAGAACATCCCGTGGAGATGAATGGGGTGCGTCATCATCGTGTCGTTGACGAGCGTGACGCGCAGGCGTTCGCCTTCGTGGAACATGATCGGCTTTTCGACGGCGCTGAACTTCACGCCGTCGAACGACCACATATAGCGTTCCATGTTGCCAGTGAGATGGATCTCCATCTCGCGTTCCGGCGCGCGTAAGTCCGGATTTTGCGTAAGGCTCCGCAATTGCGAATAGGTGAGCGCTCGGTGCGGCACGTTTTCTAGCCCGAGCCCGGGTTCATTGAGACGGTTGGTCGGAACCATCGCGACCATGTCGACGCCGGCGCCGCGCTTGTGATCATGCTCCTGCATCGGCGCGTCGGCGCCCATGCCGTCCATCGAGCCGTGATCCATCCCCGCCATCGCGCCGTGATCCATGCCGCCATGGTCCATCGCCATGCCCATGTCGCGGTGGGTGAGGATCGGCCGCGCGCGCAACAACGGCGCCGTGGCGACGAGCCCGGCTTCCGGGGCCAGCGTCGCGACGACCTGTCCGTAGCGGTCGATCGCCTCGGCGACGAGCGCGAACGCGCGCGGGCGTTCCGGCGCGACGATGACGTCATAGGTCTCGGCGACGCCGATCTGGAACTCGTCGGTCTCGACGGGTTGCACGGCGAGGCCGTCGGCGGCGACGACCGTCATCGGCAGGCCCGGGATGCGGAAGTTGAAGATCGTCATCGCCGAGGCGTTGATGATCCGGAGCCGCACGCGCTCGCCCGGGTTGAAGATCGCCGTCCAGTTGTCGGCTGTCGCGTGCCCGTTGATGAGATAGGTGTAGATCGCGGCGGTGGCGTCGGAGATATCAGTCGCCGACATCCGCATCTGACCCCACATCGCGCGGTCGGCGATGGTGGATTTCAGGCCGTTGCGCCGGGCGTCCTTGACGAAGTCGATCGCGGTGCGCTGCTGGAAATTATAGACCTCGTTGTTCTTCTTGAGACGCGCGAACACCTTGTGGGGATGCTCGAACGACCAGTCCGAGAGCACGAGCACATAGTCGCGGTCTGACTTGATCGGGTCCTCGCCCGCCGGATCGATGATGAGCGGCCCGTAATGGCCGGCCTGTTCCTGCAAGCCGGAATGGGAGTGATACCAGTAGGTGCCGCTTTGCGGGACGGCGAATTCGTAGGTGAAGGTCTCGCCCGCCCTGATGCCCGGGAAAGAGACGCCCGGCACGCCGTCCATGTGAAACGGCACCAAAAGGCCGTGCCAGTGGATCGAGGTGTCCTCGTCCAGCATGTTCCGCACCCGGAGCGTCACCTTTTCGCCCTCGCGGAACCGGATCAGCGGCCCCGGCAGCGTGCCGTTGACCGTGATGGCGTGCCCGGCGCGGCCGCCGATTTCGACGGCGCTGTGGCCGACCGTCAGATCGAACTCGGTTCCGGCGAGTTCGAAAATGCCTTTATTGCCGGCGCTCGCGCTGCGCGCCCAGGCAGGCAAAAGCGAGGTTGCGGCGCTGACGACGCCCGCGCCGGCCGCCGACTTCAACAGGGTTCGTCTCGAGACCATGAACGGCTCCAGGTGGATTACTAGGGAAACAGCCGGCGCCGCATCGTGCGCGCCGGCGTCGCGCGCGGCTAATGCTGGCTGTGATCGCCGGACGCCGCTCCGCCGTCTTTTTTCGTCGATCCGTGATCCATCGATCCATGATCCATGGCGCCGTGGTCCATGCCGTCCATCGCGCAGGACTTGCCCGCGTCGCCCGAGATCTTCATCGCCGCCTTGTGCATCGAGGCCATGCACGCGTCATGGGCGCCCGTTTCCGCATCCGGCGAACACATCGCCGCGATCTTTTGGGCCGCAATCTTTTGGCCCTTCAATTTCTTTTCGGGCGCGAGCAGGAAATGCACGCGGTCGCCCGCCGCGAAGGCGGCGAGATCGACCGCCTTGTCGACCGCGAACGGCATGGTCATTTCATCCCAGCCGAGCGCCGGGATCGGCTTGTGGTTGATGGTCGCGCGCGCCTTGGCGACATCGATAGCGGTGATGACGCCGTCGCCCATCGGCAGGCCGCAATGCTCTGAGTGATCCATCGCCTTGGCGCCGGCATCGCTTGTAGGTTCCATTTGATGTCCCGGCGGATGGGCCGAGGATGCGGTGGGCTCGGCGGCGAAGGCGGATGCGCTCGCAAAAATAGCTGCAGAAAGAATGAATCGTTTCATGGGGAAGTCTCCTGAAGAGGACGCCGCTCCTGCGGCGACGGGTTGCGAAAAAGCACGACGAAGGCGCGCCCGTCAGCCGGACGCTGTCTCGTCGCCTCAAATTCGCAAACGTGTCTTCAGGCTGACCGGCGTTCGTCGCGGCGGCGCCGCCCAATGGAGTCGGCGCGCCAGCGCGCCGAAAATATCCTGCGGCGCTGATGCGATCGCGGGCGACGCCGATAAAGCGAATGTCTTTTGCAAGGCCGGCAACGATCCCGTCGCCAAGGATCCGTCGCCCGCGAGCGCGACGGTCTCGCAGTGACCGCAGTCGCTGGGGGACGGCGCTGAAGGATCGGGCGTCTCGCCGGCGTCACCGCCGCCATGATGGTGCGCATGGTCCGCATTGCTCATCGACGTCTGAACAACCGGCGCGGCGTCCTGCGCCGCGCTGAGGCAGGCGCACGCGGCATGGCCCGCGCTCAGGAACAGCGCGGCGATCGCCAGAAGCATCTGTTTTGCGGCGCCGATCACGGCCGTTGACCATCCCTTCAATGCGCCCTATCTATACCCCTCAGAGGTATAAGTCAAATGCACCACACCCCGTCGAAAGCCGTCATCACGCGTTTGCGAAGGATCGAAGGCCAGGTCCGCGGCGTCGCCGGCATGGTCGACGAAGGCCGCTATTGCATCGACATCCTGACGCAGGTGCAGGCGATCAAGGCCGCCTTGAAGAAGGTCGAGGACGAACTCCTCAAGAACCACGCGGCCCATTGCGTCGAAGAGGCGATCCGCGACGGCGACGCCAAAGCCCAGCGCGAAAAATTTACTGAGCTCGTTGATCTCATGGGCAAATACCGAAGCTGACGCTCGCGGGTCCTTGAGTTGCCGCTGGCGGTCTGCGGGCCTAGCGTGTTCCCGATGTTTCGGTTTCTCCTGGCTGTGATCATTCTCGCGACGACGGCGTTTAGCCCGGCAGCGGCTTATGCGCCCCCGCACGCCCTGATCATGACGGGCGAAAGTCATCAGGACTGCGAATGTTGCGAGGGAAGCGAGCTTGGCGCCGCGATGGCGTGCGCCGCGTTCTGTCACGCAGCGCTGCCATCCTTAATCCCGTTCTTGCCGCAACGCACGCGCGCCGATGCAGCGCTTTCCTTCCTGCTTGCAGAGCGCGACGGCATGTCGCCCCGGCCGCCGGCGCCGCCGCCCCGACGATAGCCCCGCGCACATTGTCTATTCATCACAAATATCAAAGGAGTTCCTATGAAGAGATTGATCACCTACATCGCCGGCGTCGCCGCGCTCGGCGTCACCAGCGCCTATGCCGCCGCGCCGGACGCCGTCACCAAGGCGGTTGAAGCGTGCTGCGCCGTTCTTTCGGGCTGCTGCGCCGGCGGCGGTTGCTGCTAAGCGCAGCTTGACTGCCTGATGGGCGCCCGCCTGGCGACAGGCGGGCGCTTTTTTGTCTGCACGCCCCCGCGCGCCCTCAACGGCCCTGAATGTCTGTCGACTGCCCGCGACGTCGATGCGCAGGCCGCGATCCATGACCGGGCCGACAAATGGCGCTCGCCGCGAAGCAACGTACGCTTGCGGTCGGAGTCAGCGAGAGAAATGACTGTGAAGCGCGCGCTGCCGAAGACCGTCTGGACGCTCGGCCTCGTCAGCATGTTCATGGATATTTCTTCGGAAATGATCCACGCGCTGCTGCCGCTGTTCCTGACGACAGCGCTCGGCGCCAGCGTTGCGCTGGTCGGCCTCATCGACGGCGTTGCTGAATCGACCGCGTCGATTGCGAAAGTCTTTTCCGGTTATCTCTCTGACCGCCTTCGACGTCGCAAACCGCTGATCCTCCTCGGCTACGGACTTGGCGCGCTGACCAAGCCGTTGTTCGCCCTGGCGACAACTCCCGGACTGGTTTTCGGCGCGCGGTTCGCCGACCGCATCGGCAAAGGTCTGCGCGGCGCGCCGCGCGACGCGCTGATCGCCGATGTAACGCCCGCCGAATTCCGCGGTCGCGCCTATGGGCTTCGCCAGGCGCTGGATACGGCGGGCGCGTTTCTCGGGCCGGTCGCCGCGATTGGCCTCATGGCGCTGTTCGCCAATGATTTCCGCGCCGTGTTCTGGGTCGCTGTCGTCCCCGCCTTGATTGCGGTGGCGCTGGTGTTGGTCGGCGTTGAGGAAACGCGCGAGGCGCCTCACGAGAGTGCGGCCAGGGCGCCGATCGCGCTGCGCGATCTCGCTCGCCTCGATCACGCCTTCTGGGCGGTGGTCATCGTCGGCGTCGTGATGACGCTCGCCCGGTTCAGCGAAGCTTTCCTCATCCTGAAAGCGAACGCGGCAGGGGTGCCGCTCGCTTATGCGCCCGCCGTCCTTGTCGTCATGAATGTCGTTTACGCGCTTGGCGCCTATCCGGCGGGCGCGCTCGCGGACCGGTTCGCGCCGGCGCGGCTGCTGCTCCTTGGACTTGCCGCGTTAATCGCAGCGGATCTCTGTCTTGCCTTCGCGCCCGGCGTATCGGGCGCCTTTGCCGGCATCGCCTTCTGGGGCGGCCATATGGCGCTGACGCAGGGTCTGTTCGCGAAGCTGATCGCAGATCGTGCGCCCGCTGACCTGCGCGGATCGGCATTCGGCCTTTTCAATCTCGCGACCGGTCTCGCCATGCTGGCTGCGAGCGTGATCGCCGGTCTGCTCTGGGATCGCATCGGGCCGGCGGCGACTTTCGTCGCGGGTGCGGGATTTGCGCTGCTGGCCAGCGTCCTCTCGGTTGCGGGCCTTCGCGCACGCGCAAACGCTAATGATTGACGCGTTCCGCCGGGCGCGTCGTCGGCATAGCGAGGCCCACAACTTCGCCATTGTCTCCACGCCCCGCACACGCCCCATCGCGACCCCGATTGGCTTGATCTAGGCGAAGATCGCCTTCGGCTCGAACGCCTTCGACGCAACGGCGACGGCGAACTTTTTTCCCCTGGCGGCCGAAGACGGCTCGCCATTCCTCGCGCGAAGACAAAAAAGTTCGCCGCGCGCCGTCCTCCGCATGCGCTGCGGGTCTTCGACACCCCATGGCGCGAGCGCCATGGGGACCCCGTCTGACTGCGTCGGCGTTCGTCTTCGCCTTTTCGATCGCCATCGAGGCCGCATGGGGCGGCCCGACGAAAAGGAGACACATCATGGCTACGATCGGAACCTTCAGCAAAACCGGCGACGGCTTCACCGGCTCGGTCTCAACCCTGACGCTCGACGCCAACGTGCAGGTCAAGCCCGCCGAGAAGACGAGCGAGAAAGCGCCGGACTTCCGCATCTTCGCCGGCCGCGCCGAAATCGGCGCCGCCTGGAAGAAAACGTCGAACGAGAACCGCTCCTATCTCTCGGTCCGGCTCGACGATCCCTCGCTCGCCGCGCCGATCCTCGCCAATCTCTGCGAGATGGAGAATGGCGAATACGACCTTATCTGGTCGCGCCCGAACCGCCGCCGCAGCGGCGAATAAGCAACGCCTCATCGACGCGCCCCGCCGCAAGGCGGGGCGCTTTTTGCTGTCTCTCCTCGCGCGACGCGGGCGCGGTCTTGCTGCGTTTGGCGCCCATCATCTTGATGTCGATGGTTACCGGCACATTTGCTGCATGGCTCTTTTCGGGAAAGCGTATCGGCCCGGGGGGGGGGCTTTATGGGGTGCATTCTCAACCGCTGTAACGATCATGTCGCTGGCGACCTTCTCGTGGTCGCCTATTACGCGACCTTCGTCCTTATCGCGGTCGGGCTCTCATACATTGCGAATTCCCGCTCGATCCGCACCGCCGCGAGCCTCATCGGCATCGCCTGGGCCTTCGGCCTCTTCGCGTTCTTCTATCTCAACACGCCGAGCTATTTCCTCGTCGCCGTGATGCTCGATACAATATTGGCTTATCACTTCTGGCGCATGGCGAAGGTCGAAATCTTTCCGGCGCCGCTCTGCATCATCCTGATGGTCGAGATCACCTTTATCACCTTTGCGCAGGCCGCCGGTCTCTCGCACTACGCGACCATGTTCATCCTTAACCGTCTCTTCGAGCTGACGCTCCTCTACCTTGTCGGCTGCTCGCTCTTTCGAATCCAACTCCTACGCCACCAGCGAAAATCAAAGGAGCCGATTACCGATTGGCGCGTCCGATTCGTCGTCGGCTAACAGGATAAATGTTTGCACGGGTTGCGTCTCCCGGCGCGATCTGATGCCGACATCACCCCATTCGTTCGGCGATCAATAAAACTCGCGAAGTGGGAAGAGACTGTCGCGCGCCGCCGATCTGGTCTTGAAATACTTCAAGGATGATGAACGCCGCGTCGCCAAGGCGTGATCGCATCTCTGCCTGAAAACGTGCCTAATGAAGCGGTGTTTCCTCGCGCGCGAGTTCGTCGGCGAGCACGCGCAGAAGCCCCAACAGACGAGAGTTGACGGTCACTCTCTTGCCGGTCGACAACGTTACCGTGACCGTCCCGTCTTTCGCCGGGCCTGTCACTTTCTCCTTCCAGAGCGCGCCGTCAAAAAGGTCGAACCTGATCACGTCCTCGCCGCCTTCGCTGAAAGCGGCGACATCCATAGGGCTGATGAGTTTGCCTGTCACGCGATGGGTCCCTTGAAGGTGTTTCGATGCTGTCTCACTTTGTCGGCGGCATCATAAAGAACGCCGAGCGCGGCGGCGTCCTTGAAGCCGTCGGGGAAGGCGTGCCGGTATTTCTCGGCGAGCTGCAGCAGCAATTTCGAAGCGCCGTCGGCGGTGTCCCCTTCAAGCGCTGCTAGATTTTCGTCGAGCAGAAGATGGGCGAGAAAGAGCGTCTGGATTGACAGACCCGAGCGATCTGCGACCCGCTGCAGCGCCTTCACGGAAACCGGCTTTCGTCCGGCCTCAATGCGCGAATAGACGGGCTGGCTGATGCACAAAAGCTCGGCCATTTCGCTCTGCGTCAGGTCAAGGATGGACCTGCAAACGCGCAACAAGGAACCGAATTCGAGCATCACAACAAGAACCCCCGAAATCTTGAGAAGTTTGCCGCCGGATGATCAAAATCGCAACAGAATTCAGCGTTGATCCGCACCCCAATAACGCGAATTCAAGTCCCCGAAGGCGGCTTTATTCCGCCAGCGAATAATCTATTCGCCGGGCGAATAAGACCCCCCGAAAATAGAATAAGACACCCTCAAAAACGAATAGGAACAAGCTCCATAATTGATCCCGCCTGCTGCAAAATGTCCGTGAGGCTTGAGGAGGCTCGAGGCGAGATGGGGCGAAACAGCGCGCGAAAAACCGATCGATCAGCATCCGGCGACCGGCAGAAGCCGGCCAAATCCCGAAAGCCGTCGCCCAAAATCGCAACGCCGTTCCTGAGCGCCGATGAGGCCGCGCTTTATCTCCGCGTCAGCGTCCGCGCGCTCGAGCATTTCCGTGGCGAAGGCGGCGGTCCTGACTATCGCAAGCATGGCGGCTCCATCGTCTATCACCGCGACGAACTCGATCGCTGGTCGGCGCAGCGGCGCTATTCCTCGACCTCGAAGAAGGCCGGCGAATGAGACGCGGGGCGACGATCATTCTCGCGGCTTCCGGCGTCGCGATTGCGGCGCTCGCCTTCGCCAGCGCGCACCCGTTCACGCCGATGCTGGTCTGGAACGCGTCGGCGAGCGCGCCTATCGGGCTCTATCGGATCAAGCCCAATACGCCGCTGGAAATCGGTGATTTCGTGCTCGTCCGGCCTGATGAAGACCTAGAGAAATTCATTACCGAACGCGGATATTTGCCAAAGGATATCCCGCTCCTGAAGCGCGTCGCGGCCCTTCCCGGCGACGGAATCTGCCGCGAATCCAAAGCCGTCTACATCAACGAAACCCGCGTCGCCGATGCGCTCAATTTCGATTCCCGGGGCCGAAAGATGCCGGCCTGGAACGGCTGTTACACGCTTCAATCAGGCGAAATTTTTCTTCTTAACGACCCCGAAAATTCCCTCGACGGACGATATTTTGGCGCGACGAAACTCAATGACGTGATCGGCGTCGCGCGCGTAGTGTAGGTGAGGGGATGACCGCGATGGTTGGCGTGGTGGCGCGGCGGATAGGGGGTAGGCGGAGGAAGGAAAGATTAAAGCTTTGGCGCCACTCGGCGCGCAAAGCCAGTCTGCACGTCGATTCAAGTGGAGTCATTGGTGAATTCAGTAGCGCCAAATGGCGCCATGTCGTTTTATGAGCGACGAGGACGAGTTCCGCCCGAGACTGGGCCGCATCCGGTCGATCGGCGGGCGCGCGGCGAAGCGCTTTACGGCCAGGCTCTACGCCCGCATGGAGAAGGCGCGGCCCGGCGCCTTTGCGAAGCGCTCGGGCGCGAGGTTCTCCGGCGCGCGGATCGGGCGCGGCGCCGGCGTTGCCGCAAGCTTCGCCAGTCGGTCGCACCCTTTCGCGAAGTTCCGCGCGCGCCGGGTGGCTGTCAAGATCCGCTCGGTGCGGCTGGGCAAGAACGGCCTCGCCAAGGCGCGGGCGCATCTTCGCTATATCCAGCGCGACGGCGCTGAGCGGGACGGAACGCCCGGCAAGCTCTATGGGCCGGCGCGAGACGCGGTCGACAGCGAAGCGTTCCTCGAAGAGGGGAAGACCGACCGCCACCAGTTCCGGATCATCCTGTCGCCGGAAGAGGCGGGCGAGCTTCAGGATCTCAACCAATTCACGCGCGACGTGATGGCGGCGGCGGAACGCGATCTTGGAACGAAGCTCGACTGGGTCGCCGTCAATCACTACGACACCGATCACCCCCATGTGCATGTGGTCCTTCGCGGGCGCGCCGATGACGGCAAGGACCTCGTCATTGCGCGCAATTACATCTCCCACGGGTTCCGCGGCCGCGCCGAGGAGCGCGCGACGCTCGAATTGGGCGAGCGACGCGATCTCGAAATCGCCAGGAGCCGCATGCGCGAGGCGACGCAGGAGCGCTTCACCTCGCTCGACCGCGAACTCCAGGAATTGAACCCCGGCGGCGTCGTTACCTTGAGCGAGCCGAGGACGGTCTATGACCGCTTCCGGTCGAAGCTTTTCATGGCGCGTTTGAGGACGCTCGAAGCGATGCAGCTGGCGCGCCGGGAGCGCGACGGGTGGCGATTGTCGCCCGATATGGAGGAGACGCTCCGCGGCATGGGCCGGCGCGGCGACATCATCCGCTCGATGGAGCATGCCGTCGGCGACCGGCTCTCGCTTCATCATTTGCGCGACTTCGCGGGCGAGGCGGCGCCCTTGAGGCTCATCGGGCGGGTCATCGGGTCGGGCGCAGCGGACGACGCGCATGAGCGACGTTTCCTCGCGCTCGACGGCGCTGATGGGAACCAGTGGCATGTCGAGATCGATCTGAAGCCCGGCGCGATGCCGCCGGAAGGCGCGATCGTTGAGGTTTCAAGAGGCGCGGGGGCGCCCCGCAAATCCGATCTCACTATCGCGGCGATCGCGGAGAGAAACGGCGGCGTCTATTCGAACGAGCTGCACGAGATCGCTGATCCGCGATCGACAGCCGACTATCGCCTGACGCACAAGCGCCATCTTGAGGCGCTGCGGCGCGCGCGCGTCGTCGAGCGCGAGGCTGACGGAAGCTGGCGCGTCCCCGATGATTATTTGCAGCGCGCCGCCGACTTCGAACGCGGCAGGTCGGCCGCCAATATCCGCGTGCTCAACTGGGTGTCGCTCGAAGAGCTGCCGCAAGCCCGCGCGCGCACCCTGCTCGATGATGCGCTGGAAAGTCACGAGAAGCTCGATGCTGTGTCTGCCGGTTTTGGCGGCGAATTGCGCGGCGCGCTCGTTGCGCGCCGACGCTGGCTGATTGAGCAGGGAATTGCGACGGAGGATGGAGCGCGGCTCGCCATCGACCGGAAGCGTCTTGCGCTGATGGAGCATGAAGCGGTCGCGGAGGCGGGCGCGGGACTTTCAAAGCAATTGGGCAAGACTTTCGACCAGCCGGTTGAGGGCCAACGATTGACCGGGATTTACCGGCGATCCGTCGATCTGCCGGCAGGACGTTTCGCCGTGGTCGAGCGGTCCAAGGAATTCTCGCTCGTTCCCTGGCGGGAGGCGCTGGAGGCGCGGCGGGGGCTCGAGATTTCCGGGGTCATCAAGCGGGGCGGGATCACCTGGGACTTCGCCAGGACCCGCGGCGGGCCGGCGCTTTAGGAACCAAGACGGCGGAATCCGATGGAGGTATCAATTGATCGCAATATCAGAAACCTTGTCAAATGCATGAAAATGCCCTATATGGAGGCGGGAGGATGAGCCAGTTGAAACTTGAAGCCGTAAACCGTTTGCCGCCCAAGGAAGCGCGTGGCGATTTTCCGCTGGCGTCGGGCGATTACGGGATCACCGACGCGGAAGGCCTCGCCATGGCGGAAGCCGCGGTCAATCTCTTCCGCTTCTGGGGCCTCACCGACGCGGAAGCCTGCACGCTCTTGGGCGGTATCTCGACGGCGACCTATAATCGCTGGAAGCGCGGCGAGATCGGCCGCCTCAATGTCGACCAGAAGACGCGGCTTTCGATCCTGATGGGCATCCACAAAGCCTTGCGCATTCTCTTCACCGAGAATGAGCGCGTCTACGCCTGGGTCAAAAAACCGAACAAGGCCTTCGGCGGCCGCTTGGCCCTGGAGATCATGCTTCAGGGCCAGATCATGGATCTCTTTGACGTCCGCTTCTATCTCGATGCGGCCCGCGGCTAATGGCGCCGCCGCTGACGCGCCTTCGCTGGCGCAAGACGCACCGGATCATCTCGACGCGTCGTCCGCCGATCGATCTCTTCGAAGACATCGCCGATCCCGCGAAATGGGATGCGATCGCGTCCGGCGAATCGAAATCGAACGCGCGCGTCGCGGTGAGCATCGGGCGGCTGGAGCTGGTGCCGCCTGAACGCCGCGTCGGGGGCGCCGGCTCGAGCTATGTCATGGCGCCCTTCGTTCATATCAGCCCGCGCTTTCAGGGACGGTTTCATGATGGAAGCTTCGGCGCCTATTACGCCGCGAACCGGTTCGAGACCGCCGTCGCCGAGACGACCTATCATCGCGCGCGGATTTATTCGGACACCAGTGAGCGTCCGGGCTGGTTCAGCCAGTTCCGCGAACTAGTCGGCTCGATTGACGCGCGCGTTCAGGACATCAGGGGGCGAGGGGAATTCGAAGCGTGCCTTGCGGCGGACAGCTATGCCGCCTCGCAGGCGCTGGCGCGTGAGCTCCGCGCCGAGGGCTCGAACGGCATCGTCTATCCGAGCGTCCGCGACGGCGAAGGCCAATGCGTCGCCGCCTTCTGGCCGGATGTCGTATCAATACCGGTCATGGGGAGGGCGCTCGCCTATCACTTTGATGGGGAGCGCATCGATCTCATCCGGGATGAGGCGAGCAAGGAAGTGTGGCGGATTATTTGAATTTTTGACCTTGAAAGCTGCACTCCCCGCCCCGAAGCGCAACCACCTTTTGCGACGATGATCATATTTTTTGCAGCAAGCTTGATGCTGCAGTGCCTATTGACAGATTGCGGCTAGCGGCCTAATTATCGTGCATCATGTCTATTGATGCACAAAAAAGAGAACTTGGAACGCTGGCATCGGTCACCGCCGGCTTTCCCCTTCGAACGGCAGCGGACGCGCTTCCCGCCGGCGACGTCAGCTTCGTCCAGATGCGGGATGTGGCCGACGGCGCCTCGGTCGCGTGGGCGGGGGTTCCGCGCGTCGCGCTTCCGGGCAAACGGCCCGTGAGCTGGCTTGGCGACGGAGATATTCTGTTTGCCGCCCGCGGAACGAACAATTACGCGCTTGCTCTCAGGAATGTCCCCGCGCGCGCGGTGTGCTCGCCCCACTTCTTCGTTCTGAAGGTTTCGGACAAGGCGAGAATCGACCCTTATTTCCTCGCTTGGCAGATCAATCAGAGGCCGGCGCAGGATTATTTTCGGCAGTCTGCTACAGGATCGCATATCCCCAATATTCGCCGCAGCGTGCTGGAAGGATTGGAAGTCGCCGTTCCATCCGTGTCCAAACAAAGAATGATGGCAGACTTCTGGAATGCGGCGCTCGAGGAGAAGCGGCAATTGAACGCCCTTCTCGCGAACAGACAAAACCAACTCAATTCTATCGCAGCGGATCTTCTGACCGCACGCATGAGGTAGACAATGACCCAAGCCATCAAACAGGACGACATCAACAAGGCCGTATGGTCGGCCTGCGACACGTTCCGGGGAACCGTCTCGGCGGACATCTACAAGGACTATGTCCTCACCATGCTGTTCCTCAAATATATCAGCGACGTGTGGCAGGATCACTATGACGGCTACAAAAAGGAATATGGCGACGAGCCCAAGCTGATCGCGGAAATGATGAAGACGGAGCAATTCATCCTTCCCGAGAGCGCCAATTTTAATACGCTCTACAAGCGCCGCCATGAGGCCGGCAATGGCGAGCGGATCGACAAGGCGCTGCACGCGATCGAGGAAGCCAACATCGCCAAGCTGCGCGACGTGTTTCAGGATATCAGCTTCAACTCGAACAAGCTGGGCGAGGAAGCGCAGAAGAACGAGCTTCTGAAAGACCTGCTCGAAGATTTCGCGAAGGACACGCTGAACCTTCGCCCCTCGCGCATCGGCAAGCTCGATATCATCGGCAACGCCTACGAATATCTGATCAAGCAGTTCGCGGCAGATTCAGGCCGCAAGGCGGGGGAGTTCTACACCCCGCCCGAAGTCTCGGAATTGATGGCGCGGCTCGTCGACCCGAAGGAAGGCGACGAGATTTGCGATCCGACCTGCGGCTCCGGCTCGCTCCTCATGAAATGCGGCCGCCTGATCCAGCAGCGTTTCAACAAGTCCAAAAAATACGCGCTCTACGGACAGGAATCGATCGGCAGCACATGGGCGCTCGCCAAAATGAACATGTTCCTGCACGGCGAGGACAATCACCGCATTGAATGGGGCGACACGATCCGCAACCCGAAGCTCCTCGACGGCGAGGATCGGCTGAAGCATTTCGACATCGTCGTCGCCAACCCGCCCTTCAGCCTCGACAAATGGGGGCACGGCACGGCAGAGGCGGACAAGTTCGGCCGGTTCCGGCGCGGCATCCCGCCGAAGACCAAGGGCGATTACGCCTTTATCCTGCACATGATCGAAACGATGAAGCCCAAGACCGGCCGCATGGCGGTGGTCGCCCCGCACGGCGTTCTCTTCCGCGGCTCAAGCGAAGGCAAAATCCGGAAGCAGCTGGTTGAGGAAAACCTCCTCGATACGGTCATCGGCCTGCCAGAGAAGCTTTTTTACGGCACCGGCATTCCGGCGGCGATCCTTGTGCTGAAGAAGCGCAAGACCGATGACAAGGTTCTGTTCATCGACGCGAGCCGCGAGTTCGTGTCGGGCAAGAACCAGAACCAGCTCTCCGACGGCAATCTCCTGAAAATTATCGAGACGTATCAGGCGCGAAAGACCGTTCCCAAATACGCCTGGCTCGCAAGCCCGAAGGAGCTCGCCGAGAACGACTTCAACCTCAATATCCCCCGCTACGTCGACACGTTTGAGGAGGAAGCGGAAATCGACCTGATGGCCGTGCGCGCCGAGCGTGAAAAGCTGAAGGCCGAACTCGCCGAGCTAGAAACAAAAATGGACGGCTACCTCAAGGAATTGGGCTACGCCGTATGAGTGAGGATGCGCCGCAAAGCGGAGAGAAAGGCGAGCTGATTCTATACCAGACCGAGGACGGGCTGACCCAGATCGCGTTGAGGGAGATCGACGGCGATGTCTGGCTGACGCAGGTTCAGCTGGCCGAGCTGTTCCAGACCAGCGTTTCCAATATCAACAAGCATATCAAGGGGATAATCGCGGACGGCGAGCAGCCCGAGGCAACTATTGAGAATTACTCAATAGTTCAGACCGAAGGCGAACGGCGGGTGGAGCGGCAGGTCTCCCACTACAATTTGCCGATGATAATGGCGATCGGCTTCCGCGTCCGCTCCCCGCGCGGCACGCAGTTCCGGCGGTGGGCCGCGGCGGCGCTCTCTGAATATCTCATCAAGGGCTTCGTCATGAATGACGAGCGCTTGAAGAACCCGGACGCGGATTATTTCGAAGAACTGCTGGAGCGTATCCGCGACATCCGCTCCTCGGAAAAGCTGTTCTACAAAAAAGTGCTCGATATCTACGCGACGAGCGTCGATTACGACCCCGGCGCCGATGCCTCCGAACGGTTTTTCCAGACGGTGCAGAACAAAATGCACTACGCCGCGCACGGGTTCACGGCGGCGGAGATTGTGGTGAGGCGCGCCGACGCCGGCAAGGATCACATGGGGCTCACAAGCTGGGCGAACCAGTCAAAGGGCGGCCCGCCGCGCAAGACCGATGCGGTGATCGCCAAGAATTATCTGCAAGCGGATGAGATTGAAGCGCTGAACCGCATCGTCACGGCCTATCTGGAATTTGCGGAGCTGCAGGCGTTAAGCCGCAAGCAAATGCGCATGGCCGACTGGATCGCCAAGCTCGACGAGTTCCTGAAGCTCGGCGACCGCGCCGTGCTGACCCACGCAGGGCGGGTGAGCGCGCAGCTCGCACGGCAAAAGGGCGGTGAGGAATATGAGCGCTGGCGCGCAAGAGCCATCAACGCGCCAAGTCCCGTCGAGGCGCATTTTCTGGAGGCCGTGCAGAAGACTAAGGCGCTTGAAGCCGGGAAGCCGAAGGGGAAGCGCAAGGGCAAGAAGGGGGACGAGGAATGATTCCGACGGGGTGGAAATCGACGACCATCGGCCAGCATGCTGACGTATTGACTGGTTTCGCGTTCAAGAGCGTCGATTACACGTCGAACGATTTTGACGTTAAACTGCTTCGTGGAGACAATATCACGCCGGGAGGATTGCGCTGGCGCGATGTGAAGCGCTTTCCAAGCGATCGGCTGAAGGAAGTCACACGCTACCAGCTAAAGGCTGGCGACTTCGTAGTCGCCATGGACCGAACGTGGCTCCCATCCGGCGTAAAGATAGCCGAAATGTCCCCTGATGACTTGCCTTGTTTGCTGGTTCAGCGCGTTGCGCGTCTGAGAGCAAAAGACACATTGCATCAGGAATTGATGAAACAATTCTTTTCTGGGCATCAATTTAATCAGCATGTGCAAGCTGTTCAGACACAAACGGCAGTTCCTCATATAAGCCCTGCTGATTTGCGCGACTATCCGATTAAGCTCCCACCGCTTTCTGAACAGCGTCGCATCGCGGCAATTCTCTCGACCTGGGATCGGGCGATTGAGACGACCGAGAAGCTGATCGCCAACAGCGAGGCGCAGAAAAAAGCCCTCATGCAGCAACTGCTCACTGGCAAAAAGCGCCTGCCGGGATTCAGCGGGGAGTGGCGAACAAGAAAGCTGTCGGAGTTCTGTACCGTGCGTCGTGGCGCATCGCCCCGACCGATAGACTCTCCGAAATGGTTCGCAGAGTCAGGAAGGGCCTGGGTTCGTATTTCCGACGTGACCAAGTCCAAGGACGAGACGCTTGAGCATACCGACCAATATTTATCCGCCGAAGGTGCTGCAAATAGTGTTGCCGTCGATCCCGGTGATCTCATCATGTCGATCTGCGCCACGATTGGCGTTCCGAAATTTCTAGGAATTCCGGCGTGCATACACGACGGCTTTGTAGTGTTTCGCGAAGTTTCTCCACGGCTGGCTCTACCGTTTCTCTTTTATGTGTTGGAGGCCGCCACCGAGAGGCTTGCGAACAGCGGTCAACCCGGAACACAAAGGAATCTCAACACATCCATTGTCGGCGAGATGCTCGTTCCAGAAATCGAAGTTGCTGAGCAACTAGCCATCGCAGAAAGTCTCAAACGTGCCGATAATATTTTGAGGCGCATCTCTGACAAGCTTAAAATTCTCAAAGCAGAAAAATCCGCGCTGATGCAGCAACTTCTCAGCGGCAAGCGCCGCGTCAAGATCAAAGGGGAGGCGCAAGCGGCATGACGAATCCTATTACGTTTCAAAAAGCCATTGAGGACAGTGCTCAGTTTTCAAAGAGACACCTGATCCTCGGCAACGGTTTCAGCATCGCTTGCCGTCCCGACATTTTCCATTACGGGTCATTGTTCGCACAAGCAGACTTTTCAAAGGCGCCTAAGGCAAAAGAGGTTTTTGAGGTCCTCAACACGCAGGACTTCGAGACCGCAATCCGGGCTCTAGAGAATGGCGCTGCGATCCTTCCGGTCTATGCGGCCGGCGCCACGGCCGCGAAGGAAATGGTGGCAGACGCGAAGGCGCTTAAAGACCTACTTGTTTCGACGGTCGCGGGAAATCATCCCAACATACCGCTCGACATACCGCACGAGAAATTCTGGGCATGTCGGCAATTTTTATCGAACTTCCTCGCTGGTCAGAAGCAGGGATATGTCTTCACCCTGAATTACGACCTGCTTTTGTATTGGACGCTAATGCATGAAGATCATCCGTTTGGTAATCCGATCGAATTGAATACCAATGACGGATTTGGAAATGACGAAGACGACCCTGATACGGACTACGTTGTTTGGCAGGGCGAGACCGGCGCTCATAGTGCGGATGTTCTATACCTTCACGGCGCACTGCACCTCTTTGACGCGGGACACGAACTCCAGAAATACACTTGGATCAGGAAGCAAGAGCGCTTGGTTGACCAAGCGCGAATTGCGATAAATGCGGACAAATTTCCTCTGTTTGTCGCCGAGGGTACAAGCCGCCAGAAGTTTTCGAAAATCCGGCACAATGCCTATCTGTATCAGGCGTTAAAAGTCCTGACAGCGAATGCAGACCAAGGACGCCATTGCTTTTTCGTTTTTGGGCACTCGTTAGCCAACAACGATGATCACATTTTGAGACGATTGGGCCGCGGCAGGTTTCCCAGGCTCTATGTCAGTTTGTATGGCAACCCGGCGAGCGAGGCGAATAAGGCGATTATAGATAAAGCCAAGAGCATTGCAGCGCTCCGAAGGGACAGAAACCCGCTCGAAATAGTCTTTTTCGACGCCGTCTCGGCGCAAGTGTGGGGGTAGCATGACCGGCGCGCCCAACACCGCCGAGCAATATTCCGCGCATATTCCGGCGCTGCAAACGCTGCTGGCGCTGGGGTGGGACTTTCTGCCGGCGGACAAGTGCCTGGCGATGCGGGACGGCAATACCGGCGTCGTCCTGAAGGGCGTGCTGGTCGAGGCACTGAGAAACCGCCGGTTCGACTTCAAGGGGAAAGGCTATCCCCTTTCCCCCAATGCGATCGACCAGATCGTGCGCGACCTTTCAACGCCGCAAATGCAGGAAGGGCTGTTGACCGCGAACGAGCGGATTTACAACATGCTCGCCCTTGGCGTCACCGTGACGGAATTTGTCGACGGCAAGAAGCATTCAGCGACCATCCCGATTATCGACTGGCAAGATCCGGCGAATAACAGCTTCCTCGTGACCGAAGAGCTGGAGGTCGTCACTGCCGACGGCACACGCACGCGCCGCCCGGATATCGTCTGTTACGTCAACGGCCTGCCGCTTGTGGTGATCGAGGCGAAGCGCCCCGATTCCGGCAACCCGAACACCTCCATGGTCGCTGAAGGGATCAGCCAGAACATCCGCAACCAGAAGAATGACGAGATTCCGCACCTCTTCGCCTATTCGCAATTGCTGATGTCGATCAGCGGGACGGATGGCCGCTACGCGACGACGAAGACTCCCGCCAAATTCTGGTCGAAATGGCATGAGGAGGCGTTCGACGAAGCGCATTTTGCGAAGGTGAAGAACGCGCCTTTGCCGCTCGACGCGCGCGACGCGCTGTTACTCGGGCGTCCGCCGTCGGTGCAACGTCAATTCTCGGCGCTGTGGTCAGACGTCCAGTTCGTCACCGATCAGGACCGGCTACTGATCAGCCTGCTCTCGAAAGAGCGGCTCCTCGAATTCATCCGCTATTTCATCATTTTCGACCGCAAGGCGGGAAAAATCGCCGCGCGTTACCAACAGGCGTTCGGAATCAAGGCGCTGCTCGCGCGCATTTCGACGGTGCGGGCGGACGGCGGGCGCGAGGGTGGCGTCATCTGGCACACCACGGGCTCCGGCAAGAGCTTCACCATGGTGTTCCTGTGCAAGGCGCTCCTGTTGATGGAAGCGCTGGCCGAATGCCGCGTGATCGTCGTCACCGACCGTATCGACCTGGAAAAGCAGCTGGCGCGAACATTCCTCACCGGCGGCGCGCTCGGCCTCTCCCAGATCGGCAATCGCGAGGAGAACAAGGCGAAAGCCGCGACGGGGCGCGATCTCGCGCGGCGGATCGGCCAGGGCAATGAACGCATCATCTTCTCGATCATCAACAAATTCGGCACGGCGGCGAAGCTCCCCGAGTGCCATAACCCCTCGCCCAACATCATCGTGCTGGTCGATGAGGGGCACCGCAGCCAGAGCGGGGAAAACCACGAACGCATGAAGAAGGCGCTGCCCAACGCTTCTTACGTTGCGTTCACCGGCACGCCGCTGCTGAAAGACGACAAGACGACCAACAAATTCGGGCCGATCGTCCACGCCTACACAATGCAGCGCGCGGTCGACGACGGCACGGTGACGCCGCTGCTCTACGAAGAGCGCAAGCCCGTGCTCGATGTGAACGACGCCGCGATCGACAAATGGTTCGAGAAGATTACGGAAGGTCTCTCCGACAAGCAAAAGAGCGATCTCAAGGAAAAGTACAGCAAGAAGGGGCAGGTCTATGGCGCGCAGGATCGCATCAACCTGATCGCCTGGGATATCGCCAGCCATTTCGAGGAGAATTTTAAATCACTCGACAAGGGGCTGAAAGGGCAGCTCGCGACTGACAGCAAGCTCTCCGCCGTGCGCTACAAGAAGGCGCTAGACGCCACCGGCAAGGTGACGAGCGCGGTCGTTATCTCGCCGCCCGATACGCGCGAAGGCCATGAGGACGTTGACGAGGCGGAGCTGCCCGAAGTTCAGCAATGGTGGAAGGATAATGTCCGCGACGATCCGGAAGAATATGAGCGGCGGATTATCGACGATTTCGCCGAGCCCGGCCCACCCGATATCTTGATCGTCGTCGACAAGCTGCTGACGGGCTTCGACGAACCCCAGAACGCTGTTCTCTATATCGACAAGCCGCTGAAGCAGCACAATCTCATTCAGGCGATCGCGCGCGTGAACCGCCTGCACGAGCACAAGCCGTTCGGCTATCTCATCGATTATCGCGGCATCCTGAAGGAACTCGACACGGCGATCACGGAGTATCAGGACCTCGCCGAACGCACGCAGGGCGGCTTTGATATCGACGATATCGATGGCCTCTATTCGAATGTCTCGACGGAGTACAAGAAACTTCCCGCCCTGCATGACGCCCTGTGGGCGATCTTCAAACCGGTCAGAAACAAATCCGACCGCGAGCAATATCGGCAATTGCTGATCCCGTCTTATGAGACCGGCGATAACGGCCAATCCATCGACGTCAACCAGAAAGTGCGCGAGGATTTCTACGAGGCGCTGACCAATTTCGGCATGTGCCTCAAGGTGGCACTCGGATCGCAGTCCTTCTTTGAAGATAGCTCCGTCACGGAAGCAAAGATCGCCGAATACAAGCGCGATCTGAAGTTTTTCAGCGAGCTTCGCCGCGCCGCCAAGCAGGACGCGCAGGAGACGGTCGATTTCAGCGCCTATGAAGACCAGATCCGCAAACTCGTCGACCGGCATGTCATCGGGGAGGAAATCAAGGAGTCCGGCGGCGTCTATCTCGTGAATGAGCTTGGCCTTAAAGAAAATCCGGAAGAGTGGTCAGACGAGAAACTCCGCAATGAAACCGACCTCATCCGATCGCGGCTGAAGAGGACGATCGAGCAGACGCTCGTCGATGACCCTTACGCGCAGGCCTATTTTTCGGAGCTTCTGAAGCAGGCTATCGCTGAAGCCGCCGCGATGTTCGAGCATCCGTTCAAGCAATACGCCCTGTTCAAGGATTTTGAACGGAAGGTCGTGGAACAGGAAATCGACGATATCCCTGCGGCGATTATCAAGAACAAACATGCGCGAGCCTATTTCGGGATTTTGAAGCTGGCTGATTCAGCAGGATCGTCTGATCGCTTCGCGGAACTGGGTACAGAGATCGACCGCATCGTGACGAACGCTGTCGCGGAAAACTCGCTGAATCCGCAGAATATCGAAGCATCCGTCAGAAAGAACGTCCTACCGCTTTTGTTCAAGGAAATAGGACTGGACGCGGCCAAGGCGGCAACCGACAAGATTATTGAGACCGTTCGGATCGGGCTCTCGCGTGGTGGCCTCTGATGCGCGGCGCGCTCAGATACGGGGATCGAACAATCGCTTACAATGTCGTGTCGGAGCCGACTCTCGTAGGCAAAGTTCGCATTCATGTGCATCCGAACGCGGAAGTCGAGGTTGAGGCCCCGTCCGAAACATCCGAAATTGAGATTTCAAACGCCGTCAAAAAGCGCGCGCGCTGGATATCCACCCAACTCGACCGCGCGATCGAGGCGCAGTCATTCAGACTGCCTCGGGAATACTCTAGCGGCGAAACGCATTTCTACATCGGCAGGCGCTACCAACTGAAGGTTGAAGTGAGCAAGGAAACCCCCGGACAGGTGCGCCTTAAAGGGGGTAAGATCGTCGTCGTCAGCCGAACGCACGACCCGGCCGCCATCCGGCGACAGCTTCGGTGCTGGTATCTTGAACGCGGGTCAGAATATTTCGAGCGGCGGCTGGATATCGTCGCCGCGTCGGTAGCCTGGCTACCGCAACGTCCGGGGCTCAAGCTGATCCCGATGAAGAAGCAATGGGGCAGTTGCTCCCCGGATGGCAAAGTTCACCTAAATCCGAGCCTCATTCGCGCGCCCAGTGATTGTATCGACTATGTCATCGCCCATGAGATTTGCCATTTGCAGGAGCGCAATCATGGCAAGCGCTTTTACGAGCTGCTCGGTCAGGCAATGCCGAATTGGGAGCACGTAAAGACTCGTCTCGATGGAATGGCGGAGTTGTTGCTCGCGGAGTGAAGGTTGGCCATGGCCATACCGGCACATCGGTAACAAGGATTACTAAGCTGACTATTCTCAGAGTCACGGCCTCGTGCCGTTGCCGCAGGCGATTCAAAGGCCGCAAGTGGGGCAAAGGCGGACATAGTGCGACCAGTTTGCAGGATGATCGAGCGACGACGCAGCACATCGCATTTCCATGATGCCACGAACGTCGCGCATTAGGATCAGACGCATGGGTTGGGAACGTTCTTCGTCGAGGTTGCGGTGCGCGCCGCCTGCCCATAGATGACTGAAAGCGCGCAAAATAAACGAGCGAGCGACGTCAAGTCATAGCCTCTGTATTGAGGTGCGAGAGCGCAGGCTGTAGGTATTTGAGGCGGTTTTCGAGAGAATCGAGATAGTTCTTGGCTTTGGGGGCAGCCAAGTATCAACAACAAAGGAGATTATGATGTCAGGTGGAGGAGGAGGAGGCAGCAGCGGCGAAGACTGGCGCGGTTCAGGCGGCGGCGCGGGGGCGGGAGACGATAAGTGCGCCATAACTGAGCGAACCGTACTCAACTCTCCCGTCCCGGGCGTAGTCGCTGGTCTCAGCAAAGGAGAAATATTGAGCGTGGAACTCGAGACCCGGCCTCGCAATCGCCTCGTCGCTAAGTCGACGGGCGGGGCCGTGGCCGGTGCGATCACGTCGACAAGGATCGTCGACATTATCGAATGCATCCAGGCGGGATCAGTCTATGAAGCTGAAGTTCTGTCAGTGAACGCCGGAAAGGTCGAAGTCGAGATTCGATTGACATGACTGCGATCGACGTCGTCGGCGGCGTATATGGAGAACGATGCGCCTTTCCTCACTGGGAGGAAATCTATGGCTCTGCCGGCAGAGCTGCAGCCGGCCTCGCGCCGCATGTTGATACGGTCCGACTCCACACGATTCTGCCGCCCGACAAGCAGAAGCAGATTCTTCCGATCCTCGAATCCTATGGAATTGATGTTGTCCCCCATTCTGGCGAGCAGTTTATCGGCTTCGACTATTTGCATTGCCTTGCCGATCCCAATATCAGCCCTCATCCCAACCTCATCAAGCAACAAGCCCCATTCCACGTCGCCGCGGAGATTGCTGTCCTTTTCGGGATGATGGAGTGCCAGCCGACGGTCCAGGCAGAAATCTGCGTTTACGATCCCCAGTCTCCAACGGCGCCGAAGGGGTTCAAGGCGACTGGCTCCAAGGCCAGACGACTCGCGATCATCGCGAACGCCCAGGAAATCAAGCTGTTGAGCGGGAAACTAGCAGCCGAGGGTGCCCGTGATCTCCTTGTCGCCGAGGGCGCCGAGATCGTTATCGCCAAATGCGGCTTGGACGGCGCTTTGATACTCGATGCATCGGGCCAAATTGGGTCCGTGCCGGCCTACAAGACCCAGAACGTGTTCACTATCGGATCGGGCGACGTCTTTGTCGCCGCCTTTGCGCTTGCCTGGGGTGTTGAAGGCATGCCGCCAGTAAACGCCGCCGAGTATGCGACGCGCGCGGTCGCCCAATATGTCGAGACCAACGCATTGCCGCTACAGGCGATAACGGAGGCATCTCAAACCGCGCGTGATCCAGTCGTCCTAAAGGGCGGCCAAGCCTATCTTGCCGGGCCATTTCGCGAGCTGGGGCAGCGCTTCATTGTCAACGAGGCTCGCACGATATTGCGTGGTCTCGGGATGAGCGTCTTCAGCCCGGTACACGACATCGGCCACGGACCCGCGGAAAAGGTCGTGCGACAGGACCTCGACGCGATAGAGAAGTGCGACGCAGTATTTGCGGTTTTGAACGGCAGCAGCCCAGGCACAGTGTTCGAAGTCGGATATGCGGCAGCTAAGGGGAAACCAATTTTCTGCGTCGCTCAAAACATGCATGAGAACAATCTCAAGCTCCCGCGAGGCGCCGGGGCCGTTATTCACCGCGACTTTGTGAGCGCCCTTCACCTGCTGGCTTGGCGATCGTGAAACGCGCTCTACTGCTCTCTGGCGGAATGGACTCGGTCGCCATCTCTTATTGGCGCCGCCCGGACTACGGCATTACCGTTGACTATGGACAACAACCCGCCGCCGGAGAAATGCGCGCGGCGGCGGCGGTTTGCGCCGCGCTGGGCATTGAGCATCATTTGCTGTCGGCGGACATCTCCGCCTTGGGATCGGGCGATCTCGTTGGTCGGGCCCCGCACGCAGGCGCGCCCGCCAGCGAGTGGTGGCCCTATCGCAATCAATTTCTGTTGACACTCGCCGCAATGAGGTGTCACGCGCTGGGCGTGGGAGAGCTTCTAATCGGCGCTCTCAAGACGGACGGATTTCACGCCGACGGAACGGCGAAATTCATCGCAGGGATGAATGGGCTGTTCGCGCTTCAGGAAGGCACGCTCCAAGTCGTCGCTCCTGCGATCGAAATGACGGCGCCTGAACTTGTGAGGCGATCTGGTATTCCGCAGGAGATCCTTTGCTGGTCGCATTCATGCCATGTCGCGGAAGTTGCATGCGGTTTTTGCCGCGGCTGCCGCAAGCACTACGAGACGATGGAGGCTTGTTTTGGACACGCCTTCTGAGCCTTCTCCGAAATCGAACATCGAACGCATCGATGAAAAGGCCGCTTGGGGGGCGACGTCCGTCTTGAAGGATGTTCGCGTGACCTTCGCTTCCGAGATGTCTTTCGATGAGGTGCTTGAGGACCGGCGAACGAGGCGGGTCATTTCCGAGGTCACGCTCCGAGAAACGATGGGCTTCATCAAGCATGTCTTTGCACCGCGACAGCTTGGCAAAGGACGACTCGCCGGTCGCACGAGGAAGACCATGATATCGGCCGGCGCGCTTCATCCCATCGATGTCGTGATCGTCAGTGGCCCTGATGTAGACGAGCCAGTCGTATTCTCGGATCAGCGCCAGAAGTTTCTCACCATTCCCATTCTTGACCAGTATGGGTTCAACGCGGGGCTTGAAGAGGCAACACAGATTGTCCCAAGCGCTACGGGACACCTTATCCTCTTCACCGGCGACAGGCGGCGTGTTGAGCAATATTATGGCTCGCCGGATACATTGTTGTGGCGCGACGGCGGCGCCGCTGCGCAGGCATGCTCGATGGCGGCGTTGGCCTATGGCTATGGGTATTGCCCATTAGGTTTTTCAGGGAACGCCTTGCTGTCCGCCATCGGTCCACCTCATCGCGACTTTCTAGCGCTGGGCCTGAGCGTGTTCGGACGATAGGTGTACGGCCTATGCCGCCTTGGCCGTTCGCTGACGAGTCGGCCCGATCCGGCGCATGTAGTCCCACATCAGAGCGTCGATGAGACTTGCAGGTTCCGATATGGCCCGACAGAAGGACAGAAATCGGCTCTCAAGTCCGAAATAGTCTCGTGCGGGATCTGCGCTTTCGTGGAATATGCCGACCGCCATCCCAGCTCTGAGTATGTGTATGTCGAGGATTGCAACCTCATCCGAGCCATATTGATTGCGGACTATCCACGAAGCTGTCTTCGGCCCGATCCCCGCAAGCGTTGTGAGATAGTCCCGGCACGCTCGGTGATCCGTCGGAACCTCGTCCTCGCGTAAACGCATCAGCGCCGAGGCCAAGTAGCGCGATTTCTGTCGCGTGAACCGATATCTTCGAGGCTTGTTGAGCACCAGGAATGGCTCGCCGAGCGCACGTTCGATCTCATCTGGGGTAGCAAGGCCGGTCAGAAGGCCTAGAGCTTTCAGCCTTTGAAACGCCGCGAGTCCCAACTCGGCGGGCATGCCATAACCGCCGAGCAAGCAGGCGCTGACCTCCTCATACAAATCATCGCCAAGCTTGAACGAAGTGGCTTCGGTGCGACTGCCGGTTAATTGAGCTTGGTATTTCCAGAATGCTGGAGTGAAAATGTCTTCGGCGAACCCCCAGCAGATGCCGGGCAAAACTTCGATCGTCGCAGAAGGAATTTCTATCCGAGAATAGTCTGAACCGTCGTGTGACCAGACCAGTTGTGATTGACTTGCGCTGCCCATGATTCTTCGAATCATTCTTCGGAGTGATGGGCAAGAACAATCTAGGCAATTGATTAAGCAGAAATAATGTTCCTTCTCCGATTCCGTTTTGGACTCGTTTTGGACTCGAACTCTGGTCTCTCTTCGACGTACAACCCCCCATGAACTGCTAGCGTCGGCTACGCTTCTCGAGTGCGGTAAGTTTGCTCTCGACTCGACCCCTGAGGTCTGGCCACGAGGCCAAAGGGCGATTTGGATCGCCGAGCCAAAGATAAACGCCGTCGATGAGCTCATGCATTACCGCGGAAACGGACGAATGCAGATGCGAGTGAGCGGTGCGAAGCTCCTCGGCTTGTTGGCCGACCGCTCGCATAGCCTCCAGCGCGCGTCGTAGCATTAGCTTTTCGGCGTCCGCGTCGGCATCCAGGAGGACCTCGCAGCAGACAAACAAGCTTTGGACGCGATGAACCAATTGCTGCGAGGCATCGCGGACTTGCTCGTCAACGGCGTCAGCCTCGACCTCAATTGCCGCATACGCACGTTCCAGTCGCTCCAGTGTCCTTTGAAGCGCTTCCGCAAGAGCGCCGGGATCGTTCAACACGAGCAAGCCATTGGCTTCTGACGCATCCATCAGTCGAACGGGGTAACGTTGCGCCAGCGCGGCTGAAGTCGCAAGCGTTGCGTCCAGGCAAACACCCAGTAGGTCCAAAATGCGGTCCAAGAGCGGCATGGGAGGAACCTGAAATTTTTGGCGATCAAGTAGGTCCCTTAAGACAGACTCAATTTCCTTTATCCTTGCAAATGATCGCCGGATGCCCGCCTCGGCGATGCTGCTGGCCGCGGCGGATTCGATTTCGTCCAGATTCACGAGAGTGACATTGGTGTGGGCAGCGCTCGAAATTGCGCCTGCTTGAAACCCCTGCTCTGAAAACAGGAAAGCTCGATCGGCGCCGACGTCCTGCGCGATATGAACGAGCGTAAGCACCTGGGCTTTTGGAACGCGCGTGCTCCAATACTTGCACTCAACCACCCAGAGTAGCGAAACGCCTGCGAGCTTAGGCCGGACTAGCACATCTACTTGATGCTTTCCCCGTACGCCTTGAATTGTCTCGTCCACGGAAGCCTCAAAGCCTATTCGGCGAAAAAGTTCGGCTACCGTCTCCTGGTAGTCGTGCCACGTTGCGCTTTGTTTTTGTTCGGCCAACTGTTCATCTCCCATTTGGCTCCTCCTAACGGAAACATTGCGGCGGGCTCCGTGGTGGGAGGGCGCAGGCTCACCTTGTAAGTCAGCGCGCATCGACATTGTCCTCGAAGGGCGGACGCCACGATCCGGGTGATCCAGAGCCGAGTTTATAACGAGCCCCTCTGCGCACGACTATAGGGAGCAGAATTTAGCGCGTGTTGCAGTCGCTCCGCTACGCTTGAAACATGCACTAGCCCCGTTTCGCTCCCATCATTCAAACCATGCGCTTTCGGGTGCCCCCAGGCTGTTAGACGCAAACATCCGTTTCTAGGAGGTTTGCGACTTTGTGATCGTCGGAATCATAGTCCGCTTTGCGTTACCGAGCGTTTGTGACCCGTCCCGTTTGACGAAAATGCATTGCGGCCACCCGCCTCCTAACAAGCGCCAGCGAGAAGCAGCGCCTTATGAACAAAAGCAAGAAACCGCATCCGGCCCCAAATCACCCCAAATAACCCCAAATTTCCGCCAGTGACTTCGCCGCCCTGGTGATCTGATCATCGACTTTGGAAAGAGCGAGTTTTCGCGAGACCAAAGTCGATCATGACCCCGACCAAGATCCTCATCGGCCAGGCTTTCATCGTTGTGCTGATCATAACGGCCGCGATGCAGGCGGCGACGCAATATGTCGCCGGCGCTTTCGGGTTCGATCCGGCGCTTGGGAGCCCGTGGTCCCAGATCGGCGAGACGCCCCTCTATTACCCGTGGCGGCTCTTCGAATGGTGGTACGCCTATGAGGCCTACGCGCCGGATATTTTCATGCAGGGCGGCGCAATCGCCGCCGCCGGCGGGATGGTCGGTGCTATTGCGGCGGTCGCAGGATCGCTGTGGCGCGCCCGGCAGCAACGGAATGTGACCACCTACGGCTCGGCGCGCTGGGCGCGGGGGCGCGATATTGATCGCGCCCATCTTTTTGAGGCGGACGGAGTGTTCCTCGGGCGCTGGCGCGGCAATTATCTCCGCCATGCGGGGCCAGAACATGTGATGGCCTTCGCGCCGACGCGGAGCGGCAAGGGCGTCGGGCTCGTCGTGCCGACGCTGTTGTCCTGGACCGGCAGCGCCGTCATTCACGACATCAAGGGCGAGAACTGGACGCTGACTTCCGGTTGGCGCTCGCGATTCTCGCATTGCCTCTTGTTCGATCCGACCAATGCAAACTCGGCGCGCTACAATCCCTTGCTCGAGGTGAGGAAGGGCGCCGGCGAAGTCCGTGACGTCCAGAACATCGCCGACATCCTCGTCGATCCCGAAGGCTCTTTGGAACGCCGCTCCCATTGGGAAAAGACCGGCCACGCGCTCCTCGTCGGCGTAATTATCCATGTCCTTTACGCCGAGGAAGAAAAGACCCTCGCGCGCGTCGCGTCGTTCCTTTCGGACCCGAGCCGGACCTTCGAGAAAACGCTCGGCCTGATGAAGGCGACCAATCACCTCGGCACGAAGCGCGCGCCAAAGGTCCATCCCGTGGTCGCGCAGGTCGCGCGCGAGCTTCTCAACAAATCCGAGAATGAGCGCTCCGGCGTCCTCTCGACCGCGATGAGCTATCTGAGCCTTTATCGCGATCCGACCATCGCCGCGGTGACGGGCGATTGCGACTGGCGCATCGCTGATCTGATTGAGGCCGAACACCCGGTCTCGCTCTATCTCGTCGTGCCGCCTTCGGACATCTCGCGGACGAAGCCGCTGATCCGTCTTGTGCTGAACCAGATCGGCCGGCGGCTGACGGAAGAGCTGGAGAGCGCCGCATCAGCAAAGCGCCACAAGCTCCTGATGATGCTCGACGAGTTCCCGGCGCTCGGGCGGCTTGATTTCTTCGAGTCGGCGCTCGCTTTCATGGCCGGCTATGGGGTGAGGGCGTATCTCATCGCCCAGTCCTTGAACCAGATCGAAAAGGCCTATGGGCCGAACAATTCGATCCTCGACAATTGCCATGTCCGCGTCGCCTTCGCGGCGAATGACGAGCGGACGGCGAAACGGATCTCCGACGCGCTCGGCACCGCGACGGAGCTCCGGGCCCAGAAGAATTACGCCGGCCATCGCCTCGCGCCCTGGCTCGCCCATGTCATGGTCTCACGGCAGGAGACGGCGCGTCCCTTATTGACGCCCGGCGAGGTGATGCAGCTCCCTGCGGACGAGGCGATCGTCATGGTTGCAGGCTCAGCGCCGATCAGGGCGAAGAAGCTGCAGTATTACAACGACCGGAATTTCGCCTGTCGGCGGCTGCCGCCAGTCACCATCGAAGCGCGTGCCGGCGGTTATCCCGACGCGCCAACGCCGCGCGCCGACGACTGGACAGGCGTTTCCGCCAAGTTCGATCCGCTGCTGGCGATCGAGGACGAAGAAGACGCGGAATTGCCCGCCGCCGATGACGAGAGCGGGCTGCAGCAAACGCCGGAACTGGATCCGAAGCCCAAGCCAAGCGGCGTCACCGCCGACGCCCAGCCCGAAACCCCTGACGAGAGCGACGGCCTCGCCGAAGCGAGGAAGCTCGAGCGCCTTCAGCTGGAGCGCGCGCGCCGCGCCGCGCTCGATCGCGGCGACGGCATGCTGAACGGGGTTTACCCATGAGCACAAGGAAGCGCCGCGTCTCGATCTATCTGAGCCCCGAGGCGGAGCTGCTCCTTGCGCGCGCCGTCGAGGATCGCGGCGCCAGCATGAGCGGCGTCGTCGAGGCGGCGATCACGACGCTCCTCGGCGACAAGGCGCGAAACTCCGAACTCGCCTTGCTCAGCGAGCGGGTCACCAAGCTCGCGCGCGCCGCCGAGCGCATCGCCGACGAGACGACCGCGCAGACCGAAACCCTCGCGCTCTATATTCTCTATTATCTCTGCATCACGCCGCCGCTGCCGGACGCTTCGCGCGACGCCGCCGAAGCTTCGGGCAGGAAGCGCTTCGATCGCTTCATCGGCCAGGTGAGCGAACGCCTCCTCGGCAAGGAGAGCTACACCGACGAGGTGCTCGCCCGCATCGATCTTGTCCGCGCGAATTCTGCGCCGAAGCTCGGGGTCGCGTCATGAGCGCCGCGGGATCAACCCAGGCGACGGCGATCCGCCGCGCCGCGATGCTGAAGACGGCGTTCGGGCCCGTCATCGGCGCGGCGCTCGAAGACGAGACAGTCTCCGAGATCATGGCAAATCCGGACGGCGCGCTCTTCATCGAGCGACTGGGTGTAGGCCGCGAGCGGCAAGACGCGATCATGCCGGCTTGTGACGTTGAGCGGATTATTCGCCTCATCGCGAGCCATATCGGCGCGCCTTGCGACCGCGATCATCCGATCGTCTCCGCCGAACTTCCCGGTTCCGGCGAACGCTTTGAAGGCGTGTTGCCGCCGGTCTCGCTCGCGCCGGCCTTTTCGATCAGAAAGCCCGCACGGCGCGCGATGAGCATCGCCGACTGGATGGCGTCAGGGGCGATGACGCGCGGGCAGGCGCTGATCCTGCAATCAGCGCTCGCGCGCCGCGAGAACATCCTGATCTCCGGCGGCACGTCGACGGGCAAGACGACGCTCGCGAATTCCCTGCTGGCCGAGATCGGAAGGGAAGCCGAGCGGATCCTCATCCTCGAAGATACGCGCGAGCTTTATTGCAGCGCGGAAGATGTCGTCGCCTTGCGGACCGCGCCCGGCGTCAGCCTCGAGACGCTCGTCCGGTCGACGATGCGGCTTCGCCCCGACCGAATCATCATCGGCGAGGTGCGGGGCGGCGAGGCGCTCGATCTTTTGAAGGCCTGGAACACCGGCCATCCGGGCGGCATCGCGACGGTTCATGCGAACTCGGCCGAAGCGGCGCTCTCGCGGCTTGAACAACTGACGGCGGAGCGCGCGCACGAAATCCCCCGCGCGCTCATCGGGGAGGCGGTCAATCTCATCATCCATATCGGCCGGCGCGGGGACCATCGGCGCGTCGAGCACATTCTCCGCGTCAAGGGCCATGATCCCCTACATGGCTATGTCCTGGCGCCGGCCGATCCCCAGCAATTTTCAATCGTCAGCGAAGGAGCGACTTTATGACTGCAACAAGATGTTCAATCCGGGTTGGCTCAGCGCTCGTCGCCGCCAGTCTCGCGCTTGTGGCGGAGGCGCACGCCGCCGGCTCGGGCATGCCCTGGGAAGCGCCGCTCGCGTCGATCCTCGCCTCGATCGAGGGACCGGTCGCGCGCATCGTCGCCGTCATCATCATTATCATCACCGGCCTGTCGCTCGCCTTTGGCGACACCTCGGGCGGCTTCCGGCGATTGATCCAGATCGTCTTCGGGCTTTCGATCGCTTTCGCGGCGACGAGCTTCTTTCTCGCTTTCTTTTCCTTTGGCGGCGGCGCGCTGATCTGAAGGAAAGATGAGATGTCAGAGGGATATTCCGTACCCGTTCATCGCAGTCTGACCGAGCCCATGATGATGGCCGGCGCGCCAAGGGGCGTCGCGATATTGAACGGCACCATCGCTGCGGCGGTCGGCCTCGGGCTGCAGATGTGGGTCGCGGGGATCCTGCTCTGGGTCATCGGCCAGGCGGCCGCCGTCTACGCCGCAAAGAAAGACCCCGCCTTCATCGAGGTCGGCCTGCGGCATTTGAAGCACAAAGGCTATCTCTCATGCTGAACTTGACCGAATACCAGACGCGCCCGAAACGCCTCGCCGATTATTTGCCGTGGGCGATGCTGGCGGCGCCCGGAATCGTCCTCAACAAGGACGGGAGCTTCCAGCGCACGATCCGCTATCGCGGGCCGGATTTGGAGAGCGCCAGCGAGAGCGAACTCCTCTCCTTCACGGCGCGCGTCAACAATGTCCTGAAACGCTTCGCCTCCGGCTGGGCGCTGTTCTTTGAAGCGGCGCGCAATTCCGCGAACGACTATCCGGCGTCGACTTTCAGGGACAATGTCGCCTGGCTCGTCGATGAAGAGCGGCGCGCCGCGTTCGAAACGGGCGGCGCGCATTTCGAAAGCACCTGTTACCTGACCTTCGCCTGGGCGCCGCCGAGCGATCGGACCAGGAAAGGCGAGGCGGTGTTCCTCACCCGCGATGGGGCTGAGAAACCCACCTCGGCGCAAGAACATCTCGCGCACTTCACCCGCGAGACCGATCGCGCCATCGATCACCTCGCGATGCTCCTGCCCGAATGCGAGCGGCTCGATGATTCCGGGACGCTCACCTATTTGCATGGTTCGATCTCGACCAAGCGCCATGAAGTCGCCGCGCCCGAAACGCCGATCTTCCTTGACGGCCTCCTCGCCGATTGCGGGCTCACCGGCGGCCTTGAGCCGATGCTCGGGGATGAGCATCTGCGCATCGTCTCGGTGCTCGGCTTCCCGCCAGCGTCAGAGCCTGGCTTTCTCGACGCGCTCAATCGCCTGGGGTTCGCCTATCGCTGGACGACGCGGTTCATCGCCCTCGACAAGGCGGCGGCGACCAAAGAGATCACGAAATACCGCCGGCAATGGTTCGCCAAGCGCAAGTCGATCGCGGCGATCGTCAAGGAAACGCTTTTCAACGAAGAGAGCGTCCTTCTCGACGCCGACGCCGACAACAAGGCGGCGGATGCCGACGCCGCGCTGCAGGAACTCGGGGCCGATGACGTCGCCTTCGGCTATCTGACTTGCAGCATCGTTGTCACCGATGTCGATGCGGTTGGCGCTGACGACAAGGCGAAGGAGATTGAGCGCGTCCTCAATGGCCGCGGCTTCGTCGCCATTCGCGAAAGCGTCAACGCCGTCGACGCCTTTCTCGGGTCCGTGCCCGGCCATCTCTACGCCAATATCCGGGCGCCGCTCATCCACACGCTCAATCTCGCGCATTTGGCGCCGCTTTCGGCGGTGTGGGCAGGCGAGGCGTGGAATGATCATCTGAACGCCCCGCCGCTTATTCAGGCGACGACGCATGAGACGACGCCGTTCCGGCTTTCAACCCATATCGGCGATGTCGGCCATGCGATGATCGTCGGGCCCACGGGCGCCGGAAAATCCGTGCTCCTCGCTTTGATGGCGCTGCAATTCCGCCGTTATGAAAACGCGCAAATATTCGCGTTCGATAAAGGCAAGTCGATGCGGGCCGCGATCCTTGCGCTCGGCGGCGCGTTCCATGATTTGGGGAGCGACGCGGCGCTCGCCTTTCAGCCCTTGCGCGATATCGATCGCGAGATAGGCAGGGCGCGGGCGCAACACTGGCTTCTTGGCATTCTTGCACAAGAGGGCGTCGCGCTCGATCCCGCGATCCGGGACGCGATCTGGTCGGCGCTCGGCAATCTCTCTGAAGCGCCGGTCAAGGAAAGGACGCTGACGGGCCTCACGCTCCTCCTGCAGCGCGCCGACCTTCGCGACGCCTTGAAGCCCTTCACCATCGACGGCGCTCATGGCGGCCTCTTCGACGCCGAGGAGGAGACGCTGCAGCTCTCCGAAATCATCGGCTTTGAGATGGAAAGCCTGATGCGGCGGCCGTCGGCGGTCGCGCCGGCGCTCTCCCACCTCTTCGACCGGCTCGATGCGCGCTTTGACGGACGCCCGACACTTCTTCTCATCGACGAGGCCTGGGTCTTTCTCGACCACCCGCTCTTCGCCGAGCGCCTGCGCGACTGGCTCAAAACCTTGCGTAAGAAGAACGTCTCGGTCGTCTTCGCGACGCAATCCCTGAGCGACATCCAGGGCTCGTCGATCGCGCCGGCGATCATTGAAAGCTGCCTGTCGCGGATTTTCCTCGCCAATGCGCGGGCGCGGGAAGCGGGCATCCGCGCCGCCTATGAAGGCTTCGGATTGAACGCGCGGCAAATTGAGCTGATCGCCACGGCGACGCCGAAGCGCCATTATTATTACCAGTCTTCGATCGGCAATCGCCTCTTCGAATTGGGGCTCGGCCCCGTTGCGCTCGCCCTTTGCGGCGCGTCGGATCCTGAAACGCAAAAGCTCATCGACAGGATTTTGAACGACGCGGGCGGCGACTTCGCCGCCGAATTTGTGCGGGCCAGAAGCCTCGCCTGGGCTGCCGATCTCATCGCCGACAGTCAACCCCGTGAAAGGAGTTTTCCATGCGCCGCCGAATGAAGAAACTCGCCGCCGCCAGCGTCGTCGCGATTGCCTCAACGCTTGGCGTTTATGGAACCGCCAGCGCGCAGTTCTTCGGCGGCATCGTCTATGACCCGACCAATTACGCGCAGAACCTCCTGACCGCGACGCGCACGCTCACCATGATCAACAATCAGGTGAAGCAATTGACCAACGAGGCGCAGATGCTGGTCAACGAGGCGAAGGAACTCGCAAGCCTGCCCTTTTCGGCGCGGGTCCAGCTCAATCAGCGCCTCGTCGAGATCGAAACCCTGATCAGGACCGCGAAGGGCCTCGCTTACGACGTCGCCTCGATCGACGCCTCGTTCCGGGCGCTCTTCCCGGAGGATTATTCTTCCCTATCGAACGCCGCGATGGCGTCGGACGCGAGGCGGCACTGGGAGGAGGCCTCACGCGCGTTTCATGATTCGATGATCATGCAGGCGAAGATCGCCGAGACGATTTCCGCCGATATGACCGACCTCGATGCGATCGTCTCGAAGAGCGAAACGGCCATTGGCAATCTTCAGGCCGCGCAAGCCGGCAACCAGCTCCTCGCGCTGCAAGTGAAACAGTCGATGCAGGCGGCGGAACTCTTCGCCGTCGCCGCGCGCGCCGACGCGCTCGATCGCGCGCGGCAGCTGCAGACGGAGGAGCGGGCCCGCATCGCCAACGCCCGCTTCATCGGCGACGGGATCATCTACCCGTAACGGAATTTGATTGGAGGCGCGGTCATGAACAATTTGAATGTCATAGACCAGTTCACGGCGACCTTCGTCGCCTACATCGATTCCGGCTTCGGATTGTTGCAGGGCGATGTCGGCTTCCTGACCGCGATCCTCATCGGCATCGACATCGTCCTCGCCGGTCTCTTCTGGTCGATGAACGGCGTCGACAATGTGCTCGGCGCGTTCATCAAGAAGGTCCTCTATGTCGGGGCCTTCGCCTTCATCATCAATAATTTCCGGCTCCTCGCCGATATCATCTTTGCGAGCTTCGCCGGCCTCGGCCTCGTCGCGACCGGCTCGCCGATAACGGCGGCGCAATTGATGCAGCCGGGCTTCGTCGCCGATACCGGCTACCAGGCGGCGTATCCCTTGCTCGGCGAGGCGAATGCGCTCCTCGGCTTCCCGAGCTTCTTTTCAAACTTCGTCACCATCGCGATCATTTTGCTGGCGTGGCTGATCGTTCTCTTCGCCTTCTTCATCCTGGCGATCCAGCTCTTCGTCACCATCATCGAGTTCAAGCTGACGACCCTCGCCGGCTTCGTCCTCGTTCCCTTCGCGCTCTGGAACAAGACGTCTTTTCTCGCCGAGCGTGTCCTCGGCAATGTCATGGCGTCGGGCGTCAAGCTCATGGTCCTCGCCATCATTGTCGGCATCGGCTCGACGATCTTTGGTTCGGTGACGGCGAGTTTCACGCCGGGCGCGATAACGCTCGAAGACGCGGCGGCGACCATATTGGCCTCGCTCGCGCTCCTCGCGCTCGGCATCTTCGGCCCCGGCATTGCGGCAGGGCTTGTTTCCGGCGCGCCGCAACTGGGCGCGGGCGCGGCGGTCGCCACAACAGCCGGCGCCGGTGCGGCGATCCTCGGCGCCGGAGCGCTCGCCGCCGCCGGCGCAAGATCCGTCGCATCCGCCGGGCAATCGGCGGTGAGGGCCGGCGCCTCCATGGCCGGCGGCGCCAACGCCGCCTGGACGCTTGGCAAAGCCGCCTCCGGTCAGTCCGGCATGCGCGGCGCGGCGGCAGGCGCTTCGGGCGTTGCTTCCGCCGGCTTCTCATCGGCATTCGAGGCGGCGCGTTCCTCCGTCTCACGCGCCTTCGGCAATCCGCGTCAGGCGTTCGATGCTGGTTCGCGCGCCGCCTTCACCGCGACCGGCGGCAAGCTCGGCGGATCATCGACAGCAAACGCGACAGCGGCGGCGAATGGCGCCCCGGATTGGGCGCAACGACTCCGCCGTGAACAGGGCGTCCGCGATGCGGGTCTCACCGCGACGCATGTGATCGCCTCGGGCGATCGCGGCGGCAGCGCCGATGCGCCGCGCCTCAGGGAGGATCACGAGTGATGTTCAAGCGCGCTTCCCCTCATTATGGCGAAACCCCGGCGCCCGAAACGCCCTATATGCGCGCGCATCAACTATGGGACGAGCGCATCGGGTCGGCGCGGGTCCAGGCTGCCAATTGGCGTTATGCCGCTTTCGCGTCCCTGGCTGTCGCCGGCGTTTCCTGCGGCGGCCTCATCTGGCAGTCCTCGCGCTCGATCGTGACGCCTTACATCGTCGAGATCGACGGCGAGGGCGCCGTCCGCAATATCGGCCCGGCGAGCGAAGCCTACAAACCGTCGGACGCCGTCATCGCCTATGCGCTCGCGAATTTCATCCGCGACGTGCGGTCGGTGTCGATCGATCCTGTCATCGTCCGCGCGAACTGGCTGAAGGCCTATGATTACGCGACCGATCGCGGCGCGATGGCCCTCAATGATTACGCGCGCGACCATGACCCTTTCGCGGAGGTCGGGCGGCGCAGCGTCAATGTCGAAGTGACGAGCGTCGTCCGCGCGTCAGACGATTCCTTCGAAATTCGCTGGTCCGAGAAAACTTACGCCGGCGGACAGTTCGAAAAGCTCGAACGCTTCACCGCGCATCTGACCATCGTCTTGTCGCCGCCGCGGACGGCCGAAGCGCTCTCGAAGAACCCCCTCGGCCTTTATGTCCACGGGCTCAACTGGTCGAAAGACCTCAGCGCAGGAGACCCCTTATGACGCGCTCAATTCTAATCCTATCGTCGCTCGCGCTGATGGGGTGCGAGACCGCCTGGCCCGACATCGCGCTCGATGCGGCGCCGATGCGCCCGGCGAAGGTCGTCAGCTTCGATGACGGCAAGCCGGCGCCCGAGATCATTGAGACCGCCACGCCCTTTCCCTTGCCGGGACAATTGAAGCCGGTCGAGGAAAACCATGCGCCTGCGCCGGAACTGAAACCGTTCGAACAGATCGACACGGCGAACAGCCTCGCCAAGATCGAACCTGATCTCGCCCGCTTCGTGAACGCGGTGCAGGTCTATCCCTTCATGGAGGGCGCGCTCTACCGGCTTTACGCCGCTCCGGAACAGGTGACCGACATCGCGCTTGAACCGGGCGAGCGGCTTAACTCGGTCTCGGCCGGCGACACCGTGCGCTGGGTGGTCGGCGACACTTCAAGTGGCGGCGCCAGCGGGAGCGGCGCCGCAGCGGGCGAGCGGGTCCATATTCTCGTCAAGCCGATTGCGCCGGGTCTCTCGACCAATCTCGTCATCGCCACCGACCGGCGCGCTTATCACCTCGAAATGCGCTCCTTCCGCGAGACCTATATGGCGGCGATCTCCTGGACCTACCCGCAAGACCAATTGGTGAAGCGGCGCGAAGAAGCGGTGCGGGCGAAAGCGGCAGAAGACTCTGTCGTCGCCCCTTCGATCAATCCCGACCATCTGAAGTTCCGCTATGAGATCGAGGGCGATCGCCCGCACTGGCGTCCCGTTCGCGCCTTCGATGATGGCGAGCAGGTGTTCATCCAGTTCCCGGAGACGATCGCGCAAGGCGAGGCACCGCCCCTGTTCGTGTTGTCGCGCGACGGCAAGCCCGAACTCGTCAATTACCGCATGCGCGGCAATTATTATGTCGTCGACCGGCTGTTTTCGGCGGCGGAGCTGCGTCTTGGCGAAAAACGCCAGTCGGTCGTGCGCATCGTCCGCACGGACCTCAAAGGGCGCATCTGAGATGAGCGCCGTTGCCCAAGACAAACGTCAAAAGGACGAACCGGACGCGCTGCGCTTGCGCGCGGCGCCACGCCCCGTGACGCGCCTCAACAGGAATGCGCTGATGATTGCCGCCGGCGGCGCAGGCCTCCTCATTTTCGCGGCGGCGAGCGTCGCCCTGAAGCCGCCGCGCGCCTTTGATGAGGCTGCACCGAAGGAACTCTACAATGTCGAGACCAAGCCCAAAGCAGAAGGCCTCGAGGCGCTCCCCAAATCCTACGCCGAGGTGAAGCCGCAATTGGGCGCGCCGTTGCCGGGGGACCTCGGCGCCGCGCTCCTCGAAGCCGAACGATCGCTCGCCGCATCAGGCGATGAAGGCTTTCTCGAGCGTCCCGACTATGCGGCCCTGTCGCCGACGCCGTTCCGCAATTCCCCCGAAGCCGACGCGGCGCGTGAAGCCGCCTTGCGCGAAGCGCAAATCGCGACCGAGGCGAGAGAGGCGGGCGTCTTTTTCCAGCTCGCCGCACGCACGAATGCGGCGGCGAAACCATCGCCGCTGATCGATAACCTCCCAGACTCGCCCTTTGAATTCCCGGGACCCGTGTCTGCGCCGGTCCCCTTCGGCGCCGAGCGCGACGACGACCCCGGCCGGCAGATCCGCAAGCTCGATTTCCTTGGTGATCGATCGGAGTCCTCGACCGACAATCCGCACGCAATCGAGGATCCGATCACGCCGTTTGAAGTGATGGCGGGAACCGTCATCCCGGCGAGTTTGATCACGGGGATTAATTCCGATTTGCCGGGCACCGTGATCGCGCAGGTGACGCAGAATGTTTATGACAGCGTGACCGGCCATTATGTCCTCATCCCGCAGGGCGCGAAACTTATCGGCCGTTATGACAGCGTCATCGCCTTCGGCCAATCGCGCGCTTTGCTGGTCTGGTCGCGGATCATCTATCCGGACGGCGCGTCGATCACGATCGAAAATATGCCGGCGAGCGATGTCGCGGGCTATTCGGGCCTTACGGATGACGTCGACTTCCATACGTTCCGGCTGTTGAAGGGCATAGTGTTGTCGACGCTCCTCGGCGTCGGCACGGAGCTCTCCTTCGGCGAATCCGAGAGCGATCTTGTCCGCGCGTTGAGGGAGTCGGCGCAAAGTTCCGCCAATCAGTCCGGCCAGAAAATCGTGCAGCGCAACCTCGACATCCAGCCGACGATCAAGGTGCGCCCGGGCTGGCCCTTACGCGTCATCGTCCACAAGGATCTCGTGCTGCGGCCTTATGAGCAGAGGAGGGCGGCGCGATGAGCCTCAAGATCGGCGCCGTTCCGGAGCGAAAGTCCGTCAGGATCACCCTGTCGCTGCCGCCCGACATTCACGCCATGTTGGCCGACTACGCCGCCATCCACGCCGCTGAATTTGGAAAGAAGACCCCGGCGAGCGAACTCGCCGTCCTCATGATCGAAAAGTTCTTGAACTCCGACGCGGCCTTCCGGCGCGCCCGCAAGTCCCTTCGTCAACCAACCAGTGAAAAGGAGTAAGCAATGGCTATCATCGGCGCATTCAAGAAGACGGATGACGGTTATGCCGGAACCATCCGGACCATGACCATCAACGTCAAGGCCGCCCTCATCGCCAACGACAAGAACGGCAATGACAAGGCCCCGGACTTCAAGATCGTCGCGGGCGAGCGCGAGCTCGGCGCCGCTTGGAAGGCGAAGACCAAGGGCGAGGAGCCGCAGGAGTTCCTGCGCGTTGAACTCGATGACCCGAGTTTTGCAACACCCTTACGCGCGGCGCTGTTCGCAAACGGGATCGACGCGAGCGTGCTCGTGTGGAGCAGGGCGAGCAAGTCAGGGTCGTGAATTAGGCAGGCAAATCTGGTGTGGAGGGTTCAATGACATCGACATTGGCTGGCAGTGTTGTCGTCGGCGAGAGATTGAGCAATCGCGAAGCCGCCGACTATCTTGGATTGAAAGCCGCCACGCTGAACAAATGGCGGTGCCACGGCGACGGTCCGCCTTTCATCAAGGTTGGTCGCCTCATCCGTTACAGAAGGGCGGACCTTGACGCTTACTTGCGGGCCCGGTTGCGTCTTTCAACTTCTGATCCAGGCGTTGACGGCGGCCGTCCGCTTATTGCTGCTGACAATGACGGCGCGACGATTCCAGTGCTGCGATCGACCCAGCATCACACCAACCGCTGATACGGCGGCGAAGGGTGATTAGGCGGCGGAAGACGAGAAGGCGTCGGTATTGAAATCTTCAAACAAGGTTGTTACAAAACATCGGACAAAAAATGGAATTGTCCTAGGAATTGTAACAATGGCTTCCCTCCGCAACGAACCGCAGCGAAGCGCGCTGCTCCGATATCTGAAGCGTCACGCGCTCGCCCGATCGCGCGACCTTCGCGCGCACGGGATCAGCGGAACAGCGATTGCGCGCGCGGTCGACAGCGGTCAAATTCACCGGATCGGCCGCGGCCTTTACCAGCTGGCGGACGCCGACATTGACCTCAACGCCAGCCTCGCCGAAGTCGCCAAGCGGGCGCCGAACGCGGTCGTCTGTCTTGTCTCGGCGCTCGCGTTCCATGGTCTGACAGATCAAATTCCACGGAAAGTCTGGATTGCGATCGGCGCCAAAGACTGGGCGCCGAAAATATCGAATCCGCAAGTTCGCATCGTCCGCTTTCGCGAGCCGTATTATTCCAAGGGCATTGAACTTCACGAGATTGGCGGCGCCACCGTGAAAATCTATTCAGTGGCGAAGTCGATCGCCGACGCCTTTCGCAATCCAAAGCTCGTCGACCGCGCGGTCGCCGTCGAGAGCCTGAAGGCGGCGCTCTCTGACCGCAAGGCCTCGCCGGGCGCGCTTGCGTCGGCGGCGCGCGCCTTTGGCGCTGGAAAGAAAATTGCGCCCTATCTCGAGGCCCTGACCGCCAATGGCTAAGCCTCTCGCCAACGTCGCCGCCTCCGTTCGTCAACGTCTTCTCGATCTTGCGCGCCGGGAACAGAGAACCTTTGAGGTCGTCCTCGTCGCCTTTGGCCTCGAACGGCTGATCCATCGGCTCGCCGTTTCAACGTATCGGGACAAATTCGTTCTGAAGGGCGGGATGCTGGTGACTTTGTGGACGGCCGATCCTGGCCGGTTCACCCGCGATGTTGATTTTCTCGGCTTCGCCCAAGCCGATCAGGATAAACTGGCGGCCGCTTTTGCTGAGATACTGAGCATCGAAGTCGCCGACGGACTGATCTTCGATGTGGCGCGGATTGAAGCGGCGCTGATCCGCGAAGACCAGATTTACGGCGGCGTGCGATTGAAGACGACAGCCTTTCTCGAGAAAACCAGAATTCCCATCACAATCGATGTCGGCTTCGGCGACGCGCTCGGCGACCCCGCCTACCAGATTGAATACGTCTCGCTTCTGGAATTTGAACCCGTGCGCATCCGCGCCTATTCGCCGGCGACGGTCATCGCGGAAAAGTTTCAGGCGGTCATAGCCCTCGGCGCCGCCAACAGCCGCATGAAAGACTATTATGATCTTTGGGCCATCCCGAAGTCCATTGCGATCGATTCTGCGGAACTCGCACGGACGATCAAAGCGACGTTTGAACGGCGGAGCACCGAAATCCCCACTGATCGTCCCGAAGGACTCTCGAGCCTGTTTTCTGCGAACCCAGCGAAAGCAGCGCAATGGGCGGCGTACTCTGAAGCCACCGTTCTCGAGGGCGTCTCGCTCACCGACGTCGTCAACGAGATCTGGCGTCGGCTGCTGCCCATCTGCGAAATAGCGCGAAACACGTGACCCCGGCGCCGCAGCGCACGCGATATCCAAGACGACGCGCCGCCGGGCTGCAACGCGGCGCTGAAAGACGAATAGGCTCACGACGATAGGGATCGTCGGCGCCAATTCATAACTGCCGACATTTGATACCTATCTTGCGCCATCGGCGTCGGGCCTGCCCAATATCGCGTCACCGATCCTGTCTGAAACGCGCGCCGCGGCCGCCTTGATCGGCGCGTTCGCGAGGTGCGCGTAGCGGGCGGTCGTCTGCACTTGCGTGTGACCCAGCAGCTTGCCGATCATCGGGAGTCCCTCGCCGAGCGCAAGAGCGCTGCTCGCGAAGGAATGCCGAAGGTCATGAATCCGAACGTCATGAAGTCCAGCCTTCGCGCGAATGCGTCGCCATGGATGCTGCAAATCGGTGAGATGGCCGCCTGGTTTGAGGCCCGTGATTACGTAGGGGTTGTCATCGATTCTTTGAATGTCCCTTAAGATCGCTGCAGCGGCTTCTCCGAAGTGGACGACTTTCGCCCCTGTCTTGGAGTCCGGGAGCCGCAATTCGCGCGCCTCCAGATTCACATACGCCCACTGAAGCGTCATGATTTCGCCGAGGCGGCAGCCCGTCAGCATCAGAAGACGAATCGCATTCACAGCCGACTGGGTTTCCGTGCGATCACGCTCCACTTGCTTGAGAACCTCGCCGAGCCGCGCAAATTCCTCGTCGCTCAAAAATCGCTCACGTTTTCGTTCCGCGTATTTTTTGACATGCCGACACGGATTGCTGCCGTCGGGCCGAAGCCCCCAAATCTCCGCAAGGTTGAACATCTTCGACAGCACCCCAAGCGTCCGATTAGCCTGATACGGGGTCTGATTCATCGAATGATGCAGTTGCGCGATGTCCTTGCGCTCGATTTCAACGACTTTTCGGACTCCCATAATCGGATTGATAAAAAGCTCGACGGAGCGCTTGTATTCCGCCTGGGTGCTCGGCTTGCACCGGATCGAAGCATGCTCCTTGAGCACTCTTTCCCCCAGACTTTTCATGGTCGGCGAACGTCGCGCTTCGTCGTGTTCCCGCGTGGGTTCACCGCCGCTTTTTGCTTCGGACAAGATTTCGAGGGCGCGGATGCGCGCTTGCTCCGCGGTGATGGGGCCATGCGGTCCGATCGTAATGAATTTTTGACGACCTTTGACCAGGCACTTCACGACGTAGGTCTTGCGGCCCGAGGGGAGAATTCGCAGGCCGAAGCCCTTCAACTCGTCGTCCCAAATGCTGAAGGCCTTTGGCCTCGTTGCTACATGGTCTACTGTTCGTTTCGTCAGCTTCGCCATGTCCACACCTCAAAAACCTGAATGTCACGCCGCCACGAAGCAAGATGACCTCGCCTCCTTCGACGTGAAAACCTGAAGGTCCAATTGCTACAAAATGGATACGTTTAGGCAGAAAACCGGGTCGCGTTTGAGAATAGTGGGTCCTAGCGCCCCGTCAAGAAAATCCTTTATTTACAGGCGGATATCGCGTTTCGGCAAAATTCGTCAAACCATGGAAAACTCGCCTGACGGCCGCTCATAACCTGAAGGTCACAGGTTCAAATCCTGTCCCCGCACCCAACAGCTTTTTCCTTAAGTGAATCGCCTCCGCATTGAACTTGCCGCATCGGCGCGCGAGAAGGGCGGTCTATGGACCGGCCCCTCACGCATCTCTTCTGCGTCGCCCCGATGATGGACGGGACCGACCGGCATTGCCGGTATTTTCATCGCCGATTGTCAAAAAAAGCGCGGCTCTACACCGAGATGATCACGGCGGAAGCCGCGCTCCATGGCGATCGCGATCGACTATTCGCCTTCGATTCGTCGGAACACCCGGTCGCACTGCAGCTTGGCGGTTCAGACCCCGCTTTGCTCGCCGCCGCGGCGCGCATCGGCGCAGGTTACGGTTATGACGAGATCAATCTCAATGTCGGCTGCCCCTCCGACCGCGTGCAGTCAGGCGCGTTCGGCGCGTGTCTCATGAAGACCCCGGCGCTCGTCGCCGAATGCGTCGCCGCGATGCGCGCCGCTGTCGCGCTTCCAGTCACGGTCAAATGCCGGATCGGCGTCGATGATCAGGACCCTGAAGAAAGCCTCTTCCGTTTCGTCGAGACTGTCGCGGCGGCCGGCTGCGTCCTGTTCATCGTCCATGCGCGCAAGGCTTGGCTGCAGGGGCTGTCGCCAAAGGAAAACCGCGAGATTCCGCCGCTCGACTACGGGCTCGTCCGCAGGCTGAAAGCCGCGCGTCCCGATCTTTCGGTTATTCTCAACGGCGGCGTTGCGAATCTCGATCAGGCGCTGGCGCTCCTGCCGGATTTTGACGGCGTCATGCTCGGCCGCGCACCTTACGCCGAACCGTATCTCCTCGCCGATGTCGATCGGCGCTTCTTCGGGAGCGCCGCGCCGCCGCCGACGCGCGAGGAAGTCGCGCGCGATATGGCGGACTACATTGCGCGCGTGGCGAAAGACGGCGTGCGCCCGCATCATGTGACGCGTCATATGCTCGGCCTCTATCACGGGCGCCCCGGCGCACGCGCATTTCGCCGGATTCTATCCGAGCGCGGCGCGCTTACTGACGCGGAGGCGTTGCTCCGCGCGATGCGCGCCACGGAGCCCGTTCTTGCGCCGGCTGAGTAAGAAGTCGCCGCGCCGCCGTCAGCCGAGGCGCTCCGCCAGGTCCGCGAGTTTTTTGTTGAGTAGAGCGAGCTTGCCGACGCCGAGCGCGCCCGACAGGTCAAGGTCGCCGACGAAGCGATCGTAGCTTGACAGCGGCCCGTCGGCGGCGGCGCGCCAGCGGCGGAGGAGATCTTCGAGCCATTCCGCAGGCGGCCCTTTCGGCTCTTTCTTTGCAAAGGCGATGACGCGCGCGGCAAGCGCGCTTTGACGCACGGCGAGGTCTTCGAAAATCCGGTCGGCGGCGACGGCGTCGAAGTGATCTGCGAAATGCGGCTGGGCGTCGCGCACGCGGTCGAGTTCGAGCTCGCGGCCGAGCGCGAAATACACAGCCCCGGCGTTTTCGCTCGACCAGCCGCTCCGGCGCGACAGATTGACGATGTCGAAGGCTCGCTCGAGCGCCGGCATCAAGGCGGCTTCTCGCGCAAGGTCGTCGGGCGCGCCGTCACGCCGCCACTTGTCGAGCCGCTCGTGAAAGGCTTTCGCAGCAGCCGGCGGCAAGATGTCCGGCAGGGCCTTTTTGAAGGCTGCAACCGGCGCCGCATACTGATCAATCACCGCCTTGAGGCCGCGCTTTTCAAGCAGAGAGGCCGCTTCGGCGTCGTTGACGATGCGGTCAAGCTGTTCGCGGATGAGGTCAGAGGCTTCGTTGTAGAGCGCGGTTTGCAGCGCGGCCGGCGCCTTGGCGTCGAGCGCATCGACGGCGGCCGCAAAGGCGCCGAGGCTCAGGATGCGACGCGCCGCTTCATAGGCGAGGGCGACATGGGTCGGGTCCGCGCCGGTCGCCTCGATCACGCGATGCGGATAGCTCGCGCCGCATGTGTCGGCGATTTCGTTCGCCATGCGCGTCGCGATGATCTCGCGGCGCAGGCGGTGGCGCACCATCACGTCCTTGTATTGCAACAGCGGCTCGGGGAAGTAGTCGAAGAGCTCGCTTTCAAGCAGCGGATCGTCCGGCGCCGTCGAATCGACGAGCTTCTCAAACAGCCAGAGCTTGCAATAGGCAAGCAGCACGGCGAGCTCCGGCCGCGTCAGACCCTGGCCTTTGGCGCGAAGCGCGGCGATTTCCTCACTCGACGGAAGGTATTCGATGGCGCGGTCGAGCCGGCCTTCCGCCTCGAAGGACGTGATCATCCGGGCGTGCGCGTCGAGGTCGGCGGGCGCCGTCGACTGCATGAGCGAAAGCGCGCGGGTCTGGTCGTAATTGTGGCGCAATACATGCGCGCCGACGTCGTCGGTCATGGAGCGCAGGAGCTCGTTGCGGGCTTCTGCCTTCAGTTCGCCGTGTTCGATCGCCGCCGCGAGCAGTATCTTGATGTTGACTTCGTGGTCGGACGAATCGACCCCCGCGGAGTTGTCGATGGCGTCGGTGTTGATGCGCCCGCCGCGCCGCGCGAACTCGATGCGGCCGAGCTGCGTGAAGCCGAGATTGGCGCCCTCGCCGACGACTTTTGCGCGCATCTCCGTCGCGTCGATGCGAAAGGCGTCGTTCGCCCGATCGCCGACGCGCGCATGTTCTTCCGCCGACGCTTTGACGTAAGTGCCGATGCCGCCGAGCCAGAAGAGCTCGACATCGGCCTTAAGGATCGCGCGCATCAGCTCCGCCGGCGTCGCCTTGTCGGCGGAAAGACCCAGCAGTGCCTTGATTTCCGGCGTCAGCGCAATCGATTTCGCCGCGCGCGAAAAGACGCCGCCGCCCTTGGAGATCAGCGTAGAGTCATAGTCCGCCCAGGATGATCGCGGCAGCGCGAACATGCGGCTGCGCTCCTTGAAGGAAATGGCTGGATCGGGATTGGGGTCGATGAATATGTCGCGATGGTCGAATGCGGCGATCAGGCGGATCTGCTCAGACAGCAACATGCCGTTGCCGAACACGTCGCCCGACATGTCGCCGATGCCGGCGACGGTGAAGGGCTCTTTCTGGATGTCCTTGCCCATTTCGCGGAAGTGGCGTTTGACCGCCTCCCAGCCGCCGCGCGCCGTAATGCCCATCACCTTGTGGTCGTAACCGACGGAGCCGCCGGAGGCGAAGGCGTCGCCGAGCCAAAATCCGTACTCGGCCGAAATCGCGTTCGCCGTGTCCGAGAATGTCGCCGTGCCTTTGTCGGCCGCGACGACGAAATAGGGGTCTTCGCCGTCCCAGATGACCATATTGGACGGCGCTTTGACCGCGCCGCCGGCGATGTTGTCCGTGAGGTCGAGCAGTCCGCGTACGAAGATTTTATAGGCCTCGCGGCCTTCCTCGAACACGGCGCCGCGGTCGCCTGAAGCCGGCAGCTGCTTGGGGTAAAAGCCGCCCTTGGAGCCGGTGGGCACGATGACCGCATTCTTGACTTTCTGAGCCTTGACGAGCCCCAGAACTTCCGTCCGGAAATCCTCGCGGCGATCGGACCAGCGCAGGCCGCCGCGCGCGACAGGTCCAAAGCGCAGATGCACGCCGTCGACGCGCGGGCCGGACACGAAGATTTCGCGATAAGGCGTCGGCTTCGGCAAACCTTCGACCTTTGCGCTGTCGATCTTGAATGAAATATACGTCTTGAAGGCGTTCTGCGCGTCGCGCTGGAAATAGTTCGTGCGCGTCATGGCGCTGAGAAGATTGAGGAAGCGTCGCAGAATCCGGTCTTCGACCAGGCTCTCGACGGCCTCAAGGCTTTTCAGCGCCGCCTTTTCCGACGCGGCGCATTCCGCTTCGCGCTTGTCGGCCGCCTTGGGGCCCGCCGGATTGAAACGCGCATGGAAGACGCCGATGAGTTCGCCGGCGATCGCGGCGTGTTTCGACAAAGTCTCGGCGATGTATTGCAGCGAGAAAGAGAAGCCCGCTTGAAGATGATACTTCGCCATCGCGCGCAACAGCCACGCCTCGCGCCAGTTAAGGCTCGCGGCGACGACAAGCGCGTTGAACGCGTCATCCTCGCAGCGTCCGTCCAGGATAGAGATCAGCGCCTCTTCGAGATTCTTTTTCGCCGCGGAGACGTCGATCGGGCGCTTCAGTCTTTCTTCCGTTCGGAAATCATGGATCCAGACAGCGTCCGCACCGGCGGGGCGCACCTCATAGACGGCTTCCTGATCGACGCTGAGGCCGAGGTTTTCGATTGTCGGCATCACGGCGGAAAGCCGCATCGGCCCGCCGCGGCGGTAAAGGCGGATCGACAGGACATGGTCCGGATCGCCCGGCTTGCGGCTGACGCGCAGCGCGAACGGCTTGCCAGCCATGCCTTCGATCACTTCGATGTCGTGCAGCGCATCGCCGGAACGGTTGTATTCGAGATAGGCGGCGTCGAACGCCTTTTCGTATTTTGCAAACAATCCGCGCGGCGTTGCGCCTTCATTGGCTGAGCGCATCGCTTCAAGAAGGTCGTCGCGCCAGTCGCGGCAAAGCGCGCGCAATTGCTGCGTCAGCTCGCTGACGCTCGGCCCCTGCGGCGCGCCAGGATCAAGCCCGATGATGTAGTGGACGCGCACAAGCGTCGCTTCGCCGAAATAGGGGTAGAATGCGGAAACGCGCCCGTCATAGGCGCCGGCGAGCACATTGCCGATCGCCTCGCGGATTTCTGACGAAAACCGCTCGCGCGGCACGAACACGATCGCGGACACGAAGCGGTCGAAGCGGTCGCGGCGCAAGAAGATTTTGACGCGCGGCCGCTTGTAGAGGCGCAGGATGCCGAGCGCCGTCTCCCGCAGATGCGGCAGGTCGGTCTGGAAAATCTCGTCGCGCGGGAAAGTCTCCAGAATATTGGCGAGCGCCTTCTCATTGTGCCCGCCCGGCAGGAATCCGGCGCTCTCGACGACCTGGCGCAATTTCATACGGATGAGCGGAATGTCCGAAGCCGGACGATTATAGGCTTCCGACGTAAAAAGGCCGACGAAGCGTTCCTCGCCGTCGACCTTGCCGTCCGCGCGATAGGTTTTGACGCCGATATAGTCCATATAGGCGCGCCGGTGCACAAGCGACTTGGCGTTCGCCTTGGCGACGAGAATGGGCTCGCCGGAGCGCAGGAAGAGTTCGACGGACGGTGAGACGTGCCCGTCCGCCGAATGCGTTTGTTTCAGAATGCGACGCGATGGGTCCTTCAGAATGCCGAGATCGGCGTCAGGGTCATGCTCGAAGCGATTCGTCGGGGCGCCTTCCTCATAAACATAGCGGCGCACGCCCAGAAAGGCGAAGCGGTTGTCCCACAGCCATTTCAGAAACTCGACGGATTCGCGCAATTCGTCGCGGGCGACGCCCTCGGGCCGCGCGCGCTCAAGCTGCGCGATGCAGGCGGCAAGACGCGCGCGCATCGCCTCCCAGTCGGTCACGGCGACGGAGACGTCGCCGAGCACGCGTTCGAGTTCGGCCTTGAGGCGCGGCGCCTCTTCGTCGTCGATCGGCGGGTCCATCTCGGCACGGATCATCGACTCGCGCCGCATCTTTCCGGCGCCGCGCCGGCCCTTGGCGTCGCGCGCGACATCGACGACGGCGTTGACGAAAAAGCTCACCGGCTTGCCGGCCTCAACGAGGGCGGCCGTCACGGAGTCGACCAGAAACGGCTTGTCTTCCGTCACAATGTCGAGGACGAGGCGCGTCTGGCGCCAGTCGGCCGCCTTTTCGACGCGAAGATCGACGACCGGCGCTTTGGGCGGCATCTGTTCGGCAGATTTCCAGGCGGAAAGGCAGCGGCCGAGCAGCGATTGCGGGTCTTCCCAGATCTTGTCGTCGCCGGTTGCGAAGCGGACGAGCTGCGTGACGTAGCTTGCAAACGCCGGCGCAAGTTCCCCTGTAGGGTCGACGTCGGCGCCCTGGGTGCGCCTGGCAAGGTCGAGAACATTTCTCAGGATGGCGTCGTCGACGTCAGTCTGGAAGCCTTCCGGCATACCTTCTCCCTCAAGCTCTCACGGCCTGTTCCGCTGGCGCGCACCGTCATTGTGGCGCATGGGACAGGGAAGCACCCAAAATCCTGAACGGACAGTTGCGCGCGCACGGAAGTCGCAAGCGCGAACGCGCGGGCGTCATAGCGTGAAGCTTCGTTGGAAGTCTATGTTCGCGCCAGCGGCCCGGTCAGCGGGCGGCGGCGGCCTCCGTCGCGGTTTCAAAAGCGCGCTCGCTCTCTTCGGCGGCGCGGCGCGCAAAACTCGTTCGAGGGAAGCGCCTCACCGCATTTGAGCGCAACATCCGGCTGACAAGAAACAGCGCCGCGGCGCCCGCCGCCGCCATTGCTGCGCCGCCGAAGAATGCCAGGCTGAGACCATCGAATCTCCAGGCGCCGAGAAAGATAAATATTGAAACCGGAATCCAAAGCGCCGCCGCGCTGCGCCCGTTGGCGGCGTGAAAGAGGCTAGCGGCAAGTCCGCCGAGCGCGAGGGCCGTCAACGTCTCCAGCGCCAATTGCCGAGAAGACGACTCATTGATCACGATCACCGCGCCGGCGCCGAAGGCCGTGCCGACGACCGCGAGTGCAGAGGTGTATTGTGCGCGCCACAGAAACGGGCGCGCCGCATGCGTTGCGCCGGACCGAAATCCGGCCGCAAGGCTACGGGCCACAAACAGCGATCCCAGCAATGTGAGGAGCCACAACGCCGCCCGCAGAGGCTCTTCGCGGCCGGCGGTCATAGCGACAAAGATGCCGACGCCCGCAATGACCGCAAGGCCGGCAAGCGCGCTACGCGACAACAGATCGACAAGGTGCAAGCGCGCCGCACGAGACGCCCGGATGCGCCGCGTCCTGCGGGGCCTTGCTGCTTTCGCCGCCATCGCTTGCAAGTCATGAACCGTCGGCCCCGTTGCGGGTCCTGGCGCTTGCGTCATTGTCAGCCTCGTCGTTCCGGGGCGTTCTGCGCCCGGGTCGCTAGCAGGTCGGCTCCAGACGCCGGCGCCGACATTGCGCGGCTCGTCTCTCAAGCCTTACGAAACTCATATTGGGGCTGATTCGCCCGGCCGGCGCGCGCTTTTCCGCGCACCGGATCCGCAACTGCGCATATGCTAGGCGGCGCGGCGGACACACTGCGAGCAAAGTCTTGCCTTTGTGGAAAATTTGGCGCGCCCAATGCGGCAGGTTCTGCGCTTGCTGAAGTATCATTTCGACAGCGAATCAAACGCCGTTGTCGTCAATGCGCCTCTTGGCCAGATCTGGGATCGACGTAAGAGGCCTCGATCTCGACGCCGAGCGCCGCAAGATCGCCGCGTAAAGTGAGCGCATCGATGTTGAGCGGATCAAGCGAAAGGGCGTTCACGACGTCGTCGGCGGCCGATCGCGGCTGTTGCAGAGCGAGATAGGCGCGCGCGCGCGCGACGAATCCAGACGCTGAGGCAAGGCCCTGTTTTTCTGCCGCCGTCACGGCGTCGATCGCCGCCTGGTTCTTGCCGCGCGCGACATAAACTTTGCCGGCGATGAGGTGCAGCTCGCCGCCTTCTGGAACGAGCACGTAACCAGCGTTGACAGCGTTCTCGGCCTCTTCGGGCGCGTCAGCCTCCAGGAAAGCAAGCGCCGCCTGGCCGAGGAACCGCGCGCGCATCAATCCGTCGCCCGCGCCCGGACGCTCCGCGAGTTCCATCAACCGCACTGCGGCGAGGCGCGGATGACCGGCGGCAAGATTGGCGACCGCCTGACAATGCAGCGCCGCCGCGCCGCCGCCCTCGTTCAGCCATTGGGCGGCTCTGCGCTGAACCCGCGCCGGATCTGTCCGCACATTTTTCACGCAAGCCGCATAGGCTTCATCGGCAAATTCAAGGCTCGCCGCATCCGGCGGCTCCGGCGTCAGCACGGCGAGCAAAAGCGCGGCAGCGAAGGCGGCGCTCATCGGCGCGCAGCTTTTTTTGCGGGCTTTTGCTGTTCAGGCGCTGCCGGCCAGCGCTCAACGGCATAGCCGCGCGCCATGAGCATAGCGGGCAGAGAATCGGGGCCGGCAAGATGCGCGGCGCCGACCGCGATCAGCACGACGCCCGTCCCTTGCAGCAAGTCTTCCGTTCGATCCGTCCACGCCTTATTGCGGTTCACGATAAGCCGTTCGTAGACCCCGGGAGCCGTGTCGCGCATGGCGCCGTTCATCAGGCGATCGATCGTATCGAGATCGCCCGTACGCCAGGCGGCGAGCATCATTTGAACGTCCGCAGCCTGACTATCCCACTCGTCGAGCGTCGTCGTCAACAGCAGCTTTTCTTCCGCAGTCGACATCCCGGCGAAGAGATTGAGCTGCTCGTCTATCGTCTCAAAGAAGCGCAATTGCCTGCCCCGCAGGCGCGCTTCCGACAACATGACCTGTTCGAGGCCCGCGCCCGGATCAAAGCCAGCGCTCATTAGGAAGCGAATGGAAAGCGCCAGAAACGCCTGCCAGGGCCGCGCGGGTTCGAGCGCGGCAGGGTCGATGCCCAGCCCGCCGGCCGCCGCAGCAAACTTCGGCGCATAGTCGGGGCCGAGCAAGGACGAGAGAGTGACGCCCGGTCTGTTTCGGCCAGCGCGGGCGATAATCTCTTGCGCGCGCTTCTGGGCGCGCGGCGTGTCGACCTCGGCTTCGAAGATGACTGTCTGAGCTTTGTCCGCAGCGGCGGCGAGCGCGTCGGAGCGCCAGTCGAGACCCTTGGGAAGGGCGTGAAATGTGCCGACTAGGAAGATTTCGCTGTCGCTGTCGACAAGGCGCCACATGGGCGGCTCGGCCGCCTCCGTTCGCGCCGCGGGGCGAGGCGCCGATGTCTTCGCAGCGCGCGGTTTTGAGGTCGCGGGCTCGGCTGGCTCAGGCGCAAGGTCCTCCGCGGGCTCGGTGTCCGCCGCCTCAGGAGAGACGACGTCGACACCGGGCGTGGCGTCAAGCGTTTCCAGAGTTTCGGCTGCAGGTCGCTTCGGAGAAACGACCGGCTCGATCACGACTTCCGCTGATGTCTCCGCGGCTTCCTCGTTCGCAGGCGCCGGCGCCGGAGGCGGTTTGGCGGCGCCGGCGGGCATGGACGAAACGGCAAGAGCCAAAGCCGCAATCACCGCGGCGGCAAAAACGAAATGCTTCAATGCAACCATCCCGAACATGTGGCGCCAAATGCGGCCGACGCCTCACCAGCACCTGCCGCAGACAGGGGTATTTACCCCAGACTTGCGGCAAAACCATGCCCAAGCGGGCGCCGAAGCGGAATAATCAGGCAGACTTTGGGTGTTTGGCGAAGCTTACGGCAACTTTCTCCGGCAGGTGGCGCGCAAACACACGCAGATCGCCTGAACGCAAGGCGCTGAAAGGAGCGCAAAGGCAGATACGGCGGGAGGCACACAAGGCGGCTTTACCTGGCCTAATTGGGGTGGCGTCGTCGCCATCATCACGCGTCAGGCGTTTGTTGCCGCTGTCGGCCAATTCGCGTAAAGAGCGCGCGAGGCCAGATGCACCCGTAGCTCAGCTGGATAGAGCGTTGCCCTCCGAAGGCAAAGGTCACAAGTTCGAATCTTGTCGGGTGCGCCATATCTGAGTGTTTGTTCTCAAAAGCCGTCTTGCGCACCCAAACTGTTAAATCGTTCGGACTTTGTCCGAACGGGTGCGCCATTCTTCCAATTTGTCACTACGCGCGGAAGCGATCTTGGCCTCCAATTAGTCCTTCAAGCCTAGACTATTGAGCCCGCCGTAAGCTGTCTCCGGTATTGGCGCTGCTGTTATTCCATTCTGCATCGTCATCAGATCGAAACACTTACGCCAAATCGTAATGCGGGCGCCTTGCACCTCGAACACGCCCGTCACCGGAAGATCGCGCCAGCCGTGGGCTCCAAGATGCCGATTCGGTCGCTCAACGAAAACGATGGGGCCGCCTGCGATAACCCGCGGGACCTTGAACTCCATAGTCGCGATGGAGGCGAAAAATGGTTCCAGCTTCTGTCGAATCCCGTGTGGGTCGCGTCCTGTTCCGATTGCCAAGTTTGTGTATTCGCAATGAAGTGCGAGGAACTGAGCCGCGGCGTCGAAGTCCTTTCGCTTCGCCGCCGTTAAGGACGTCCGAACGAGGTTCAAGGGTGTTTTGCGCCCTTTCCTCCATCTTCGCGAGGATGTTGCTGCGCCGACGGACGGATAATTACCCACGAGGTAATCGACACGCGCATGCTCGTGTCGCAGTTTGTTCAGATGTGCCAGACTTTAGGGCACGTTTGATTTTCGATCACGCGGTCATCGATCCTGAAGGTGTTTGGCATGGCTTTCTTTCGCGCGCTTCTGGCGGTGCTGTTGATTGTGCTGTGTGGATACACTGCCGTGGTCATTTCAAACCACGGCTTGAACATCCTCCCCATTTTTTTCGGCGACATCGCAAAAATGGGTTGGCCTGGACAGTTCAACGTGGACTTTTCGGGGTTTCTCATCCTCTCGGCACTGTGGACAGCGTGGCGGCATCATTTCTCGCTGCTTGGCCTCGCACTCAGTGTCGTGGCGCTTTTCGGCGGCATGTCGTTCTTGACCGTGTACCTCTTAGTGGCCAGCTACCATGTGAAGGGTGACATGAAGGCTTTGCTGCTCGGACCGAAGAGAGCAAGCGCTTGAACAGGGACTCAATGCGCCGCTTTTCTTCCGCCATGACCGCAACAATCTTCAGCGCAACGACAAATGCGCCGTTTCAGACCATTAGACTTCCGCCCGCAGAGGCTTTCTCGTCCAGTATGAGATGGGGCTGGCCGTCCGGCGGCCGATAATCGCGCAAGACCGCGGCGCGCGCGCGCTCAACAAGGCGCGACGGCAGCACGGCGACAACGCAGCCCCCAAAGCCCCCGCCGGTCATGCGCGCGCCGCCTTCTGCGCCGATTGCGCCTTGCAGGATGGTCACGAGCGCATCGATCTCTGGAGTCGTGATCTCGAAATCGTCGCGCATCGAGGCGTGCGAAGCCGCCATCAGGCGGCCGAGCGTCGCTAGGTCGCCAGCCTTCAGCGCAGCGGCCGCGTCAAGCGTGCGGCGGTTTTCTGTGACGACATGGCGGGCGCGGCGGAAGGCGGTCTCGTCCATGGCGGCGCGGCCGCGTGCGAGCGTCGCAAGGTCGGCGTCGCGCAGCGCCGGAAGACCCAGCGCCCGCGCGGCCCGTTCACAGTCCGCGCGGCGGGCGTTGTATTCGCCGTCGACGAGACCGCGCGTCACGCCCGAATGCACGATCAGCACAGACACGTCCGCGGGGATCGGCGCCGGCGTTAACGAAAGACTGCGGCAATCGATGAGGACCGCGGCGGCTGCGACTCCCGCGGCCGACGCGAGCTGGTCCATGATGCCGCAGCGGCAGCCGGCATACGCATTTTCCGCATGCTGCGCGATTCTGGCGAGGCGCGTGCGGTCGATATCCGGAGCACCGGCGAGCGCGGCCATGGCGAGCCCCGTCGCGACTTCAAGAGAAGCCGAAGAGGAAAGCCCGGCGCCCTGGGGAATGTCGCCGCCGATCGCAAGGTCCGCGCCGGTCAGCGCCTGACCGTCGTCGAGCAGCGCGCGGATCATGCCGCGCACATAGCTCGCCCAGGGCTTGCCCGGCGCCGGCGCGAAGGGCGCCCCAAGGTCGAATTCGTCGTGTGACTGATAGTCGGCGGCGAAGACGCGGACGCGGCCGTCGCGGCGCGGCCTTGCGGCGACAAGCGTTTCGGCGCTGATCGCGCAAGGCAGCACGAAGCCGTCATTATAATCCGTGTGCTCACCGATGAGATTGACGCGCCCGGGCGCGCGCGCAAACAGGGCGGGTTCCGCGCCGAAGGCGTCCCGGAAGGCGATTTCGACCTTGCGGCGCAGCGCTTCGCCCATGTCAACGGCCTTTCCGGTAAAGCGTCGCAGGCAAAGCGCGCAGGCGCGCCGCCGCCTGCTCCGGCGTCAGATCGCGTTGCGGTTCAGCCAGCATTTCATAGCCGACCATGAATTTCCGCACGGATGCCGAGCGCAAGAGCGGCGGATAGAAATGCGCGTGCAGGCGCCAATGCGCGTCATCCTTGAGGCCGAAAGGCGCGCCATGCCAGCCCATGGAATAGGGGAAGCTGCATTCGAAGAGGTTGTCGTAAAGGACGGCTACGCGCTGCAACGCTTCGGCTAATGTCGCGACAAGTCCCGCGTCGAGGTCGGTCATGCGGCGCACATCGTGCCGCGTAAGGACCAGGGTTTCAAAGGGCCACGCCGCCCAGAACGGCACGATCACAAGCCAATCGGCATTGCGGAAGACAAGGCGCTCCGAGTCGTATTCGGCGGCGGCGACGGCGGCGAGAAGCGGGACGCCATGAGCTTCAAAATACGCGCGCTGCTTCTCGTCTTCGATGGCGATTTCCTGCGGCAGATGCGCGGTCGCCCAGATTTGCCCGTGTGGATGGGGATTGGAGCACCCCATCATCGCGCCTTTGTTCTCGAAAATCTGTACGGAGGTATAAAGACGCCCGAGTTCTGCAGATTGGGCGCGCCAGGTTTCGATAACAGCCGCGATCTCTGGTTGCTCGAGTTCGGCGAGCGTCTTGCCGTGATCGGGTGAGAAACAGATGACGCGGCAAGTTCCGCGCGCAGGCTCCATCGCAAAGAGTCCGGATGTGCGCGGAGGTTCCGGCGTCGCCGGCTGCAGCGCCGCGAAGTCATTGTCGAACACATAGACGCCGTCATAGACGGGATTGACCGCGCCGGTCGCGCGCGTGGCGCCCGGACACAGATAACAGGCGGGGTCAAAGCGCGGGCGCGGCGCGACGTCCGGCGCGCTTTGTTCGCCGAGCCAGGGGCGCTGCGCGCGGTGCGGCGAGACAAGCACTGTGCGGCCGCTCAACGGATCGAAGCGGCGGTGCGGATGCTCTGTCGGGTCGAACATCATCGTGCTGTCACGCGAAACAGCGCGGCGGCGCAAGGCGCAAGCGGCGGCGCGGGCAAGCCATCCTCGGCAAGCCACGCGCCGGCGAACAAGGCGCCGTCTCGGCGCATCGCCTCAAACAGGGCGGCGCCGGCAGACGGCAGAAAGCCTTGATCCGCATGCGCCGTTTCCGTCACGCGATAGGCCGCATCGCGCATGACGAAGGGGAGACGCATGGGCGCCGCGATCCTCTGCGCCGCGGGCGCCGTTCGGGAAACGATGAGGACGAAATCCTCAGCGCGGCCATGCGCCTGCCAGACGAGGCCGTCCGTATCGTCGCCGCGCCAAACGCCGCCGCCATGCAAGAGCGGCCGAAGCTCCTTGTACCGAGCGATCCAGAAGGCTAGGGCGGCGCGGTCAGAATCGGAGAGTCGGCGCGGGTCAAGTTCAACCCCGAAATGGCCGGCGAGCGCCGTGAGCACGCGGAACGCCATGGAATGGGTCCGCTGCGTTGCGTGGGCGGGCGCGGCGCCGACATGCGCGCCCATCGCCTCCGGCGGGAAAAACTGCAGAAAGCCGCGATGCATTTTGAGGCGCATCTCCGCATCGAGGCAGTCGCTCGTCCAGACGCGATGCGTGCGCGCGAGCACGCCCGCGTCGATCCGGCCGCCGCCGCCGGCGCAGGATTCGATTTCGACGCCGGGATGCGCCGCGCGGATCCGGTCAAGAAGCGCGTAGAAAGCCCGCGTCCGCGCGCCATAGTGCGCGCGCCCGTCCGCACCGGCCGCCGGCGCAAGATCGCGGTTATGGTCCCATTTGAGATAGGCGATCGGCAATTCCCGGAGCAGCTTGTCGAGTGCGCCGAACAGGGTGTCGGAGACCTCCGGCCGCGCAAGATCGAGGACGAGCTGGTTGCGCCCCGTGAGCAAGGGTCTGCCGTCAAGCGCAAGCGCCCAATCGGGATGAGCGCGATAGAGCGCGCTCTGTTCGCTCACCATTTCCGGCTCGACCCAGAGTCCGAATTCCATCCCGAGCGAGCAGACATGCTCCGCCAGTGGACGAAGACCGTCCGGATACTTGCGTGGGTCAGGGCGCCAGTCGCCAAGGCTCGTCGTGTCGTCGTTCCGTCCTTCGAACCAGCCGTCGTCGAGCACGAAGCGCTCGACGCCGAGCGCGGCCGCCGCGCGCGCAAGGTCCTTCAGATCGTCGAGACGATGGTGGAAATAGACGCCTTCCCACGTGTTGAGATGCACGGGCCGCGGCCGCGGCGCGCCGGCGAAAGGCCCGCGCCGGCGGATCTCGGCGTGAAAGTTCTGCGCGGCGCCGTCAAAGCCGGCGCCGGAAAAGGTCGCGAGCAGCGCCGGGCTTTCGAAGGCTTCGCCGGGTTCGAGGCGGCGTTCGCCGGGCGCAAGCCATTCGCCCAAAGTCCAGGCGCGCGCGCCGTCGTCGAGCCTCTCAATGGTCTGCACGCTGTTGCCAGACCAGGCGAGCTGCGCCGCCCAAACGCGACCCTCGTCCTGCATTGCGCCCGGGACGAAGGCGACTGCTCCCGGGAAACAGTCATGCGACGTAATCCCGCGCCGGTTCTCGCGCCGAAAGGGCGCGGCTAAAAGCTCTTCCTCATACGGAATGAACTCGTGATTGTGCCGCCCGGAGAAATAGCGCACGCGCAAACCGCCTGCCGGCAATCTGAGGACGCCCGCGGCGAGAAACTGGAGATCAAGCGCCTCATCGCCCAGATTGGTGAGTCGCGTCTCCTGAGTCAGGACATCGTTCTCCGCCGACAACGAAACGGAGATATCGACCCGCACGCGCGCGACGTCATCGACCAATGTGGCGTCAAAAGCCGCGCCAGGGCGGACAGCGCGGATATCGCAGCGCGTGAAGGCCTGCGCAAAATCTCGGCCGTTCCGGTGTGCGAGCAGCGCGGACTGTCCGAACCAGCCGAGGCCGAATGTCGGAAAGAGGGACAGCGGAAAATCAGCGTCAAGCGAAAAAGTTGGGCGCGGGCGCGCGTCGGATACGCCACAAGGCGGCGCGGCGTCTTCCGGCAGGCGCGGCCCCCAATAGCGCCAGAGCGGCGCGGCGTCCGCCTGCACTTCGAAAAGGATGGTCGAGGCGCGCCCGTCCAGTCTTATGAGGCGTGGCGAGTTCGGCGCTTCTATCATCGGGGACGGGGGGCTCATTTCTGGCGGCAAGTTCGCCGCCTTGGCGGCGCCAGTCAACCGCGCGTGTTTGACAGGCGGCGCAGAGCCCTGCACGATTCGCCGATGAGCAAGAACGCCGAAGCCTTTGAGCGCTGGATACGGTCTGACTTCGTGGCGCTGAACACGGCGCTCGAAGAGCTCTATTTCAGCCGGAACGACCGCGCCGATGTCGAGGGCGTCGGCGACGACCTCAAACGGCAGATCCTCGAGGACGGCCGCACATTCGTCCGGGCGCTGATGCTTGAGGGCAATACTGACGAGGGGTTCGACCGCGCCTTCAACATGCTCGGCGACCTCGGCCTCTATATGGCGGCGCTGCGCCGGCATGAGGTCACCAATCCTGCGCGCGAGGAGAAGTCGCCGCTCCTTGAGGCTTCGGCGCTCGGGCTCCATGTCGGGGCCTCGCTCGGCCTTGCGCCGCGCTTTGCGACGAGCCACCTTGCGACCCATAATTTCGCGGTGAACGGCCGCGCAAAAAGCTTCACCGCGCTCCCGGACGAGCATCTTTTCCTCGACTACAACACGCGCGGCATTCTCGCCTACAAGCGCGCGGCCGACGCCCTGATGCGCGTCTCGCCGCTCGGCGTTTCGCATCCCGTCGCCGAGACATTGTTTCTCGATGCGAAGGATGCGCTCCACGCGGTCGCGATGTTCAACGACGAACTCTATCGAAGGCTCGATCGCGACCGGTTCTTTTTCAGCGTCCGGCCCTATTACAAAACCTATCGCGTCGGGCGCGCGGAATATCGCGGCGCCAATGCGGGTGATTTTTCCGGCATCAACGAGATTGATCTCCTGCTCGGTCTCTGCCGCGCCAATGATCCCTATTACGCGCAGATCCTCGTCGACAAAATGCTCTATATGCGGCCGGAGGATCAGGCGAGCTTGCGCGACTGCATGCGCCGCGGCAATTTTCTCGACGCCTTTCTCGAAGCAGCGTCAGCGCATCGCGGCGAGGGCTGGTTTCGCGTCAATGCCGCGGCGTTTTTGTCCGTATGCGATGCGCATGGGCGGACGGCCGCGCAGCACCATGATCAACTCGTCGCGCGATTCATTGCGCGCCCCTCCGACGAGATCGACCAGAAACATCTCGGTCAGATTACGGCGAGCGGCCCGCCGCTGGAGGTTTTGCTGGAAGCGCTCGCCAAGCTGCGCGACCTGCGCATGGCGGCCGACAAGCCGGGGATCGGTTCGCGTCATGACGATCTGGCGCGGCTTAGGGCCGCTCTCGGCTGAGCGTCCCTTTCGATCCGGCATGGCCGGGTGGTAATACGAACGACCCAGAACCTGTTGCGCCGCGACATGCCGACTATCCTGCAGATCATCCCCACGCTTGAAATCGGCGGCGCCGAACGCACGACGGTAGAGATGACGCGCGCCATCGTCGGCGCGGGCTGGCGCGCCGTCGTCGTAACGCATGGCGGGCGGCTCATTCCGGAAGTCGAAGCGGCCGGCGGGCGCGTGGTGCGGCTGCCGGTGCACGCCAAGAATCCATGGGTCATCGCCGCTAACCGCGGGCGACTTGCCCGCCTCATGCGGGACGAAAGCGTCGATCTCGTCGATGTGCGCTCGCGCGCGCCAGCCTGGAGCGCGCTGCTCGCCGCGCGCGAGACCGGCGCAAAACTTGTCGCGACCTATCACGGCGCCTATGCGGCGGCCAATCCGCTCAAACGCTGGTATAACTCCGGCATGGTGCGCGGCGATCTTGTGATCGCGAATTCAGAATTCACGGCGGCCTTGATCCGCTCCCAATATGCGTTGCGGCCGGGCAAGATCCTCGTGATCCCCCGTGGCGCGGACATGAACGTGTTCGATCCCGGAAAGATTTCCCCAGACCGCCTTGTGGCGCTGCGCACAGCCTGGGCCCTGCCGGCCTCGCCGGCCTTGTTCTGCATGGGCCTTCCGGCGCGGCTGACCGGCTGGAAAGGCCACAAGAACGCCATCGCCGCCTTCGCAATGCTCCTCGAACGCGAAAGAGGCCGCGCCGCCACTGGCCAGCGCCGGGATTTGCAGCTAGTTTTTATCGGGGACGAAGGTCGGAAGGGCGATTTCGCGGCGCAGTTGCGTCAGGAGATCGCCGCTCGCGGGGTTGGGAACATGGTGAGGCTTGTTGGGCATTGCGCCGACATGCCGGCGGCCTATGCGCTTTGCGACGTGGTTTTGAGCCCGTCGACCTTGCCTGAGGCGTTTGGCCGTGTCGCTGTCGAGGCCGCCGCCATGGAGCGGCCGGCAATCGGCTCCGATCATGGCGGCCAGCGCGAAACGATCGTCGATGGCAAGACAGGCTTTCTGGTTGCGCCGGGCGATGTCGCGGGGCTTGCCGACGCCATGGATGACCTCGTGCTGATGTCGCCTCTGGAGCGCCGGCGGATGGGCCGCGAAGCGCGCGAATGGGCGCAGCAGCATTATTCAGTACAATCGATGTGCGACGCGACGCTTGCCGCCTATCGCACGCTCCTTGCAGCGTGAGGCGAGAGGGACCTTTCGATGTTCGGACGTAAATCGGAAAACATTCTCGTGGTGAAGACGGACGGCATTGCGTCCTTCGTCTCGGCCGAGCCTGTGTTCAAGGCCATTCGCGACGCCTATCCGAAGGCGAAAATCAGCCTGATCACCCGGGCGAGCATGCAGCGTATCGCGCGCGCGGCGCCCTATTTTGACCAGGTCGCAGCGCTGCCGAACCTCGCCGAGGCGGACACCAAAAAGGCGTTTGTCCGTCAATTGCAGTCCCAAAAATTCGCACAAGTCTTCGACCTTTCTGCGGACGAAGATTCGCGTAAGCTGCAGGCGGCGTTCGGGCCCTTTGGGCCGAAATGGCAGTCCGCCGCGCCGGCCTCGCGCCGCCGCCGTGCTCCGGATGGCGATATTCCGAGCTATGCGAAACTTCTGTCGGCCGCCGGCATCGCAGCCGAGTCTCGCTTGCCGGACTTCACCTGGGCGCTCGCCGCGCGCAAGGATTCGGCGAATATGCAGCCTTCCTGGTTTGGCATTTCGGGCGTCTACGGCTTGCTGCTGCCGGGCGCTGATCCCGAGCAGCGCTGGCCGGCGAGCAATTACGCGCACCTAGCCCAGACCATGGCGCGGGCGCACGTCATGCCGGTTCTCGCGGGCGGCAAGGAGCTGCATTCCTTCGGCGACGAGATCGCCCATGAAGCGCCCGAAGTCGTTGATCTCTCCGGCAAGACGGATCACCTTCAGCTTGTGGCGCTGGCCCAGGAAGCGGCGTTCTTCGTCACCGACCACGCCGAAGAAGTGCATCTTGCCTTAAGCGTCGGGCTGAAAGGGATCATGATCCGCAAAGCGTCGCTCGCATATGCGCCGGAAGGCCGAAATGTGGTCTTGGTCACGGCGCAGTCCGATCTTGGTGCGGCAAAGGCCGAACTCGTCTGGCGAACCTTGCAGAATATGGGACTGATCCCAGACCCGAAATCCGCCAAGCGCGCCGCCGCGCATTGACCGGCGCTATATTAACCGTTGATCGTTTACCGCGCGCGCCTATATTCCGCCGGCGTACCGTCGGCGAGGCCGCGCCACGCAATTTGTTTTGAAGCTGCAACAGGAGAAAACGCCATACCGCGCAGACCGCTTAGCCCGACGCCCGTCAAGAAGGGCGCCGACGACGGCCCAAGGATCAACGAACAGATCGCTGTTCCCAATGTCCTCCTCATAGATCAGACCGGCGAAAAACGCGGCGTCGTGCCGACGCGTCAGGCGATTGAAATGGCGGTCACCGCCGGCCTTGATCTCGTTGAGGTCTCTCCGGGAACGCAGCCGCCGGTCTGCAAAATCCTCGATTTCGGCAAATTCAAATACCAACAGCAGAAAAAGAAGGCCGAAGCCCGCAAGAAGCAAAAGGTCGTCGAGATCAAAGAGATCAAGATGCGGCCGAACATCGACGACCACGACTACGAGGTCAAAGCCAAGGCGATGCGCCGCTTCTTCGAAGAGGGCGACAAGGTCAAGATCACGCTGAAATTCAAAGGCCGCGAGGCCGCTCACCAGGAGCGCGGCATCGAGCTCCTCAAGCGGGTCGAGTCCGATTTTGAAACGATCGCCAAGGTCGAGCAATCGCCGACCTTTGAGGGCAAGCAGGTCCTGATGGTGCTCGCCCCCCGTTAACCCGGCGGCGCGCCATCGCGACGCCCGCCAGGCGGCTCCGCGACGAGGCGCGCCGAAGTCCCGGTTTCAGCCTGTTTCTGAGCCCAGCTCAGGCTTGCCGCGACGCCCTGCATCCGTCATTTCGGCGCCGGACTTTGCGTTCTGGCGCGGGACTTGCTTAAGAAGACCTGAACGTGCGTCGCGTCGCCGGTGCGGCCCGCAGCGCGGGCGGGGTTGTATGAGTGAAGACGTCTTGGCCGGATTGGGGGTCGCCGCTTGGGCGCCCGCGGCCGCGTCTTTCATTTTCGGGGTCGCGATCGGCTGGCTGATCTTCGGCGGCCGCAAACCGGATCCGGCCGTCATGCGCGCCGCGCGTCCGCTAGAATCCGGCGCCGATACTGGGCCGCTCGACGCGCTGCAGTCCGAGATCAAGACAGCCCGGGATCTCATCGCAGAATCGGACGGCGAAATCGACGAATTCGCCGAACAGCTCAACACGCTCGACTCCTCCCTGAAGCGGGCCCATGCGCGCCTGAAGGCGATTTTCAAGGCTGTCCGTCGCGTCAAAGATCCCTCGTCGTAACGCTTGGTTGCGCGGGCGCCGATCCAGTCCCGTCAGCCTGCACGCGTCGCCGACGCCGGTTGACCACGGCGCGGGAACGAGATCGAGTGGTGCGCGGAAGACGTCGCAGAGCGCGGGGGCGGCCATGCATGAGCATTTCTTCAGCCTGATCGGCATCGGCGGGACGATGCTCGCCGCGACGACATTCCTCCACGCTCTGTTCGTCTCGGCCGCTGGCGTCTTTCTCCGCATGGCGACAGGCCGGACGGAAGGTCCCGTCCGATTCCTGCGCGACGCGCTTGTGCTGGTGTTCCTGTCACTTTGGCTCATGGTTGCGCACAGCATCGAAATCGCCATGTGGGCGGAGCTTTATATGCGCCTTGACCTCATCAAGGACATTGAGGTTGCGTTCTATTACGCAGCGGTGAGCTACACGACGCTCGGCTATGGCGACGTCGTGCTGGCGCCGAAATGGGGGCTTCTGGGCGCGATCGCGGCCGCCAACGGGCTGCTCCTGTTCGGCATGTCGGCGGCGCTGCTGGTCGACGCCTGCCTGAAGCTCCGCCTCAATGCACGGCAGCCGGCCCACCACCAAGCGCAGTGATTATTCTCCGGCCGATTCCGCAAGCTGTCGGCGTTCGGCGCGGAAGGCGGCGATGAGGACCAGCGCCGCAAAGACTGCGAGCAAAGCGGCAAGCGCAAAAGGCGCGCCCGGGAAATAGAACGGCGCGCCTTGCGGCAGCAGCTCGGCCCCGCCAAGCGTGATCGGCGTTCCAGGTTCGATGAAGGCGGCAAAGATCTGGGTCATGACATAGGGGCCTATAATCATCGACAGGCCCTGCAAAGAACCGATGCCGCCTTGCAGCGCACCTTGCGCATTGGCGGGGATCGTCTTCGACATGATGCCCTGCAGTGCGGGTGCGGTGAAGCCGCCGAGCGCGCCGATCGGGATGAGGGCGTAGATCATCCAGCCTTTGTCAGCGAGCGCATAGCCCGCATAGATCAGGACACTGATCGTCAGACCGAAAATCGCGGCGCGATGCTCGCCGATTTTCGGAATGACCACGCGTGTAAGCCCACCCTGCACGAGCGCGGCGGAAAGGCCGACGCACATCAGCGAATAACCGATCTGGTCCGGCGACCAATTGAACCGCGCCTCGGCGTAATAGGACCAGACCGACGGAAAGGCCCAGTGGCCGAGCTGGAAGAGAAAGATCGATCCCACGATCGGCAGGATGATCGGGTATTTGGCGAACTGGATGATGTTGCCGACGGGGTTGGCGCGGCCGATGTTGAAGGATCGCCGGTTCTCTTTCGCGAGCGTCTCCGGCAGGAAGAAATAGCCGTAAACGAGATTGATGAGACCGAGTGCCGCGACGAAATAGAACGGCGCGCGCGGCCCGAAATGGTGGCCGAGCAAGCCGCCGATCCCTGGGCCGATGATGAAACCGAGCCCAAAGGCGGCGCCAAGCAGCCCGAAATTCGCCGCGCGTTTTTCGGGCGGCGAGATGTCAGCAATATAGGCGTTGGCGGTCGAGAAGGTCGCTGCAAAGCCGCCGGCGAGGAGCCGCGCCGCGACGAGATAGCCGATCGTCGGCGCAAGACCCATCAACAGAAAGTCGACGGAGTATGCGCAAAGAGAAGTCAGGATGATCGGGCGCCGGCCGAACTGGTCGGAGAGGGCGCCGATCACCGGCATCATGAAGAACTGCATCAGAGCATAGACGAGCGAGAGGATGCCGCCCCATTTGGCGGCGTGCGCGAGGTCCTGGCCCGTCACCTCCATGATCAGCTGCGGCATCACCGGAATGACGACGCCGAAGCCGATCATGTTGATCAGCACCGTGATGAAGATGAACGCGAACGCATTTGCGCCGGGCGCCCGAGTCGGCATGATCGCACTATCCTTGGCTGGTCCCCCGGCGCCGAGCGGCGCGGCGCAACGTTCATACTGCGGCGTCCGGCTGACGGGAAGCGTGCGAGAAAGATCAGCACCTGCGGCTCTGCGACCGCCGGGCGCTCTATCGGGCCGTCAGAGCGCGGCCCAAGAAGGCCGAGACCGCCCCGGGATCGACGTCGTTCGCGATGAAGGCCTCGCCGATGCGGCGCGCCAGAATGAGATTGAGCCGGCCGCCCAGAACCTTCTTGTCCTGACGCATGGCGGCGAGGAGCCCCGCCGCGGCGAGTGCGGGCCCCTTGGGGAGATCGCCGGCGCCGGAAGGAAGCCCCGCACCCCGCAAATGCCTCTTGAGGCGCTCGGCCTCGGCCGGATCGCATAGCCCCTCATCCGCTGAAAAGTCAAAGGCGAGCCCCATGCCCGCCGCCACCGCTTCGCCATGGAGCAGCGCCCCCGAAAATCCGTAGGCGGACTCCAGCGCATGGCCGAAAGTGTGTCCGAGATTGAGAAGCGCGCGGTCGCCGGTCTCGGTTTCGTCGCGTTCGACGATCGCCGCCTTCATGGCGAGGGACCGGCGCACGGCCTCAATCCGCAGCGTCCTGTCGCCGGCGAGCAGCGCCGCGCCATTTATTTCGAGCCAGTCGAAAAAACCGCGATCGCCAAGGGCGCCGTATTTCACGATCTCGGCATAGCCCGCGCGGAGTTCGCGCTCGGGCAACGTGTCGAGCGCGCCGATGTCGGCGATGACGGCGACGGGCTGGTGGAAGAGCCCGGCGAGGTTTTTCCCGCTTTCGAGATTGACGGCCGTCTTGCCGCCGACCGCGCTGTCGACTTGCGCAAGCAGCGTCGTCGGAATCTGGGCAAAGGCGCAGCCGCGCTTCATGATCGCCGCGGCGAAGCCCGCAAGGTCCCCGACGACGCCGCCGCCGAAGGCGAGCACGAGATCACGCCGGTCCGCCTCCGCCGCGACCAGCGCGCCGACGACGCGCTCGAGCGAGGCGAAGGATTTCGACTGTTCTCCCGGCGCGACCTCGATCCATGTCGTCGCGACCCCTTCGGCGCCAAGGCCTGAGTCGAGCCGCGCCCCATGCAGCTTGCGCACATGCGCGTCCGCGATAATGAAGGCCCGCATGCGGTTGAGATGCGGGGCAAGAATCTGGCCCGACCGCTGCAGCAGATCCGCGCCAATGTGGATGTCATAAGACCGTGCACCGAGATGCACGGTAAGCCTTGTGAAACTCATGACGATTGTCTCTCGGCGGCGAAGGGGGCAAGCGCCTCTAGCACGGCCTCGACCGTTCTTTCATGGGGACCAAGGCAGCTGTCGACCACGATGTCGGCCTCGCCATAGAACGCCTCGCGCGCCGCAAGGAGGCGCGTCAGCGTGCCTTGCGGATCTTCGTTTCTGAGAAGCGGACGCGTCGGCCGGCGCGTCGCGCGCTTGAAAATCGTGTCGACATCAGCCCGCAGCCACACCGAAATGCCTTTCTCCTTGATCAAGGCCCGCGTTTCCGGATTGACGATCGCCCCGCCGCCTGTCGCCAACACATGGGGGGGGCCAGCGAGCAACCGGGCGATCACCTGGGCTTCCCCGCGCCGGAAACTCTCCTCGCCATGGCTTTCAAAGAGGTCAGCGACCGTCATGCCTGCCGCCTTTTCGATCTCTTCGTCCACGTCGAAAAACGGCAGGCCAAGCCTCGGCGCGAGGCGTTTGCCGATCGTCGTTTTGCCGGCGCCCATCATGCCGATCAGTACGACCGGCTTTGCGACCGCGAGCGCTGCCACTGGTTGTTTCTTGCGCGAGGCCATCGAATAGGCTGTAAAGAATGCTGCGCTGCTTGGCCAGCAAGGGGCTCGCCGCCGGCGCGCAAAGGAGACCGGACCCGTGCGCCTTATTGCGGTCATCGCCGTGTTGTTCGTGGCGGTTCTCATCGGCCTTTGGATCTATGGCGAAATGATGCGGCCAAAGACTCAACAGTTCGAACAGGAGGCGGTGCGTGCAGGCGAGGCTCAACCTTAAGACGGCCGTCGCGGCTGTGGTCGGCCTCTTTGCGCTGCCTGTTTGCGCCCAGACGCTGACGCCGAGGCCCGTGGAGCAGTCCGCGCTCGCGCGCGATGTTTTCTCGACCGGCACGCTGTCGCGATCCGAAGGCGGATTGCCCGGCGATTTGTGGCGCGGCGCCGATGCGGCGACTCTCTCGAGGTTGCTAGACTCTCTGCCGGCTTTGCCGGCCACACCAAGCCTCGGCGAAGCGATTCGGCGCACGCTTCTGTCGAATGGCGACGGGCCGGATGACGCTTCGGGCAATCTCGGCGGCAAAAAGCTCCTCGCGCTTGTCCGCGCCGGCTACGCCGACGAGGCGCGCACGATCGCAAGTCTGTCAAACGCCGCGCGCAACAACCCGTCGGTCAGTCAGGCGCTCGCCGTCGCCGACCTGCTCGACGCCAAGGTGAATGACGCGTGTCTGCGCAACGCCGCGCTCGCTTCAGGCCGGGATTCGAATTTCTGGGTGACCTTGCGCGTGCTCTGCTACGCCGCGAAGGGCGAACGCGACGCGGCCGAATTGTCGCTCGGCCTTCTCCGCGAACAGGGCGCGCTCTCGGATTCGGATGAAGCGCTTCTGTCGGCGCTCGTCACGGGCGCGCCGCCGAAGGCCATGCCGGCGCTTGAAAACGCCTTTCACCTTGCGGCCCTGCGCCAGCTGAAACTGCCCTTGACGCCTGGCGACCTCCGGCGCGCTGACGGCGGGGTTCTGAAAGCGGTCATGAGCGATGCGGCCGTCGATCCCGCGACGCGCGCCGCGGCGGGCGTTCTCGGCGTCATGCGCGGCGCTGTGCGCGGCGCCGAACTCGCCGCTCTCTACGCGGCGCTGCCCGCATCGGCCGCAGAAATCGCGAACGCCGAAGCGCGTGCGGCCCAGCGGCCGAACGATCCTTATTCGGACGTTCTCCTCTACCGGAAGATCGCCGGCATGGCCGCGCCGGAGCTTGCGCGCGACAAGGCGGGCAAGGTCGCCGAAGCGATCGGCGCGGCGAACAGCTTTGCGCGGCTGCGCGCCGCAGCGCTCATCTACGGGCCGGATGTCAAATCCTTTGAGGGCCTCATTCTCGCGCCGCGCGACTACGCCCGCTTCGCCCTTGCGCGCCTTGCGGCCGGCGACGGCGCGGGCGCGGGCGTCTGGCTCGATGCGATGGAGCCGCAGCCGGGCGCCGCGCCCCTCGATGAGTCCGACGCCATGGAGCGCATCGATCTCGTCAGCACCCTGAATATCCTCGACCCTGTGTCGGCCCGCCGCGTCGCGGCCCGCGCCAATCTTGCGATCAGCGATCCCATGGAGCGCGCGCCGGTCGGTCTCGGGCCGATCGCCCCGTCCATGCCCGCTTACCTTGAAGCCGCCTTCGACGCCGCGCTCGGCGGCTCGAAAGGCCAGGCGGCGCTGGCGGCGCTCGCCGCCTCCGCCGACGCCCCGCTCTCGGACGCGATTGCGCGGGTTGTGGTCGCGCAGTCCTTGCGCGCCGCAGGCCTCGACGACCTCAGGCGCGGCGTTGATCTCGACCAGACTCTCGCCATGCGTTTTGAATCGCGCACGCCGCTTTCGCCGTCTTTGTCATCGGCGCCGGCCGCCAATTTGCAGAAGGCATCGGCGTCCGCCGCGCCGAAAGTCGCGACGCCTGCCGCGTCAAAACCGGCCGCTGCGGCCAAGCCGGCCCCGCGCGTCAAACCCAAACCCTCGCGCTGATCTTGAACGCGGCCGCCAAACGCGCGCGCGGCGCAAACGCGAAGAAGAGCCTCATCGCGCGCTTTCTCGAAATGATGGCCGTCGAGCGCGACGCCTCGGCTTCGACGCTCAAGAATTACGGGCGCGATCTCGAACGCTTCGAGGCCTTTGCGAAGGCCCGCGGCGAAACGCTCGAAACCGCAGGCGCCGCAGACCTTTCCGCTTTCCTCGCCGCTCTTGCGGCGGAAGGGCTCGCCGCCTCAACGGCGGCGCTCAAGGCGTCGGCGCTGAAACAGTTCTATATCTTTCTCTATACGGAGGGTCTCCGCGGCGACAATCCGGCCGCTGAAGTCGATCGCCCGAAGACGCGCCGCCCTTTGCCTAAAACGCTGGCGCCGGACGAAGCGCTGAGGCTGATGGAGGCGGCGGATGCGGACGGCGCCCGCGGCCTGCGCCTCAAGGCGATGGTGGAGCTCCTCTATGCGTCAGGCCTCAGGGTTTCGGAGCTAACGGCGCTGCCGCGTTCGGCGTATCGGAAGGGCGCGCGCGGCCTCGTTATCAGAGGCAAGGGCGGCAAGGAGCGCGTCGCGCCGCTCGGCGCAGAAGCCGCCGCCGCGCTCGACGCTTACATCCGCGTCCGGAGCCAGTTTCCCAGCGCGTCGGAAAGCCCGTTCATGTTTCCCTCGCGCGGCAAGACGGGGCGGCTCACCCCTGCGCGCTTCGCCCAGCAGTTGAAGGGGCTTGCCGTTAAAGCAAATATCGATCCGGCGCGCCTTTCGCCCCATGTGCTGCGCCACGCCTTTGCAACGCACCTCCTCGAGGGCGGCGCCGACCTTCGCAGCGTGCAGGACATGCTCGGCCACGCAAACATCACGACGACGCAGATTTACACCCATGTCGCCGGCGAAAGGCTCGCCGAGATTGTCCGGACCCGGCACCCGCTCGCGCAAGCGTCGGACCGGCGAAAATTGCGCCGGCAGCGTTAAAGATTGGGCCGCAAGGTTCCGCTAAACGACGGGCTGCGCTAGAGAAGCCCCATGCGAACCTATCTTGAATTCGAAAAGCCGATCGCCGAACTCGAAGGCCGCATTGCGGACCTCAAAAAGGCCTCCGGCGGGGCGAATGTCCATGACGAGGTCGAGAAGCTACAGGCCAAGGCCGACCAGCTCCTGTCCGACGTCTACGGCAAGCTGTCGCGCTGGCAGAAAACGCAGGTCGCACGCCACCCGGCGCGGCCGCATTTCTCGGACTATGTTCGTCTGATGACGGAGGATTTCTCGCCGCTCGCGGGCGACCGCGGATTCGGCGAAGACCATGCGATCGTCGGCGGCCCCGCCCGCTTCCGCGGCCGTTCGATCATGCTCATCGGCCACGAAAAAGGTTCGGATACGGCGAGCCGCGTGAAGCACAATTTCGGCATGGCCAATCCCGAAGGCTATCGCAAGGCGATCCGCCTCATGGATATGGCCGAACGTTTCCATCTGCCGGTCGTCACGCTCGTCGACACGCCGGGCGCCTATCCCGGCAAGGGCGCCGAGGAGCGTGGACAGGCCGAAGCCATCGCAACCTGTACGGAAAAGTGCCTGGGGCTCGGCAGTCCGCTCGTCTCCGTCATCGTCGGGGAGGGCGGATCAGGCGGCGCGGTCGCGCTCGCCGCCGGCAACAAGGTTTTGATGCTGGAGCATTCGGTCTATTCCGTGATTTCGCCGGAGGGCTGCGCCTCGATCCTCTGGAAGGACGCCGCCGGCAAGGGCGAATCGAAAGCCGCTGACGCGGCCGAAGCGATGAAGATCTCCGCCGACGACCTCCTCGGCCTCGGCGTCGTCGACGCCGTCATACCGGAGCCGCGCGGCGGCGCGCATCGCGATCATCTGCACACGGTCGAACGCCTCGGCGACGCGGTCGAGGCGGCGATTCATGAGCTTGAGCATCTTTCGCCCGATGCGCTGCGCGCGCATCGGCGGTCGAAATTCCTCGCCATCGGCCGGGCGGGGCTCGCTTGAGCTAAAGGTCTTCGTTCTGGCGCATGCGCACGCGGCCGGGTTCGACGACCCAAAGCCCGGTTCCGAGCGCGTGAGTCCTGAGCACGGCGACGAGATCGCGGATGCGAGCACGAATTGCATCCGGCGTCAGGCGTCCGCGACATTCCAGGATCACGGTTCCGATTTCACCGGGCGCAAATCGGGTAATCTGACCGAAATCATGGTCGAGCGTGACCAGCGCGCGTCCCTCCTGTTTGCAGACCGCAAAGAGAGTCTCATCCCGCGCGCCGCACAAGCTTTGCTGGGCGACAGTCATTACGTCATGTCCCGCTTTTTCAAGAAGGTCACGGCCGAATTCGCCGAGGTTTTCGTCGAGCTTGAACTTCATTCGGCGGCGGGCGCCGGCACGACCCGTTCGCGCGCAATCTCGGCGGCGTAGGCGATGGCGGCGCGAATGTCATCTCGAACGAGTTGGGGATAGGCTGTCAGGATCTCCGCCTCACTCTGACCGTCTGCCAGAAAGTCGAGAATGAGCGAGACCCAAATGCGGGCGCCCTTGATGCAGGGCCTCCCGAAACAGATGTTCGGATCGACAGAAATGCGTTCGAGCAAGGGGTTCATAACGGCGACCGACGCGCACCATAGCCCGAAAGCGCGAAAACGCGAACCGCGCTGGTTAACACTTTGGGCCGCCTTACCTAAACCCGGTAAGGGGTCGCGGAATCGTCAGACGCGCGTTTGGACGGGCTCGCTTAATCCTTGATCCGCCAGGGCGGGTTTAGACGGTTCTCACCGGCGAAATAGAGAATGATTTCGCGGCCGTCGGGGTCGAGGAGTTTGGCCTCGCGCCAGAGCCAGGGCTTGTCCGCGGGCTTTTCCACAAAATTGAAGCCGCCCGCCGCGAGCGCGGCGCAGCGCGCGTCGAGGTCGTCGCATTCGAAATAGACATGCGTGCGGTCGGCCCCCGGGGCGAGATCGGGCGCTGCTTCGATCGAGAATGTCGCGTCATTGCCGGGAACGATGAAGCGCGCATAACGCGGCGGAGAGTCCACAATAAGCTTGAGACCGAGCGCAGCGAAAAAGGCCTTGGAGCGTTCAAAATCCGCGACCGTGATCGTGACTTGGTTGAGCTTCATGGCGCCGCGGCCGCGTCTTCCCAAAACGTCAGGCGGTTCCCGAAAGGATCAGCAATCGTCATCTCCGGACCGCCGCCGGCGCCCGGCTCAGGGCAGCCGGGCTTGGCGTAACGGTAGTCGCGCGCCTGCAATTCTGCGGCGAAAGCGGCGAGGTCTTTGGTTTCGATACGGACATTCGCGCCAGGCGATCCGTCGCCGAAATGCTCCGACAGGTGCAGTTCAACGCCGCCGCGCTCCACCGCGAGATAGAGCGGAAAATTCTCGCCGTAGCGATGCTCGAAGGCGACCTCGAAGCCGAGAAAGCCGACGTAGAATTCGCGCGCTATGGCCTCATCGAAAATGCGCAAGACCGGCGTCACCTGGCGAAAGGCGATGGGCAAACCCGGCCTCCGTCAGATCGTGCCGTGGCAATGCTTGAATTTCTTGCCCGAGCCGCAGGGGCAGGGCGAGTTCCGCGCGACTGCCCCCCAGGTCGCCGGATTGTTTGGATCGACCTGCGAGGCACGGACCCGCGCCGACATCGTGCCGATCCCGGCAGAGGGCCGGCCGATACGGCCGATGGCGGCTTCGGCGAATTCCATTTCGTTCTCGCCGGTGACCGGATCCTGATGGACCTCCGTCATCGGGATCGGGCGCCGCGCCGGCGTCGGCGGCGCCTGTTCCGGGCCACGCACCTGCACGCGCATCAGCATACGGGTCACGTCGCGGCGCAAGCTGTCGAGGAGTCCTTCGAAGAGGGCGAAGGCCTCCGTCTTGAATTCGTTGATCGGGTCGCGCTGGGCGTGGCCGCGCATCCAAACGACCGAACGCAGATGGTCGAGCTGCTGCAGATGCTCGCGCCAGTTCGTGTCGAGAACATGCAACAGGAAGGCCTTTTCGATCCGGCGTGCGATGTCAGGCCCGATATCGACGACGCGCTGCGCATAGTGCTTGGACGCCTCTTCGTTCAGCATGCCGATGATCTCAGCGTCAGCGACGCCTTCCTTCGAGGCGAGTTCGGCGACCAGGATCTTCTTGTCGAAAATGTCCTCGACCTCGCGCTCAAGGCCCGGAATGTCCCACTGCTCGGCATAGGACTTCTCCGGCACGTGCTTGGCGACGAGGTCCGTGACGAGTTGCTGGCGCATTTCGGCGACGATTTCTTCGACGGAAGCGGCCGACATGAAGTCGATGCGCTGCTCGAAGATCGCCTTGCGCTGGTCGTTGATGACGTCGTCGAATTTGAGGACGTTCTTGCGCATATCGAAATTGCGCTGTTCGACCTTCTTCTGCGCCGTCTCGACAGCTTTCGTGAACCAGGGATGCTCGATCGACTCGTCTGGCTTGATGCCGAAACGCTTCAGCATCTTTTCCATGCCGCTGCCGAAGATGCGCATGAGATCGTCTTCGAGCGAGAGATAGAATTTCGTCGTGCCCGGGTCGCCCTGACGGCCCGAACGGCCGCGCAACTGATTGTCGATGCGGCGGCTTTCATGCCGCTCCGTGCCGAGAACATAAAGGCCGCCCGCGGCGAGCGCCTTTTGTTTCGCTTCGGCGGCACGCGCTTCGATGCCGGCGCGCCTCGAGGCGATTGATTCCGGCGTGTCGCCTTCCTCAAGCGCATTCATGAGCTGCATATCGACGGAGCCGCCGAGCTGAATGTCCGTGCCGCGGCCGGCCATGTTCGTCGCGATGGTGACGGCGCCCGGCACGCCGGCGTCAGCGACGATCTGCGCCTCCTGCTCGTGGAAGCGTGCGTTGAGAACCCGGTGCGGGATCGGCTCTTTTTTAGCGGCGAGCTCTTCGAGGTAGACGGCCTTTTCCTCGATCGCCTCTTTGAAGGCGGCTTCCTTGCCCTTCAGCGTCGCCGCACGGTCGCGCAAGGCCTTGGCCGTGTCACGATAGAATTTCTTGTCAGAAAGCAACGTCGACAGGTGCTCTGACTTTTCGATTGAGACCGTGCCGACAAGCACGGGCTGGCCGCGCTTGTAGCAGTCGGCGATCTCGACCACGATCGCCTTATATTTCTCGGCGGCGGTCATGTAGAGTTCGTCGTCGTGGTCTTTGCGCGAGATCGGTCTGTTGGTTGGCACTTCGCAAACGACGAGTTTGTAAATGTCGGCGAATTCTGCCTCTTCAGTCATGGCCGTGCCGGTCATGCCGGCGAGCTTGTCGTAGAGCCGGAAATAATTCTGGAAGGTGATGGAGGCGAGCGTCTGGTTCTCGGGCTGGATCGCCGTGCGCTCCTTGGCCTCGACCGCCTGGTGCAGCCCTTCGGACCAGCGGCGGCCTTCCATCATGCGGCCGGTGAATTCGTCGATGATGACGACCTTGTCGTGCCGGACGATGTAGTCCTTGTCTTTCTGGAAGATCTTGTGGGCTTTCAGCGCCTGATTGACGTGGTGCACGATCGAGATGTTGACTGCGTCATAAAGGCTCTCGCCCTCAAGGAGGTTCGCCTCCTTCAGCAGGGCTTCCATGCGCTCATTGCCCTGTTCGGTAAGGACGACGGAGCGCTGCTTCTCGTCGATCTCGATATCGCCGGCTTCAAGGCGCGGCATGAGGTCGTCGATGGCGAGGTAGAGTTCGGACTTGTCGTCCGTCGGGCCTGAGATGATGAGGGGCGTGCGCGCCTCGTCGATCAGGATTGAGTCGACTTCGTCGACAATGGCGTAGACGTGGCCGCGCTGCACCATTTCCTCCAGAGAGGATTTCATATTGTCGCGCAGATAGTCGAAGCCGAATTCGTTGTTGGTGCCGTAGGTGATGTCGCAGGCGTAATTCTGGCGGCGTTCGACATCCGACAATCCGTGGACGATGCAGCCCGTCGTCATGCCGAGGCGTTCATAGACCCGGCCCATCCATTCGGCGTCGCGCTTGGCGAGGTAGTCGTTGACGGTGACGACATGGACGCCCCGGCCCGACAGCGCGTTGAGATAGGCGGCGAGCGTCGCGACAAGAGTCTTGCCTTCGCCGGTCTTCATTTCGGCGATGTCGCCCCTGTGCAGCACCATGCCGCCGATCATCTGCACGTCGTAGTGGCGCTGACCGAGCGCGCGGCGGGCGCCTTCGCGCACGGTCGCAAAGGCCTCTTCGAGTAGGTCGTCGAGGGACTCCCCGTTCTTGACTCTTTCCTTGAATGCCGCGGTGCGGGCGATGAGGCCTTCGTCGGTGAGCGTCGCGATCTCGTCTTCGAGCGCATTGATCGCCTCGACGCGGCGCCATAGAGGCTTGAGCCGCCGGTCGTTTGAAGAGCCGAAAATCTTTTTTGCGAAGCCGAGCAGCGCCATGTGCGATTTGCCTTGATGACAGTCTCTCAGAGCCGCTTGCCGATGCGCGCAAAACCGCCGATTCAGCCAAAGGGGCGTCTCTTTCAGAGCCCGCGAGACATAGTGACGGGCGCTGAGGGTGTCAACGAAACCAGGGGCGTCAAAGGATGACGATCGGCCCCACAGATAGACGGCGTAATGGCCTCAATCCGAAAAGGATTTTGGCGGCGGCGGCGCACAGCGCCGCGGCGGTTTTCCTGGGCGCCTGGCGGGCTGTCGGGAAAGTGATCGCGACGGTCTGGCGCCTCGCGCGCGCCCTTGATTCGGCGCTGTGGCGCGGCGTCAAGTTCGGCGTTCAATCCGCCCTTCGCGGAGCCCGGCGGTTGGCGGGTCTTTTCGGACGGACTTTCGCGGACCTCTTGCGATGGCTGCCAACGCGCGGCGGGCGCGCGTACTCCGCCTTTTCAGGCGTCATCCTTGTCATCGCTGCGCTCTGGATCCTAGACGAGCTGCGTGTAGCGCCCGCCTCGCAATCGGCCCTCGCAGAGGGATTCCTGCGTCCGCCGTCACGCAGCGCCGACCCGATCGTGGCCCGCGTCGACGGGCGCTATGTGCACCTTTCCGATGTGAAGGCCGCAGCGGTCGCGACTGGGGCCCTTGCGGCTGACGCGCCCCTCACCGTCAAGGCGGCCTTCGAGCGCAAGCTCGTTGAGACCTATATCGACCAGCGCCTCCTGTCGCGTGCGGCGGCAGAAGCAGGGGTGCAACGCAATCCGGATGTCGCGCGCCAGCTTGTCGCCGCGCGCGACCGCATTCTCGCCTCGGCCTTCCTGCAAACCAAAATTGAGTCCTCTGTCTCGGAAGAGGCGGCGCGCAAGCTCTATGCAGCGCAAGCGGACGCCACGCGCATGGGCGAGGAAGTGCGGGCGCGCCAAATCCTCGTTGCGACCGAAGATGACGCGCTGCAGGTCGTCGCCGCGCTCGATGGCGGAGCGGACTTTGCAGAGCTTGCAAAAACATTGTCGCTTGATCGTGTCTCTGGTGAAAGGGGCGGCGATCTTGGCTTCTTTAATCGCGGCGGCGCAGAAGCGACGCTGGCGGCGGTCGCCTTTTCGACGACATCCGGCGCGCGCGCCGCGCCGTTCCAGACAGACGCCGGCTGGCATATTGTGGAAGTGACCGCGCGGCGAGGCGCGGGCGGCGTCGCCTATGCCGAAGTGCGCGACGAGGTGAAGCGCTATCTCCGCCTCAAGACGATTGAGGCGACGCTCACCTCGCTGAAAGAAGACAGCGACGTCGTTTACTACACGGAAGGGCCAAGTCGGCCCTGAGGCGCGGCGTCCGCACGAAAGGACCAGGTCCTGACGCGGGCTTCGTGAAAGGCTGTCGCGCCATTCAGGTCAATCAACAGCGAAGCCGCAGGCCGCCGCCTTAAGGCATCGTCAAATTGCGTCGGCGCTGGTAACGGTCCGTCAAGGTCTAACGACAAGAATTGGGGCGAAATCGTGGCGAAGCTGCTTCTCGTTGCGGCCTGCGCGCTTATCGACACTGACGGGCGCGTCCTCCTGGCGCAGCGGCCCGCCGGCAAGGAATGGAGCGGTCTGTGGGAGTTTCCTGGCGGCAAGTTGAAAGACGGCGAGACCCCCGAGGCGGCGCTTTCGCGCGAGCTTGCCGAGGAACTCGGCATCGACGTTGCGCCTTCCTGCCTTGCGCCATTCGCTTTCGCGTCCGAGCCTTCAGGCGGCGTTCATCTTTTGATGCCCCTATTCTTGTGCCGGAAGTGGACCGGATCGCCGCGGCCTGCGGAGGCCCAAGCGCTCGCCTGGGTTCGCCCGCAGGACTTCTCCGCCTACGACATGCCGCCAGCGGACAAGCCGCTCGCGGCCCAGCTGAGGGACTTTCTGTGACGCGCAGCGCGCACTGGAATCGTCTGTGTTCGGATTTTGCGCGCGACGAAAGCGGCGCGACTGTCATCGAATATGCGCTGATCGTATCGCTTATATTTCTCGCGATCGTCGCCGCCGTGAATAACTATGCGGCGTCGACCCAAGACATGTACTCCACAATCTCGAGTTCGCTGGCCGGCTAATCCGGTTTCGCGGCTTTGACCGCCGCTTCCAGGCCCTGCGTCGCGGAGCCGGGTTTCAGGGGTTTTGGCTGCGAAGGGTGCGGCGCCCAGCCCGTGAGATACGCAATGTCGAAGCGGACTTTCCCGCCTGCGCGGTCAAGCCGCGCCAGCGCGTCGGCGAGGAGGCCCCTTCCGGCCGGGGGCGGAGCGTTTGCAAGCGCGCCCGTCTCGCCCATGCCCTTCAGATCGGCGAGCAGCCGGCCGGCGTCTTGATAGGTTATGTCGACATGGTCGATGTCGACGACCGGCAAAGCGAACCCTGCCCGCTGCAACGCAGCCCCAAGGTCCTGCACGGCGGCAAAAGGGTGCACGCGCGGCGCGACGCCGCCCTTTTGCGCGGCTTCGGCCGCATAGAGCGCCGCTCGCCAAGTTGAGAGCGTGTCTTCGGCGAATATGGCGGCGATGAAGAGTCCGTCCGGCCGCAGGGCCTTGCGCCACTGCGTGATCGCGCCCACCGGATCGTTGACGGCGTGCAAAGTCAGCACACTGACCGCAAGGTCGAGCGTACCGTCTGTAATCGGATTGAACTCCTCGTCGAAAGCGATGCCGCCGCCAGGCAGACGGCTCCGCGCAAGATCGGCGCACACAAGACGCCCGACGCTGCAAGCCGGGGTCAAAAGGCCCGTAAGCCCGCTCGCTCCGTAAACGACGGCGTCGCCGAAACGGCGCGTCACGGTCTCCAGCCGATCGACGATGTCGAGCATGACGCGCCGGTGGAGAAAGTCGTGGTCGGCGAAGGTCTTCGCGGCCCGAGCGCGGGCGCGGGCGCGGCGCTGAACATCAAAGAGCAAAGGCGGGCGGGTCATCGCCCATCGCCCTACACAATGGCGAGACGGTGCGCCATGCGGCGCCCGGATTGCAGGGCGATGTCCCAATTCGGGAGCCTCTCGTCATGCGTCTTTTCTCTTTTCTGGCTGCGGCCGCTGTCAGCGCCGCCGCGACGGCTAAAGCGGGCAGCCTTGAGAGCCTTCAATTCGGGGTGCTTGCGCATGATGTGGGCCCGATTTCCTCGGGCCGCGAAGACGGCGTTGCGGTGAATGTCGAGGCGCAATTTCGGACACCACGGGCGCTGATGCCTTTGCTCTATCCGCGTCCTATGGTTGGGGCGACGCTCGCTTTCGACGGCGCCGCGACGAGCGAGGTTTATGCAGGCCTTGCTTGGCGTCAGGATCTTGCAAAGCGGCTGTTCGTGGCGACGAGCGCCGCCATTGCCGTTCATGACGGCGACACGACGTTTGAACAGGGAGAGCCGCTCGCCGGTGATTTCGCCTTCCTCGGCTGCCGCGCGCTGTTCCGTTTCAGCGGCGAGATCGGCGTGATGGCGACGGATCGCACGAGTGTCTCAGCCTATTACAGCCACGCGTCGAATGCCGGTCTGTGTTCAGAAAACGAAGGCCTAGACAATCTTGGGGCAAGGCTCGGCTATCGTTTCTGAATTCTGAAGGCGGCGTCTCACCGCTTGCGCAATACGTACATGCTTATGTTGCGTCACGGTAAGACCCGTGCTAAGCGCCCGCCTACCCGCGTTCCGGGGGCCGTTGGCGCGCCGTCTGAAGCCCTCAAAATCGCTGTAAAATCAAAGACGTAAGCGCACCGCCCCATCGGCGCGCCTTCGCACTGGAGCACTCCGCCCCGATGCCTGCCGACGCCGCCGCCTCGAATGCCCGCCCTAGAACTGGCCCTGTCGCTGGAATTGCGTCGCGTTACGCGGGCGCGCTTTTCGATCTCGCGCTCGAGACAAACGTGGTCGACGCCGTGGATGGCGACCTCAAGCGCCTCAAGCAGGCCGTCAAAGGCTCGGAACCGTTTCGCCAGTTCCTGAGAAGCCCCGTCTATGGCGCGGACGACCAGATGCGGGCCATCGGCGCGATCGCGGAGAAGGCGGGCGTATCCGCGCTGACGCGGAATTTTCTCCTGCTGGTCGCCAAGAACCGGCGCCTCTTTGCGCTGGAACCGATGATTGACGCCTTTGCGGCGCGCCTTTCCGCCCATCGCGGCGAAGTGCGCGCGGAAGCCGTTTCGGCCGCGCCGTTGAGCGAAGACCATGTCCGCCGCCTGCGCCATGAAATCGAGGCGATGGTCGGCAAGGCGGTCAATCTCGACCTTGCTGTTGATCCTGAAATTCTGGGCGGTCTTGTCGTGAAGGTGGGCTCCACCATGATCGACTCCTCGCTCAAAACCAAACTTGCGCGCTTGAAATCTGTGATGAAAGAGGCCTGACGCCATGGAACTGAACGCGGCGGAAATTTCGTCGATCCTGAAGAGCCAGATCCGCGACTTCGGCAAGGACGCCGAAGTCTCTGAGATCGGACAAGTGCTGTCGGTCGGCGACGGCATTGCGCGCATCTACGGGCTCGACAATGTGCAGGCCGGCGAAATGGTTGAATTCGCCAACGGGGTGAAGGGCATGGCCCTCAACCTCGAGGCGGACAATGTCGGCGTCGTGATCTTCGGCGAAGACCGCGAGATCAAGGAAGGCGATACGGTCAAGCGCACGCGCGCCATCGTCGACGTGCCGGTCGGCAAGGGCCTGCTTGGCCGCGTCGTCGATCCGCTCGGCAACCCGATCGACGGCAAGGGCCCGATCGTGGCGACGGAGCGGCGCCAAGTCGACGTCAAGGCGCCGGGCATCCTGCCCCGCAAGTCCGTGCACGAACCGATGCAGACGGGCATCAAGGCGATCGACGCCATGATCCCGATCGGCCGCGGCCAGCGCGAGCTCATCATCGGCGACCGCCAGACCGGCAAGACGGCGATCGCCGTCGACGCGATCCTGAACCAGAAGGACGTGAACAAGCTCGGCGACGAGTCGAAAAAGCTTTATTGCGTCTACGTCGCCATCGGCCAGAAGCGCTCGACGGTCGCGCAGATCGTGAAGACGCTCGAAGACAATGGCGCGATGGAATACTCGATCGTCGTCGCCGCGACGGCGTCCGAGCCTGCGCCGCTGCAGTTCCTTGCGCCCTTCGCCGGCTGCGCCATGGGCGAATATTTCCGCGACAACGGCATGCACGCGCTAATGATCTATGACGACCTTTCCAAACAGGCCGTCGCCTATCGCCAGATGTCGCTGCTGCTCCGCCGCCCGCCGGGCCGCGAGGCCTATCCGGGCGACGTCTTCTATCTCCACTCGCGTCTGCTTGAGCGCGCCGCGAAGCTGAACGCCTCGCACGGCTCGGGCTCGCTGACGGCGCTGCCGATCATTGAGACGCAGGCGAATGACGTGTCCGCCTACATCCCGACCAACGTCATTTCGATTACCGACGGCCAGATCTTCCTCGAAACCGACCTCTTCTATCAGGGCATCCGCCCGGCGGTGAACGTCGGCCTCTCGGTCTCGCGGGTCGGCTCGTCAGCGCAGATCAAGGCGATGAAGCAGGTCGCGGGCAAGATCAAAGGCGAGCTTGCTCAGTACCGGGAACTTGCCGCCTTCGCGCAGTTCGGCTCCGACCTCGACGCGACGACGCAGAAAATCCTCGCGCGCGGCGAACGGCTGACCGAACTCATGAAGCAGGGCCAGTTCTCCCCGCTGCAGGTCGAAGAACAGGTCTGCGTGATTTTTGCGGGCGTCCGCGGCTATCTCGACAAGCTGCCGAAGGCGCGCGTGCAGGACTTCGAGAAGGGCCTCCTCGGCCATCTCCATGCGGACCATGCGGCGTTGCTGAAGACGATTCGCGATGAGAAGGCGCTGTCGGACGCGTCCGAGAAACAGCTCATCGCGTTGCTCGACGCCTTCGTCAAGCGGTTTGCGTAAGGAGCAGGGATGCCCTCCCTCAAATCCCTCAAAAACCGGATCGCCTCGGTCAAATCGACCAAGAAGATCACCAAGGCCAAGCAGCTCGTCGCTGCGGCCAAGCTGAAGCGCGCCGAAGAGGCCGCCAAGGCGGCGCGTCCGTATACGGAGCGGATGGAGGCGGTGCTCGCCAATCTTTCGGCGAGCGTCAAAGTCGACCCGAACGCGCCGAAGCTTCTCGCCGGGACGGGCAAGCAGGACACGCATCTTCTGGTCGTCGCAACGGCGGACAAAGGCCTCTGCGGCGCGTTCAACTCGTCTATCGCGCGCCTTGCGCGGGAGCACATCGTCCGCCTGCAGCGCGAGGGCAAGACGGTCAAACTCTTCTGCGTCGGCCGCAAAGGCTTCGACCAGTTGAAGCGTCTTTACAGCGACCTCATCATCGACAAGGTCGACTTCACGGAGACGAGGGCGATCGGTTTCAGCGAGGCCCAGAAGATCGGCGACAAGGTCCTCCAGCGCTTTGAGGCCGGGGAGTTCGACGTCGCGACCTTGTTTTACGGCAGGTTCAAGTCCGTCGTGAGCCAGGTGCCGACGGCGCAACAGATCGTGCCGGCCAAGGCCCCGGAAGGCGCGCCTGCGCCCGATCTCAAAGGCGCCGTTTACGAATATGAGCCGGACGAGGAGCAGATCCTCAAGGCGCTGTTGCCGCGCTATGTCAGCGTACAGATTTTCCGGGCGCTCCTCGAAAACGTCGCCTCGGAACAGGCCGCGTCCATGTCCGCCATGGACAGCGCCACGCGCAACGCTGGCAAGATGATCGACCGCCTGACGCTGCAATATAACCGCGCACGCCAGGCCCAGATCACCAAGGAGCTCATCGAAATCATTTCGGGCGCGGAGGCGGTCTAATGACGACCTACAGAACCAAGGCAACAGCGCAGGGCGGCCGGGCAGGAAAGGTCACGCTCGACGGCTCAGGTGTGTGGTTCGCCATGCAGCCTGCCAAGGAATTCGGCGGTTCGGGCGAAGGCTCGAACCCGGAGCAGCTCTTTGCGCTCGGCTACGCCTCCTGCTTCGGCTCGGCGCTCCTCTTTGTCGCCGGCCAGCAGAAGAAGGATGCATCCACCGCCAAAGTGACGTCGGATGTCGGCATTACGCGGAACGAAGGGTTCAATCTCGACGTGAAGCTCACAGTCTCCATTCCGGGCCTTCCAGCGGATGAAGCCAAGGCGCTCGTCGACGCGGCCCACCAAGTCTGTCCTTATTCGAAGGCGACCCGCGGCAACATTCCCGTGACCATCTTAATCGTCTGACAGCATTGACAGCAATGCTAGCATTGCTTACACATCAGCCATGAAAACGCTCACGATCAGACAGGTTCCGGACGAGGTTCACGACGCGCTGCGGCTCAAAGCGGCGGCGAACGGCCGGAGCATGGAAGAGGAAGTGCGGGCGCTGATCGCGGCGCATGCGACGCCGAAGTTGAAACCCGATTTCACAGCTCTACGAGAGTTGCAGCGGCGTGTCGCGGCCAATCTTCCGCCTGGACTGCCGTCGGCGGCGGAGATCGTGCGTGAGTTCCGCAATGAAGACGTCGCTGCAGTCGACGCCAAATGGGCTCGGATCGAAGAGGACGCGCGGCGTGCTGCGGTCGCGAAGAAGGATCGCGCGGAATGATGCTCGACGCCTCAGCGGTGCTCAGCATCGTCCTGCAGGAGCCAGGGGCCGAGCGCGCCGAAGAGGCGCTTGCGGGTGCATCAATGTCGATCGTCAATCTCGCTGAAGTCTTTGACGCGGTGAGGCGCAAACGCATTGATGCGCCGCGCGAAGGCATAGACAAGATGCTGCGCGACGCTGGCGTCAGGCTCGTATGCCCCGCCGAAACGACCGCCCGACTCGCCGCCGACATGATGGCCGCCGATCTGCCGCCGGGCCGTGGGAAAATCTCGCTCGGCGACGGCTTTTGTCTTGGCCATGCGGTGGAATCAGGCATGCCGGCGCTGACGGCCGATCGCGCTTGGGCGGAAGCAGTTTTCCCGCACCCCGTTGAAATTCGACTCATCCGTTAACGAACGAATTGACTGAAGGAAGAAAACCCATGTTGCAAGAAGGCCGCATCAGCCAGGTCATCGGCGCCGTCGTCGACGTCGTATTCGACAGCGATCTGCCGGCGATTTTGAATTCGCTCGAGACCGAGAACAAAGGCAATCGCCTCGTGCTCGAAGTCGCCCAGCATCTGGGGCAAAACGCCGTGCGCACCATCGCCATGGACTCGACCGAAGGTCTCGTCCGTGGGCAGAAGGTGCGCGACACCGGCGCGCCGATCGCGGTGCCGGTCGGCGACGGCACGCTCGGCCGCATCATGAACGTCATCGGCGAGCCCGTCGATGAGGCAGGTCCCATCGAGTTCAAATCGCGCCGCGGCATTCACCAGGCGGCGCCGCCCTTCGTCGAACAGTCGACGGAAGCCGAGATCCTCGTCACCGGCATCAAGGTCGTCGATCTTCTGTGCCCCTACGCCAAGGGCGGCAAGATCGGCCTCTTTGGCGGCGCGGGCGTCGGCAAGACCGTGCTCATACAGGAGCTCATCAACAACATCGCGAAAGTGCATGGCGGCTATTCCGTCTTCGCCGGTGTCGGCGAGCGCACGCGCGAGGGCAACGACCTCTATCACGAGATGATCGAGTCGG
>CAZDRH010000012.1:0-76426 GCA_964507915.1 uncultured Caulobacterales bacterium
TCGCGACCCTTGGGAATCCCAAAAATGAGTCTCAATCAGCGAGAGGCGGTATAACATAATAATTGGAATTCCAGCGGTTTCCGCGATCTGAAGCTCGATTCCGAGGCCTGTAGACGCGAAGCTGGCGTCGGCTACCATCAAGTCGGCCTCTTCAACCATCCTTCTATCCCAGTCGTAGCAGAGGGCTGCGCGATCCGAGGCTGGCTTCAGGGCAAGCTGGGGATCGCTGTCAACGAGCGCATAGCGGACGCTTGTGACCTCAGGAATTGCTCGAAGTCCGGCGGCAAGCTCGTGTAGGTATGCCACGTATTGATCGAAAATTTCGCGCGGAACGTGGGTCAAGCCGCAACCGATGTAAATCTTCATGTTCTTACTTCAAACTGGAGTTCGGACATTCGGAATCATAATCTGATACCCGGTCATCTCGCACGCGATTTCATCAAGGAATTGCGCAGGTGCCATGGCAACAAATTCGCTCAAGAGCCAATTTTTCTGGCCATCCAGAAACGATCTAAGTTCAGAAGGTTTGTATCGGCAAATCTCACTCAATCGATGCATTGCAGCGAGAGTTAGCGTGATTGGATGTCGGTCGATCTGATACGAGCCGGATGACTTTAAATACCAAAGCGTATGTGCGCCATTGATGTAGTGCAGAACGCGGCGGAGATTTTGATTGAGAAGCCTAAGTTGGCCAAGCTCCGCGTTTGAAGGCTCATTCAGCGAAGCCCAAGATATCCGCGTATTTGAAGTTATTGCTGCGGTTCCGTTAGGATCAGCCAAAACCTCTGGTGGAAGATTCCGACGGAAGAACTTCCAGTCGGCATCGTCAACTGCATCCGCAGAAAACCAGACTTCGTCTGTATTGCTATCGAGAACGAAGGCAACATTCTTCAACGGAAGAAAACGTTCTTTCTTGTTCGGGTAGCTAAGGCAGTAGGTGCGATGAACGAACACTAGATTGTAGAGCACATCCTCAAGGCTGTGCGTTAAATTGGGCTCTGTCTCGCCAAAGTACCCCGCCAACGACGGCACAATTCCACTATTTTTTATGATAATGCCCTCATTGCTAAGCACCACCTTGCTGTTTGGCCCCCTCATACGATGTGATCCAACTCCATGGTGAGCGTTGAATGTTACACCCTTTGAAGCGAGCAATGACTTCGCAGCGTTCATGAAGCAGTAGTAGAGCACCAAAGGCGCGGACTCCATTGGAAGTCCCTTTGCTGCTCGATAAAAATCCCGCGCCTGCCGCCAATAGAACAGCGCCTCAGTCTTGTGCTGGCGCCGCAGCCAAAGATCGACATAATCAAACGGTTCGAGGGTTAGTACCGTTCTCATCTGAAACTGCGCGTCATGCACAGCCTTCGCGGGACCCACCGTCTTGTTGCCGATTTTTACTACTTTGATGGTCAATTAATTGCCTCTTTTCAAAACGCCATTTTCTTGTTCCATTACTCCAACGGTAAAAATCACGAACGATTTCGTGTCTGCTTGGCTTCGGCTTTGAACATTTTCCGATACGTTAGTCAGAACGTAATGTAGCATTTGCAGTCGGCTTTTTGCCACGGAAAAGCCTCCCGTATTTCCATATCCCCCTAAAGCCGCTCTGCGCCTGACGTAGCTTCTCCTTCACGAAAGGAGTCGCCGTCATGCAGCCGTGGCATCAGCAGCAACACCAACAAAACCAAGCCGGACGGTCGATCTTCATGTCGTCCGTTACGGGCCTCGCCAATGTGCTGGCGGTCGTCGTCGCGTTCTTCGCCACGCCCGTTGCGTACAATCGAACCGTGGGCTGGGTACAAGGCTTCACCGCCAACCATTATGGATATGGCTTTGAAGACATCACCGCCTTCGTCTGGTGGCTGATCGTCGCGCTGCTGATCTTCTTCTTCGCACGCGCCTCGATCTCAACCGCGCTCGTCATGGGCGGTCTCGCGATTGCCGCGCGTTTCCTCTGATCCCCCTCAACCCCCGGCACGAAAGGAGCCAAACTATGTTCACCAAAGACAAGACCGTCGGAAGGGGCGCGCATATCCGCCCGTTCGAAGTGAAGAAAAAGGTCATCGACTGGGATGCGGTCATCGGAACCGTCATCCTCGGCCTCATGGTCATCGGCGTTCTGGGCATGATCTTCTGAAGGCTGCCCCTCTCTGCACTTTCGAGCCGGGCCGCGTTCACGCTGTCCGGCTTTTTTATTGGAAAGCGAAAGCTACCCCATGATCCAAGAGCGCAATGAGCATTACCGCTTCGGCAGCGCAGGCTTCGCATCGTCGCGCGAACTGGCGGATGCCAACTTCTTCCGGCAAACGCCAACGTCCCTGTTTATCGGCTTCTTCGATAACAAGCCGCTCTGGTATCACGGTGCGGGCGGCCTGCTGCTAACGGCGGGCGCTCGCTCCGGCAAGCTGCGCGATATTCTCGCCTACAATCTCTGTTCGGGCATTTACAGCGGTGGCTCGCTGCTGGCCCTCGACATGAAGGGCGAACTGGCCGCGATCTCGCAGGACCAAACGCCGGATGGCAAATTCTGCGCGTACTGGAATCCGCTTGGCCTGCATGGGCTTCCGCAGAACAGGCTCAATCCCGTCTCCTACATCTGCAAGGGGAGCCGGACTCTCGTCTCGGACGTGAAGGTCTTCACCGAAAACATGATCCCGCTCTCGGGATCGGCTAATGGCAAGTATTTCGAGCTGCGGGCGCGGGATATCGTCGAAGCCCTGATCCTGACGTTGGTCGAACAGAATGGCGTGCTGACGCTCCCCAGCCTGTACCGCGTCATCAACCTGATCCCCGGCGCGGGCGATGCGTGGCTGGACTTCGCCTATGCGATGCACGTTTCGGGCTTTGATCTCGCGCGGCGTGTCGAGGAAGAAATCAACCAGTCGCGGCAGGACTCATCGAGCGGCGGCTTTCAAGGCATTCTGGGCGAAATCTTCAAAGCCTTCTCCTGCCTCTCGGACCCGGTGCTGCTGGAGTCGGTCTCTCCGCCCTATGACTTCGATTGTTCGGCGCTCACGGACTCAGGCCAGCGCTGGCAGGTCTATCTCATGCCGCCCGCCGAGTTCGTCGATGCGTGGGCTCCCGTCATCAAGGCGATCTTCGTCTCGGCCATGATCTACAAGTCGCGCGCGCCTTCAGCCCCGCAACAGACCTGGATTCTCGATGAATGCGCCCAACTCAACAATTTCCCGCTGGTCGTGAAGCTCTTCACCTATGGCGCGGGGATCGGCATCCGCCCGTGGGCCGTCTTCCAGTCCACCGATCAAATGAATGCGCTCGGCCCGAACGCCAAGAACATCGTCACAAGCAGCGCCGCGCTGCAAATCTACTTCGCCTTGCGCGAAATCTCCTCCGCCAAAGACGTGTCCACCATGCTCGGCACGCAAACGCTGGAGTTCAACGACACGCTCCAGCAAGGACAAAGCCGTCTGGCCAAGAGCCGCATTCTGCAATCGCTCCTGACCGGGGAAGACCCGCTCGCGGCAGGCATCGCCTTCGGCCACTACAAGCACGCGGCAACGCACCGCTCCAAGCAGATGCGCCCGCTGCAAACACCCGATGAAGTCCTGAACGCGCGGCCTGATAGCGCCTTCATCTTCACGGACTCGCTCCAGCACCCGATCCTTGCGCAGCGCAAAGCCTATTACGCGCAAAGCTTCATGGCGGGGCGCTTTCATCCCAACCCGTATCACCCTCCCAGAGACCGCGTAGCCGTTACACTCGGCCTTGGACGCTCACGATGGCTGCAAGTGCGCCAAGAGCGCGTGCCGTCACGGTTCGCGCACTTACCGCAATATGCCAGCGGCCAGTGGTCCATTGTTCGATGAAAGGAGTCGCCATGACGAATGAAACAACCAATCCCGGCCACGATCCCGGTCCTGCTGACACGCAAGCAGCGTCGGAATCGCAAACCCAGAAGCCGGAGAATAACGGTCCTGCCGATGTTCTGCGCGACGGCAACATCAAGGCCACCATCTGGAAGAACGAGCGCGAGAACGGCCCGTCCTTTAGCACGGTCTTCGCCCGCACATGGCAGGACGAGGAGGGAGGCTATCGCGATAGTCACTCCTTCTCCGGGACCGAACTGCTGCGCGTCTCGGAACTCGCGCGCGGCGCATACACACGCACCATCGAGCTGCGGCAGGAACACCGGGTCGAAATCACACGCGAAGAAACGCGCAGCACGTCCAAAGACGATCCCGAACTTCCCTATGATGAGCGCTCAGACCTCGCCGCGTTCAAAGCCAAGCGTGAAGCCGAGTCGCAAGAACAACCGCGCAGCAAATCGATCAGCCGCCGAAAGTGATCGTCCGTACTAGGATTATTTTCCTTGCAATTTGGAGAGTGTTCCTGTAATGTTCTCATACATTGGCGGCCCCGTTTTGCGTTGTTTGAAGCGCACCGGGGCCGCTTTTTTATTCACCGCAAACACAAAGGAAAAACGCGATGAACACAGAACGACCGAGTAAAAACAGGCCCATTGAAATCCTCCGCGATGGAAGCCTCAAGGCCACCATCTGGGAGAACGAAGGCGAGAATGGCGTGATGTACTCCACCACGCTCGCGCGGACCTATCACGCGAACGACGGCTCGCTCAGAGACTCACACAGTTTCTCCGGCAGCGAATTGCTCCGCGTCGCAGAACTGGCGCGGCAAGCTTACGCCGCCGTCAACACCTTTCGCCGCGACCATGCGCCAGAACCCGAACCTCAACATGAAGAGAGCCTGACCGATGCCTATCGCCAAGCGCTCTGATCCCACACGCGCACGCCCGCAGGAACGCGGGCGTGCCTCCCCTCACAATGAGAGATATCCGCCATGACCGATCCCAAACCGCCTATCCACGAAAGAGGTCCGCCAAACCTTGCCATTCAATTCGACGCGAAAGAGTTCGCGCACTTCCTTGCCGAGAGCGATTGGAGCGAAGACCAGAAGCTCGAATATATCCAGACGATCTGGACCATCGTCTTGCAATTCATCGACATGGGCTTTGGAATTCATCCGCTGCAGCAAGCCTGTGGACAGTTTGATGCAACCGCCGTTCTTTGCGGCGTCGCCGATTCGGATGCGCTAAAATCTCCCCATCCACATTTATGCCAAGAGTTCGAGAGCGCGGGTGTTTGCCCGTGTCGGGACCGGATTCAACACGCACAGGGAGGAGATGCGCCATGACCACACTGCCAACCACACATAAATCCACGACCGCCACCGCCGTCATTTACGCGCGCGTCTCCAGCGTCGCACAAATGCAAAAGGGCCACGGCCTCGGCTCCCAGGAAACCCGTTGCCGTGAGTTCGCACGGATGAAGGGCTATGAAGTCGCGCAAGTCTTCTGCGATGAAGCCGTCTCCGGCGGTCTGATCGACCGTCCCGGAATGCTGGCGATGCTCAAGTACCTCAAGGCGAACCGCCGCTCGGAGCATGTCGTCCTGATCGACGATATCTCGCGGCTGGCGCGGGACATGAAGGCGCATCTCGATCTGCGCGATGCGATTGCCGCTGCCGGGGCGCGTCTGGAAAGTCCATCGATTGAGTTCGGCGAGGATTCCGACTCCATCCTCGTTGAGAACCTGCTGGCCTCGGTCTCGCAGCATCAGCGCCAGAAGAATGCGGAGCAAACCCGCAACCGGATGCGCGCCCGCATTCAGAACGGCTATTGGCCTTTCATCTCCTGCATGGGGCTGAAGCACGTCCATTCCCCCGGACGCGGCAAGGTGCTGGTGCGCGATGAACCTCTGGCCTCGATTATTCAGGAAGCCATGGAAGGCTTCGCCTCCGGTCGGTTCGATACACAGGCCGAAGTGAAGCGCTTCTTTGAAAGCTTTCCGGCCTTCCCGAAGAACCGAGCGGGGATGGTCCGGGGCTCCCTCGTCACCGAAATCCTGACCAAGCCGCTTTATGCGGGATATGTCGAAGCGCCGGACTGGGGTGTTTCCCTTCGCAAAGGGCAGCATGACGGGCTGGTCTCCTTCGAGACCTTCGAGCGTATCCAGAAGCGCTTGAAGGAAGGCTCACGCGCTCCGGCCCGCACCGATCTTAATGCCGACTTCCCCTTGCGCGGGGCGATTACCTGCGCCTGCTGCGAGCGGCCTCTCACCGCCGCATGGTCCAAGAGCAAGACCGGAAAGCGCCATGCCTATTACGCCTGCTTCAACCGCGCCTGCCCGGAGAAGGGCAAATCGATCAAGCGCGATGAGATCGAAGGCGCGTTCGTGGCGATGCTCGATTCCATGACGCCTGCGCCCACGCTCTTTGCGATGGTCCGGGCCATGATGAAGCATGGCTGGGATCAGCGGCTCGCCCAAGCCCACGCCTTTGCGAAGAGTTTCGCCGATGAAGCGGTCAAGCTCGACAGGCAGGTTGAGAGCCTTCTCAACCGGATCGTCGAAGCGACGAACCCGTCCGTCATTGCCGCCTATGAGAACAAGATCGCCAGCCTTGAACGCTCGAAGATCGTGCTGGAGGAAAAGCGGCTTTCGGTGGGGCAACCGCGCGGCACGTTCGAGGAGATGTTCGAACTCGCCATGTCCTTCTTCTCAAACCCTTCAAAACTCTGGCATTCCGGCTCACACCTGCACCGCAGACTGGTCCTGAAACTGACTTTTGCTGAGCGCTTGAGCTATTGCCGGAAATCGGGGTTTCGAACCCCGGAAATGGCCTTGCCGTTCAAGGCTCTGGCGGGGTTTCGGGAAGGTCAAAGCAGAATGGCGGATGGGGTGGGATTCGAACCCACGAGACGGTTGCCCGTCTGCCGGTTTTCAAGACCGGTGCCTTCAACCGCTCGGCCACCCATCCTAATGGCGCGGACCTAGTCGAGGCGCCTGCAAATAACAAGCGCCGTGCTCCACGCACCGTTGGACGCGGGCCTTGCTCCAGACGAGCCTTTCTTCTTGACGCAGCCTGACGCACGTTTGCTTGCGCAAGCGCGCCGTCAGCGTGAAGAAGCAAGGACGCGTAGTATTCCCCTACCAGCCCCCTCCGCTTCGCCATTGCCCTTCGCCGCGAAGCGCTGCATAGCCGAAACGATCAATCGCTTTCGGGAATAGCCATGCGCTTCCTGCTTCTGCTGGGTCTTCTCGCGCTTGCGGCGTGTCAGACGCCTTATCAGGGCGGCAAGCCGCCGGGCGGGGGCGGAGGGTTCGCGACGCCCAATCCGCACTACAAGGTCGGCAATCCCTATCAGGTCGCCGGCCGGTGGTATTATCCGGCCGAGGACGACCAGTATGACGCGATCGGCATCGCCTCCTGGTATGGAGATGACTTCCACGGCAAGCTCACCGCCAATGGCGAGGTCTTCGACATGCGCCGGCTTTCGGCCGCGCACACGACCTTGCCGATGCCCATACTCGTCGAGGTCGAAAACCTTGAAAACGGCCGCAAAATCGTGCTCCGCGTGAACGACCGCGGACCCTTTGTCGACAACCGGATCATCGACCTTTCCCATGCCGCGGCGACCTATCTTGGCTATGCCGAAAAGGGCCTTGCCCGCGTCCGCGTACGCTATGTCGGCAAGGCGGAGCTCTACGCCCAGGCGCCGATTGCGCCGAAGCGCGGTCAGGCGGCCGAGCAGCCGACTCTCGCCAACGCCAATGGCGACATCATCCAGCGCCTCATCGTTGACCAGACGGTGGTCGGGCCGGAAGCCGCGGCCCAGGACCGCGAGATCTGGATCGACGTTGCGAGCTTTTCGAATTTTGACGACCTCGAACACGCCGCCGCGCGCCTGAAGGAACGGGCAGCCGTGCGCGTCGTCACAACGCCGTCGCCCTTCGGCGGCAAAGTCCACCGCCTGCAGATGGGGCCTTATTTCGACGCCTATGCGGCCGATGCGCGCCTAGCGGCGCTGCGTCAGGAAGGCTACCAATCTGCAAGAATTGTGCGCTGACGCGAGGCGGCTTTCCGGCCGCATGCAGTGGCGTGAAGGTTTGAAACGTCGGGGTCCCAGAATTCCATGTCGCCGCTGTGTGTTTTTGTCCGCTTCGCCGCTGTTCTTGCCGCCGTCCTTCTGAGCGCTGCGCCCACCGCGGCGCGCGCGGAGATCACGTCCGCCGCCGCCTTCGCCATCATCATGGATGGGGCCTCGGGCGCGGTTCTTTATGAGAAGAACGCCGACGCGCAGATGACGCCGTCGTCCATGAGCAAGCTCATGACGTCTGCCATCGTCTTCGACAAGCTGAAGAAGAAGGAGCTCAGCCTCTCCGATCAGTTCATCGTCAGCGAGCGCGCCTGGCGCGAACGCGAAGGCTCCACCATGTGGGTGCGCGTCGATGATGCGATCTCGGTGGAGAACCTTCTCAAGGGCGTCATCGTGCAGTCCGGCAATGACGCCTGCATCGTGCTCGCCGAAGGCGTGTCGGGGTCGGAGGAAGCCTTCGTCGAACTTATGAACAAGAAGGCGCGCGAATGGGGTCTCAAGAACTCCACCTTCGCCAACCCGCACGGCATTCCGGACCCGAACCAGAAGATGAGCGCGCGCGACCTCGCCCTCCTCGCGCGGAAGATCATCTACGAATACCCCGACTATTTCAAAACCTTCTATTCGTTGCGCGAATTCACCTGGGAAGGCATCACCCAGCCCAACCGCAATCCGCTCTTCGGCCTCGTCGACGGCGCCGACGGCCTGAAAACGGGGCATACGGAGGAAGCCGGCTACGGCCTTGTCGGCACGGCGATGCAGAAGGGCGAGCGGCGCATCGTCGTCATCAACGGCCTCGACAGCGAGAAGGCGCGCGCGCAGGAATCGCAGCGCCTCTTCCGGATCGCGTTCAACGATTTCCTCAACACGACGCTCTACAAGCCCGGCCAGCCGGTCGGATCGGCGCTGGTCTTCAAGGGCAAGGAGCCGACGGTCCCGCTCACCACGAAAGAGCCGGTCTCGATGATCCTTCACCGCGGCGAGGCGGCCGAGACGAAGGCGCTGGTGATCTATGAAGGCCCGGTCCTCGCGCCGATCGAGGAAGGCCAGCAGATCGGCTTCTTGCGCATCGAGCCCGTGTCGGGCGATCCGCGCGAATACCCGCTTTACGCGGCGAAGGCCGTGAAGGAGATCGGTCCGCTCGGCAAGATCCTGCTCGCTGCCAAGACCATTCTCGCCAAGCCCGAAAAGCCCGCCGAGGCGGCGGACGCATCCGGCGAAGCTGCGCCCGCGCCCGAGACGCCGTAATGACGGCGGGCGCAAAACGCGGCGCTTTCATCACTTTCGAAGGCGGCGACGGCGCCGGGAAATCCACCCAGATCGAACGGCTCGCAGCGCATTTGCGCGGCAACGGGCTTGAGGTCGTGACGACGCGCGAGCCTGGCGGCGCGCCGGGCGCTGAGCAAATCCGCACGCTGCTCGTCAACGGTCCGCCGGAACGCTGGACGCCGCTGACGGAAGCGCTGCTCATGTATGCGGCGCGGGCCGATCATCTCGCGCGCACGGTCAATCCGGCGAGGGCGCGCGGCGCCGTCGTGCTGAGCGACCGCTTTGCGGATTCCTCCATGGCCTATCAGGGGATCGCCGGCGCACTCGGCGAAGCGAAGATCCGCGCGCTCGATGCTTTGGCCGTCGGCGCGGATGGTCCGGACCTCACGCTGATTCTCGATGCCGGGGAGGCGGGCCTCATGCGCGCCAAGGGTCGCGGCGGCGAGGATCGCTTTGAACAGAAGGGCGCTGACTATCAGCGCCGCGTGCGTGCGGCGTTTGCGGAGATCGCTGCGCTCGAGCCGCACCGTTGCGCGCTCGTGCGCGCCGACCGCGACATCGATTCGATTGCGGCGGACATCGCGGGCCTCGTGCGCACGCGGCTTGGGATCGGTTGAGCCGTGGCCGATGACGCGCCTCCAGGAATTCCGCCGCCGCGCGAGCGTGCAAACCAGATCGGGCGCGAGGGCGTCGAAGCGCAGCTTGCGCCCATGATCGCCGGCGGCGCGTTCAGCCATGGCTGGATGATCACAGGGGGCGAGGGGGCAGGGAAGGCGACGCTCGCCTATCGCCTGGCGCGCGCGCTGCTCGACCCCGCCGCGCTCCGTGCGCCCACGTCGCTCGACATGTCTCCGGAGACGAAGACCTTCCGCTATGTCGCGCAAAGCGCCCATCCGGACCTGTTCGTCGCCGAACGCAGAACGGACCCCAAGACCGAGCGGCAGGAGACCGAAATCTCGGTCGACACCATCCGTGAGCTGATCGCCTTCATGAACCGCACGGCGGCGCTCGGCGGATTTCGCGTCGCCATTGTCGATACGGCGGATGATCTCAACAAGAACAGCGCGAACGCGCTCCTGAAAGTCCTGGAGGAGCCGCCCGCGCGAGCCGCGCTTCTTCTGCTCACGAGCGCGCCGGGAAGGCTCTTGCCGACCATCCGTTCGCGCTGCCGAAGGATCGATCTCCGCGCCGTGCCTGACGCCGACATTGCGGCGTTTGTCGCGGCGGAGGCTCGGGCGACGCGGGAGGCCGCCCAGCGCTTCGCGGCCGCCTCCGGTGGAAGGCCCGGGCTTGCGCTCACGCTCGCCATGGGCGAAGGCGGCGCGGCGATGGAGGCGGTGGACGCATTCCTCGCCGCCGCCGCGAAAGGCGCTGACGCGGGCGCGGTCGCCGCGGCGTTGACGGGCAAGGCGGGCGATGCACGCTGGGAGATATTCCGGCGCATGGCGGTCGAGCGGCTTGCGCATGCAGCGCGCGCCGCGGCGATGGGCGAGGGCGCAGACCCCGCATTCCCTGTCGCCTCAGCCGGCACGCTCGGCGAGGCCTATCGTCAGCTGACGGAGCTTTTTGACAAGGGCGAGGGGCTCAATGCCGACCGCGGCCAACTCATCCTCGCCGCCGGCCGCACGCTGTCGCGCACGCTGCGGGAGCGCGCCTGATGCTCGTCGACAGCCATGTCAATCTGCATCACGAGAAATTCGCAAGCGACCTTGATGCCGTAATCGCGGCGGCGCGCGCAGCGGGCGTGCGCGCCATGCTGACGATTTCGGACAAGCTCTCCTCGACCGAGGCCATCGCCGCGATCGCTGCGGCGCATCCCTTCATCTGGCGCTCCGTCGGCGTCCATCCGCATTATGCGGCGGAGGTCGCGGACCTTGATGCGCAAACGCTTGTTGATCTCGCAACTGATCCCAAGGTGATCGGCATCGGCGAATGCGGCCTCGACCACTATTATGAGCATTCGCCTCGCGACGTGCAGGAAACAGTATTCCGCACCCACATCGCCGCCGCGCGCCGCACGGGATTGCCGCTCATCATCCACACGCGCGACGCCGACGAGACGACGCGCGCCATCCTCGAGGAGGAGCACAAGGCAGGCGCCTTCACGCCGCTGCTCCACTGCTACACAGGCGGCCCCGCGCTCGCCGAGGCTGTTTACGCCATGGGCGGCTATGTCTCCTTTTCCGGCATACTCACCTTCAAGAATGCCGACGACATTCGCGCCGTCGCGCGCGCAGCGCCTTTGGACCGCATCATCGTCGAGACGGATTGCCCTTATCTTGCGCCCGTGCCTTTCCGCGGCCGGCGCGCCGAGCCCGCCCATGTCGCCCATGTCGCCGAGACGCTCGGCGCCGTGAAGGGCCTTTCGCGCGCCGAGATCGAGCATTCGACGACCGAGGCGTTTTTCAGCCTGTTCAAACGCGCGCAGCGGACGGATGTTCTGTGAGCGGAGCGATGGAAGTGGGGCTCTCCTTCGTCATACTCGGCTGCGGCTCCTCAGCTGGCGTGCCGCGGCCGGGCGGGCCGGACGGCGCCGGCGACTGGGGCGCCTGCGATCCGAATGAGCCGAAGAACCGGCGGCGGCGTTGTTCCGCGCTGATCCGCAAGAAGGGCCCGGGCGGCGAAACGCTCGTCCTCATCGACACGTCGCCGGATTTGCGCGAACAACTGATCGCAGCGCAGGTCGGCCGCCTCGATGCGGTGCTCTACACGCATGATCACGCCGACCAGACGCATGGGATCGACGATTTGCGGGCGCTGGCGCTCGCCATGCGCCGCCGCGTGCCGGTCTATGTCGATGACGAGACGTCCGGAAATCTGCTGACGCGTTTTGCCTATTGTTTCGAGCAACAGCCGGGCAGCGCCTATCGGCCCATCCTTGAGCGGCGCGTGATGCCGCCATGCGGCACAGCGTTCGAGATCGACGGTCCGGGCGGCGCCGTGTCCGTCACCGCCTTCAGGCAGGAGCATGGCGGCGTCGCTTCACTGGGCTTCCGCATCGGCCCCTTCGCTTATTCAAGCGATGTAGTCGGCCTGCCGGAGGCGAGCTTTGAAGCGCTGAAGGGCGTCAAGGTCTGGGTGCTCGACGCTCTGCAAATGACGCCGCACCCGACGCATGCGCATCTGGATCTTGCGCTCGCCTGGATCGCGCGGGTCAAACCCGAACGCGCCGTGCTCACCAACATGCATGTTCAGATGGACTACGCGACGCTGCGACGCGCGCTGCCTCCGGGCGTTGAGCCGGGCTATGACGGCATGGTGTTGACGGCGTAAACCGCCATTGCCGCGCGTCTCTGCCGCGCGATCTTCCATTCTGTCTTTCCCACATGAAGCGCCGCCGCATTTCGTCTACGGTCGACGCCATGACCGATCGTGTCGCCACCTGTCGCTGCGGGCAACTACAGGCGAAATGCAAAGGCGAGCCTGTTCGCGTGTCGGTCTGCCATTGCCTGAATTGCCAGAAACGTTCAGGCAGCGCGTTTGCAGCGCAGGCGCGCTGGCCTGACGACCAGGTCGAGATCACCGGCCGGTTCAACACCTGGACGCATCAGGGCGAAAACGGCGCACGCGCGCATTTCCGCTTCTGCCCCGATTGCGGATCGACCGTCGCCTATGTGGCGGAAGCGATGCCAGGCCTCACGGCCATAGCGATCGGCGCCTTCGCCGATCCCCAGTTCCCGCCGCCGCAATACTCCGTCTACGAAGGACGCAAACACGCCTGGGTTTCCATCGTCGGAGACGGTATCGAGCATTACGATTGACGGCGGGCAGGGGCAATTCGCTCTGTTTCAAATGGGAGCCTCAGCCGGTGTAGGAAAGCCGTTAAGAAAGACAATCTGCAGGCGACGCGGTCCGGGCGGCCCGGTCGCGGCAGATTCTCGGCGTGTTTGCTTTCGTCATCAATCGATGCTATTTCTGTGCCTATGCGTACGACCATCGCCCTTGACGACGAACTGATTAAACGGGCCGAATCCTTAACGGGGCTGCAAGAGAAATCCGCCTTGGTGCGGGAGGCTCTGCGCGCTTTGATTGAACGTGAGAGCGCGCGGCGCCTTGCGCGGCTTGGCGGTTCCGAACCGAAGCTCGAAGCGCCGCCGCGGCGCAGAGCGTCGCGCGCTTGATCATCGCCGACACGTCCGTTTGGGTGGATCATTTCCGCCGGGGCAATCCGCTTCTGGCTGCGCATCTCGATCGCGGCGCCGTCTGGATGCACGCATGGATCATTGGAGAGCTGGCGCTCGGTGGTCTCAAGAATCGGAAAGCCATTCTCACCATGCTCTCGGAACTGCCGAAGGCGCCGGTTTGCGAAGCGCCGGAAGTCTTGTCCCTCATCGACGCCGCCGGGCTTTCCGGTCGCGGCATTGGCCTTGTGGACGCGCATCTTCTGGCGTCGGCGCGCCTGATTGGGTGCGCGCTCTGGACGCAAGACCGCAAGCTGGCAAACGAGGCCGAAAGGCTTGGTCTGGGCGGGAGACTGGATTGAGCGCGCGACGTATGGACCGGCTCTGCACGGCGATCAACAATTTGCGACAATATAAATTGTGCGACAAACGGATGTAGCAGCATTTTAGGAATGTCTCACGCCGGCAACTTAGTGATGTCCCTTTTGGGCCCCGTCGGGGCTCGTCAGTTCAGGGGCGTTGCGTAGATCGTAGCGTTGTCGGCCATGAGCGAGAGAGAGCTATCGCGCGTTGAGGCGTCAAGAACGCGCGGCAGACGGTCTGATTTCACGCGCAACCCGCCGCGAGCCGTTGCTTCTCCGCCGCCGCCGCGCCGGCGCCGCCGCCAATGGCCGTGTAAAGGTCACGGCTCTCCGCGAGCGCCGTACAAGCGCGTTCTGGTTGTTTGGCGGCCATCGCCCACCCTGCAAAGAGGCGCAGATATGTCGCCTTCCGGCTGCGTCCCGAGATCTCGTCTTCGAGGCTGTCGAAGCTTCGCCACAGCGTCGTCTGTGCGTCGTCGAGGTCGCCGGCGGCCGCGGCGATCTCCGCTTGCGCTGCGAGCTGATCGGACTGAATGCCCGTTCGATCCGCCGGCCCCGTATCGAGCAGCGCGCGCGAGGCGGCGAGTTCGGAGCGCGCCTTCTCAAGATCGCCGCGCGCGACCGCGAGCCGCGCCGTCAGCATCCGGAATCTTGCGCGCCTCGGGTCGATGAGGCCCGCCGTCGCCGCGCAATAAGGCGCGGCCCCCTCGACGAGGCCCGCATTGAGACCGGCCGCGCAAGCGATGATGATCAGCGGCGTCGGCACGAAACGGCCGTCCTCGCGCCTGGCCCGCCAGGCGGCGGTCGCGAACTTGAAGGCGCCTTCCCAGTCGCCTTGCGCGTAGAGGAGCCGGCTGCGGATCGTGTCGGGCGCGAAGATGCCGATCGGCTCTCTCGCCTGCGCGGCGTCAAGCGCGTCGAGCGTCTGCTCGAGATCGGCAAGCCGGTCGTAGCGCCACTCGATGGTCGCGGCGGACCACAATGCGGCCTTTTCGAGCACTGGGTCTTTCGTCCGGTCACGGAGCGCCTTGACGCGGGAAAGGTAGTCCTCGGCCTTGGCGAGGTCGCCCTCGCCGTCAATCGCGACCATGGGCAGATGCGCATAGGCGACGCCGCGAATCCGGTCTGAGGCGCCCGGCCGCGCAATGACCTCCTCGGCGAAGGCGGCGGCCGCTTCCTCGCCCCGGTTCGCGAGGAGGTCGAGAAAAAGGCTCTGGAAGGCTACGAGCGAGTCTGGCGACAGTTCGAACGCCTTGCGGCGGGCCGAAAGCCCCCGCCCCATATCGACGAGGAGCGCGATCGCACCGACCCGCGTATAGGCCTCGGCGGCGGCGGCCTTGTCTCCCGCCGCCTCCAATTCTCTTGCAAGCTTTTCGAGAAGATCGAGCGCGCGCGCATCGTCGCCTTCGACGAGAGAAACGAGCGCCTGCCGGTCAGCGGCGCGGCCAGAAGCGCCGATCTCCTCGAAGGCTTTGCGGGCGCCGAAAGCGATCGGATCGCTAGACGAGACGTCCTTCAGCAAACGTTCTGCGGCGGCGGCGGCGAGGCTTTCGCGCGTGTGGGGCCGGCCGAAGACCAGGAACAATGCCGCGAAGGCCACGACAGCAAGGGCCGCAGCGACCGCGACGACCGCCGGGCGCTGCAAACGGGTCGGCGTCGAGAGTGGACCGACAGCGGGCGGAACCGCGGAATTCGCGCGGCCGGAGTTGGACAGGCGCCGCAACGCTTCGCTCAAAGCACGCGCGCACCCTGCCCCTGGATCGCCGGACCAGCCGGAAAAATCCACCGTGTGGACATGGCGGAACCCGAGCGGCGGCGTCTGCCGATCGAGGTTCAATGGCGCAAGCTTGCCGGCGTCCCGTCCGTGCGCCGCCTCGTCGAGCACCCATTTAGAAACCACAGACGCCGCCGTCCATACGACAACGACGGCGCTCGCTTCGTTGAGATGACGCTCGGTTTCGCGCGTGAAGTCCTCGCCGGCGACGAGACGATCGTCCCACCAGACTTCCTCGGCGATCGTCGACAGGAATGCGACAATGGGCGCGACGCGCGCCTTGTCTTCCCGTGAGTAACTGACAAAGACCTTCGCCATCCGCCACCCTTTAGGCGGAGGACGCCGCAAAGGCCAGAAGAGGTGACCGCCCGGAAGGCGCGGCGGGGCGTCACCTCGCCCGGGTCCTTCTCGGGTCGCTGACGTCGGCGCGCCGCGCCAAGAGCGCGCGGTTGCCCGGCGGAGTAAGCGGCGCAAAGCCAATCTTGTTGCGGCGGGGAAAGTTCCTTACGCTAGCACCATCAATACAGGGGGAAATACGGCCATGAAGTCTGTCAGACTGCTTATCGCCCTCGCGGCGCTCGCTGCGCCGCTCGGCGCTCAGCCTGTCTTCGCGCAGAAGTACCCCTCCGGAACTGTCTCCGTCTGCGTCAACAGCGTGCTCCTGCGTACGGACCGGACATACACCATCGCGTCGATCAGCGCGGTAGACGGCAAAGGCGCGTTTGTCGGCATGTTCTTCGACAGTAAAGGCGGGTCCGTCGACGTGACCAGCCAACAGGCCCTCGTCCCTCAGATCCGGTTTGGGTGGACGCAAGGACGCGCGAGCGACCTCCTCCATTTGCTGTCGATGGCCGCAACGTCGAAGCGCTATGTGAATATCGAGTATGACGCCTCTTCGTCGCCGGTGCAGCCGATCACCGGCATTCAGGCGCAAACGACCGGGGGCGCCTGCCCTTAAGCACGGAGGTCATCGGCGCCTTACTGCACTGTGTTCTCAAGCCTTCCCATCCAGCCCGCCTCGATGGTCACGACATCGCCCGGCTGGAGATAGCCCCCCGCCTTTTTCATCCGAGCGATATAGCGCTCGATGACGGCGCGCGCCGCCGGTCCCTTGAAACCGGAGAGCGCCCAGTCGGCCGCGCCGAAGGCGTAGTCGCTCCACGCAAAGCCGTTGAACACGGTCCCGGCGGGCGTGCCGCCGAGGATCATCGTGCGCTCGGGCAGCGCGCCGTTGCCGTCAAATGGCAGCCTCGCTGTCTCTTTCCAGAAGGGCCAGACCCTCCCCCGCGCCGCCTGCGCTTCTGTCAGTATACGGTCGAAGCTCCAGATCTGCAGTGCGACGCTCGCGCGCTGGCGTTCGGCGCCGTTGACGCTGAGCGTTAAAGTTAGGCCTTTCGCAAATGTGTCAAGATCGCGCGGCGCGACGAAGAGGTCGCCGACCGGCAGATAGCCGGGCGCGCTCTTGCCTTCGGGAAAGCCCTTGCCCGACTCCGGGTCATCCGGATCGACATGCCGCAACAGCGCCGCCCGGTCGGTCACGTCATTGCACAGCACGAATCCGCCGGCGGCCTTGTCGCTGAGTGAGAGCGGCCGCATCGTGACAAGGCAAAGCTCGGCCTCATAGTCGAGAAGCCCCTTCCCCGCCGGAATGTCCGCGCGCGGCCCCGTCGGCGCAACGAGCTTCGGGAACAGGAAGGGGCCGCCCTTCACATTCGCTTCCTCCGCATGCGCACGATAATTGGTGCCGACGGCGATATGCGCCGCGCGCAAATCGACCGGCGCCGTCAGCGCCGATGCTTTGACAGTAACGCGCGCGCTGCGGCGTTCGATCGCCTGTTTGACGCGGTCATAGCCCTCACGATTGAGAAGCGCGATGGCGTCGCCGCCTTCCGCCCAGGCCGCAAGGTCGACCGCTTCAATCGCGCCATCCCTGTAGGCCATGACGGCGAGAAGACGCGCCTCGGCGCCCTCGCCTGTCCGCGCGAAGGTGAGCGCCTCTTCGAGCGGGGCGATGGCGACTGATTGCGCGCCGGCCGTCATGGGCGCTGCTGTGAAGAACAGCGCGACCAGCGCGCGCTTCATGGCGTCCGCCCCGGCCGGTAGTCGCGTGTCTCTTCCGCGAGCGCGGCCTCTAGCGTCAGCGGCGGCGTTTTCCACTGTTCCTCAGCGAAAAGGGGCGCCTGGTCGGCGTAATGCGGGCTCGATCGGTCGAGCGTCGCCGAGCCGAACTGGTGGATGGTCTTGATCGCGACCGCGCCTTCCGGCGACCAGTCCGCATAGAGAATATAGGTGTCGCCGCCGCCGGCCGACCATTTGCCTGCGCGCGATGGAACGTCGGGATAAACGGCGCGCAACGTGTCCGGGCCGCCATCGAGGGACAAGCTTTTGTCGCCGCGGTTGAGGCGCATCGCGTCGGCCCAGGTCGGGTCGAGCCGGCCGAAAGCCGCCTGCATCTCCTTGATCGACGCCTTCAGCGCCTCAACCGGATCAATGATGTCGCCCGGCTGGTCGGCGGCGTAGCAGTTGTAGACATGGCAGCCGATGCGGATGGCGAGGGCGGCGGCGCGGCTGTTGCGTGCGGCGGACCGGTCCCAGGTTGCGAGCAGCGCGATCGCGTCTTTGGTCTCGGGATTTTCGGCGAGCGCGGCGTCGGCGACGAGACCGTCGATGATGGCGACAAGCTTCGACCGCGCCGCATACATGTCATCCATCTTGTAGCCGATGAATTCCTCCGCCGTGATCGACGTATCTTCGCCGAAAAGCTCATGCTGGCGGAAACCCCGGTTCGACTGGCGCATATCGACGCCATATTCCGGCGGGAAATCCTCCGCTTTCGGACTGTCCTCGATGGCCGATGCTTCAAATGGATTGTTGTTGGCGTTGACGACATAGCCGGACGCCGGATTGACGACGAAGGGCGGCGAGCCGAAAGGGCGTGTTCCTTGCCAGACGAGCGCGGGATTGGATCCGTCCTGCGTCTTCGACCAGTCGACGCCCGCGGCGCGCATTGGAATGGCGGCGTTGTAGAAATAGGCGATGGTCCCTGCCCGGTCGCCATAGACGGCGTGGAGTGACGGGATGCCCTGGATCGCCATCGCCTCGCGCCAGGCGGCGAAATCGCGCGCCTTGTTCATGCGGAAATACTGCTCAGCGGCTTTCACATTGCCGGCGCCGGCAAAGGCGACCGCGAAGACGCCCTTCGGCGTCACGAAGGCCGGTCCGTGCACGGAATGGAGCACGGGGCGCGAAACCGGCAGCGAGAAGGGCCCGAAGAGATTCACCCGGAATTTCGCGGTCGAGCGCTCAAAGTCGCGCCAGGCGCCGTCGAATTTGTAGCGCGCCGGCTTCTTCGGATTATCGACCTCGAGCGCATAGATGTCGACGAGATCGGGCTTGTTCACGGTGAAGGCCCAGCCATTGTCCGGCCCTGCCCCGTGCAGGATCATGGGCGATCCTGGAAAGACGCCGCCGATGCGGTCCCAGCCCTCTTCGCTTTGTAGATGCGCCTCATACCAGGCGACAGGGCCCGTATAAGGCTGGTGCGAGTTCACCATGAGTCGCGTATGCCCGTCCGCGGCGCGCGACGGCGCGACGGCCATCGCATTCGAGCCGGCTTCGGTTCCGGGAGGCATGTCGAGAAAAGCAGTGCGCGCGGATTCGAGCGCAGCATGAGCCTTCTTGTCGTCGGCGAAGAGCGCGGTCAGCTTCTCCTCAAGACCGTAGAAGAAGGGCTGGCGCGCGACGAAACCAGCGAGGATGTCCTTGCCCCTCACCGGCGCAACGCCCGGCGAACACCGGCCCTTCTCTTCAGCGCAATAGAGATTGATGCCGGCGGCATAGGCCTCAAGTACGGCGCGGGTCTCGGCAGAAAGGTCTGTCGCGTATTTCGCATCGACATCCTCGCGCGCGCGCAAGGCGTAGACGAGATAGTCGGTGACGGCGCCCGGCTTGCCGGTTTGCTGGCCGAGCCTGCTGCGCACGAAGAAGAGCACTTCTTCAAGGGTCGCCATGTCGTCTTCAGCATGCGCATAGGCGAGGCCGAAGGCGACGTCGGCGTCACGTTTGCCGAAGATATGCGGCACGCCGAAACGGTCGCGGACGATGCGGGCGTCATACGCCCCGGCCGCCGCTTTCGCGGCTGCGGCATCGAATGGCGGGGGCGCCGGAGTCCACAGATAGGCGCCGGCGCCAAGGAGCGCCGCAATCATAAGTGCCGCAACGATCCTAAACATTTCCGCCGCCCCTGCCCTGTTTTCGGCACCCTACCCTATTCGCAAGCCGCCTGCAGCGACCTGCCGCAGCCGCCGGCGTCGCGCACCTGTCGCGAAAATGGGCTAGGAGTCTCACGCCTTTCAGGAGGGGATCCCATGAAGCTCAGGCTGGCGCTGGCCGTATCCGTCACAGCATTCGCTCTTGCAGCCCCTCTCGAGGCCAAGGACGCGGCCAAGGCAAAGGCAACAGCCTCGGCGCTGCCCGCCGTCGCGGAAGACGACCCCTATTTCAAGGCCGGACAGGAAACACTCGCTGCGCGCCGGACGATCAAGCCCATCACGAAGGGCGCCAAAAACGTCATCCTCTTTGTCGGCGACGGCATGGACCCGACGACCGTGGCCGCCGCGCGCATTTTCGACGGTCAGGCTGACGGCAAGCCAGGAGAGGAGAATCTCCTCTCCTTCGAAAAGCTTCCGTATGTCGCTATGTCCAAGACCTACAACACCAACGCGCAAGTGCCGGATTCGGCGGGCACGATGACGGCGATGGTCACCGGCGTGAAAACGAAGGCGGGCGTTCTGTCCATGACGGACGCCGCCGCTTATGGCGATTGCAAGAGCGGCAAGGCCGCAGAAGCCGCGTCCGCCGGTCTTCTCGCCAAGCAAGCCGGCATGGCGCTCGGCATCGTCACGACGACGCGCATCACGCATGCGACGCCCGCGGCCGTCTACGCCCATTCGGCGAGCCGCGACTGGGAAGCGGACAACAACCTGCCCGAAGCCGCGCAAGAGGAAGGCTGCCGCGATATCGCGCGCCAGCTCCTCGAATTCACCGTCAATGGCGGCCCCGATGTCGTCATGGGCGGCGGCCGGACGAAGTTTCTGCCGGCCGAAATGACGGACCCGGAATATCCCGACCGCAAGGGCGAGCGCCGCGATGGGCGCGATCTCACCAAGGAATGGACGGCGCGTTCGGCCGATCACACCTTCGTCTGGAATCGCGAAGGCTTCAACGCGATCGATCCGAGCATTTCCAACCCGCGCCTCCTCGGTCTCTTCGACACCTCCCACATGCAGTATGAGGCGGACCGTGCGGCCGACCGCGGCGGCGAGCCTTCGCTGGCAGAGATGACCAGCAAGGCGATCGATATCCTCGCGAAAAATCCGAAGGGCTACTTCCTGATGGTTGAAGCAGGCCGCATCGACCACGGCCACCACGCGGGCAACGCCGCGCGCGCCCTGGTCGATACGCGCGCGCTGTCGCGCGCCGTCGAGGCCGCCATGGCCAAGACGAGCCGCCGCGACACGCTGATCATCGTGACGGCAGACCACGGCCACACCATGGCCTTCCAGGGTTATCCCAAACGCGGCACGCCCATTCTTGGCCTCTCGACCCCGATCGCGGGCGGCGAAGGCGGCGACAGCGACGGCGAACATGCGCTCGCCGCGGACAAGAAGCCCTACACGACGCTCGTTTATGCGAACGGCCCCGGCTCCGTCTTCGCCGGCGAACTGAAGGACGGCAAGCGTCCAGCGCCGCGCCCTGAGGAAGTGACCGATATCAGCTATCGCCAGCAGGCTCTGATCCCCAGCGGCTCGGAAACCCATGGCGGTCAGGACGTCACCATCTACGCGACGGGCCCCAACGCCTATCTCATCGGCGGAGTCGTCGAACAGAACTATATTTTTCACGTCATCGACAATGCGCTCGCCTTGAGAAAGCGCGCGGCGAAGGCCAATTAAGGAACGCAGCCGCTCGCGGGTCCGTCACATGTCTGTCGTCGCCTTTGCGCCGCCGATCCCGGTCCCGCGCGGGGCGGCCATCGGCGCGCGGCCGTTCCCGTTCAGGCTCCTCTCCTATTTCTCGACCCTCGCCCGCAACCCCCTGGAAACCTGGGGCGAAGATTCATTCCGTACGCCAATCCTTGATCTGGAGTTTCTCGGCCGGCGCTTTCTCATCCTCAACGACCCGGCGGCGATCCGCCACTGTTTCGTGACCGCGGCTGAAAAATACCGGCTCGGCTACATTCGCGTGAAGCTGCTGGAGCCCATGCTCCGCGATGGGCTCATCGTCGCCGAGGGCGATCTGTGGCGCAGGACGCGGCGGGCGCTGACGCCGGTTTTCACGCCGCGCAGCGTCGCCGGATTTGCACCCGTCATGCTCGAGGTCGCCGAGCGCCGCCGCGCAGACATTGAAACGCGCAGCGCTCCCTTCAGCATGGTCGGCGAAATGCTCGACCTTGCCCTCGATGTGTTGATGGCGTGCCTCTTTTCGCGGGAGGACGCGCTTGACCGTGCGCGTTTTTCCGCTTCGATCACGGCCCTTCTTGACCTTGCCGGCATGCCGCATCCGCTCGACGTGCTTCGCGCGCCCGACGCGGTGCCGCGCTTTGGCCGCGGCAGGATGCGCGGCCATATCGAGAGCTTGCGGATGCAGGTCGCCGCCATCATGGACGGCCGGCGGCGCCGCGGCCTTAATGATCAGGCGACAGATTTCCTGTCGCTGCTGATGCGCGCCGGCAAAGAGGAAGGCGCGCCGCTCAGTGATGATGTCGTCATCGACAATCTCCTCACCTTTATCGCCGCGGGCCACGAGACGACCGCGCGCTCTCTCGCCTGGACACTCTATCTCCTCAGCGAAGCGCCGGACATCGAGGCCGCCGTCGCGGCCGAAATCCGCGCGGCGCCCCTAGAGACAACCCCGCCCGCCGACTGGGCGTCACACTTGCCCTTGCTCGAGGCGACGATCCGCGAATCCATGCGCCTCTATCCGCCCGCTGCGCATCTTGCGCGCGAATGCGTCGCGCAGGACCGTTTCGGCGGCCTCAACATTGAGCCGGGTACAGAGGTTCACATGTCGCCCTGGCTCCTGCATAGGCAGGAGGGCCTGTGGTCGGCGCCCCATACGTTCGACCCGCGGCGCTTTCTCGAGGGTCCGCCGGTCGACCGTTTCGCGTTCCTGCCCTTCGGCGTCGGCCCGCGCGTGTGCATCGGCGCGAGTTTCTCGATGCAGGAAATGATCATTGTTCTGGCGACGCTCCTGCGCGACCAACGCTTCCGCCATGTCGGTGATGCGCCGCCTATCCCTGTGCTCCGCGTCACCTTGCAGCCGACGACGCCGATCCTGATGACGGTGCAGCACCGGGATTCCTAGCCGCGGCGGGCGGTGCATCTTACTCTAAAGCGCTAACCCCGACGTCCTTCGCCAGGCTGAGGATGAGGAGTCGGGTCCAGCCAGTCACCCCGCGGCTCTGGGTCCCGGCTTGCGCCGGGATGAGTGCGTGGATGGCCTTTTTTGAGGGACGGAACGGCGCTCGTCGCATGCTCCGCTTTCGGATCAATGCGCTGCCGCACAAATCCGCCTCACGATATTGAACCGACACACCCTCCCAGCGCTCACCCCGACGAAAGTCGGGGTCCAGACACTCACCCCGCGACTCTGGGTCCCGGCTTGCGCCGGGATGAGCGCATCAGCGCGCGTTGATCTCGGCCCCGCTCCGCAACCCGCGCACGAATTAACCATGGCGGCCGCTGATCCGCCTACAGAAAAATAAATCTATCCGCACCCTTTGACGGTGCAGTTACGATGTCGCGCGTGAAATTTCGAATATGGAGGTCCATCGTGTATGCGCGCCTGCCTTGACGTTGCTCTCAAGGGACGAATGACGGCCGCGTCTCGTGCCCGCGCCAGTCGACCTTTTGGCCTGCGCAAACGACGGGCCGCCCTGCCGCGGCGCGTCTTGCGAAAGGCGCCTTATCGCCCGCAACCCCAATGTTTCCGCGGCCTCGCGATTTTTCGCTTTGGCGGCGGAGCGGGGTTTCCGGCGCAAATGTCGCCGGAGCGGCGCCGGACATCAGACCGGGTCGAGCCAGCCGCGCCCATCGTTGGTTTCGCCGTTGAACAGACCAAAGAAAGCGCGCTGCAGCGCCTTGGTGACGGGCCGCTCGCCATTGCCGACAGGAATGCGATCGATCGAGCGCACCGGCGTCACTTCTGCGGCGGTGCCGGTGAGGAAAACTTCGTCGGCGGCGTAGAGCATTTCGCGCGGGATCGCCTGCTCGATGACCTCGACGCCCTGATCCTTGGCGAGCGTCATCACCGTGTCGCGCGTGATGCCATAGAGGATCGAAGAGGCCGCGGGCGGCGTGTAGAGCTTGCCCTTCATCACCATGAAGATGTTTTCGCCCGCGCCTTCGCTGACCGTGCCGTCATGCGAAAGGCCGAGACCTTCGGCATAGCCTTGCTCGCGCGCTTCCATGTTGATGAGGCGAGAGAGGAGATAATTGCCGGCGGCTTTAGCGCCTGCGGGCATCGTGCCGTTGGCCAGGCGCCGCCAGCTCGAAAAGCCGACATCGATCCCCTTGTTGAGCCCGTCGTCGCCAAGATAGGCGCCCCAGGGGAAGGCCGCGATGATGAGTTCGCTCGGCGTGCCACGCGAGCCCATGCCCATTTCACCATAGCCGAGATAGGCGAGCGGGCGGATGTAGCACGCCCGGAGCCCGTTCTCGCGCACGACGTCGCGGCAGGCCCGCATCAGTTGCTCGACCGTGAAATTGATCCCGATACGGTAGATTTTGGCCGAGAAGAACAGGCGCTCGATATGCTCCCGATTGCGGAAGATCGCGGGGCCTTTCGTGCGCGTGTCATAGGCGCGCATCCCCTCGAAAACGGCCGTGCCGTAATGCATGGCGTGGGTCAGCACATGCGTCGTCGCCTGGGCCCAGGGGATCATTTCGCCATTGCGCCAGATCCACTGGACTTCCTCGATGCCCTTCGTCGGATGCGCCATGGCGGGTCCCTTCTTCTGCTGTTGCGCACCCGGCCTTGCGATGCGCCCGGCCCCGCCATGCGCGCGGCGCCGGGCCGGCGTCAAGGTCTCCTCGCAGGCGGGATCAGAGCCGCTCAGAATCGGGCGCGATCTGGCATAGGATGCTCCCGCCAGGGGAGCTCCGAGGAGAAACTGCCTATGTCCGCCGCGCACGCCATTGAACGCCTGATCGACATCATGGCGCGCCTGCGCACGCGGGAGACGGGCTGCCCCTGGGATCTCGAACAGAATTTCCGCACCATCGCTCCCTATACGATCGAGGAGGCCTATGAGGTCGCGGACGCGATCGAGCGCGGCGATCTTCCGGCGCTGAAGGAAGAGCTTGGCGACCTTCTCTTCCAGGTCGTCTTTCATGCGCGGATGGCGGAGGAGGATGGGGCGTTCGATTTCGCCGCCGTCGCGGAGGGCCTCTCCGACAAGATGACGCGCCGCCACCCGCATGTCTTCGGCGCGCGCGATGATCGTAACGCGGCCGAGCAGACCGTCGCCTGGGAACATCAGAAGGCGGAGGAACGCAAAGCCAAGGGACAGGCGAGCCTTCTCGACGACGTGCCGCTCGGCCTTCCCGGCATGACGCGCGCGGTGAAGCTGCAAAAGCGGGCAGCGCGGATCGGCTTTGACTGGAAGAATGCGCGCGACGTGCTCGACAAGATCGTCGAGGAGACGGGCGAGCTCGCGCGCGCTTCGGAAGAAGGCGCGCGCGACGCGATCGAAGATGAGTTCGGCGACCTCCTCTTCGTCATCGCCAATCTGTCGCGCCATCTCGACGTCGATCCGGAAGCAGCAGTCCGCCGCGCCAATGAGAAATTCTCACGCCGGTTCCGCCATATCGAGGCGCGCCTCGATGGCCGCACTGAGGCGCCGCTCGACGAAATGGAAGAGTATTGGAACGAAGCGAAGGCGCTGGAGAAAGCCCGTTAAAGCCTAGCGCCCGCCATAGCCGCCGCGTGGGCGCAAGGGCTTCAGGAGCCAGAGATAGACGGGCAGGAACAGCACGGAGACCGCCGCTTTCACCACGAGGTCGAACATCATCCAGCTGAGCCACGGAGTCTTGGACTCCCAATAGGCCGAGGGGAAGTAGATCGCCGACTGTACGCCGAAGCCGACAAGGCAAGCGACGAGCGGCGCGCGCCACCAGGGCCCGCCGCCGCGCGTGATGTCATAGGCGCCGATGGCGAGATATTGCCCGATCATCGTGCTCGCCACGAAAGCGACGACGAATCGCGTCGGCGGCATGTCGCCGGGGTCGAGCGACGGCGCAATCAGGGAAAGCCCTGCAAAGGTCATCACGGCGGCGACGCCCCAGGTCGCCGTCACGCTGGCAGAAGCCTCGTCGCCGCCGAAGCGCCGCGCGATCAGGAGCACAAGCGGCAGCATGACGGTGATGATCAGCGTCCCCTGGCTGAGCCAAAGGCTCGGCTTCAGCACCGGATTGTCGAAGACGACGTTGAAGTTCCGGACCGGGATGTCGAAGGTGAGGAAAGCGAGCAGCAAAACCGGCGTCAGCAGCGCCGTCAACGACGCGGTGCGAAACAGCTTGACGCCGAAGGCCGCGATTTCGCGGCCGAGCTTTTCGGCCGGCGTCTCGCGAAACGGACGCCTGTGCTCGACAGCTGACGGGATATCCATGAGGCTCGCCGCTCAACTCAAGGCCGGAGCGAAAGCCGCTCCGTTACGAAGCTTTGGCGAGTTCGCGCTTCACTTTCAAGGCGGTCACGGAGAGCTTTTCGTCCTTGGCCTTCATCAGGAAGGCGTCGAGACCGCCGATGTGATCGACGCTGCGCAGCGCCGCCGCCGTGATGCGGAAGCGGAACTTCCGGTCGAGCTTTTCGCTGTGCAGCGTGACATTGCACAGGTTCGGCATGAAGCGCCGCTTGGTCTTGTTGTTGGCATGCGAGACATTGCGGCCGGTCATCGGCCCAATTCCAGTGAGTTCGCAGCGGCGCGCCATGGCTCGTCTACCTTGATCGTCGTTATGGGCGCGCCTCAAGTCCGTGCTCAGGCGCCCCTCAAAAATACGGGAGGCGAGCCTATAGGCGAGCCGCTTTTGCCCGTCAAGCGCGGGGGAAAGAGAAGCGTTTGCGCGGCCCCGCGGCGGCCCCTATCTCCTTGGCGTGGGCGCGTTGAGCCCGCGCCTGGAATGTTCCCCGTGTTCAACCCGGCCGCCCCTGACGCCGCAGAGCCTATGAAAGGGCGGCGAATCTCGATTCCGACGGCGGTTCTGGGACCGACCAATACGGGCAAGACGCATTACGCCATTGACCGCATGCTCGCCTATTCAAGCGGCATGATCGGCCTCCCGTTAAGGCTTCTCGCCCGGGAGGTCTTCGAGCGGGTCGTCGAGCGGAAGTCGGCCAAAGACGTCGCTCTCGTTACTGGCGAGGAAAAGATCATCCCGCCCGCCGCGCGCTACTGGATCTGCACGGTCGAAGCGATGCCGGTCGAGCGAGAGGTCGAATGCCTCGCCATCGACGAAATCCAGCTCGCCGCGGATATGGAGCGCGGCCGGATTTTCACCTCGCGCCTCCTCCAGGCGCGCGGTCTTTACGAAACGCTGTTCCTTGGATCGGAAACCATGCGGCCGATCCTGCGGCGCTTGTTTCCAGACCTTCGGACCGTGTCCCGCGAGCGCTTTTCAAGCCTTGCCTATTCAGGGCCGAAAAAGGTCACGCGCCTGCCGCGCCGCTCGGCCGTGGTCGGATTTTCAGCGGACACGGTCTATTCGATCGCCGAACTCGTGCGACGGCAGCGGGGCGGCGCCGCCGTCATTATGGGCGCCCTTTCGCCGCGCACGCGCAATGCCCAAGCAGCGCTCTATCAATCTGGCGAGGTCGATTATCTTGTTGCGACCGACGCGATCGGCATGGGGCTCAACATGGATGTCGACCATGTCGCCTTCGCAGGCCGGCGCAAATTCGACGGGCGGCATTGGCGCGACCTGCGCCACGACGAACTCGCCCAGATCGCCGGCCGCGCCGGCCGCCACATCCGAGACGGGACGTTTGGCGTCACGGCCGATTGTCCGCCCCTCGACGATGAGACGGTCGAGGCTATCGAAAATCATGACTTTCTGCCCGTCACAGCGTTGCAATGGCGCTCGGAGGCGCTCGATTTCTCGTCAATCGAGGCGCTCTCGCGGACGCTCGGCGCCCAGCCCGCTCGCCCGGAATTACAGCGCGCCCGGCTCGGCGACGACGAAGACGCGTTCAATCGCCTCGTCGCCGATCCCGACATGCGCAAGCTCGCCGAAGGCCGCGGCGGCCTCGAACTCCTCTGGAGCGTGTGTGAGACCCCCGACTTCCGGAAGCTGAGCCCGGACGCCCATGCGCGCCTCGTCGGAGAAATCTTTGAGCAAATCGCGGGCGGCGGCAAAGTCGCGGGCGACTGGATGAAGGCGCGCGTCGACCGCCTCGACCGGGCGGATGGCGATATAGACGCGATTTCGACGAGACTCGCGCATGTCAGAACCTTCACCTACCTTTCGCAGCGCGCCGCCTGGGTTCAAGACGCTGCTTATTGGCAAGAAAGAACGCGGGCGATAGAAGATTCCCTGTCGGATGCGCTGCATGAGAAACTCACGCAGCGTTTCGTCGATCGGCGAACGTCCCTGCTGTTGAAGAAGCTCAAGGACGACGGTTCCCTGCTCGCCGGAGTCAGCGAAGACGGAGAAGTGATTGTGGAAGGCCAATTTGTAGGCCGTCTCCTCGGGTTCGAGTTTATCGTCGATCCGCGGGTTACGGGCGCCGACGCCAAACGTCTGCGGTCGGCGGGCGAACGGGCGCTAGGCCCCGTACTCGCCGCGCGGGCGGCGGCGCTCGCCAATGCTGCGCCCGAGGAACTCTCCTTGCGCGACGACGGCTCCATCTGGTGGCGCTCTGGTCCTGTCGCGTCTCTCAAGAAAGGTCCGTCGCTCCTGCGGCCGACAGTCGCCGTGCGCGGGCTCGACGCGATTTCCCCGCATCTGCGCGGCCGCGTGCAGGACAGGCTTCAGGCGTTCTTCAGCGCGCGGATCGAATCCCAGCTCGGCGAACTCATCGCGCTGCAAGCGGCGATCAATGCGACGGAGGGTGAGAGCGGCCTCGCCCCGGTCGCGCGCGGCGTCGCTTTCCGCATCGTCGAGAATCTCGGCGCGATCTCGCGCGCCCAGTTCGGCGAGGAATTGAAGCAGATCGACCAGGCCGAGCGGGCCAAATTGCGCAATCTCGGCGTCCGATTCGGCGAATACACGCTGTTCATGCCGACGCTGTTGAAGCCGGCGCCGGCCAAGCTTTTGACCATGCTCTGGGCGCTTTCGACCGACAAGCAGCCTTCAGCCTTCATGCCGCCGAAAGCGGGCCTTGTTTCGCTGCTCGCCGACAAGGATCTTCCGCCTGCCTATTATTATGCCTCGGGCTATCGACCGTCGGGCCTCCGGGCCGTGCGCATCGACATGCTGGAGCGCCTTGCGAGCCAGATCCGCGCGGCGCGCAAGGACGAGTATCGCGGCGGTTTCGAAGCGACCTCGCAGATGATGTCCGTCGTCGGCTGCTCGGGCGAGGAGTTCGAAGGCATCCTCGTTTCGCTCGGCTATAAGAAGCAGACGCAGACAGTGAAACGCCCGGTGGCTCCGGCCGCCGCTGCGGAACCTGTCCCGACGCCGGCGACTGACGCTTCGACCAAAGCCCTTTCAGAGGCGCAGGCCGAAGCCATTACGGCCGACGACATGCCTGCGGTGACGCCCGCGGCTGATGCCGGAGCGGCGCCGCCTGAGGACGCCGCGCCATCGCGGGAACCGGAGCAAGCGGCCGTTTCCGCAGACCCCGAAGCTTCAGACAAGCCTTCAGCCGACGCAGAGCCAGCCGCGGCGGTCGTTGCGGAAACCGAAATCGAGATTGTGATCTGGCGCCATGCGCCGCGCCGCCCGCCCGAACAGCGTCAGCAACGGGCGCCGCGCGAACGCCGCGCCGACGGGGAACGCCGCAATGACAATCGGGGCGAGGATCGCCCCCGCCGCGAAGGCGGCGAGAACCAATATCGTCGCGAAGGCGGCGAAAACCAGTATCGCCGCGAAGGCAGCGAGAACCGCCCGCGCCGCGAAGGCGGCGAAGGCCACGCACGTCGCGAAGGCGACAACCGGCGCGAGGCGCAGGCGAATGGGCCGCGTGCGGACAATCGCCCGCCGCGGCACAAGGGCCCGCCTCCCCGCGATCATTCCCGGCAGGATCAGCGCCGTCAGGAGCCGCAGCGCCCCCGGCCGCAGGCCTATACGCCCGCGCCAAAATTCCTGAAGACGGCCGACCCCAACTCGCCTTTCGCCGTACTCGCCGCGTTGAAGGACGATTTGACGCGCCAGCAAGGAGGCGCGCCGCCGGCGCCGGACGCCGCCGACTCGTCAAAGCCCCAAGGCTGAGACGGCGTGTCCCTCGCGCCGCCAGAGACTGCACAGCGCATCGACCTTTGGCTCTGGCGCGCGCGGTTTTTCAAGTCGCGCACGCTCGCGGCGAAAGCCGTCAGCGCAGGGACGATCCGTATCGACCGCAAAGGCGCATCCGCGCGCATCGACAAGCCGAGCGTCCTGGTGCGCGCCGGCGATCGGCTGTCGTTTCCGGGGCCCAACAGCACGGTGCGCATTATTGAGGTGCGCGCGTTCGGCTTGCGCCGCGGCCCGGCGCCGGACGCGGCGCTGCTGTTCGCCGATCACAGCCCCGCGCCTGATCCTGCCGCGCCGCACGAGGTCTTCGGCGAACGCAAGGGAAGGCCGACCAAGAAGGATCGCCGCGCCACTGACCGTCTCAAGGGCGAGAGCGCGCCCTGACTCTTGATCTACGCCGCCGCCCGAGCTTGCGCCGCCCAATCAACCGGCTATGAATGTCGGCGTACCACTTCTCGGAGACCCTCTGCGCATGACCTATGTCGTCACGGATGCCTGCATCAAATGCAAATACACGGACTGCGTTGAGGTGTGCCCGGTCGATTGCTTCTATGAAGGCGAGAACATGCTCGTCATCAATCCTGACGAATGCATCGACTGCGGTGTCTGCGAGCCGGAATGCCCTGCGGAAGCCATCATCCCGGACACCGACGATACCGACGGAAAATGGGTCGAGTTAAATAAGACTTATTCTGCGTCCTGGCCGAATATCACGCAGAAGACCGACCCGCTCCCTGACGCCGACGCGCTGGCTAAGGAAAAGGGTAAACTGGAGAAATATTTCAGCCCGAAGCCCGGCTCGGGCTCGTAGGGCGTCGGCGCGCGTATAGGACGGAGGTTTTGTCCGCAAGCGCTGAGGTCTGACGATTTTATCCAGCGGCGAGCCTTGCTCGGCGCTGGGGTATAGAAAATTAGTGCGGAATCAGACCGCCAGTCTTTCACAGGCTGGTGATGGTCGTAGATTTGCTTGCAATTTTGTGCTACATTCTCACATAAGTTCGGGTTTACCCCACTTTTGACCAGCTTGGTCAGGGGTGAAATGAAGGATGTTGGGCATCCCTTTGAATAAGCATCGGGAAGCTGGAACGCCGGGTTCGCTTCGGCGGAGAATGGCTTCGGGCGCTGACTTCTCCAGGTTGTGCGATCGACAGGGTTTGGGGCGATAGCCCGACTCGAACCATAGCGGTCTGACGCGGGCTGAAAGAAGGCTTGCATCGGGCTCACGAGCGTTTCGGAGACGAGAATCGATGGCGACGAAGAGCGTGGAAAAACCAACCAAGAAGGCTCCGGCGGCGAAAACCAAGCCGGAAAAGAAGCCTGTGGCCAACGTGAAAGAGTCGGCGCAGAGACGCCCACAGCCCGCCGCCGCGAAACAGGCCGCACGTCCGGCGCAGCAAACCGGCAGCAAACCCACGATCGCCGTGAAACCTCCGGCGCCGAAGCCGGCGGCCAAGAGCGCGCAGCCGAAAGCCCCTGCTCGCAAGGCAGCGGCGCCGAAAGCTTCAAACGCCAAATCCGCGCCTGCAAAGTCGGCGGCGAAAGCCAAAGCTCCGCCTTCGAAATCCGCCGCATCGAAAGCGCCGCCAAAAAAGGTTGAGCTGAAGAAGCCTGCACCGGCGCCGAAAGCTCCGGACAAGAAAGCAGCGGCAAAGCCGGCTGCCGCGAAAGCGGCGCCGTCAAAATCCAGCAAGACAGAGCAACCAGACGCCAAGCTAAAGAAGCCCGCAGAAGAGACGGCGAAATCGAAGGCGCCCGCGCCGAAAGCGCAGCCGGATAAGAAGGCCGCCGACAGGGCTCCGGTCGACAAGAAATCGGATGTTAAGGGCGCGCCGAAGGGCTCACCTGAGCCTCAAACTGACGCCGCCGGAAAAAAATCGGGCGGCAAGGCGACGAAATCATCGGGCGCCGCCAAGACAATGACAGAATCGCCTGCCATGAAGAAGCCGCTGGTCGGTCAGAAGCCGAGATCGGATCGTCCGGCCTCGATGTCGCTCGGCGCGCCGCTTACCTTCATGCCAAAGGCAAATCAATCAGTGAATGAGTCTACCGTAAAACCCTCGCCGGCTTCACAGGAAGCCAAGCTCGACTTCAAAGTGAACGACCATGTCGTTTATCCAGCGCACGGCGTCGGCCGCATTGTCGGCATCGAGCGTCAGGTCATCGCCGGCATCGTCAATGAGCTTTTCCTGATCGACTTCGAGCAGGAGAAGATGAAGCTCCGTGTACCAACGGCCAAGGCGAAAGCGGTCGGCATGCGCGCGCTCTCCGACCCCGCCCTCGTCAAGAAGGCGCTCGAGACGCTGAAGGGTAGAGCCCGCATCAAGCGTACGATGTGGAGCCGCCGCGCGCAGGAATACGAAGCGAAGATCAACTCCGGCGACATCATCTCCGTCGCGGAGGTCGTCCGCGATCTCTTCCGCGCCTCCGATCAGCCGGAGCAAAGCTATTCCGAACGCCAGCTCTTCGAGGCGGCGCTCGACCGGCTCGCCCGCGAAGTCGCGGCCGTGCACAAGTCCGACCTCGCCGCGGCGCTGACGGAGCTTGAGGGTGCGTTGCAGCAGAAGAAGGCGGCCTGAGGCGCCGATGGGCGCCGCATTCGTCTGTGTGCGGACTATTGAGGGCGTGTAGTTGTAGCTAAGTCCCCACGCCGCTCATCCCGGCGAAAGCCGAGACCCAGAGTCGCGAACGCCGCCGTTTCAAAGGCTGGGTTCCCGGCTGCTCATCCTGAGCCTGTCGAAGGACGAGGGGATGAGCGGGGATAAATCGTATTGGACAGATCGCAACTCGGTCTAAGGCCCCTGCTCCGTCCCGACCACGCGCACTTTCGCCGTCGTCTTGAGGCCGCGTCCGTCAATGACGACGATATCATAGAAGCCGGGCCCCTTAGGGCGCCAGACCGCCTTGCCGTCGGCGCCCTTCGTCACCGGATCGCCGCCCGCATACCACGCATAGCCGCCGGCGCCGCCGCGCGCGGAAAGCGAAAAGCCACGCGTCTCGGGACCGTAACCGTCCGCGTAAAGTTCAACGCCGTCACGCGGGAAGACGATCTCGGGCGCGGAGGCCCGCCTCGGCGGATCGAGCCGCACGGCGACGACGGCCTCTTCCTCCGCATCCGGAGCGATGCCTCGCCCAACATTGGGATCGAGCCGCCAGAGCGCATCGAAAATCGCATAGAGAACGGGCGCCGCCGCATCGCGGCCCGTAACGCCGGGACGCGAGCCCCCGTCGGCCCGCCCGACCCAGACGATGACGGCATAGCCGCCGGCATGGCCCGCGGCCCAGGCGTCGCGATAGCCGTAGGATGTGCCGGTCTTCATGGAGACGGGCGGCGCATTCTCGCTGAGGCCCGAAGGCGCGCGGCCCGAAAGCGCCGGGCTGTCTTCGAGGATGGTGCTGACCTTGATCGCCGTCTCACGCGAAAAAATCTGATGCGCCGGCTCGGCGGCAAGCTTGCGCACATCCGTCTCTGTCCAAGCGAGCGGCTTCACCGCGCCGCCTTGCGCAAGACCTGCATAGAGCGCCGCAAGGTCGCGCATGGTGACGCCGGCGCCGCCAAGCGCAAGGGTGAGGCCCGTTTCCTTGTTGGCATGGTCCGGCGTCGCGAGGGTCACGCCTGCCGATTGAAACGCCGCGACGAGCCGCTCGGCGCCGATGCGGTCAAGCACGCGCACCGCCGGCACGTTCAACGAATGCTGGAGCGCGTCCGCCGCGGTGATTTCGCCGCGGAAGGTGCGGTCGAAATTCTCTGGCGCGTAGCCGTCGAAGGACTGCGGCATATCCTCGATGACGGTGTCGGGCCCGAGGAGGCCGTCGTCGAAGGCGAGCGCATAGATGAAGGGCTTCAGCGTTGAACCGGGGGAGCGCAGCGCACGCGACATGTCGATCCAGCCGCCTGTGCTTGAAACGCCCGCTGATCCCGCCATGGCGCGGACGGCGCGGGTCTTCGTGTCGATGACGATTGCTGCAGCGGTCGCGCCGTCTGAGGCGCGTGCGGCGGCCGCGGCGACGAGGGCCTCGACATCGTGCTGCATGGCGATATCGAGCGTCGAAGGCACGACCGCGTAGGGATACTCAGAAGCGCGGCCCGCAAGCTCAAGCGTCGCATGATAGGCCGTGCGCGGAAGAATGGAGCGCGTCTGCCGCACGCCCGCCTCGCGCGCCTCTGCGGCGAGGCGCGGCTCAATCACGCCGACCTTTTCGAATTTCGCCAAGATCCCATCGCGCGCGTCGCGTGCGGCCTTGCCCCGGCGGTCCGGCCGGCGCGCCTCGGGCGCTTGCGGCAGGGCGATAAGAAGCGCCTGTTCGGCGTCGGTGAGGCTGCGCGGCTCCTTGTCGAAATAGAGGAGCGAGGCCGCGCGCACGCCTTCGACATTGCCGCCATAGGGCGTGAGCGTGAGATAGAGTTCAAGAACCTGGCGTTTGGAGAGGCGCCGCTCGATCTGCGCCGCGCGGAACATCTCGATGATCTTGGAGGGAATTGTGCGCGGCCGCGGCTCGAGCAGGCGCGCGGCCTGCATGGTGATGGTCGAAGCGCCGGACGAAATGCGGCCCGACGCCAATGCGCCCGATCCTGCGCGTGCGACGGCGAGTGGATCGACGCCGCCATGTTTCCAGAAACGCTTGTCCTCGACCGCCACGAGGCGCTCGACGAAGCGCGGGTCGATCTCATCGAGATTGGCCCGAAAGCGCCAGCGCCCTTCCGGAGTCGTGTAGGCGTGGAGCCAACGCCCGTTCCGATCGACGACGATCGGGCTTGCGACGGCGGCGCGTTCGAGCGGCGGCGGCGCGGCAAGATCGAAAAGCCCTGTCGCAGCGATGAGGCCGACGCCGCCCGCCGCTGCTGCAGCGAGCGCGCGCCTATATGGCGTCCAGGCGATCCTCATGACGCTGCCTTCACTGCGCCGACTTTACTACTGGGCAGGCGCGATCGTCACCCGGCCGGCGTCCGAACGTCCCGTTACGCTTGGTCTGTACATGTCTTCGACGACGGCGCCCGGCAGCACGAAGGAGCCGGGCGTCACGGCGCGCACGAGATAGGCCATGCGGAACTGATCCTGGCCGATCGAGAGCGCGGCGACGAAACGATCATCGCGCGCTTCGGCGACTTGCGCGTAACTGATGTCGCCCGCCCAGGCGTAGGGCCCGCGCACGCCTCCGCTGCTTGAGTCCTCAGGCTTCAGCACCGCCTCGATCTCGAAGCCGGACGGCAAGAGATCGGCGATGACGAGCTGATGCTGGCGCGCGACTGTAGTTAATCCAGAGACGACGACGACGAGGCGGTCGTTCTGGCGCACCGTGTTGAGATCGGCGAGCGCGCCGCTGCGCGTGTAGATCGCTTTCTGCACGGAAACGCCGGCAGCGCTTGGCGGCGGGGCGGATGTCGGCGCGCCGGAGACAGTGACCGTGCGGTAAATCGGCCCGTCGCCGTCATTGCGCCAGCTTGCGCCTTTTTGCAGTTCGGCCGCGCTGAGGCCGAAGCTCGGCGCCGGCGGCAGTTTGTCGAGCTTCTTGCCGTCGCGCGAAAGAAGTACCGGGCCGGACGTTTTCAAAAGCGCCTGACTTGCGAGCAGCACGAAGGCTTTCTCCTGCGTGTGCATTTCGTCGGGCGCTTTCATCACCTCCGAGAAACGGTCCGCGATCTGATCGACCTGTTGCGAGCGGCCTGCTTCGGCGGCGAGCGCCAAAAGCGCGGCAAGATCGCGCAGCGACGTCTGGTAGTAGTCGCCCGTGCTTTGATAGCCGACAGCGGCGAGCGCCTTGTCAAACGCGCTCTTGGCCCGAGCGCGATCGCCAAGCTGAGCAAGCGCGGCGCCGATTTGCGCTTTGGGCAGCGGGCCCTTGGTCTTGTCGAGCACCGCGTCGTGGAAGTAGCGCAGGTCCGAGAGATCCGCCTTGCCGGCGCGCGCGAGCACATAAAGCGCGTAGGCGGATGAGCGCCGGCGCATATCCTCGGTCGTATCGTCCGTGCCGGGACCTTCATAGACCGTCATGTTGTAGCGGGCGTTCACCCAGCGGTCGATTTTCGAGATCTGGGCGAGCGCCTTGTAGGAGCGATCGAGCGCTTCGTCCGGCACCGCATAGCCCTGCTGCTTGGCGCGGAAGAGGAAGTCGGTCACGTAAGCGCCAAGCCAGGGCGCAGCCCAACCGTCGCCTTCCGCCCAAAGGCCGAAGGCGCCGTCTGCGCTTTGCCGTTCGAGGAGCTGGTTGATCGCCTTCTGTACGCGCGGACGGACCGCGCGCTCAGGCCCCCTTCCCGCCTCGCCGCCGAGCACGTCGACGAAGAGCAAGGGCAGCGCCGCGCTCGTCAGCTGTTCGGAGCAACCATAAGGATAGCGATAAAGGGAATCGAGCAGCGGTCCGGGTTCGACGCCGCGCAGGCGCGAGAAGGACACGGTCACATCCGTCGAGCCCGGCAGGAACGCGGCGATCAGGCTTCCATCCGCCTTGTAGCTTTCGCCAGGCGCGAGCGAGGCTGTGGAGACTTGCGTCAGCGGGAAATAGGGCGAGCGCACCTGAATCGGATAGGAGCGCGACACTGCGAAATTGCCGGGCCCCTTCGCCGCAAGCGTGATCGACCCGATGCCCACTTCGCCGGACTGCAAGGCGAAGCGCTGCGTCTGCTTCTGGCCCTTGTTGAGCTGGAAGCTCTGGTTCGCGTTCAAGCCGACAGGTCCGTCGCCTTTGACGGTGACCTGATAGGCGCCCGGCGCACCGTCGACATTGTCGATGAGGAGCGTCGTGTCGGCGCGGTCGCCGGGCGCAAGGAAGCGCGGCAGCGCGAGTTCAGCCGGCACGGGATCGCGCACGGTCATCGGCTGGGTCGATGCGCCGAGCTTGTCTGCGCTCCATGCGACCGCCATCAATCGTAATTCACCGTTGAAGTCGGGCACCTCGACAGGCACCGTCGCCTTCCCGCCGGGGCCCAGCTTCACCACGCCCGAAAACAGCGCGACCGATTTCGTCGGCACGACGGTGAGGCCTTCGCCGCCGAGCTGGTCGCCGCCGAATTTCGTCGGCGCGCCGAGGTTGGCGTTGAGGATTCGTCCGTAGTCGTCGCGAATTTCGACGCCGAGGGCCTTCTTGCCGTAATAGTGTTCGGTCGGATCTGGCGAGGTGAATTTGGTGAGGCGCAATATGCCCTCATCGACCGCCGCGAGCGTCAGGCGCACCTGTTCGCCGCCGCGCGCCCCGGAAATCGTAATGGGCACGTCGAGCTTCTGTCGCGGTCGCGCGAGTTTCGGCGCGCCGACGCCGACGGTCAGTTTGCGGCCCGCCATGTCGAAGGGAACATAGGCGACGCCCATGGCGCGGCGCGGCACCGGACGCTCCGCCGCATCGCGCGGCGTGACGACCGTCGCAAGCACATAGAATCCGCCGCCCCACGAGGGATCTGTCGCGATCGAAATTTCGGTCGCCTTGTTGGCGACTTTCACGCGCTGGACGCTGTGGACCTTGTCGGTCGCGACCGCGATGATCGCCTCGCCTGCATAGGGCGGGTCGAGCGTAAGCTTGACCGTCGACCCCGGCGCAACCGGCTTCAGCGGCGCCGTCAGCGAGGCCTGATCCGGCGACTCTGCCCCGGATTCATAGGAACGCCAGCCGACATAGAAACGTTGATCAGTCTTTGCGCCGGTCTTTGGATCGGTCGCAGTGAGGCGATAGGAGCCGGCCTCCAGCGACTGCGTGATTTTCGCAGGCTGTTGCGGCGTTGCATTCGCCTTGCCCTCGGCGACGAGGACATCCTTGTAGGAACGGCGCCAGCGCCACTCGCCGTTTTCGCGATACCAGTCGAACCAATAGTCTTCCTCGACAATCCGCCATTCAATGCCGGCGGCGAGCGGCTTGCCGTCCCAGCCGAGGAGGATCGCATTGATCTCCGCAGGCGTGCGCTCCTCGAAGCCGTAACCGTCGCCCGCGAGCTTCAGGCCGAGATAGCGTTCATCCGTGCGCACCGGAATGCGGGCGCTCTCGCGCACCACGCGGCCGCCGGGCTCGACAACGCCGACGACGAGGTCAGCGCGCAAGGGCGTGCCGACGCCGGGTTGCACATCGTCCAGCGTGAGCGCGACGGAAGTCTCGCCCTTTGCGTCGAGCGTCGCATCGGGGAGCTTGATGAAGCGTTCCTCAAAAGTAGAATCCGCGGGACCGAAGCGATAGCCGGCGAAATCGGGGAACGGATTAGGATCGAGGCGCAGGCGCGCCTCAGCTTCGACCGCAAGGCCGGATGCCGGCGCGCCGTAAAGGAAACGGCTCGTTACTTTGACCGGGCGCTGCTGGCCGATGCGGATCGGCGCTTTTTCATCGACCGCGAGTTTGACTTCGAGGCGCTGCGGCACGAAGTCCTCAACCGAAAAGCTTTCGCTGCCGACGGCGCCGTCAACGCCGTCCGCTTGCACTTCGATCGTCCACACGCCGCGCGGCGCAGCGGCGGGCACGGCGAAGTCGAAAGTGAAGCCGCCGAGATCGGTCTTCTCGATGCGCGTCTTTTCGGCCTCGGTGTAATTCGGTCTACGGATGATCACGGTCGCCGGACGGTTCGGGATCGCCTTGCCCGCGTCGTCGCGCAGCATGCCGGAAATCTTCACCGTCTCGCCCGGCCGATAGATGCCGCGGTCAAGCCAGACGAAACCGTCAACCTTGGACGGCGCGCCGCGGCCGTCGACGCCGCGATCGGAAAGGTCGAGCGGCGAACGACGCAGGTCTATCGCCGCAAAATCGCTCTGCGCGCCGTAAGCCATGATCATGCGCGGCGTCAGGGGCGCAGCGCCGCTGACTGCCGCTTCGCTGAATCGGGCCTTGCCGTCCTTGTCCGTCGTCGCCGCCGCGAGCTCATCATTGTTCTCGGCGACGAGCACGAGTTTGAGGCCCGTCAGAGGCTTGGCAGTGGAGAGTGAGCGCGCGACGACGTCGATGCCGACTCCGCTCGAATACGTGGTCAGCGCGATGTCTGTGAACATCACCCAACGCCAGGCTTGCGCCGCGCGGTCATCGGGAGCGCCGGGCGACGTGTCCTTGAGGTTGACGAAATAGGCGCCGGGCTTCAGCGATTTCAGCGCCGCGCCGAGCGGAAAGACGGTCGTCTTGGTCTGGTTGCGATCCGATTTCGTCTTGATCTCGCCCTCATAGACGATGACGCCGACATCCTCGCCGCTCTCACCCTCCCAGACATAGTAATAGTCTTCGTCGGCGACCGAGGCGCCCTTCACAATCTCTTTGCGCGCGAGTGAACGGTCGGAAACGCGGCGCACCGTGACTTTCACCTTCTCGACATTGACCGTCTCGATGCCGACGCCGTCCGCCTCAAGCCGCGGCAGCACCACGCCCTCGCCGACGAATCCGACGAAAGCCGGCTTGTCGCCGAAGGCGACGGTCACTTCTTCGGCGCGGGCGAGCTTTTCGCCCTTGGCGCTCGGCAGGCCGGCGCGCAAGGTCGCGCGATAATCCGTGTCGAAATCAAGCCCGCCGAGGCATAGGGTCTGTCCGTTCACGGAAACCGCCGGCTTCTTGCCGCCGGTCATCCGAACATAGTCGGCGTAATTGGTGCGCCCGGACTCATCGAGCTTCTGGCTGAACTGGAAACAGGCCTTGGGCGCATCGCCCGACATGTCGAGATCGAGGCGCAGATACTGGAAACCCTTGACGACGGCCGGCCCCTCGCGGCGCGCGTTTTCGCCGCGGACCTTCTGGAAACCGAAATTGGTCTCGCTTGCGCCGGTTTGGGCTTCGCCGCCGGACTTCGCCCTGAACCATGGTCCCTGGGGCAGGACCCTGCCGAGACCGATCCCCGCAACAAACATAAAGACGGCGACCGCCGCCAGGATCAGCGCGTTCTGACGCGTCATGGAATTCTCCCTCGGTCGCACGGCGCACCACGGTTAACGCATTGTTCGTCAGGTGCGGCTTGATCTCGCGGACCCCCCCGATCAAGCGCCGCAATTATGGCGTTGATTGTGCGGCAAGGAAACGGATTCGCGGCGGAACTCAGAAATTTAGTTGGTGAACGGACCCTGACGGCGCCCCTGCGCTTCGCAAGCGCACAGCGATGCGTTAAAGAGTGCCCCGGCTGTCCCCGTAGCTCAGCAGGATAGAGCACCAGATTCCTAATCTGGGGGCCACAGGTTCAACTCCTGTCGGGGACGCCAGCGCCCGCCCTTGGGCCCAACTGGGGGCCCGCCGCCTTCGACCAAGGTAACGGGGCCGCAAACCTTGGTGGTGCAAGACTGTTCACTCAGGCGCGGCAGGCGCGCCTTTTCGGGTTACGATGCGCGACGTCCTGCTGCTTCTTTTCCTGGCGGTGTGCCTTGCGGGCGCGTTGCGTTTTCCGTTTGTCGGCGTGCTGACCTGGGCGTGGTTCACGCTGATGACCCCGCACCAGATGGCCTATGGCGCTTTTGGTCTGCAGCTGAACGTGATCATCGCCGCAGTGACGATTGCCGCGATTGCGCTCAGCGGCGCGTGGCGCCAGTTCCGCTTCGATCAGGTGACGGCGATCCTGATCCTGTTCGTGTTCTGGCTCTTCCTGTCGCAGCTTACATCGCTGAAGCCGGAAAACTCCTACACTTATTTCGACCGCTTCCTGAAGCTGATCATCTTCATTCTGTTCGCGCTGCAGCTCACAACCAGCAAGCTCAAATTCCATGCCCTCGTTTGGATGTTCGTGATCGCCATGGGCTATTACGCCTTCAAGGGCGGTCTGTTCACGGTCATCACGCTCGGCCATTACCGCGTGCAGGGCCTACCGGGCACGGTGCTCGAGGACAACAACCATATCGGGATCGCGCTCGCCACGAGCCTGCCGCTGATCCTTTACCTGCACGCACAATCGGCAACGAAGCTCGTGCGTTACGCCCTTCTCGCGTTGTTCTGCACGACGATGATCGCGATCATCGGCACACAGTCGCGCGGCGCCTTCGTCTCGCTCATGGTCTTTGCGTTCTATTTCTGGCTGCGGTCGCAGCGTAAGTTGATGATCCTTGGCGCGCTCGCCGCGCTGATGGTTCCGGCGATCGCGTTCATGCCGTCCAAATGGATGGACCGGATGAGCACCATCACGGAGGCGGGCGAAGACAGTTCCTTCATGGGTCGGGTCGACGCCTGGATCATCAACACGCGCCTCGCCATGGAGCATCCGCTGACGGGCGTCGGCCTGCGCAATTCCTATGAGAAAGACATTGCGGCGACAGTTGAACCCAACCGGACGCCGCGCGCGGCGCACAGCATTTATTTCGAAGTGCTAGGCGGCGCCGGCTTCGTGGGCCTCTTCATTTACCTGTCCTTGCTAGCGACCGCCTTCTTCAAAACGGCGGCGATGCAGCGGCGCGAGGACCTGCCGCAAGGCGCGCTCTGGGCCAGGGACTTCTGCTATTTTGCCCAGATTGCGCTCGCCGTGTTCTGCGTCGGCGGCGCCACAGTCTCCCTCGAAATGTGGGACGGCTACATGTTGATCATCGCGCTGATTGTTGCAGCGCAACGCATCGCCGCGGAAGCTGGCGCCGGCGAAATGCGCGCCGGATTGCGGCCGGAATCGTGGCGTCTGAAAGCGCGCGGATTGAGCGTCGTCGCCAAATCGTCAGGGGGCCGCACGAACCCCGTCGCCGAGCCGGCGCGCGATTGACGGCGTTTCCGTAGGCTCGGCGGGGGAAGCAGTCTCTGATCTACGGCGTGCGGTGCGTTCGGCCGGCCAGGGGACTATCCCGGCTTCCGCGCCTTCATCGGGACACACCGGGCCAAGCTCGATCTGCACCGTAGATTGCCAGATGCCGAATTGGACTTCCAACCGGCGCTTGACAGCGTCGAGCGCTTCCTGAGCCCGTTCGCGATTCCGAATCCGCACATGCAGCGTGACCCTCGATTCATCCGGGGTGAGCTGCCAGATTTTCACTTCGTGAACGTCGAGGATCTCCTCGTCAGACTGCTTGAGGTCGCGGACGATCGCCTGGACATCGAGATTCTTTGGCGCGCCTTCGAGAAGAATATGCCCCGTCTCGCGGACGAGCCGCCAAGCCGAACGCCCAATCAGACCTGCTACGACAACCGAAAGCAGCGCATCGACCCAATAGGGTCCGCCCAGCATGATCGCGACGCCGGCCACGATCGCCGCTACCGACCCGAGGAGATCGGACATCACATGCAGGAGCGCGCCGCGCACATTGACGTTCCCCTTCTCGGACCCGTGCAGAAGCAGAAAAGCGACCGCATTGGCCGCGAAGCCGAGCGCGGCAACGAGCAACATCGGCTGCCAGGCGACCGTCACCGGCTCAAAAATGCGGCGAACAGCTTCGAGCAGGATCCAGAATATGACCGCGAACAAAAGCACGCCATTTGCGAAAGCCGCCAGCACCTGGGCGCGGCTATAGCCGAAATGGAGGCGGTCATCGGGCTTCCGATGCGCGAACCCTTGCGCGATGACTGCAAGACCGAGCGCAAACGCATCCGTAAACATGTGCGCGGCATCAGCAAGGAGCGCCAGGGACCCTGACAAGAGCCCGCCCACAACCTCCACGAGCATGAAGACAGCAATGACCACAAAGGCGGTCTTCAGCCGGTTCGAGGCGCCGGCGTCGTGGCCGTGGGCATGGCTATGCGGATGGCTATGGCTGTGCAGCCGCCCCTGGTCTTTTTCCTGTTCGTGATCGCAGTGAGTCACGCCTGCTGCCTGCCGGACTGGAGCGAAAACGCACAACATGGACGGTAACGTTGGAACCTTAAGCTGTCTCCGCAACATGTAGCAAGCGAACGTGACGTGATCGCGCGTGATCCGCGGAAATTATTTCGACGAGAGCGCGCATTGCGACAGGCATGGTTAAGCTAGGTTGAAAAATGTGCAGGCGTTGCGCCAAAGTGGCCCAAAAACCGACAGTGACGTGATAACGTAAAGCCTGTACACTGGGGCTCAAGAGCGTTGCGCGGCGCGGCCAGGGCGCCGGGGGCAGCACGGGGTCTGGAACGACGTGTTCGGAATATCGCCTGATAACTACGGCCTTGCCGCCGCAGGGCTGGCCGCATTGGTCGGCACGCTCGGCCTGTTGTCGATGGCGGCGACCGGCGCTTGGGGCAGAAGCCACGCCGCGCATTTCTCGGCTTTTTCTGTCGGTTATCTCACAGTCGCCATCGGCTTCCACCTGATCCCCGAAACCGTCGAGCGGATGGGGCTTCTTGAGGGCGGGCGGTGGGTTCTCATGGGCTTCATCGCGCTCACTGTCTTCGGATTCGTCGTCCGCATTTTTGCGCAAGACGGTGTGAAGGCGAGCAACCTCGCCATCGGCTACGCTTCGATTATCGCGCTCGGCACGCATTCATTCGTGGACGGTGTACTTTATGAGGGCATCTTTCACGACATCGGCCCTGAGGCCGCTGCGATCGCGGTCGCGGGCCTGCTTCTCCACGAATTTCCCGAAGGCGTGATCGCCTATTTCCTGCTCAAAGACTCCGGGCAAGGACGTTCGTCTGCGGTGTTCCTAGCATTTTTGGCGTCGTCGATGACGACCATTCTCGGCGCGCTCGGCGCAAAATACGCGATCCTGGCGATTAAGCCGCCCGATTCCGGTCCGCTCCTTGCTTTGTCGGCGGGCGCGCTGATCTACGTTGTGGCCCTGCACCTTGCGCCCCATGCGCGGCAAGTGCCGAACCATCGCGGCTACGCCTATGCGGCGCTGGGGATCTCGCTCGCCATGGGCGCCGTGCTGCTAAGGCTGATGAATCCCGCTCTCCACGCGCATTGACAGCGCGCGTGCGCCTCTTATTTGGCGCGGCACCCGGCGACACCAGCGACGGGCGCGACCGAGCGCCAGCCGTCTTCCGACTCGATCGCAACAAGGCCGTTCTGCAGCCAGGCGCCGCCTTCAAACGGCGTGCCGAACTCTACATCGATCTTGAGCGTCAGACCCGCGCCGGACGTAAAGCGTTGGGTTTCATAGACGCCAAAATTTGATGCTCCAATCGTCTCGATTCGTGCGAGCTCAATCATCCTGCCGCTGACGGAAATTTGCGCGGCGGCGCCGGAGACATAGCGAAACACCGGAGTCGGCGAGTCGCCGTCGAGCATCCAGATGAGCATGCCGCAGGCCCCCGCCGGCAATGTCGGATTGGCGAGTTTGCCGAGCACGACTCCGCCAGCCGGCGCTGCGGGCTCAGGCCTCGATAGCGAGGGAGCATCTCCGGCAATCTGCGACTGCGGCGCAGGGTCAGCGTCGGACTGCGCCGTTGCGCAGGCGATGGAACTCGCAATAGCAGAGACGGCGGCAAATGCTTTCAGCACGGCGTTCAGCGATATCATCCTGGCCCTCCTTGGGACCTGACAGAAGTCTCCTGCCTCCACACGCCATTATCGTTACGAAATCCGAGTGTCTGCAAGGCTAATGCAATCTCGGAATCCTGCGTTTCAATCGCCGCCCTTGTCGCAACCCGCCCGCTCTTGTCGATACGTAGAAGTGCTTCGACCTGGACGCCACCGCCCTCCCCAGCAAGCGGCAAAACGAGGGTTCCATTTTCGCAGCGAATAGGCCCTTCCAAGGGGAATCCCTCACGTTGGAACCGTGCCGCCAATGCAACGGCGGCGTCGGTCGCGACAGTGCCTTGGGCGTCACGGCAGCCTCGTGACGATACTGTCATTGATGCTTTAGTAATGGTCGCCCGACCGGTCAGCGGCGAACCCAGGACCTTGATGCCGTGGATTTGATCGAGCTCCAGTTCGGCTGTAACCGAGCGCGCGGCAACTTCGCCAGACAGGCCCGCCGACACGATACCGCGCGCGGCGCCGAGGCCCCCCTTGACGCTGAACCTGGTCGATATGCGGCCAAGCAGCAAGGCTGCTGGGTCAAGCTCGAATGCGACCTCACCGATATCGATGCCGCGCCAGGCAACACCGCTGAGTTTTCCCGACCAGATTGAGCCTGACGCCTCTACGTAAGCAAGGCCCGATCCAGAATTGCTGATGGCCGACCCGATCAGCGCCGCTGGCGCGCTCGCGATTGCTGTCGCAGCGAACGCGCAAAGGCCAGCCGCTGCGAGCCCGCGCGTGCGCGCATCTTCAGCGTATCGGCCGCGGCTTGCCTTCACCGCGAGAAAGTCAACTGCGCGCGGACTGACTCTGCGCCGTCGGAAACTCTGGCGATGTCCGCCGCGGCGACGCGCACGCCGTATTGGCGTTCCAGCGTCTCGATCATGGAGAAGAGCTTATCCGGCGCGGCGTCGCCAATCTGCGCATCGACGGCGCCGTCGTCTCGAGCGTTGACAAAAACGAGCTCGATACCGTTCTGGGAGGCGATTTGTGTCAGCGCATTGCGCACAGGCGTATCGGCGCCGGCGGAGTCACTCGCACTAGATGAAAGGCGCGCGGCGTTCGCGACGAGCCGAAACTCCGTTTCGCGTGCAGCGGCGCGCTCTGCGGCGTCCTGCCGCCAGGCGAGCGCAGGCGCAAACACCGCGCTATAGACGAACATGACGGCAGCGAGCGCGCCGCACATAAGCAGCAGGCTCTGCTCGCGCGTCGATCGCGCGCGCCACCACTCGACTGCGCGCGCTTTCATTGGACCCGCACCACGAGTTCGCCCGCCCAGACCTCCCCGATGCGCCGGTAGCCGCCATTGTCCGCCGCCGTGATGCCGCCGGCGATGAGGCGGTTCTTGAAAGCTTCAATATCGGCGTCGGTGACGCTCCTGACACTGACGAAGTATTGCGCGTCCGCCGCATCATAACGCACGCGAGCGACTTCTACAGTATCGCCGGCCTCGGCAGCTTTGCCCACGACAGCGGTGACGCGCGAAAATGTCCTCGCCGACCCTTGAGCCAGTCGCTTGCGCGCATGGGCGACCGCCTCCGCCGCCGGTACGTCAGGAAAGGATTGTGCATGCAGGGTCTTCGCCGCTTTCGACCACCTGTCGGCTGCGCGGTCTTCCCTTGCTCCATCCGAGAGGATGGCGAAAAGGGCCGCACTGCCGGCGCAAAGCGCAAGAACCGCCGCGCGCCGCCAAGGCGCCGCAACGGCGCGCCAGGGCGTGCGTCGCCGGTGTCGGCCCTGCCGCAAGTTGAGACGCGCTGGATCCTCGGCGGCTCTGGCATAAAGCAATAGGAGAGTTTCGTCGTCCGCGGCGCCGGCGCTTTCGGTCCGTGTACGGAACGGAAGAGCTTTGATCTCCGCCGCCTGGCCAAGCACGGCGAAACGCCGATCGGGGCCGAAAAATTCCTGAGCACGATCCCCGCACACGAGCGCGACTTCAGCCGCAAAACCGACGCCGTCAAACGCGGCTACGGCGCGGCCGTCGCGTAATATGAGCGTGCCGCCTTCCTGCGACGACGGGAGCGCCAGAAAATCGACGAGAAGCAGATCAAGCTCGATCCCGGCATTTTGGAACGCTGCGAGCCAACTCTCAACGATATCATTGCGGAGCGCTGCGATGCGGGCGCCGGCCGACGACTGCACTACAGCGACGTGGAGCCCCTCCATGCTTTCGGCGAGCTCGTCCTCAAGGAGATAGCGCGCCGCCGCCAATAACTTGCTTTCGCCTCTGGACGGCGCGGCGAGCACGCGCGCGGCGACGTCTTCGCCCTGCAGAACGGCAGCGACTGTGACAGAAGCGTCGCCGGGCGGCGAGACGTCTTGCAGCGCCATGGCATCTGCAAGACGGCCATGGGCTGCGACGCGGCCGCCTTCGATCCTGCCCCAGACTATCGGCGTTCCAGGATCCGGACCAAGCAGGAAAATCAGCGTGGAGATCATTCAACAGACCCGAGCCGGCGCCGGACAACGCGCGCCTTTCCCGATTGAGAGACTTCAATCAGCAGCGTCAAGTCAAGCGTCTGGCCGCCATGGTTAACGGCCGCCTGAGCTTCAAGAAAGCGGGACGTCGTCGCCGCACGGCCCCGCACGTTTTCGCCGAGCTTTTTCTGACTGAAAACGGGATGGTCCCAGAATGCCGCCGCCGTTTCGTATCCGCCGGGTGGGCGGTCGGCGATTACCGCGTCCGCCTCAGCGGCGGAGACTGCGCCTTCTGTCACTGCGATCAGCAGGGGCGCGTCCTCGGGCCGGAGCATGTTGACATTGATTTGCAGCTGCGAGGGCCCCGGAACGGCGCACACCATGCGTCTCAATTCGAGGAGCCCAGCGGCGGACATGCCTCGAACGGCGCGCAATTCAGTTACGTCGCCAAATGGCGTGCCGCCGGTCCGATGCGGAACCCTCTGCGAAAGATAAGCGCCATCCTCCGCACCTTGAGGTTCACTAAAGGCGTCCGGATCTATCCAGTCCGTAACAGCGGCCGCGAGCGCAGACTCGCTCGCAACGCCTTCTGGCCGCACGGCAGCCACGAGCGCGGTGAACATGGCGGCGCCGGCCTTCGACGACTCCACGCGCCCGCCCGCACGCGACTCGACGAGGCTGTTGAGGTTGATGCAGCGTGTCGCATCCACGATCACGACGCGCGCAGAGCCCCCTTCCAACGGCAGAGTGAGCGGCTTGCCGATCCACGGCTCGACGCCTGTCAGGCGCCGCGGCGCGGCGGCGGTCCCAGCCTTCACAGCCGCCAGCGTCAACTGCTCGACGCCGAGCGCGAGCCAGATCGATTCATTCCGTACACGCAGGCCGCTTGCGCGCTCCGCGGATCGCGAAGTCGTTTCCGCGATCGAGAATGCGACGAGTGACAGCGTCACGGCCAGCAGCAAGACGACAATGAGGGCGGCGCCTTTGCGCTTCTTCACAATCACGGCGTTTCTCCGCCTGAACTGTTTTCCGGGCCGGCGGCGGCCCCTTCCGCAGTGGGATCAGGCGTCTGTCCGCCTTCGCTTTCGACTTGATCGGGCGGCAAGGATGCGCCGGAAACATCCCCGATCCAGAAATCGAGTTGCAATGCGCCATATCGCGGGGTCGTCAGGCTGATACGGACGGCGCGAGGCGGCGCATCAGGAGAAGACGATCCCGGCTGGGGCCAGCCCACAAGCCAATCGCTGGGCGCGCCTGTTGAAACGCCGAGAAACGCGATCGACACATCGGCGACCTTGTCGATGAGGATTCGTTCCGCTCGCGGCTGACCGCGCGCGTCATCAAGATAGGCTCGCGTGCGCCGAATCAGCGCGCTGTTGCGCACGACATATTCGACGAATTGCAGGCTCGAACGAGGCGCAGCGAAATCCGGATTGCTCCAACCGCCGCGCACGAAGGCGGCAAGCAATGTTTCTCCAGCGACGGGCGGCCTCAGCCGAGTCTCGTCACCACCGAGGAATGCAGGTCCGAACGGCTCGCCAAATTCATCTCGCGTGCGCCGCGCGACGACTTGCGCGAGGTCTTCTTTGATCAGAACGCGTGCGATCTCAAGTTCAGAGATCCGGTCATCGGCCGCCGACAATTGCGCGCGCGCGTCGACGGCGAGCCGCAAAGACAGCGCCGCAGCGGCGGCGACCAGCGCGAAGATCAGCATCGCGACCAGAACCTCGACCAGCGTCATGCCGCGGCGGCGCATCGCTCAGTTCCCAGTGACCGGCGGCGCAACGGACCCGGCCACGCCATTCGCTGGCCGGAGCGTCGTCACGCGCGCGAGCGTCTGCGCCGTTGCAGCGCGGCGCACGGCGATCTCTATGCGCAGAAGCCCTTCCACGCCCGGATCGGCGACGGTGCGCACATAGGTCCAGCGTTCGCCGCCGAGTTCGGCTTCGGCTTCGCTGTCGCCGCGCTCAAGCAACGGCAGCGAAAGTGCTTCGACCATGGCATTGTCCGCGACAATCGACGCGAGAAGACGTGCCTCGGCGCTCGAAACAAACCGTGTGTTCTGGCCGATCAACGCGATGGCGGCGCTCGCAATCGCCCCGAGCACCACAAGAGCGACCAACACCTCGATCAATGTAAAGCCGCGGCGCGGGCCTCGCGCGCCCCGCATAATCTGCTTTACCCTATCCGCCATCGCGCGCGACTTTCGCTGAGCCGATCCTGTCGGCCCTGACGACCCAGCGGCCGCTCTGATCTGCAAACGCGACCGCAATCTCCCCGCTCCCGCCGAGTGGATCGACGATGATCTGCGGCGGCGTTTCTGTTTGCGCGCCAGGCGAGGACGTTGCTTCTGCGAGCCCGGCATCCAGCGAAACGACGGTCACGGCGACATTGCGGCGGACGACGTGTCGCCGCAGCCACTTTGCGCCTTGGACTTCGGTCCACGCACGGTCTCGGTAAGCAAAGAACCCATAGCCGTCGGCGGACAGCTCGACTTTCAGCGGCGCTCCGGAAGACAGCGCAAACGCCTGTGCAGCGTCGAAACGGGCGGCAAAGCGCTCAGCCTCGTCGCGCGCCCCCGACGGCGCTGACGGCGCGCTCAGAACAGCGACCGAAGCCAAAAGCGCGATCAGCGCCAGCACGACCAGCGTCTCGATCAAGGTGACGCCGCGTCGCGCGCGCTTCTTCACTCGCCGGCCGTCCAATTGCCGATGTCGGCGTTCTGCCCTTCCCCGCCTTCGGCCCCGTCGGCGCCGAGCGAATAGAGATCATAGGCGCCCCCGCGTTCCCCTGGAAACCGGTACAGATAGGGCCGCCCCCAGGGATCGACCGCAGCGCCCTTTTTCACATAGCCGCCCGGCCGGTATTGGTCCGTATTCGGAAGGCCTGGCGGCGCGGCGACGAGCGCCTGCAATCCCTGCTCCGTCGTCGGATAAGACAGCATATCGAGCCGATAGCTGTCGAGCGCGCTCTCTATCACGCCGATATCAATTTTGGCCTTGCGCACGGCGGCGCGGTCCCGCTCGGGCAGGACGTTGACGGCGACGATAGTCGCCACAAGCCCGATGATCGCAAGCACGACCAATACTTCAATGAGGGTTATGCCGCGACGGGCGCGCTTTCCTTTTTGCAAAGAACGGAGGATCATAAGGTCGTCTCCCTACGCATGCGGACGGTTTTGACGCTCATCCCGAGGCGAGCGCGTTCAGTTTCAATATCGGCAGCATGATCGCGAGCACGATCGCCATTACCGCGCCGCCCATGAGGACGATGATTAACGGTTGCAGCAAAGCAAGCGCAATCGTCGTCGCCGTGTCGAAATCGTCCTCGAGCTGCGCCGCAGCTTTGTCGAGGAGTTCGGGAACGGAACCCGCCCTCTCGCCAGCCGCCACCATATGCGTCATCATTGGCGGCAACACGTCGGCGCGCTTCAGCGCCGCAGCAAGGGATGAACCCTCGCGCACCTGGCCGATCGCGCCGTCGAGCCGCTCGCGGACATAGGCGTTTGAAACCGTGCGCTGCGCGCCGGAAAGGCTCTCGAGCAAGGGCGCGCCGCCCGAAAACAGCGTCGACAACGTGCGCGCAAAGCGCGCCCCGTCGAGGCCGCGCAACAGATTGCCGAGCACAGGAACCCCAAGCATGCCGCGGTCAAAATTGCGCTTGAATGCGGGCGCACGCAACGCTTGCGCTAGCCCGACGATCCCTGCGGCAAGCGCGGCAAGGCACAAGAGCCCGTAGCGGCCAAGAAAGTGCGACAGCGCGATTACGATCTCGGTCAGGAGCGGGAGCTTCACGTCATAATTCGAGAATTGCTCAACGATCTTCGGGACGACGAAGACCATCATGGAGGCGACGACGGAGGCGGCGACTAGAAATAGAACTGCCGGATAAATCAACGCGCCGATCGCCTTGCCGCGCATGGCGCGGTTCTTCTCGAGCATGGTCGCGAGCCGGCTGAGAACGCCCGCAAGGTCGCCCGAGGTCTCCCCTGCCGCAATAACGGCGCGATAAACGGGCGAAAACGACTTCGGGTCCTCGCCCAACGCATCCGCCAGGCGCCATCCCTCGAGCACACGCTCACGCACAGCGAGAAGACGCGCCCGTGCGGCCGGCTTGTCGGATTGCAAGGCGACCGCGTTCAGGGCTTCTTCAACCGGCGTGCGCGCGGCAAGCAGCGCCTGCAATTGGCGCGTCGCCAGAACGAGATCGGCGGTTGAGAGGCGCGGCGGCCGGCGGCCGAAAGCGGCGGACTGCGTTTCGCGCGGCGCCGAAATGCGCACAGGCGTCAAATTGAGACGCCGCAGCTCCCCGCGCGCCTGGCGCGCGCTCTCCGCTGAGACGACGCCGCGTTTTGACCGGCCGCCGGCGTCGATCGCCTCGTAATCAAACGACGGCATCCTCTTCCTCCTGCCGGATGACGCGCAGGACCTCTTCAATAGACGTGACGCCCGCCAGCACATGCTTGAACCCGCATTGCGCAAGCGTGTCTGCTCTGCGGAAGGCATGTTGGGTCAGCGCTTGTTCGCCGGCGTCTTCGTGAATGAGCCGTTTCAGGGCCTCGTCCGCGACCACGATCTCGTAAACGCCGACCCGGCCTTCATAACCCGTGTGTCCGCAGCGCCCGCAACCTTTCGGTTCGTAGACCTCAACATTGTCCTCCGGTTGTAGTTCGAGCAGCCGGCGCTCTGCAGCGTCGGGCGCATGCGGCGCCTTACAGCTCGGGCACAAACGGCGGACAAGGCGCTGCGCCAAGACGGCCGTGATGGTCGAGGACAAAAGGAACGGCTCGGCCCCCATATCGCGCAGCCGAGTCACTGCGCCGACAGCGGAGTTGGTGTGTACGGTCGAAAGCACAAGGTGGCCTGTCAGCGCCGCCTGAATGGCGACTTCCGCCGTCTCGCCATCGCGGATCTCGCCGACCATAACAACGTCAGGGTCCTGCCGAAGAATGGCCCGGAGGCCCGTCGCGAACGTCATGCCGATCTTGGTATTGACCTGCGTTTGGCCGACGCCGTCGATCGCATACTCAACCGGGTCTTCGACGGTCAGGATGTTGCGGCTGGGGTCATTGAGGAGATTGAGCGCAGCGTAAAGCGTCGTGGTCTTGCCTGAGCCCGTCGGCCCGGTGACGAGAATGACGCCGTTCGGCCGCTGCAACGCGAATTTGAGACGCTGGAGCGTCTCTCCCGGCATGCCGAGCTTGTCGAGATCGAGACGCGCCGAATCCTTGTCGAGGATGCGCATCACGATCCGCTCGCCGAAGCGCGACGGTAAGGTCGAGACCCGGACATCCACGGTTTTGCCGCCCAGCGCGATCGAAATTCGACCGTCCTGCGGCAGGCGTTTTTCGGCGATGTCAAGCCGCGCCATCACCTTGACGCGCGAGACAAGCACAGGCGTCATCCGCGGCGGGAGACTGAGGATCTCGCGCAACACGCCGTCGATTCGCAGGCGGATTGACAAGGAGCGCTCATAGGGTTCGACATGCACGTCCGAAGCGCGCGTCTTTACAGCCTCTGCGATGAGCGCATTGATGAGGCGGATGACCGGCGCATCGTCCTGGCTGTCGAGTAGGTCTGCGGTCTGCGGCAGGCCTTCCGCGAGGCTCGCGAGGTCGCCCTCCGTCTCCTCCATGGTGAAGTCACCTGCGCGGATTGAGTCGACGGAATAGATTTCCGAAAGACGCCGTTCGAAGGCGTCCGGCGGCAAAGCCTCAATTGTGATCGGCGAACGCGCGACGCGACGCGCCTCGATCAGCGCCCACGGGTCCGGCACGCCCCTGACACCGACGACTACTGGTCGCGCAGCATCGTCCAATATGACGACCCCCCGCTCCTTGGCGAAGGCGTAGGCGAGCCTAATCGGCTCTCGTTTCTCGAGTTCACTCATTGGCGGGCGGTTTGGGACCGCCGTCCAGCGGCATGTCGCCTGAGACGGGCGCCTCGGATGCGGGCGCGCTTTCAATGCCGCCGCGCGTTCTCGCCCCGCCGCCTTCCGCCTGACCCAAGACAGGGTCCTGTTTTCCGGTGACGTCTTTGATGAGGCGCTCAAGGTCCGAAGACGGGTCGCCGCTATAGAGGAAATCGCGGGCGCGCAGATAGTCGATCTTTTTGCGCGTCACGGCGCCGGCGCTGTCGCGGTCCTGCAGGATCGTAGGGCGCAGGAAGACCATCAGATTCCGGCGTTCCTTCGTGCGGCCGCTCTGTTTGAAAAGATTGCCGGCGACCGGCAAGTCGCCGAGCACCGGCATTTTCGTAGCGCTCGTCTCGGTCGAGGATTCGATCAGCCCGCCAATCACCAAAATCTCGCCGTCATCCACCAAGGCCTTAGTCGAAATGCGGCGCTTGTTGGTGATGAGATCCGTAGACGTATCGATGATCTGGCCGGCGACGCTGGAGATTTCCTGATTGATGTCGAGCGTCACGGTGCCGCCTTCGTTGATTTGCGGCGTCACTTTCAGAATGACGCCGACTTCCTTGCGCTCGACCTGGCGGAACGCATTCTGAAAGTCATCGCCGACCGCCTCGCCCGTCGTAATCGGAATTTCCTGACCGACCGATAATTCCGCTTCCGCATTGTCGAGCGTGACGACTGAGGGAGTCGATAGGATCTTCGAACCGGAGTCTTCCTTCACGGCGGTGAGAATGGCGCCGAAGAGATTGTCGCCGATCTCGCCGAAGCCGCCGCCGGCAAAGCCATTGATGCCAAGCAGCGACGTGATCGCGGTCTGGGCCAAAGTCGTAGACAAGCTGTCGCTGATGCCGCCGGGCGCACGACCTGTTTCAATCAAAGTCGGTCCGGCCAAAGACAGAATGTTGGGCGACGATCTCTGGAAATTATTCGTGGTGAAGGGCACGGCGCTGCCGTCGGTGCCGCTGAGGAAATACTGGACCCCGAGCTCACGCGCGGTTCGGTCCGAGACCTCGACAATGATCGCTTCGACAAGCACCTGCGCACGCCGGACGTCGAGCTGCGCAATCACGCCCTGCAAGGTGCGTTGCAAGTCCGCATCGCCGCTGATGATGACGGAGTTAGTCGGCTTGTGGAAGGTGATATTAGCACGGCCGCCGCCGCTGACCGCGGGGCCCGGGGCGGGCGTTGCGCCGTCCGCCGCATTCCCGCCGCCGCTCTGCGGCGCGGCGATGTCGCGCAAGAGCTTGGCCATTTCTTCAGCGTCGGTGTTCGCGAGCGGAATGACTGCAAGATCAGCCTGCTGGCCGCCGATCCGGTCAAGTTCCGAAATGACGCTCGAAAGGCGGTTCAAGACTGCGGGTTCGGCGCGGATGAGGATGCTGTTGTTGGCGTCGACGGGCACAATGCTGACAGGCCCGCCGCTACCTTCTTCGGCGCCTTCCTGCTTGGAGATTCTTGTAATTGTGCGCGCAACATCGCTCGCATTGGCGTTCGCGAGCGGAATCGTGCGGTAAACGGTGCGGTCGCGGTCGAAGCCGGCGATGATCTGTTTGATGCGGCGCACATTGTCCGCCGTATCGACGACGATCAGCGCATTCGACGAGCGGATCGGCGTGACGACGCCGCGCTCATTGATAATTTGGGCGAGATTGGCGGAGGCTTCTCGCGCATCGACGAACCGCAGCGGCACGACCTCTGTGACGATATCTCCGGACGCGGCGCGCTGATTGTTTACGGGGCCAGCTGCGCGTGAACTATCCTGGATCGGCACGATGCGGAATTTACGCTCACCGATAGGCGTCGCAACAAACCCGTTCACACGCAGCATGGACTGGAACAGCTCCCACGCCTCGTCGGCGCAGATGCCCCCGTTTGGCGGCGACTTCACAGTAACGCGGCCTTGCACGCGCGGATCAAGCAGGAGGATACGGCCGGTGCGCATCGAGATTTCATCGACGACCGAGCGAATGTCGGCGTCGTCGTAATTGATTTCCGCGGCGCATTTGTCGCGCGCATCCGACGCGCCCGCCGGCGTCGAGTGAAGGGCGGCGGCAAGGACGGCCAAAAGGGTCGCCGGCATGTAGGCTGGGAATGCTCTCATGGCGCTCCTTTAGCCCTCTTGGCTGCGCGCGGCGAGGGGCAAGGCGACGTCGACCGTCACAAGCGCCCCGCCGCGGCGCACCACGACCTTGTAAGACGCAGCGCCGCGGATCGAGGCTAGAAAATCTGCGATCTTGTCGGCCGATTGCGGCGCATTTTGTCCGTTTACCGAAACGACCACGTCATTCTCCTGGAGACCAAGCGCGACGAACGTCTCCGGGTCGCCGGCGGGCGCGACTGAAATCTCAAGTTTTCCGCTCGGCGAGATCGTGGGCTGCAAGGTGACGAGACTCGAAAAATCGGCAACGCCTTGCGCCTGCAGAATTGGCGCCGTTTCGCCCGCGCCAGGCTGTTCGGATTTGTTCGGTAGACGGAGCGCCTCGATGGCGCCGCCGCGATTGATGAGGACATGCGTCGTAAAGACCTTTTCAAGGCGTGCGCCGCAGCAGATCTCTTCGCCGATTCGGTACACTTTCTGAGGACCGTTCGGCTGCCCGATCGTCGCGCTTGCGTTGTCGTCCTCCGCCCATGTGCCGTAGAGCGTGAGGTTGAGGCTTGTGTCGGCGGCTTCGATTGCGTCGCCTGTCGCCTGAGCCGCTTGCCCTGTCCCCCCGGAGAGCGGCTTGCGGAATGGGTTGGCGATGACGACGGGGCCGTCATTAGCCGCAGGCGCCACGGCAGCGGCCGGAGCGTCCGACACCGGCAAGGGATAGAGCCAGGCGCCGACGATTCTAGCGAGCGCGATCCCCATCACGACGACGGCCGCGACCTCGAAAGCGCGCGGCGCCCAGACCGGCGCCTTGCGCCGCCGCGAGCCGGATCCCGACTGTATGCCGCTGAAAGCGGCGCCCACAGACCGAAGCGCAGTCTGCAAGACATTCAGCGATTGCGGAGCGGCCTTTGGCATACGTTGGGACCCTAGCGGCCGATAACCGCCGAATCCACCTCTAAGTCGCTGTTAAGCCTGATGATATGGCGCTCAGAATAAGCCCCTTCGTAAGCGCTTCTTGACGGTTACCCATCCTTCCGACCAAGCCATTCGTTCATTTCAAAGCATCCAGGTCGGGTAGACCGCATGGTGTCATCGTCATCGCCTCGATGTCGTCTCCGCTTTTGGCTGACCCAAACCCAGAAAAGAAACAGGCCGCCCGGCTCGAGCCGGACGGCCTATAACTGTTTCTCGAAAGTGACGCTAGAAATTCGCAGTTACGCTAGCGGAAATGCTGCGGCCGCGCTCGAACGTGTTGGCTTCCGTACGGCCGAGGGTCGAGAACTGATACTCTTCGTGCTCCTCCCCAAGGAGGTTCCGCGCCGAAAGACCAATAGTGACCTTGTGTCCGGCAATCTCGACAAATTGCTTGTGCACGACGTCGAGCTCGATGCCCGGCGAGTCGAACACGATTGGCACGCCGCCCAAACCGCGGCGAAGAATCCGCTCGCCGACCCAGCCGAGAGCGATGGTCGTTTGAGAAAGATCGGTCTCGTAACCGAATTGCGAGTTCAGGATGTGTTTGGGCGTACCTTGAAGCGGCGAACCGTCGAGATCGAAGTCGCTCGCAGGGACAAGAACATTGGCTGGCAGACGCGTCGGATCCGCGATCAGCTCGGTTGTACCGTTCACCTCAGAGAACGTGTAGGTGTAATTCACCGAGAAAAGCCACTCCGGATCCTGAAGGACGGGTACTTCGAAAGGCATTGTGAAGCGCGTACGGTATTCAGCCTCTCCGCCCGCCAGCTTGGCGCTGGGCGCGTTGATGAACGTCGTACGCGTGCCGCCTTCATTGGCCTGAATCACAACTTCTTCGATCGGGTTAGAAATCGTCTTATAGAAGCCGCCAAGCGTCACGAACTGGTTTGTGCCGAAATAGAACTCGTAGCGGACGTCGTAGTTGTTGAACCGGCTGTCAGTAAGCGTTGGGTTGCCTTGATAGACGCGGTCCGTATCCGGATCGATATAAGGCGTGAACGCAAGTTCGCGGAATTGCGGACGGCCGATTGTCTTGGAATAAGCGGCGCGGATCTGCATGTTCTCCGCGAAGTTCCAAGTCGCCGTAATGCCCGGCAACCAGTAATCATTATTGATCGCAACAGGCGCCGTTCTCGGGGCCACGCCGAACTGGTTAAGCGTTCGAACCCTTTCGCTGCCATCCTCATAGCGCACACCGGCCGCAATATGGACGAGCGGCAGAATCTCCGCATCAGCAGCGAAATAGGCGCCGTTGACGATGAGGCTGGCCTTGTAGCTGTCGTCAGTCCCGGAGAATTCCGTAAACTGGAAGCCGTCGGGACGTATGGCGTCCGGCTGTAGCAGGAAGTCGGGACGATTGGTCAGAAGCGACGTAGGGATGAGGTTAGGATCGGTCGTCGTCTGAAGGAAGGTGAACTGACGCTGGTTATAGTCGCGGCTTGACCGGGAATAGGCGTAACCTGCCGAAAAAACGACGTCCCGATAGGGGCTCAATGCGAGAGTGTATGAGGCGTCAATTCCGCCGCTGAACAACCGGTCTGTCAGATCCGAGAAGCGGGTGAAGATCGAGTTGCCCGAGCGCTGCGAGAAGATCAGCGGGAAGGCGGACGTCACATCATAGGTAATGCCGCGTTCATAGGGCGCATCGCGCGTTGTCTCGGCGACACTCGTGCGCCACTTCAGGTTGAAGGCGCCGAGCGTATGGTCGCCATTGAGCTGGACCGTTGCGAGCTGACGCTCGTACCAAGCCGTACCTTCCTGATGCTGATTCGTGCCCGGCGGCAGACCGGCGGCTGTGCCGTCGGAGAACTGCGCTTCTTTACGGCTTGAGCGCACAATGAGGCTCGTCAACGACACCGTATTCTCGTCACCGATGAATGAGATGCCGCCAAGTGCGTTGAAAGTTACGTCCCAAATCGTCGTTTGCGTTTGGAAGTCTGTGACAAGCGTATTGCCCAGCACTTCCTGGCGCGTCGCGTTCTCGTTACGCTGTTGGCTGTCGTAACCCACTGCGGCTACGAGCCCGATATCAAAATCGCTAAACTCAAACGTTTTGCCAGCCGTCGCTTCGCCCTTGAAGTCAGGAACCAGAACTTGCTCCTGGATCAGGTTGAGCGGAGTATTGGCCAGACTGCGGCCAATCGTCTGTAGTTCGGTCGGGGTAAAGTTCGCGGAGTTAATAAACCGGCCGGAGTCGAGGGCCGCCTGAAGCGGCTCCGGAACGTTTCGAATAGCGCCGCCAAAAGTCGTCCAATCCCTGTCGCTGCCCTGATACACGAGCCCGTTCTTGCCCGTCGAAACAAGGTTTGCGCCTGTTCCAAACTCAATAGTCAAGAATGGATCTTCCGGAGCCTTTGTCGTCTGGAGATTGATGACTCCGCCGCCAAAGTCAGCCGAAAAATCCGGAGAAAACGTCTTTTGAACGATCGCGCCTCCCAGGATATTGGACGGGAAGAGGTCGAGAGGCACTGTCCGACGAAGCGGCTCGGGGCTTGGAAGCGGCGAGCCATTGAGGAGCGCCTGGCTGTAGCGATCGCCAAGACCGCGAACGAAGATGAACTTGCCTGACACGACCGAAAGACCTGAAAGACGTGACAATGCGGCGGCAGCGTTATCATCGCCCGTCCGCGCGAGGTCTTCGGCGGTCAGCACCGAGACGACCTCCGACGTGTCCCGCTGAGGCTCAGGAATATTCTTACCGAGCACGAGAATTTCGGTCGGCTCGCTCTCGGAAGCAGCAGGCTCTTCTGCGGGCGGCGGCGGCGGGGTTTGCGCAAGCGCAACTCCCGGCGCGGAAAGCATGGTCGCGGCCAACAGACCAAGCTTGAAGGCGTGGGCGGACATTTTCATGATTGGATTCCCCGAAAATTGAAGCGTCTAGCGACGCCGGGCGGCGAAATCTCGCCGCCCGGAGAGTCCGCTTACTGGCAGGTGTTGGTGCGGGTTCCGGCTGAGGTCTCTTCGAGACCGCAAGACCAACCGCGCCACCAATTATCCGAAGTGTTCTGGACCGCGCCGATGAACGACAGGTTCGCGAAGAACGGATCGAGAGACGGCGTGTTGAAGGCAGCGCGCGCGTTTTCGTTCGTACCATTCACAAAGCGGATCGGGAAATCCTGCAAGGAAATGGCTGTAGAAGGCGCCGCCGCTTGAACCAAGGACGCCGCGACATATCCGAGCTGCCCAGGCGCTGCAGCAACTTGCGCCGTCGTCGGGCCCGAATTGTTCGTCCCGCCGTTCTGGATCCGACCGAGGGCCACCGCCGGGTTGGTGCCCGTTCCCGTAGACCGGCAGTCGAAGAGGACCGAGTTGATCAACACATTGGCTGCGTCAGCGTCGCCTCTGCCGCTCCCTGTGTCATTTGCGGTCAAAGAAAGGCAACGCGCGCCCGTTCCGGCCGTCGCCGTTCCGCCAATATTGACGAGGTTGTTCGAGACCACCCCGTTGTAAAGACGGATCGCTGCCGCCGGTGCGCTGCCGCCTGAAGCGTCAACACCAATACCTTTCGTAGACGTACCCGTATCGCTTGCTTCTGTGCCGATGAAGGTGAAGTTCGCAATGATCGGGTTGGTCTGCACGCTGCCGGCATTGATGGCCGACCGGATGATGTTGGAGCACTCGATGAAGCCGTCCGGACCGCCGCCCGAACCAGCCGGATAGCGCCGATGAATGACGAGCATGCGCTGCGTGCGGCCCGTATAGCCTTCATCGCAGTCATAGGAGTCGTCGAACGCCCCCGTCACGATCATATTCCGCATGTCGACCGTGCCGCCGAAAATTTCGATGCCGTCATCGCCAGAATTGTTCACCTGAACGTTGGCGATCGTCGTACCCGAACCAACGCCGGCGAGGGTGAGGCCATTGAGGTCGTCTCCAGCCGCCGCGCCGGGCAAGAACGAACCGGCGTAGTTGACCTGTACGAATTGCAGGCTGCCGCTGTTGTCCGTCGGCGTCGCGCCGCCGTAGAACGCGGGACGGCCAGTCGAGGCCGTGATGCCTTCCACCTGGTTCTGGCACTGCACGCTGCCGGCATTGACGGCCGTTGCGCAACCGCGGATCGGCGCGCGGCCTACGATGATCAAACCAGCCCACTGACGGAATGCCGTGATCGGGATTTGCGCGACCGGCGTCGATAGAGCGATATCGCTCGTGAACACGATCGGCTGCGAAGCCGTGCCAGTCGCCTGGATCTGGCTGCCACGATTGATGATAAGGACGTCCGAACCGCCGCTGCCGAAGATTCGAACGCGCGGCTGGATCGTCAGCGTCGCCGCGATGCCGCCTGCGGACGCACCATCAGCGCCCGTGTCACGGCCGATATCGACGCGGCCGTTGAGGCGATAGACGAGACCCGTAAGGAACGGCAGCGTTAGGTTCGAAAGCACTTCGCCTTGAATGTTGCAAACGCGAACAACCGCCGTACCGGAAGGAAGGCCGAAGCGGTCGCCGTTTCCAACACCGAGCGTGCCGCCATTCGTCGTCCCGGCGGGGCAGGCATCTGTTGCGCCCGGCGTCAGCGTGCCGCCGCTCGTCGGTGGGGTGACCCCGCCGCCGCCGCCCGTTCCGCCATTGGTGGCGCCCGGCGAGGCAATGTCAGCGCCCTGCGAACACGCGGTCGCGAGCAAAACGGTGGAGAGCAAAAGTGCGAGTTTATTCGATCGGCGCATGAGAGGGGCCCCCGAGGGTTGATTGACGCGTCAAAAGCTTGTTGATGGCGCACAGTCGCGCCGGTCACGGGCGCTCCACTAGACAGGCTGAAAGACACTCGGATGACACTTGTGCTTCAGAATTGTGACAACGCGCCAGTCTTGATCAGGTTGCGCACATAGTGCGCACACGGCTCGATTATGGATGCTGAGTGGGTCTTCTGGATCACAGCGGCTTTTTCTGGCGCGTTTGTGGGAAGTTTTCTCAATGTCATTATTTTCCGCGGCGCCGCTCTTTGGGGCCTTGGTGATGGGCCCATTGAAGCGAGAGGCGACTTCGTCTCGCCGCGTTCCTATTGTCCACACTGCCGCACCACACTGCGATGGTTTGACCTCGCGCCTCTCGTGAGTTTCGTCGTTCTTGGCGGCAAATGTCGCGCCTGCGCTGCGCCGATCCCGGCAGCCTATCCCGCGGTAGAGGCGCTCGCCGCGGGCGGCGCTGTCGCGAGCGTAGCGATGTTCGGTCCGACGCCGGAGGCCCTGCTGGCGTCCGTCGCCCTCTTCTTCCTCATCGCCATCGCCGAGATCGATCGCCAAACGGCCTATGTTCCCGACGCACTCACAGTTCCGTTTCTCGCCATCGGCCTTGTCGTCAATCTCGACGGTCGATTTGCGCCTTTGCGTGATGCTGTGATCGGCATACTTGCGGGATATGCTGTCTTTGCCAGCCTTGGTTTTCTTTACCGCAGGGTCCGTGGCCGCGACGGCCTTGGCGAAGGCGACGCCCTGCTGCTCGCGGGGATCGGCGCGTGGACGGGATGGCAGGCGCTGCCGGCGGTCGTCCTTATCGGCGCCGCAGCAACACTCTCCTTCGTCGCGGGGCTTCGCCTGTCCGGCCGAAAGATCGCGATGACCGACGCCCTTCCCTTCGGACCGGGCCTGTGCCTTGGCGGCGCATTCGCTTTGCTTGCAGCGCAGGCCCCGTGGAATCCGTGGGCGGGATAGTCTGTATCCTGTCTATCGGCCCTTGAAGACTGGCGGTCGCTTCTGCAGCAGCGCGGCGACGCCCTCGAGGCAATCTTCCGTCGGGATCAGCGACTTTTGCAGCATCGCTTCATAGGCCATGGCGTTGCGCAGGCCGTCTTGCGCCGCTGCGCGGAAGGCGCGCTTGGTCGCCGCAAGGGCGAGCGGCGCACGCGCCGTCAGGCTCTGCGCCCATTCGAGCGCTTCGCCGAGCGTTTGGCCGGGCGCCGTCACGCGATTGACGAGGCCGAATTCGAGGCACCGAGCCGCGGAAATCTTTTCCGCTTCGATCGCCAACTGATAGGCGCGCGCATAGCCGATCTCGCGTGTGAGGAGCCACGACAGGCCGCCGTCCGGCACAAGGCCGATATTGGCGAAAGCGCTCATGAGATAGGCCTCGCTCGACATGACGCGCAGGTCGCAGGTGAGCGCCAGCGTCATGCCGATGCCCGCGGCCGGACCGTTGATCGCGGCGATGACCGGCTTCTCCATGGTCTGGACGACTGAGAGGAGCCCCCCATATTCGACATTGAGCTGGTCTTCTACGTGGCGCTCCGACGACATGTCGGTCACGTCCGCGCCGGCGCAAAAAGCACGCTCCGCGCCGGTCAGGACTACGGCCCGAATCGCACTGTCTTTGGATACGCGCGCCAAAGCGTCTGTAAGCCGCGCCCGCAGCTCGACATTGAAGGCGTTCAGCGCCTTGGGCCGGTCGAGCGTGATCAACGAGACAGCGCCGCCGATCGTTTCTTGTCTCAAGGTCATTGGGGAAACTCCATCCTGGCGGCCAGTCTGGTCCCGTCCGCTGCGCCGGCCAAGAGCTTGATGCAGCGCCTGTTGTGGAAACCGGTCTGATTTCCGGCTAACGCCTTTCCCCTCAGCCGCGCCGCCAGGAGGCCCTTCATGAAAGACAGCCGCTTTTTCCGTGAACAGTGTTTCATCGGCGGAACCTGGGTCGGCGGCGGGCCGGGCATCGACGTCAACAACCCGGCGACAGGCACGATCATCGGCTCCGTGCCGAAGTTCGGTCGCGCAGAGACCGCGCAGGCGATCAATGCGGCGCATGACGCCTTTCTCTTATGGCGAGATACGACCGCCGAGGAACGCGCCGATCTTTGCCGGAAATTCTTCGAAGCCCTGATGGACCATCAGGATGAGCTCGCCCGGCTCCTGACGACGGAGATGGGCAAGCCTTTGGCGGAAGCAAAGGGAGAAGTCGCGTCTGCGGCCAAATTCTTCAAATGGTTCGGCGAAGAGGCGCGGCGCATTTATGGCGACGTCATCCCCTCGCCCTGGGCCGGCAAGCAGATCCTGGTGACAAAACAGCCGGTCGGCGTCGTCGGCTCAATCACGCCGTGGAACTTCCCGACATCGATGATCGCGCGGAAAGCCTCCGCCGCGCTCGCCGTCGGCTGCACCATTGTCATCAAGCCGGCGAGCCAGACCCCCTATTCCGCGCTCGCCTATGGCGTCATCGCCGAGATGATCAGTCTGCCCAAGGGCGTGCTCAACGTCATCACGGGCAAGGCCTCCGAGATCGCCGATGAATTGTGCGAGAATCCGAAGGTCGCCAAAATCTCTTTCACCGGCTCGACCGAGGTCGGCAAGCGCCTCGCTGCCAAGGCGATGACCCACATGAAGCGCGTGTCGATGGAGCTTGGCGGCAATGCGCCTTTCATCGTTTTCGACGACGCCGATCTCGAAAGGGCTGCGCAAGGCGCGATCATTTCAAAGTACCGGAATTCCGGCCAGACCTGCGTCTGCGCCAACCGCATTCTCGTGCAGTCGTCCGTCTACGATAAATTCGCGGCGCTCCTTGCGGCGGAAGTGAAGAAGCTCAAAGTCGGCGACGGCCTTGAGACGGGCGTGAGCCAGGGCCCGCTGATCGATCAAGCTGCTGTCGCCAAAGTCGAAGAGCACATTGAAGACGCGGTGAAGAAAGGCGCGAAAGTCGCCGCGGGCGGCAAGCGCCATGCGCTGGGTCTCTCCTTCTTCGAACCGACGATCCTGACAGGCGTCACGCCCGCTATGCTCGTCGCCAAAGACGAGACCTTCGGCCCCCTCGCCCCGCTCTTTCGCTTCGAGACGGAAGAAGAGGCGATCGCGATGGCCAATGACACGGAATATGGCCTTGCCGCTTATTTCTATGCGCAGGATCTCGGCCGCGTGTTTCGCGTGATGAACCGGCTGCAATACGGCATTATCGGCGTGAATGAGGGTCTCATCTCGACGGAAGTCGCGCCCTTCGGCGGCGTCAAAGAGTCTGGCGTCGGCCGCGAAGGCTCCAAATATGGCGTCGATGACTTTCTTTCGATCAAATACGCCCTTGTGGGCGGCTTGCAGAAATAGGAGCCCGCATGAGCGCGCGCGAATTCGACATCATCGTTTATGGCGCCTCCGGCTATACCGGGCGTCTCGTGGCAGAATACCTCGCTGAACGCTATCGCGGCGACGCAGCGCTCAAATGGGCGATGGCCGGGCGGAGCGCCAGGAAACTCGCTGAAGTGCGCGATGAGATCGGCGCGCCGAAGTCAGTTCCCTTGGTCGAAGCAGACGCCGCAGATCCCGCTTCTCTTGAGAAAATGACGGCGCGCGCCCGCGTGATCGCGACGACAGTCGGGCCCTATCAGCTCTATGGCGAACCGCTTGTCGCCGCCTGCGTCAGGACGGGCACGGACTATGTCGATCTTTGCGGCGAACCGGCCTGGATGCGCGCGATGATCGACACATACGACGCCAGCGCCAAAGCATCCGGCGCGCGCATCGTCCTTTCCTGCGGTTTTGACTCCATTCCCTTCGACCTCGGCGTTTTCTTTTTGCAGGAAGAAGCGAAGAAGCGTTTCGGCGCGCCCTGCCGCGAGGTCAAAGGCCGCGTTCGGAAGATGAAGGGCAAATTCTCGGGCGGCACGGCGGCGAGTCTCAAGGCGACCATGGCGGCGGCGTTCATGGATCCCTCGCTGATCGAACTGCTGAAGAGTCCGTTTGCGCTGACGCCGGGCTTTGAAGGCGCAAAGCAGCCGTCAGGCTCGAAGCCCGTGGAGGAAAACGGCCTGTGGCTCGCGCCCTTCATCATGGCGCCGATCAACACCAAGAACGTGCATCGATCCAACGCACTGTTGGGATTCCCTTATGGGAAAGACTTTCTTTACAGCGAGATGATGATCACCGGCGCCGGCGAGCAAGGCGAAAAAATCGCCAAAGCGATCGCTTCGGACACGTCGCTCATGGGAGAGGACGCGCCAAAGCCGGGCGAAGGTCCGACCAAGGAAGAACGCGATACGGGCTATTACGACGTGCTCTTCATCGGCGAAACCGCCGACGGGCGAATTCTCAAAGCGGGCGTCACCGGCGACAAGGATCCGGGCTACGGCTCGACGTCGAAAATGATTGCGGAAGCGGCGCTCTGCCTCCTCCGTGACCGGACCGATAAGAAGGGCGGCGTTCTGACGCCTGCCCCGGCGATGGGCGCCGCGCTCATAAACAGGCTGGTCAAGAATGCGGGGCTAACTTTCGCGATTGAGGGCTGAATCTGATCGTCAGCTCTATAGAATGCCAGCGCCCCTAGACGCGGGAATCATCAGAGGCGCTCAAGGCGGAAGATTTCACCATCGAAATCCACGACATAGACATTTCGGCTGTCGTCTGTTCCGAAGCTCGAAATGTTGTTGATGGCGCCGACATCAGGGCGCAAGGCGTCTGTCTGGCGCGTGAACTGGCCGGCGCCCAAAGTCGTTCCTTGTGACAGCGTTCCGGCGGGCACGGACCAAATCTGTCCCGCGACGAAATCCCCGAAGATGTAGTCTCCCTGCAGCGCCTCAATGGCGCTGCGATTGACGACGCCGCCGGTTACGGAATTGCCGTTGAAGGCGCCGAACGGGCTCGACCCATGCGCATATTCAAGCACCGGCGGGAGCGCGTTCGGCGCCGTAGCATTCGGTTCAAAGACGAGCGTGCCTTCAAATCGCACCCAGCCAAAGTTCCGCCCTCCGGCGCCTAGCGGGATGATGTTGATCTCCTCGCGCTGGTTCTCGCCGACGTCGCCGATGAAGAGTTGCCCAGTCGCAGAATCAAAGCTCGCGCGATAGGGATTGCGCAGGCCCAGGGCGAAGACTTCCGGCGCGCCGCCCCCGCCGGCAAAGGGATTGGCCGCAGGGATGCGGTAGTCGCGCGCCGCGTCCGCTAGAAATGCATCGCCGCTGACGTCGATGCGGAGAATTTTGCCAAGAAGCGAATTGACGTTTTGCGCCGGGTTCGTGACCGTCGCATTGCCGCCGCCGTCGCCGCTCGCAATGTAGAGGAACCCGTCGGGTCCAAATCCGATCCAGCCGCCATTGTGGTTGGCTGCCGGCTGCGCAAAGGTCATGATGATATCGCCGCTCGCGGCGTCGGCGACATTGGGATTGGCGGAAACGCGGTAGCGCCGCACTTCCGTGTCGCCCGCGAGATTGGTGATGTAAACGTAGAAGACGCCGCTCGTCGCATAGTCAGGCGCGAAGGCGAGGCCAAGAAGGCCGCGCTCGCTGTTCGTTGAAACTTGCGTCGACAGGTCGAGAAATGGCGTTGATAAAACGACGCCGCTCGACAAGGTCAGAATGCGAATGCGCCCGCCCTTCTCCACAACGAAGAGCCGTCCAGAAGAATCGCCGGCGCCGGCGACAAAGAGAGGCTGGGCAAATCCGGTCGCGACCCGCCGAATCCGCGCCGTGTCGACGACATCGCGAACGGTGATGGCGACGGCGCGGGTCGTTGTCGCCTGGCCATCCGATACGCCGACGACGATGTCATAGACGTTATTGGCGCCGACATCCGTCGGCTGTTCAAAATCAGGCGCCGTTATGAAGGAGACATCGCCTGTGGCTGCATTGATTGAAAAGCGCGCCTGATCGGCGCCGCCTGCGAGGGAATAGGTCAGCGTCTGGCCGTCGGCGTCGGTCGCCGTCACCCGATAGGCAGGCGCGGCGATGTTCTCATCGACCTGGGCTGTTGCAGCGCTCGTGATCACAGGCGCGGCATTCACAGGAGTAGGCGCCGGCGGCGTACCGCCATCGTCGCTGCTGCACGCGCATAGAGTGATTGCTGCGATTAGAACTGTTGCCGCCCGCATCGCACATTTCCCTCTGAAGCTATCGTAAGTATAGCACCGCAAAACGCCGCCGCGTCAAATGAGCTCTTTGTCAGAACCCGTTCATTCAAAATGAAAATATTGTGTCGATATCACTTTGGATTCGAGATAGATTTCCCGCGATCCGCGGCAATAAATCGTATACGGAACCATCGGCGATCGTGAATCAGCGTGTCTGAATAGGAGGGAGAGACAAACTAAATCGACACGCGGCGCGCTTGCGCAACGCTGCGGCGTCGCCGAAACAGAGCAGCGCCTAAAAAGGAATCTCGAATCTTGCGCTTCGAAAACAACGCCTTGTCGGCGATTGGCAACACGCCGCTTATCAAGTTGAAACGAGCGTCGGAAGAGACCGGCTGCCTTATCCTCGGCAAAGCGGAATTCCTCAATCCAGGCCAGTCGGTCAAGGATCGCGCGGCGCTCGGCATCGTGCGCGACGCAGAAAAACGCGGCGCGCTCCGGCCGGGTGGGGTCATTGTTGAAGGCACGGCCGGAAACACCGGCATCGGCCTTGCGCTCGTCGGCGCTATACTCGGCTACCGTGTGAAGATCGTCATGCCGCGCACGCAAAGCGAGGAAAAGAAGATCGCCGTCCGGCTTCTCGGCGCCGAACTCATTGAAGTCGACGCCGTGCCCGCGACAGACCCCAATCATTACGCCAAATTCTCCGCGCGCCTCGCTGAGGATCTCAATCGCAGCGAGCCGAACGGCGCGTTCTGGGCGAACCAGTTCGACAATCTCGCCAACCGCGCCGTCCACTATGAAACGACCGGCCCGGAAATCTGGGCCGATACGGACGGCAAGGTTGACGGCTTCACCTGCGCCGTCGGTTCCGGCGGCACGCTTGGCGGCGTCACGCTCGCGCTGAAGGAGCGGAACAAGGACATACGCTGCGTGCTGACGGACCCGATGGGCGCCAAGCTCTTTTCCTGGGTGAAGTCGGGCGTGCTCGAAACGGAGGGCGGTTCGATCACCGAGGGGATCGGCCAGGGTCGAGTGACGGCCAATATTGAAGGCGTGCGGTTCGACGACGCGTATCGCGTTCCGGACGCGGAAGCGCTGCCGATCCTCTTTGGACTGATCGAAGAGGAAGGTCTTTGCCTCGGCGGCTCGGCCGGGATCAACATCGCCGGCGCGATCCGGCTCGCCCGCGACATGGGGCCGGGGCATACGATCGTCACCATCCTTTGCGATTACGGCAATCGCTACGCCTCCAAGCTCTACAATCCCGCTTTCCTGCGCTCCAAGGGGCTCCCGGTCGCGCGCTGGATGGAGTAGACGCTGAGGGCATGACGCCGCCCCTCGATCCGTTCCCGCAGCCTCTTGTCGAGACGGACTGGCTCGGCGCCCGCCTCGGCGCGCCAGGCCTTTCGATCGTTGATGGGTCCTGGCGGATGCCGGGACAAGGCCGCGCGCGGGATGACTACGAGACGCGCCATATCGCGAGCGCTCAGTTTTTCGACATCGACGCCGTTGCGGACAGATCGTCCGACCTGCCGCACATGCTGCCATCGCCGGCTGATTTTGCTGCGGCCGTCGGCGCGATGGGGATTGCCCGCAACGACGCTGTTGTCGTTTATGACGACAAAGGAATTTTCTCTGCCGCCCGGGTCTGGTGGACATTTCGCGCCATGGGCCATGCGCGCGTCAGCGTTCTGAACGGCGGGCTTCCCGCCTGGATGGCCGAAGGCCGACCGATTCCGCGCGCGCCCACAACGCCAAAAGTCGAGCGCTATCACATGCCATCGCGGAGCGCCGGCGTCGCCACATCCCGCGATGTCGCTTTTGCGGCGTCGGAAGGCGCAAGACTGATCTTCGATGCGCGTCCGAGCGGCCGCTTTGATGGCGCTGATCCCGAGCCGCGCCCTGGCCTCCGCCGCGGCCGCATCCCAGGCTCGCGATCGGTTCCGTTCGGCGACCTCATTGCGCCTGACGGCCGCATGCTTTCCCCTTCCGCTCTCGCTGCGCGCTTTGAACGCGAAGGGCTCGACGCCCGCTCAGTGATCGCGACCTGCGGTTCGGGCGTCACCGCCGCCGTGATCGTGCTGGCGCTCGCCGTCCTCGGCCGCGAGGATGTCGCTCTCTACGACGGCTCTTTCGCCGAGTGGGGCCGCGAAGCGAATGACCCAGCCCAATTTCCCGTCATCAAGGACAGTGCGTGATGGGCCAGCGCCTTGACGTCACCATCACCTATCTCGAGCAGCGGACGAAGCCTGCACTGCCGCTTGTCCCGCGTCCGCCCGGCAAAAACGCTATTCTCCGCGCCGAGAATCCGCCGGTGCATTTCTACCGCTACCTTTACGCCGTTGTCGGCGAACCGTGGAAGTGGGTCAGCCGCAAACGCGTCAGCGACGGAGATCTTGCGCGCATTCTCGTCGATCCGTCCGTATACCTCTATGTCCTATATGCGAACGGCGCCCCGGCCGGCTTTGCGGAAGTCGATTTCCGCGACGGCAAAACGGCTGACATCCGCTTCTTCGGCCTCGCCCCGGAGTTTATCGGCAAAAGGCTCGGCCGGTTCTTCCTCGCCAATGTCGTCGATCTCGCCTGGTCGCTCGCGCCCGAGCGCGTCCAGCTCGAAACCTGCACGCTCGACCACCCGGCCGCGCTCCCCCTCTATCAGAAAATGGGTTTCTCCGTATACGATCAACGAAAAGGCGTCGTCGAACTGACGGACGATGACCTTGCCAAAGCGCGCCGGAAAGAGACCGCCTCATGAAGGAAGACTCACGCCTCATCGCCGCTGGCCGGCCGCATCATCGCCCGCACCATCCGGTGAATGCGCCCGTCGAACGCGCTTCGACCATTCTTTTCCCGACCTATGACGATTTCGTCGAAGGCTCGCGCGCCGTCGTCTATGGGCGGCTCGGCACGTCGACGCATCGCGCCCTCGAAGAAGCCGTGTCGGTTCTCGAAGGCGGCGTCGAAACGCGGCTTGCGCCGTCGGGCCTGCAGGCGGCGATTGTCCCGCTCCTTGCCTTCACCGGAGCGGGCGACAGGGTGCTGGTCGCCGACACGGTCTATGACCCGACCCGTAAATTCTGCGACCGGTTTCTTGCGCGCTTCGGCGTCGAGATCGCCTATTACGACCCCGCAATGGGCGAGGACGTCGCCAAACTCGTCACGCCACGGACGAAAGTCATCTTCGCGGAGAGCCCAGGTTCGCTCACCTTTGAGGTTCAGGACATACCGGCGCTTGCGCGCGCCGCGGAGAAGACCGGGGCGAGGCTTGTCGTCGACAACACCTGGTCCGCCGGCCTTTACTGCAAGCCGATCGCGCTCGGCGCCCATGTCAGCCTGCAGGCCGGCACAAAATATCTCTCCGGCCATTCGGACTGCCTGATCGGAACCCTTACCAGCGACAGCGCGGCGACGGCGAAGGCGATCTATAATTGCCTCCTCCAGATCGGCGCCAATGTCTCGGCGGATGACGCTTGGCTCACTTTGCGGGGCATACGGACCTTGTCGACGCGCCTTGCGCGCCATCAGGAGACGGCGCTGACGCTCGCGCGCTGGCTCGAGAAACGCTCCGAAGTCGCGCAAGTCCTGCACCCCGCCCTCAAAGGCGCCGCCGGTCACGCCCTGTGGAAGCGCGATTTCTCCGGCGCCTCCGGCCTCTTTGGAGTCGTTCTGAAGCCGGTCGAACTGGGACCCCTTAAAGCCTTCTTCAATGCGTTGCGCCTCTTCGGCATGGGCTGGTCCTGGGGCGGTTACGAAAGCCTTTGCGTCCATGTCCGCCCCGAGGCCTCAAGAAGCGCCGCACCTTGGAAGGAGACGGGCCCCGTTTTGCGTCTTCACGCCGGCCTCGAAGACGGCGATGATCTCATCGCCGATCTCGACCGCGCCTTTGCGGCGATGGCGGCGGGAAAGTGAGGCTTGCGATGCGCGTCTTGGTCGGAGTGCTGGCGGCGGCAGGGCTTGTCGCCTGCGAGACCGCCCCGAAAACCACAATCACCGAGATCAGTTCGGATCCCGCCGGCGCCGAAGTGCAAATCGAGGGATATGGAACCTGCGTCACGCCCTGCCGCATTGAGATCGATCGCCCGCGCAATATCACGGTCGCCAAAGCCGGTTTTCTCGCCGAGCGCTTTCAGATCGCGCCCGGCCAGAAGGCCGTGACGCTGCAATTGAAGCTCGCCGCGCCGACAAAAGATGTCGACAAAACGGAATTGCCCGACCTGAAGTGACGTTGCGAGGGAAAGGTCTGAACCATGCCGCTCGCGCTCTACGGTCATCCGTTCTCATCCTATACACAGAAAGTGCTGATCGCGCTCTACGAGAACGCAACGCCGTTCGACTTTCGAGCGCTTGGGCCGGAAGCGCCGGAGCACGTCGCCGCGTGGACGCGCCTTGCGCCGATGCAGAAATTTCCCTTGCTCCTCGATGGCGCGCGGGTCGTCGCTGAAAGCAGCATCATCATCGACTATCTGCAGAACGCACACCCAGGTCCGGTTCGACTTGTGCCCATCGACGCTGACGCAGCGTTACAGGTGCGCTTTCTTGACCGCTTCTTCGATCTCTACGTGATGAGCCCGATGCAGTTCGCCGTCGATTGCGCGCTGGAGCGCGTGCCGGCGACACGTGAAGACGGCCTCGCGCATGCGCGGGCTCATCTTGAACGGGCTTATGCATGGCTCGATCATACGCTCGGCCGGGAACCATGGGCCGCTGGCGCTGATTTCTCTTTGGCTGACTGCGCCGCCGCGCCCTCGCTTTTCTACGCAGATTGGGTGCACGAGATTTCGGGCGCCTATCCTGCTTTGCGAGCCTATCGGGCCCGGCTCTTGGCTCGCCCGTCTTTCGCACGCGCCGTGGAAGAAGCGCGCGCCTACCGGCCCTTGTTTCCCCTGGACGCGCCGGCACGCGATTAACCTTGCGCCGCCGGTCGCCGTTACGACCGAAAAGAGCGCCTTTGACAAAGCCGGCCAATTCCACGACATCACAGGGCCGAAAACCGGCCGACGGAGCGTGGCGCAGTCTGGTAGCGCATCTGGTTTGGGACCAGAGGGTCGCAGGTTCGAATCCTGCCGCTCCGACCACCGGCCGAGACGATGGAGATAGCGGGCATGCTCGCGCGGATTTTTCAGCCGGCCAAAACGGCCATGCAGTCCGGCAAGGCTAAGGCGGGCCATTGGCGCCTTGAGTTCGAGGCTGAGGCGGCGCGCCGGATCGACCCCCTCATGGGCTGGACCAGCGGCGCGGACACGCGCGCCGGCCAGGTCTCGATCGACTTCGACACCAGGGAGGCCGCAATCGCCTATTGTGAGCGGCAGGCCATTCCCTTCATGGTTGAGGAAGCCGCCGCAGCTGCGCCCGTACTCAAAGCCTATTCGGACAATTTCACGTTCAACCGCCGCCTGCCCTGGACGCATTAGCGGGTCGGTCGTGGTAGGGACGATAAGTGCCCAGTTTGATCCCGTAGCTCAGCTGGATAGAGCATCCGCCTTCTAAGCGGATGGTCGCAGGTTCAAGTCCTGCCGGGATCGCCATTCCTCGTCCCACCTGCTCTTCCCAGCGCAAGCCTGCTATTCGGCTCGGGCGACCTATGACAGGGTGCCGCCCGCTCAATCGGCCGCCGGGGCAAGCGGCGCATGCATGTGGTTCAGACAATGAAAAGACTTCCGGCGCTCTTTCTCGCCGCCGCCGCGGCCGTATCCATCGCCGCCTGTTCGAAAAACGCGCCGTCATCGAAGACTGGAGATCAAGTGACCGCCGACGCCAAAGCGGGCCTCAAAGTCGCCCCCCTCGCCTACAAATACCGCAAGCTCGCCAACGGGCTCGAGGTCTACGCCATGCCCGACGCATCGACAGCGAATGTGTCGGTGCATGTCTGGTACCGCGTCGGCTCTAAGGACGACCCGAAGGACCGCTCAGGCTTCGCGCATCTCTTCGAACACATCATGTTCAAATCGACGCGCAACATGCCGTCCGAGTTCTTCGACCGGCTGACCGAAGATGTCGGCGGCTTCAACAACGCGTCCACCAATGATGATTTCACGAACTATTACGAGGTCGTGCCGGCCAATCACCTGGAGCGCATTCTCTGGGCCGAGGCCGAGCGCATGGGCTCGCTCGTCGTCGACGACGCCGTGTTCAATTCCGAAAGAGACGTCGTCAAGGAAGAGCTCCGCCAGCGCGTGCTTGCCGACCCCTATGGCCGGCTTTTTTATCTGTACCTCAATCAGTTGAACTATGCGGTGCACCCTTACGGACGCCCCGGCATCGGCTCGATTGAAGACCTTGATGCTGCGACCGTGGACGATGTGCGCGCTTTCCACGCCACCTATTATCGGCCGGACAATGCGGTGCTCGTCGTCGCTGGCAATTTCACGCAAGGTGAGTTCGACGCCTGGGTCGACAAATATTTCGGCGCGCTGAAGAGCCCCAAGCGCCCAATTCCGCGAGTCGACGCTGTCGAGCCGGCGCGCACGGCGCCGAAGACCGTCACCGCCTACGCCCCGAATGTCGCCCTGCCGGCGGTGATGATTTCCTATTCGGGCTTTGACGCGAAGAACAAGGATTACCCCGCGCTGATGGTGCTCGACGCCATCATGACACGGGGCGAGAGCTCGCGATTCTACCAGTCGCTTGTGTACACGCAGCAGGTTGCAGCCGAGGCGTTCACCTTCTCCGAGCCGACGCATGATCCGAGCATTTTCACGGTCGCCGCGATCCTCAGCGAAGGCAAGACCGCCGATGAGGGCGCAGCAGCGCTCCGCGCCGAACTCGCGAAGCTCCGCGACGCGCCTGTCACCGCCGCCGAGCTCGACGAAGCCAAGAATGAGATCGTCACGTCGAAGCTTGAGGAGCGTGAGACGGCATTCGGCCGCGCGTCGGAGCTTGCCGAGTCCGTCATTCGATTCGGCGATCCCAAGGCCGGCGACCGCATGCTCGCCGCCGTCCAGGCGGTGACGGCGGAAGATGTGCAGCGGGTCGCGCGCGCCCTCTTCGATGACGGCAAGAGCGTCACGATCAAATATCTCAATGAGACGGAAAAGCCGAAGGGCGCGCCTCCGGTAGAGATCAAGACGGCGGCGACTATCGCGGCGGGTCCGCTGCCGGAGGATGCCAAAGACGCGCCTATCTTCACGCTTGCCGAAGAAGGCGCGCGAGTCGCGCCGCCGCAGCCCGGCAAGGCGATCAGCGCGGCCATTCCTGCGACCAAGGAAAAGACGCTCGGCAACGGGCTGCGCGTCATCGTCGCCGAGAATGGGGCTCTGCCGCTCATCAGCGCAAACTTGCGCTTTGCCGCGGGCGCGGCGTCCGATCCCGCTGATCTTGCGGGACTTGCCGACATGACCGCCGGCCTCGTCACGAAGGGCACAGCGACGCGCAGCGCGACCGACATCGCGCAGCAAATTGAGGCGCTCGGCGCATCGATTTCCGCCGGCGCCGACGCCGATTCCTCGGCCGTCTCGCTGTTCACGCGCGCGGACCGCAAGGCGGAAGCCTTCACGCTTTTTGCCGACGTCACGCGCAATCCGACTTTCGCCGATGAAGAGCTCGACCGGCTGCGGCAACAGTCTCTCGACGAGTTGTCTGTGGCCTTGTCAAACCCGGGCCAAATCGCCGCGCGCGTCATGGCGCGCGTTCTCTTCGGCGAGTCGCCTTACGGCGGCGTTGCGACCGAGCGCAGCCTCGAAGCGCTCTCCCCGGCCTCGGCCAAGGATTATCATCTGAAATACTGGCGGCCTGAAAACGCCGTCCTAGTCATCGCCGGCGACGTTGCGCCTGAAGAGGGCTTTGCTCTCGCCGAAGAGCATTTCGGCGGCTGGGCGCCGGGGCCCAATCCGCTTGCAGCCGAAACGCAAATGGCGCCGCCGCCCCCGCCCTCGGGATCGCGCGTTATCGTCGTCGATCTTCCGGGTACGGGCCAGTCCGCCGTGTCCTACGGCCTGCGCGCGCTCGAAAGAACGAATACGGATTATTTCCCGGCGCTCGTGGCGACAACCGTGCTCGGCGGCGGCTATTCTGCGCGGCTCAACAACGAAATCCGGATCAAGCGCGGCCTCTCCTATGGAGCCGGCGCAGGCCTTCCGTCGCGGCGTGCGGCGGCGCCCATCGTTGCGCGCACGCAGACCAAGAACGAATCCGCCGTGCTTGTCGCCGATCTCATTGCGGCGGAGCTGCAGCGTATGGGCCAGGAGCCGGTGCCGGCGCCGGAACTTGCCGCGCGCAAGGCCTCGCTGATCGGCGGGTTCGGACGCGATGTTGAAACCATCTCGGGCCTTGCCGGCGATATTTCAACCTTCGCGCTTTACGGGCTGCCGCCCGAAAAGCTCAAGACCTATGTCGTGGACATAGAAGCCGTCTCGCCCGGCGCCGTGACGGCCGTCTCGAAGCGCTATCTCGACCCGAAAGCTGCCTCTATCGTCATCGTCGGCGATTCAAAGGGCTATTGGACCGAGGTTAAGGCCAAACATCCGATGGCGGAGCGTTTGACCGTCGATAAGCTCAATCTCGACAAAGCGTCGTTGAAGTAACGCGCGCGATTGCGCGGAGTGTCGCGACAACGAAAAAGCCCCTCGCGCAGAGGGGCTTTTTTCGTTTGTACTCAGCGCCGCACGAAGCCCCGAAGGGGATCAATTCTCGGGCGCGGCCTTCACGTCGCGCGCCTGGAGCCCTTTCGATCCGTTCGAGAACGAGACCATGACGCGCTGCCCCTGCACGAGCTCGCCCATGCCGCAACGCCGCAAAGTCTCCATGTGGATGAAAATGTCGCCCGGCTGGCCGACACGCGTGACGAATCCGAAGCCCTTGGCGCGATTGAACCACTTCACGACGGCCAACGCAAAATCGCCGGCGGGCGTTTCGGAGAGCACCGCCGGCGTCAAGGTCGCCGCTGTCGTTTCATCGATCGTCAACAGGCGTTTGGCTTGCCAGCCTTTCGGGCCCTTGATCACTTCGCAAACGGCTGTCGAGCCTTCGCGGGCCGTGGAGCGCCCTGCTTCGCGCAGACAGGATGAGTGGATCAGGATATCCCCGGCGCCATTTTCGGAAATAATGAAACCGTAGCCCTTGGTCGGATCAAACCATTTGATGACGCCGGACAAAGTAACGATGCCGCCGTCCGCAGGCTCGCCGCCATGATCGCCGTCTTCTACATGCTCCGCCATTCTGCCGGCTTCCCCCGTCCCGTGGTTGAGCCCTTTGGACTTCCCCCCGAGATTGTCGCTGAGTCGTCATATTCACTATACAGAGAAGTGGCAGAAAGGCCACGCGCACTGTAGAGAACCTGCACGAATTCGTTGAATTTTGTGACGTTCCACCCCGGACAGTTGTGGAGAAGTCACAACGTTAGGTGACAACATCACGGCGAACACAACTGCACCCCTAGGCAGATGCGCGCCGTTCCAGCTCCGACATGAACCGCGAAACGAGATCGACGAAAACGTCGAGGTCCGAGACGACGTTTTGCATTGACACGCCTCCGGACGAATTGCGGTCCATCTGCAACGTGATGTCGCCGTCGCCATCGACATAGGCACGGCCGAATTTCACATCGCGGTTGAACGAAGACAGAAACTGATACCCGACCTGCTGAACCGTCAGGCCGCTGATATAGGTGATGTAAGAAATGTCTCCATCCGGACCATCGACGACGATCAGGATCGGCTGGCTGCCGACATCCACGCGCAGCCTGTCGGGACCGTAGCTGACGACCTTGTAGCCTTCGGCCGTCAACGCCTCCGAGATCTGCGCTTTGGAGATCGGTTCCTTCGCCGCTGCACCCGTCATGGGCGCCGCAATCAGCGCGGCGGCGAAAACCAGACCAAGGAAAGCCCTCATATCGAAACCCCTTTATCCCCCAGCGGCAAAGCTTACTGACAGAGGAGCGGTTTGAAAAGCGGGCGTCCGCGGCTGTGAGTGACTTCTTGCGCATTCGCCGCCGATTTTGCGCGCAAACGCCGATCCGCGTTGGTTAACGTGCAACGCAGAAAACGGACGAAACAAGCCGCTGCCAAACCATCTGGATTGGAGCGCCAAACCTATTGATTTCATTGCTCCCTGGTAGGCCCTAGGGGAGTCGAACCCCTCTTTTCAGGTTGAAAACCTGACGTCCTAACC
>CAZDRH010000013.1:0-52045 GCA_964507915.1 uncultured Caulobacterales bacterium
TTCGCGACCCTTGGGAATCCCAAAAATGAGTCTCAATCAGCGAGAGGCGGTATTAATCGTATCGAGTCGTTTGTATGCTGCTCTGATTGCGAGTAGAATCTCGGTCCTGGCGACTCCTTCGCATTGCAAAATATGCACGCAGCAGCTTCCGCTCCAGCGCATAGCGCCCAAGCGTATAGCGCCAGTATTCCTCCGCCGCGCCGGACTCAATCATCAGCGCGCTGATGTCCGCGCCGTCCTGCCGCCGGCAGCGCGCGACCGTCCGGCCGTAGCGGTCGCGATCGACGGCGTCGCAAGAGAGACTCTTGCCGCGCACGAAGCTTTTGAGCGCAGCGCCCGCCTCGTCATGGCCGGCTTCGTCCTTCTCCGGCGCATCGACGCCCCAGAGTCTGATCGCCGGCCTTACGCCCGCGACGTGAAACGTGTCGCCATCGACGACATAGGTGACGCGGCCCTCGAAACTGCCCTCGGGAAAGATCGCGCGCCGCGCCGGCTCGCCGAACCAGCCGTAAAGCGCCACGGCCGCGAGCCATCCCAACGCCGAACCGATGCGCCGTTTCGTGAAGACGCGGCGCGATCTGAAACGTCTTGTACCTCTCCGGCGCGCCATGGCCTACCCTGACGGAAACAGGCGCGACGCTGCCCGCATTTGCTTCCAGTCGTAACAACAGGGAGCCGGCATGGCGATGCGCACGCTCGTCAAGATCAACGCATGTATTGAGACCAGCGAGCCGCTCGATCGCATCGCCTGATCAGGCGGCGAGGAACTCTGCCTGATAGCGCGCGGCGGCATGCGGCGCGACATTGACCTTGGAAAGATCTCCGCCCGCCCAGGCGAGCACTTTGGGGTCCATCACGCGTCGCCACAGAGGCGGGATCGCGGCGAGGAGGAAACAGCCCGGATAGCCGGAAGGCAGGCGCGGCAGATCGTCGAAATTCCGCAGCGCCTGATAGGGCTGCAGCGGATGGGCGTGATGGTCCGAATGGCGCTGCAGGTGGAAAAGCGAAAGATTGGAAACGATGTGGTTCGAATTCCAGGAATGGCGCGGCGCGACAGGTTCATAGCGGCCGTTCGGCGCCCGGCCGCGCAACAGGCCGTAATGCTCTACATAATTGGCGAAGGTGAGCTGCAACCAGGCCGCAAGATTGTGAATGGCGATGAAGGGCAGCACTTTCCAGCCGAAGACCGCGAACAGCGCCGCCGCCATTGCTGCGGTGAAAGCGTAGCTCTGCAGGATTTCATTCTCGAAGGACCAGAAGCCGCGGCCGCGCTTTTCAAGCCGCGCTTTCTCTTCTGCGAAGCCGCGCGCAACCCCGCCCGGGATTTCACGCAAAGCGAAGCGCCAGACGCTCTCGCCGAGCCGCGCTGACGCACTGTCTTCTGGCGTCGCGACTTCAGTATGGTGGCCGCGATTGTGTTCGATCTTGAAATGTCCGTAGCCGGAGAGCGCATTCATGAAGAAGGCGCCCCATTGGTCGGCGCGGTTCGGCTTATGGCCTAATTCGTGGCCGACCGTGAGCCCGCCGCCCGACGCGACGCCAGCACTGACAGCGAGCGCAAGATAAGGGAGAGGCGAAAGCTCTGCCGTTGCGATCACGCCGGCGCAAATCAGGAAGCTCGCGTAAAACGCCGCTACGGCGACGTAGAGCAGGATTCTGAAATATGGATCCACGCTGAGCGCCGCCGCTTCTTCCGTCGTCGGATTGAAGCGGTCTTCGCCCGCCGCAAGGTCAAGGATGGGAAGCAGGCCGAAATAGAAGAGCAGCGGAAAGACAGCCCAGAATGCGTTCCCTGTCGCGGCCAAGGCGAGGGCGCCGGCGCCTGGCACGCAGGCCATCAAGACAGAAAGGACCCAGAGCGGCTTTTTGCCGGCCATGCTGATTGATCGCGTCGGCGCCATGGCCATACTCCCGTCATGCCCTTTGGATAGCGCGATACTCACGCCACTGGGGCAGTCTGTCCAGTCTGTCGCTAATTTGCGGCACTTAACAGCGCGTTAAACCGGCGGCGCCAAACTCCCGCCGGCTGAGGACCGGGACGGCGGATGCCGATAAAGAAGAGCACAGTCTCCAAAGCGCGGTACGCTGTCGCGTTGACCTCAGTCGCGCTCGTCGCGTCGGTCTCGATCGTGTTCGTCCTGTTCAGCTTTCAGTATCAGGAGATGCGGACCTACATGCTGTGGGTCTCGTTCTGGGTGACGATCATCGTCGCGCTGCCGATCTGCATCTACGAGTCAAACCAGCACTTCAATCTCGAGGAAGCGCGCGACAAGCTTGCTGCGCAAGGACGCGAGCTTGCCGAGGCGCGCGACGCCGCAGAGCGCGCCCACGAAGCCAAGGCGCAATTTCTCGCCAATATGAGCCATGAAATCCGCACGCCGATGAACGGCGTCATCGGCATGGCGAGCCTGCTCAAGGAGTCTGACCTCGATCCTAGGCAGCGCGAAATGGCCGACATCATCGCCGGATCCGGCGAAAATCTCCTGCGCATCATCAACGATGTTCTCGATTTCTCCCGCATTGAGTCCGGCAAGCTATCGATCGAGCGTGCGCCCTTCGATCTTGCCGCCGTCATCGACGACGTTGCGGCCCTGATCGCCTTCACCGCGCATCAGAAAGGCTTAGCCCTGACGGTGCGATTCCAGCCGGACTTGCCGCAGATCGTTCTGGGCGATGCAGGGCGCATCCGGCAGGTCGTCATGAATCTCGTGGGCAATGCGGTGAAATTCACCGATACGGGCGCCGTCTCAATCGACGTGTCCGGAACCGTCGAAGAAGCGACGGCGCACTTCGCCATCGCCGTGCGCGACACGGGCTGCGGCATCCCGGCGGACAAGCTCAACGCGGTTTTCGAAGAATTCGAACAGGTGGATGGGTCCGTCCTGCGCCGTCACGGCGGGACTGGGCTCGGCCTTGCGATCAGCAAGCGGCTCATCGAAGCCATGGGCGGGGCGATCGCCGCGGAGAGCGCGCTCGGCGCCGGCTCGACTTTTTCTGTACACATCGCGCTTGCCGTCGATCCGTCGGCAGCTCCCGATCTAAAGCCAGCTGCGCTTGCGGGCTTGCGCATCGGCGTCGTTGAGGCCCATGCGGCGAGCCGCGAGGCCATCGCCGAGACGCTGGAAGCCTGCGGCGCGCGGTGCTTCGCAGCCGGAAGCATTCGTGAAGTGATGGCGCTCTGCGAAGGCTGGGATGCGGCCGACCTCCTGATCATCGATGAAGCGGCGTCCCATGCAGAAGGCCAAGCCCTGGCGGCCGCCCGGCGCACAAAGGGCCAAGAGGAGACGCCGCTCATTGTGCTGACGGCGCCGGACCGTCGCGCTCGCGGCGCCGCGCCGACCGACTTGGCGGTCGCCGCGCGTCTATCGCGCCCTGTGCGGCGGGGTGCCCTTCTCGACGCCGTGACGGAAGCGCTCGCGGGCGGCGCGCGCCGCAATGTCCGCGCCATTCAGCCTGCCGCTGAGAATGGCGAAACCGTCTCGCTTGGTCTCAAAGTGCTCGTCGCCGAAGACAACGCGGTCAACCAGATGGTGATGCGAGCCATGATCGAAAAGCTCGGCTGTTCGGCGGTGTTCGCGTGCGACGGTCTCGATGCGCTCGACACGTATGTGCGCGTCAATCCCGACCTCGTGCTGATGGATATCTCCATGCCCCGGCTCGGCGGCGAGGAGGCGGCGCGCCGCCTGCGCGCGCTACAGGCTTCAACGGGCCTCAATTGCCCGATCATCGCGGCGACGGCGCATGCCATGCCGGACCAAATCGAGCAGTTCCGCACAGCCGGATTCGACGACGTCCTGACGAAACCGGTCGGTCTTCAGGTCATTGCGGCGATGTTTCAGAAATGGGCGCCGCAACCCACAGAACCCGTCCGCAGCGCCGGATAATCGGGCGCCGTCACATCACGAATTTCGCGCGGTTGTTCGCGTGGAGAAACAGCACCATTTCGTCGAAGGACGCGCGTTCGAGCGCATCCATGGCTGCAAACTTGTCCGTGGGCGACGCGCTTTCAGTGAAGCGCGCGGCGGCGCGTGTCACGCCGAAGCGATATTGCGTGATACGCGCGACCTCGCTGTCCGCCTGGAATCCTTCTTCGAGCGTGCGCACGGCGAGCGCCAGAAACGCCGCCCAGATCGCCGCAATCTGCAGGAACTCGTTTTCGAGCAAAGGCTCGTAGAAGATTGCACCGCCGAACTGGACGATGTCGAAGGTCAGCACCGCTGCAAGGCAGAACAGTCCGAACGCGCCGAAAATCTTCTGTTGGCGCACCGGCGCATTTTTCCAGAAATTGCGGTCCTCGCTAAGCAGGAGATTGCAATAGTCGAGCTGGCGCCGGATGCGGAGCGTGTCATACGCCTCGAAATACTCGGCGACGACGGGATCGGCGGGATCAAGCCCGTCGCGGTCCGGCGTGAACAGAACGCCGTCGCCGGGATCGACATTGTCGACGAGCGCGTGGAATTCGCTGTCGAGGCGCGACAGGAGCTTGGCGTTGAAGGCGTCGAAGTCGCGCGCGCGCTTTTGGAGATAAGCCTCGCGCGCGACCGGGTCGCGCGCGCCGGCGACGATCAAGCGCGCATGGGCCGCGTAATGCTGGAAATGAAACTGCCGCATGCGCTCGGTCGCGAGCCGGTCCGTCAGCCAGCGGAGCTTGCGCGCGCGATACATGACGCCGAGGAAGCCGATGGCGACGCTCGACAGGCCGGCCAGCGCGCCAATGGCGCCGAACACGCTGATGACGAGCTTGCCGGCGTCCGCATAAAGGCTCGACGCCGCCGAAAGGAGCAAAGCGAAAGTCGCAAGCGATACGGCGGTGACGCCCCACTGGCGGCTGCGCGATTTCGACCGCAGGGCGCTTTCATCGTGGCCCCTGAAAACCGTCCGCATCGCCTCGTGGTCGAGCGCATAGGCGACGCTCGGGAAAGCGCGGCGCGCGGCGTCGCGGTCGGCCTCGTTCGCCAGAATGTCGCTGTTGAAGACGTAGGTCATGACGCGAGCGGGGCCTTCCGGCGAGAGCGCCGGTCCTTTCGCCTACCAAATTGGCGGGCTTCGCGGTAGACGGAAGCGCAGACAGAAGAGGCGCCAACCTTGATTGAAATCATCCGCACCCATGACATCGTCGTCCTCTCTTTCGCCGAGTCTACGCTCGAGGCGGGGGGCGTAGGCTGCCTTATTCTTGACCGCCATATGGGTTTTGCTGACGGACTGCAGGGCGGCATCGTCCCGAGGCTGATGGTCGAGCGCGATAGCGAAGCGCAGGCGCGGCGCCTTCTTTCAGAGGCAGGGCTCGGACACGAGCTTCGGCCGCAGCGTGCAAAATAATGCACCGGTTAATGAAATGTAAACGCGCGCTGATTTGCTAACAATTCCGCCACGGATCGCCGCCGCGCTAACACTGTCTTTACCCGGATCGTGAATCTGTCCATTTGTTCACAGATCAATTCATGGAGCGCCCATGCGCGCGCTTTCAATACTACTCTTCTGTCTTCCGGCTTTGGGCTGCGCGGCGACGCTTGCTCCGGCCTTGCAAGGCTTCTCCGGTTCCGAAACGATCGTTCCCTTGGCAGAGGCGGAGCGTCCCGCCGCGGCCCCTGAAGCCGCGGGATCCGCAGCGACGCTGGCTGACCGTCTCGCCGTGCTTTGCGGCCCCGAAAATGGCTACGCTCTTGGTGCTGCCGGCGCGAAAGATGACGGGCTATGCACAGGCGAGGCGGCCGCAGCGTTTTTCGTCGCCTATGCTGAAGGCGCTGCGCTGTTTTCAGCCCGCGTCGAAGTCGAACAGGTGAAAGCCGAGATTTCGGCTGCGCAGCGGGAGCTATGGGCGATCAGGCGCACGATCGCGCTCTCGCCGTCGAATATCGCGTCGCTCTCCGGCCGGTCCGACGATCGCCGCACCACCAGGGCTGAAAAAGACGCACTGGCTGCAGAGGAAAGCCGTCTTGCGGCGGGTGTTGTAGCCCTGCAAAGTGCGCTTGCCCGCATCGAAGCAGAAGTTCGCGCGCGTGAGGCTGCGGGCTATGTGGAATCGGCAGGGGCGCTTGCAGCGGAAGGCGCAGCGCCCACGGCTCCGATTCCGGCATCCTATTGATCGACTGCGGCGCTGCCGACAAATTCCTCCTGCCCGGAAAACCGGCTAGCGATCTTCGCATGAGGCGATTTCCCGTATTTCCTTTTAGACTCGGCTTTGGGTGTTCCGGCGCCTGGGGGCAGAGATGGTTCCCGGAACGCGAAGCGTTGGCGCTCGTTGCGCAGGCGCTGGACGCCGGCATCCGGCATTTCGACACGGCCGGCTTTTATGCTGACGGCGAGGCCGAGCGCCGTCTCGGCGCCGCGCTCAAGGCCCTTCGCGTGGACGCATTCGTCAGCACCAAGACGGGTACGCGTTATGTCAGCGGCCGCATGCCCCTGAAGGACTTCTCCGCCGCCGCCATGCGGCAGGATGCGGAAATGAGCCTCAAGCGGCTTGGCCGCGATCGGCTCGATCTCTTCTATCTTCACGGGCCGAGCATCGCCGAAATTGATGCGGCGCGCCCCGCGCTCGACGCCCTCATCGCCGAGGGCAAGATCGCGGCCTGGGGCGTCTGCGGGGAGGGGGCGCCGCTCGATCACGCGATCGTGCAAGGGACCCATGCGGTGATGGGCGTCTACAATGTGCTGCGCCAGGATCACGCTGCGATGTTCGTGCGCGCCAAGGCTGCGGGCGTTCTTACCGTCGCCATCGCGCCGCTTGCGCAGGGGCTCTATCGGCGCGGCTTTCTCTGGCCGCGAACGCGCGCCGATCTCTGGCATATCGCCCGCGCGCTCGTGAAGAACCGGCCGGAACTCGCAGCCGCACGCCGCCTGCGCGCGACTTTGGAGTCCCTTGAGGGCTGGACGCCCGCCGGTGCGGCGCTCGGATTCGTCCACGCCAATCCCACGATAGACGTCGCGATGACCACCACCACAAAACGCGCGCACCTTGCAGAGACCGTCGAGGCGAGCCGCCGGCCTTTACCGCCGGAAATCGCGGAACGGATCGCAGCGGCCGCCCTTGACGCTCAACGGGGCGGCGCCTAGCTACCCGGGACGCCCGGTCGGGGCGCCGAGGAGCCAGCATGAGCGACAATCCTGTCTTTACGCATATCCGGTCGCAGATCGACGCCAACCCGGTCATGCTGTTCATGAAGGGCACGCCGCAATTCCCCCAATGCGGGTTTTCCGCGGCGGTGGTGCAGATCCTCGACCATCTCGGCGTCGATTTCGGCGCGGAGAATGTTCTCGCTTCGGCCGACCTCCGTCAGGGCATCAAGGAATTTTCGGACTGGCCGACCATCCCCCAGCTCTATGTGAAGGGCGAATTCGTCGGCGGCTGCGACATCATCCGCGACATGTTCGAAAAGGGCGAGCTGCGCGAGTTTCTGAAAGAAAAGGGCGTCGCGGTCGACGCGTGAGCGGGGCCTAGCAGGCCGTTGAAAAAGTCTTTGTGCGTTTCATCCTTCGTGACGCGGCTCTGACGAGCCGCTCCTCAGGATGAAGAGCATTGACGCTGTACTTCACCCTGAAGAGCCGCGAAGCGGCGTCACGCCCCTCGAGACGCCGCTTTGCGGCGGCTCCTCGGGATAAAGGGGCGAAGCAACTGGTTATCAACAGCCGGCTACGCCTTGTGCTGCGCCACGCTGAGATTGTTGCCCTCAGGGTCGTCGAACCACGCGATTTTCGTTCCGCCGCCGGGCGCGGACCAGACGCCGTCCGTATCCTGACCAAATCCCTCATAGATCTTGAACGTGACGCCGCGCGCCTTCAGCGCCGCCATGGTCGCCTTGAGATCAGCGACCTCCCAGCCGAGCACCGTGTGGGGGGAGGGCTTGTGACCGGCGAGCGACGTCAGGCGTAGCTCTGTGCCGCCGCCGAGATCGAACACCGCCGCGAAAGGGTCCTCGGAGACGAGCCGAAGCCCGAGCGTTTCCGTATAAAATGGTTTGGTGAGGGCGCGATCCTTCGTCAGCACGAAAGCGACCGGCGTTGCGGCGGCGAGCGGGTGGCTCATGGCGGCTCTCCTGTAGGATGGCTTTCCTCTTCCCACGCCGCGGCCGTTCCGGTCAAATGCGCGCTATGCCGGATGTGCCGTCCACGCTTTTGCCGCTTCCCTTCCGGCGCTGGTTCGAGGGGCGCGGGTGGACGCCGAGGCCCCATCAGCTCGATGCGCTGGCGGCGGGCCTTGCCGGCGAGTCCTTTCTCCTCATCGCGCCGACCGGCGGAGGCAAGACACTCTCAGGATTACTGCCGAGCCTTGTCGATCTCGCCGCCGGCGCCGCGGGGCGCGGATTGCACACGCTTTATGTCTCACCGTTGAAAGCATTGTCTGTCGACGTCGCGCGCAATCTCGGCGCGCCGGTCGCGGAGATGGGCCTTCCCGTCCGGCTCGAAACCCGCACGGGCGATACGCCCGCCCATAAGCGTCAGCGCCAGAAATACGATCCGCCCGACATTCTGCTGACGACTCCGGAACAGATCGCGCTGCTTCTGTCGCACAAGGACTCCGCGACGCTGTTCGGCGGCGTCAAGGCGATCATCATCGACGAGCTCCACGCCATGGCCGGCGGCAAGAGGGGACATCTCCTGGCGCTCGGCCTCTCACGGCTGAAGCGGCTTGCGCCGGAAGCGCGCATGGTCGGGCTGTCCGCGACCGTTCCGCACCCGGAGGCGCTGATCGCCTGGCTCGCCGGCGGCGACGCAGAACACCGCCCGCCGCCGCGCCTCATCCGCGCCGCGGGCGGCGCGCGCGCCGATGTCGATATTCTGCAGTCAAAAGCGCGCATTCCCTGGGCCGGCCATTCCGCGCGCCACGCCTGGGCGGAGGTCTATGACGCGATCCGCAGCGCGCGCACGACGCTCGTCTTCGTCAACACGCGCAGCCAGGCGGAGATGACCTTCCAGGCGCTCTGGCGCCTCAACGAAGACAATCTGCCGATCGCCCTCCACCACGGCTCGCTCGATGTCGAGCGGCGCCGCAAGGTCGAGGCGGCGATGGCGAAGGGCGCCTTGCGCGCGGTCGTGTGCACCTCGACGCTCGACCTCGGCATCGACTGGGGCGAGGTCGATCTCGTGATCCAGATCGGCGCGCCCAAAGGCGCCTCGCGGATCACGCAGCGTATCGGACGGGCCAATCACCGCATGGACGAGCCTTCGCGCGCGCTGCTCGTGCCCGGCAATCGTTTCGAAGTGCTCGAATGCATCGCCGCGCGCGACGCCGTTTCAGAAGGCGCGCTCGACGGCGAACCGCCGCGCGCGGGCGCCCTTGACGTGCTCGCCCAGCATATCCTCGGGCTCGCCTGCGCCGGTCCCGTGCGCAAGGAGGATCTCTATACGGAAGTGACGTCCACCGCGCCCTATGCCGCGCTCGACCGCGCCGTCTTCGACAAGGTTTTCGGCTTCGTCGAAAACGGCGGCTACGCCATGAAAAGCTACGACCGCTGGCGCCGCCTTGTGGCGACGCCCGACGGCGCCTATCGCGTCCGCAGCCCCGCCGTCGCGCAGGCTTATCGTCTCAATGTCGGGACCATCATCGAAAGCCCGGCGATGCGCGTGCGGCTGGCGCGCGGACGCGGCGCGCGCGGCGGCCGCATCCTCGGCACGCTCGAAGAATGGTATGCCGAAGGGCTCGCGATCGGCGACACTTTCCTGTTCGCGGGCGAAGTGCTGCGGTTCGAAGGCGCCGAGGGGACCGACATTCTCGTCACGCGCGCCGCGGGAGAAGATCCGAAAACGCCGATGTGGGGCGGCGGCAAGTTCCCGCTCTCGACCTATCTTGCCGAACGCGTGCGCAAGATGGTCGCTTCGCCCGCCGCATGGGACGGCCTGCCCGAGCCGATCCGCGAATGGCTGGAGCTCCAGCACGCGGTCTCCGTTCTTCCGGGCCGGGACGAATTGCTGGTCGAGACCTTTCCGCACCAGAACCGGCATTTCCTCGTCGCCTATCCCTTCGACGGGCGCCTTGCGCACCAGACGCTCGGCATGCTCCTGACGCGCCGGCTTGAGCGCGCCGGGCTGCAGCCGATCGGGTTTGTGGCGGGCGAGTATGCGCTGTCGATCTGGGCGCGGAAGGATCTCTCGGGCGTCGCCATGAACGCCCTCTTCGACGAGGACATGTTGGGCGACGATCTCGAAAGCTGGCTCGCCGAGTCGATCCTGATGAAGCGCACCTTCCGCGATTGCGCCGTCATCGCGGGCCTCATCGAGCGGCGCTTCCCGGGGGAAAGGAAGTCGGGCCGTCAGGTCACCTTCTCCGCCGATCTCATCTTCAACGTGCTGAAGGCGCATGAGCCCGACCACATTCTCCTGAAGGCCGCCTGGGAGGATGCCGCCGGCGGCTATCTCGATCTTGCGCGCTTGCAGAACCTGCTTGCCCGCGTGCGCGGGCGCGTCAATCATCAGGCCCTCGACAGGGTCTCGCCGCTCGCCGTGCCGGTCATGCTCGAAATCGGGCGCAATCCGGTCGAGGGCGAGGCGCGCGAGGCGGCTCTTTCTGAGGCCGCGCTTGACGGCGAGGCCGGCCTGCTCGACGAGGCGGCGCTGATAGCGGAGGCGATGGACGGTGCGAGGGAAGGCGGACGCAATCGCGGGGCGCGAGGAGGGACCGGCGATCCGCGTCAACGGCGAATGCCTAAAACCGCTCAGCGACGGCGCGCTCCTCTGGCCTGAGCGCGAGACGCTCATCGTCGCCGACATGCATCTTGAAAAGGGCGCCGACTTCGCTCGCCGCGGCGCGCCGCTGCCGCCTTATGATACGCGCGCGACCCTGTTGCGGCTCGCGGCCCTCATTGAAACACACAAGCCCGCGCAAGTGCTCTCGCTCGGCGACGCCTTCCATCGTCCGGACTCGGAGTGTTTCATGGACGAGGACGACGCGGCGCGGCTAGAGGCGCTGGCGCGCGCCGTGCGTTTCATCTGGATTCTCGGCAATCACGATCCCGCCCCGCCGAAACGCTTTGCGGGCGAGGTCGCCATGGCCAAGCGCGTCGGCCGGCTCGTCTTCCGGCACGAGCCCGCGCCCGGCCCGGCGCCCGGCGAGGTCGCCGGCCATCTTCACCCTTGCGCGCGCGTACGCACCGATATCGGCGGGCAGCGGCGCCGCTGCTTTGCGACAGACGGCGCGCGCCTTCTTCTGCCGGCGTTCGGCGCCTATGCGGGCGGCCTCAACGTGCTCGACCCGGCGATCCGGCCGCTGTTCGGGCCGCTCACGGTACACGTCGCCGGACGCCAGCGCGTCTACGCTTTCGGCGAAGACGCGCTAGCGCGGGATCCGGAAGGCGTCGTCCAAAGGCGCGCTTGAACGGCGCCTCACGGCGCCGGCGTCACGAGCCCGATCAGATTGCCCGCGCTGTCTTCGATCCAGGCGAAGGACTTGCCGTCCGGCAAGGGAACGGGTCCAACGAGCTTCTTGCCGCCCGCGGCGGCGACACGATCAAGTGCGGCGGCAAGATCGGCGACCTCGATATAGACCATCACATAGGTCTCCGGCGGGTGGCCGAGCGCATTGAGCATGCCGGTCGGCCCGCCGGCGCCCGTATGGATCACTTGCGCGCCGCCAAGCGGCGTGAAGGTCCAGCCGAAAACGGCGGCATAGAATTTCGAAAGCGCGGCGGAGTCTTTTGAACCGATTTCAAAGTGGACGACAGGCGCAGGCATAGAGGCTCCTTCTGTGGATGAGAGACGTGAATGGTCCTTCCGGCAGCCGCATTCAGCGGCCGCCAGGGACTGGGCGAACTGGGCGGATTGAAACTGCGGCCGGCGCCTATCGCGCCGGCAGGAAGCGGCTGTTCCGGAGGAGGCCCGCTGAAACGAGCGACACGAGCACGCCGACGGGGAAGATCTCGATGAAGGTCATCGGCAGGCGATAGGCGGGGTCCGCATATTGCGCCTGAAACTTCGCCGCTTCGGCCTTGGCTTTTTCAAGCGCCTCGCCGGTCACGCCTGCCTTCTCCTTGGCCTCGATCATGTGCTTGGCGTATTCGGCGCCGTAGTCCATGCGCGTGATTTTCTGCGCGGCTTCCCATGCGCCGACATAGAAGAGCCCGGCGACCGCCGAGATCCCGACGCCCATGCCGAAGGCCGGCAGAAACTTGATGACGCCGCCAAGGTCGCGGTCGCGGTGGCGCTTGATGGCGATGAAGATCGCGCTCAAGGCGACCAGCATCGACGCATAGCCGATGAGGAGGCCGATCGACATCGGCGGCGGGTTGTCGTGCATCGCGATCGTCGTGCCGGACAGCGCGCCGCCGACAATGACCCCCGCGATCGTTCCGTAGACCAGGATTTTTCTGAGCATGGTTCCCTCTTCAGATGCCGTCTGTGACGCGCTGAGAAGGCCTGCGCCCGGCCGCCGCGGCAATCGTCCGAAAGGGTGATTTTCGTGAAATCACCCGTGATTCCATCGGTTTATGGGACGCTCCGCCGACTTTGACTGTTCGGCACGCGGAGAGTGCCCGCACCCGGCAACCGGCTTTTGCGTGGGAGCGAACGAGGTCGGCGCAGCGTGGATCACCTTACAATCCCAAGCTCGCGGGCCCGGTTGACCGCGTCCGTCCGCCGTTTGGCGCCGAGCTTTTCATAGAGCCGCGCGACATGGGTCTTGATCGTGTTGGGGGAGACCTTCAGCGCCGCCGCGATCTCCTTGTTGGAGCGCCCGGCGGCGAGTTCATGCAAAACCTCAAGTTCGCGGTCCGAGATGCCGAGCGTGTCGACGGCCTTGGGGTTGCCGTCGAAAGCAGGCGCCGCCCGCGGCGGGGCGATCACGCGCGCCCCGACATAGATGCCAAGCGCCAGGAACCCGGCCGCCACCAGGAACAGGGCGATCTCGCCCGAATGCGCCCGGGCAAAGGTCATGTAGTCGAGCCATTGCAGCGCGACCGTGCCCACGGCCAGCAACGCCCCATAGAGCGCGACCTGTTTCCACAGCGCCTTGTCCATCCGCCCCTCGGTTTGGCCGGGCAGGAGGGTAGCAGAGTCTGGTGGGAGGGGGGAGGCGGTGGCGCAGCCGTATCGAAGCAGGCGCCCACACGGGCGTAGTTGGCGCCGCACGGCGACCCCCACACTTTTCGGACGACGGCCTCGCCACGCAAGTCCGCTCTCTTGACATTTGTAGCTTATTAGCTACATTGAGCCATGCCGACGATCATTAAATCCGACGTCTTCGCGTCGTGGATCGACAATTTGCGCGACCGCGCCGGCGCCGCCCAGGTGCTTCGCCGGCTCGTGCGATTGGAGCGCGGCAATCCTGGAAATGTCGCGCCCGTCGGCGAGGGCTTGAGCGAATTGAAGATCGATTTTGGGCCGGGCTATCGAGTCTATTTTGGGCGACGCGGCGAGGAATTGGTGGTCGTACTTTGCGGCGGCGATAAGTCGAGCCAGGACCGCGACATTGCGATGGCGAAGAAACTATGGAGCGAGTGGAAGGAGCAAAATCGATGACCAAGTCCAAGTTTAGCCGCTTCGACGCGGCCGATCATATCAAGACCCCGGAGGATGCGGCTTACTTTCTCGATGCCGTGCTTGTCGACGGCGACGCCGGCGAAATCGCCGACGCGCTTGGCGTTGTGGCGCGCGCCCACGGCATGGCCGCCATTGCCGAGCAAAGCGGCCTTTCGCGCGAGACGCTCTATCGAACCTTGAGCGAGGCCGGCAATCCACGACTGGAGACCCTGATCGGCATCTTGCGGGCCATGGGCCTGCGCCTCAGCGTGGCGGCGGCTTGAACAGTGCTTATTGCTCGCGCGCATGCGGTTGATGCCAAATACAGGCCTTGTTGGCGAAAACTGAATGTCTCCGTCGGCCTATAGGCAGTCATATGCGCAACCGAATCTTGACATTGAAAGTTTCATGTTCACGCCGTTGCGAATCACGCTAAGAACAAAGTGGCAACAACCAACACAGAACGCATGTCGAATCCGAAACGCCATCATACGATCCCGTGCCTCATACTTCGGAATTTCGCCGATGCGAACGAGCATTTTTTTGTGTTCGACAAGCGGCTTCCGACGAAAGGTGTCGTGCACGATTCGATCTACAGCCGCTTTGTCCGTAAGCATCAGAATTCTCTCAAGCGAAATGACGGAACCCGCGATTATACCCTGGAGCATTATTACGCGCACCTCGAGACGCAAGCGGCGCCAGTCATTACGCGAATCATAGAGGCCTTACGTGCAAAGAAGGCCCCGAAGCTCACGCCTGACGAAAAAAAAATCTGGGACCGTTTCTTGGTAGCGCAGTGGATTCGCACGCCTACACGCCGCGCTGCCATTTATGATGAAGAAGAATTCGAGCGACTTGTGCACGAGATGCTGGATACCTTCCACGCGCGTCATGGATATCGCGTATCTCCCGAGGAAAGAGCGCAGCTGACATCGAAGACTAAGGTAAGCGAACTGCACCAGTACGCGATGTTTAAGGGGTTACAGCTTCCGATGCGCGGGGCAGAAAACGCGCTTGGGAGCAAAGGGCTAGGCTTTCTGGTCAATTATGATTCCCGGAAAAGCCTCGTGATAGGGGACAATACCGTCCTCAAGATGGTCCCTAAGCATACTAATAATCTTTGCGATCCCGAAGTCGAGATGTGGTTTCCTATTGCTCACGACGTTCTCATTACGCCTTTCGGAAGCAAAGGTTCAGAAAAGGTGGTTGCATTCAACGATCAGAAAATTCGGCAGGTCAATGAGATCATCTTCCGAGAGAGTGCTGTTGTCGCGTCGCGCTCGAGGCGTTTGCTGGAATCCCTTTCGCACGACTACCGGATGAATAACGTCAATCGAGCTTTGCATCGATCCGAAGAACCCGACCAAATGCCGATGTCCGCTTCAGGATAACACGGAGGTCAGTGAGCGCCTGATCCTTGTTCGAAATTGTCCCAAATCCGATTTTCCACGCGTTCTATTCCGGGAAGTTCTGGCGGTTCATCCAATCCAGCAGCCCCCACCACGCCCAGCACCTCCACCTTGACTCCGCCACCCCCCTTGGCTACCCAGCCGCCTCTGGTTTGACGGCCCCTGTCGGGGCTCCCCCGAAGGTTGCGCCATGAAAGTCAGAAGCTCGTTGAAGTCGCTCAAAGCCCGCCACAAGGATTGCCGCCTCGTGCGCCGCAAGGGCCGGGTTTATGTCATCAACAAGACGAACCCGCGCTATAAGGCCAAGCAAGCCTGATCTTCTGGCCGGGCCGGGGCTTTAACCCCGAATCTTATTGGAAGACTCAACTCTCTCGCGCTAGGGTCCACCCCATGCGGGTCGGTTGCTTTGCCTTGGCTTTGGCGCTTCTGACGTCCGGTCCGGCCTTCGCCGACCAGACGGACCCCGCGCTTGACGGTCTTTTTGAGACGCTCCGGACCGGCGACTCGATCGCCGCCGAAGAAACCGCCGCCCGCATCCGCGAGATCTGGGCGCGGTCGCAGAGCGACACCGCGAACCTTCTCTATGACCGGGCCTTCGCCAGCGCCGCCGCCGGCCGTTATGACCTCGCGCTTGCGCTGAGCGACCACATTGTCGGCCTCGCGCCGAGTTTTGCGCAAGCCTATGCGCTGCGCGGCGTCGTCAAGAGCGCGCTCTGCGACGCAGACGGCGCAGCGCTCGATTTCGAGAAGACGCTTTCGCTCGAGCCGCGCCAGTTCGAAGCCCGCGCGGCGCTCGCCGAGATCCTCCTCGCCGCCGGCAAGACCCGCGAGGCCTATGCCGCGCTTCAGGAAGCGCTGAAATGGAACCCGCACGACGCCGAGACGCTCGAACGCGCCCGGCGCCTGCGCGAGATCCTCGCGCGCCAGGATACTTAATCGGCGGGGGCCCTAGTTTTCCCCACGGCGCGCCCGCGCTCTTGCCCGAATCAGCGCGCGCGCATTTACTCAGGCGCGATGATCGTCTGTTGACGGACGATCGCGATTGCGAATGGTGGCGCGGGAGCTGCGGCATGGCGGACGGATCGGGCAACGTTCAGACGAAACTCGGCCGCGCGCAGGAAGGCGGCGGCGGCGTCGCGGCGGAGCGCTTGCGCTCCTTCATCGAACGCGTCGAGCGCCTTGAGGAAGAGAAGAAGGCCCTCGCGAGCGACATCAAGGATGTCTACGCCGAAGCCAAGGGCGAGGGCTACGAGACCAAGGTCCTTCGCCAGGTCGTCCGCCTGCGGAAAATGGACCGCGCCGACCGGCAGGAGCAGGAAGCGCTGCTGGAGCTGTATCTGTCGGCGCTCGGCGAGCGATAGGGTCTGTCGCGATTGCAAATGAGCGCGTGATATCCGCTCATCTCGGCGTCCTTCGACAAGCTCAGGATGAGGAGCCGGGACCCGGAGCCGTGTGGCGAGAGGCTGGGCCCCGACTTTCGTCGGGGTGAGCGCGGGGTGGGCTGCCGTGCCCGTCAGTTTCTGAGGGGCGCTTCACCAAGCATCCGCCGGATGCTTTTTGGTTCCTCACGCGCAGTTCAAACCCGTTCATCCCGGCTTGCGCCTGGATGAGCGCAAGAACGTGGCGCCTGCATATTGTCCCGGCCTCAAAAAACTCCCCCAGCGCGCGAATTAACCAAACGCGCCTTTGATCCGCCTACTGAAAAATAAATCTATCCACACCCATTGACCGCGCAGTTACGATGGCGGCGTCGAAAGTCCTGTTACGGATCGTTGTCGCCTATGGTCTCCGTCCCGTCTCCCAAACCGCGCGCGCCCAGTATTTCAGCGCCGCCGCTCACGAAAGGCGCCTTATCGGGCTGCAGGCCAATGTTTGTGCGGCTCTCGCATTTTCCCGATGCAGCGCATCGGCGGCGTTTTCCCCGGCAATGTCGCCAAAGCGGCGCGCTACCAGAGCGGCGGTTTTTCTTCGCCCTTGACGCGCGGGCGGCGGTCTTCGGCGTCGCGGCCGAGTTCGCGCAGCACGTCGGCGCGCGCTTCGTCGAGATTGGGCGCTGGCGGCCGCGTCGCCGATTGCGGATAACCCGAGATCTTGAAGGCGCTGCCCGACATTTTGAGTTTTCCCATTTCCGGATCGTCGACCTCGACGAACATGCCGCGCGCCTTCAGCTGTGGGTCCTCGGCGACTTCGGTCATCGTATGGATCGGCGCAGAGGGGACGCCCGCCGCCTGCAGTTTCACAAGCCAGTCCGCGACGGTCGCGCCCGCGAGCGTCTTTTCGAGTTCCGCCTTCAGTGCTTTTTCGTTCGCATAGCGGGCGAAGAGCCCGTCGAAGCGCGGATCGGCGGCAAGGTCTGGCCTTCCGATCGCGGCGCAAAGCGCCTTGTAAAGTCCGTCATTGGCGCAGGCGATGGCGATCCGTCCATCTTTCGCCGCGAAAACATCGAAGGGCGTAATCACCGGATGCCGCGATCCGGTCGGCGCCTGGGCTTCACCGGAAGCGAAGACGCGCACGAGCGCGCTTTCGAGCAGCATGGTCTGCACGTCGAGCATGGCGATGTCGATGAACCGGCCCTTGCCGCTTTCGCGGCGCTCATAGAGCGCGGAAGAGATGGCGAGCGCAGCGAAAGCGCCGGCCGCAAGGTCGCCAAGCGAAATGCCAAGGCGATAACCTTGCGAGCCTTCAGGCCCGTTGATCGAGATCATGCCGCCGAGCGCCTGCACGATGAGGTCATAGGCCGGCCGATCCTGATAGGGACCCGTATGCCCGAAGCCGGAGATCGAGGCGTAGATGAGCGAGGGAAAGCGATCCTTCAGCGTGTCCCAACCGTAGCCGAGGCGGCCCATCGTCCCGGGACGGAAGTTTTCGAGAAGCACATCAGCGCGTTCGAGCAGGGCCTCGAAGGTCTTGCGGTCTTCTGCGTTCTTGAGGTCAAGCGCAAGGCTGCGCTTGCCGCGGTTGATGCTCGCGAAATAGACGCTCTCGCCATTCTGAAAGGGCGGGAAAGCGCGCGTGTCGTCGCCATGCCCGGGCTGCTCGATCTTCAAAACCTCGGCGCCGAGCTCCCAGAGCAGCGTCGTGCAATAGGGCCCCGCGAGCACGCGCGAGACGTCAAGGATGCGAATGCCGGCCAGCGGCCCGCGCGGCGTGTCGGTCATGGTCGGCGTTCCCTTCTGGTGGCGCGTCGCGCGCCGCAGCGTCATAGCCGCAGACTATACGCCATGATCGCAAGAACACGCGTGCGAAATGCGCTGAGGCCGCCCGCCTCAAAGACCCGATTGGCGCGCCGCAAGGTCGAGCATGATCTCTTCCGAGCCGCCGCCGATCGCCATCACGCGCACCTCGCGATAGATGCGTTCGATTCTTTGGCCGCGGATGAATCCTGCGCCGCCAAGTATCTGCATCGCCTCGCGCGCGCAGTACTCCATCGTCCGCGTCGCCTGCACCTTGAGGAGCGAGAGTTCCGCAATCGGCGTCTTGCCCTCGCGCACGGACCACGCGCACCAGTCGAGCAGGGCGGAAGAGGCGTGCACCTGCCGCAACATCTCCGCGAACTTGTGCCGGATCACCTGATGCTTGGCGAGTGGCTTGCCGAAAGTCTGCCGCTCCAGCGCCCAACGCGCGGCGTCTTCGATGCAGACGCGCGCAAAGGCGATCGCCTGCGCCGCCATGCCGAGCCGCTCCATGTTGAAATTGGCGACGATGCCGAGAAAGCCGCCATTCTCGATGCCGATGAGGTTTTCAGCGGGCACGTCGACGCTGTCGAAATGGATCGACGCGGTGTCCGACATCCACCATCCCATCTTGTCGAGCTTGGTGCGGGTGACCCCGCGGCTCGTTGCGTCGATGAGGAGGAACGAAAGGCCGGCCGCGCCCGGGCCGCCTGTGCGCACGGCTGTCGTCAGATAGTCGGCGCGGCAGCCGGTCGTGATGTAGGTCTTCTCGCCGTCAACGATGTAGCGGTCGCCTTCGCGGCGGGCGCGTGTGCGGATGTTCGCGACATCCGAGCCGCCGGAGGGTTCGGTGACGCAGAGCGCAATCAGCTTTTCGCCCGCAAGAACGGGGGGTGCGATACGCGCCTGAAGTTCGGCTGCGCCGAGCGCCATCACTGGCGGCAGACCGATATTGTGAGTCATGAGGCCGGCGATGAGACCGCCGGATCCCGCGCGGGCGAGTTCTTCCGATGCGATCAGGCTGTGAAAGACGTCCGTACCCTCGCGAATGCCGCCATAGGCTTCCGGGTAACCGAGGCCGAGAAGGCCCGCGGCCGCCGCTTTCGTATGCAGGCTACGCGGAAACCCGCCGGCTTCATCCCAATCGTTGACGAAGGGCATGATCTCGCGCTCGACGAATGCGCGGACCGAGGCGCGCCACGCCTCGTGCTCCGCGGTCTCGTGCGGCGACGGCAGGCGCGTTGCGTCAAAGTCGAGCGGGTGGGCCATCCTAGCGGGTCCATGCTTGCGTCGCGAGGGGTCGCCCGCCCATCAAAGACCATTCCCCGGCGGGCGCAAGAGCGGTCGGGCAGGGCGCCTTTTGTTCTTGTACGGATGAAAACGGCGTCGCGGCGCGGAAGCCTTGGGCGGCCCGGGTTCGCGGGTCCTGTCAAGTCCCTCGGTCTTGGCTGCAATCACTACATATTGTGTTACCGACACAATTGGAGCCCATATTTCGTGGTTTCGGCTTCGGGGCCACAGCACCGCGGCGCCGTTTCTTTTGCAATGCAACAGGCGTATGCCCGTCGCCTGCCGGCGCGGCCCCCGATCGCGCCCAAAGGAGGCGGAATGGGACAGTCAGATCAGCCGGCGCCGGTCGTCGCCCCATCACCAACCGGGGCGCGTTCGGCAGAGGGGGCAGCCAAAGACGCCCACGCCTCGAACGGCCATGGCGCGCATCACGCGTCTTTTCTTGCGCTCACCCTCGGCTCCATCGGAGTCGTCTATGGCGATATCGGCACGAGCCCGATCTACGCCTTTCGCGAGGCGCTCGCGGCGGCGGACCAGGACGGGAAGCTCACCAATATCGAGATCATGGGCGTCGTATCGCTCATTCTCTGGGCGCTTATCCTGATCGTCTGTATCAAGTACATGTTCATCCTGCTGCGCGCCGATAACAACGGCGAGGGCGGGACGCTGTCGCTCATGGCGCTCGGCCGGCGCGCGCTCGGACACAATAACCTCGTGGTTTTTGCTCTGGGCGTAACGGCGACCGCGCTGTTCGCCGGCGAGGCGATGATCACGCCGGCGGTCTCCGTGCTTTCGGCCGTCGAGGGTACGAAATATCTGACGACAGCATTCACGCCCTACGTAATCCCGATCACCATCGCGATCATTGTCGTCCTGTTCGCCGTGCAGAGCCGCGGCACCAGCAAGATTGCGGCGGCGTTCGGCCCGATCTGTTTTGTCTGGTTCCTGTCGATGGGCGCGATGGGGCTCCTGCACATCGGCGACGCACCTGGCGTTCTCGCCGCCTTCAATCCCTATTATGCGGTGCGCTTTGTCGCCGAGCACGGCCATGCTGGCCTCATTGCGCTCGGCGCCGTTTTTCTGGCGGTCACGGGCGCCGAGGCGCTTTACGCCGATCTCGGCCATTTCGGCCGCCGCCCCATCCAGACCGCGTGGTTCGCGGTCGTCTTCCCGGCGCTGGGTCTCAACTATCTCGGTCAGGCGGCGATGGTGATGGCTCATCCCGAAAAGGCCGAAGACCCGTTCTTCCTGATGGCGCCGGACTTCTTCCTCGCCCCGCTTGTGATCCTGTCGATCCTGGCGACGGTGATCGCGAGTCAGGCCGTCATCACGGGCGCCTTCTCAGTCGCGCGGCAGGCGATCCAGCTTGGGCTCCTGCCGCGCTCCGAAGTGAAACACACATCGGAGGCGCTCGCGGGCCAGATTTTCATGCCGTCAATCAACCGCATGCTGTTTATCGGCGTCATCATTCTCGTGCTCTCCTTCAAGACGTCGAGCGCGCTCGCCGCCGCCTACGGCATCGCCGTGACGGGCACGATGATCATGAACGGCATCGCCGTGGGCATCGTGGTCTGGAAAATCTGGGGCTGGAAACCGGCGGCGGCAGTCGCTCTGCTCGCGCCCTTTGTGCTCGTCGAACTTGTGTTCTTCGGCGCCAATCTTCTGAAGGTCACGTCCGGCGGCTGGCTGCCGCTCGCTCTTGCGATCGTCATGTTCGCGTTGATGGCGACTTGGGCGCGGGGCACGCGCATTCTCGCCGAGAAAACCCGCCGCAGCGAAGTGCCGCTCGTGCAATTGCTGACTTCGCTCGAGAAGTCGTCCATGCCGCGCGTGCCAGGCACGGCGATCTTCCTCACCTCCGATCCCTCCTATGCGCCGACGGCGCTGATGCACAACATCAAGCACAACAAGGTGCTGCATAAGCAGAATGTGATCGTGACCGTGCGCTACGCCGACACGCCGCGCGTCGACGGCGAGAATCGTCTCACTATCACGCGGCTATCGGAAGAATTCCTGACGATCGAAATGCTCGTCGGCTATATGGAATCGCCGAACGTGCCGAAGATCCTCGCCGCCTGCCGTAAGCGCGGGCTCGCTTTCGAGATCATGAACACGTCCTTCTTCCTGTCGCGGCGCTCGCTGATCTCTGATCCGCATTCCGGCATGCCGCAATGGCAGGACCGTCTCTTCATCTCGCTCGCCCGCAACGCGACGGCAGCGACGGAATTCTTCAAGATCCCGACCGACCGCGTCGTCGAAGTCGGCACGCAAGTGACGGTCTGAGCCATGCTGAAACTCTATCATTCAAGGGGCGCGCGCTCTTTCCGCTGCGTCTGGGCGCTGGAAGAAATGGGGCTCCCCTATGAGCTCGTGACGCTGCAATTTCCGCCGCGTTTCTTCCACAAGGATTACAAGGAAGTGAACCCGCTCGGGACCGTGCCGGCGCTCGTCGACGGCCCGCTCACGCTGACCGAGAGTTCAGGCATCTGCGAATATCTCGCCGAGACATACGGCCCGACGCCGCTTGCCGTTCGCCGCGACGAGGCCGATTACGGGCTTTATCTCAACTGGCTTCACCGTTCCGACGCGACGCTGACGTTCCCGCAGACGCTGGTGCTGCGCTACTCGATGCTCGAACCGGAAGAGCGCCGCCAGCCGCAAGTCGTCGCCGATTACCGGCAGTGGTTTCTCGCGCGCTGGCGCTCGGTCGAGCAGGGGCTCGAAGGGCGCGATTATCTGTGTGCGGAACGTTTTACGATGGCGGACATCGCCGTCGGATTCGCGCTCTATCTCGCCAAGACGCTCGGCATTAACGAAGCGTTCACCCCGAACGTCTCGCGCTGGTGGGAACGGATATCAACACGTCCCGCCTTCGTCGCCGCAGATGCCAAGTAAACAGAGCGTTAAGGTCTCCGCTAAAAAACTTTCTTTAACCTGCCCGTGTCACGTTCCGCCGTGAAAGAGACGGTGCGAGGCGTAGGGCATGGCGCAAGCGGCGATGACGGCGGGGCGGCCGTTCGACACGATTGACGAAGACTTCTGGACGTTTTTCCGCAATAGCCATGTGGCGCTCTATCTTGCAGCGCCCGACGGCGCGTTGATCGACATCAACAGCGCGGGGGTCCGGCTGCTCGGGGGCGAAACCGCGACCGAGTTCCTGCGTGCACGGACGAACATATTCGCATTGCGCCGCCGGCCGGAAGACCGCCGCGCTTTCGCGGCCATGCTTGAAAAGAGTGCGCCCGGCAGCTTCATCCGCTCGCATGTGATCACGCGCGCAAGACGGGAAATCGCGGTCGAAGAATGCGCAAGCCGCACAAGCGCGACGCGCATCATCGGCGCCATGTCGCGGCCGCAAATCCTTTCCGGAGCTGAGGTTTCAGAGCGCGACGTCATGGAGCGCGACCTTGCGCGCGCCAAGCTTGAGGTCGAGCGCGCGAATCGCTTCAAGTCCGAGTTTCTCGCCAATCTCAGCCACGAGCTGCGCACGCCGCTTAACGGCATCATAGGCGGCGCAGACATCATCTCTGCGCGAGAGTCGGATGAGACCTCGAAGCAGTTCGCCGCGGTGATACGGCAATCCGGCGAGCAGCTTCTTGCATTGATCGACAACATTCTCGAGTTGTCCAAGATTGAATCGGGCCACCTCGCCGCGCAGTTCGAGGTGCTCGACCTTGCCGATTTCGTCGCCGATATCGAGCGCAGTGTCCGGCCTCTCGTCGAGGCGAAGGGACTGCGTTTCGTGGTCAAGACCGCGCCCGACGCGCCGGAATTCTTGGATACGGACGGCGCAAAGCTGCGCCGCATCCTCGATAATCTTCTCCACAACGCGCTGAAGTTCACCCATGCGGGCGGCGTCGCCTTTGGGGTTGACGTCTCCTACGCCGAAGACGGCTCGGGCGCGCTCTACTGCGTCGTACGCGACACGGGCTGCGGCATTGCGCAGATCGACATCGACCGCATGTTCACGCCATTTGAACAGCTCAATGGCGCAAGCTCACGGCGATATGCCGGCGTCGGCGTCGGGCTCACGCTGTCGACGCGGCTCGCCGATCTCATCGGCGGCAGGCTTTCGGTGTCGAGCGTCGAAGGTGAAGGTTCTATATTCACCTTGCGCTTGCCCCTTGCGGCGCGCGCTGAGGAGCCGGCCGCTGCGCAAAACGCTGAAACCGCAATCGTTTCCGCGCCGAGTGGCGACATTTTGGTTGTCGACGACGTGCCGATGAATGTCATGGTCGCCGGCGAGCTTCTGAAGCGCCTCGGCTTTTCAGCGATCACCGCGTCGACGGGCGCAGACGCTGTCGAGCGCCTGCGCGCGGGCGGCGTGCGCGCTGTGCTGATGGACGTGTCGATGCCGGATATGGACGGCGTCGCGGCCACGGCGGCTATTCGCGCGCTCGGCGGGGCAGCCGGCGCAACGCCCATCATCGCTGTGACAGCCAATGTGTTCGACGGTGACCGCGAGCGTTATTTGGAGGCGGGCATGAACGGTTATGTCTCCAAGCCCGTGACGGCGCGCGCGCTCAAGGCAGAACTCGACCGCATCCTCGGCGCATAAAAAAGCCCCGGCGGCGGCGCCGGGGCTTTCCTTCGTGTTCGGAGAAATCAGCGGCGCAGCGTGAGCTGGAAGCCGACGATCCGCGGTTCGTTGACGAAGGCGGTCAAGTTGTTGAAGTCGATGCCGCCCTTCACATTGCTCTCATCGGTCACGTTGCGCGCAAAGAAGGCGCCTTCGAGCTTGCCGTTCGCCGAGCGATAGCCCGCGCGTACGCCGCCCTCGAAATTCCCGCTCGTCCGAAATTCTGCGGACTCATAGAGGAAGAGGTTCGTCTTGCCCTGGACGTCCCAGTCCGTGTTGACGAACAGCTCGCCCTTGGCGCCGATCGCGTGCTTATATTCGGCGAAGGCGTTCAACGTCAGGCGCGGCGCATTCGGGAACGGATTGCCGTCAATGAGCGCCTGACCGAATCCGTTGAGCGGATCCAGCACCGTGCAGAGCCCCGAGCCGCAGGGCGCGGTCGCGAGCGTCGCGTCCTTGATCTCGGTGTTGTTGTAGCTGATCCCGCCCGAAACGAAGAAATTCTCGGACACGAGGAATTCGGCGTCCGCCTCAAAGCCCCAGCCGGTGCCCTTGTCGGCATTGATCACCTGATTGATGTTGCCGGCGCCGCCAATGATCGAGAATTGCTGGTCATTGACATTGTAGTAGTATGCGGTCGCGTTAAGCCGCGCGCGATTGTCGAAGAACTGCGACTTGAAACCGGCCTCGTAGGATAGGATGGTCTCTTCCTGCGCGACGGTCTGCGGATCGACCGCGCCGGAGAAGGCGGCGAAAGCGACGTCGCGGCCCTGGATCGTCGGCCCGCGGAAGCCGCGCGCGACGCGCGCATAGAGATTGACGGCGTCGGAGGCCTTGTAGAGCAGGCTCACGTCCCAGCTCAAATCGTCCGCATCGGCGCTGGTCGGATTGACCGTCACGAGCGGCGGCAGAACGAGCGCGCGGAAATCGCGATTGTCTTCTGTATACCGAAGGCCCGCGGTCAGGCGCCATTTCTGGGTCAAATCGTAGCTGCCCTGTCCGAAGACGGCCCAGCTCTCATTGTCGTGCTTCAGCGTCGTCAGAGGCGGGAAGCCGACGCCGACGGTCGAGACGGTGAGGTCCGACGTGAAGTAGTAGCCGCCGATCTGCCAGTTGAAGCGGCCTGAGCCGTCGCTGGCGAGCCGGATTTCCTGCGTGAACTGATCGAGGTCGTCGACCGAGTCTTGCGTGTCGGAAGGAAAGCGGATGACCGATGGGCTGAAAGGCGGCGCAGGCGGCAGGGCCGGATTGAAGAACGACCCAGCCCCGACAAAGCCGCCGTCGATGTCGCCGCGCGACGAAGACGATGCGTTCTCAAAAGCCGAGATGGACGTCAGCGTGACGCCGCCGAAATTATATTCGAGCTTGCCGTTGAGGCCCCAGCCATTCGCTTCCTGCGGGTTGCCGCCGCCGCCGTCGTAATAGACCGTGTCGCGGTTGTAATTCGGGAAGATGAGGTCGCCGGTTCCCTGTTCAAGGATGTTTGCCCGGAACAGCGCCGAGGTCCCCTCATTGTCGCGGCCGTGGAAATTGATCAGTGCCGAGAAGTTTTCGGTCGGCGTGAAAAGAACCTGCGCGCGGCCCGCAAACTCTCGATAGCCGCCCAAAGAATCTTCGGCGCCCGTGAAGGCGTTATCGACCCAGTCGCTGCGGCGCTGGAGAAGTCCGGAGAGGCGCACCGAGAGCACGTCTTTCACAAGCGGGCCGCCGATCGCCGCTTCCGCATTGACCGTGTTGTACGTGCCGTAAGAAACGCTCGCAAAGGCGTCGAATTCCTGCGTCGGCTTCTTGCTGGTGAACTTCACGATGCCGGCCGGCGTGTTGCGGCCGAACAGCGTTCCCTGCGGTCCGCGGAGGACTTCCACCTGTTCGATGTCGAAGATCGGCGAGGATTTCAGAACGACATTCTCCAGCACGACCTCGTCCATGATGATCGAGACTGGCTGCGAGGCCGCGACATCAAAGTCGACGTTGCCAAGGCCGCGAATGTAAAAGCGCGGCGCGAGGCGCCCGTTGGAGGATTCTGCGTAAAGGCTCGGCACGGTCGCGGCGAGCGCCAGAATGTCTTCGCCGGAGGACTGGATCTGCTGCAGGCGCGCGTCCGAGAGCGTCGCGACAGAGAGCGGCACGTCCTGCTGGTTTTCTTCGCGGCGCTGGGCCGTGACCGTGATCTCCTGCAGCGCCTGATCTTCGTCCGATTGCGCGGCTGCCGGCGCCGAGACGCCGATGATCGCTGCGGCCGAGACGCCGCCGAGCAGGCATTGGAAGAGGCCAAGCCTGCGCCGTTCGTGCACTGATTTCATCATTCTGGAATTTCCCTCGTTCGCGTGAACCGGCGGGCGCCCAAGCTCCGGCGTCGCGCCGCAATGCCAAGCTGCTGTCATACGGCTTGTGTCGGTTTTGTAACGGCCGCTGTCATTGGTGACGCACAAAACCTCTCCCCGTGTGGCCTTTGCGCACCGCCCCGGCGCGCCGTCAGGCCAAGCGCAAAGTCCTAAGAAAATCATAGGCGTTGCGGGCGGAAAGGGCGCATTCCACGCGCAATTCGGGGGCAGGGGCAGACTTTTCCCCAAGGCCGCCTTCGGACCGCCGAAAGCCTGTCGAGGCCCAGACGGCGTCGTACCAATGCGGCGCCCACGGCCCGTCTGAGTCGCGCGGGCCAGGGGCCCAGGACAGCATCGCCGGGTCAAAAGCGATGCCGAGCGCAGCGCAGAGTTTGCGCAACATCGACGGCGGATCGGTGAGAATATCGGCGGCGTCGATCACGGGGCAGGGGAGTCCACATGCGGAAAGATGGGCATGCAGAGCCATCGCGACATCATAGCTGCGCGCGATCGGCGCAAGATCGTCAAGCTTGCGCGCGTAGGAGGCGGCCATGCGCGCCGGATCGCGGATGAGGATGAAATTGCGCCAGCCTTCCGCAAAACCGAAGTCCGCGCCTTCGGGAACATGGTAGGCGATGTGCTTCATGAAGTGGACGGTGGCATCAGCCTTTCCGAAGGCGTGCGCTGGCGCGCGCAAGCGGTCGATCGCGGCGGCGAATGTCGGCGCGCCGGCGGCGATCGTCTCCTCCCGAAAGGGATGCTCGGCGCCGCTGCGCAGGAGATAAGCGGCGTAAAATGGCTCGTCGCTGACCGCTGTATCGGCGCGGCTTTCAAACGCGCGCATCATGGTGGTCGAGATATTGCGCGGCCCCGACCACATGGCGACCTTGATCACGCCCAGCGCCCCTTCGCCGCTTCGGATGCAGCGCGCGCCCGATAAAGCGATTGCAGCTTTTCGACCATCGGCCCGCGACCCGAGGAAATCGTCCGGCCGTCTACGTCGCTGACCGGGGTGACGCCGCCGAAAGTGCCCGTCACGAAAGCCTCGTCGGCGCCGTAGACGTCGTGCAGTGAGAAGTTCTTCTCCCGCGCCGTGACGCCCGCTTCCCGCGCTATTTCGAGAACGACGCCGCGCGTGATGCCGCCGAGACAATAGTCGCCGGACGACGTCCAGATCTCGCCCTTCCGTACGATGAAGAAATGCGTCGAGTTGCAGGTGGCGACGAAGCCATGCGGGTCGAGCATCAGGGCTTCATCGGCGCCGGCCTTGGCTGCCTGGATGCAGGCCATGATGCAGTTAAGCTTGGAATGGGAGTTTAGCTTCTGGTCCTGCACGTCCGGATATCCGCGCCGCACATGCACCGTGAAGAGCCGCTTTCCCGCAGCGGCGGCGCTGGCGGGCGGGGTCTTGAACTCCGGGATGATCACGATGGTCGGCGGGCTGATCGTCACCCGCGGGTCCTGATAGGGCGTCGCCTTGACGCCGCGGGAGACCATCAGGCGGACATGGACGCCCTCATGCGCGCCATTGGCGTCGAGGCAATCATAGAGACGTTTCTTCAACGCCGCAGCGGAGACGTCCATCGCGAAATCCAGCGTCTTGGCGCCCTCATAGAGGCGCTCAAGGTGCCGATCGAGAAAGGCGATGACGCCCTTGCCGTCAGGTCCTGGATGAACGCGCAAGCCCTCCCACACGCCGTCGCCCAGAACGAATCCGGAATCAAAAACGGAAACCTTCGCCTCGTGACGCGGGAACAGCGTTCCATTCACATCGATCAGGATGCGGTCATTTCGGGAGTCTGGGACATAAGCGTGGGACGACATGGGCTGCTCATTTGTCCGGGCGGGGATTGTTTTTGTCGCGGCCCGCCATACCTTGAGGCGTTGATCATCATAGACCGGGAGACTTTGGGAATGCGACTGATTCTGGCGCTCGGCGCCGCAGCAGGGGCGTTGACGGGCGCAGCCAACGCGCAGCGGACGATCGAATTCGCAACGGGCGCCGATGGCGCAAAAGCGGCGGTCGTGGCCGTTTCAAACGAGAAAGACCTCACGGGTCTTGAATCCGTTATCGGCAAGGAGGCCGCGGCTCGCGTTGCAAGAGCGATCGCGGACACCGGCTTCGTCGCCAAGGACGGGGCGACAGCGAGCTTTCTCACGGGCGCCGAAGGCGTTTCGGAAATCCACCTCGTCGGCGTGAAGGCGTCCGGGATGCGGCCGCGCGATTGGCAGGACTTCGGCGGCCGGGCCGCAACGCTGGTGAAAAAGACTAAGGCGCCGCGCATCGTCGTCGCAGCGCCGGGCGCGGAGGGCGAGGCTCTGGCCAATGCGGCGTTCGGCGCGGCGCTCGGCCAGTATCAGTTTCTGAAATACAAGACTTCGGGCGACAAGCCTGTCCAAGGCGCGCTCGTCTTTGCGTCCCCGTCAGCGGAGGCCGCGCGCGCCGCTTGGTCAAGCTCGTTGTCGCCGGTCGCCGACATGACCAACTGGACGCGAGACCTTCAGTCCGAGCCCGCCAACATTCTCTACCCTGAAGAATTCGTCCGCCGCACGCGCGCGAGCGCAAACGGCCTAAAGGGCGTCACGGTCACGGCGCTTGGCGAGGATGAGCTCGAACGTCTCGGAATGGGCGCGCATCACGGCGTCGGCAAAGGAAGCGACAGGCCGCCTTATCTTCTCATCGTCTCCTATCGCGGCGCCCCCGCCGACGAAAAGCCGCTCGCGTTTGTCGGCAAGGGGATCACGTTCGATTCAGGCGGCATCTCGATCAAGCCGAATGACGGCATGTGGGAGATGAAGTCAGACATGACGGGCGCCGCCGCTTCCGTCGCCACGGTGATGGCGCTTGCACGATCAGGCGCGCGGGTCAACGCGGTCGGCGTCGCGGCGCTCGCCGAAAACATGCCGGACGGAGACGCGATCCGACCGGGCGACGTGCTGACGACCCGGTCCGGCAAGACCATCGAGATCCGGTCGACCGACGCCGAAGGCCGGCTCGTTCTCGCAGATGCCTTGACTTATGTGGAGGAGAAATACCGTCCGCGGATGATCGTCACCATCGCAACGCTGACGGGCGCGGCCGGCCGCGCGCTCGGCGATGAGTATGCGGCGCTTTTTGCGCGCGAGGATTCGACGGCAGACCTCGTCTTGAAGGCTGGGGAGGTGACTGGCGAAGAAGTCTGGCGCTTGCCGCTGCACAAGAACTACGACGAGGCCATGAAATCTGACATCGCTGACGTGAAAAACAGCGACAAGGGCGACCCGGGCGCCAGTACGGCGGCGGCCTTTGTCGGCCACTTCGTCGACCCGAAAACGCCGTGGGCCCATCTCGATATCGCGGGCGTAGACTGGCGCAAGGAGGCGACGCCGACCCAGCCCCTTGGCGCGTCCGGCTTCGGCGTGCGCCTGATGACGGAAATCGCGCGGGAAAGCGTCATGGTCCCCACCCGATAGCGTGGATCATGACCGGCTTGGATAGGCCGGGGCGCACTGATGAAAGTGTGCGTGTCAGCTTCCACACCAACCCGCCGCGTACGTTCCGATTGAAGGCGCACGTGCGGTTCTAGCCTCGAAACGAAACGAGAAAAGCTTTGCGCCGCGGTCCGAAAGGGCCGCGGCGTTTCTTTTCGCTCGGAAGCGATGCGCGCCTTTGGCGCATTGACCGCCGGACCTGCGGCGGCGCCAATTCGGCCTCACGAAGAGAAGTCCGCGAGGGAGAGAGCGGGCCTTATGCTTTTCAATTCACTGACGTTCGTCGTCTTTTTCGCCGTCGTCGTGGCGTTGCATTACGCGCCGCTCGGCTGGCGCCTCAAGAAGATCAACCTTTTTGTCGCGAGCCTCATCTTCTACGGCGCGTGGAGCCCGCCCTTTGTGCTGCTCCTGCTGCTCTCGACCGTCGTCGACTGGTTCGCGGCGCGCTGGATCGCCGGGGCGAAGACAGAACGCCTGCGGACCGTCTTCCTGCTGATTTCCCTCGCAGGCAATCTCGGCATGCTCGGTTATTTCAAATACGGCGCCTTCGCGATGGAAAACTTTGCCGCCCTGATGAACGGGCTCGGTATCGCGTATCAGGCGCCGGAATGGACTATCGTCCTGCCCGTCGGCATCTCGTTCTATACGTTTCAGACGCTCGCCTACACGCTCGACGTCTATTTGCGCCGTGCCAATCCGACTCCATCATTTCTCGATTTCGCGTTGTTCGTGACCTTCTTCCCGCAGCTTGTCGCCGGACCGATCGTCAGGCCCTCTCAGCTCGTGCCGCAATTCGCCGAGCCCAAGCAGGCGACACAGACGCAGTTTTTCTGGGGCATGGCGCTCATGATCGTCGGCCTCTTCGAAAAGGTCGTGCTTGCCGACGGTTTTCTGGCGCCGGCTGCAGACGCCGCCTTCGGTCATAAGGGCGCGCTTGCCCCGCTTGATGCGTGGACGGGCGTCCTCGCGTTTTCGGGTCAGATTTTTTTTGACTTCTCAGGCTATTCGACAACGGCGATCGGCGCGGCTCTATGTCTTGGCTTCGCGCTGCCGAACAATTTTCTGTACCCTTACGCCGCGATCGGGTTTTCGGATTTCTGGCGCCGCTGGCATATCTCGTTGTCGACGTGGCTGCGCGACTATCTCTACATCCCACTCGGCGGCAATCGCAAAGGCGCGGCCCGGACTTACGCCAATCTTATGATCACCATGCTTCTGGGCGGCCTCTGGCATGGCGCGAACTGGACGTTCATGGTCTGGGGCGGCCTCCACGGCCTGTATCTCGGCGTCGAGCGATTCCTGCGCGAGTCCGCGCGGCCGCGGGAATGGTTCAAGGCGCTCTGGTTCAAGGCGGCGATGGCGGCGCTTACGTATTTCCTGGTCAACGTCACCTGGGTCTTCTTCCGTTCACAGAACTTCGAAGATGCGGCGATGTTCCTGAGGTCGATGTTCGCGCTCGCGCCGTCGCCGGCCAAAGTCCTATACCTGAACGAGATCATTCCAGCGCTGCTTGTCGTCGCCGCCATGGTGGCGTCGCATTGGCGCCTTCGGGAGACGAGCTTTGAGGCGGTTGTGGAGAAGGTCCCGGCCTGGGCGGTCGGCATTGTCCTTGCGGTCATGGCGTTCATGCTCGTGATCGCCCAAGGCTCTGATGCGGCCTTCATCTATTTCCAGTTCTGAGGAGGCGGCCGTGCCGAACCTTCATTTTTTTGATCCTGAATCCGTTGAACGGCCGACGCCGCAAAGGCCATGGCGCGCGATCTGTCTTGCGGCATTCGGCGCCGCGCTGATCCTGACGGCGTGTTGGGAAGTTTTCTGGCGGGGCCGGGGCTTCGAAGCGGGCGACTTCAACAACACCAACGCGCTCTGGGCTGACGCACGGCGCAACGCGGTCGGCGACGCGACCGTCATGATCGGATCGTCGCGCATCCTCTTCGATATTGACCTCGACATCTGGGAAGAGATTTCCGGCGTGCGGCCGGTCCAGCTCGCGCTGGAGGGAACGAGCCCGCGCATTTTCCTGAAGGACCTCGCCGAGGATGAGAAATTCAAAGGGCTCGTAATCGTCGGTGTCACGGCGCCCATTTTCTTCCCGAGAGACGGCGGGCAGCGAGCGGGCGCGCTCAAGTATGCGCGCGAGCAATCGCTCGCTCAGCGCGCTGATCAGATCTTGATGCTGGAACTCGAAAAGCGATTGGCCTTCATCGACGAACAGACGCGTCTGAAACGTCAATTCGCCATTTGGCCGTTTCCGTTGCGCGAAGGCATGAAGCCGCGCTTCGATCCGCGCAAACTCGAAACGCTCGGGCCAGACCGCAATGCGCAAATGTGGGCGAGAGTGGAAAATGATGCGCGGTACCAGGACGAAGCCCGGCAGCAATGGCTTATTGGCTTCCAAAGGCTGGCGCCGCCGCCTGGCCCCGACGGCAAACCAGCGGCGATGCCCGACGCTGCGATCGACGCGGTGATCGCTGAGGTCAAGGCCAATGTCGACAAGATCAGGGCGCGCGGCGGCGATGTCGCCTTTATGCGGCTTCCCTATACAGGCCCCTGGCAGGAGATGGAGGACGGAGGGTTTCCGCGCCAACGCTTCTGGGACCGGTTGATCGCCGGCGTCGATGCCGCCGGCGTCACGTTCCAGGATTATCCGGAGCTGCAAGGCTACATCCTGCCGGAATGGTCGCATCTCTCCGCGAGTGAAGCGGAGCGCTACACGCGCGCGGTGACTCCGATTTTCTATCGATCGCTCGAGCAAAGGCGCTCCGTCGGCAATTGACGCCGCGGCTGGCGCCGCCATTGTAGTCGAGGGGAAATCTCGCGACTGTCCTGAAGTCGCCGAAAGGGCGCGCATGACTGAAACGAAAGGCCGCCGCGGCCTGTTGCGCGTACTCGGGCTCGCCTTCGGGATCGCGGTCGTCGTCGGCGCGGTCGTCGGCACCGGGATTTTGCGCGCGCCGGGCGTCGTCGCCGCCGGCGTCCCGGATGCAGGACTCATTCTCGCGCTTTGGGCGCTCGCTGCAGCGGCGACCGCCGTCGATTCCATGTCGACCGTTGAACTCGGCGCCGCCATTCCCGCGGCGGGCGGGCCCTATGTCTTCGCCGGCCGTGCATTCGGCCCCTTCGGGGGCTTTCTGTGCGGTTGGCTCGACGGCGGCTATCTCGTGCTGACGACGGCTTACATCTCCGTCGTCGTCGCGGAATTTGTACAACGGCTTGGGTTTCTCCCGGCGGCGCATACGGGCGCGCTTGCGGCCTGCGTCGTATGTTTGTTCGGCGCGCTCAACGCGCTCGGCACGCGCGTCAGCGGCGGCGTGCAGAACATCGGCAGCTCGCTCAAAGTGCTCGCGCTCTTTGCCTTTGCAGCTCTGTGCTTTCTCTATGGCGGCGGCGAGCATGCCGCGCAGCAATCGGCTGGCGATGCAGGCGCCGCCGTGACGCTCGCGAGCATTGCGCTCGCCATGAGCGCGATCCAGCAGACTTATGCCGGTGCCAACGCGGCGGTCTATTTCTCCGAAGAGGTCGAGAAGCCGGAAGACAATATCGCCCGCGCGGTCTTCATCGGCGTCGGCGTCATCGCCGTGGTCTATCTTGCGGTGAACGCCGCTTTGCTCCATGTGCTGACGATTCCGGAGCTTGCAGCCTCCAATCTTCCGGAGGCGGACGCTCTCGACAAGATCGTCGGGCGGGGCGGCGAGCTCGCTGCGACCGTGTTTGCGCTCTTCTCGGTCGCCGCCGTCGGCAATGTCGGGGTCATGCAGCAATCGCGCACGCTGTTCGCCATGGCCCGAAATGGCCAGGCGCCGAAGCCGCTCGCCCTGGTCGCCGGCAATGGCGCGCCCATCGGCGCACTCGCCGCCATCGTGATTGTCGGCGCCCTGCTCGCCTCGACCGGCGTTTACGAAACGCTGGTGACCGTGACGGCGCCGATCTTCGCCGGGGTCAATCTGATGGTCGCCTTCGCGGCGATCCGCTTGCGCATGAGCGAGCCTCGCCTCGTGCGCCCCTGGCGCATGCCGCTGTTCCCTTTGCCGTCGATCGTCTCGATCCTTCTGAACGGCGCGCTTCTCGTCTTCCTCGTCTATTCGGACTTCGCGAATACGCGCTGGTCGATCGCCTTCATCCTGGCGGCCGCGCCTCTCTATTTCCTTTTTCGTCGCCGCCCCGCCGCCGCTTAGCGCGCTGCGCGCAAAAGGGGGAACCGGTTTTGCGCGAAAAGGCGCGCCAGTATGATGATCTAAAGCCTGCTATTGAATAGCGGCGCTAAGGCGCCGTATGGAGGGCGCAGGCCCAGGGGTATAGCTCAGCTGGTAGAGCATCGGTCTCCAAAACCGAGGGTCGGGGGTTCGAGTCCCTCTGCCCCTGCCATTTCCACTCAAGCATTTCACAAGACACGAAGGTCCGCGTTCAATCCGGTTCCGCTGTCGCGGGTCCGCGCCCTTAATCATCGTCCTCGCGCAGTTCGCGGAGCAATTCCTGAACGCTGACATTCAGCGCCAGTTTCAGCGCGAAGAGTTCGTCGAAAGAGGTGGTAGCGCGGCCGGATTCTATGTCGGCGAGGCGGGGCAGGGGAATGCCGGCGCGGCGTGCGACTTCCTCAAGCGGCAGGTCTGCCCGGAGTCGGATCTTGCGGGCGGCAGAGCCGATGCGGAATCTCAAACCTTCGGCCATCAAACGCCACCACAAACTTGAGATCCTGCCGCTTTGCGGCGACCCGAAAAGGCGACTATCGAGCGCGCCGCGCGCGCCGCCAACAATCTGGAAGTTGAAATTCGCGCAATGGTGGGCGCAGTTTTGCTCAGGCGTTGTCTATGCCCCGTGGGATCGGCGCGGCCTCAGCGGGCGAGCGTCACAAAGCTCGACAGCGCGAGCAGCGTGCTGAGAACGATCGTGCCAGCCAGCGAAACTGTGAGAACGAGCAACATGGTCCAATCTCCCCTTGATCGGGACGTCGCCGCCCCATGACCAGGAAGATAAGCCGCGCCCGAAACCGCCCCTGTGACGGCGGTCACGCTCCAGAACATAGTCTCCGGGGCAGGCAGCGGGGCTTGCTTTCCGGCGGCAAATGTGTATCACGCACCGCTTTGCTGCGGTTCGCCGCAGCACCTGTCCAAGACTGCGGGCGCCGGTTTCCGGCTTAATCTCCCGCATAGACAGCTAGGTTGAAGAACGGGCGGCGCAGTTTCGCGCTCCGTCCGGCGTCTCCTAACTGGGGCAGGCTCCAAACGCGTGCGGCGCGGGGAGCCCTCAACGGGTTTTCCGTTTCTTACGCGCACTTACCGCAGGCGGGGGATGGTCTCCCCCTGCAACTAGAGGGATGCGTCCTATGGACAGAGCCCAAAAGGCGGCCGCGATCGAATGGGTCGGCGGGGTGTTCGACAAGAACGCCGTCGTCGTCGTCGGCAATGGCGGCCTTTCAGTAAAGGAAATGACGGAGCTGCGCGGCGAACTTCGCCAGGCGGGCGCCAAGCTGAAAGTGGTCAAGAATCGCCTCGCCAAGATCGCAATTTCGGACCGCCCGCAGAAAAAGATCGCGCCGACCTTCAGAGGGCCGACGGCGATCGCCTACGCCGAAGACCCGGTCGCAGCGGCCCGGGTCATCGAGAAATTCGCCAAGAAGAACGAGAAGCTGAAGATTCTCGGCGGCGCGCTTGGAGCGGAAACGCTCGATGAAAAGGGCGTGAAAGCGCTCGCCTCCATGCCGTCGCGCGAAGAACTCATCGCCTCGATCCTCCAGGCGATCATTTCGCCGGCAGCGAACATCGCAAGCGCGCTCGGCGCCCCGGCGTCGAACATCGCCGGCATTCTCGAAACGCTCGAAAAGCGTGAAGCCGCCTGATCGGACTGAAACAGTTTCAACCTTCAACCCAGGAAGAAGACCATGACGGACCTCAACAAACTCGCCGAAGAAATCGTCGGCCTGACGCTCCTGCAGGCGGCCGAACTGAAGACGATCCTCAAGGACAAGTACGGCATTGAGCCGGCCGCCGGCGCTGTCGCCGTCGCCGCCATGCCGGGCGCGGGCGCAGGCGCGCCCGCCGTCGAAGAGAAGACGGAATTCAACGTCATTCTCGCCGACGCCGGCGCCAAGAAGATCGAAGTCATCAAGGAAGTCCGCGCCATTACGGGCCTCGGCCTCAAGGAAGCCAAGGACCTCGTCGAGGCCGGCGGCAAGTCGGTCAAGGAAGGCGTCACCAAAGCCGAAGCCGAAGACATCAAGAAGAAGCTCGAGGCGGTGGGCGCCAAGATCGAGCTCAAGTAACGGAAAACCCGTCCGCCCGGGGCTTGGCTTCGGGCGGACGTCGATTTCCGGCGGCCCCCTTGTCTTCCGGCGCAGTTTGGGAGACGCTCCCGGGGTCGCCGACGGTTCGCGAGGCTTTTCGAGGCCTTAGGAACCGATGTTACGCCAGATGCGCAACGGGTGCGTGGACGCCTTGTCACGCGTTCCGATGACGCAAAATTGTATGCGAAGGGGGTTGCAGCGCAGTGCGGCAGCCCTTATTAACGACGTTCGCGGTCAGTTGCGAGGCTGACCGCCCAGGCGTTGCGGCGACGTGCTTCGAACATTTGAACTGAAAATCTAGGGCTTCAGACCCCCTTTGCGAGCCTCGGGCGCGCATTGCGGGTCTTTTGTGCTTTGGCGCTCGGAACAGGGCGCGGCGGCTTGCCGCTGCGCTTGCGAGTTCGTCCTAAGCCAGCCTCCAAAGAGGAATGACCATGGCGCTCTCCTTTGTCGAGAAAAAGCGGATCCGGAAAAACTTCGGCAAGATCGGCGACGCAGCGCCGATGCCAAACCTCATTCAGGTGCAAAAGGACAGCTACGAGCAGTTCCTGCAGCGCCATACACCGGTTTCGAAGCGCTCGACGCAGGACGGCATTGAAGCCGTCTTCCGTTCGGTCTTCCCGATCACGGATTTCACCGAGACGGCGGTCCTTGAATACGTCTCCTACCAGTTCGAAGACCCGAAATACGACGTCGATGAGTGCCAGCAGCGCGACATGACCTATGCTGCGCCGCTGAAGGTGACGCTGCGCCTCGCGGTCTTCGAGGTCGATGAGGAGACCGGGGCGAAGTCGATCCGCGACGTCAAGGAACAAGACGTCTATATGGGCGACATGCCGTTGATGACGGACAACGGCACCTTCATCGTCAACGGCACGGAGCGCGTCATCGTCAGCCAGATGCACCGCAGCCCGGGCGTCTTCTTCGACCATGACCGCGGCAAGACCCATTCGTCGGGCAAGCTTCTCTTCGCGGCGCGGATCATCCCCTATCGCGGGTCGTGGCTCGATTTCGAATTCGACGCCAAGGATATCGTCAACGTCCGCATCGACCGGCGCCGTAAGCTGCCGGCGACGACGCTGCTCTACGCCCTTGGCATGGATCAGGAAGAGATCCTGGACATTTTCTATTCGCGCGTGCCGCATGAGCGCGTCGAGGGCGGTTGGACGATCCCCTTCAATCCGGACCGCGTGCGCGGCGTCAAGCTCGAACGCGACATGGTCGACGCCCGCAATGGCGAAGTCGTGGTCGAGGCCGGCAAAAAACTGTCGGCCCGCGCCGCCAAAAAGCTCGCCGAGGACGGCCTCAAGAAGCTCCTGATCGGCGACGATCTGATGATCGGGCGCTATTTCGCCTCGGACCTCGTCAACTTCGAAACGGGCGAGATCTTCGCGGAAGCGGGCGAAGAGATCACGGCCAAGCTCCTCAAGCAGTTCGAGGAGATCGGCATCGACGCGTTCGACACGATCGACGTCGACCATGTGAATATCGGCGGCTACATGCGCAACACGCTGGCGGCGGACAAGAACCGCAACCGCGACATGGCGCTGATCGACATCTACCGCGTCATGCGTCCGGGCGAGCCGCCGACGCTCGAGACCGCGGAGAGCCTGTTCTACGGCCTCTTCTTCGATCCGGAGCGCTACGACCTTTCGGCGGTCGGCCGTGTGAAGATGAACATCCGTCTCGGCTTCAAGACCGACGACACGATCCGTACACTGCGCAAGGAGGATATTCTCGAAGTCCTCAAGACGCTTGTGAACCTGCGCGACGGCCGCGGCGAGATCGACGACATCGACAACCTCGGCAATCGCCGCGTCCGTTCAGTCGGCGAACTGATGGAAAATCAGTTCCGCATCGGCCTTCTGCGCATGGAGCGCGCGATCAAGGAACGCATGTCGTCGGCAGAGCTCGAAACGCTGATGCCGCACGACCTTATCAACGCCAAGCCTGTCGCCGCCGCGATCCGCGAGTTCTTCGGCTCCTCGCAGCTCTCGCAGTTCATGGACCAGACGAACCCGCTGTCGGAGATCACGCATAAGCGTCGTCTCTCGGCGCTCGGGCCGGGTGGTCTCACGCGTGAACGCGCGGGCTTCGAGGTCCGCGACGTCCACCCGACGCATTACGGCCGGATCTGCCCGATCGAAACGCCGGAAGGCCCGAACATCGGACTCATTAACAGCCTCGCAACGCATGCGCAGGTCAACAAATACGGCTTCATTGAAAGCCCGTATCGCAAGGTGAATGACGGCAAGATCACGGACGACGTGATCTATCTCTCGGCCATGGAAGAACAGCGCTACGCGATCGCGCAGGCGAATGCCGAGCTCGACTCCGCGGGCAAGCTCAAGAACGAGTTCGTCAACTGCCGCGTTGGCGGGGACGCGACGCTCGTGCCGCGCGCCGATGTCGGCTACATCGACGTCTCGCCCAAACAGCTCGTCTCGGTCGCCGCCGCGCTCATCCCCTTCCTCGAAAACGATGACGCAAACCGCGCGCTCATGGGCTCGAACATGCAGCGCCAGGCCGTGCCGCTGCTCCAGTCCGAAGCGCCGTTCGTCGGCACGGGCATGGAATCGATCGTCGCCCGCGACTCCGGCGCGGCCGTCGCCGCGCGCCGTCCGGGCGTCGTCGAACAGGTCGATGCGCAGCGCATCGTCGTGCGCGCGACCGAAGAGAAAGACCCGACCAAGCCGGGCGTCGACATCTACAATCTGCGCAAGTTCCAGCGCTCGAACCAGTCGACCTGCATCAACCAGAAGCCGCTCGTGAAGATCGGCGACCTTGTGCGCGAGGGCGACATCATCGCCGACGGTCCGTCCACGGAGCTTGGCGAACTCGCCCTCGGCAAGAACGTCCTCGTCGCGTTCATGCCGTGGAACGGCTACAATTTCGAGGACTCGATCCTCATTTCAGAACGCATCGTCCGCGACGACGTGTTCACCTCGATCCACATCGAGGAATTCGAGATCATGGCCCGCGACACCAAGCTCGGGCCGGAAGAGATCACGCGCGACATTCCGAACGTCTCGGAAGAAGCGCTGCGCAATCTCGACGAAGCCGGCATCGTCGCCATCGGCGCCGAAGTGAACCCGGGCGACATTCTCGTCGGCAAGATCACGCCGAAGGGCGAAAGCCCGATGACGCCTGAGGAAAAGCTTCTTCGGGCCATCTTCGGCGAGAAGGCCGCGGATGTCCGCGACTCCTCGCTTCGGTTGCCGCCGGGCGTTTCGGGTACGATCGTCGAAGTGCGCGTATTCAACCGGCATGGTGTCGATAAGGACCAGCGCGCGGTCGCGATCGAGCGCGAGGAAGTCGAGCGTCTCGCCAAGGACCGCGACGACGAATTGGCGATCCTGGAACGGAACATTTTCGGCCGCCTCAGGGTGATCCTTGTCGGCCGCGACGCGATTTCCGCGCCGAAAGGCATGGAGAAAGGCAAGATCACCGAGGTGGCGCTCGGCGAAGTCTCGCGCGGCCATTGGTGGAAGATCGGCCTTTCTGATGAAGGCGCGACGGCCGAAATCGAAGCGCTGAAGAAGCAGTACGATGACAGCCGCTCGCGGCTTGAAGCCCGCTTCGACGATAAGGTCGAGAAGCTGAAGCGCGGCGACGAACTGCCGCCGGGCGTCATGAAGATGGTCAAGGTCTTCGTCGCGGTGAAGCGCAAGCTTCAGCCCGGCGACAAGATGGCCGGCCGTCACGGAAACAAAGGCGTCATCTCCAAGATCGCGCCCATCGAAGACATGCCGTTCCTCGAAGACGGCACCTCGGTCGATATTGTATTGAATCCGCTCGGCGTGCCTTCGCGGATGAATGTCGGCCAGATCCTTGAAACGCACCTCGGTTGGGCGTGTCGCGGTCTCGGCAAGCAGATCGGCGAGATACTGGAGCAATGGGAGCGCGGGCAGTCGACCCGCGAGGATCTCGTCAGCAAGATCAAGCTGACCTATGGCGAAGATCAGGTCCTGCCGCGTTCGAACGAAGAGCTGAAAGAACTCGCAGGCAACCTTGTCCGCGGCGTGCCGATCGCAACGCCCGTCTTCGACGGGGTGCGCGAGGCGGAAATCGTCGAGATGCTGAAGCGAGCCGGCCTGAAGGAGTCAGGCCAGGTCGATCTCTATGACGGCCGCACAGGCGAGAAGTTCGTCCGCCCCGTGACGGTCGGCTACAAATATCTCCTGAAGCTGCACCACCTCGTTGATGACAAGATCCACGCGCGTTCGATCGGCCCTTACAGCCTCGTCACGCAGCAGCCGCTCGGCGGCAAGGCGCAGTTCGGCGGCCAGCGCTTCGGCGAGATGGAGGTCTGGGCGCTCGAAGCCTATGGCGCAGCTTACACACTGCAGGAAATGCTGACCGTGAAGTCAGACGACGTCGCGGGCAGGACCAAGGTCTACGAGGCTATCGTGCGCGGCGACGACGCGTTCGAGGCGGGCATTCCGGAAAGCTTCAACGTGCTCGTCAAGGAAATGCGCTCGCTCGGCCTCAACGTCGAGTTGGTGAACGGATAAGGCGGCGCGGCGGCCTTGGGGCCGCCGCTGCCGACGGACGCTTGCGCGGCGCGCCCGCTGCGTGAGGTTAAGTTCGAAGGGTTTTAGGGCGCGCGTCTATTTGGAAGCGAGGATCTCATGTCTCAGGAAATGATGAACGTCTTCAATCCGGTCGCCCCGGCGCCGACGTTCAATCAAATCAAGATCTCGATCGCGAGCCCGGAGAAGATCCTCTCCTGGTCTTATGGCGAGATCAAAAAGCCGGAGACGATCAATTACCGCACCTTCAAACCGGAGCGGGACGGGTTGTTCTGCGCGCGGATCTTCGGTCCCGTGAAGGACTACGAGTGCCTCTGCGGCAAGTACAAGCGCATGAAGTACAAAGGCATCACCTGCGAGAAGTGCGGCGTCGAAGTCACGCTCACCAAGGTGCGCCGCGACCGCATGGGCCACATCGAGCTCGCCGCGCCCGTCGCCCACATCTGGTTTCTGAAGTCGCTGCCGTCGCGCATCTCGCTGATGCTTGACATGGCGCTGAAAGACGTCGAGCGCGTTCTCTATTTCGAGCACTACATCGTCATTGAGCCGGGCCTGACGCCGCTCGAACCGCGCCAGCTTCTCACCGAAGAAGAATATCTGCGCGCCCAGGAAGACTATGGCGAGGACAGCTTCACCGCCGGCATCGGCGCCGAAGCCGTGCGCGAACTCTTGTCCGCGCTTGATCTTGAAGGCGAGGCCGAGCGCCTGCGCGTCGAGATCGCGGAGTCGACCTCGGAACTGAAGCCGAAAAAGCTCGCAAAGCGCCTCAAGATTATCGATTCCTTCCTCCAGTCCGGCAACAAGCCGGAATGGATGATCCTGACGGTCGTTCCGGTCATACCGCCAGAACTGCGCCCGCTCGTGCCGCTGGACGGCGGCCGTTTTGCGACGTCTGACCTCAACGACCTCTATCGCCGCGTCATCAACCGCAACAACCGCCTGAAGCGCCTCATTGAACTGCGTGCGCCGGACATCATCGTGCGCAACGAAAAGCGCATGCTGCAGGAATCGGTCGACGCCCTGTTCGATAACGGCCGGCGCGGCCGCGTCATCACCGGCACAAACAAGCGGCCGCTGAAGTCGCTCGCCGACATGCTGAAAGGCAAGCAGGGCCGCTTCCGCCAGAACCTTCTCGGCAAGCGCGTCGATTACTCCGGCCGTTCGGTCATCGTCGTCGGCCCGGAACTGAAGCTGCATGAGTGCGGCCTGCCGAAGAAGATGGCGCTTGAGCTCTTTAAGCCGTTTATCTATTCACGCCTCGACGCGAAGGGCCTCTCCGCGACTGTCAAACAGGCGAAGAAGCTCGTCGAGAAAGAACGCCCCGAAGTCTGGGATATCCTCGACGAAGTCATTCGCGAACACCCGGTGCTGCTCAATCGCGCGCCTACTTTGCACCGCCTCGGCATTCAGGCCTTTGAGCCAAAGCTGATCGAAGGCAAGGCGATCCAGCTCCATCCGCTCGTCTGCACGGCATTCAACGCCGACTTTGACGGCGACCAGATGGCCGTGCACGTCCCGCTGTCGCTCGAAGCACAGCTTGAAGCGCGCGTCCTCATGATGTCGACGAACAACATCCTGTCGCCGGCGAATGGCAAGCCGATCATCGTGCCGTCGCAGGACATCGTGCTCGGCCTCTACTACATCACGATCGAGAAATCCGGCGAGCCGGGCGAGGGCATGGTGTTCGCGAGCATGTCGGAGATCGACCATGCGCTCGAAGCCGGCTGCATCACGCTGCATTCCAAAATTCGCGCGCGCTGGGAATCCGTCGACATGAAAGGCGACCCGATCCGCGAGGTCGTGGAAACGACGCCGGGCCGCATGAAAGTAGCGCAGGTTCTACCCAAAGACGGCGCCGTGCCGTTCCAGGTCATCAATCAGCTGCTGACCAAGAAGACGATTCAGGGTCTCATCGATATCGTCTACCGTCACTGCGGCCAAAAACAGACGGTGATCTTCGCCGACCGCATCATGGAGCTCGGCTTCAAGGAAGCGTGCAAGGCCGGCATTTCCTTCGGCAAGGACGACATGGTCATCCCGAAAGCGAAGGTGAAGCTCGTCGACGAGACCCGTTCGCTCGTTCGCGAATATGAACAGCAGTATGCGGAAGGCTTCATCACGCGCGGCGAAAAATACAACAAGGTCGTCGACGCCTGGGCCAAGTGCACCGACAAGATCGCCGACGAGATGATGAAAGAGATCTCGGCCAAGCGCGTGGATCCTAAAACCGGGCGCGAGAAAGAGATCAACTCGATCTACATGATGTCGCACTCCGGCGCGCGGGGCAGCCCGGCGCAAATGAAGCAGCTCGCCGGCATGCGCGGCCTGATGGCCAAGCCCTCAGGCGAGATCATCGAGACGCCGATCATCTCGAACTTCAAGGAAGGCTTGACCGTGCTCGAGTACTTCAACTCGACTCACGGCGCCCGCAAGGGTCTTGCCGACACTGCGCTCAAGACCGCAAACTCAGGCTACCTCACGCGCCGTCTCGTCGACGTCGCGCAGGACTGCATTATCCGCGAGGAAGATTGCGGCACGGAGGCCGGCATCACGATCGAGGCTGTGGTGCAAAGCGGCGAGACCGTGGTGCCGCTTTATCAACGGATTCTCGGCCGCACGGCTCTCGTCGACATCGTGCATCCCGTGCGCAACGAAGTGCTCGCCAGAAAGAATGATGAGATTGACGAGGCGCAAGCCGAGGAGATCGAAGGATCGGGCGTCCGCAAAGTGCGCGTCCGTTCCGTGCTGACCTGCGAGGCCCAAGTCGGCATTTGCGGAAAGTGCTATGGACGCGACCTTGCCCGCGGCAGCCACGTCAATATCGGCGAAGCGGTCGGCGTCATCGCGGCGCAGTCGATCGGCGAACCGGGCACGCAGCTCACCATGCGCACCTTCCACATTGGCGGCACGGCGCAGGTTGGCGACACGTCCTTCATCGAGGCAAGCCATGACGGCGTCGTCCAGATCGAGAACCGTAACGTCGTGAAAGACTCGAGCGGCGACCTGATCGTCATGGGACGGAACGTCCTCGTGAAGATTCTCGATGAGCAGGGTAAAGAGCACGCCTCCTACAAGGTGTCGTACGGCGCAAAGCTCCGCATCGACGATAAGTCGAAAGTGACGCGCGGCCAGCGTCTCGCGGATTGGGACCCTTATACGATCCCGATCCTCACCGAAGTCGCGGGCAAGGTGAAGTATGAAGACCTCACCGAGGGCTTCTCAATGCAGGTCGTCGCCGACGAGGCGACGGGCATTGCGAGCCGCGTCGTTACGGATTGGCGCTCCAATCCGCGCGCGGCGGATTTGAAGCCTTGCATCGCGATGGTCGACGACAATGGCAAGCTCTTGAAGTCGCCGACGTCGGGCGCTGATGCGCGTTACCAGCTGCCGGTCGCAGCGGTTCTCTCCGTCGAAGACGGCGACACGGTCCGCGTCGGCGACGCGATTGCGCGTATCCCGACGGAAGGCGCCAAGACCCGCGACATCACCGGCGGTCTGCCGCGCGTTGCAGAGCTCTTCGAAGCGCGCCGGCCGAAGGACCATGCGATTATCGCGGAAGTCGACGGCCGCGTCGAATTCGGCCGCGACTACAAGAACAAGCGCCGCATCCGGATCCTGCCGTCCGACCAGACCGCCGATCCGGTCGAATATCTCGTGCCGAAGGGCAAGCACGTCACGGTGATGGACGGCGACTTCATCGCCAAAGGTGAATTCCTTATCGACGGCAATCCGGCGCCGCACGACATTCTCCAGATCCTCGGCATCGAGGCGCTGGCGAATTACCTGATTAACGAGATCCAGGAGGTCTATCGTCTGCAAGGCGTGCCGATCAACGACAAGCATATCGAGGTGATCGTCCGCCAGATGCTGCAGAAGGTCGAGGTCTCCGATCCGGGCGACTCGCTCTTCCTCAAGGAAGAGCAGATCGACAAATACGAGCTCGAAGAGACCAACGCCAAGCTCGAAGAGGAGGGCAAGCGCCCTGCCAAGGCTGCGCCCGTGCTCCTCGGCATCACCAAGGCCTCGCTGCAGACGCGTTCCTTCATTTCGGCGGCGTCCTTCCAGGAAACGACGCGCGTCCTCACGGAAGCCGCGGTTCAAGGCAAGGTCGACACGCTCGAAGGCCTCAAGGAGAACGTGATTGTCGGCCGACTCATCCCGGCCGGCACGGGCGGCATGATGTCCCGCAATCAGCTCGAAGCCGAACGTCGCGACCAGGCTCTCATTGCGGCACGTGAGAAGCGTGCAGCGGCAGTCGCCATTCCTGCGCCAGCAGCAGCGCCGGCGCCTCAACCGGAAAGCGCTGCCGCAGAGTAACGATAGGGCAGGGCGACACGTTTGTGCGCACGAACGCAAGAGCGTTCGGGCGCACAAACGCGTGGACGCTTCGGACACATCAAAGGATGAACAAGCATTCACTTTGTCCGTGGTCCGATGCAGGCGATATTCCTGCCAATTAGCAGCAACAAGAAGTGCCTTTCGGAACGCGATTCGACCTGAAGACACAGGATGATCGCGCAGGAGGTGCAGAGCCTTAAGGTTCCGGCGCCGGTAAAGGCGCAGGCACGAGATGCTGCGCGCTAATGCGCGGGCTTTCGCGCCTAAAGATAGTTTGTCTCTTGTAAGTTCGAGTGCTCGTCCTGATCCGTTCGTGCGTCCACGGTAAATTGTTGTTCGAGGCGACAGGCAATCGGTTTCCGAATCGCGGTGATGACAGCTCCGGTTATTGGTTCAGCACGCGACGAACTGACCATGGCAATGGGCATTGCCATGGATCCAGCAACTGGCGCGGCGGGATCGTTACTGCTCGTCTTGCCGATTCCCGTTTGTCGCCGCGACAACGAGCTTTGGATTGAGTCGCAAGCGGCAAGCGGCCTTGAGCACTGGGCCGATAATTTCTCCTCCGTCACGTGTGCATTTCAGCTCACAGACGCAATACGCGCCGATGCGAGCGGATGGCGTCCCCAGTCGACCTTGCGCAATGGGGACAGGATTAGACTGCATGTACTCCCAACCGCCAACACAATTACTAAGTCCCTGAAAGCCGGCCATGAGGCGCGCAGACAGGCTCGTACGCTCATCGCGCATCATAAGTATCTGTCTTTCGCCATTTACGGATTATTCGGGGACTGGTCGTCGCTCGCCTGCGCCGAAGCCGCAAGAATGGGCCGTCAATACTCAGTCTGGACCGATGTCGTCGGGCATGAGAGATGCTGGGCGCAGCGCGGCCCCGGTCTTATTGCCGCCGCCAAAGCCGGCGCCCACGCGCTTGCCATGCAATCCTACCATGCCCAGCTCATCGCTGCGGCAGATCTCGGATTGTTCAACGGCGCTGAAACGTATGGAGCCTATTCATCGATCTGCAAGACTCCACGCCTTGTGAACAACATCCACTTGTCGGCGTCGCACCAGATCGACGAGCTTTCGCTTCGGCGGAAAGTCGATCGGATCAGGTCCGGCGCGCCGCTTAGGGTTGTTTATGCCGGGCGCGCGATCGGCATCAAAGGGCCGCTAGACTGGCTTGATGCATTGGCCGAAGCGCGGAAGTCAGGGGCGACTTTCGAGGCAGCGTGGTGGGGCGACGGCGATGCGCTCGCTGCAATGAAGACGCGCGCTGAGGAGTTGCGCCTTTCGGATACGGTCAGTTTCCCTGGATTCACTGCAGACCATGACGCGCTGATGGGGGTGCTGCGAAACGCTGAAGTTTTCCTTTTCTGCCACAAGACACGCGAGTCTCCCCGCTGCCTCATCGAGGCCCTGAAATCAGGAGCCGTTCTTGCCGGATATGATGGGGCCCATGTCCGCTCGCTGGTCGAACGCTACGGCGGCGCGGTTCTTGTTCCCAAGAACGATCCAGCCAAACTCGGGATGGCGCTGGCGCAACTGGACCGCGATCGCGAGTTCCTCGCCAGCCTCGTGGCTGCGGCGGCGCGCTCCGGTGAAGTCTATACTGAGGAAATGGTCTTCCGTGTACGCAGCGACTACATAAAGCAGTACTGCGGCTGACGTCCCCGGTTCAAGCGAGAAACCGCGCCACGACGTCTTTGTAAGACCGCGAAAGTTTCAACTCAGCGCCGTTGTCCAGGACCAGAAAGTACTCGCCGTTCGAATGCGGGTGCAACTCCTTGACCTTCTTCACATTCACGATCGCCGAGCGGTGAATGCGTTGGAACCGCGTCGGATCGAGCCTTTGTTGCAAAGTTTTCATCGTTTCCCGGATGATATGCGTCTTGCCTCCGGCGTGGATGCACATGTAGTCGCCCGCTGCGTCGATCCACTCTATTTCATCGGCCGTAAGCACGACGACTTTTGATCCGTCCTTGAAACTCAAACGCTCCGCATAGCGCTCTTTTTCCGTCCAGCTGGGGTCAGCGATCAGCTCCTTGATCCTGTCGCGGTCGTCGTCAGAGAGAGAAGCGAGAAGCTCCACGAGTCGCGACTCGCGGTTCGTCGCGGCGCGCGATTTCAGCGCCTCCCGGATGCGGTGCAGGGCGTCCTTCAGACGTTCTTCGTCGACGGGCTTCACGAGATAGTCGAGGGCGTTCGCCTCAAAAGCTTCGATCGCGAATTTGTCGTAGGCGGTCACAAAAACGATCAACGGCGCCGGCGCGCCGATCAGCGCGCGGACGACGCCGAAACCGTCGAGACCCGGCATTTGGATGTCGAGGAAGGCGACATCAGGCGCATGCTTCTTAATCTCCTTGACGGCCTCGCGCCCGTTCGCCGCCTCCGCGACGATGTCGATCTCGGGATACTCGCCGAGTCGTAGTCTTAGACCTCTCAGCGCCAGCGGCTCGTCGTCGACGATCACGCAACGGATCTTTTCGCTTTCCACTGTCGTCAGCTCCGCGTTTCAAAAGGCAGTTTCAGGCAGACGCAAAGTCCGCTGGGCGACAGGCGCGACAAGGTGAAGGCTTGGCGTTCGCCATAGAGGTGGGCGAGTCGATCGCGCATGTTGACGAGGCCGACACCGGTCTTGCCCTTGCCGACAAGCGCCTGAAGATCGCCCGGCGTTTCTGGTCCGTTGTCGTGGACCTTGAGGTTGAGAATATCGCCCTCGCGCTTGGCTTCGATGATAATGCGCCCTTCGGTCTCCATCTGTGCGATGGCATACTTAATCGCATTTTCGATCGCTGGCTGAAGAATGAGAGACGGGACAAGCGCGTCCCTCGCATCCTCCGCAACGTCAATCACAACCGACAGGCGGTTGCCGAAGCGCGTCTTCTCGATGTCGAGATACAGCTGCAATGCGCGCAATTCCTCGGCGAGCGTCGTCTTCAGCAAAGGGTCGCTGTCGAGCGAATAGCGCAAAAACGCCGAGAGCCTGGTCAGCATGCCGTTGGCGCCCTTCGTGTCCTTTTCAAGCACGAGCGTCGAAATTGCGTTCAGCGTATTGAAGAGGAAGTGCGGGTTGAGCTGGTAACGGAGCATTTTGAGTTGCGCTTGGTCGGCGAGCCGCGCTGAAAGCAACGCGCGTTCAGTTTCGTTGCGGAGGGTCAAGTAATAGTTGATCCCGAAATAGAGGCCCGCCCAGGACATCAACAGGAAAAGATTGGCGGGGAGGTCGGGCACAATGATCACGAAGAAATTGTCCGTACCGATCGTGTCCATGCGACTCTGCAGCCATGCGTCGCCGAAGATGAGGCCGAAAGCACGCGCCTTGATGACGGACATGACGAAAGCGACAAGAAGCGTGGCCGCGAACGCCGTCGCAAGCAGCAGCGCCGGCGCCTGTCGCCGTGCGAACCGGAAAACGTACCGCAGCACATAACTTGTCGCGAGAAATCCGATCACGGTCGACGCGACGGAGTAAACGATCGACTTGAACGATCCGCCCCCGGCGACGGTCGAGACGGTCAAGACGTGAAGCAAGAAGAAGCCCGTCGAGCCTGCAAACTGTAGACTCCAGAACAAGCGCCCCTTTTCCGCCAGGATCCAGTCCATGGCGTCGGCCAAGGGGCCGCCCGCGGCCAGCGATTCTGGACGCGCGGCAGGGCGGCCGGGCTCTATTCGGATGCCCGTCGTAGAAGATCCGGCAATTTCAGCAGTGGACGTCATGGGTCTGGCCGACAATCCGTCTTCGGTCGCGCCGACAAGCGCGTTCCTTCCCTCAATCATGTGACCGCCTTCCTGGCCCCGTCGCAATCCGGTTGCGGCGGACAGCCCTGTTTGGACGATGAACGCCCAACAAACCCCAAGTTAGGCCTATTCCGTCAGCGACAAAAGCCGCACATCGCCGCCCGCCGCCGTGGTGTTTACGGTTAAGGTGCGCTCCGCCGCGAATCGCCAGGGGGCGTCGGCGATCGACAAAAGGGGGGCGATCGCCCAAGGGCGTGCGGCCAGCCTGCGCTTGATCGCCCGCGTGGAGGCCGCGTCGGCGTCGGCAAGGACGAGCCTCACCCGCGCGTCGTCGAGCAATGCGCCGGGTACGGAGCCTCTTTCGCCAGGCAGAGCGACGACGAGCGCGGGAAGCCCGGCGACGGCGAAGGCGCCTTCGAGCGCCGCGGCGAGAGGGCCGTGCGCCGCGATTGCGTTGCCCGCAGCAAGCGCCAGCGCGCATTCCGGCGCGCCGCCGCACACCAGCGCGACGCCGCGTCCGCGCAGTTTCATCGTGTTGGATTCGCCTGCTGGTCCCGGCAGGTCGTCGATATCCGCAAATTCAGCCGAATGGAGATCGCGTGCGGCGCGCAGGCATTCGGCCGCCTCAGGTCCGGCGCTTGCCGCAGCGCGATCGAACGCGTGACGCCTGTCGAGCCCCGCGGCTTCGAGAAAAGCCTTTTCCGCTCGGTTCAAGGCCTCGGCGGACGCAGCGTCGAGAGCGCCGTCGAGCAGCGTGATCGTCCGCACTCCGGCCGCAGGCGGGCGCTTCTGCATGGCTTTCAGATAATGCGGTCCGCCGGCTTTAGGACCGGTTCCTGACAAACCTTCGCCGCCGAAGGGCTGCACGCCGACGACGGCGCCGATCTGATTGCGATTGATGTAGATGTTCCCGACTCGCGCCTCCGCAGCGGTCTCGTGCATCGCCTCATCGATGCGGCTGTGGAGCCCAAGCGTCAGGCCGAAGCCGCTGGCGTTGATGGCGGCGAGCGTCTCGCCGAGCGCGCCTGCGCGGAATCGGACGACATGGAGAACCGGCCCGAAGACTTCGCGATCGAGGTCGCTGATGGACTTCAGTTCGAAGGCGACGGCAGGAACGAATACGCCGGAAGCGGACGGATCGCCGCTCTTGACCTCGGCGACCAGCCGCGCCTGCCGCCGCATCTCCGCACTATGCGCTTCGATCGTCGCCTTCGCCGCTTCGTCGATCACAGGGCCGATGTCGGTCGAAAGGCGCGCAGGATCGCCGATTTCGAGTTCAGTCATCGCGCCGGCAAGCATGGCGCAGAAGCGGTCGGCGACGTCTTCCTGCACGCAGACGATCCGCGCGGCGGAACAGCGTTGCCCGGCGCTCTGGAATGCGGAGGAAATCGCGTCCGAAACAGCTTGTTCGAGAAGCGCCGTCGAGTCGACGATCATGGCGTTGATGCCGCCAGTCTCGGCGATGAGGGCGGGTTCGTCATCGCGCGCGGCGAGCGCACGGTTGATCGCCTGCGCAACTTCGGTCGAACCCGTAAAGACGACGCCGCCAATCAACCCGTGCCGTGTCAGCGGCGCGCCGACCGTGGGGCCGTCACCTGGAAGGAACTGGAGCGCCGCGGTCGGCACGCCCGCCTCGTGCATCAGCCTGACCGCCTCGAACGCAATCAAGGGCGTCTGTTCGGCCGGCTTGGCGACGACAGCATTGCCTGCAGCAAGTGCGCCCGCGACCTGGCCCAAAAAGATCGCCAGCGGAAAATTCCAGGGACTGATGCAGACAACGACGCCAAGCGGCTCTCCCGAAAGGTCCTCGCCCTGATCAGCGTAATAGCGCAGGAAATCGACAGCCTCGCGTACTTCCGCGATGCCGTCGGCCAGGGTCTTCCCCGCCTCCCATACGCACCGCGCGACATAGTCTTCCGTGCGCGATTCAAGGATGTCTGCGGCGCGCCGCAGGATATCGCCGCGCGTCTTCGCGCCGAGCGCCGCCCAGCCGGCCTGCGCCGCTTTGGCGGCGGCGACGGCCTCGTCAACGTGAACCGCATTTGCCTCAATGACAGCGCCGACCCACGCGCGCCGGTCCGCCGGGCTCATGACGCCGCGCGCGGGGCCGTCGATGATCCGCCCCGAGACGATGGGCGCCGCCTTATCGTCGCGCCGCGAAGAGGCCGCCTTCAGCAAGCGGCTCACCGTATCGGGATCATTGAGGTCGAAGCCCTTGGCCGAAAGCCGCGTCCCGCCGAACTGGTCACGCGGCGCTGGAATGGAAGGGTTCGGCAGGACATTCAGTTTCAGCGCTTCATCAATGGGGTCGGCGACGACGCGGTCGATAGCGAGATCGGGGTCGAAGAGCTGGTTGACGAAAGAGGAGTTGGCGCCGTTTTCAAGCAGGCGCCGGACGAGATAGGGCAGGAGCTCGCGATAGCCGCCGACCGGCGCATAGATGCGCGAGCGCACCCCTGACTCGACGATGCGGTCGTGCAGCGCCTCGCCCATGCCGTGGAGGCGTTGCAGCTCATAAGCGGACACCTTGCCCGCCATCTCGCGCACGAGCGCGGCCGTCAGAGCATTATGCGTCGCAAATTGCGGGTAGAAGACGTCCGCATTTTCAAAGAGCTTCCGCGCGCAGGCCTGGTAAGAAAGGTCAGTCAGGACCTTCCGTGTGAAGACGGGATAGCTCGCGAACCCGCCGACCTGCGCGCGCTTGATCTCGCCGTCCCAATAGGCCCCTTTGACGAGGCGCACCATCATGCGACGGTCCGTTGCGCGGGCGATCGCGGCAAGCCAGTCGATGACGGGCCGCGCACGGCGCTGATAGGCCTGTACGACGACGCCAAGACCTTCCCAGCCGGCGAGCGCAGGATCGCGCGCAAGCTGTTCGATGAGGTCGAGCGAAAGGTCGAGGCGGAACGCCTCCTCCGCGTCGATGTTGAAGCCGATATTGGCAGCCTTCGCCGCGCGGGCGAGGATTGCCGCCTTGGCGCCGAGTTCTTTCAGAACTCGGTCTTTTTTTGCGTATTCGTATCGCGGGTGCAGCGCGGAGAGCTTTACCGAAATGCCGGGATTGGCCTCGGGCGAGCCGGCGCGCGCCTCAGCGCCGATGGCGGCGATGGCCGCAGCGTAATCGTTGAAGTACTTCTCTGCATCTTCGGCCGTGTACGCTGCTTCGCCGAGCATGTCGTAGGAAAAGGTGTACCCGCGTTCGGCATAGAGTCGCGCGCGCCATTGCGCTGAGGCGATCGTCTCGCCGAGCACGAAGTGCTCGCCCATGATTTTCATCGCCTGGCCGACTGAAGCGCGGATGACGGGCTCGCCCACGCGGTCGAGGAGCGCCTTGGTCGCGCGAACGATCTGCCGGGTCGGGTCCTTGCCCTCGATGTCGTCGAGCCAGGCCGCTGTCAGCATCAGCGCGCGCGTCGAGACATTGACGAGCGGGAAGGGGCTCTTGCCCTTGTGGGCTTTCCA
>CAZDRH010000013.1:52145-72767 GCA_964507915.1 uncultured Caulobacterales bacterium
AGTGCTTCAAGCGAGACGGGAGCGGCCATTCGGAAATCCTTGCGCTTCGAGGGGCTTGCGCCGGCTCGCCATAGCGCGTCGGCGCGCGCCTGTCATGGCTCACGAACCCGTCATTGCGACGCTGCTCGGGATCGTTGCGCCTTCCGGGGGCTGCGCCTAACTAGGGGCGGAAACGAGAGGCCCCTTGATCCTCGATTGTGACGCCTGAGCAAAGGACCGACCTATGACCGACGCCTTCATCTACGATGCCGTTCGCACGCCCCGGGGCAAAGGCAAGTCTGACGGGTCGCTCCACGAAGTCACGCCCCTGGCGCTCGCGACCCAAGTGCTTGAGGCCCTCCGAGACCGCAATGGGCTCGACACGGCCTTGGTCGATGACGTCGCTTTCGGTTGCGTGTCGCCTGTCGGCGAACAAGGCGCCGTGGTCACGCGCACGGCCCTTATCAACGCAGGCTATGCCGAAACGACAGCCGGCATTCAGGTCAACCGGTTCTGCGCTTCGGGCCTTGAGGCGATCAATATCGCCGCTGCCAAGGTCAAGGCCGGCGAAGCGGACATGACGATTGGCGGCGGGGTCGAGCACATGAGCCGCGTACCCATGGGTTCCGACGGCGGCGCTTGGCCGACCGATCCGTCGGTCGCATTCAAGTCCTATTTCGTGCCGCAAGGGATTTCGGCGGACCTGATCGCCACAAAGTATGGGATGAGCCGTGACGATCTCGACGCCTACGCAGTCGAGAGCCACAAGCGCGCCGCGAAATCGTGGAGCGAAGGCCGCTTCAAGAAATCGATCGTCCCGGTGAAGGACGTTATCGGCGAGGTTGTGCTGGACAAGGACGAGACCGTGCGTCCGAACACGGACATGCAGTCTCTCGGCGCGCTGCCTCCCTCCTTCTCCATGCTCGGCGAAAACTTTGGATTTGATGCGGTGGCGCTGCAGAAATACGCCGATGTCGAAAAGATCAATCACGTCCACCACGCGGGCAATTCCTCCGGCATCGTTGACGGTAGCGCCGCCGTGCTCATCGGCAACGCTGACGCGGGCAAGAAAGCGGGCCTGAAGCCCCGCGCGCGCATCCGCGCTTTCGCTTCGGTCGGCTCGGAGCCGACGATTATGCTCACTGGGCCCGAATTCGCCGCGCAAAAGGCGCTAAAGCGCGCCGGCATGACCAAGAAAGACATCGACCTATGGGAACTCAACGAAGCCTTCGCCTCGGTCGTGCTGCGCTTTATGCAAGCGCTCGAGATTGACCACAAAGATATCAATGTGAACGGCGGCGCTATCGCGATGGGCCATCCGCTTGGTGCGACCGGCGCCATGATCCTCGGCACCATGCTTGATGAACTGGAGCGCTCCGGCAAATCAACCGCGCTCGTCACGCTCTGCATCGGCGCCGGCATGGGCACGGCGACGATTATTGAGCGTGTGAACTAGACCGGCAGATGATGTCGGCATCGATAACAAAAGTAGCGACGCAGGCTACGGGGCAAGGGAAGGCGGAAGATCTCCGCTACCTCTTGGCTTCGGAACTCGACTTCCAGTTCTTCCAACACTTGACGACCGTGGCTTTGACGACGCTTGGCGCGGCCGTGACGTTCAAAGGCCTCGTCGCGTCAGCCGCGCCCTTTGACGAAAAGTTTCTCTTCGGTCTCAGTGGACTTGTCGCCGTCGCTGTCATGGCGGTCATGGGACAGGAAGATGTGATCTTCAGCCTGCGCGGGGTCAAGCGCCGCTTTGTTCTTCCTGTCGTTTGGACACGACGCCTTGCGCTCGGCGCTTTCGGTCTCAGCGTCGGTTTCTTGCTCGGGTATTTCCAAGAACTTCTGTAACGGAGAAAAACTCCATGGCTTACGAAACGCTCAAAGTCGAAGTCGATTCCGACGGCATCGCGCTGGTTACCATTGACCTGCCCGGCCAGTCGATGAACGTCTGGAACGAGGCGCTTATGCGCGAGTTCGAGGCGTGGGTGGACGATTTCGTCAAGAACCCCGCGGTCAAGGGCGCTGTGATCACCTCCGGCAAGGCATCCGGCTTCCTTGCGGGCGCGGACCTGCGCATGCTCGGCAAAGGCGCCGTTGGCGGCGCGCCGATGAGCGCAAAGGACAAGTTCGACAACGCCTTCAAGCTCAACAGCGTGCTGCGCAAGCTTGAGACCGGCGGCAATACGTCCAAGGCGCTTCAGAACATGGACGCTTACGCCAAGCCCGTCGCGGCGGCCGTGAACGGCCTTGCGCTTGGCGGCGGCCTCGAACTCGTACTCGCCTGCCATTACCGCGTCGTCGCCGACGACCCGAAAGTGCAGCTCGGTGTGCCGGAAGTGCAGGTCGGGCTTCTCCCTGGCGCAGGCGGCACGCAACGCCTGCCGCGCCTTGCCGGGCTTCAGCAGGCCGCCGTGATGGCGACGCAAGGCCAGCCGATCGACCCCGCTTCGGCCAAGGGCTTCAACATCATTCAGGAGATCGCGCCGCGCGAGGACATCGTCGCAAAGGCCAAGGCCTGGGTGAAGGCCAACCCGAAAGTCGCGCAGCCCTGGGACAAGCAGGGCTTCAAGTTTCCGGGCGGCGCCGGGGCGATGGACCCGCGCTCGGTGCAATTCTTCATGGCGGCTAACGCCATGGGCCAGCGCGAAACGCAGCACAATTACCCGGCGGTTCAGTACATTCTGTCCTGCCTCTATGAGGGCTCGATCGTCCCGTTCGACACGGCGATCCGCATCGAGACGAAATATTTCATGAAGCTCCTCGCGAGCCCGCAATCGCGCAACATGATCCGCACCCTGTTCATCAACAAGCAGGCGGCGGAAAAGGGCGAGCAGCGCCCGAAAAACGTCGAGAAGTCGAAGATCAAGACCGTCGGCGTGCTCGGCGCCGGCATGATGGGCGCAGGCATCGCCTATGTGTCGGCCAAGGGCGGTATGAATGTCGTGCTGATCGACCGCGAACAGGCGCTCGCCGAGAAGGGCAAGGCCTATTCCAAAGGCATCGTCGACAAGGCGGTCGGAAAGGGCAAGCTGACGCAAGCCAAAGCCGACGAACTTCTTGCGCGCATCACGCCGGCGACGGATTACGCCGCGCTGAAAGACGTCGACATGATCATCGAAGCGGTCTTCGAGGACCCCGACGTCAAGGCGAAATCGATCAAGATGACGGAGGCCGTTATCCGCCCCGACGTGATCTTCGCGTCCAACACATCGACGCTGCCGATTTCGGGGCTCGCTAAGAATTCCGTGCGCCCGGATCAATTCATTGGCGTCCATTTCTTCTCGCCGGTCGACAAGATGCCGCTCGTCGAAATCATTCCCGGCGCCCAGTCGGGCGACCGCGCGCTTGCGGCCGCGCTCGACTATGTCGGCATGATCAAGAAGACGCCGATCGTCGTGAAGGATACGCGCGGCTTCTACACGAACCGTGTTGTGCCGCCTTATCTCAACGAAGCCATGCTGATGGTGAAGGAAGGCATCAAGCCGGCGCTCATCGAGAACGCAGCGAAGACGCTCGGCATGCCGGTCGGCCCGCTCGCTCTGACCGACGAAACGTCGCTCGAGCTCGGCAAGCGCGTCATGGAGTCGACGAAGAAGGAACTCGGCAAGGACTATAAGCCGACGGGCGTCGAAGACCTGCTTGACGTGATGGTCGACAAACTCGGCCGCCTTGGCCGTAAGGCGGGCAAGGGTTTCTACGACTATCCCGCCGACGGCGGCAAGAAGACGCTCTGGAACGGCATTTCGGAATACTTCCCTCTCGCTAAGAACCAGCCGACCCTGGAAGAGGCCAAGGAACGTATTCTTTACGCGCAGCTCATCCCCGCAGCGCATTGCTACGCCGAGGGCATCGTTCATGATCCTCAGTCTGCGGATCTTGGCGCTATTTTCGGCTGGGGCTTTGCGCCCTGGACCGGCGGCCCGATGAGCCATATCGACACCATCGGCGTCGAGAATTTCGTGCGCAAGGCGGAAAGCCTCGCGCAGAAATACGGCGCCCGCTTCAACCCGCCGCAGAAGTTCCGCGACATGGCGGAGAAAAAAGAGACGCTGTACAAGGCCGCTTGAGTCGAGGTTGTAGGGGTTGGGTTGTAGGTTGTAACAGGGCGCCGCTTCCAACTACAACCCACAACCTACAACCTTCTTCACAGCAGGCCCAGCGCCTTGAAGCTCGCCTCGCGCGCTTTGCCGACAACGATGTGGTCATGCACGCGGATGCCGAGCGCGGCGGCGGCGCGGACGATCTGGTTCGTCATGTCGATATCGGCGCGCGACGGCGTCGGGTCGCCCGAAGGATGGTTGTGCGCGAGGATCACGGCGGAGGCGCCGAGTTCCAGGGCGCGTTTGCATATTTCGCGGGGGTAGACGGGCGTGTGGTCGACCGTCCCTTCCTGCTGGACCTCATCCGCGATCAGATGGTTTTTCTTGTCGAGGAAGAGCACGCGGAACTGCTCCCTCTGCGCGTCCGCCATGGCGGCGCGGCAATAGGAAAGGAGCTCGTTCCAATTGCCGATGATTGTGCGTTTCAGAACGCGGGCCTGCGCGAGCCTTAGCGAGGCCGCCTGCACGATTTTGAGTTCAAGCGCGACGGCCTCGGATACGCCCTTCACCTCCGTCAGCCGCTCAATCGGCGCGGCGATGGTCTCGGCGAAGCCACCAAATTTCGCGAGAAGCTCTTTGGCGAGCGGCTTTACATCCTTGCGCGGAATGGCGCGAAACAGGACGAGTTCCAGAATCTCATAGTCCTGCAGAGCCTCGATGCCCGCGCGGGCGAAGCGTTCGCGCAGCCTTTCACGGTGGCCGGAGGCGTGATCGGCGGCGGCCGCCTCAGACATAGGGCGGCTTCTCCAGCCCCTTAGGCGACGCGGTGAAAATCTCGACGCCCGTCTCGGTGACGCCGACGGAGTGTTCGAACTGCGCCGAAAGCGACTTATCCCGCGTCACCGCGGTCCAGCCGTCAGACAGAACCTTGGCGTCCGGCTTGCCTTCATTGATCATCGGCTCGATCGTGAAAAACATGCCAGGCTTCAGCGGCGTGTCCGGCGCTCTCTGCAGGCCCATGAGCTTGTCGCGATACTCTGCATAGTGAACGACGTTCGGTGCGTCGTGGAACACCCGGCCGAGGCCATGGCCGCAGAAGTCACGCACTACCGAAAAGCCTTCGCGTTCTGCGAGCGACTGGATCGCCTTCCCGATGTCGTGGAGCGTCCCGCCCGGTTTCACGGCCGCAATGCCCGCCATCATCGCCGCATGTGTCGTTTCGACGAGACGGCGCGCTTTTATTTTTGGCTCGCCCGCATAGAACATGCGGCTCGTATCGCCATGCCAGCCGTCGACGATCACCGTCACATCGACATTGAGTATGTCGCCGTCCTTCAGCGCCTTATCCGAAGGGATGCCGTGGCAGATCACGTGGTTGATCGAGATGCAGGTCGTATGGCGGTAGCCGCGATAGCCGACGCAGGCGGGCAGGGCGCCATGGTCGAGCACGAAGTCGCGCGCGAGCCGGTCGAGCGCGGCCGTCTCCATGCCCGGCTTCACAAAAGGCGCGAGCATGTCGAGGCACTCGGCCGCCAGGCGTCCGGCCTTGCGCATGCCGGCAAACCCATCGGCCCCGTGGAGCTTGATCGCTCCCGTGCGCATCGCGACATTTTCGTCGAGTTCGGCGTGTTGCATCTTTCCTCAGCGGCTGGACAAAATCGGCTTTTCCGGCAAGGTCCTGGCCCAAAATCGGGGTCCTGGAAGGGATTTCGCCCGTCCGGATTTACGCCGTCTTAAGGGGTTTTCACTGGCATGGGGAGGCCGAAACCGACTATGGCCCCGCGCATGTCTGACACCCCAATGCGGCTCGTCTTTCCGGTCCTGCTGTGCATGGCGATGGGCGCTGTGCTCATTGTCGCGGGTCAGGCGGGAGAAAAACGGCCCAGCTTCGAGCAGGCGGCCATCGCCGCGGCGGAACCGTTTCTCGGGCTTCGCGACGGACCCGCGGCGCTTCTGCCCAAGGGAGCAGAACTGGCGAGCCTGACCGCAAAGCCTAAGGTCAAACGGCAAAAGCCGTTCATTGATCTCAGCCCCGTAGACACGCGGCTCAGCCCCGAGGGGTTCCGGCTCATCGCAGAAACCGAGGGGCTGCGCCTCAAGGCCTATTACCTCGCCGACCAATGGCTCGTCGGCTATGGCCACGCGCGCATCGCCTTTGAGGGGCTCGAAATCACAAGAGCCGAGGCAGAAGCGCTGCTGCACCGGGATATCCACGAGGTCGAAACGGGCCTTGCAAGGCTGCTGAACGTTCCGGTCAACGACAACGAATACGCGGCGCTGGTGAGCCTCGCCTACAATATGGGTCTTGGCGGTTTCGAGCGCAGCCTTGTCTATCAGCGCCTCATAGCCGGCGACCGCCAGGGCGCCGCAGACGCCTTCCGCTACCTCACGACGGCCAAGGTCAATGGCGTTCGCACTGAGTTGTCGATGCTGGTTGCAAGACGGGAACGGGAGCGGGCGCTCTTCCTCACGCCGGTCGAAATGCCGGACATCTACGAGGCAGAGGCTCTTGATACGACCCCCGCCGACACGGCCCTTTCCGATATCTGACCGGTCCTCGCGGCGCCGATCGTCACTCGGCAGACCGAAACGCGGCCCACGCGCCGCACCCGCCAGCGGTTTGCTTAGACTTTTTTGGACGGCAGCTGGGGAAATTCGGGTCATGAAGGTCTCCAATGCAACACTGTGAGGCAGTCTACGAGCGCTCCAAACAGGTTTGGATAGATTTTGTTTAATTGAATACATTCAATGCTTTGTAAGTTAATACCTCAGGCAACACCTAAAAAAGCGCGCAGACCTAGCCGGCCTACCGCGGCGCTCGCCAAGGCGCAGAAACGGCCATAATGGTCATTTCTCGCTGAGAGCAGGAAAACCGCGCATGAGCGCCCGCAAGACCGCCGCCGCCCTTGTCATCGGCGATGAGATTCTCTCGGGTCGCACGCGCGACGCCAATCTCCACCATCTCGCCGGCTGGCTCACGGAGCGCGGCGTGGCGCTCGTCGAGGCGCGCGTCGTCGGCGACGCTGAGGACGATATCGTCAGCGCGCTGAACGCCCTGCGTGCGCGCTTCGACTATGTCTTCACCTCCGGCGGCATCGGCCCGACGCATGACGACATCACGGCGGACGCCGTCGCCAAAGCCTTCCGTGTGCCGATCATCGAACATCCCGATGCGATCGCGCTGATTGAGCGCTGGTATCACGGCCGGGGCGAGGAAGTGACGCCGGCCCGCCGCCGAATGGCGCGCATGCCCGAGGGCGCAAAGCTCATCCAGAATCCGGTCACCGGCGCGCCGGGCATCCGCGTCGGCAATGTCTTCGTGATGGCGGGCGTGCCGTCCATCTTCAAGGCGATGCTCACGGCGATCGAAAGCGAGATCGAGCGCGGACCGCTACTGCATACGCGTGCGGCGACCGCGATTGCGTTGCCGGAGTCGAAGATCGCCGAGCAATTGCGGGCGATCCAGGGCGCCTTCCTCGGCGTCGCCATCGGCTCCTATCCGATTGACGGCGACATCAAGGGCGTCACCATCATCGCGCGGTCAGAGAACGCCGCCGCCGCCGAGCAGGCGATCGCCGCCGTCGCAGCCGCCATGCGGGCGCTTGGATTCGAGCCGACCATGGAGGACCGAAAGTAATGCTTTCGATCTTCGACATTTTCAAAATCGGCATCGGCCCATCGAGCTCGCACACGGTGGGGCCGATGCGCATCGCCTTGCGCTTCCTCGCCGAGGCGCGCGAAGCAGGCGTTCTGGAGCAGACGGCGCGGGTTTCTGTCGCGCTCCACGGCTCTCTTGCTCTCACTGGGGTCGGCCACGGCACAGACAAAGCGACGGTGCTCGGCCTCCTGGGCTTCGCCCCCGATACCACGGACCCGGACGAAGCGGAGGCTGCGTTCCAGACGGCGCGGCGCGTCAAGCGCCTGCGCCTCTCCGGCGGGCCCGACATCGCCTTTGACCCGGCGAAGGATATCGACCTCCGCGGCGACGTCATTCCGACCGTTCATCCGAATGAAATGCGGTTGCGCTTGCTCGACGCCTCGGGCGCCGCGCTGTTCGACCAGACCTATTATTCCGTGGGCGGCGGGTTCATCGCGAGCGCCAGGCAATTGACGGCGCCGGCCAAAGACGACCGCATCCGCGATGTTCGCCATTCGCCTTTTGATTTCGGATCGGCGGAGGAATTGCTCGCCATCTGCGCGCGTGAGCGCCTTGCGATTCATGAGGTCATCTTCCGCAACGAAGACGCCGTACGGCCGCGCGCCGAGACGCTCGCCGGCGTCGACCGCATCTGGGCGGCCATGCGCGACTGCATTGCGCGGGGGCTCCGCACGGACGGGATCCTTCCAGGCGGGCTCAAGGTCACACGCCGGGCGCCGGGCCTCCATAAGAAACTGCTGGGCGAGCCGCTCGCCAATGAGCGTGAACAGCTCTTTGATTGGCTGAATGTCTATGCCATGGCGGTGAATGAGGAAAACGCCGCAGGAGGCCGGGTCGTGACGGCGCCGACAAACGGCGCAGCGGGCATAATCCCGGCGGTGATCAAACATTATTGCGATACGGACGGTTCGGCCCACCCGGACCATGCGCGCGTTTTTCTGGCGACCGCCGCCGGCATCGGCATGCTCTACAAACAGCGCGCTTCCATTTCGGGCGCCGAGATGGGCTGCCAGGGCGAAGTGGGCGTCGCCTGTTCCATGGCGGCGGGCGGGCTTGCGGCGGTCTGGGGCGGCACGCCGGCCCAGGTCGAGCATGCGGCGGAAATCGGCATGGAGCACAATCTCGGACTTACTTGCGATCCGGTCGGCGGCCTGGTGCAGATTCCATGCATTGAACGCAATGCAATCGGCGCCGTGAAGGCGGTCAACGCGGCGCGCCTCGCGCTCCGCGCCTCGGAGAGCCACAAGGTTTCGCTCGATCAGGTGATCGAGACGATGCGGCAGACCGGTCTCGATATGAGCCGCAAATACAAGGAAACGAGCGAAGGCGGCCTTGCCGTCAACGTTGTCGAGTGTTGAGGCTTTCCAGCGCCAGTTTCACAATTCCAGCGAAGCGGTGATAGGAAGTCCTCCGGGCGGACGTGGCGGAACCGGTAGACGCAACGGACTTAAAATCCGTCGGCCGCAAGGCCGTGGGGGTTCGATTCCCCCCGCCCGCACCACGGCACGCGCCTCACGCCTGCACCTTCACATAGCTCCCCGGCGCATTTTCGATGGGTTTCAGCTTGCCTGCGCCCGGAATGCGCGCGGGGACTTTGCCGGGGCTCGTCTTGTTGAGCCACGCCATCCAGTAATGCCACCAGGAGCCGGGGTTCTTCTTGGCGTCCTTCTGCCAGTCCTCAAGCGTTCCGGGCAGCGCCTCGTTGATCGAGTGGTGGTATTTGTTCTTGGACGGATGATTGATCACCCCGGCGATATGGCCTGAGCCCGCCAGCATGTAGACGACCTTGTCGTTGCCCCCCGAAGCGACGAGCTTGGCCGTCTTGTAGACCGATTTCGCGGGCGCAATATGGTCGGTCTCTCCAGCCTGCATGAAAACCGGGATCTTCACGTCAGCGAGGCTCAAATGCTCGCCATCGATCACCATGCCGCCCGCAGCGAGGCGGTTCTTCTGGTAGAATTCCCGCAGGTAATAGAGGTGCACGGCCTTGGGCATGCGCGTCGCATCGGAGTTCCAGTAGAGAAGATCGAACTTCGCAGGGTCCTTGCCCTTCATGTAATTGTCGATGACGAACTGCCAGATGAGGTCGTTCGAGCGCAGCATGTTGAAGGTGGAGGCCATGGAGCGGCCTTCCAGCACCCCGCCCGCGGCGTCCATCTGCCTCTCGATCGCTTCGAGTTGAGCGTCGTCGATAAACAACAGGAGGTCGCCTGCCTCTGTGAAGTCGGCCTGCGCGGTAAAGAACGTCGCAGACTTGATGCGCGTATCGCCTTTCTTCGCCATCAGGGCGAGCGCCGTCGCGAGCATGGTGCCGCCGATGCAATAGCCGATGGCGTCGACATCGTCTTCGCCGGTCGCCTGCTTTACGGCGGAGAGCGCCTCGAAGAGCCCTTCATGAATGTAATCCTCGAAGGATTTGCCGCGAAGCTCCGGACCCGGATTGACCCAGGAGACGACGAAGACCGTGCGCCCCTGGCTCACCATCCAGCGGATGAAGGAATTCTCAGGCTGAAGATCGAGGATGTAGAATTTGTTGATCCAGGGTGGAAGAATGACAAGGGGGCGTTTGGAGACTTCCTCTGTCGTCGGCGCGTATTGAATGAGCTGCATGAGCTCGTTCTGGTAAACGACCTTTCCGGGAGTCGTCGCAATGTTCTGACCGATCTTGAAGTGTTCGAGATCGGCCTGGCGGATGTTGAGCGCACCGTCGCCGCGGTCGAGGTCTTCGAGGAAGTTTTTGAGACCCTTCAAGAGGTTCTCGCCGCGCGTCTCAATCGTCGTCTCGACAACTTCGGGATTGAGCATCGGGAAATTCGAGGGCGAAATCGCATCGAGAAATTGCTGGGCGTAGAACTCCGCCCGCTTCTTCTCATGGTCGCTCATGCCGTCGAGCTGCTTGACCGTCGTCGTCAGCCATTTGGCGTAAGTGAGGTAGGATTGCTTGACGAAGTCGAGCATGGGGTTTTCGCGCCAGGCCGCGTGCTGGAAGCGCTTGTCTCCAGGCGCCGGCTCAATGACTGGCCGCACAGCCTCGCCGGTCATGCGCTTCGACATGTTCGCCATCAGGCGCGCGTAATCGCCCCAAAGATTGAATTGACGCTGCATCACCGTCCCCGGATCCGCAGCGAGAGAATTCATCGTCTCCTTCAGCGCTTCGCTGATGTTCAGCGGGTCGGCGGCCTCGCCGCGTGCGAGCTTCATTTGCGGATTGTGGACGAAGAAGTCCTTCACGACTTCCTGGCTGCGCCCGGATACCGAAGCGACGAAGTCGGAGAGCGTATCGAAATCTTCAAACATGCTGCGCGGCGGCTCCGGCGGCAGCTTGGCTTCGGCAGCGGGCTTGTGGACGCCCTCTGCTAGAGGGGGCGATTCGATTGGACCCGTCGCTTTGGCGCGCGGCTTTTTCTGCAAGGCAGGGGTCTCTTCAGCTTGCGTCATGGGTGCGGATATGGGTTATGTGATGCGTTTGGGTCACTATCTATAGAGTGCGGCATTCATGCGTGCAAAAGAATATGCAGCCCTAGCGCTCGGTCTGTTCGCCATCGCGAACGGCGGTTGCACGACCTTAGAGCGCCTCGCGCCGCCAGGCTTCGTCAAATATGAGGACCTTGCCGGCGACAAGCCGAAGAATGCCGTCATCCAACAGCGCGTGAAGGCCGTGAAAACCGCGCGAGATGCGCGTTACCCAGTCCTCTCGGAACAGCCGACTACAGCGCCGGTTTCGATGCCAGTCGCGGAACGCGACGCTCTTGTAAAAGTCCTAGACGAAGCAGGCACAGCGCTGAACACGGATGTCGCCGCTGACCGCGCGGGCGCCGCCGCCGAACTTAGTGAGGGCGTGACGGTTCCTGGAGCATCTGGCCTCCTCGACCCGATCTCAGCCGCCGCCTCGCTCAAGGCCGCCATCGAAGCCGACAAACTCGCAGCCGCCGCCGACAAGGCGGCCAATCAGTAATATGCCGTCTCCGGAAGAATTCTACCGCATCAAGCGCCTGCCGCCTTACGTTTTTGAAGAAGTGAACAAGCTCAAGGCGCGGCTGCGCGCCGAGGGGCGCGACGTCATTGATTTCGGCATGGGCAACCCCGACATGCCGGCGCCGCAGCACATCGTCGATAAGCTGATCGAGACGGCGAAGAAGCCGCGCACCAATCGCTATTCGGCCTCCAAGGGCGTGCCGGGCCTTAGGCGCTCAATCGCGCGCTATTATGAGCGCCGCTTCAATGTGAAGCTCGATCCGGATACGGAAGTCATTGCGACGCTTGGCTCAAAGGAGGGCTTCGCCAATCTCGCACAGGCGATGACGGCGCCGGGCGACGTCATTATCGCACCGGACCCCGCCTATCCGATCCACGCATACGGTTTCATCATTGCAGGCGGGGTCATCCGTTCGGTGCCGGCGCCGTCGCCGGAGGCGTATCTTTCAGGCGTGTCGCGCGCGATTGCGCATGTGACGCCCAAGCCCATCGCCATGGTGCTGAATTATCCGTCGAACCCGACGGCGCAGATGGTCGGCCTCGATTTCTACAAGGACGCCGTCGCCCTCGCCAAAAAGCACGATATCTGGATCCTCTCTGACCTTGCCTATAGCGAGATCTATTTCGATTATCCCTCGCCGTCCTGTCTTGAAGTCCCGGGCGCTAAAGACATCTGCGTCGAGGTCAATTCACTGTCGAAGACTTACGCCATGGCGGGTTTTCGCGTTGGAATGGCCGTCGGCAACAGGCGCCTTCTTGGCGCCCTCGCGCGCGTGAAGTCCTATCTCGACTATGGCAACTACACGCCGATTCAAGTCGCCGCTTCCGCCGCACTCGACGGACCGCAGGACTGTGTCGACGAGATCCGCGCGATCTATAAGGCGCGCCGCGATACGTTGGTTGAGAGCTTCGGCAAGATCGGCTGGCCTATTCCTAATCCCCCGGGCTCGATGTTTGCTTGGTCGCCAATCCCTGAAGAGTTCCGCGCCATGGGCTCGGTCGCTTTTGCGAAAAAGCTGATGGAGGAGGCGGACGTTGCTGTCGCGCCAGGGCTTGGCTTCGGAGAGCATGGCGAAGGCTTCGTGCGCATTGGTCTCGTCGAGAACGAACAGCGCATCCGCCAGGCGGCGCGCAATGTGAAGAAACTCTTTACACGGCGGAATGCAGCGTAATGCGGGGCCTATGGTTGCCGCGCATGAACAAAGCTTAATCTCAAATTAACGCGTTCTTAGGGCGAACGCGGCGAGTCTCCCGCAATCCTTCCTGCAACGGGGACTGGTCATGTACAGAAGTCTTCTCGCGCCGGCTGCGCTGGCGCTTGCCGTCGCGCTCGCGCCCCTGGACGCCGAAGCGCGCGAATCTTGCGTCGTCACCAGCCAGGGCGAGACAGCATGCGGGCGCGCCGCATCTGCCTCGGGCTCGATCTATGGCGGTTATGGCGGCTCGGTATTCCTTCGGGGCGGTTACACATTCTTCGGCAAGGATGCGCGCACCCCCAACAGCGCCGCCATGCCGCATTTTTCCGCCGGCTATCGGCGTCCACTCTTCCCGGGATCGCGCTTCAGTTTTGAAGGGGAGATCCTCTATCACAAAGACGCGGAGATCGCGTTCATCGGCGTCGGCGATGCAGATGTCTCCGTGACGGGCCTTGTAGGCCTTGCCGCATTGCGCTGGGACGGCGCGCCGATCGGTTGGGGCCTCGATCCGTTCGTCTCGGTCGGCTTCGGCCCAGGCTATTACAAGAACAAGTTCGACGACGGGACGACCGTGATCTCGAACGGCCAGGTCGGGCTGTCTTATTCGGCGCGCGTAGGCGTCAAAAGAGAGCTGCTCGACAAGATTTCGCTCGAGGCGGCGTATCGCTACTTGAATTCGACGACCGACGCCGGCGTCGGCCAGCACGCGGCCGAACTCGGGGTGAATTATACGTTCTAGGGAGTAGGGATCGGGGATTAGTGAATAGGGACTGGCGGATTTGCCGCCGATCATCCGCGCCAGCTTGTGCGCGCGCCGCCAATCCCTAGTCCCCCATCCCTAATCCCTTATCCGCGCCTTCCCCTCATCCCCGGCGCCCGCTATGCGTCGTCGCGGCAGCGCAGGAGGGGACATGACCGACACAACAGAAGCCTATCTCGACCGTGTACTGACGATGGAGGCAGGGCGCTGCACAGAGGCCGCCGCGGTCGCCGCCTCGACCATGATCGGGCGCGGCGACAAGAACGGCGCCGACCAGGCGGCTGTAACGGCGCTCCGCGACGCGTTCAACAAGCTCGACATGGACGGCACGGTCGTCATCGGGGAAGGCGAGCGCGATGAGGCGCCGATGCTCTACATCGGCGAAAAGGTCGGTTCGGGCAAAGGTCCGAAGATCGACATTGCGCTCGATCCGCTCGAAGGCACCGATCTTACCGCCAAAGCAATGGGGAACGCGCTGGCGGTCGTCGCCATGGCGTCGGGCGGCACCATGCTGCACGCGCCCGACACCTATATGGACAAGATTGCGATCGGCCCTGGCTTCAAGGAAGGCCTCGTCGATCTCGATGCGCCGCTTGAGGACAATGTGACGGCGCTCGCCAAAGCCAAGGGCGTCAAGACCGAGGATATCACGCTTTGCATTCTCGAGCGCGAGCGCCACGACCATCTTGTGGCGGCGGCGCGCCGTGTCGGCGCGCGCGTCGTGCTCATACCGGACGGCGACGTCGCCGGCGTTATCCAGACGACCGATCGTTCGACGGGCATTGATATGTATGTCGGTCGCGGCGGTGCGCCGGAAGGCGTGCTTGCAGCGGCGGCGCTGCGCTGCATCGGCGGCCAGTTCCAGGGGCGCCTCCATTTCCGCAACGACGATGAACGGGCCCGCGCGGCGCGCACCGGCATCAAGGATCTCAACCGGAAATATTCCTTGAACGAACTGGTCTCCGGCGACGTGATTTTCGCCGCGACCGGCGTCACCAACGGGACCATGCTCGACGGCGTCAAGTGGGAGCCCGGCTATGTCAACACGCACACGGTGATTATGCGCTCTAAGACCGGCACGGTGCGCTACATCCGGGCGCGCATGCGGCGCTGACGCCAGATGAGAACGTCGCAACAAGAAGAAGGCGACGCGCATATGGCGCGTCGCCTCCTGTTCCTCGATGTTCTATTTCCGCCAGATCGCAATGTAGCGGTGCTGGCTCTGAGCGCCGTCAAAGGCCGACACCGCCCGCGTCGCAAGTCCCGCGCTCAACGCGCTGTCAAACTCGTCTTGGTATTGCGAGGGGCTCATTCCGTGCCGATCCTTGCGCGCGCCTTGCGGCTTTGACGCAAAAATCACGGATAGGAAGGGACTGCCGCCGTCCATATAGGCGTTGACGTAGAAGGGACGGCGACCCTCAGCGGCGTTCGACTCGTATAACGCTTGGTACTCGGCTTCGGGAATGCGTGATTTCACTTGCCAGCTGCCAATGTCGCGTTTGCGGTAAAGGACCGTGTAGCGACGATCGCCTCCCGGCGCGACGACGGAGACGTTGATGGGCGCAAGGCCTGCGGCCTTCATTTGATCGAGGAACGCCTCATGTTGCGCCGTCGTCAGTCCGTGGCGCGCTTCCCAGGCTCCCGGCACGCCCTTCGCAAAAATGACGGTGTAGCGAACGGCCCCGCCGACGAGAGAGCTTTCGACCTGGACAGGCGAGAACCCGTCGGCCTTCGCCCGATCGACTTCGGCTTGATACTTCGCCGAGTCGTCCAGGAAGTATGAACGCCATTCAGCGGCGGCCGGCCGCCAAACGAAGTTGAGGTAGGGCTTGCCGCCTACTGAATATCCGTCGATCCATTCAGGCCAGAATCCCGAGTTGGCGAGATGATCAAAGAGGCGCTGAAAGTCGGCGGCGGCGTAGCCGTGACGCGCATACTCACCCTCAAGCCGGGTCGGGGGCCAGAACAAGATCGGCCCTGAAGGAATCGGTTTCCCGGAAAAGCTCGTCCACTTGTTGATGTCGGCTTTGCCGCCGCTCGCCACGGGCGTCGACAGGCCCCGACGGAACTTGAACTGGACGGGATTTCCATCCGGATCCTGTTTGTGGATGTGAAGATGCGGCGCGCTGGAATTGCCGCTGTTGCCGGCCTTGTAGAGGAATTGTCCTGCGGCGATCGTCGCCTGCTGCGCCGCGGGGACGTCGCCTTCCTCATCCGCCTCTGCTTTGCTGTAGAGCGCGGCATTGTGCGGGCACAAAGACTGCGGAATCGAACCCGGTTGCGCGTGTGCGTACAGAACAAGATCGCCATTCGCCTCTTCGACAAGGAGATGATTGCCGCCGCCGGACATTTTCTTGGCGCGCCATTGGGGATGCAGCCAGTCCCGGTCTTCAAAAGCTTCGTCGAAAGAGTCGCCAAGTGCGCTGCTGTAGGGACGGGGATTCTCGGGCGCATTGCGCCAGCATCGGATCACTTTGCCAGGGCCGGCGGCGTAGATGGGCTGTCCGTAAATATGAAAGTCGCTGTTCTTGGGCGCGTTCCAGTCGGTGCTGGATTTCACCTCGGACCATGTATCGGCGTCCGAATTCCACTGCATCGCGCCGATGTCGTATCCCCACTGCTGTGAACCGCTGGAGGAATGGATCGTCTTGCCGACATAGTTCCGCCGACCGGCGGGAAGGTCATTCGCCAGAAGGGGCAGGTCATAAAGAGTGACGACTTGCTTCATGATCCGAGGCGCTGCGCCAAGCCGCTTCGGGACGGCGTAAGGCACGTCCTGCGCCGCTTGGGGCGATAGCCGCGCTCCCGATGGCGAAGCCCGCGTGGGTTCAGCGTCTGCGCGTCCAGCCGAAATCAAGACAAGGGCCATTGCGGCCCAACAGGGTTTGCTTTTCAAGGTTCTCTCTCCCGCATTGGATGCGCTCCCCGCGCACCTCAATTGAAGCTGCGCGGCGTGGCCGCGTTCTTCAAGTTTATTGCGGTCCATTCGTGATCCAGATCACGAGCGTTTGGGAAGCGTGGGCGGCGCGTGCGCTGCAGCGGACTTGCAATCGACGACTGGAACTCGCATTTCGTCTCCATCTGACGCCGTTGAAATCCCTGTTATGTTCCGCTTCTTCGAACGCCGCCTTGACCCATTCCCCGAGACGCGCGCAGGCGCGCCGCCGGAGAAATTCTGGGCGTTTTGCTGGCACTACGTGAAAGACGCCGGCCCGTGGCTGCTGTTGATGACCGTGACGACGGCCTGCATTGCTGTCGGCGAGGTGATGTTGTTCGGCTTCCTTGGCCAGATCGTAGACTGGCTTTCGGCGGCGGACCGCGAAACTTTTCTGAAAACAGAAGGCGGACGGCTCGCCGGCATGGCGGCGCTGTTGCTGATAGGCTTGCCGCTGGCTGTCTTGGCGCAGGGTCTCCTTATTCATCAGGTGCTGCTTGGCAATCTGCCGATGAGCGCGCGCTGGCGCATGCACCGGCATCTTCTCGGCCAAAGCGTCGGCTTCTTCGCCAATGAGTTCGCGGGCCGTGTGGCGACGAAAGTGATGCAGACGGCGCTCGCCGTCCGCGAAGTCGTGATGAAGCTGCTCGACGTGTTCGTCTATGTTGGCGTCTATTTCATCTCCGTCATTGCCTTGATCGCCTCGGCGGACTGGCGGCTCGCGCTCCCCCTCGTCGCCTGGTTTGCCGTCTATATCTTCCTGATACGGTATTTCGTGCCGCGGCTGACCAAAGCGGCCGAAGCGCAGGCTGACGCGCGCTCGGTCATGACCGGCCGCATCGTCGACAGCTACACCAATGTGACGACCGTGAAGCTCTTCGCCCATGCCGGCCGGGAAGAATCTTACGCCAAAGAGAGCATGGCGGACTTTCTCGCTACGGTGCATCCGCAGATGCGCCTTGTCACGCAAATGAATTCCGTCGTCTATTTCAATAATATCCTCGCGATATTCGCCATCGCCGCTCTGGCGATCGCCTTATGGCTTCGGGAATTCGTCACGGCCGGGGCTGTCGCCTCTGCGATCGCGCTCACCTTGCGCATCAACGGCATGGCGCAATGGATCATGTGGGAAATCTCCGGCCTCTTTGAAAATGTCGGCACGGTGATCGACGGCAAGGAGATGCTCGCCAAGCGTCAGGCCGTCGTCGATCGCCCAGACGCGAAAGTGCTCAAGGCGCCGAGAGGGGCGATCATTTTCGAGAATGTGCGCTTCCACTACGGCAAGGAAGGCGGCGTTATCGACGATTTTTCCCTCGCGATTGCGCCGGGCGAGAAGGTGGGGCTCGTCGGACGCTCAGGCGCGGGCAAGACGACGCTCGCCAATCTGCTCTTGCGGTTCTACGACCTCGAAGGCGGGCGCATCCTGATCGACGGCGAGGATATTGCGGGGCTCACGCAGGAAAGTCTGCGCGCGAACATCGGCGTGGTGACGCAGGACACCTCGCTCCTGCACCGGTCCATCCGTGAAAACATCGCCTACGGACGACCGGAAGCGACGGATCCCGAAATCCTGGAAGCAGCGCGCAAAGCGAACGCCCTCGGATTCATCGAGTCGCTGGAGGACCAGAAAGGCCGCAAAGGCCTCGACGCGCATGTCGGTGAGCGCGGCGTGAAGCTCTCCGGCGGCCAGCGTCAGCGCATCGCCATCGCTCGCATCTTCCTCAAGAACGCGCCGATCCTCATTCTGGATGAGGCGACGTCCGCGCTCGACTCGGAGGTTGAGGCCGCGATCCAGGAAAATCTCTTTGCGCTGATGGAAGGGAAGACCGTCATCGCCATTGCCCACCGTCTGTCTACGATCGCTGCGCTTGACAGGCTTGTCGTGCTCGACTGTGGCGCGATCGCAGAGCAAGGGACCCATGCCGTGCTTTCGACTTCCGGCGGGCTCTATGCCGAACTCTGGGCGCGCCAGTCCGGCGGGTTCTTGACGGAGCCCAAGCCCTTGCCGCGCGTCGTCGAGCCGGCATAGGCGTCGGTGCTGCGCGCGGCGTTTGCGGGGACCTGCCCCGACGCTTTCTGATCGTCCCTGTGGAAAACGCGTCCGGGACGCCGCGCGAATCGCCGGAGAGTTTCCGGCCTATGACCAACGCGCTTCTCACACTCGACGATGTCCAGGATCTTTCTTTGCCGAAGATCGGCGCCACAGCGTCGGGCCGGCCCTGGCGGCTGAAGTCCGTCGATGCGCGCGAGACGCTGTCGATCGCGCAGACCGCCGGCGTCGATGTCACGCTTGCCCGGGCGCTCGCGGCGCGCGGCGTCACGGCTGCGGGCGCCGTGGCTTATCTTAATCCCTCCTTGCGCGCGGCGTTGCCGGACCCTTTCGTCCTGCGCGACATGGACCGCGCCGCAGCGCGCATTGCCGCCGCCGTACGAGCGGGGGAGACAGTCGGCGTCTTCGGCGATTACGACGTAGACGGAACGACGGCCTCCGCTATACTTGCCCGGTATGCGCGTGCTGTCGGCGCGAAGGCCGAAGTCTATCTCCCCGACCGCATTCTCGAAGGCTACGGCCCGTCCATCGAAGCGTTCCGCGACCTTTCCCGGAGCGGCGCCAAGGTCATCGTCACGGTCGACTGCGGCGCGAACGCCCATCGGGTGATCGAGGAAGCCGCGGCCGAGGGGCTCGACCTTGTCGTCATCGACCATCACCTGATGAGCGGTCCGCCGCCGGCGGGCGCCGTCGCTTGCGTCAACCCGAACCGGCTTGACGATGTTTCGGGGCTCGGCGGCCTTTCGGCGGCGGGACTTGCGTTCCTTACGGTCGTCGCGGTCAACCGTGCTTTGCGAGCAGCCGGCTATTTCTCGACCCGCGCCGAGCCGGATTTGAAACCGCTGCTCGATCTGGCCGCGCTCGGTCTTGTCTGCGACGTGATGCCGATGACGGGGCTCGGCCGCGTGATCGTCGCCCAGGGGCTCAAAATCCTCGGCGCAGGCGCGAATGCGGGTCTTGCGGCGCTTGCAAAATACGCGGGCGTGAAGGGCCCGCCCTCGACCTATCATCTTGGCTTCTTGCTGGGCCCAAGGATCAACGCCGCGGGGCGCATCGGGCATGCCCGTCTCGCGCTCGAACTGCTGACCACGGATGATCCGGCGCGGGCGGCGGCGCTCGCCGAGAAGCTGCATCTCATGAATGCCGAGCGTCAGGCCATCGAAGCCGATGTGCTCAATGCCGCCATCGCCGCGGTCGAGTCCCAAGGCGCGCCCGAAGGCGGCGTGATCGTCGCCTCCGGCGACGGCTGGCACCCCGGCGTCATCGGCATTGTCGCAGGACGTCTCAAGGAGAAATTCGACCTTCCGGCCGTCGTCATCGGCTGGGACGGCGATGTCGGCAAAGGCTCCGGGCGCTCTCTTGGGGGCGTTGATCTTGGCGCCGCGATCGCCGCGGCGAAGGAAGTCGGCCTCCTTGTCGCGGGCGGCGGCCACGCCATGGCGGCCGGCCTGACGATCGCGCGCAGGCAGCTTCTTCCGTTCACGGCCTATTTGAATGAGCGTCTTTCCAAAGCGGTCGCCGCCGCCCGCGCCGGGCGCGTACAGGAGGCGGACGGGGTCGTTTCCGGATCCGCCGTGACCCGGCGCTTTGCGGAAGTAATCGACGCCGCCGGTCCCTTCGGGCCGGGCAACGCAGAGCCCTTGTTTATCCTGCCGGACGTCCTGCCGCGGGATCTTCGCGCGATCGGCGTCGGCCATGTCGCGACGCGTCTTTCAAGCGCCGGCGGCGCATCGGTCCAGGCGGTTGCGTTTCGGGCGCAGGAATCCGGCCTTGCCGGCATGCTTGGCGGCGGCAAGCGTCTGCATGTGCTCGGCAAGATCCGGGCGGATGACTGGCGCGGCGGCGAAGCGGCGCAATTCCAGATCGCAGACGCGGCTTTGGCCGATTGACCGACGCCCTGCGGGGCTTGCGCGGCCCGCCGGTTCTTGACTATACAGCGCGCCTTGCGCCGAACCGGCGCGGCTGTTCCCGTGTGGGCCCTTCGTCTATCGGTTAGGACGTCAGGTTTTCAACCTGAAAAGAGGGG
>CAZDRH010000014.1:0-31574 GCA_964507915.1 uncultured Caulobacterales bacterium
GCCGGATGCGCCGCGCGTCCCGCAACGCCGGCTCGAGGATTTCTTCCCCTGGCGGAGATGTATTCCAAGACGCGCTTCACGCGGGCGCCTTTGGCGGGCCGCCATTCCTCGCGAGACAAGAAATCCCCGTTCCGGCGTCCTCCGCTGCGCTCCGGCCCGAAAGGGTGCGGGTCGCGCGCCGGATCCGGCTGGTGGTCGCTTCACAAGAGCCCCGCGCGCTCCCGCGCAGGGACAATGAGGAGGCTATCATGAACGACGACTTCGCCCGCGACGACATCGAACACGCTGAATCGGCGACCGCGCAGGTGCTCCACGAATTGCAGCTCTATGGCTGGCGGCAAGGAAGCGACGAGCCTGATCCGCGCCCCTTGCCGGAAGCAGGTCCTTTGCAAGGCGCCGTCGCCGACATGGTCGACGCGCTGGTCGCGACGCTTGCCGACACGCGCCTTGAAGGCGACCTCTCGCCGCTGCTCTGGTCGCTGACCAACGTGTTTCACTTGAGCCTCCAACGCACGGAACGCGCCCTCGATCACAATGAAAGCGAGCAGCGGCGCAGTCAGCGCGACCAGGACGGCTCAGAGATTCGCTCCGTCGAACTGGAACGCCTGGTCGCCGAAGGCCTATCGCTCATCGAACGGCGCAACGCCCACGAACTCATGCGCGACGCCGCGGTCACGCTGTTCGAGCGTCATCTCGGCGAAGCCTGGCGGCCGCGCAACGGATCGCGCACGAGCCATCGCGCCTTGACCGCCGCCGTGATCGACAGCCGCGACTTCATCGCCGCCAAGCGCCGCGCCGAAATCGAACCGCTGACGCCCGCCGGAACCAAAATCGCCTTCGCCGGCGGGCCCGACTGCAACGATGTCGCCGCGATCTGGGCCGCGCTCGACCGCGTCCGCGCCAAACATCCCGACATGGTCCTCCTCCATGGCGGCACGCCGCGCGGCGCCGAGAAGATCGCCGCCTCCTGGGCCGACAATCGCAAGGTCGCGCAGATCGTCTTCAAGCCGGACTGGACGCGTCACGCCAAGGCCGCGCCCTTCAAACGCAACGACGCGCTGCTCGAAGCGCTGCCCATCGGCCTCGTCGTCTTCCCCGGCGCCGGCGTCACCGACAATCTCGCCGACAAGGCAAAGCGTCTCGGAATTCCCCTCATGGATCATCGGCGATGAGGGCGGCAACGGCGAATTGACGATCTATCTCACAGCTCGCACCCTGCGCGATCGACTGATTGGTCTCGTCGCACGACACTTGCAAAATAGCGGGGACGGTAATTCTGGAGCGTCCGAAAACGCAAACATGTGACAAGAACACGAAGCAGGTTTGCCGCGCGCTGAAACATCCCCAGACTCGACACGACAGCAAGCGCTGCTGTCAAACGCTGCAATAATCTCAATTTGCACGAAAACGGAGTCCAGCAGAGCTGCCTTGCGGCCGTTATCGCCGTCTCGTTCCGCCAATACAATAGCCGGCGTCATCACGTAATTCTGAATATTGGTCGACCGCAGATATCCGTTTCGGCCGCGAGCAGATAATTTTTATGGCGCTTGCAGCATGCAAGATTTGCTGGCCAGCCTGCAAACAAAAATTTGCTGTACGCTCGATTGGCCCCCCCCGACAAAAATATTGCGAAGATGGACAATTGCTTTCGTTGAAAGGGCTTTCGTCGAATTGAGCGACGCAGCATGCGCGCGCCATTCGCGGGAGTTCGATTGCGCTTGATGTTACGAAACAAGAAGTTTACGCGACGACACCGAAAGTGCCGCTGGAAAGAGCGACAATCAGCGTAAATCCTTTGTACTTCCTGTTTCATCCATCGCCAGCCGTTGAGAATGACCGGTTCTATCGCCGCCGAACGCTCAATACCGTTGTCCGTCAATTTGCCGAGGCGCCGCTCGCCGCTAAAATATCGTCGGTTTTCGCCGTCAAGACGCCGATAACGGCAAGGAGCTGAAATGTGGCGGCGCGCGCGTCGCGCTCGGCACTGGCGAGCGCCACTTGCGCATCGAGAAATTCCTGTTCCGCATCGAGAACGTCCAAAGTGGTGCGCGCGCCGACCTCCGCTTCGCGCCGCACGCCGGCGAGCGCCAGTGCGTTAGCGCGCACTTGCGTTTGCGATGATGCGACGTTCGCGCGCGCTGCGGCAAGTCGTTGCCAGCCGGCCCTCACGCGCGCATCAATCTGCCGTTCGGCGGCTGCGATGCGATGGCGGTCTGCTCTGTTGAGCGCGCGCGCCTCGCGCACGCGAGAAAGATTGAGCCCGCCAAGAAAGATCGGCGCAGTCACGCGCACGCCGTAAGCGAACTGCTCATCTTCCGCAATGAAAGACGAAGGCTCTTCGGCATATTGATAACCGGCGGTCAATGACACGGTCGGTGAAAACGCGCCCTTTGCAATAGCGACGCCGCGACGAGAGGCTTGCTCGCGCATTTGCGCCTGGAGGATGACTGGCGATAGCTCGCGCGCGATCGCCATCGCGTCATCAATTGCAGCTGGCGCCTCGGGCAAAGCCGGCGTCTCTTCAAGAGATCCGGGCATTTGCCCGATGAGTTCCGCGAACGCCGCCCGGCTGATCGCCAACTGCGCCTGCGCATCGGTCATCCGCGCACGCGCCGCCGCAAGGCGCGCTTCGCTCTGCGCCACATCTGTATTGGTGACTTCGCCGATCTCAAAGCGGAGAGCGGCCTCCTCGAATTGTTTTCCAAGAACCTCAACGTTGCTTTCCGTCGCCTTCAATACGACGGTGTCGCGCACGACGTCAAAATACGCCGTGGCCGCGCGCGCCAACACGTCCTGCTCGACGAGCGTTAATTGCGCGCCGCCGGCCCGAGCGCGCGCTTTCGCCTGACGGATCGCATTCACGTTTCGCAGACCCGCAAAAATTTGCTGCTCGCCGCTGACCTGCGCCGTCGCCGTATCGAGCTTGAAGTCGCGCCCGCCCGCGCCGACGTTGAAAACCTCGCCATTGATGGATTGGGTATTATCGACTTTTTGATAGCCGGCGCCCGCCGTAATCTGCGGCAGACCGCGCGCTCGGGCTTGCACGACCCCTTCCTCGGTCGCGTCGAGTTGCGCGCGCTCGGCGGCGATCTCCGGATTTGTGACATAGGCGAGCGACAACGCCTCTTCGAGGGTCTGGGCGGCGGCGCCGCTGGCGGACCAGACTGCGAGCGCGGCAGCAAGAATCCCAACAATCAGCGTCCGTATTTCCTCAACTTGTCCAAATTCGCGCCGCATTGTCTCTCTTACTCCGCAGGCTTCCGGGACGCTGATCCGGGCGCAGTCGAGCCGCCCGCAAACACGCCTTTCAGCACGCCAATTAACCGCTTCGCGATGGTATTGATGTCGCCGGGAACCATATAGGCGGCCGGCACAACGAGCAGGGTGAGGATCGTCGACGACGAAAGCCCGCCAATAATCAAATAGCCAAGCCCGTTCCTCCATTCCGCGCCGTCGGAACCGGACAGCGCGACCGGGATCATGCCGAAAATCGCGGCGAACGCCGTCATCAGAACCGGCCGCAAGCGCTCGGGGCAGGCCTTGATGATCGCATCGCGCGCCGCCGCGCCTTCTTCGCGCAACTGGTTCGCCCGGTCGACGAGCAGAATGCCGTTTTTCATGACGATGCCCATCAACGCGATGAGGCCGATCTGGGCGAAGAGCGACATTTCCTGGCCGCCGAAATAAAGCATCGCGAAAGCGCCGGAAAATGACAGCGGCGCCGTCAGCATGATGACGATCGGTTGAACGAAGGAGTTGAACTGGCTCGCCAGCACGATGTACAGCGCGATCATGGCGAGTCCAAAAGCGAACATAATGGCCGAAATCGACTCATTCATCCGGCGGACGGTTCCTTCATAGGTGATCTGCATGCTCGCAGGCGGCGGATTGGCGGCGATGATCGCCTCAAGCGCTTCGGTCGCCGTTCCTAGCGCCACGCCTGACGCGGTGTTCGCCAGGATGGAAATTTTGCGCGCCCGGTCCTGTCGTTCGATTTGCGAAGGTCCGCTGGCGAAACGCATTGACGCTACGCTGGCGAGGTCGATCAATCGTCCCGATTCATTTCTGACCTGAATGAGTTCGAGCTGATCACGGTCCTGGCGTTGAGACTCCTCAAGCCTGACGCGAACATCGTATCGTTTGCCGCCCTCCTCAAAGGAGCCGGCGTCGACACCGCCGATCACGGTGCGCGCCGTCGTCGCCAGAGTGCGCGCAGAAACGCCCAGATCCCCCGCCCGCGTTCGATTGAAGTCAATTAGCAGCTCAGGGCGCCCCTCCTCGAAGCTGGAACGCAGGTCGGAGTAAAGGTTTGTCTCACGCATCAGCGACATGACCATTTTGACATAAGCGTCGATTTCCGGGATGGCGTCGCCGCGCACGACCAGTTCAACGTCGCCCGTTGAAACACCGCCGCCGGAAATCCACGGCACTTCAGCGACGGTAATTTCCTTCGCCTCGGGAACCGCCGCGACTAACGCCTGGCGCGCCGCGTCCATCACCTCAAATTGCCCGATCCGCCGCTCCTGCTTGGGCGTAATCGACGCATAAAGATCGATGACATTGGCTTTTCCCTGACTCCCGGCGCCGGCGGTCAAGAAAATGTTCTCGATGTGCATAACGCCGCGCAGCGCCCCATTCGCCAATGCGATCGCCTTTTTGGATTCAGCAATGCCTGATCCGAGCGGCAATTCTATGGATCCCAGAAATTCGCTTCGGTCCGCCTTCGAGGTGAAGCCGCTCGGCACTTTTGACGCGAAGAATCCGCCCACGAACAGCGAACCGATCGCGGCCGCCAGCGCGACATATCGCCAGCGAACGACAGCCCCGACAATCCGGCTGTAAATCTGATCGAGCTGGTGATGAAACTTTTCGATCGGGCGCAGGAATGGAGGATGACTTTCCGGTCTCAGGAATCGCGACGCCAGCATCGGCGTCAGGGTCAGCGCCACTAGTAATGAAACGGAGACCGCGAAGACGATTGCAAGGCCATATTGAAGAAAAAAGCGCCCGACAACGCCTTCCATGAAAGCGATCGGCACGAAGACGGCGAGCGTTGCGAAAGTGCCGGCAAGCACGGCGAGTGCGACGCGTTCAGTGCCGTGTCGCGCTGCTTTCGCAGGCGCGACGCCGGCGTCGATGTCGCGCTGAACGCTTTCAACGACGACGATGGCGTCGTCGACCAGCAATCCGATGGTCACGGTGAGCGCCAGCAATGTCAGCATGTTGATGGTGAATTCGAAGACCTCGAAGGCGAAGAACGCCGAGATCAGCGATGTTGGAATGGCGATGGCGACCATCAGCGTGGCGCGCCAGCTCAGGAGAAAGAAGAACGTGACAATAACGACGAGAACGATCGCAATCTCGAGCTCATGGGTCACGTCCTCAACGGACGATTCAATAAAACGGCTCACATCGCGGGCGACAACGAGTTCATATCCCTCGGGCGCGACCGCTTTAAGCCGCTCGATCTCCGCATAAACGGCTTCGGCGACTTCAAGCGTGTTGCGACCGGACTGCCGGCGAACATCGAGCGAGACGCCCGGACGGGCGTTGAACTCAGCATAACTCCGCTCATCCTCAAGACCGTCCTCGACCCGCGCCACGTCGCCGATCCGGGTCGGCGCGCCGCTGTCGCGGAACGCCACGACAAGATCTTCAAATTCGCGCGGCGTCTCCGCTTCCGACACCGTCTTGGCGCCGAATTCGCGCGCGCCGCCCCCGGTTTCGAGACGGCCCCCGGGCACTTCGGCGTGTTCGGACCTGACGGCGCGCACAACGTCTTCGGCGGTCACGCCAAACGCGCGCATCTTGTCGGCGTCGAGCCATATGCGGATTTCGCGAAGACGCCCCCCGACGATTGTCACCGACCCGACCCCGGGCAGCCGCTGGACGGCCTCCTTGACGACTTCGTCCGCATAGGTGGTGATGTCGCCGATCGGCGCGTCAGCAGCGATCATGACAGACATAATCGGCGCAGCGTCCGGATCGACCTTTTCAATCACCGGCGGATCGATGTCTTCGGGAAGGTCGCGGCGCGCGATGTTGACCTTGTCGCGTACATCCTGCGCCTTCACATCGACATTTTCCTCGAGCTCGAATTCGATGAAGACTTGAGAGAGTCCGTCCGCGCTCGTCGAACGAAGCTGTTTGATGCCGGAGATCGTGTTGACGCTTTCCTCGATCACATCGGAAACTTCGGTTTCCATCGTGTCGGGGCTCGCGCCTTCGAGCGTCGTCGTTACTGCGACATAGGGAAACTCAACATCGGGAAAGAGATCGACGCCAAGCCGGCCCATCGAAATCCAGCCGAGTACGACGAGGGCGCCGATCATCATCACGGCGAGGACCGGGCGCTTGATTGAAAGGTCGACGAGCCACATCAGGCGGCCTCAGGCGCAACGGAGTCGCCGACGGCGATCGGCTCGCCATTCGGAACAATGACGTCATCGCCAACGTCGAGCCCTTCACGCACGACTGTCGTTCCATCAGGCCGCTCCTCGGCGACGACAAGTCTTTTTTCGACGCGTCCGTCTTTTATTGTGAGGACATAAGCCCCCGTCTGATCTCGTCGGACGGCGTCGGCCGGGACTGACAACGCCTGCAACTCATCCGTGAATATTTCGGCGCGGGCGAATTGGCCTGATTTCAGGGAATAATCCGAGTTGTCGATCGGCAAGCGCAGTTCAACCGTCCGCGCGCCGACATCGAGCATGTCGTTCAATACCAGAATGTAGGTCTCTCGCGGTTCGGGCTGCGACTCGACATAAACAAGCGCTTTCTGATTGAGTTTCAGCGAACCCAGATGTTGCTCCGGCGCATAAACGACCGCGACGACGATGTGATTTTCCTGGATTTGCAGAACGGAGCTTTCCGTCCCGCCGCGAAATACATTGGAGAGATAGATGCCCTCATCGTTGAACCTTTTGGTGATGACGCCGCTATAAGGCGCGCGAACCATCGTATCCTCTCGCTGGCGCTCTGCTGTTTTCGCCGCCGCCGCCGCGCGTGCGACTTCGGCCGCTGCTACATCAAGGGCGGTTCTGGCGTCGTCGAGACGCGCTTGCGGCGCGTAGCCTTCGGCGCGCAGCTTTTCGGTTCTCTCGAGAACCCGTTCTGCGTTCTTGCGCCGGGCGACAGCAAGTTCCAGCGTCGCTTTCGCTTCCTCGAGCCGGCGCTCATATGTCAGGGGGCGCGTCTGAAATAGCGGATCGCCTTTCGTCACGCGATCGCCGACATTGACGAAGATCGACTCTACGACACCCTCGACGAGAGGACCGATATTGCTGGTTTGTTTTGAGCCGATCGAGCCTGTCGCAATGACCGTATTCCGGACCGTCGCCGGCTTCGGTTTGACAATCTTGACCGACTTCACAGCCGCAGCCTCTTCGACAGAGGACCTATGTTTCGAGGCAGCCGCGGAGTCCGCATCCCCGCCGGAACCACAGCCGGCAATCGCGGCGAATGCGGCGAAAAGCGCCGCAGCCTTTATCTTCCAACCGGACCCGGATCTGACATGCGCACGCATTCGCCGACGCTCTCACCACTGACAAAAACGCTATACTAAGACTTAATAACTTAGTATATATTAACGTTGGCAAGCGCAACAGGCGGGTGCGGGCGATGAAGAAGATGGACGACCGGATCGAGCACAATCCCGGCTACCTGATTAACGACGTGGCGAGGCTGCTCCGGCGGGAATTTGATCGCCGGGTCAAACACATAGGTCTGACCCGCGCGCAATGGTTCGTGCTCGCTCACCTTTACCGCAATGACGGACGGACCCAACGGGCGCTCGCGGACGAGCTCGATATCGAGGCGGCGCCGCTCGGCCGGCTTGTCGACCGCCTCGAAGAAAGCGGCTGGGTTCGCCGCGCCCCTGCGCCCGGCGACCGCCGCGCCAATCTGATTTATCTCACGGATAAGATCCTTCCCGTGATTGAGGACATGCGGGCGGCGGCGAACAATCTTTACAAGGACGCTTTCAAGGGTCTTTCCGTCGCGCGCGTCGAGGACTTTATTGAGGCTCTGACGATTGCAAAGTCCAACCTTGTCGAACTCGGCGCGGCGCCTGTCGCAGGTTCTTCCGACGACATCGATTCCCTGCACCGCGTCCAACGCAAAGCCGCCAGGAGCAAGGGATGAAGGCGAACTGCGAGCAAGCTCGAATGTCGCCGCAAGATTCCAGCGACGCGCCGCCCTGGGCGGACATAATGAAATCATTCTTCCCCAAAAGCCACCAATTGTTCGCGGCTCTGAATATGGAGCCGAGCAAGATCGCAGCCGACGAGGTTTGCGTAATCGCGACGATACCGGCCTTTTTCTCGTGCGAGGGGGAGGGCGGCTATGCGCACCCCGGCGCTTACACGATCATCCTCGACACAGTGTTCGGCTTTGCGGTCTTCGCCAAAATTCAAGAACCGCGAGCGATAGCCACCATCAATCTGAAAACGGATTATCTTCGACCGATTGAAATCGGCGCCAAAGTCATTTGCAGCGCCGAGTGTTTCGCGATCAACGGCAATATTGCAAGAACACGCGGCGAAATCGTCGATTATGACGGAAGACCGCTTGCAAGCGCCGTCGGCGCTTTCATGATCGGCAGCGGCGGGCCGGATTTCGCCCGGCTTGCGGAAGGGCCTCAGGCATGACGGGGTTGATCGACTCGCCGCTCGGTCATTGGCTCTCTTTTGAAGCCATCGAAACCGGAGACGGGCGCCTATATTCGATGACGCCGGGAGACGCCCATGTCGGCAATCCGCTGATCAAGGCGCTCCATGGCGGGATTGTCTCGACATTTCTGGAGCTCGCCGCGCTGCATGAATTGAAGCGCGCCCTTGGCTCCGAGGCAAACAGCAGCGCAATCAACATCAATGTCGACTACCTGAAGTCGGTCAAACTCTCACCGCTGTTCGCCAAGGCGCGCATCGCCAAAGTCGGCCGCCGGCTTGTCTTTATCGACTGCGCCGCGTGGCAGGACGATGAGAACTCGCCGGCAGCAAAAGCCGCCTGCAGCTTCGCAATCTCAAAATAGCGCGAAAAACCTCCCGTTTTTAGCGCTTGACTTGCCTCCCGGCCTCGGCCGGGAGGCTCTTTACGTGAAGCGTGTGATTGTCGGCCCGAAGCGAGAGCCAGAAAGGCGCGCCGGCCGGCAGCAATGCGGGAATGAGCAGGAACATTGGTAAACTAGGGGAGCGCGTACCTAACCGTCGCCTGTTCATGATCGGCGAGCTGGACCCAAAATCGCTCGTGTCATGCCAGAGGCAGACCATGCCGAGCACCGGGACAAAAGGGCGCGTTGCGATGAGCACGCCGAAGGCGGGACTGCGCGTAGCAATCTCCGAATCTGTGACGATGAGGATCGCGGAAATCCCCGCTTTCAGAACAAGATAGCGCATTGTCGCGTCCCCAATTGAGGCCGGCGGCGCGTCGGTCGTGGCGGCAAGCATCCTGCGGCGTACCGGATTCGGCCAGATCCACGATCCGCCGCCGTCTTTTTCGGCGCTGATAATCGAACAGGCGCGCGTCACCACCGCTGTCGCGCCGAATGAAGCCACTATTGCTTCATGATCATGGTCTTCGTCCTACGCACGCCGCGCATCGACCGCCCAGGGTGTTCCGCAAAGTCAGCACTGCCGCTCGGCGGCTGGAAGCGTTGGCGTCGTTAGAATGGGTGCTGGAGCCGGCGCATCCGAACGGCGATCGCGTTTTTCGTGCGGGTCCGCGGCCGCCAAATGTCTCCCCCGTCCGCGCGTCACGCCCATCGCGGCCTCGATTGGCCTGATCTAGGCGGAGGGCGGCTTCGCCTCGACGCCTCGGACGCAACGGCGGCGCCCGAATTTTCTTCCCCTGGCGGCCCAGGAAAAGAAGGGCCGCCATTCCTCGCGAGACAAGAAACTTCGCCGCCTGCCGTCCTCCGCGTGCGCTCCGGGTCGTTCCGACTGCGTCGGCGTTCGCCTCCGCCTTGCCGATCGCCATCGAGGCCGCGATGGGCGGCCCGGACAAAGAATGGAGACGAAAATGGCTACGATCGGGACCTTCACCAAGAACGGCGACGGCTTCACGGGATCCGTTTCAACCCTGACGCTCGACGCGAATGTGCAAGTCAAGCCGGCCGAGAAGACGAGCGAGAAAGCGCCCGACTTCCGCATCTTCGCCGGCCGCGCCGAGATCGGCGCCGCCTGGCGCAAAACTTCGAACGAGAACCGCAGCTACCTCTCAGTCCGCCTCGACGATCCCTCGCTCGCGGCGCCGTTCCTCGCCAATCTCTGCGAGATGGAGAACGGCGAATACGACCTCATCTGGTCGCGCCCGAACCGCCGCCGCAACGGCGAGTAATCGCCTCGGCCGAAGCGCCCCGCGGGATACCGCGGGGCGTTTTCGCATGCTTTCCAACGCCGCCCCACGGGGGCGCCGACCGTACGCCATGATCGCGCCGCGCGTGCGGCGCGACGACCCGCGGAATCATGAAGCTGGATGGTTACCGGCACGGTTGCTGCATGGCGCCGGGGAGGGAAGCCATTTGTAGCCGGGGGAGCTCAATGGGGTGCATTCTCAATCGCTGTACGGATCAGGTCGCGGGCGATCTTCTCGTCATCGCGTATTATGCGACCTTTGTTCTTGTCGCCGTCGGGCTTTCCTATCTGGCGCAATCACGATCGATCCGCACGGCGGCGAGCCTCATCGGCATCGCCTGGGCGTTCGGTCTTTTCGCCTTCTTCTATCTGAATGGACCAAGTTATTTTCTCGTGGCGGTCATGCTCGACACGATCCTCGCCTATCATTTCTGGCGCATGGCGAAGGCCCAACTGTTCGCGGCGCCGCTCTGCCTTATTTTCCTCTTCGAGATCGCGTTCGTCACCTTCACGCAGGCGGTCGGTTTCTCGACCTTCTGGACCATGTTCGTCCTGAACCGCCTCTTTGAGCTGACGCTGCTATACCTGATCGGCTGCTCATTCTTCCGCATTCGCATCATGCGCCTGCAGAAGAAATTAAAGGAGCCTATCACCGACTGGCGCGTCAGGTTCGTCGTCGGGTAGCCGGGAAAGGCCGCGCGCGTCATTGCGGCTAAAAGCTGCTGGCCGTGCAAAAAGCGCGGCAAAGCTTTCTTGCTTCCGATCGCCGCCGCCGCAGGAAACGCCGTCTTGAGCGGCGTTCAGACCCGGCCAATTTCGAAGGTACTTTGCGACCATCGACTATGGCCGGGGCAGTCTTGGTCCGGCTTTTTCTCAGGCGATGCGCCCGTCAATGGAATTTCGTTTCTTCCCGGGCGAGTTCATCGGCGAGCAGGCGCAAAATCGCCAGCAGTCGCGAATTCACGGTCACTTTTCTGCCAGTCGACAAGGTCACGGTGACGGTTCCGTCCGCCGCCGATCCGGACAATTGCTGGCGCCACACGGCGCCATCGAAAAGATCAAGTTTCATAAGCTCGCCATCGCCGTCGTGCAGCGCGGCTAAGTTAATAAACTCTGAATAATCTCGTGTCACGTCCACTCCCGTGTGCGCGATACCCCTGAGCAACTCATTGGCCTGCGGCCTCATAAAGAAGGCCAAGTGCGGCGGCGTGTTTGAACCCTTGCGGAAAACGCTGGCGATATTTGGCGGCCAATTCCAAAAGCGCCAACGAGGCCTCGTCGCGTACCCCGCCTTCGATCACCGCGAGGTTTTCGTCGAGGAAGAGATAGGCAAGAAAGAGCGCCTGTACCGAAATATGCCGCCGGTCGGCGAGACGCTCGAGCGCCTTGACCGGAATCGGCCGCACGCCTGCTTCCATGCGCGAATAGACTGGCTGGCTGATGAACAAAAGCTCGGCCATTTCGGTCTGGGTGAGATGAAGATCAGACCGCAACACGCGCAACAGCGAGCCGAATTCGAGCACGGAAAAACACTCCGGACTGCGCCCAGATACTGCGCCTCATGTCGGAAAGTGGCAAGACATCATATGAAATAATCCGCACCCCAATAACGCGAATTTCGCAGTTTATTCTGCCGGCGAATAACTTATTCGCCGGCAGAATAAGACCCCTCGAAAAAAGAATAGCGCCCCCGAATTTAGAATAGGGAGGAGTTCCTCAATTGCGTCCATGCGCGTCAAAATCCTTTGCGATGGCGCAATGGAGGTCGCGATCAATGGCGAGGAACAATAACTCAAAACGCGAGCGGTCAAAGCCCAATGGGGCGCAGAAATCCGTCAAGGCGCGGACGAAGACGCGGACCGGTAAAAGCCCCTTTTTGAGCATCGATGAGGCCGCGCTCTATCTCCGCGTCAGCGCCCGCGCGCTGGAGCATTTCAGGGGCGAGGGCGGCGGGCCCGCCTACCGGAAACATGGCGGGTCGATCGTCTATCATATCCATGATCTCGACAGCTGGTCGTCGCTTCGCCGCTTTTCCTCGACCTCGAAAAAGGCCGACCAATGAGAAGCGGTCCTACGAAAATCATCGCGGTTTCCGGCGCGGCTATTGCGGCGAGTTCGATCGCGAGTCTCGTCAATTTCGCGCCATTGTTCGTCTGGAACGCCTCGGCGAGCGCTCCCATCGGTCTCTATCGGATTGAGCGGCATGATCGTCTCGAGGCCGGGGACTTCGTACTCGTCAGGCCCGATGATAAGCTCGGGAAATTGATCGCCGAGCGCGGCTATTTGCCGGAAAATATCCCGCTCGTGAAGCGCGTCGCGGCGGTTCCTGGCGACGAAATTTGCCGCGATAATACAGCCATATTCATCGATGAAATTCGCGTCGCAGATGCACAAATCCGAGATTCCTTCGGCCGGAAACTGCCCGCCTGGAGCGGCTGTTTCACGCTCCAACCAGGTGAGATTTTCCTCCTCAACGATCCCGAAAAATCGCTCGACGGACGATATTTCGGAGCGACGAAGTTTGACGACGTGATTGGCGCCGCGCAACCTGTCTGGGTGCGGAGCTGATGGCGATGATTGACGCGATGAAGGAGCGGATAGGGAGTAGGCGGAGCATAGCAAGATTAAAGCTTTGGCGCTACTCAGCGCGCAAAGCCAGTCTGCACGTCGCTTCTGGTGGAGACACCGGCAAGTTCAGTAGCGCCAAATGGCGCCATGTCGTTTTATGAGCGACGAGGACGAGTTCCGCCCGAGACTGGGCCGCATCCGGTCGATCGGCGGGCGCGCGGCGAAGCGCTTTACGGCCAGGCTCTACGCCCGCATGGAGAAGGCGCGGCCCGGCGCCTTTGCGAAGCGCTCGGGCGCGAGGTTCTCCGGCGCGCGGATCGGGCGCGGCGCCGGCGTTGCCGCAAGCTTCGCCAGTCGGTCGCACCCTTTCGCGAAGTTCCGCGCGCGCCGGGTGGCTGTCAAGATCCGCTCGGTGCGGCTGGGCAAGAACGGCCTCGCCAAGGCGCGGGCGCATCTTCGCTATATCCAGCGTGATGGCGCCGAACGGGACGGAACGCCCGGCAAGCTCTATGGACCGGCGCGGGACGCGGTCGACGGCGCGGCGTTCCTCGAAGAGGGAAAGTCCGACCGCCACCAGTTCCGCATCATCCTGTCGCCGGAAGAGGCGGGCGAGCTCGAGAATCTCAACAGTTTCACGCGCGACGTCATGGCGGCGGCGCAACGCGATCTCGGAACGAGGCTCGACTGGGTCGCCGTCAATCATTACGACACCGACCATCCCCATGTGCATGTGGTCGTCCGGGGTCGCGCCGATGACGGCAAGGACCTCGTCATCGCGAGGAATTACATCACCCACGGGTTCCGCGGCCGCGCCGAGGAGCGCGCGACGCTCGAATTGGGCGAGCGACGCGATCTCGAAATCGCCAGGAGCCGCATGCGCGAGGCGACGCAGGAGCGCTTCACCTCGCTCGACCGCGAACTCCAGGAATTGAACCCCGGCGGCGTCGTTACCTTGAGCGAGCCGAGGACGGTCTATGACCGCTTCCGGTCGAAGCTTTTCATGGCGCGTTTGAGGACGCTCGAAGCGATGCAGCTGGCGCGCCGGGAGCGCGACGGGTGGCGATTGTCGCCCGATATGGAGGAGACGCTCCGCGGCATGGGCCGGCGCGGCGACATCATCCGCTCGATGGAGCATGCCGTCGGCGACCGGCTCTCGCTTCATCATTTGCGCGACTTTGCCGGCGAGACGGCGCCTTTGAGGCTCATCGGGCGGGTGATCGGATCGGGCGCCGCCGATGACGCGCATGAGCGGCGCTTTCTCGCGCTCGACGGCGCCGACGGCAACCAGTGGCATGTCGAGGTCGAACTGAAGCCCGGCGCCATGCCGCCGGAAGGCGCCATCGTTGAGGTTTCAAGAGGCGCGGGGGCGCCCCGCAAATCCGATCTCACCATCGCGGCGATCGCGGAGAGAAACGGCGGCGTCTATTCGAATGCGCTGCATGCGATCGCCGATCCGCGCTCGACCGCCGACTATCGCCTGACGCACAAGCGCCGCCTTGAAGCAGTGCGACGAGCCGGGATCGTCGAGCGCGAGGCAGACGGCTCCTGGCGCGTGCCTGACGACTATCTGAAGCGCGCCGCCGAGTTCGAACGCGGACGGGCCACGGCAAATATCCGCGTGCTCACCTGGGTGTCGCTCGAAGAGCTGCCGCAAGCCCGCGCGCGCACCCTGCTCGATGATGCGCTGGAAAGTCACGAGAAGCTCGAAACTGTACCTACCGGTTTCGGTGGCGAATTGCGCGGCGCGCTCGTCGCGCGGCGGCGCTGGCTGATCGAGCAAGGCCTCGCGTCGGAAGAGGGCGCGCGGCTTGTCATCGATCGAAAGCGTCTCGCGCTGATGGAACAAGAGACGGTCGCCGCGGCCGGCGCGCGGCTTTCGAAGCAATTGGGCAAGGCTTTTGACCAGCCGGTTGAGGGCGAGCGGTTGACCGGGATTTACCGGCAATCCGTCGATCTGCCGGCAGGACGCTTCGCCGTGGTCGAGCGGTCCAAGGAATTCTCGCTCGTTCCCTGGCGGGAGGTGCTGGAGGCGCGGCGCGGGCTCGAGATTTCCGGGGTCATCCGTCGGGGCGGGATCACCTGGGAGTTCGGCAGGACGCGCGGCGGGCCGGCGCTATAGGGACGGAAACGGCGGAATCCGACGGAATTATCAATTGATCGTAAAAAAAGAAACATTGCCAAATGCATAAAAATGCGCTATATGGAGGCCGGAGGATGACCCTGATGAAACTGGAAGCCGTAGACCGTTTGCCGCCCAAGGAAGCGTCCGCGCCCTTTCCGCTGGCGACCGGCGATTACGGGATCACCGACGCGGAAGGCCTCGCCATGGCGGAGGCCGCGGTCAATCTCTTCCGCCTCTGGGGGCTCACCGACGCGGAAGCCTGCACGCTCTTGGGCGGCATCTCGACCGCGACCTATAATCGCTGGAAGCGCGGCGAGATCAGCCGCCTCAATGTCGACCAGAAGACGCGGCTTTCGATCCTGATGGGCATCCACAAAGCCTTGCGCATTCTCTTCACCGAGAATGAGCGCGTCTACGCCTGGGTCAAAAAACCGAACAAGGCCTTCGGCGGCCGCTTGGCCCTGGAGATCATGCTTCAGGGCCAGATCATGGATCTCTTTGACGTCCGCTTCTATCTCGATGCGGCCCGCGGCTGATGGCGCCGCCTCTGACGCGGCTTCGCTGGCGCAAGACGCACCGGATCATCTCGACGCGTCATCCGCCGATCGATCTCTTCGAAGACATCGCCGACCCCGCGAACTGGGATGCGATCGCCTCCGGCGAATCAAAATCAAACGCGCGCGTCGCGGCGAGCATCGGGCGGCTCGAACTGGTGCCGCCCGAACGCCGCGTTGGCGGCGCCGGCTCGAGCTATGTCATGGCGCCCTTCGTTCACATCAGCCCGCGCTTTCAGGGGCGGTTTCATGACGGGAGCTTCGGCGCCTATTACGCTGCGAACCGGTTCGAGACCGCCGTCGCGGAGACGACCTATCATCGCGCGCGGCTTTACGCCGACACCGACGAACGCCCAGGCTGGTTCAGCCAGTTCCGCGAGCTCGTCGGATCGATCGACGCGCGCGTTCATGACATCAGGGGGCGAGGGGAATTCGAAGCGTGCCTCGCGCCAGAGAGCTATGTCGCGTCGCAGGCGCTCGCGCGCGAGCTCCGCGCTGAGGGCTCGAACGGCCTCGTCTATCCGAGCGTCAGAGACCCGGACGGCCAGTGCGTGGCCGCCTTCTGGCCGGATGTCGTCACAATCCCGGTCCTGGGGAGGGCGCTCGCCTATCACTTTGACGGCGAACAGATAGACTATATTCGGGATGAAGCTAGCAAAGAGGTGTGGAGGGTCTTGTGAAGGGGGGAGGTCGATCAAATACTGAAGCCGATACGTGCCGAAAGTTCATTGTCCCGGCGCTTCAGGCCGCCGGCTGGGAGCGGGACCCGCACTCTATCGCAGAACAACGCACAATCACCGACGGCCGGGTGATTCCGGTCGGCAAGGGCTTCGTTCGCAAGCCGCCAAAACGCGTTGACTTCCTCCTGCGGCATACCCGCGACTTTCCGATGGCCGTGGTCGAGGCGAAAGCGAGCTATAAGACCGCCGCTGACGCTGTGCAGCAGGCGCGCACTTACGCGGAAATGCTCGGCCTTAAATTCGCCTACGCCACCAACGGCGCCGACATCATCGAGATCGACTACTTCAAGGGTACTGAAGCTCGCGTTCCGGGGTTCGCGTCCCCGCAAGACCTCTGGGCCCGATATCAGGCAGGCACAGGCCTGACCCAACCGGACAAGCAGGCGCAGCTTCTGTCCGCCTACAACGTCACCGGAGGCAAGCCCCCGCGCTACTACCAGCAGATCGCCATCAACCGCGTTGTCGAGCAAATCCTCGCGGGCAAAAACCGGCTGCTTCTGACCATGGCGACCGGCACCGGCAAGACCGTCGTCGCCTTCCAGATTTGCTGGAAGCTCTGGTCGAGCCGCTGGAACCGCACCGGTGAGCATCGCAAGCCGCGCATCTTGTTTCTCGCCGACCGGAATATCTTGATCGACGATCCGAAGGACAAGACCTTCGCCCCGTTCGGCGACGCGCGGCACAAGATTGAGTCCGGGCAGATCGTCCACAGCCGCGAGATGTATTTTGCGATCTATCAGGCGCTCGCCGAGGATGAGCGGCGCGCCGGGCTGTTCCGCGATTATCCGCCGGACTTTTTCGACCTTGTCATCGTCGATGAGTGCCATCGCGGCAGCGCCCGCAGCGACAGCTCCTGGCGGGTGATCCTTGAGCACTTCAAGCCGGCCTTCCAGATCGGCATGACGGCCACGCCGCTGCGCGACGATAATCGCGACACCTATGAGTATTTCGGCAATCCGGTTTACGAGTACAGTTTGCGGCAAGGCATCGAGGACGGCTTCCTTGCGCCGTACCGCGTTCACCGCGTCATCACGGCGTGGGATGCGGCAGGCTGGCGACCGAGCCGCGATGAGGTCGATCGCTACGGCCGCCCGATCCCCGACGATGAATATCAGACCAGGGATTTTGAGCGCGTCGTCGCCTTGCGCGCCCGTACACTCGCCATCGCGAGGCACCTCACCGACTTCCTGAAAAAGACCGACCGCTTCGCCAAGACCATCGTGTTCTGCGTCGATCAGGAACACGCCGCCGAGATGCGCGAGGCGCTGGTCAATTTGAACGCTGATCTAGTTGCACAGTACACGGACTATGTTGCGCGCGTCACTGCCGATGAAGGCGCCATCGGGCGCGGCCATCTCTCGCGCTTTCAGGACGTGGATACAAAGACGCCTGTGATCCTCACGTCCTCACAACTTCTCACCACGGGCGTAGATGCGCCGACCTGCAAGAATGTCGTCCTGGCTCGCGTGGTCGGTTCGATGAGCGAGTTCAAGCAGATCATCGGGCGCGGCACGCGCCTGCGCGATGATTACGGAAAGCTCTGGTTCAATATCGTCGATTACACGGGAACGGCGACGCGCATGTTCGCCGACCCCGCCTTCGACGGTGATCCGACCCACATCACCGAAGAACAGGTCGATGAGGACGGGGAGACGACGGAAACCACCGAAACGACGACCGACCCGCAAGACCTGGCTCCGCCGGAGGAACCGGAAATCATCGAGCCGCCGACCGGCGAGCCAAGGAAATTCTATTTCGACGGCGGCCAGGTTGAGGTGGTTGCGCATCTCGTGCACGAGCTTGATCCGAATGGCCGTCAGCTGCGGGTTGTGAGGTATACGGACTACGCCGCCGAAAGCGTCCGGGCGCTCGCCCCGACTTCGGCGGAGCTGCGGTCGCGCTGGGCCGATTCCGACAAAAGGCGCGAGATCATCGAGGCGCTCGCCGAGCGCGGCATCGACTTCAGCGAGCTGATGGAGCAGGCTGGCCAGCCGGACTCCGATCCGTTCGACCTCTTATGTCATCTCGCCTTCAACGCGCCGCTGCGCACGCGGCGCGAGCGGGCGCAGCGTCTCAAATCCGAGCGTAAGGACTTCTTCGAGCGTTTCGGCCCCGAGGCGCGCACGATCCTCGAAGAGCTTCTTGAAAAATATGCTGAGCACGGCGATGCGCAGTTCCTCCTGCCCGAGGTGCTGCGCGTTCCTCCCATCTCAACCCATGGCCAACCTGCGGAGATCATCAAACTGTTCGGCGGACCCGATCAGCTGCGGCAGGCCGTAAACGACCTGCAAGGACTACTCTATGGCGCGAACTAAACGAAAGAACGGCGCAGACGCAGCGCCCATGACCACCGCCCAGATGCTGGGAAGCCTCCTCAAATCCGCGCGCGATCTCATGCGCAAGGACAAAGGCCTCAACGGCGACCTCGACCGCCTCCCGCTGCTGACCTGGATCATGTTCCTGAAGTTCCTCGACGATCTGGAGCGCCAGCGCGAGGACGAAGCCAAGGCCGGCGGCAAGAAATTCAAGCCGGCGGTCGAAGCGCCCTATCGCTGGCGCGACTGGGCGGAGAACAGCCAGGGCATTACCGGCGATGAGCTGCTCGCCTTCATCAACAATGATGAGGCGATGCGCCCGGACGGCACGAAAGGGCCGGGTCTCTTCGCCTATCTGCGCGGCCTTTCAAGCTCCAATGGCGATAACCGCCGCGATGTGATCGCCACGGTGTTCAAGGGCGTCGATAACCGCATGAAGAGCGGTTACTTGCTGCGCGACATCATCAACAAGATTGCGGGCATTCATTTCACCTCGTCGGATGAATTGCACACTTTAGGCGCGCTCTACGAATCCATGCTGCGTGAAATGCGCGATGCGGCGGGCGACAGCGGCGAGTTTTACACGCCGCGCGCCGTCGTGCGCTTCATGGTGGAGGTGACGGACCCGCGCCTTGGCGAGGTCGTGCTTGACCCTGCCAGCGGCACTGGCGGCTTTCTGGTCGAAGCCTACTGCCACCTTGAAAAACAGGTGAAGACGGTCGCCGACCGCAAGCGGCTGCAAGGCGAGACGATCTTCGGCTGCGAGCCGAAATCGCTGCCCTATCTGCTCTGCCAGATGAACCTCTTGCTGCACGGACTTGATGCACCGCAGATCGACCCGGACAACGCGCTGCGCTTCAAGCTCTCCGAAATCGGCGAGCGCGACCGCGTCGATGTCATCCTCACAAATCCGCCCTTTGGCGGCGAGGAGGAGAAGGGCATCCAGGGCAATTTCCCGGATGACCGGCAGACCTCGGAAACCGCGCTCCTGTTCCTTCAGCTCATCATGCGCAAACTGAAGCGCCAGCCAACATCCGCGGGGCGCCCGGCCCGCGCCGCCGTGGTCGTGCCCAACGGCACGCTGTTCGGCGACGGCGTTTGCGCCCGCATCAAGGAAGAGCTGCTCAAGGACTTCAACCTGCACACCATCGTGCGGCTGCCAAACGGCGTCTTTGCGCCCTACACCAGCATCCCAACGAACATTCTGTTCTTCGACCGCTCTGGGCCGACGAAGGAAGTCTGGTATTACGAACAACCGCTGCCCGAGGGGCGCAAGAATTACACCAAAACCCAGCCCATGCAGTTTGAGGAGTTTCGCGATTGCATGACGTGGTGGGGGAAGCGCGAGGAGAACGATCAGGCGTGGCGCGTGGCAGTCAAGGAATTGCTGGAAGCCGGCTGCAATCTCGACCGCAAGAACCCGCGCGGCAAGGTGGACTTTGAGCACTTGCCGCCCGATCAGCTCGCAGACGACATCCTGCAAAAGGAGCTGCGGATCACAGAGCTGATGCGCGAGATCAAGGTGGTGCTTGGGGCGCGGGCATGAGTGCAGCGTTGCCAACGGTCCCATTGCGTGAAGCCGCCCAACCCGTGAGTCGGTCGATTGTGCCATCACCGGGTGAGACCTATCGACAGCTCGGTGTCAGCCTTTGGGGCAAGGGTGCTTACGAGCGCGAGCCTGTAGATGGCGGGCTAACGAAATACCAGCAGCTCTTTCGTGCGGAGCGAGGCGACATCGTCGTCAACAAAATCTGGGCGCGGAATGGCAGCGTGGCAGTCGTGGACGACAGCCTTGCAGGTTGCCACGGCTCTAACGAATTTCCGATGTTCGCCCCGATTGAAGGGCGTCTCGATCCAAGGTGGATGCACTGGGTAACGAAGACCAAAGACTTCTGGGCGCAGTGCGATCAGAAATCTCAAGGTACAAGTGGGCAAAACCGTATTAAGCCGGAACGCTTCCTTGAGGTTGAAATTCCCCTCCCGCCGCTCGACGAGCAGCGCCGCATCGTCGCGCGCATCGAGGAACTCGCCGCGAAGTTGGAAGAAGCTCGCAACCTACGCGCCCTTTCGAAAGCCGCCAGCGGCGCCTTCATCGCATCCACGCATGCAGCACTTGCCGCAGGGCATGATGAACCTCTGAGCGCATTTTTGATTCTCGATGAGGATGCCGTGCCTATTGACGTTGGCAACGCATATCCTCAAGCGGGCGTGAGAGGCTTCGGCGGCGGCCTATTTGGAAAGCAACCCGTCTTTGGCGGCGAAACTACTTACCGAGCATTTAATCGGCTGTATCCCGGCGCTCTCGTGCTCAGTCAAGTGAAGGGTTGGGAAGGCGCGATTGCAATGACTCCCCTTGAACTGGAGGGGTATTTCGTATCGCCTGAATACCGAACGTTTCGATGGAGACCTGAGCGCGTCTTGCCGGAGTATATGGCCGCTTTGGTGCCAACCGAGTTCTTCTGGGGGAGGCTGAAAGAGGTAACGCGAGGCGTGGGTGCAAGGAGAGAGCGTACCAGACCTGAGCGTTTTCTGGAGCTGCCGTTCTCAATGCCTTCACTCGAAGATCAACATCGGTTGCTCCAGATGTACTCTTCTATTAAGGCCATCCAAGATTTGCAGGACGAGACCGCCGCCGAATTGGACGCCATGCTTCCCGCCATCCTCGACAAAGCGTTCAAGGGGGAGCTGTGAGCGCTGCGTAATCAAATGCGCGCGCTACCACTCCCGGCGACGTTCAGTTGGGACAAACGTGTCATAGGTATCTGGCTCGGTTTCCTCGTCCTGGAAGTAGGCGGGGCGACCGTCATCAAGAAGCAGCAGTGACAGCGAGTAGTCGTAGTGTTCTGCAAATATGGTCATCTCACGGGCAGGCTCACGCAGCCAAACGCCGCTCCCATGGTCGACGCTGCCCCGCCCGTCGATGAGAAGTTCAGGGCGCGAAGGTAATGCTGCGGCAGGAATTTCGACCGGCCCTGCTGAAGTTTTGAAAAAGGCGCCGGTGCGCCAGGCCGGTTCGCTTGACCGCGCCCATAAGATGTAGCCCTCTCGGGAGACGACAAGGATTGCTCGCTTGCGGGTATAGCCCAGCCAGCGCAGTACCGCTGCGACAAGCGAGACATTGTACCGGTCAGCACAGCCGCGAAGCATGTCGATATCGACCCTCGCGCTTTCCGGGACCTGTCGGCGGAAGTCGTCGAGCGGCATCAAGAAATTGGCGGCGAAGACATTGGCCTGATGCTCGACTTGCCCGTACTCCGAGTCCCAGCGCATGATCTGCTGCTGGCCGCATTCGAAGCCGTTGGGGTAGGCGATCCGATGGAGCAGATAGTGCCCGAACTCATGCGCCAGCGTGAAATTGATCCGGCCTTTCGACTTGATGGCGTTGTTATAGATGATCCCCCATCCCTTGCGATTGTCCTGCGCCTTGAACAATGCGCCATCGAACGAAGGAAGATTATCGCCGAGAACGCTGACGATGGGGTCATCGGGGAAGCGCTGTTTCGAGTACTCCTGCGCGATCATCGGGATGTCGATTGGATACCGGTCGGCGCCAAAAGCGGCATTCAAGACATGCGTGATCTCAAAGGCCCAGCGTTCAGGCGTAAACGGCGCCGTCATTCATCGTCACCGATGAGGTCGAGCATCCGGCGAACCTTCTCTTTCGTCGCGGGGTCCATATTTCGGTACTTACGAAAGAACGCCGTGTCCGTTGCGTCCTCGACCAGTACAGAATCAGTAATCAGGTAATCGGGCGTGACATCAAGGGCGACGGCGATTTTTGCAACCTTGTCGGCCGAGGGCCGGGGCGGGTCCTTGTTTTCCAGTTCCCAGATGTAGCTTTTGCTGGACTCTGCCAGCTCCGCCAGTTTGTCGAGCGTGTAGCCCTTCTTCTTCCGCAGCGCGCGAATTTTATCGCCCAGTGGCGTTGGCAACGGAAACCCTCCTGTTTCTTGATGTTCAGAGTAGCACTACGCGGAGTGCTTGACAACGCGCATTTTCATGCCATATCATGTTCGGAGTAGGCATACATTACGTGGTTTCACGCCGAAAGGAAAGCACAATATGGGGAAGAGAAGAGGCCCGGACACACATCATGTAGTTCCAAGCCCGAACGGCGGGTGGGACGTCAAGCGGGGCGGCGCGGAGCGCGCCTCCGGGCATTTCGAAACGAAGCAGGCAGCCATCGACCAGGGCCGGCAGATCAGCCGCAGCCAGGGAACTGAACTGCGCATCCACAACCGCGACGGGCGTATCGCCCAGAGCGACAGCCACGGGCGTGACCCGAACCCGCCCCGGGGCTGACCAGCAAGCCGCGCTTTCGGCGCGGCTCAATCCCAAAAGGCGTCTGATGCGTCGCCGGAGAGCAAACCACGATGAGGCCCATGCCGAAGACCGACTTTACCGACCTTCCGAAAGGCATCCAGCGCAGCCGCGCTTTGCCGGACCCGACTTTGGGCGCGCTCTGGGAATCGATCATCCTCGACGAGACCATCAAGCGCCGGCTGCTCTCGCAGGCGGTGCTCAATTTTACGATGCGCGGCAAGGTCGACCGCAGCGTGATCCCGCTGCACGGTGTCATCCTCCTCGTCGGTCCGCCCGGCACCGGCAAGACATCCCTCGCGCGCGGCCTTGCGCACCGGACAGCGGAGTCAATCAGCGGCGGAAAATTCCGGCTGCTGGAAATCGAGCCGCACACCCTTACCAGTTCGGCGATGGGAAAGACGCAGCGCGCTGTGTCGGAGCTTTTTTCTCAGGCGATTGCCGAGGCCGCAGCCATGGGTCCAACCATCGTCCTGCTCGACGAGGTCGAGACGCTCGCCGCCGACCGCACCAAGATGAGCCTTGAAGCCAATCCAATCGATATTCACCGCGCCACCGACGCGGTGCTTGTTCAACTCGACATCCTTGCCGAGACGCATCCGAACCTGTTGTTCGTGGCGACGAGCAACTTTCCGCAGGCGGTCGACAGCGCCTTTACATCGCGCTGCGACCTTATCGTCCACGTGCCCCTGCCGGATGCAGACGCATGCTCGCGCATTCTCCGCGACTGCCTGACCGGCCTTGCCCGGACCTATCCGCCGCTCGGTAAGCTCACCAGCGCCGCGCAGTTTGCGCAGTGCGCCGCTGCGTGCGTTGGGCTCGACGGGCGGGCCATCCGCAAGATGGTCGCCAACGCCATCGCCAGCAGCCCGCAAACGGCGATGAACCCCGGGCAGGTCACAATCGACGACATTCTCGCCGCTACAAAGTCAGCGAAAGCGAGCCGAGTCACCGGGAGCAAGAACTGATGAGCACCGTCGCCCGCCGCACCTTTCGCAGCACGCCGGGCCGCGATGCCCTCGGCACCTGGACCGCCATCGTTGATCTGCTGACGAAAGGGTCAACTGGGGCAGCGCGCACTGAGCTTCTCGCCGTCAGCGGCGTTGCCGCCAGTATCATTGCCGATCAGGCGCCGAAAGGCGCGGCGATTACCGTCACCTGCGATGGGCCGCGCACGCGCATCTATTGCCTCTATGACGATGACGCCGTCGACGGCGGAGAGGCGAACGAGGCCGTCCTTGGCTACGATCCGCTCAAGGGCGACTGGCGCGTTTCTCTGCCCTGTCAGAGCGATGATCTTGAGTGGGTTCAGGCCGCCCTCAAGAAGCACAGCGTTCGCATCACCGCCCGCGACATCGACGAGGCGGTCAAGGACGTAGGTAGCGAAGTGCCTGCAACCGCGCAGACGCTCACTCTCGATACGAAGGGGTTTCTCGGTTCATGACCAGCGTCGCCGTCAACACCTATACCCACTCCATCACTTACGTCGCGGACAACATCCTGAAGAGCTTCAAGGATATCTTGCGGCTCAGCGGGCTCGACCCCGGCAAGCTTGTCGCCGACTGGGAAACCAACATGCGCGCGCTCAAAATTTGGCTTGGTACCGGCGACCTCGAAAGCGTCGTGCTGGAAGTTTTTGACCCACGTACAGGGGGTCTGATCGTCCGCTGGGATATAGACGTTGTTTACAGCTGGTCGTCAGGCGACGGTAGCTTCTGGACCGACACCGAACAGCTCAAATACCACATCCGCAAAGCGGGCGTTGCGCCCGCAGATGCTGATTACGCCATCAAGCTGCAAACCAAACCCGGCCGTCCCGATGTGCAGGGCTGGGTCAAGGGCACATACCGCTCGACTGATGGGTTCGTGAGACACAGCCTCGGGTCAACCATCGAGCACAGCGGTCTTGGCGGCAGCGCCGCGTACTGGAGGAGAGCGAACTGATGCTAACGGTCGATGAGGCTTTCCGAAAATTCAAGAGCCGCCTGGAACTCAATGACAGGGAGCAGGCGAATGCGTCCGCGCGGCAGAACGAGGTGCGCGATTATCTCGACACCAAATTCGCAATCGCCAACAGCTTTCTTACAGGCTCCTACAAGCGTCATACTAAAACGAAACCGCTCAAGGACATCGACATCTTCTTTGTGCTGAAAGAGTCCGAGCGCCACTACCGCGACAAGGCCCCGTCAGTTGTCATTCAAGCATTTTACGAAGCGCTTGTGGCCAAGTACGGCAAAGACGCAGTGCGCAAGCAAAGCCGATCGGTGAACGTCGACTTCGGTGTCATCGTCGATGCCGACGACAACACAGACTACCGGGTCCTTAGCGTCGATGTCGTCCCCGCATTCGCCAAGGGCGAAGATTACGAGATTCCTGACACCGACACCGGCGTCTGGATTAAGACCAACCCGAAAATCCATGCCGACAAGGCCACAGCCGCCCACCAGGCCTACTCGAACGAATGGAAGGGCCTCGTCCGCATGGTCAAATACTGGAACAACAATCCGAAGCACGGTGCAGACAAGCCGGTCAAACCATCGTTCCTGATAGAGGTCATGGCGCTGGAGTGCCTCCATGGCGGCTGGCAGGGACGGTTCGACTACGAGATTCAGAGCCTGTTCTCCACGCTCGCCGAGCGGATATTCGATACATGGCCCGATCCAGCAGGTCTTGGCCCGCCCATCAGCAACGGCATGGATCAGGCGCGCAAGCAGCGCGCGCGGGACTTGCTAATGGCCGCAAGCCGCGAGGCGTCTCTCGCCATCAATCATTCCCGTCAAGGCCGCAACGGCGAAGCGCTTGCAGCATGGCGCGCCCTCTTCGGGAAGAAGTTTCCGCTGTCATGAGGTGCATCAGAGAGGTTAGTCATGTCTGATTGGTCATTGTCACAACTACTCGCCTCGCTTCATGAGGATATCCAGCAGCGCCTCGCCACGGTGAGGAAGACGATTCAGCATCCCGGATCGAAGGGCGACGCCAGCGAAAATGTCTGGATTGACATGCTCGAACTGTACTTGCCCAAGCGTTATCAGACCGCCAAGGCCCATGTTGTCGACAGCCTCGGAAATTTCAGCCAGCAGATTGATGTGGTCGTATTCGACCGTCAGTACTCACCCTTCATATTTTCGTATGAAGGCCAGACGATCATCCCCGCCGAAAGTGTCTACGCCGTGTTTGAGGCCAAGCAAACGGCCGACGCAGGCCTTGTCAGCTACGCCCAGGACAAGGTCGCCAGTGTTCGCAATCTGCACCGCACAAGCCTACCAATCCCTCATGCGGGCGGCACTTATCCAGCCAAGCCCCTGATCCCCATTCTTGGTGGCATCCTCACATTCGAAAGCGAGTGGACTCCGGCATTAGGAGCACCTCTTAATCAGGTCCTAATCGCAGGGTGCGGCGAGCGGCAGCTCGACATCGGCTGCATTGCCTCGCATGGCCATTTTTTTCGCGATCCCAGTTCCACCACCTACTCTTTTGTGGCCGAGAGCAAGCCGGCAACAGCTTTCCTCTTCAAGCTCATATCGCGACTGCAGTTCAGCGGCACTGTGCCGATGATCGACATTGAAGCCTATGCGAAGTGGCTATCCAAATAGCATCTTGACGGTCCACCCACCTCCGGCGGCCAGCGCACGCCTGAATACTGCCAGTTCACAAGAGTGACTCCATTCTTGGCCTGTCAGTGCCCCCCGCGCTCTTGCAGACATCTGCACTTCTCCTTGCGGCGCTGTTTCCTCAACCCTGCAGCTGGACCTGGCCGGGCTCGCCGTCCGGTCAACGGGTTACCCGCGCCAGCCGGTCCGCAACTTTGCATTTTGCGATGCTCAACAAGGCGTCCAGTTTTGGGGGCACTTTTGGACGTTAGTCCCGCATTCACGAACGCGCGAAGCAGACGTTCGAATATTGGAAAATCGACGCGGCCCGATCCAGTTCGCGAATCGCCTAACATCCAGCCGTTGTCGGAGCGCAGCGTGAAGATCGATTTAAATAACCCCGAGGTCAGGGCGTGGCTTGAGCAGTTTCCGGGCGATGACGAAGGTCGGGCACGTCGTCTTCTTGAAGGAGTCCGCCTCGTTACCGCCGATGAGCTGCAGGCTGGACTGACGAAGCTCATTGTTGAGCGTGGCAAGGCCGCCAGCGGTCCCGTCGGCCTCTTCGCCGAACGTAGTATAAGAACGCGCAACGGAAAGCCAAACCGATTGTTCAAAGAGTCCACCGGCAAGATCAAGCGGGCGTTTGGTGCGGGGCCAGAGCCAGTCAAGTCAAAACACGCCGGCCGCCACGAAACGGGCAGCGAAGGCATCATCGCCACATTGGTCACCAACGTGACACGCAAACATAAGGCCAAGTTTCTCAATCACCCCGGGCCGGATTTAATCCGCTCAAAACAGGTTCGCCGGTTTATGCTGGTGACTGACTTTGTCGGCACAGGTAGCCAAGCGGGACGTTACCTTGATGCGGCGTGGCGGCTAGCCTCTGTCAAAAGCTGGGTGTCCGGGAAATTTCTTGCCTTTGAGGTAGTCTGCTTCTCCGCGACCGGTGTTGGAATAGCCCGCCTGAGTCGACACCCATGCAAGCCGACGATTTACCAGGTCGAAGCTTGCCCGACCTTGGACACTTACGCGCCGTACGAAGGGCAGGAGCTTACTCAATTCTGCATCGACTACGGCCCCCTGGACTCAGAAACTGGAATTCCGCGCCTTGGCTACGGTAACGTCGGTGCGCTGATTGCGTTCGCGCATGGCGTACCGAACAATGGCCCACGGCTACTCTTTGCCAATGGAAAAAAATGGGCTCCGTTGTTCGCGTCTCGTGTGACGGGCGGGGCTGAAGTAGGCAAAGTTGAGAGTGCGGATCAAGCGATCCGCGAAAGACTAAGGAGACTGGCAGAGTCAAAGCTTGCCGCGTCGGTGCCCAAAGACGCGGGCAACTTAAATATCTATGTCACCGGGCTAGTACTTAGCGCGCTGAAACGAAAACCGCGAACACCGGAAGTGGTATCGGCTCGCACCGGCCTGTCACTGAGCGAATGCGTCGCGGCGCTTGAGCGTGTGCGTGCTGCTGGTTGGATTGATGTTAACAATCGGCTGTTGGCGAAGGCGTACATCGAACTCCAATATTTACGTAGCTGGGCTAAATCTGAACAGGCGCAATTGCCACGAAGCGAATCACTTTACTGTCCGCAACAGCTGAGAGTGCCAAAGGGAGGTGTTTAGCTTATGCCGTGCCTTAACTGGTGCGGCTCGGTGCCTGTTCGCGAGGACAGTCAACCTCGGGCGGCGGACTCCGCCTGCCTGCGATCTAGCCAACTTCAGTGCCAAATCCGCAGCAAGCCGCTTCCTGGTGCGATGTCTTCCGTTGCGCCTTGCTGCCGATCCGCCGATGGCGGTCAAAGTAAATGACTCTCTGGCGCTCTCAGTTCTTTCGCGCCTCGCACGCCGCTCGCAATGCGCCAAAAGCTGTCGTCGACAACGCAGTCACCACCGCGAAGATTCTGCACAAGCGGACGGCAACGGCACCGCCAATATTCTCGCTGCGCCACATCGCGCACCTGGCAGGAGTGAACTATCAGTTCCTGCGGGATGTAGTCGAACGCCGGGATCCTGAACGTTATCGCCGCTTCCGAATTCTCAAACGCAAGGCCGGGCCCAACGACGCGCCGCGCTATCGGATTATTTGCGTGCCCGATCCGGGCTTGATGCGCGTTCAGCGTTGGGTCAACAAAAACATTCTGGCTCTCGGACAGGTTCATGAGGCGAGCGTCGCGTTTCGGGTTAACGACAATATCGTTGAAGCTGCAAAAAACCATTGCGGCTGCAAGTGGCTGATCAAGATCGACATCCTCAATTTCTTTGAAAGCGTTAGTGAGCGGAGTGTTTTTCACGTCTTTGCAACACTAGGCTATCAGCCGCTTGTTGCGTTCGAATTAGCGCGAATCTGTACGCGACGAGGCGAGCCGAGCTGGGCGAGACGCGGCGCGCGTTGGTCGTACCCTTTTGGGCGTGAACAGGTGATCAATGCGTATTACAGCCCGCTGCTTGGTCATCTTCCTCAAGGCGCGCCGACAAGTCCTATGCTCGCGAACCTAGCGATGACCGGATTCGACGAAGCGATCTCTGAGATCGCAGCGCGTCATGCACTGCGATACACGCGTTACGCTGATGATCTCGCGCTCTCCGCGAATCGAGATGATTTTAGTCGCGACGATGCCAACGCCATCGTTGGTGAAGTGTATAAGCAATTGGCTGTTTGCGGCTTCCGGCCGAACCTTTCAAAAACCTCTATTGTGCCGCCCGGCGCGCGGAAAGTGGTTTTAGGCCTTTTGGTGGACGGCCCGAGCCCTCGGCTTACGAAGGAATTTCGGGCGAAACTGCGCAAGCATCTTTATTATCTGACGCATGCTAGTCATGGACCTGTCAAACACGCAGCGATCCTCAAGTTCACTAGTGTTTACGGCTTACGAAACCATGTGAGCGGGTTAATCGCCTACGCTCAACAGGTAGATCCGAAGTTCGCCGAGAGGGCTTGGGCGACCTTTAACAAGATCGCGTGGCCATGACTGACTGGCCGAGAAACTGCGTTTTACGAATTCCAACAAAAGCCGCATCCGGCCCCAAATAACCCCAAATAACCCCAAATTTCCGCCAGTGACTTCGCCGCGCCGGTGAGCCGATCATCGACTTTGGAAAGAGCGTTTTTCGCGAGACCAAAGTCGATCATGACCCCGACCAAGATCCTCATCGGCCAGGCCTTCATCGTGGTGCTGATCATCCTCAGTGCGATGCAAGCGGCGACGCAATATGTCGCCGGCGCTTTCGGATTCGATCCGGCGCTAGGTCGCCCGTGGTCCCAGATCGGCGAGACGCCGCTCTATTACCCCTGGCGGCTCTTCGAGTGGTGGTACGCGTATGAGGCCTACGCGCCGGATATTTTCATGCAAGGCGGCGCGATCGCCGCCGCCGGCGGGATGGTCGGCGCGATCGCGGCGGTCGCGGGATCGTTGTGGCGTGCACGGCAGCAACGGAATGTAACGACTTACGGGTCGGCGCGCTGGGCGCGGCGCCGTGATATCGATCGCGCCGGGCTTTTCGATGGCGACGGCGTCTTCTTGGGGCGCTGGCGCGGCAATTATCTCCGTCATGCGGGTCCCGAACATGTGATGGCCTTCGCGCCGACGCGGAGCGGCAAGGGCGTCGGGCTCGTCGTGCCGACGCTGTTGTCCTGGACCGGCAGCGCCGTCATTCACGACATCAAGGGCGAGAACTGGACGCTGACTTCCGGCTGGCGGTCGAAGTTTTCGCATTGCTTGCTCTTTGATCCGACCAATGCGGGCTCGGCGCGTTACAATCCGCTGCTGGAAGTGCGGAAAGGCGTCGGCGAAGTCCGCGACGTCCAGAACATCGCCGATATCCTCGTCGATCCCGAAGGCTCGCTCGAGAGGCGCTCCCATTGGGAGAAGACCGGCCACGCGCTCCTCGTCGGCGTCATCCTGCATGTCCTTTACGCCGAAGAGGAAAAGACCCTCGCGCGCGTCGCGTCGTTCCTTTCAGACCCGAGCCGGACTTTCGAGAAGACGCTCGGCCTCATGAAGGCGACCAATCACCTCGGCACGAAGCGCGCGCCGAAAGTGCACCCCGTGGTCGCGCAGGTCGCGCGCGAGCTCCTCAACAAGTCGGAGAATGAGCGCTCCGGCGTCCTCTCGACCGCGATGAGCTACTTAAGTCTCTATCGCGATCCGACCATCGCCACGGTGACGAACGACTGCGACTGGCGCATCGCCGATCTGATTGAGGCCGAGCACCCGGTCTCGCTCTATCTCGTCGTCCCGCCTTCCGACATCTCGCGGACGAAGCCGCTCATCCGGCTTGTGCTGAACCAGATCGGTCGGCGGCTGACCGAAGAGCTCGAAGGCGCCGCATCAGCAAAGCGCCACCGCCTCCTCATGATGCTGGATGAGTTCCCGGCGCTCGGGCGGCTTGATTTCTTCGAGTCGGCGCTCGCCTTCATGGCCGGCTATGGGGTGAGGGCGTATCTCATCGCGCAATCCTTGAACCAGATCGAAAAGGCCTATGGGCCGAACAATTCGATCCTCGATAATTGCCATGTCCGCGTCGCCTTCGCCGCGAATGACGAGCGGACGGCGAAACGGATTTCGGACGCGCTCGGCACGGCGACGGAACTCCGGGCCCAGAAGAATTACGCCGGCCATCGCCTCGCGCCCTGGCTCGCCCATGTCATGGTGTCGCGGCAGGAGACGGCGCGCCCGCTCCTGACACCCGGCGAGGTGATGCAGCTCCCGGCGGATGAGGCGATCGTGATGGTTGCGGGACTTCCGCCGATCCGCGCCACGAAGCTTCAATATTACAACGACCGAAATTTCGCGTCGCGAAAGCTTGCGCCGATGAATATCGCAGCGGGGGTGGGCGTTTATCCTGACGCGCCGAAGCCGCGCGCCAATGACTGGACGGGCGTTACCGCGACGTTCGATCCGCTGCTGGCGATCGAGGATGAGGAAGACGGGCAATTACCCGCCGCCGATGACGAGAGCGGCCTGCAGCAAACGCCGGAACTGGATCCGAAGCCCAAGCCAAGCGGCGTCACCGCCG
>CAZDRH010000015.1:0-16955 GCA_964507915.1 uncultured Caulobacterales bacterium
GCGAAAAGCGCGTGATTATAGGGATTGGGCGTAACGACTGCGGCGCCGTCGAGAAAGGCCTGTCGCAACGCCGCGTGACGCGGCTCGGATAGCGCAAAATCGACCAGCCGGTTGTAGACAAGATCGATGCGGCGCTCGCCGGACCTCAGTTCGCGATCGACGTAGGTGAGATCCGAGGGGTCGACGATCACGGCTTCTATTCCGTGCGCCGCGAACAATCGGCGGGCGAGAACGAACTCTGGATAGAGATATTGCTCCGATGGCGCCTCATCGACGATGGCGATGCGCGCCGGGCGTCCGCGCTCGCGCTGACGTCGCCACTCAGACTCAAACATCGCAACGAAAGCAGCTTCGAACCCGGCGACAGTCGATCCGTGCTTCGCGCCCTCGACCCCCGGGCAGCAGGCGATCTGCGCGCGGGCGCTAAATGCGTTCAGCACGGCGCCGCCAGCGTTGGTGTTGATCTCGATGAGACGCGGCGAGCCATCTCCCAAATGGAAATCGTAGCCCATCATTGCGCCAATCGGCCCGAAATCAGCGCGGGACGACGGCGGCGCCCAGGCTAGGGCGGCATCCTTGTAAGCGGGCAGTCGAACGGTTTCCTCGATCGCACGGACGATCGTAAGCATGGCAAGGCGCTCGCTGTCCGCCAGAAAGACGGGCACATTCGAGAAAAGGTGCTGGCGGCTCGCGACATGAGTCTCATAGAAGGCCGTATCGCCTGCTGCGTCGCGCATGGCGACGGCCAGCGCGTCGCGGTCAAGCGTGATGCAGAAACAGCGTTGGTTGAGGTCAGCCGCGAGGCCGCGGACGCCGCCATCGACGCCGCAGGCGACACCGATCGATCTTATTGCGATATCGTCCTTGACGGGCGGTTCGGTCATCGAGTTCTCCACGGAGCACGGGACTATTAGCACGGTCGCTGGAAAGCGCCGCCGGAATCGCATGGCGAACTCGGCCAATATTATGGGACGATATTTATGGCTGCATGCCATGGCGGCGGTGGAAAAACGGTATAGGCCCGCGCAGTAATTCTAAATCTTGTTGCCACGGTCGCGCGCCATTCGAGATATATTCGCTATTCCAACTGCGACTGGGTCGATTTCGATGTCGATCGCGTGTTGCTGAGCGCGATATTATCGATCACCGCCGGTGATCCATGAGCGGGATGCCGAGGCGCTTGGCCTTGTCGGCGAGGTTGTCGGTGACGCCCGAGCCGGGGAAGACAACAAGGCCGATCGGGAGCGTTTCGAGGAGCGCATCGTTGCGCTTGAACGGCGCGGCCTTGCCGTAACGCGTCCAGTCGGGTTTGAACATGATCTGCGCAACCTTCCGACGCTGAGCCCATGCGGCTGCTATCTTCTCGGCCCCGCGCGGCGTGCCGCCATGGAGAAGGACCATGTCAGCATGCTTGGCGCGGACGCGGTCGAGCGCCGCCCAGATGGCGGCGACATCGTTACAGTCGGGTCCGCCAGCAAAGGCGATCTTTGCGCCCTGCGGGATGAGCGGTTCGGTCTCTGCGCGGCGCTTGGCGGCGATGAAGTCGCGACTGTCGATGATCGACGCAGTCAACGATTTCGATGACGCGTTGCGGCTGATGAGCGATCCCAAGCGCGGGCGCCAAGCGTGGCCGGTGGCTGCTTCAAAGCGATGCGCAGCTTCATCGCGCATGAACTCGAAGGCGTTACGCCGCTCCAATAGCGACAGCCCCTCGGCGAGAAGGCGTTCAAGCTCGACCGAGCGGATTTCGGAGCCGTCCTGCTCGCGCTGGCTGTCGCGCTGGCGCTGCTCATTGCGATCGAGCGCGCGGTCGATCTGCCCGAGATGGCGGTGAAAGAGATAGACGAGCGACCATAGAAGGCTTTCAAGGTCGCTCTCAAGCCGCGTATCGGTGAAGGTCGCGATGAGCGCGTCAGCCATGTCGACAACGGCGCCTTGCGCGGTCGCCACCTCTGGCAAGGGGCGCGGATCGGGCTCGTCGCCATTGGGGCGCCAGCCGAAGAGCTGAAGTTCATCGAGAAGATGCGCGGTCGGCGAGAGTGCGGCAGGTTCGATAAGGTCGCCGTCGATATCGGTCAGCATATTGATCCTCTTTGAGGGTTTCGCGCCGCGCGCCCTTCGCGCGGCCTCTGATGGCGCGGGACCAGCCGCACGCGCCGCGCCGGCGCACCCATCAGCAAGGAAGGAGATGTGAGACGCGAGCTTCCCGCTCGCGATGCGCGTCGGGCCGCAGCGAAGCGGAGGAGGACGGGCGGCGGGTTTCTTGTCTCGCGAGGAATGGCGCTTTGAAAGAAACGCGCAAGCGCAGCGCCTAGGCGCTCGTCGCCGCCAGGGGAAGAAACCCGCCGCCCGGCCTTGGCGTCCGGCGCGGCGCTTGCGGCCCCCTCGCCCATCCTTCACGGCCGCGCGAGGGGCGCGTTGCGGAACATGCGGCGAGGATCAGCTGGCTGATGATCGGGTGGCGCTTACTCCGCCTATTGCCGACGAGCGTTGATCAGCGAAATTGACGAAGCGCGACGCGATCCTGAATGGCGAGCTGCGGCGCCAGGGATGCAGTCAGGCCGGCAACGCCGTCGCTGACGAGATCGTCATTGAAATCTTTGCGCGTCGGCAACAGGAGCATCACGTCGATGCCCGCCGCGGTGGCTTGCTTGCGCAGGACGCCAGCCGCGCGAAACCCGGCGTCATCGCGATCGACGGCTATGTAGAGACGCCTCACCGTTGACGGAAAGTGAAACATGCCAAGATGCTGCGCCGACAAGGCGGCGGCGAACGGCATGAACGGCAAGACAGAACGCAGCGACAGAACAGTCTCGACGCCCTCGCCGACGATGAGGACGTCATTCGCCGCGCCAATGCGTACAGCATTGCCCGCAAGCGTTCCCAGCGCCTTGCGCGGCGCGTCGAGCGGCGCCTTCGACCGGCCGTCGCGCGCAAGCCAGGTGCGTAAGACCCCCGTGACGACGCCATCGTCATTATTGACCGCGGCGATCATCGCCGGCCAAGGCTCCGGTCGCGCATCAGCTTCCTCGCGATAGGTGCAGCGCGGATGAAAGCGCAAGGCGCCAAGACCCGCGACATCGGGAATGCCGCGGCTTAAGAGATATGCCTCAGCAAGCGTGCCAGCGATCGGATGCGACGCATTGAAGAGGCGTTGCGCCGCCTGCGTGCGGTCGCGGTGAATACGGCCGGTCGTCAACAACGGATGAGGAGACGACCTGTTCAGGAACCGCCGCGCCTCGTCACGCGCATCGCGATGACTGTCGAACCGACACGCGGTTGCGATGAGATCAAGAAGATCGCCATGCTCGCCGGTCGCGGCGTCCTGCCATTTGCCGGCGGCGCCTTTGCCCGATGGCGGCCCGACGAGCCGGACAAAGAGGCTTCGTCCCTTTGCCCCGTGCGCATCGCCGACGATCCAGTAATCGCCGACGCGTTTGCCGTTGGGCAGGTAAAGCTGACAAACTTCAAGAGCGCGTTCGGTGAGACGCAGTGCGATCTCTCTGCTCGTTTCGCGCATCGTGGCCTCCAACGAAAAAGGCCCGCCGGGGATGGCGGGCCTCATAAGGTGATCGGTTGGGATTTTATTCCGCTGCGATGCCGGCGGCGGGCATGTCGTCTGGAGCTTCGCTCGCGTCGATCGGCTCATCGCTTATCGACACAACTTCGGCATCGCCGCGCGCTTCGTCGGACGCTTTGGCAGCCGCTCGGGTCCGCAAGACCGCCGGGAGCCAATCCGACGGCGCCAGCAGCTCCTCCGCTGCCGCGGCCATGTCAGGCTTCTTGAGGCCTTCGAGCCGTCTGGCGGCGTCTTCGCCTTCCGCCTCGCGCACCGCTTCAAGGATCTGCGCTTTGGTGATTCTGGTGAAATACCCTTCCGCGGTCGGCGTCCAGCCGGCGGCGCGAACATCGAGCGCGAGGGAGTCGGCAAGCGCATCCGCGTGGACAAGCGCGTCGCTGCGACGATCGTAGGGCTTGTAGACCGCGTCGATGGAGAGGCCGACGCAATGGGCGAAGAGCGCCTGCCGTTCGGCGTTGCTCAGCGCCGTGAGGCTCGTCCAGAGGTCCTCCGGACGGCCGGGGAGTTTGTCGCCGAAGGCGGAGTGACGCGCCTCGATCGATTGGGCCGCGACGCTGTCGGCGAGCCCGGAAGCCCCGCTCCGCAAGGGCGTTTGACGCGCGGTGATCGACACGCAGCGCGCGGCGCCCGGCGCATAGAAGAGATCGAGGCAGAGCGCACGAAGCGCCGCAAGTAGAGCGATCTCGGGGTTGCCGGCGATGGCGTCACGCAAGGCGAGTGTGCGCCATTCAGTGAGCTCAATCATCAAGCGATCGGGCAAGGGACGGGTTGCGTCGTCATCTTCCGCCTCTTCGTCGCTGGCGTCCGTGTCTCTGTCGTTCGAGGCGTTATTGCGAACCCCTGATGCGATCGACTGATCGTCGATTTCCGCCGCCGCGTCCGTTTCAATCAGAGGTTCATCCTCAGGACGCACAAAGCCGCGTTCGATTCTGATTCCCCCAGCCTGATCGAGGCTGATGAAAACGCCCGCGCGGACGATTTCCGCCGGCGGATAGACGAAAGGCCGTTCGTCAATCGCCTCGATGATCGCTTCGAGCTCGCCGAGCCTTTGATCGACGTCCTCGGGGAGTTCCTCGGCGCCGTCATATCTTTCGTCGAGAGAGTCATGCTCCGCCTTTGCGGCGTCATAGGCTTGCTGTTGATCGTCGCTGAGGACCGCGCGCTCGCCCTCGATGCGGCGAAGATCGAGGGTGTGGCCATAGGGAAGATCGACCGCGGCCTCGACCCATTTCCAGCCTTCGGCGCGGATCTGGGTCGCCGTCGCTTCAAGCTTCTCGGCGACGAGTCGATTAAGGAGCCCAGTATCCTGCAACCAGAAGTCATCGGCGTCGGCGAAGAGATCACGGAGCACAACGCCGCCGGCCGCCTCGTAGGCGTCGATGCCGATGAAGCGTGCGCGCTTGTCGCCGGCCCGCACCGCGCCTTCGGTCAGCATACGGCGGATGTGATAGGGCTCGCGATTGTAGCCGTTCTTCAGCACCGCCCAGACTTCGACCTGGCGCAGATGATCCGGATTGACGGTGAACGCCATCAGCTGCTCGAGAGTCATGTGATCCTCGGCGTAGAGGTCGAGAAGCTCCGGCGCGACCGCGGCGAGCCTCAACCGCTGCTTGACGACCGCCGGGGCCACGAAGAAGGCGGCGGCGATCTCCTCCTCGCTTTTGCCTTTCTCGCGCAATGTCTGAAAGGCGCGGAACTGGTCGAGCGGGTGCAGCGGCGCGCGCTGGATGTTCTCGGCGAGGCTGTCTTCCTCGGCGAGGCCCTCGGTGCGGATGACGCAGGGGATCGGCGCATCGGGCGCGAGGCGTTTCTGCTTGACCAGAAATTGCAGCGCGCGGAACCGCCGCCCGCCGGCCGGGACTTCATAGATGCCGGTCTCTGCATCGCTGTCGTTGAGGACCGCGCGGACCGTGAGGCTCTGGAGAAGCGTCCGCCGCGCGATGTCCTCGGCAAGCTCCTCGATCGAGACGCCCGCTTTTACCTGGCGGACATTCGATTGGGAAAGCACGAGCTTGTTGAGAGGGATGTCCCGCGAGGCGCTTAACTCAAGGGTCGCGGCGGGCTTCGTCTTCGGTCTGGATTTGGCCATGGGTCAGTCTCCGAGACGGGCCGGCCGAAAGACTCTCTCTCGACCTCCAAACCCGTCACGAAAACTGACTTCAACTCGAACTAAGCGTCTTAAGTTGGATGCTGCGAGTGCCCTGCTTTTCCGACACGGCCCCTTGGTCATCAACGGAAAATTTTGGCACCTTCGCCAATATGTCTTTAAACGGAGAATCTTGGATGCTTGCTAGGTCGCACTCGCCCATCAACAGACGAGAGATTAACTGTGCGTCAATCACCGTCGCGTCGAGCCTCCTAATAGCGAAGGAACCAACCTTGGATTCATCCATGAATTTTCCCGTCAACATCTCCCTTTTACCGAATTCGATATGAATGAATGAAACATGCTTCTTTTCGTATTGTTCAACTTGTACGGGATCGCCGACTTGAAGTCGGCGGCCAAGAGCGGCGGGTAACGCCCGAAGATCAGTAGTTGGCCGAAGCAGAATGAATCGGTCCTCGCTCGAAGGTGACAAGGGGCCGTGTCGCAAGCGGACGAACAACTTCGAGCGGTCTTGAACCCAGCGATCTAGACGAACCTCGAGAACATGAGAAAACCCGAACTGGCTCTCATCGTCCTGCTTTTCGTCTGTGAGTTGCTCAACAGCCAGGGCAAAAACCCGTCCCTCATACACGTTCCTATCTTCCAGCCGTGAAGCAAAGAAGCCAAAATAGATCCCATCCGCGCTTTGAGCGTTTTGCAGTTCATCGTCGGTCAGGGTCGGAGTTCCATGGCTCATTTGGTGAAGTAGTCCGTGGACCAAGAGATCGCCAGATTTGATTAGACTTAAGGGCAGCCCAAAAAAACTGAACCCCGTCGATTTAAAAAAATCGTCGAGGTCTTTGAGAGCCAAATTTGATAGGCGCAGACTAATCAAATTGCGAAAGGTGCTTCCGCGTCGATTTTGGCGGATGGATAGAAACCGATTAAGGGCCCAAATACGCGTGCGCCTTTGTTGTTGATACATCGCTGCAAATGCAGCATCCGTGATAAACGGGTGGTCGCTCACGTGCTTAAGCGCTCTCAGTAGGCGCCGAATTTCCATTGATCGCAGTGACAAGCGTTTTTCACGACTAACCCACTGCATGAAAAGATCAAATTGGTTTCCAAACCAGCCAAACATGCTTCACCCCCACCAGTTTACCACCATTATCACCGTATCGAGGAGTGTACTTCAAGCCCGCATCCAAATCAGCTTGCCAAGAACTGTGGGGATTTGCCCAGAAGACGCTAGGAAGAAAGGAGCTGTTTCGCCCGCCCTTCCATCTCCAGCCGCGAATCCTGATGCGCTTTGCCGCGCGCGACGGCGGTGATGCCCTGCACGAAATCGAAGATGCTCGCCGGCGGGCGGCCTTCTTCGGCGAGGACTGTCTCGATAATGGCCGCGGTCTCTGCTTTCGAGAAGCCGCGCTTTCTGAGGAAATCGCTGCGGTCTTCGTCGATGCGGGCGACGATCTTCTCGCGCGCCGCCTTGATGCCGTTGACGAAGGGCATAGGCGATGATTCCGCGAAACGCGTCAGCGCCGGCGCGGCTTCGCGCGCGAAGCGGTCGGCGGCGTATTTCGAGTGGCGGATGACGATCTCCTGAAAGTCCTCGACGCCCCAGAGATTGCGGTTCTGGCAGACGGCGCGGAGATAGAAGGAGGCGAGGCCCAAAGTCTTCGCGCCGACTTCCGAGTTCCAGCAATAGAAGCCGCGGAAGAACAAGTCCGGCGACCCGTCGGGGAGTTTGCCGGCCTCGATGGGATTCAAGTCATCCACAAGAAACAGGAAAACGTCGCGATCGGAGGCGTAGAGGGTCGTTGACTCCCGGCTCACCGCCGCATTCGGATTATAGATGCCCGTGCGCCAGTCGAGCACGCCGGGGATTTTCCAGCGGGTGTCGCCGACGCCGTCGCCGGCGATCTTCATCACGGCCGATACAAGCTCGTGGTCATAGATGCGGCCATAGTCGGGGCCGGTGACGGCCCGAAGTTCCGTGCGGCCGTCCGCCGTCTCCAGAGTCTTCACCTGCTCGGCGCGATGGGTCGCCAGCCCATATTGCAGGTTGATCGCCGCGAGCGGCGCCGGCAGCTGACGCAGGTATGAGGCCGGCGCACCGACGAGAGAAGCGAGCTGTCCGAAGCTCCAATGCGTCGGCGCAACAGGCGCCTCGCCGCCCGGCAGTGCGAGCGTCAGGCTCTCCGCGTCCTCACGCGCGGCCTCGACTCGGATAGCGGCGCTCTCGACGACCCGCGTCCGGCTGCGCTCGGAGCGCGCGCGCACCGACGCCTGCAAATCGGACAACGACAGGAACCGCTCGTCATCGGGCCTCGAAAACCATTCGGAGGAGACGCGGCCGACGCGCGACCCGCGCGACACATCGACTTTATAGCCGCCCGATGCATCGGGACGGGCATCCGAGACCTGAAGGGACATGGGAGTTCTCCGTGGGCGGGCCGGTCGAAAGACACTCTCTCAACCTCAAAACCCGTCACCCGACCGCCGCTCGACTTTTCACTCTCCCGAACGTTGGGCGCCGAAAGATCGCGAATAATCGCCGGTAAGGGACCCTCCAGTTCGGCTTGAAATGTCGCGGACGCCCACGCGCGCTAAGCGGGCGAAGCATGGACGAGGCCCTTGCTTGGCTGCGCGATCAGTCAGAACATTCAAATCGAGGCGTTCGTCGGGCCTCTCGACTTTCATGGGCAGGTGGAGCGCTTGTCGTTCGTTCTTGCGTCTGTCGGTCGCGCGTTAGAGCGGCTCAGGAACAGAGCGGACGCGGCTTTTTGTGCGCCATGGCGTGGCGCGCGCAGGATTTCACCGGCTTGAAGGAATGAGGCATGAGCGCGCCCTCGAACACGGTCGGCCTCGGCCTTGCACGCAACTGGCGTCAATTCTCGCTTTTGATTCTCGTCAATGCCTTCGTCGGCGGCATGGTCGGCGTCGAGCGCACTGTCGTGCCCTTGATCGGCGCCGAAGAGTTTGGACTGTCGTCGAGCACGCTCATCGGGTCCTTCATCATCAGCTTCGGGGTCGTGAAAGCGTTCGCGAATCTGGTGTCAGGACATCTGGCGGATCATTGGGGACGCAAACGGGTTCTCGTCATCGGATGGATCGCGGGACTGCCGGTCCCCTTCCTCATCATCGCGGCGCCGGACTGGAGCTGGATCGTCGCGGCGAACGCGTTGCTGGGCGTCAGCCAGGGGTTCGCGTGGTCGATGACCGTCATCATGAAGATCGACCTTGTCGGCCCGAAGTCGCGGGGGCTCGCGGTAGGGCTTAACGAGTTCGCCGGCTATCTAGCGGTCGGCTTGACGGCGCTTGCGACCGGCTATCTTGGCGCGCGATACGGACTTCGCCCCGCGCCGATTTATCTTGGCGTTTTCTATGCGATTGTCGGACTTGCGCTTTCGATTCTCGTCGTGCGCGATACGCGCGCTCACGTCGCCCAGGAAATCGCCGCCGCCGCAGTCCAGGCGCCGCTGAGCTTTCGCGAAGTCTTCATGCTGACGACTTTCAGAAACCGCAATTTGGCCGCGGCGTCGCAGGCGGGTCTTGTCAACAACCTCAATGACGGCATGAGCTGGGGCGTATTTCCGCTGTTTTACGCGGCGGGCGGTCTCGCCATCGACAGGATCGGGCTTCTGAAAGCCGTCTATCCGATCGTCTGGAGCCTCCTCCAGATCGCGACGGGACCGTTGAGCGACCGATGGGGCCGCAAGGGGCTCATTGTCGTCGGCATGTGGGTTCAGGCGGCGGGGCTTGCGCTAACGGCGATGACGCGGGTCTTCGAGTGGTGGCTCGCCGGCAGTCTGTTACTCGGGGTCGGAACGGCGATGGTGTATCCAAGCCTCATCGCCGCCGTATCGGACGCCTCACACGCATCCTGGCGCGCACGTTCGCTTAGCGTATACCGTTTTTGGCGCGATCTCGGTTATGCGGTCGGGGCGCTGTCGGCCGGCCTGATCGCCGATCGCTTCGGTTTCGCTGCGGCGATCGCCGCGATCGCGGCGCTGACTTTCCTGTCCGGGGCCGTCGTCGCCGTGATGATGCGCGCCGACACGGCTCAGGGATCGCCCGATGCCTGATGATAATTCTCTTGCCGACTCCTACCGCGCCTGGCGTCGCAGCGCGCTCGGACGCATCACCGACGAATTGGAATGGCGGCTTTTGCTCGATCTCGCCGGGTCCGTCGACGGAAAGCGCGTGCTCGATGCGGGCTGCGGCGACGGGGCGTTCGCCGCGGCGCTGACGTCGCGCGGCGCAAGGGTCGTCGGCGTCGATTATAGTCTCAACATGATTGAATTCGCACGCGCCGCCGCGGAATCGATCGATCATCGGTTTACGCCCATTTGCGCCGACGCGCGATCTTTGCCGTTTTCGGAAGGAGCCTTTGATCTCGTCTTCGCTTCGGCCTTGCTGTGTCTTGCACATGAACGTCGCAAGACGCTGATGGAATTTCGTCGCGTGCTAGCCTCAGGGGGAAAACTGATTGTCGGAGATCTAGGTCGCTGGAGCGTCTGGAACCTACACAGGCGTATCAAAGGAAGCTTCGGACACCCCACATGGCGGCGCGCTCATTTCTTCACCGCGAAAGAGCTATGGGCCGAACTCGCCGCGGTCGGTCTCAATCCGGGAAAGGTCCGCGGCGGCATTTATTTTTTTCCGCCGATCGCATTTCTCGCGCGACTTATGGCCCCTTTTGACGGCTGGGTCGGACAACGCTTTACGATCGGCGCTTCGTTCATCGCGGTCGCGGCGACCAAAGAGCCCTAGGATACGCTGGGAGATTCATGCAAGCGAACGCCTTACTCGGCGGAGGCCATCACTGTGTCGGCGGCGGGCGATATTTTTGGTAGGGGCTCATCCCCCTCGCGATGGGCCAGCCGATAGAGCGCCGGCAACACGAACAGCGTCAGGAGCGTCGAGGAGATGATCCCGCCGATGACGACGGTGGCGAGCGGACGCTGCACTTCAGCCCCGGCCCCGACATTCAGGGCCATGGGAATGAACCCAAGGCTGGCGACGAGCGCGGTCATCAGCACGGGCCGCAGGCGCGTCAGCGCGCCTTCACGGATCGCCTCATCAAGCGGGCGCCCTTCACTGACGAGCGCCCGGATAAATGTCATCATCACGACGCCATTCAAAACCGCGACGCCGGACAGCGCGATGAAGCCGACGCCGGCCGATATCGAGAGCGGCATGTCGCGCAGAAGGAGGGCGAAAACGCCGCCCGTCAAAGCGAGCGGCACACCGGAAAAGACGATCGCGGCGTCTTTCACCGAGCGGAACAGCGCGAACAAAAGACCGATGATTAGAAGGAGCGTCGCTGGGACGACAAGGGCCAAGCGCCGCGCGCCGGAGATGAGCTGTTCGAATGTCCCGCCATAACCGATCCAATAGCCGGGCGGGACATCGACTTCGCTGTCGATGCGGTCGCGCAGATCCGCGACGAAGGACCCAAGATCGCGACCACGGACATTTGCGGTGACGACAGCGCGGCGCTTGCCATTCTCGCGGCTGATCTGGTTCGGACCTACGAGAAGCGAGACCTTCGCCACCTCCTGCAACGGCACAAAGCCGCGAACGCCGTCCGCCGCGTCCGGAAGCGGGATGCGGAGCCGCCCGATCTCGTCAACATCCTGGCGCACCGTCTCAGGAAGACGGACGACGACATCGAAGCGCCGGTCTCCCTCGAATATCTGACCGGCGCTCGCACCGCCGAGCGAAGCGGCAAGCACGTCCTGCAGGTCCGCGACATTGATCCCGAAGCGCGCGAGCGCTGCGCGATCGGGGTCTATCTGCAGGACTGGTAATCCTGTGATCTGCTCGGATTGCACGTCTTCGGCGCCCGGCGTCGCAGCGATGACGCTTTCGATCTGACCCGCGACGCCCAGCAATTCATCGAGATCGTCGCCGTAAACCTTGACGGCGACATCGGCCCGGACGCCTGAGATCAACTCGTTGAAGCGCATCTGGATCGGCTGCGTGAACTCGTAACGGTTGCCGGGAATCGCATCGACCGCGCCCTGCATCTCCGCGACCAGCGCCGCGCGGGATTTGCGCGGCTCTGGCCAGTCTTTGCGGTCCTTCAGCAGAATGAATGTGTCGGCGACGCTTGGCGGCACCGGGTCGGTCGCGATCTCGGCCGTCCCGATCTTGGAGACGACACGCTCGACTTCCGGAAACTGGCGGAGGCGCGCTTCGAGCGCCGTCTGCATATTAATGGCCTGCGAAAGACTCGTTCCCGGAATGCGCAGCGCGTGCATAGCGATGTCGCCCTCGTCAAGATTTGGGATGAATTCCGATCCCATGCGCGAAGCGCTAAAGCCTGTCATGACGACAAGCGCCGCCGCACTGGCGATCACGACAAAACGGAATTTCAGAGCGAGATCGAGCGCCGGCGCGTAGAGAGCGCGCGCGCCGCGCATCACCGGGCTTTCCTTGTCCGAAATTTTGCCTTTGACGAAGAGCGCGACCGCCGCGGGCACAAAGGTGAGCGACAGGATCAGCGCCGCCGTCAGCGCGGTCACGACCGTGAACGCCATCGGGTGGAACATTTTTCCCTCGATGCCTGTGAGCGCGAAGATCGGCACATAGACGAGCGTAATGATGACGACGCCGAAGATGGAAGGCTTGATGACTTCGACGGTCGCGGCTTCCGCGATCATGAAGCGTTCCTCGCGCGAGAGGAGTCGCCCGAGCCGGTGCTGTTCGAGCCCGAAGCGCCGCAGGCAATTCTCGACGATGATGACCGCGCCGTCGATGATCAGCCCGAAATCGAGCGCGCCAAGGCTCATGAGGTTTCCGGAAATCCTGTTCTCGACCATGCCGGTGATGGTAAGGAAGAGCGACAGCGGAATAACGGCCGCGGTGATGAGCGCCGCTCGGACGTTGCCGAGCAGGACGAAGAGCACGACGATGACGAGCAACGCGCCGACCGCGAGGTTTTCCTCGACCGTCTTGATAGTGCGCTCGACAAGCGCCGTGCGGTCATAGATCGGCTTTGCTATGACGCCGGCGGGCAGCGCTTTAGCGGCCTCCGCAAGGCGCGCCGCAGCGGCTCTGGCGACGACGCGGCTGTTCTCGCCCGCCAGCATGAAGACGGTGCCGAGCACAATCTCAATGCCGTCTTCGGTCGCGGCGCCGGTCCGCAATTCTTCGCCGATGGCGACGTCCGCGACGTCGGCAATCCGGATGGGGACGCCGCTGCGGTTGGCGACAACGATCGAAAGGAGATCGTCAACGCTCCGCGCCTGTCCGGTCGAGCGAACGAGCAGCTGCTCGCCGTAGCGTTCGACATAGCCGGCGCCGATATTGGCGTTGTTGGCTTCGAGCGCCGCAACGATGTCGCGCATGGAAAGATGCGCGGCGGCGAGCCGGTCGGGCCACGGTGTCACGTGATACTGGCGGACATGCCCGCCGACCGTGTTGACTTCGGTGACGCCGGGCGTCGTTCGGAGTTGCGGACGGATCACCCAGTCTTGCAGCGTGCGCAGGTCTTCGGCCGTCCAGGCGGAGCCGTCGGGCTTTCTCGCGCCGGGCTCGGCTTCCACAACATACATGAAGATTTCGCCGAGCCCGGTCGCGATCGGTCCAAGTTCCGGCTCGACGCCGGACGGCAGTTGGCTGCGGACCGACTGCAACCGCTCATTGATGAGCTGGCGCGCGAAATAAATATCGGTCCCGTCCCGGAACACGGCCGTCACCTGGCTCAAGCCGTAGCGCGAGATCGAGCGCGTGTATTGGAGGCCCGGCACGCCGGCGATCGCGGTCTCGACCGGAAACGTCACGCGCTGTTCGGCCTCTAACGGTGAGAAGCCGGGCGCTTCGGAATTGATCTGCACCTGGACATTGGTGATGTCGGGCGTCGCGTCGATCAGGAGGCGCTGGAAGTTCCACACGCCGACGGCGGCGAGGGCCAGCGCGAGCGCCAGCACAAGCCAGTGATGACGGATGGAAAGGCGGATAAGGGTTGCGAGCATGGCGCGGATTCCTAGTGATCGTGGCTTGCGCCCGACTTCTCGACGTCCTGACGAATGAGGAAGGCGTTCTTCGTGACATATTCGACGCCGGGATCTACGCCGCCGAGGACCTCGGTCCATTCAGGCGTCCGCCGCCCGAGCTCCAGCATGCGGACCTCATAGGTGTCGCCGACGCGCGCATAGACGACCGTGAAGTCGCGAAAGCGTTGCAGCGCCTGCGTTCTCACAGCAAGCGGAACGTCGGTCTTGCCGATCACTGCGACGCCCTCGACCGCCTGACCGGGCCGCCAGATGAGGTTCTCGTTCGGCAAATCGACAAGGGCGACGATTGTTTGCGTCGTCATGTCTGCCGATGGAAGGATCGCCTCTATCGTCGCTTCGATCAACGACTTGCCGTCGAGGCTCCTGATCGTCACGGGCTGGCCGGCGGCGAGACGTTCCGCGTCCCTCGGATAGACATAGAACTCGGCGTGCACCTGGGTCGCGTCGGCGATGACATAGAGCGGCGCCTCACCGGCGACGTCGCCGACATTCGCGCGGCGCTCGACGACAGCCCCTGCAATCGGCGCCGTGATCGTGTAGGTTTGGAGACTGGTGCTGGCAGTCACTCTTGCAAGCGGTTCTCCCTTCTCGGCGCGTTCGCCGATCTTCTTCGTCATCTCGACGATACGTCCCGGAAACCATGCGGCGACCTCCGCGCGGCCCTGGGGCAGCAGTTCGACGCGGCCGGCAAGCGACACAGTCTCTTCAATGGTTGCGGGGCCGGCCCTCTCAACCGCGACCCCGGCGGCGTCGGCCTGCTCGCGCGCGAAGGTCGTGCGCCCTTCATAAGACTCGTAATCCCATGCGTTCGCCTTGCCGTCATGCGTCGCCCGCACCGAGACGTCGAAACTGTGCGGCTCGGTGACGACGCCGTCGCCGCGCAGGAAATCTTCTTGCGGTGAAAACGCGAAGCGATCCTTTTGACCGCCAAGGCGGCCAAGTTCGATCTCGAGAGCGACGCTCGCTGGATCTATCGGCTTGTCGTTGAGATAGGCATAGACTCGGTACTCCGGATCGACGCCGTCCTCAAAGATGGTGACTTCAACGGCGAAGTCGCCGTTGCGCAGCATCCGGCCTCGATGCGGCCCGCGTTCATAGTCAGCCGCGGCCGCCTCGCTGTGGTTTTCTTCGACAGGCGCCGTGGCGCCGCCGCATCCGGAAAGCGCGAGAAGAGCGGCGACGGGCGCGGTGCGCAGGGCGCCGAGCATATTGGTTTTCATTCAGAACTCTCCACAGAAGACGTCGCCTGCATTGCGCCCTTGAGGCGAGCGAGGCGGATTTCGGATTTATGAAACATGAGACGCGCAGCGATCTGCCGCTCGCGCGCCATCGTCAGCGCTGCTTCTGCATCGAGCACTTCGATATAGGAGAGCCCGCCTTGGGCGTAGCCCGATAGCGTCTCGCGGTGCGCGCGCTCCGTGCCCGGAATGATGCGCGTCGCATAGGCTTCAATCTGGCTTCGCGCGGCCTCCGCTTGTGATGCGAGATAAGCGGTTTCGCGCGCCAGCGCACGCTCGCGCGCCTTTACTTCAAAGTCGGCGCGCGAGGCCTCTGCGCGCGCCGCCGCGATCGCGCCGGCATTACGGTTCCAGATTGGCAAGGGAACGCTGAGGCCGACGACGAAGGCGGAACTGTCCGTCTCGCGCAGTTGCCGGAAGCCGGCGGTGACCGTCGGGTCTGGCGCCTGCTTTGCGCGCTCGACATCGACCGCCGCCGCTGCGCGCGCCCGCTCTGATTCAGCAAGCGCAATGTCCGCGGACTTCGCCGTTTCAGTTGCGTCGCGAAAATCGGCGGCCTCAAACGATTGGAGGTCTATGCTGAAATTTGAAGACCCGCCCCAATAGCTCGCCAGCGCTGCTTTCGCCGCCGCCGCGCGCGCGATGGCGCTGACTTCAGCGGCTTCAGCTTCGGCCAACTGCGCCGCGACGCGCGATCCGGCGGCGGCTGGGTCGCGGGCCGCCGCGACGCGGCGGGCGACCGAAGCCGACAAGCTCTTCGTCGTCGCGACGCGCGTCGTCGCGATCCGGGCGAGCGCCTCGGCCGCCTGCGCTTCGACGAAGGCAGTTTCAACCGCCTCCTGGAGATCGGCGCGCGTGAGGCCGGCGCGGATGAAGGCAGCCGCCGCGTTTGTTTCCGCCGCGCGACGCCGCGCGCGCCGGTCGCCGCCAAGCGCGAATTCCTGCGCGAGCGTGTAGGTCGCCTGCGCGCCGCCCGTGCCGCTGAAGGCGTCGGTTCCGCCGAAATCCTCAAGCTGAAGTTCGAGCGTCGGATTGGCGCGCGCCCCCGCCTGGCGCACTGACGCTTCCGCTGCATTTGCGGCCTCGCGCGCCGCCGCGACGCCTGGGTCATCGCTTAGCGCGCGGCGCACCGATTCTGCCCGGGTGACATTTTCATCCGCCTGCGCAGCAGCGCTGGCGTTGAAGACGACCCCCAAAAGGATCGCCGCAATAAAGAGTCTCATGAGATTCCTCCTCTGACGCAAACGATGAGGACCCCGCAAAGCGCGGCGTCCACGTTTCGATCAGAGGGATGTACGCGGAGGCTTGAACGGCGATTCGTCCCGGACGTAGGATGGCAATCGGTCAGGATCGAAGAAGTATGCGCGCTCCGACGCAAGCGCGGTCGTAAGCTCGCTCATTGAATCGGCAGGCCCGAAATGCGGAGCAGTATGCGAGTGAAATCCGCTTTCGTGATGCTCGGATGCCGGCTCCATGGGATCGCTGACTGGGCCGCGGAGGTCGGTGTCCGCAATATCCTGGTGTTGATCGGCGTCGCCATGTTGATGGTCGTCGCCGAGGACGTGGACGGCGTGAAATCCCGAATATGCATGCGCGTGCGCGATCGAGGTCGCGGCCGCGCCGTAAACGGCGAGCGCGACTGTCATCAGAATCGCGAGGCATCGGCGCAACGAGGTCATGGATCGGCTTTACACAGAATTCGTTAACGTGTCATATAAGCTGTATTCGTTAACGTGTCATACAAGCTGTCTAGCGGCAACTTGGCCATTTGCGGCGAATCATGGCATTCTCAAAATGGGCACGACCGTCGCGGGCGGCGTGTCAATCTCTTTTCCCTCGGCGATAAGCCAACAGGCGCAGGGCGTTGGCGACGACTAACAGCGTCGAGCCCTCATGAACGACTATCGCGGCGCCGATATTGAGGCCGAAAAGCGTTGCGGGAATGAGAAGCGCGACGACGCCGAGGCTGGCCCAGAGATTCTGTTTGATGATCGCGCTCGTCTGCCGGCTGAGGCCAAGGGCGA
>CAZDRH010000016.1:0-12708 GCA_964507915.1 uncultured Caulobacterales bacterium
GACGCTCTGATACTGGTTAAGACCGTTCGACACATAAGCCAGCGCCGGCGCGGCGGGCTGGCTCAACCAACATGCGCCGCATCGCGCCTTCCGATCAAGGCGCGCTACTTGGCCAAAAGATCACTGATCCCGTTGGTGAGCCCAGATGGATTCGAACCATCGACCTACTGATTAAAAGTAACTTTTGTCAGTGTTTTTGGGCTTTCCTAGCTTTGCTCACAATTGCACAAGTGCTTATAACTCCGATGTTTTTTGTGTTATTGCCTTTCCGCCAGTTTCCGCCCAATTGGTAGCTCAGTGGTAGCTCAGCGGTAGCTCAGGCCGATATTTGAGACGAGTACGGACGATGGTCAATCTTACGAAGCGCACGGTCGACGCGGCGAAGCCAGGCGAGACCGTATGGGACGGCGAAGTGCGGGGCCTTGGATTGCGCGTTTCGAAGAAGGGCGTCCGGACCTACATTCTCAAATATCGGCGCGGCCGGGTTCAACGCTGGCTGACGATCGGCGCGCACGGCTCGCCCTGGACGCCGGAGATGGCCCGCAAGGAAGCCAAGCGCCTTATCGGCCTCATCCTCTCCGGCGCCGATCCCGCAGTGGACCGCAAGCGGGATCGCGAAGCGGCGACTTTTGAAGGCCTCGCGCAGCGCTACATGGAAGATCATGCGCGCGTCTACAAAAAGCCCGGCACCGCGGCGAATGATGCGCGAACGCTCAAGCGCTACGTCCTGCCGGCGTTTGGAAAGCTCCTCGTCAAAGATATCACCACGGCCGACATAGCCCGGCTCATCACGCGGATGAAGGCGACGCCCTTCGCCGCGAACCGCACGCGCGCTTTGCTCAGCCACATGATGAGAAAGGCGCGCGTCTGGGGCGAGCGCGAGGACGCGGTGAACCCCGTTGCCGATGTCCCGAAATTCGGAGAGGTGAAACGCGATCGGTTCCTCTCGCCCGATGAAATGGCGCGGCTTGGAAAGGCGCTCACCGAGGCGGCGACGAGCGGCGAGTCGCCTTACGTCGTCGGCGCTCTCCGTCTGCTTTTGCTCACCGGCGCGCGTCTCAGCGAGATCCTGACGCTAAAATGGGAATGGGTCGACGTCGAGGCGCGCCTTCTGCGCCTGCCGGACTCGAAGACGGGCAAGAAGACGATCGCGCTGTCGGCGCCGGCGCTCGACGTGCTGGCGAGTCTCCCGAGGCAGGAAGGCAACCCGCACGTGATTTGCGGAGCCAAAGCGGGCGCCCGTCTCATCAACCTGCAGCAGCCCTGGGAGCGCATTCGCGCCGCAGCCGGGCTCGACGACGTGCGGATGCATGATCTTCGCCACAGCTTCGCGTCCGTCGCCGTGGCGGGCGGCGCGAGCCTGCCGTTGATCGGGAGCCTCCTCGGTCACTCTCAGCCGCAAACAACGGCGCGCTACGCGCATCTCGGAAATGACCCGCGCCTCGCCGCAGCCGACGCCGTTGGCGCGCGCATCATCGCTGCGATGCAAGGCGGCGGCGCAGAGATCGTCCCCATGCAGAGCAACAATGTCTAACGCCGTCCAACGGGCGCCGTCGGGAAAATCCATGCAAGCGCAGCTAATCGGACGTCCCCGGATCAGACGTTGACGTGCGCCGGCGCGACGCCGCCCACGCTTCGATGTCGCCGACGGCGTAGCGGACCGCCGACCCGATCTTCACGAAGGGCGGACCGCCGCCATAGCAGCGCAGCTTGTTGAGGAAGGACGCCGAGACGTTGAGCCGCGTCGCAGCGGCGCGGACATCGAGGAGCAGACGCGCCGGGTTCTCGAACTCGCTGAGGGGCGCTGGCGACGCCGGCTGAGGCTTCAGAGGTTTCGCAAATGCCGGCGCGGGTTGCGGTTGAGGCGGCACCTGAACCGAGGTGGTCTGCGTCAGGCGCGCTGACCGGACGGTCGCCAACGTCCGCGCCGGCGTGCGTCTTTTGACGGGAGTCTCGGGAGCGTCGTTGAACAGATCCAGCTGCGGCGGCTTGTCGGCGTCTGTCATACGGCCCCCTGGACGCGCGGCGAAGGCGTCGCGCTGGCCATCCCCGAGTTGGCATTTGCTGCGGCTGGGCGGCGCGCCTTTTCGACCCTGGCGATCGCCTCGGCATAGCGCTCGGGAGCAAGTTCCGCGAACTGCGCCGCCACGAGGAAGGCGACGTCATCGAGTCGCCGGCGCATCAGCTCGGCAAGTTCGAGGGTTCTTGACGCGAAGGGATCGGCCGTCGGCGCCAGCTCGGCGAATCCTTTGAGATCGAGCACGCCGCCGGCGCCGGCGCGCGCGATCGCCGCGAGGGCCATCGTCTCGAGCGCCTCGCTTGGAGTAACGTCGCTTCGTTCGCAGAGCTTGTAAAATGCGGACCGGGTCTCGCGAGAGACCTTTCCGGTAAGACTGACTTTTCGCACCCGATCGAAACTCCCCTTTGGGCCCCCCCAAAGGTTGGTGCATTCAACGCTCGCGTCAGTGTCGCGTCCGGACGCGGCAAATGTCAACGTCAGCACAGAGATTATTTCGGGTTGACCGGGTCAACCCGGGCAACCCTTGTCAAAACAAGGATACGAAGTTTTCCTCACGCGGGCGGTCAACCGCCTCGCGTTGCGGGGCAACCCGAATGTGCGCATTGTTGAGGGGCCTATGGAGATTCAGGAAATCTGATGCTGTGCGCGCCCCGGACCGAAGTCGGAAATCGGCGACGTTTACATCGTAAACGCTGGACCCGATTGGACGTTTACAACGTAAACGCACCAGAAATCAGCGGCTTACCGCCGAAACGCTCTCCCTACGCGCGCGCCAGCTGAAAAATTCGTTTACATCGTAAACGCATGCGACGTCCGATCTCTGTGAGAATAACTCCTTGTACGAACAGCGCTTCTTGCCTTCCCGCCGGGTGGGCGCAGGTATGTCCGCTTTTTCGCGATCGAGCGCCAGCGAGGAGCGCTGCACCGCTTACGGATGAACTCGCGATTGGGGGCTTTGGAGAGCCTTCGTGTTGCTGGCTTTCCCGCGCTTCTCGAAAATCGGAATCGAATGTCGGCATGCTCATTCACCCGGTTCGGATCGTCCCTTCGGAACGTCTCCCCATAAGTCCTGAGGTCTCTCAAGCGCGCAGCCCCGCGCGTAGGAAAGCGCGCCCGACGGCCGCCGCGGCTTGGCGTCGACGAGCGCCGCGGCGCGCGTGGGGCTCCGGCTCATCGGCGGGCTCTCGGTCCGGCACCGCTCTCTCGACCCCACTTTGGGCGATGCGCATTCGGCGAGCTGGCCCTTGCCGCGGCGGTGGAGCGCACCTCGAAAGCGGTCGCGCAATCGCTTTCGAACGCGGCGGCGCGCGGGCGACGGCGGGCGCTTGCAGACACGCGGCCGCCGACGCCCGCGCGCCGCGCAACACCTACTTCGACGGAGCCGGCGCACGGCCAAATCCGGCAAGACGAAACGTCGGCTGGGGGGACGCAGTCGTCCGCGGCCTGAAACCGATCGCCGATGAGACTATGGGGGCGCCGATTTGATCGCGCACAAGCGTCTTCCGCGGGGGCGATGCAAGAGAAACAAAGATGGAGCACGACTCTCGTGTTGATGCGAACCGGCGCCGGACGTCGTTCCCGGAGGCCAAAGCCCTTGAAGCATAATCGATTTAGGCAGACGGACTGGATCGGCAACCTACATCGGCAATCATGCCGCAGCGGACGCTAGAAATCCCTTTATGGTCAACACTCTGCACCTGATGTAATATCGGCAAATGTCGACCGGACCCGCTAACGAAGCCCCGACCCGCATCGAGCCGTGCTTTCTTGAAGAAGCGCGCGGTGAGCTCTTGGACCTTCTCACCGAATTGCCGGCTGCAGCCAGCCAGCTCGGGGCGCGTCTACACCCCAAAACCGCCGCCAGTCTCGCTGCGCTCGTGCGGGTCATGAATTGCTACTACTCAAACCTGATCGAGGGCCACAACACGCGCCCGCGGGACATTGAGCGCGCCCTCGCAAACGATTTTGACGCCGACGAAGGTCGGCGCAATCTTCAGCTCGAAGCCCGCGCTCATATTCGCATCCAGGAGAGGATCGATGCGGAGGCGGCCGCAGGCGCGCTAACCGATCCTGCGAGCTCTGCTTTCATCACGCGGCTCCACCGCGAGTTCTACCACGACGCGCCCGAAGCGATGCTGCGTATCGAAGGGGCCGGTCGCAGCTTCCTCATGACGCCGGGCGCCCTTCGCAATGATCCAGCCCATGACGTCGCCGTTGGTCGCCATATCCCGCCGAGCAGCGCGGCGGTCGCGTCGTTCATGGCGCATTTCTCGGCGCGCTACGAACTCGCGAAGATGGGCCCGGCCCGGCGGCTTCTCGCCATTCCGGCGGCGCACCACCGGTTGAACTACATACACCCCTTCCCAGACGGGAACGGCCGGGTCAGCCGCCTGATGAGTCATGCGATGGCGCATCTATCTGGCGTCGGCGCCCACGGCCTCTGGTCGATTTCGCGCGGGCTTGCCCGCGGCTTGGCCGGACGGAGCGAATACAAGTCGATGATGGACCATGCCGACAGCCCGCGTCAGGGCGATCTCGATGGTCGCGGCAATCTTTCGGAACGCGCCCTTTACACGTTTTCGGTCTGGTTTCTCAAAGTCAGCGTCGACCAGATCCGATTCATGAGCGGCCTGTTCGACCTCGATGGCCTCGCAGAACGGTTAAAGCGCTACGCGCAGTTGAAGGGCTGGCGGCCAGAGGCGTCGAAACTGCTGCTTGAAACCTTGCACCGCGGGGAAATCGCCCGCGGGGATGCAGCTCCAATCACGGGGCTCGGCGAGCGCACTGCGCGTGACTTGCTCGGCGAGCTCGTGCGCGACGGCGTCCTCGGCAGCGCGCGTGAAAAAGCCCCCGTGGGCTTGCGCTTCACGGTCGAGGCCCAGGACGTGTTGCTTCCGCGGTTGTTTGCGGTGGGGTAGTTCCCTTCAAGCAGCTTCAAGGGCGGCGCCGGTCAGACAACTCGCTTACAGATCATTGCTTTCGGCGTCCTCAGCCACGAGAACGAGTTGTCGCGCCGTGCTGTCGAGTTTCGTATGGCTGCGCAGACGCTAGACCGTGAGGCCTTTGCCGGTCTTCCGATGGCTCAAAGCAGCCTTCATCCGTCGCAGGGATTCCGTTCCGTACACAGATGGAAACAGGCCTCAATGTATCATAGCCACCGGCTGCGCTCTCGGGGGCTGGTCAGCAAGCTTGCGGTGAGGGGAGGGCCGCGGCGCGGCTACAAAGGAGGGTACCGCGCTAGCTCACTTCTTGGCCAAGGCGACACGTACGTCCGGAAACTGAAAAACGCCGCATGAAGTCTATCAGCCAGCCCCGCTAAACACGGAGGAATTACCATCTCGGTGGCGCCCAGCCCAAGATTAAGAGTAAAGAGGGCCAAGAGGCGGGCCGTCGAAAGGCTTGAAGTTCGATGTTGAGGGGAGCAGAAATGCGTCTGGCGTCTCGGCCTGCACGTTCTCGTCAGCCGGCATTGTCGTGTTGTCCGGTTCCTGCGGATCTGCGCGTCGGAAGTGCTCGTGGCGGCGAGAACTGCGATGGTTGATGTCGTGGTGATCGACGACCACCCCTCGATCCGGGCTGGGGTTCGTGCGATGTTGCAGGGGATCGTCGATGTTTCTGTTGTCGGTGATGCGTCCTCGCATGACGAGGCGCTCAAAGCGTGCACGACCTTGCACCCGGATATTGCGCTTGTTGATTTGCGGCTTGGAGTTGATGACGGGGTGGCGGTGATTGAGTCGCTTGCCCGCCAATGCCCTTCTACTCGTGCGATCGTTCTCACTACTTTCGAAGGAGACGAGACGTTGCATCGCGCTCTGGAGGCTGGCGCATGGGGATACCTCCTCAAGGATGCGACCGCGGAGGAGATGACGCGCGCAATTCTCACTGTCTCTCAAGGACGCCGCTCCTTTTCAGAGCGTACGGCGCGTCGACTCGCGGAAAGCGCGCCAAGAATCATCCTCACGGGTCGTGAAAACGACGTGCTTTTGCTGCTCGCCGAGGGGATGCGTAACAAAGAGATCGCAGCCCGTCTTGGGATGGGCGAGGCGACCGTTCGCACGCATGTGCAATCGATCATCGAGAAGTTCGGTTGTCATGACCGTGGCGCGGCCATCGCCAAAGCAACGGCTCGCGGCTTTTTCGCCACGCGCCAGAATCGAAACTCGTGAGTCGGATGACTGCCATCATCGTCGCGGCGTTCGCCGTTGCGACCACTTCGGCGTTTGCCGATCCTATGGCCGAACTCGAAGCGCTCCAGCAGCGCGTCGGCGCGCTGGAGTCGACAGAGCAGGCGCGCCAATTGGCGAGTGACGCCGATGCGCTTGCGAGCACTTTAGAGCAGGTACGCGCGGACGAACCCGCGGCGCGCGCGCTGCGTTTTTCGGGCGTCGCCCTGATGAACGCAGAAGAGCATGGCGAAGCGGTAATCCGCTTCCAGCGATCGGCGGCGCTGTGTCGTGCAGCCCGGGATGAGGCCTGTCTTGGCCGTGCGCTCAACAACGCCGGAGTCGCGCTGCAGTCGGGCGAGCGCATGGGCGAGGCCTTGCGGAGTCTGCGACTTGCCGCAGACGCATTCGCGCGCGCCGGGGAAGCTGAGCTGTCGGCGACCACCCGGTTTAATGCGGCGAATATACAATTGGCGCTCGGCGACCCCGCAGGGGCGCTGAGCGCCTATCTTGAGCTGGAGCGCGCCTGGCCCAAAGGCAACTTCGCGCTTGGGCTCCTCACAAACCAAGCCCAGGCGTTGGCCGAGCTCTCTCGTTTCTCCGAGGCCGACGCCGTCGCAAAGAAAGCGCTGACGCTTGCGGACGATCCCGTTGCGCGGGAGGGCTATCTCGCGAATATGCGCATCGTGAATTTGATGACGCGCGCACGCGCGGCGGCCGGCACGGGCGAACGGGCGGCTGCATTCGGCTTGATCGCCGATGCTGAGCGCATTGCCGACGGCCAGGACCGTGACGCATTCAACATCGCACTTGGTTGTCTTCAGGTGCACAGCGCTTTGCGGTCCTTGAAGGATGCAACATTGTGCGCGGCTACGGTCGATCGGCTCAGGAACCTCGAGGATGAAGGCACGCGCACGGAGGCCTTGGCGCTCGCCGCGCGCAGTTTCGCCTCGGCGGGCGATGCGGCGCGCGCCTTCGATATGCAAAGCGCAGCCTTTGAAGCGCTCGCGTCCAGTCGGCGCGCGGCTCTCGCGGAAGCATCCGCAATGGCCACCGCTGAAGTCGGCATCGCCGAGCGCACGACGCTAATTGAGCAAATCAGTCTTGAGCGAGCGACTGAGCGTGAGAACAGCGAACGCTTTCGTCTGCTCGCGGCCATGTTGGTCGGCGGCCTGATCGTGGCAAGCGGAGCGGCCCTCTTCTGGTTGTGGCGAGAGCAAACCCGGCGGCGCGCGACCGCCATTGCCGAAGACCGCATGCGCGTCGCTCGCGACCTCCATGACACGGCGCTTCAGGGCTTCGCGGGGGCGGCGATGCAGCTTGAGGGCGTGGCGCGCCAAGCGTCTGGGGTAGGCGAGGCAGCGCTCGCCGAGAAGCTCGGCGTTGTGGCGCGTGAATTGCGGACCAGCCTTGCTCAGGTGCGGGATGCGGTCTGGCAATTGCGTTCGTCTCGCGCCAGCACAGATGATTTTGCGCGCGCGCTCGCCGCCTGGCTGGTTGAGAGACGCGAAGCAAAGCCCGCGATCACGACGGGCATAAACCTTGGCTTGACACGTCTCGATGCGCGGCAGTCGGAGGCGATTCTGCGCGTCATTCAAGAGGCGGTAGCGAATGCGGCGAATCACGGTCGAGCCAATCAGGTCAGCATAAACGTGAACGCTTCGGATGGAGCGATATCGCTCGATATTGTTGACGACGGCGTCGGGTTCTCCCCGACCGAAGCAGCGGCGCTGGGCGGGCGATGGGGTTTGCTGGGCATGCGCGAGCGAGTGGAAGCTCTGGGCGGGACGCTGAACATCGACAGCGCGCCGGGCGCGGGAACGCGCATTGCCGTCAAGATACCGGCGTAAGCCTGTCCCTGCTGTCCCGATACACCTCCCCAAATCGGCGGATGTCGGCGAGGGCGTTGCGGGCTAGGCTTGAAGTCGAAAGGATGCCTCGATGCAGCGAGTTGCATTGACCGACCCAGCGGCCCCGCCGCTTGCTGATCTGGTTCGCAGCGCTCGGGTCTTCGACGCGCTTCCGCAGGAGAGCGGCGCCTGCCTTCGGCGTCTTCGGGAAGGCGTATTGGAGATTTATGCCGCGGACGAGATGCTTATGGTCGCGGACGATGTGGTGTTTGTTTGCAGCGGCGCCTTCGCGACCGGACCGGGCAGCGTGGTGAGTGCGGGCGACGTCATCGACAGCGGCAGCCTGGTCGAATCCCTGCGCGCCGCGCGCGCCAGCGTCGTGCTGCGCTTCGGCGCGCCAACAGCCGCCGCTTTCGCAACCGAATGTCCAGCAATCGCGGCCGCAATCGAAAACGCCTTGGCCGTTTCTTGCCGCAGAAATGAAGGAGCCAACCAATGACCGAAACCTTGTTGAGGACTGCAATGCGACGCCGGACGCTCCTTGCGGCTGCACCGATGTCTTTGACCGCAGCATTCGCCTTGTCGGCGTGCGCAGGGTTGGGAAAGGAAGGGCAAAACACGATGCCAAACTCGATCACTTCTCACATGCTACCCGTCGGGTCCGATCAGGCGGCGTATCTCAAGGCTGGCCGAGGACCAGCGCTTGTGATTGTGCACGGCGTTGGCGGGCACAAGGAAGACTGGAAGTCAGTCATGACTGCGCTCGCCGACACGCACACGGTCTATGCGATTGACATGCTTGGCTTCGGAGGATCTTCGCGCAACGCCGCCGATCTCGGCATGAACGCACAGGCCAATGCCGTTCTGACGTTGTTGGACCGCGAAGGCGTCGCGCGCGCCGACCTGATCGGAAACTCCGTTGGCGGATGGGCCACAGCCACCTTCGCCGCAGCGAATCCCACGAGAGTCAATCGTCTTGTTCTTGTCGATCCCGCGGGATTTGAAGCCATGTTCCAAGGCGCGCCACCGGTGAATCTGTTTCCGAATTCCGAGGCGGAGATGGCGAAGCTGCTTTCATTTGTGCTTGTGCGCCCCGAAACGCAGACACCGGAGTATGCGCGCGAAGCATACGCCCGATTCCAGGCGAGCGGCGAGAGAACAATTGAAGCGCGCCTTGGCCCCGCCTTGTTCGGTTCTGCGCGGCTGGAAGCCGTCATGCCACGCATCACCGCGCCGACGCTCGTCATCTGGGGACGGGAAGACCGATTGTTTCCGGTCGCCCTTGCGCCGTACATCACGGGCCTGACGCCCGGGGCGAAACTGACGATCATCGACAATGCAAGCCATTTCCCCCAGATCGACCAGCCGGAAGCCTTCATCGCCGCGGTCCGCAGTTTTCTCGACTAGCAAACGTCGGAAAACACCTTTCGGCAGCTGAATGGAGACGAGCAGTGTTCCGGATGTTTTTTCTCGCTGCAGGGACGTTCGCCCTGAATGCATGCGGCTTATCGCCGTCGCCGAAAGCCTGCGCGCGGGTCGAGACGCTGGCGAGCTACCCGCACGGCGCCTTTCTGGAAAACCTCATCGTCGAACCTTCAGGTCGCGTCTTATTCTCGAATTACACGGCAAAAGAAATCATGGCATATGCGCCCGAGGGGGCCGCAGCTCCCTTCGCGGAACTGCCGGCGCATCCGGTCAGCCTGCTCGCAATTTCGGGCGGCTACCTCGTGGCCGCCCACGGCGCTTCATTTGCAGACGGCCCGGCCTTTCTCCAAACCAACCAGTTTCTTGTGCTCAATGACAAGGGCGACATCATACGTACGATACCGGCGACGGATGCACGTTTTCTAAACGGGATGGTCGCTCTCGACGATGGCGGAGTTTTAGTGGCTGACTCTGTTCTCGGCCGCATCTGGCGGCTCGACGTAGAACGGGGCGAGCTCACGAATTGGCTGGACGCGCCCGACTTGGCGCCCGATGCGACACACCGCGATCCACGACCGGGTGTCAACGGCCTTAAGCGCAAAGGCGCGCGTCTTTATGCTTCGAATTCGTTCACGGGGAGAATATCCGTAGTCGGAATTGCAGACGATGGCCGTCCCCTTGGGACGCTGCAGGAGGTCGCTGCGCCCGGCCGCGTCGACGATTTCGTGCTGGCCCCTGGCGGCGGCTTTATCGCCGCGACGCATGCCGACACGGTGGTGTGGACGCAAGCAGACGAAACACGTTTGGTTCTCCCCGAAGGCGGCGACGGGTCGACGGCAGTGCAGTACACAGACGCGAGCCGCAAACACATCTACGTGCTGACTACAGGGAGACTCCTTGATGGAGGCGACCAGCCTGCAAGGTTGTTGCGGGTCTCGCTGCCAGGAGGGCCCATTATATGCGAGTCGGCGACCTGAGGGACAACTGCGCGCGGCTTCAAAGAGGCGCCCGAGGGTATGCGCTGAGGTCGTGCGTCTTGAGAGGACACGACATGAAACGAGTTTTTGTGGCCGCACTGTTGACGTTCGTTGGTTGGGGCGCCGCCGCTCAAGCGCCAGCGACAAACGCCGAATTGCCCGCTTCAACGCGCCTCGCAATGCCTGGACCAGAGCACGCCTGGCTCGAGCCGCTCGTTGGCGACTGGTCGGTCGAGATGCGCGTTTTTCCGGGCGGAGGCGCCGCGCCGATCGTAAGCGCTGATTTACGCGCGACGCGTCGATGGGCCCTCGGCGGGCGTTATCTCCACGAGCAATTGCGTGGAACCTTCGGCGGCAATCCGTCAGCGCGCGACGCAGTGCTGGGCTACAATCGACTAGACGGTCGCTTCGAACTCGTCACTACCGACACGTTCGAACCGGGCCAGATGATCTACTTCAGCCGTGGCGACGAGACCGCGCAACGTTTCTCCCTGCACGGAGAAAGCACGGAAGCGGGCATGGGGGCCGAGCCCACCGGCCGGCGTCGCGCGCTGCGCTTCGAAATCGAGATCCGCGACAGGAACTACAACGTGCAGCGGATATTCGTGCGCTATCCCGGCCGCCAGGAATTCCTGTTTGTAGAGCAACGCTTCACGCGGCGTCGCTAAACATGCGCGTGCTGCTCGTAAGCGTGGCGATCGGCTTTTCGGCGGTTTTTTCTCCGACCGCGTTCGCGCAAACGGCCGCAGTCGGCGCCTATGAGATCAAGCAGATACGATGGGAAGAGGATTACTCTTGGCTCGCAGGCCAGGACCGGCCCGCTTATGTGCCACGCTTCAAGTATGTGCCCATTGGTTCAAGCGGCGCCTACGCGTCGCTCGGCGGCGAATTGCGTTATCGCGTCGAAACTTATGACGAACCCTTGTTTGGTCGGCTCCCGGTAGAGGACTTCACCTCTGGAGCGACCCGGCTTCTTGTCCATGCCGATCTCCACGTCGTTCCTGAGCTGAGAGCGTTCGTTCAATTAGGGGCTTATCATGAACAGGGTCGCGAGCCGTCCGCACGTGCGGTGGACGAAAGCGCGCCCGATCTCGCGCAGGGTTTCGTCGAAATTGGACCGCGGAACCTCCATTTCCGAATAGGACGCCAAGAGCTGCCGTTCGGCCGCTTTGTAAGCCTTCGAGACGGCACGAATATCCGGCGGACGTTCGACGGCGTGCGGTTGAACGCCAGCGCTGGGAAAGCTCGCCTGGATGCATTCGTCGCGCGTCCGACCCGCAACGGGCCGAACAGTTTCGACGATGACCCGGATCCTCAAGATCTCGCCTGGGGCGTCGCGGCGAGTCACGGGATGATGACGCTCACTTATTTTGGTCGCCGCGATGAGCGCGCCCGCTACGCAGCTGGAGCAGGCGTCGAGCAAAGGCACTCGATCGCATTGCGGGCGCAGGGCGAGAAAGGTCCCTGGCGCTGGGACGCTCAGGGCGGGCTCCAGTTCGGAACGCTGGAAAGTGTCCGTGGAGACCTTGGCATTCGGGCGTTCGGCTTCGCAAGCGAGGTCAGTCGCGGCTTCGATCACTCGTGGCGTCCCAGATTGGCGCTTCGCTTCGATGCAGCCAGCGGCGACGGAGATTCCACCGACGGGCGCCTTGGCACGTTCGACCTCGGCTACCCCAACCTTTCCTACCTCTCCGACGCGGCAGCTATTGCGCCTCGCAACGTTTTCGACATCCATCCCTTCGTGAGCGCGCAGCCGACCTCCGCTCTGACTCTGACTGGCGGCGTAGAATTTGTGTGGCGCCTTGAGCGAGCAGATTCGCTTTTTGCGCCGCCCGGCCTTGCGTTGACGGCGCCCGGCGCGCCGGGTGGTTCGTTCGCGGCGGCGCAGTGGTATAGTCGAGTGAACTACCGACCGAACCGGCATTGGGAACTCGCACTCAGCGCCGTGCGGATTGAGCCCGGGCCGGCGCTCACAAACTCCGGCGGCAAAGCGCAATCCTTCGTCGCGTTGCAGACCAGCATACGCTACTAGATGTTCAGTCCCGAGGTGGTGACCTACCCCCATCAAACGCAGCGGGTTTGGAAGCATCAAATCGTCTGCGTTTGAAGGGGGCAGGCCAGGAGGATGGCGCGATTTCACGTCTGCCATTCTGGATGAGAGCGCCGTGGGCCGCGAGCCGATATGCACGCTGGCGCTACCGATACGAGATCGAGTTGGTAATACCAACCCTCATTGAGGATCACGCATGGGCCCAGTCGCGCAATCCGATGGA
>CAZDRH010000017.1:0-11614 GCA_964507915.1 uncultured Caulobacterales bacterium
TTGGCACCTCGATGTCGGCTCATCACATCCTGGGGCTGGAGCAGGTCCCAAGGGTTCGGCTGTTCGCCGATTAAAGTGGTACGTGAGCTGGGTTCAGAACGTCGTGAGACAGTTCGGTCCCTATCTTCCGTGGGTGTAGGAATGTTGAGAGGAGCTGTCCTTAGTACGAGAGGACCGGGATGGACACACCTCTGGTGGACCAGTCGTCATGCCAATGGCGCAGCTGGGTAGCTATGTGTTGAAGCGATAACCGCTGAAGGCATCTAAGCGGGAAACGCGCCTCGAAACAAACATTCCCTTGAGAGCCGTGAAAGACTATCACGTTGATAGGCCGGGCGTGGAAGCGCAGCGATGCGTGAAGCTTACCGGTACTAATTGCTCGATTGGCTTGATCGTCGCATGCGCAACGCAAGTTGCGCAAAAAATCAGATGCGCCCTTCGGGGCGCGACGAAAGCTCATGCGCGGCGAACGATCCGTAACCGGATGGTTCGTCTGCAAAGCGTTAGACAATGAAGGGCGCTTCATCCTGAGGAGCCGCGAAGCGGCGTCTCGAAGGACGAAACGCTCGGGAAAAAATGACTCTCGCTGTTTCGATTGCCGGCTTCGCCGGCCCGGTGGTTTTTGCGGAGAGCCTCCACCCGATCCCATCTCGAACTCGGAAGTTAAAGTCTCCAGCGCCGATGGTACTGTGTCTTAAGACACGGGAGAGTAGGTCGCCGCCAGGCCTGCCAAGCCGGCAATCGAACCCTTCTTGAAAAGCCTTCAGATCGCCCGTGCGGAAACGCGCGGGCGTTTTTGCGTCTGCCGTTTTCTCGTCGGGCGCTACGCGGCGCGCGCCGATGATTGGGCGCCTGTCCGCGTCACGCCATGTGGAACTGGGAGCGCCGCGAAACCAGGCCGAGTGCGCAGCATCGGCGCTCTTTGCGGTCGTCTCGCTTCATCGCCCATCGTCCTTCGAAGGACATCCAGCCTCGTCCTGCGGCGCCCCGCGTCGCGAGAGCGACGCCGGGTCTCAAAGGACGGCAACAAGCGAACCGCTCCCCACGTTGACCTTTAGACCGCGATCGGACGATATGGCGGCAAAGAAGGGCGAGGGCGGTTTGTGCGCAGGCGTTGGCGTCAGTGGTGGAGTGCGGCCGGGTTACGGGTAGTCGTTGCAGTGGGGTGTGCGCTCGCCGGCTGTTCGGGCGAACGGCAGGCTGGTCCGCCGCCTACCGCGACGGAAGACGCCACGCTCGACGTCTGGCTTGAGAAAATGGAAGTCGGCAGCCGCGAATTCTACGCCGCGCGCGAGTCCGTTGTCGCCGCTATCGCGTTGAAAGAGGGCGAATTCGTCGCCGATATCGGCGCAGGCACGGGCCTCTATTCACTGCTCTTCGCGCGGGCGGTCGGGCCCACGGGCGAGGTCTACGCTATCGATATCGAGCCGCGCTTCCTGAAGCTCATCAATCAGCGGGCGGAGGATCTTGACTTGTCGAACGTCGCTGCCGTCCTCGGCCGGCCGAATTCCATCACCTTGCCGCCCGCCTCGATCGACGTCGCCTTCATCTCCGACACCTACAACTATTTCACCGATCCTGCCGAACTGATGGCGAGCGTGAAGAATGCGCTAAAGCCCGGCGGCCGGCTCTACATTCTCGATTTCGACGTGCCAGCGGAGGGGCCGCGCCCGCCGGCGCTGCAGCATATCCGCCTCGGCCGCGACGGCGTCGCGGCGGAAGTAATGGGCTTCGGATTCAAGGATGCAGAGCCAATCGCGGCGCCAGGTCTGAACGAGACCTATATGCTGCGCTTCACGCGGCCCTGAGACCGGTAGGGCTCTGAGCCTGTGCGTTCGGCGAAACGCAAACTTGTCCGCGGGCGTCTCCTTGTGATGACCGGCAAGACGCAAAGCATGGGCGAGATCTTTCCGCGTAACGTGCTGTAGAACCCTGATGTCAAATATCCGTCAAAAGCGCTTGTGCTTGGCGCCCGGCGTCGTTATACCCGCGGCTCTTCGCGCATTGCGCCGCTTGGCGTCGATCCGGTCCTGCGCGAAGCCCGTTGGCGCGGGGTGGAGCAGTCCGGTAGCTCGTCAGGCTCATAACCTGAAGGTCGTTGGTTCAAATCCAGCCCCCGCACCCAACTTTTCTCAATAAAATTAATATGTTACGTACCGCCAAACTTTTCGGTGTGCGGAACAATTTTTTGCCAGCTACCAAATAGCTACAACTTGAACGGACAAGCGCGCCGCCTCCGACTGGATCGTTGATCGCGCGTCTACGGAAAGCTGTGAGGCCCGCAGGAATGTGCGCGCGTCGCTGATCTCCAAGCTGTCTTACGAGCGACCTATCGACGAGCCGGCCATCCGAACCAACGCGGGACTTCGCGCGCATATCGTTCATAATCCTCGCCGTGTTTTTCGCGGAGCGCCTCCTCTTCGATGCGCACCTGAATGACGACGAGCGTCGAGGTTGCTGCGAGAACCGCCGCCGATCCGATATGCGGCGACCACAAAAACACGCCGACGAGCACGTCGATCATGCCGACGAAGATCGGATTGCGCGACCGGCGGAAGAGGCCGTGCGCGACGAGGGCGCCGGGGCCCTCCGCCAGCGCGGCGACCGGCCAAAAGGTGCCCATTTACGCCGGCATTCCAAGAAGCCGGACGCTATCCGAATAGGTTCCGCCAGCGATTGCAACGTCGGAAAAAGGGACAAGTCAGCGAAATCTATCTAATACTCGGAATGTCTTCGCGTGAACCGCTGATAGTCAGCGCAGTCCCGTGACGAGTAATTTCTTACGCAAACGTTGGCCGTCTCCAATGCGGTTTCTTATTCCGTAAGAACTTCAAAGCGTACAGTGGCGCCGACGCGGGCCTCGGCAAAATCCTCTTTGAAAACGCTCTGGAATTCGGCGAGCGCTTCATCGCCAGTGTCGTGTCCGCCGATCACGACCTGTTGAACCTCTCGACGAAGCAATGCAACTTCGCGGCTGACCGTTGCTGTGGTGATTGGGTTGAGGATGCCGGCGCCTGAAGCGAGACGCCGTTGCGCATCAATGCCCGCAATGAACAAACGACCGTGCTCAATTGGGTAGTGCAGATCGCCAACGATGGCATAGATCGGCATTCCAAAGGTAGCGCGCACGCGTTCCAGAAGGCGGTCCAATCTCTGATGACCGCATCCCACGATCACGACTAGCCCTCGACCTTCGAGATTTAGAACAAGCGCTTGTTCGTCGACTCGTCCAATTGCAAGTTGGCGCGAGATGGCGCCCGTCGTAGCTACTCCAGGCAGTAACTCTGCAGGATTTGCGGTGACCTGCACCTGCAAGCCAGGATAGGTCATAGCGACCGGAGCAAATACACGCCTAACGTGGAGCGGCCCTTGCTTTCGCCCAATGGCGAAAGAGCGCTTTCTTTCCCATTCGGCGCCGCCGACATGGTCGCGGTGAAGATGGCTCAGGAAGACCCAGTCAAAGCTCTCGAGGCTGAGCCCCAATGCGCGCATGTTGTGTTCGATTGGGGACGGATTGCCTTGGTTCCGATTGAAACCGACATCGAACAAGATTCGCCCGTGTTCGGTCTCGATAGCGTATGACACCCCGGGCTCGCCGATGAACTGCGGACCTGCCGTACGCCAATTGACAAGCGGCGTAATCGCTATCGACTTGAGAGCTGCGCTAAACTCAACGGCGCCAACTGGCGCGGCGCGAAACTCTTTGTCAGTCGATCGGGATAGCGCAGCATGCCGCGCGTCGAACGCTATGAGCGCAATGATCATAGCGAAAATGCTGACCGCGAACGCCGTCATCCAAGGGCCAGGCGACCACATCATGATGACGTATCGCAGACCAATGCATAGGGGGCGAATGCCGACCCAATAAGAAGCCGCTCGGTTCCTGGCACTTGTACCGCGACGGAGCTCCCGGAGATCAATTCACCCGTGTCGACAAAAATTGTTGATGTGCGGCCATCTTCCGGGTTCACCGCGACAACCTCGGAAGGGGATCGGATGCGTTCGGAGCGCTGATAGCCCAGCGCCAATGTCAGCAGTTTCGGGTGCGCAGCGACCAAAATGCGGCCATCGGCAGCAAGTGTAATGTTGTCGGGATTTGTCTCGAGCGCAATGCGCCGCTGGCGCCGCAGACTTCCATCTGTTTCATCAACATCGAAGACCGAGAGAGAACGCCCGACCGTTTCCGCAACGAAAAGTTCGGAACGAGCCGAACTGAACGTAATTCCGTTAGCCATGAAGAGGCCGGATGCTGCGATTTTCGTCGTGTCAGCGGCGACAATTGCGACGCGGCCTGTAGGTCGTTCAAGAACTCCCTCCAATATCTCGTGCAGGCCGCCCGAAGGCGCTTCCTTGTCGAGCGTGACGTAAGCTCTAGTTGTGTCAATTGCGACGACATCATTTGGATTGATGAGATTGGGAGCTGTCAACGTCTGTTCATGTGTCAGGGTGCGATCGCTTTCGACTCGAAAGACTTCAACGCCGTGGTAAACATCCGCGCGGTTCACGATGAACAACCTGACGACGCCATCGGCATCGCGATGGATATCCATGCCGAAACTGCGAAAGATTTCTGGCGACGATGGGGTCACATCGACGGGAGCGGCCCCGACAATGGGTGGGAAGGTCCAAATTTTGGCGCGTCCCGGCCCGCCGGCGCGAAGCGCGCGGCGGTCGCCTCCAACGGCATATGCCATGCCAGACATAGGATCGACCACTATGTCTTCTGGCCCATTAACTCCACGCAGACGCGTACATTCGCCGTTGTATCGCGACACGATGGTGCGTCCCTCTCCCGACCGGGCCCAGACATCAGCAGCAAAGTGGAAGCCTGCGACGAAAAGGGCCGCGATACTCCACAAGAATAGGCGACCCAAGACATCTGCCCAAACGCGATAGTCGCGTAGCAAAGGCTCAAGGTCCTTTGGAATGGGCATGGGAACCAATGCGGACACGTTGGCGCCGCCGGTGTTGCCTTTAGGAACCCAACCAAAGAGATAGCCCGGCACGACGGCGACCAACCGAACGATTTGGCCTCGAATCTCGCGCCAATCGGCTCTTCTGAATGCGACCATCAGCATCCACAAATGGGTCCATAGATGCGTGATGAAATAGCGCTGGCCGAGAATGTGCGCGCGCTCGAGATGGTAAAAGCTTTTGCTCCAAGATTCTGCGGCAAAAGCCCTCTTGGCTTGGCGCATCTCGTTCTGGAACGCTGCTTTGAGATCGGACTTCATAGGACCGCCATGAGATTCGCGGAAAGCGCGGAGGACAACACGGGTCCGAATTGTGGTCTTGTAGGTTTCGCTTGTGCTTAGGAAAGCGGCTTCCGCGCTGCGCCGGGGGTCAGACCGATCAAGGCCCGCATGCTCTTCGTAAAGTGAGCCTGATCGGTGAACCCACCGGCGACGGCTGCCTCCGCCACCGATTCGCCTGCTGCCAAAGCGCGCGACGCCAGGCCGAGCTTTCGCCAGAGCACGTATTTCGACAACTGCAATCCAAGTTGCGTCATTGCCAGATGACGCAAGCGCGAAGGAGAGAGGCCAACGTCACGTGCAAGGGCCGCCAGCGTCGGAGCGTGCGCTGTCGACATGAGCCGAGCCAAAGAGTCCGCGAGCCTAGGGTCAAGCGCCTCGTCACTCGCACGCGCATTGCAGCCATTGAAGCGCAGGCACTTTTCGAGCGGCGCTCTCAAATCAACGAAGGAGGTCACATCCCGCGGGCAGACGCCAATTTCATCGCTCGGCAACAGCGACAGCAGCGTTCGTCCAAGCACTGAATAAGGTTCGACGAGAATGATTTGTACGCTATCAATTGGCTCAAGCCGATGGGGGATGCATGATCGCACGTAGAGCGCCGGCCCATGCCGCGCGCGACCAGATCGATCCGTCAACGTGACGGGTCGGTCAAAGCTCATGCAAAGTTGCAAAGCGACATGGGCATGCAGGGCGTTGTCAGCCGACGCGCCGCGATAGGCAGCCCAATCCTTTCCAAAGTGAAATCGGCCGTTCCAGTTCATGCTTGTTTGTTTGAGGTCGAAATGCCTTGTGTCAATTTCCGCTTTGGATCCGCATTTTCCGGGGTGACCAAATGCCCTTTGGCGCCGCACCAACCACTGGAGAAGGCCGATGATTTTCGCAACCACGGATCTTGAGCGATGTCATGGAAAGCCGGTTTGTGGCGGTCCACTCCTCTTACATGGAGGCATCAGGATGATCTCTACAGCGACTGGAGGGTCAAGAGCGCCGGCGCCGGCGTCAAAGATCGAGCCCGAGCCGCGCGCCGATCCACAGGACCAGCAGATATAAAATCACGGTCATGAGACATCCCGCTGCAAGCGCAATCCAGAAACCCGCGCCGCGCTGAAGCAACGCCGGAATGAGGAGGAACATCGGCAGAGACGGCAGCACGAACCAGAATGTCACGGTCGAATGCGCCGCAAGACGCGCCGCATCGCCGGTGTCTTTCCAGAGCCAGATCATGCCAAGGACGGATACGAGCGGGAGCGACGCGATCAGGCCGCCCGCTCCCGGATTCCGTTTTGCAACTTCCGACACAAGCGCGACGATGACGCCGGACAAAAGCGCCTTCAGCAGAGCGTAGGCCATGACAAATTTTCCCTCTTTTGCTCCTGACGACGCATTGCGACGCGCACTCAGCCGCGCGGCGCGAACAGAATGACGCTGGCGCCGACGAGAGCGATCGCGGCGCCGAGCAGATCCCATCGGTCCGGCGACTGGCGCTCGACAAGCGAAAGCCAGACTAGCGACGCCAGGATGTAGACGCCGCCATAGGCGGCATAAATGCGGCCCGCCGCCGGCGCTTCGATCAGCGTCAACAGATAAGCGAAGAGGCAAAGCGAAGTGGCGCCCGGCAGGAGCCACAGCGCCGACTTGCCGAGTTTCAGCCACGACCAGAAGGCAAAACACCCCGCGATTTCCGCAAAGGCGGCGCCTGCCATGATCAAATAGGTCTTCGCCATCTTATCGTGACCCCGCACTGCGTGAGGATCGGCGCTTTGCGGGCGTTTTTTTTCGTTTGGCGCGCGCCGGCGCGTCCTCGCGGCCGTGATCCGGCGCCGCGCAAAGCTCATGATCGACAAGAACCGCGAGCACGCGGCAATCGGAGACGCGATTGACCGCGCAGGCCGCAATCATTCGCTCCAGTTCCTTTTCCAGCGCTTTCAGCCGCGTGATGCGATGGCGAATGTCCACCGAATGCCGCCGGGCGATATCGTCGATCTCCACGCAAGACCGGTCCTTGTTCGATGACAGCGCAATCAAATCGCGGATCGCTTCCAGAGAAAAACCGAGATCGCGCGCGTGCCGGATGAACGACATGCGATTGACCGCTTCCTGATCATAGAGGCGCTGGCCGCCTTCCGAACGATCCGGCGGATCGATGAGGCCGATGCTCTCGTAATAGCGGATGGTCGTCACCTTCACCCCCGACGCGCGGGCGAGGGCGCCGATTGTCACCGGGCGAAATTTTTGGTCGGCGCGCATTTTTCCTCTTGAACCTACAGTTGCTGTAGACCCTAGATAGGCGGTCGAAACGAAGCAAGGGAGCCCGCCATGGCCGACGCCTGCTGCGCCGACAAGACATTCGACGGCGTTTCTTCGGAATACCGGAGAGCGCTGGTCGTCGTCATCGCCATCAATGTCGTCATGTTCATCGTCGAGATCGCCGCCGGCGCCGCCGCCGGTTCAAAAGCGCTGCAAGCCGATGCGCTCGATTTCGCGGGCGATGCGGCGACTTATGGTCTCAGCCTCGCGGTCATCGGCGCGAGCGTCAAAACGCGCGCAACGGCGTCCCTCGTCAAGGCGGCGAGCCTTGCCGCTTTCGCTGGCTTCATTCTTTTCACGACGGGATTGAGTTTCATCAGCGGCGAAATTCCCAACGCCGGCATCATCAGTGGCGTCGGCCTGCTCGCGCTTCTCGCCAATCTCGCCAGCGTCTTCATTCTGCTGCGCTGGCGCGACGGGGACTCGAACGTCCGCTCGGTGTGGCTTTGCTCGCGCAATGACGCGATCGGCAACATCGCCGTCATCGCGGCCGGTGCGCTCGTTGCGATCACCGGATCGCGCTTTCCCGACTTGCTGGTCGCCGCATTGCTTTCGGGGCTGTTCTTGACCTCAGCCGTCCAGATCACGCGACGAGCGATATTTGAACGTAAGAGCCAATCGGTCGGACAGTCAGCGCCGGCAGGCGCTGCTTGCGCCGGCAATCGCAACCGGCCAGAATCGGTCTCAGGACCGATTTAAGGATGGGAAGAGCATGTTTCATGTTACCGCCATTGCGGCTCTCGCGGCCTCGACCGTCGTCGCTTTGGACCCGGCCAAGCCGCCGGGCGCTTGGGCGTCGGCGGAAACTCCGGAAGCCTGCGCTACAGCGCCGATCAGCATGTTCTTCTCCGACGGGTCGGTCGCAGTCTTTGAAAGCGCGACTGGCGGCCTTCATTCCATCGGCGTCTGGCGGATCGAGGGCGAAAACCTCGTCATGACACATAATGACGCGCCGTTCGATCAGGCAGGGGCTGCCAAACCCGCATCCACGCTCCGAATCTTGGAACTTTCCGCAGATCGCTTCGTTACAGCGAACGCCGAGGGTAAACAACGCGTTAGGGTCCGCTGCAGGGGTCTGGAGCTGCCGCACGGCGCGGTTGGACGCACACACTGACCGGCCGGGCGATTTTATAATGATTTATTGGTGAAAGGCGGCTAGACCAACATCTAATGCAGTTGAAATTCAATATCGTGCGCGCGGTTTTCGCGCTCGTCGCCGCCCTCTTTGTGGCGACAGCGGGCGTTGTCGCGCCGGTCTCTGAACTCACTGAAGAAATGCATCACGCCGCCGCGCATGCTGACGACGACGCGTTAATGCCGACGCAGGTCGCAAACGCGGCGGACAGTGGCGCTCCTCAACATCAGCACCCGGATACACCTGGCCACACCCATTGCGGCGCGGCCTGCCACATCCAGATCTCGGATGCGCGCCTTGCCTTTGCCGTGGTCTATTCGGCGTCGCGCGCGCTCTTCGTCGCTTTCGACGATCGTTATAAGCCCGCCGGCCATCTCGACGGATTGTTCCGCCCCCCTCGCGCCTGACCTGACGCGTTGCGGCCTCATGCGCCGCCGTCACCTGAGTCAGTCCGAGGAGAAATTAAGTGCAATGTCTATTCATGCGGCGCGCGATCGCGCCGCGGCTCGCAGCAGCGATCGCTGCAGGACTTCTTTGTTCCGTCAGCGTCAGTGCGGCGCAAACCCCTGAACCGCCTGCGCCGCTCGTCGCTGATCGCGTGGCGCTCACCATCGACGACGCGATTCGGCGCGCGATCGACCTGTCGCCGAGCATCCGTGCGAGCGCGGAAGGCATCAGCGTCGCAGAAGGCGGCTGGCGCCAGGCGGGGGTTCGTCCCAATCCCCAATTGCTGATCGAAGCCGAGAACTTCGCAGGCTCGGGCGATTTCAACGGCGTCTCTTCAAGCGAATTCTCCTATAGCCTTGCCCAGCAGATCGAGCGCGGCGGCAAGAGACGGGCGCGGCGCGCCGTCGCGGGCGCTGACCGCGAGATTGCGAATCTCAACGTCAAACGCACCAATCTTGACATCGCCTTCGCCACGCAAACCGCCTTCATCGAAGCGGTCACTGCAAAGGCGACGGCCGATCTCGCGCGCGACCGCGCCGCTGGATTTGAGGAAACGCGCCGCGCGGTCGCGAGGCGCGTCGAAGCCGCCAAGGACCCCCGGGGCGCTGCTGACAGCGCCGCCGCCGCGGCGGCTGAGGCAAGGTCGGATCTGGCGCGGGCGGAACGCGAAAGCGTGATCGCGCGCGAGCAGCTTTCAATACTGACAGGCCTCGACGCCGCACAAGTGATACTTGTGGCGCCCTGGTTCACCGCGCCCCCCGTCGGCGCTGTCGGCGGGCCGTCGCTCGACGCTTCCCCTGACTTGGCGATTCTCAAATCGGTCGAAGCGCGCGCGAACGCCAATGTCGCGCTTGAACGTGCGACGGCGAAACAGGACCCGACGATTGCGCTCGGCGTCCGCAATTTGCGCGAGTCGCGCGACACGGCGGCGATTCTCTCCGTGTCGATGCCGATCGCGCTGTTCAACCGCAACAAGGGCGCGATCGCGCGCGCGGAAGCGGAACGGCGTCAGGCCGCCTTCCAGCGTGAGGCCGCCGCCCTCGACCTCTCGCGCGCCGTCGTCGCCGCGCGCGGCGTTCTCGACGCTGCAGCCGCCGAAGCGGCCACGCTGCGCAAAGATGTGATCCCGCGCGCAGAGCAGGCCCTTGCCTCCGCCCGAAACGGCTATAGCCGCGGCGCTTTCACCTACCTCGAAGTCTTCAGCGCCCAGACCGCGCTCTTCGACTTCCGCACCAAGGAAGTGGACGCGCTAAGCCGCGCTCATCTCGCCCGAGCCGAATTCGACCGCCTGACCGCGCGCCTCGACGCGCCGACCGTGAAGGAGTTTTCGAATGAATAGCCGCACCTTGATCGCCTCGACGCTCGCGCTTGCCGCCGCGGTCCTTCTCGCCGGCTGCGGAAAGGAAGCCGACGGCGCCGCCCAGGCGGCTGTCGAGCCCGCAAAGCCGGAAGAACACGCGGAAAGCAAAGGCGAACATGACGAGGACATGCCGCGCGTCGAGATCGCCGCCGCGGCGCTCGACGCCGCCGGCGTCACGTTCGCCAAGGCCGGCCCCGGGGTCATCCGCGAGACGCTGACGCTGACGGGACGCATCATGCTGCAGCCCTCGGCGCGCGCCGAAGTTCGCGCTCCCTATCCGGGCGTCGTCCGCAGCGTCGAAGGAAACATCGGCGATCAGGTGCAGCACGGGGACATGCTGGCGCGCATCGAAAGCGCCGAGAGTCTGCAAACCTATTCGCTGAAGGCGCCGATCGCGGGCACCATCCTGGAGCGCACGACCAATATTGGCGCCGTCACCGACGGCGCGCCGCTGTTCCTGATCGGAGACCTCTCTCAATTGCAGGCCGAACTCAATGTCGTCACCCACGACACGGACCGCGTCGCGGCGGGCCAGACCGTTTCGATACTCGGGCTCGACGGCGAAGCGAAATATGAAGGCGTCGTCGCCTCCGTGCTGCCGGTTACCGACGCGCACAGCCAGACCCTGATCGCGCGCGTGCCGATCGAGGCCAGCGCCGCGCAAAGTCTTCGTCCAGGTATGGCGATCCGGGCCGAAGTCGTCGTTGCCGAGTCGTCGGCGAAGATCGTCGCGCCTTCGCATGCCGTCCAAACCCTAGAAGGCCAGCAGATTGTCTTCGTGCGGGAGGGCGAGTCGCTAGAAGCGCGCGCCGTGACCATCGGGCGCAGCGGCGCGGGGATGGTCGAAGTGACGACAGGCCTCGAGGACGGCGAAATGCTCGTGGCGGAAAACGCGTTCCTCGTCAAAGCCGAACTCGGCAAGGGCTCGGCCGAGCACGGCCATTGAGCGGATAGGACAGTCGATCATGGTTCAAGGCATTTCCGAGACCGCAGTCCGCTCGCGCTGGGCGGTTCTCATCGTCACCCTCATCGTCGCCGCCGTGGGCGTCTGGAATATTATCCGCCTGCCGATCGATGCGGTGCCGGACATCACCAACAAACAAGTGCAGA
>CAZDRH010000018.1:0-9517 GCA_964507915.1 uncultured Caulobacterales bacterium
CATCGATCTTGTCCGCGCGAATTCTGCGCCGAAGCTCGGGGTCGCGTCATGAGCGGCGCCGGTCCAGACCATACGACCGCGAACCGCCGCGCCGCCATGCTGAAGACGGCCTTCGGGCCCGTGATCGGCGCGGCGCTCGAGGACGAGCGCGTTTCCGAGATCATGGCCAATCCTGACGGCGCGCTCTTCATCGAGCGGCTCGGGATCGGGCGCGGGCGGCAGGACACGGGTCTGCCGGCCAGCGACGTCGAGCGGATCATTCGCCTCATCGCGAGCCATATCGGCGCGCCCTGCGACCGCGATCACCCGATCGTTTCGGCTGAACTCCCCGGAACGGGCGAGCGCTTTGAGGGCGTCATGCCGCCGGTCTCGATCGCGCCCGCCTTTTCGATCAGGAAGCCCGCACGGCGCGCGATGAGCCTCTCCGACTGGGTGGCGTCAGGGGCGATGACGCGCGGGCAGGCGCTGATCCTGCAATCGGCGCTCGCGCGGCGCGAGAACATCCTGATTTCCGGCGGCACGTCGACGGGGAAGACGACGCTTGCGAATTCCCTGCTGGCCGAGATCGGAAGGGAAGCCGAGCGGATCCTCATCCTCGAAGATACGCGCGAGCTTTATTGCAGCGCGGAAGATGTCGTCGCCTTGCGGACCGCGCCCGGCGTCAGCCTCGAGACGCTCGTCCGGTCGACGATGCGGCTTCGCCCCGACCGAATCATCATCGGCGAGGTGCGGGGCGGCGAGGCGCTCGATCTTTTGAAGGCCTGGAACACCGGCCATCCGGGCGGCATCGCGACGGTTCATGCGAACTCGGCCGAAGCGGCGCTCTCGCGGCTTGAACAACTGACGGCGGAGCGCGCGCACGAAATCCCCCGCGCGCTCATCGGGGAGGCGGTCAATCTCATCATCCATATCGGCCGGCGCGGGGACCATCGGCGCGTCGAGCACATTCTCCGCGTCAAGGGCCATGATCCCCTACATGGCTATGTCCTGGCGCCGGCCGATCCCCAGCAATTTTCAATCGTCAGCGAAGGAGCGACTTTATGACTGCAACAAGATGTTCAATCCGGGTTGGCTCAGCGCTCGTCGCCGCCAGTCTCGCGCTTGTGGCGGAGGCGCACGCCGCCGGCTCGGGCATGCCCTGGGAAGCGCCGCTCGCGTCGATCCTCGCCTCGATCGAGGGACCGGTCGCGCGCATCGTCGCCGTCATCATTATCATCATCACCGGCCTGTCGCTCGCCTTCGGCGACACCTCGGGCGGCTTCCGGCGCCTCATTCAGATCGTCTTCGGGCTTTCGATCGCTTTCGCGGCGACGAGCTTCTTCCTCGCCTTCTTCTCCTTCGGCGGCGGCGCGCTGATCTGAAGGAGAGATGAGATGTCAGAGGGATATTCCGTACCCGTTCATCGCAGCCTGACCGAGCCCATGATGATGGCCGGCGCGCCAAGGGGCGTCGCGATTTTGAACGGCACGATCGCCGCGGCGGTCGGCCTCGGGCTGCAGATGTGGGTCGCGGGGATCCTTCTCTGGGTCATCGGCCAGGCGGCCGCCGTCTACGCCGCGAAAAAAGACCCCGCCTTCATCGAGGTCGGCCTCAGGCATTTGAAGCACAAAGGCTATCTCTCGTGCTGAACTTGACCGAATACCAGACGCGCCCCAAACGCCTCGCCGATTATTTGCCGTGGGCGATGCTGGCGGCGCCCGGCATCGTCCTCAACAAGGACGGCAGTTTCCAGCGCACCATCCGTTATCGCGGGCCGGATCTGGAGAGCGCCAGCGAGAGCGAGCTTCTCTCCTTCACGGCGCGCGTCAATAACATCCTGAAACGCTTTTCATCCGGCTGGGCGCTGTTCTTTGAAGCGGCGCGAGAGCATGCGAATGACTATCCGGCTTCGACTTTCACGGACAATGTCGCCTGGCTCGTCGATGAAGAACGGCGCGCCGCATTCGAGACGGGCGGCGCGCATTTTGAAAGCGCCTGTTACCTGACTTTCGCCTGGGCGCCGCCGAGTGACCGGACAAGGGATAGCGAGGCGGTGTTCCTGACCCGCGACGGCGGTGAGAAACCCATTTCGGCCCGCGAACATCTCGCGCACTTCACCCGCGAGACCGATCGCGCCATCGATCTCCTCGCCATGCTCCTGCCCGAATGCGAACGGCTCGATGATTCCGGGACGCTCACCTATTTGCATGGTTCGATCTCGACCAAGCGCCATGAAGTCGCCGCGCCCGAAACGCCGATCTTCCTTGACGGCCTCCTCGCCGATTGCGGGCTCACCGGCGGCCTTGAGCCGATGCTCGGGGATGAGCATCTGCGCATCGTCTCGGTGCTCGGCTTCCCGCCAGCGTCAGAGCCTGGCTTTCTCGACGCGCTCAATCGCCTGGGGTTCGCCTATCGCTGGACGACGCGGTTCATCGCCCTCGACAAGGCGGCGGCGACCAAAGAGATCACGAAATACCGCCGGCAATGGTTCGCCAAGCGCAAGTCGATCGCGGCGATCGTCAAGGAAACGCTTTTCAACGAAGAGAGCGTCCTTCTCGACGCCGACGCCGACAACAAGGCGGCGGATGCCGACGCCGCGCTGCAGGAACTCGGGGCCGATGACGTCGCCTTCGGCTATCTGACTTGCAGCATCGTTGTCACCGATGTCGATGCGGTTGGCGCTGACGACAAGGCGAAGGAGATTGAGCGCGTCCTCAATGGCCGCGGCTTCGTCGCCATTCGCGAAAGCGTCAACGCCGTCGACGCCTTTCTCGGGTCCGTGCCCGGCCATCTCTACGCCAATATCCGGGCGCCGCTCATCCACACGCTCAATCTCGCGCATTTGGCGCCGCTTTCGGCGGTGTGGGCAGGCGAGGCGTGGAATGATCATCTGAACGCCCCGCCGCTTATTCAGGCGACGACGCATGAGACGACGCCGTTCCGGCTTTCAACCCATATCGGCGATGTCGGCCATGCGATGATCGTCGGGCCCACGGGCGCCGGAAAATCCGTGCTCCTCGCTTTGATGGCGCTGCAATTCCGCCGTTATGAAAACGCGCAAATATTCGCGTTCGATAAAGGCAAGTCGATGCGGGCCGCGATCCTTGCGCTCGGCGGCGCGTTCCATGATTTGGGGAGCGACGCGGCGCTCGCCTTTCAGCCCTTGCGCGATATCGATCGCGAGATAGGCAGGGCGCGGGCGCAACACTGGCTTCTTGGCATTCTTGCACAAGAGGGCGTCGCGCTCGATCCCGCGATCCGGGACGCGATCTGGTCGGCGCTCGGCAATCTCTCTGAAGCGCCGGTCAAGGAAAGGACGCTGACGGGCCTCACGCTCCTCCTGCAGCGCGCCGACCTTCGCGACGCCTTGAAGCCCTTCACCATCGACGGCGCTCATGGCGGCCTCTTCGACGCCGAGGAGGAGACGCTGCAGCTCTCCGAAATCATCGGCTTTGAGATGGAAAGCCTGATGCGGCGGCCGTCGGCGGTCGCGCCGGCGCTCTCCCACCTCTTCGACCGGCTCGATGCGCGCTTTGACGGACGCCCGACACTTCTTCTCATCGACGAGGCCTGGGTCTTTCTCGACCACCCGCTCTTCGCCGAGCGCCTGCGCGACTGGCTCAAAACCTTGCGTAAGAAGAACGTCTCGGTCGTCTTCGCGACGCAATCCCTGAGCGACATCCAGGGCTCGTCGATCGCGCCGGCGATCATTGAAAGCTGCCTGTCGCGGATTTTCCTCGCCAATGCGCGGGCGCGGGAAGCGGGCATCCGCGCCGCCTATGAAGGCTTCGGATTGAACGCGCGGCAAATTGAGCTGATCGCCACGGCGACGCCGAAGCGCCATTATTATTACCAGTCTTCGATCGGCAATCGCCTCTTCGAATTGGGGCTCGGCCCCGTTGCGCTCGCCCTTTGCGGCGCGTCGGATCCTGAAACGCAAAAGCTCATCGACAGGATTTTGAACGACGCGGGCGGCGACTTCGCCGCCGAATTCCTGCGGGCCAAGGGCCTCGCCTGGGCCGCCGATCTTATCGCCGAAAACCAAATCATTGAAAGGAGCTACTCATGGGCCGCCGAATGAAGAAACTCGCCGCCGCCAGCGTCATCGCGATTGCCTCAACGCTTGGCGTTTATGGAAGCGCCAAGGCGCAGCTCTTCGGCGGCATCGTCTACGACCCGACCAATTACGCGCAGAACCTCCTCACCGCGACGCGCACGCTCACCATGATCAACAACCAGGTGAAGCAATTGACCAATGAAGCGCAGATGCTGGTCAATGAGGCGAAGGAGCTCGCAAGCCTGCCCTTTACGGTGCGAGTCCAGCTCAATCAGCGCCTCGTCGAGATCGAAACGCTGATCAGGACCGCGAATGGGCTTGCTTACGATGTCGCCTCGATCGACGCATCGTTCCGGGCGCTTTTCCCGGAGGATTATTCTTCCGTTTCGAACGCAGCGATGGCGTCGGATGCGCGCGTCCACTGGGAGGAGGCGTCGCGGGCGTTTCATGATTCGATGATCATGCAGGCGAAGATCGCCGAGACGATCTCCGCCGACGTGACCGACCTCGATGCGATCGTCTCGAAGAGCGAGACTGCGGTCGGCAATTTGCAAGCCGCGCAAGCCGGCAACCAGCTCCTCGCCCTGCAAGTGAAACAGTCGATGCAGGCGGCCGAGCTTTTCGCCGTCGCCGCCCGCGCCGACGCGCTCGATCGCGCGCGGCAATTGCAGACGGAGGAGCGGGCCCGCATCGCCAATGCGCGCTTCATCGGCGACGGGATCATTTACCCATGAACCTCAGGAGCAAACCGAGCGCAGCGAGGCGAGCGCAAGCGCGCGCCGGCCGGTCAGGCCGCACTTCGCGGAGCCGTGAAGCCGAAGGCCGAACCGGCGCGAGCGGGAAAAGCTCATGAACAATCTCAATGTCATCGACCAGTTCACGGCGACCTTCGTCGCTTACATCGATTCCGGTTTCGGCTTGTTGCAGGGCGATGTCGGCTTCCTGACCGCGATACTGATCGGCATCGACATCGTCCTCGCCGGTCTCTTCTGGTCGATGAACGGCGTCGACAATGTGCTCGGCGCGTTCATCAAGAAGGTCCTCTATGTCGGGGCCTTCGCCTTCATCATCAATAATTTCCGGCTCCTCGCTGACATCATCTTTGCGAGCTTCGCCGGCCTCGGTCTCGTCGCGACCGGCTCGCCGATCACGGCGGCGCAATTGATGCAGCCGGGCTTCGTCGCCGACACCGGCTACCAGGCGGCGTATCCGCTCCTCGGCGAGGCGAATGCGCTTTTGGGCTTCCCGAGCTTCTTTTCAAACTTCGTCACCATCGCGATCATCATGCTGGCGTGGCTCATCGTTCTCTTCGCCTTCTTCATCCTCGCGATCCAGCTCTTCGTCACCATCATCGAATTCAAGCTAACGACGCTCGCCGGCTTCGTCCTCGTTCCCTTCGCGCTCTGGAACAAGACGTCGTTCCTAGCCGAACGCGTCCTCGGCAATGTCATGGCGTCGGGCGTCAAGCTGATGGTGCTCGCCATCATTGTCGGCATCGGCTCGACAATCTTTTCTTCCGTCACTGCGAGTTTCACGCCAGGCGCAATCACGCTCGAAGACGCGGCGGCGACCATATTGGCCTCACTCGCCCTGTTGTCGCTCGGCATCTTCGGGCCCGGCATCGCGGCGGGGCTCGTGTCCGGCGCGCCGCAATTGGGCGCGGGCGCAGCGGTCGCCACGACGGCCGGCGCCGGCGCGGCCGTGCTTGGCGCCGGGGCGCTCGCAACAGGCGGCGCGAGAGCCGTCGCGTCCGCCAGTCAGTCCGCCATTCGCGCCGGCGCCTCCATGGCCGGCGGCGCCAACGCCGCCTGGACTTTAGGCACGGCCGCCTCCGGACAATCAGGCATGCGCGGCGCCGCGGCTGGCGCTGCAGGCGTCGCGTCGGCGGGCGCAGCGTCCGTCATGCAGGGAATGAAGGACTCTGTATCGCGCGCCTTCGGCAATCCGGGCGAGGCCTTCGCATCGGGCGCGCGTGCGGCTTTCACCGCGACCGGGGGCAAGCTCGGCGGAGCATCGACGGCGGCGGCAAGCGGGGCGCCCGCCAACAACGCACCTGATTGGGCGCAGCGACTCCGCCGCGAACAGGGCGTGCGCGACGCGGGTCTCACCGCGACGCATGTGATCGCCTCGGGCGATCGCGGCGGCAGCGCCGATGCGCCGCGCCTCAGGGAGGATCACGAGTGATGTTCAAGCGCGCTTCCCCTCATTATGGCGAAACCCCGGCGCCCGAAACGCCCTATATGCGCGCGCATCAACTATGGGACGAGCGCATCGGGTCGGCGCGGGTCCAGGCTGCCAATTGGCGTTATGCCGCTTTCGCGTCCCTGGCTGTCGCCGGCGTTTCCTGCGGCGGCCTCATCTGGCAGTCCTCGCGCTCGATCGTGACGCCTTACATCGTCGAGATCGACGGCGAGGGCGCCGTCCGCAATATCGGCCCGGCGAGCGAAGCCTACAAACCGTCGGACGCCGTCATCGCCTATGCGCTCGCGAATTTCATCCGCGACGTGCGGTCGGTGTCGATCGATCCTGTCATCGTTCGCGCGAACTGGCTCAAAGCCTATGATTACGCGACCGATCGCGGCGCGATGGCCTTGAATGATTACGCGCGCGACCATGACCCGTTCGCCGAGGTCGGGCGGCGCAGCGTCAATGTCGATGTGACAAACGTCGTCAGGGCGTCTGAGGATTCTTTCGAAATCCGCTGGTCCGAGAAAACGTACGCAGGCGGCCAGTTCGAAAAACTCGAACGCTTCACCGCGCATCTGACCATCGTGCTGTCGCCGCCGCGCACGGCCGAAGCGCTCTCGAAGAATCCCCTCGGCCTTTATGTCCACGGGCTCAACTGGTCGAAAGACCTCAGCGCAGGAGACCCCTTATGACGCGCTCAATTCTAATCCTATCGTCGCTCGCGCTGATGGGGTGCGAGACCGCCTGGCCCGACATCGCGCTCGATGCGGCGCCGATGCGCCCGGCGAAGGTCGTCAGCTTCGATGACGGCAAGCCGGCGCCCGAGATCATTGAGACCGCCACGCCCTTTCCCTTGCCGGGACAATTGAAGCCGGTCGAGGAAAGTGACGCGCCGTCACCGGAACTGAAACCCTTCGAGCAGATCGATGCGGCGAACAGCCTCGCCAAGATCGAGCCCGATCTCGACCGCTTCGTGAATGCGGTGCAGGTCTATCCTTTCATGGAAGGCGCGCTTTACCGGCTCTACGCCGCCCCCGAACAGGTGACCGACATCGCGCTCGAACCGGGCGAGCGATTGAATTCGGTCTCCGCCGGCGACACCGTGCGCTGGGTCGTCGGCGACACTTCAAGTGGCGGCGCCGGCGGGAGCGGCGCCGCAACGGGCGAGCGGGTTCATATTCTCGTCAAGCCGATCGCGCCGGGTCTCTCAACCAATCTCGTCATCGCCACGGACCGGCGCGCCTATCACCTCGAAATGCGCTCTTTCCGCGAAACCTATATGGCGGCGATCTCTTGGACCTACCCGCAGGACCAATTGGTGAAGCGCCGCGAAGAGGCTGTTCGCACGAAAGCGGCGGCAGACTCTGTGGTCGCCCCTGCCATCAATCCGGACCATCTGAAGTTCCGCTATGAGATCGAGGGCGACCGCCCGCACTGGCGGCCCGTTCGCGCTTTCGATGATGGCGAGCAGGTGTTCATCCAGTTCCCGGAGACGATCGCGCAAGGCGAGGCACCGCCCCTGTTCGTGTTGTCGCGCGACGGCAAGCCCGAACTCGTCAATTACCGCATGCGCGGCAATTATTATGTCGTCGACCGGCTGTTTTCGGCGGCGGAGCTGCGTCTTGGCGAAAAACGCCAGTCGGTCGTGCGCATCGTCCGCACGGACCTCAAAGGGCGCATCTGAGATGAGCGCCGTTGCCCAAGACAAACGTCAAAAGGACGAACCGGACGCGCTGCGCTTGCGCGCGGCGCCGCGCGCCGTCACGCGGTTGAACAGGAACGCGCTGATGATCGCCGCGGGCGGCGCAGGCCTTCTCATCTTCGCCGCGGCGAGCCTCGCCTTGAAGCCGCCGCGCGCGTTTGATGAGGCCGCGCCCAAGGAACTCTATAATGTCGAGACCAAGCCCAAAGCCGAAGGCCTCGAGGCGCTTCCGAAATCCTATGCCGACGTTAAGCCGCAATTGGGCGCGCCCTTGCCGGGCGATCTCGGCGCCGCGCTCCTCAAGGCCGAGCAATCGCTCGCCGCATCAGGCGATGAAGGCTTTCTCGAGCGTCCGGATTACGCGGCCCTGTCGCCGACGCCGTTCCGCAATTCTCCCGAAGCCGACGCGGCGCGTGAAGCCGCCTTGCGTGAAGCGCAAATCGCCACCGAGGCACGGGAGGCGGGCGTCTTCTTCCAGCTCGCCGCACGCACCAATGCGGCGCCGAAACCATCGCCATTGAGCGACACCCTCCCAGTATCGCCCTTTGAATTCCCCGGCCCCGTGTCTGCGCCGGTCCCGTTCGGCGCCGAGCGCGATGACGATCCGGGCCGGCAGATTCGCAAGCTCGACTTCCTTGGTGATCGATCAGAGTCCTCGACTGACAATCCGCACGCCATCGAAGACCCGATCACGCCGTTTGAAGTGATGGCGGGGACCGTCATCCCGGCGAGCCTTATCACTGGGATTAATTCCGACTTGCCGGGAACCGTTGTCGCGCAGGTGACTCAGAATGTTTATGACAGCGTCACCGGCCATTATGTCCTCATCCCGCAGGGGGCAAAGCTCATCGGCCGCTATGACAGCGTCATCGCCTTCGGGCAGTCCCGCGCATTGCTGGTCTGGTCGCGCATCATCTATCCGGACGGCGCCTCGGTCTCGATCGACAACATGCCGGCGAGCGATGTCGCCGGCTATTCAGGGCTCGCGGATCAAGTCGACTTCCACACTTTCCGCATTTTGAAAGGCGTCGTTCTTTCGACCCTGCTTGGCGTCGGTACGGAATTGTCTTTCGGCGAATCCGAAAGCGATCTTGTCCGCGCGCTGAGGGAGTCCGCGCAGAGCTCCGCCAATCAGTCCGGCCAGAAAATCGTGCAGCGCAACCTCGACATCCAGCCGACGATCAAGGTGCGCCCGGGCTGGCCCTTACGCGTCATCGTCCACAAGGATCTCGTGCTGCGGCCTTATGAGCAGAGGAGGGCGGCGCGATGAGCCTCAAGATCGGCGCCGTTCCGGAGCGAAAGTCCGTCAGGATCACCCTGTCGCTGCCGCCCGACATTCACGCCATGCTCGCAGACTACGCCGCAATCCACGCCGCGGAATTCGGAAAGAAGACCCCGGCGAGCGAACTCGCAGGTCTAATGATCGAGCGGTTCCTGAACTCGGACGCGGCCTTCCGGCGCGCCCGCAAAACCCTTCGTCAACCCGCCAGTGAAAAGGAGTAAGCCATGGCTATCATCGGCGCATTCAAGAAGACGGACGACGGCTATGCCGGAACCATCCGGACCATGACCATCAACGTCAAGGCCGCCTT
>CAZDRH010000019.1:0-9376 GCA_964507915.1 uncultured Caulobacterales bacterium
CAAGACTGGGACGCTTCCTCCAAACCGACCCCATCGGTTATGATGACCAGATCAACCTCTATGCCTATGTCCACAATGATCCGGTCAATGCCGTAGATCCTAATGGGGAGGCGGCGCAGTTCATCGCCAAGTTCGTTGTGGATGTCGCCATTGAAGCTGGCATCCAGTACGCGACCACCGGCACGGTCAACGTCGGTTCAGCGTTCAAGGATGCGGCGACCGGGCTTGTAAATCCCGCCAAGACGCTGGAGCGCGCAAAGGACCTTGCGAAGATTGCCGGCAAAGCGGCGGACAAGGCCGGAGATGTGGCGAAGGCGGCCCATGGCAATAGCAAGGCCAGCGACAAACTTCAGCACAGGTACGAGATTAGTGACCAATCCGGTGATGTAAAGAAAACAGGCATTAGCGGTCAAAATCTGAACAAGGACGGCACCTCACCTCGAGCAAATTCGCAAGTCAATCAATTGAACAAATCAGGCGATGGAAACACTTACTCAGCAAGCGTCGCAGAGACGAACATCCCCGGACGTGGCGCGGCGCTGGATGCCGAGAAAGCGGCGACAAATAAGCTAAGCTCTGAAGGAAATTCGCTCGAATTGCAGCAGCGACCGCGACCGGATGATCGATAGGAAAGAGGATTTTGAAGGATAGTCAACGGACAATTTTGAGGGAGTTCACTTTCACTTGCGAGCGGCCCGTCAGCAAGAATGAGAAATCGTTTGAGGAGCGCTCTCGCTCGATCTTGTCCGGTGTTTCAGCGTTTCTTAAGCGAGACATACGCACTGACGGAATCTGGAAGATCAGTATCAACGTGAATTCGACGAACGCCCGTCAGCACATGAAAACGGTCGGCGGCGTCTTGAAATATAATATCGAATTTGACGTGGATAGCTTCCTTGAGCTCGGCGTAGTGGAGCAAAAAAACAGAATGTTGACGTTGGTCACTGAAACGCTTCTGCACGTCTTTACCGAAGCAGGTTTGGACGCCAATCGACTACATGGTCTGCGAAATTTTATCGTGCAGCGCGAGTTCAAAAATACATTTACCGGCCCTTCCAACACCCGCAACGGCATCGACGCCTACGTAGTTTGTGAGCAAGAATTTGAGCGCACGAACGTCTTTGTCGTTCTCAGAAATAGCAGCCATGAAATCGAACGGATTTTCGTTTTGGAGACGTCACCTGAGGAGTTTATTTTCAACGTCTATCTCAAAGCGCCACAATGGGTCTCAGACGTTGAGCTAAGTCTTGAGGCATCGAATGGCGAAACTTACACCGTGAGGCGCCCACATTGAGAATTGTACCGGATTTGGATTGAGGGCAAGATGAAAGCGATGGTGCATCGCGGGTCTGCACGTCAGCGCGGCCTCCGGCCGTAGGGCGGGGTTCACCCCGCCATGCTCTGCGCGGGCGCGGATGACGGCGGGGCGGGCTCGGCTTATGATGGCGCGATGCCGGGGTTCTTGCGCCTGATCCTCCTTGCGCTGACGATGCTCGCCTGCGCCGCGCCGGCGCTGGCTTATGTGTCGAACGGTCTTAACCAGTATCAGAGCGTCGCCGGGACGGGCTTTGCCTATGACGCGAACGGCAATCTCACATCAGATGGGTCGTCGACCTTCGTCTACGACTTCGAGAACCGGCCCAAGCCGGCCGCGGGCCCGCAGGCAAAAGGCGCTCGCATCGGACGCGTGGAGGCCCACAGACGAATAGTCTGCTGCCTAGCCGCGCAATACATGATGTCGCGCTGGACTTCACTCATTGACCCACGTTGAGCGCCGGGGATCGCCAGCCGGCTTCCGCGTAACGCCGGTCGAGGTCAGCGCAGCTGGGTCTAAAATACGCGCAAGCGCCGGATTGCGGCAGCGACGTATTGCGCCCTACTCTCTATCCGTTCGCATCATGCTTCGAGGTCACCCCATGCGCCTATCCGCCGCTTTCCTCGTTTCCGTCGCCGCGCTTTCGCTTGCCGCTTGCAGCAAGACGGAGAAGTCCGCCGATCCGGCCGCCGCAACCGCCTTGTTCCCGGCGGGCGCAGCGCAAGCCGCAGCGCCCGTTACCGACGGCAAAGGCGCGACCGTTGGTTCGGTGGAGCTCAAAGAGAGCGCTGGCGGCGTTTTGATGCGCCTGCAGGTCTCAGGGCTCACGCCCGGCTGGCATGCGATACACTTTCATCAAGTCGGCGATTGTTCTGACAGGGCCGAGGGCTTCAAACTGTCGGGCCCCCACGTCAATCATGACCAGCGTCAACATGGTCTGATGAATCCGGAAGGGTCCGAGACCGGCGACTTGCCCAATATCTTCGCCGGTAAGGATGGCGTTGCAACCGCTGAACTCTTCCGGGGAAACGTCGCTCTCCTTCCGAGCGAAGAAAAGGCGGCCGCGCTCGGCCCCTTCCCTCTTCTTGATGATGACGGCTTTGCCGTCGTCATCCACGACAGTGCGGACGATCACGCAACACAACCCATAGGCGGCGCCGGCGGACGGGTGGCGTGCGCGGCCGTGAAGGGGTAATAATGTAACGCCGCGGGGGGCTGCGGCTGGGAAAGATCAAGAAGGGGAATTCGAGCAATGGGCGTCTTGGTACGGATTTTGGTTTTCGTCGCAGGGTTTATCGGGCTTGCGCTCACGGGTGCAAACGGGGCGCAGGATCTTGGCGTCGATGTCGGCGCGCTCCTGTCTAAGATGGGCGGGTTCGGCGGCGTAGCGACGGCGGCCGTCAGCCTGTTCGGCGGCGGGCTTGCCCATATCGGCGACCTGGTCGGCAGTCTTGCCGGCGCGCCGAAAGAAGGCGCCGAGCCGTCCATGCTTGTGAAATGGGCGCCGGAAGCGATCGCCGGACTCGTCTCTGGACTGATGCTGCTTGGGTCTGCGCGCCGCTAGGCGTTGTTGCTGTGTCGCCCGTCCGCCGGCCGGCGGGTAAGAGCGGCGCCGGCTTTCGCAGCCGGCGCCGAGAGTGGGGAAGAAATGCGTGGGGACCTGAAACCAAGCCGCCGCACTGTCCTTGCAGGAGGCGCGGCCCTTGCGGCGACCGCAGCGGCAGGCGTCGCGCGCGCGCAGATTTCGGTCCCCGTTGAACCGCCGCCGAGCGGGACGTGGACGTCGCTCTTCGCCATGCCGGCGCCGCTGCAGGCGACGGCTGCGGCCGTCTTTCCCTTCCAAATGCGCAGCCGCACGGTCACGGAGACCATTGAGGCGCTTGTAGTCGCGGGCGGACTTTTGCCGGGGCGCGGCGCACTGACGCTTTCAGACCAGACCTTCTTCTACAACCCGTCGGCGGATCGCTGGAACAAAGGTCCGCGTCTGCCGCTCCGCCGGCATCACGTGCAGCTTGTCGCGCATGACGGCCGTCTGCTCGCGCTCGGCGGCTACGTCGCCAACAAATTCGGGGACTGGCAGATCAGCAATGAAGTCTGGTCGCTCGACTCTCTCGTTTCAGGCTCATGGCGGCGCGAGCGCGCTGCGCCCTTCTTGCAGGCTGAAGGGGTCGCCGCTTCGGTCGACGGCCGTCTCGTTTATATCGGCGGCGCTGCGCCTTTTTCGAGCCAGAACCGTTACCGCACGGATCATCAGCCGACATCGCAGGTCTGGCGGTATGACGGCGGCGCATGGGTCGAACTGGCGGACAAGGCGAGAAGCCCTGTGCTCGCCAGCGCCGCCGCGGCCGTGTTTGAAGACAGCGTCTACATCTTCGGCGGCGTTGACGGCCAGGGCGAGCCTTCCGTCGAGACCTATCGCTACAATCCGCATTCGGACAGCTGGGCGAAACTGAAGCCCATGCCGCGCCGGGGCCGGCCGCCGGGTCGCGACGGCCAGTGGGGCGGCGGCGCGGCCAGGATCGGCTCGAAGATCTATGTCGCGGGCGGCGAGTGGTATGACCGCGACGGCGGCGGTCTCTACACGGATGTGCTCGAATATGATCCGGTCAAGGACAGCTGGCGCATAGTCGCGCCCTGGGTGCGCGCCCGGCACGGCTTTGGCTGCGCGGCGATCGGCGGCAAGCTTTACGCCGCGGGCGGCGGCGCGAGCTATGGCTGGTACAATGCGTCGGCCAATCTCGACCGCTTCACGATCTGAGACCCAGCAGACCCTGCATTGGACGCCTTTCGGTCGCGCTGCGCTGTCTGCCCCGCTGTCGACGCAGCATCGAGCGGCTGTCTGCGGCCCACATCCGGCCGCGCAAGATCAACCCGGCGTTCAACCCTGAAGCAAGCGGCGATGCGTGGCGTTCGCCTCGGTCACGCGCTCAAACCCGATGGACTCATAAAGCAGCGACGCATCGCCTGCCGCCGCGCGAAGCCTCAAAATGGCGAAGGACACTTGAGCATCATCAACGAACGCCCGCAGCAATGACGTCGCCACGCCGCGCCTGCGCCAAGAGGGCAGGACATGGACATGACTCACCCGGCCTATGCGCGGATCACGCGCGAAGGGATCCCTGTTCAACCCGCCGGCGCCGACAAGCTGTTGGACAACAAAGGCGCCGTACAACGCCTCGCCCGGCCTGTTGAAACGGTTTGAACCATCTTCCCAATGGCTGACGAGCCGCCGAATATGGTCGAACCCTTCCGCGCGTGATTCGACGAGAAGCCGGTCAAGGCAGCCCTGCGCTTCTTGCAGCTTGCGGATTTGCCAGTTCATCTTGTGTCGATCGGCAGGCATTCCGCAAAGATCGGATTGCCAACGACCTGGCGTTGCATCCACGCGTCGGCCGCCGCCTCGCAGCCCTTCTTGCTTTCAAATTGACCGATGATCTCGGGCGTGTCCGTCCGACCGGGCGCAAGATAGCCGTTCGCCTGCCAGCGCGGCTCGTCGACAGAGTCTGCGTTGCGCGCCTTGTCCGTCGCACACGCCGACACGCTGACGAGAAGAAGAACCGCAGCGGCTCGCGTAATCCATTCAAGGTTTAAATTCATGGCGGCCTCCCATTTTCGCAATTGCAGCATGACGGCGCCGCCGAGCGCGCGACTTTCGCAGACAGCGAAACGCCGCCGAAACAACCGTTATCAACGCATGCGCAAATCTTAACAATTGCGCACCACTTCCGCGATTCCGAATCGCTTCGCGCAAACGAAAAGACCCGGCGCGAGGAACTCGCGCCGGGTCTTTGCTACTCGTGCGCTCTTACGAGCGGATCGGGAAACCCCGAAGATCGCCGGCGAACTCGAAAGCGCGCCGCTGATCAGTCTCTCCTCAATCACACAGCTTTTGTTGAAGTCTCTTGCTGCATGCCGGCGCCGGCTAAAGTCCGTCGGCGCTGAAGGAGCGGCTGCTTAGGCCGACTTGCGCTTGGCCACTTTGCGCTTTGTAGCTTTGCGCTTCGTGGCTTTCTTCGCCGTCTTGCGCGCGGCTTTCTTCACCGTGCGCTTGGCAGCCTTCTTCTTAGTCGCTTTGCGTTTTACCGCCATGGTCATCCTCCGAATCGTTTGTCGGAGCCCTCACCATAATCGAAATTTTTAAAAAAGTATTCAATTCAAGCGTGGGCTGAGCGTCTGCATCAAAACTTTTCTGCGCACGTAACTTCATGTCGGCGCGCATCGCTCACTTCAGTCTCTCGTCGCGCTTCGCACGTCGTCTCGCATCGTCGTCTGCATCGTGCGCCGTCGTATCCGGCGCCGTTTCGCGATCTGCGCATGATGCGAGAAATGCGTGCAGATCGCGAACAAGTTGCGCGTCGCGCTAGAATGGAATGTCGTCGTCGAGTTCGAAATTTTTCGACGATCCGCCGCGCGACGAAGGCGCACTCATCGAGTCTGCGCCGCCGAATTCGACCGCGCTTGCGCCGTCTTTGCGGCCGTCGAGCATGACGAGAGCGCTGTTGAAGTTTTGCAACACCACCTCGGTCGTGTAGCGCTCGGCTCCGTCTTTGTCCTGCCACTTGCGAGTCTGCAGCTGGCCCTCGACGTAAATCTTCGAGCCCTTCTTGAGGTATTGCTCGGCGACGCGCGCGAGCCCCTCACTGAAGATGACGACGCGATGCCACTCCGTTTTCTCGCGGCGTTCGCCTGTCGTCTTGTCGCGCCAGTTCTCCGAGGTCGCGAGATTCAAATTGACGATCGGTCGACCGTCCTGCGTCTGACGAACCTCCGGATCCTTGCCGAGATTGCCGACGAGAATGACCTTGTTGATGCTTCCGGCCATGCCGCTCTCCTGAAATGCGCGCCGAACGGTCGCGGACGCGCGCTGCTGAAAATGCGCCGGATTCCCTCATGAATCCGCCGTTCCGGGCGCACAACGTTCACATCATGTTCTTGCTGTCAACGCGGAATTGCGCTTGTGTGCGACACGCGATCCCTCCTCCCTTCCGCACTCGAAACCTGAAGGCCCATGTCGCTCAAATCCATCCGCGTCGTTGGCGCGCGCGAACACAATCTGAAAAACATCACGCTCGAAATCCCGCGCGACAAGCTCGTGGTGATGACGGGACTTTCCGGTTCGGGGAAGTCGTCGCTTGCCTTCGACACGATCTACGCCGAGGGCCAACGCCGCTATGTCGAATCGCTTTCGGCCTACGCGCGGCAGTTCCTCGAACTGATGCAGAAGCCCGACGTCGATCAGATCGAGGGGCTCTCGCCTGCAATTTCGATCGAGCAGAAGACGACGTCGCGCAATCCGCGCTCGACCGTCGGCACGGTGACGGAGATCTACGACTATATGCGCTTGCTGTGGGCGCGCGTCGGCGTGCCCTACTCGCCGGCGACCGGCCTTCCCATCGCGTCGCAAACTGTTTCGGAAATGGTCGACCGTCTGATGGGCGAGCCGCAAGGGTCGCGCTTCCACCTCCTTGCGCCGATGATCCGGGCGAGGAAGGGCGAGTACCGCAAGGAGTTTGCCGAGCTGCAGAAGAAGGGCTTTCAGCGGGTGAAGGTCGACGGCATCTATTACGAGATCGCCGAGGTTCCTGCGCTCAACAAGAAGCTGAAGCACGACATCGACGTCGTCGTCGATCGCATCATCGTCAAGCCGGGCATCGAGAGCCGTCTCGCCGAGTCGTTCGAGACAGCGCTTGCGCTCGCCGACGGCATCGCCGTCGCCGAACGCGCGGAAGCGGGCGCATCGTCTGGCGCGAACGGCGCAACGGGACCCGAACGCATCATCTTCTCATCAAAATTTGCGTGCCCGGTCTCAGGCTTCACCATCGACGAGATTGAGCCGCGACTCTTCTCCTTCAACGCGCCGTCGGGCGCCTGCCCCGCCTGCGACGGGCTCGGCACGCAGATGATCTTCGATGCCGCGCTGGTGATCCCTGATGAATCCTTAACGCTCGATAAGGGCGCCGTCGCGCCCTGGGCCAAGGGTCAGTCGCCTTATTATATGCAGACGCTCGAGGCGCTGGCGAAGAAATACAAGTTCAAGCCCACGGCGCGCTGGAAGGACCTTTCCTCGCAAGCGCAAAAAATCATCCTCTTCGGCACGGGCGAAGACGACGTTTCCTTCGTCTATCAGGACGGCGCGCGCAAATTCGAAACCACGAAACCGTTCGAAGGCGTCATTCCCAATCTCGAGCGCCGCTTCCGGGAAACCGACTCCGCCTGGGTGCGCGAGGAGATGAGCCGCTTCCAATCGGTGAAGCCGTGCGAGACCTGTCACGGCCTGCGCTTGAAACCTGAGGCGCTCGCCGTGAAGGTCGGCGGCAAGAACATTTCAGAAGCGACGGATCTTTCCATCCGCGCCGCGGGTCTGTGGTTCGACGGCGTCGAGAAGACCCTGACCAAGAAAGAACGCGAAATTGCGCAGCGCATCCTCAAGGAGATTCGCGAGCGGCTCTATTTCCTCAACAATGTCGGGCTCGACTATCTGACGCTCGCGCGCAATTCGGGCACGCTGTCCGGCGGCGAAAGCCAGCGCATTCGCCTTGCCTCGCAGATCGGCTCGGGACTGACCGGCGTCCTCTATGTGCTCGACGAGCCGTCAATCGGCCTCCATCAGCGTGACAACGAGCGCCTGCTCGAAACGCTGAAGCGCCTGCGCGACCTCGGCAATTCCGTGCTTGTCGTCGAGCATGACGAAGAGGCGATCCGCGCCGCAGATCACGTCGTCGATATCGGACCGGGCGCCGGCATTCATGGCGGCGAAGTGATTGCCGAGGGCGATGTCGTCGAGATCATGGCGGCGAAAGCCTCTCTCACCGGCGACTATCTTGCCGGGCGCCGCGAAGTGCCGGTTCCAGCCAAACGGCGCGAGCGTAATCCTGCAAAGGCGATTCGCATCATCGGCGCGGCAGAGAACAATCTGAAGAATGTGACGGCGGAAATCCCGATGGGGCTACTGACCTGCGTCACGGGCGTATCGGGCGGCGGCAAGTCGACGCTCGTGATCGAGACTTTATATAAGGCAGCCTCTCGCAAGCTCTACAACGCCAAAGACATTCCGGGCGCGCATGAACGGATCGACGGGCTCGACCAGTTCGACAAGGTCATCGACATCGACCAGTCGCCCATCGGCCGCACGCCGCGCTCGAACCCAGCGACCTACACCGGCGCCTTCACGCCGATCCGCGACTGGTTCGCAGGGCTCCCTGAGGCCAAGGCGCGCGGCTACCAGCCGGGCCGCTTTTCGTTCAACGTGAAGGGGGGGCGCTGCGAGGCGTGTCAGGGCGACGGCGTCATCAAGATCGAGATGCACTTCCTGCCCGACGTCTACGTGACATGCGATACCTGCAAAGGCAAACGCTACAATCGGGAAACGCTTGAAGTCCTTTTCAAGGACAAGTCCATCGCCGACGTGCTCGACATGACGGTCGAAGAAGGCGCTGACTTCTTCAAGGCCGTGCCGTCGATCCGCGAGAAGCTCGATACGCTGGCGCGCGTCGGCCTGACTTACGTAAAGATCGGCCAGCAGGCGACGACGCTTTCAGGCGGCGAGGCGCAGCGCGTGAAGCTCGCCAAGGAGCTCAGCAAGCGCGCGACGGGACGCACGCTCTATATCCTCGACGAGCCGACGACCGGCCTTCACTTCGAGGACGTCCGAAGGCTGATGGAAGTGATCCAGGAGCTGACGGAGGGCGGCAACACGCTCGTCGTCATCGAGCACAATCTCGACGTCATCAAACAGGCCGACTGGCTCATCGACATGGGCCCCGAAGGCGGCGACGGCGGCGGCGAAATCGTCGCGGCCGGCACGCCGGAAGATGTCGCGGCCAATCCCCGTTCGCATACGGGCCGGTTTTTGAAGCCGATCCTGGCAAGAGCGGTGAAGCAAGCGGCGAACGGCAGAAAGAAGCGCTCAAGCGCGGCCTAAGATTGACGGATCGGCCCCAGCGTCGAAGAAGGGCGCCGCTGTCGCCGCCGCGTGCGAAGGTTGACAGCGCCTTGGATGGCGTGGGTAATACCGCCTCTCGCTGATTGAGACTCATTTTTGGGATTCCCAAGGGTCGCGAA
>CAZDRH010000020.1:0-8980 GCA_964507915.1 uncultured Caulobacterales bacterium
AACTCGGGACTCTCCGTGTTTCAAGCCCGGAGCCATTTGGTGCCCAGAAGAGGACCCCCACAATCGAGCATTTTCAGTTGCTTACGCCTTGGTGGGACACATTTGGTTGACTGAGTTTATTGGGTTTTTTTGAATTAGTGTCCCACCGCTTTCGGAGGCATTTGAGCGATTTTTCCGGTCCTATGGAACTTCCAAGCCGGATGGCTTGGCTAAAGAGTATGTCGGATTTTTTCCTTTTTCGACATGTCGCCGAGACATTTCGATCGCGTTGACGCATCTCTGAAATATGTCGAGAAAATCAGTAAGTCCGGCCAGACCGCCCTTTGCGGGGCCTGCTGCCGCTGCCGCCGACTGCAATCGTCGAAACGCCTGGTGTGCGCGATAGACTGTATGACCGCGAAGTCGGCAACTGAGAAGATCGCGTCAATCAGCATCCACGGCACCCGGCAATTCGCGCAGGTCGTCGCCTGCGAACAGGCCTAGACGAGTGACCGCATTCTCAATTGCCTCGCGCAAAAACTCTGTTTCCATGGTCCGGAGGAGCAGGCCCAATTCTTCGAACAGCCTGTCGGTCGGCTGGTCTCGCGCGACTCCGATTTCTTGCTTCAGATGAACCGCAAATTCTTTCAGGCGGCGGTAGCGCGCGTACTCATCGGCCATATTGATCAGGAAGTCGCGGCGTTTGCGCTGACGGTCGCGGCGCGCCTCCAATTGGCGCCGAGTTTCGCGCTCTTCATCCTCCAGGCGCCTTTTCTCGGCCACCTCCGCTAGGCGATGCCGAGTGGCGACAGCGGCGGCGGCGAGCTTGTTCATCGCATCATCCAGATAGTCTTCTAGACGGCCGACCTTGCGGTCTCGCCAGAGGCCGATCAGCGCCTCATGCCGCCACGACGGAAGGGTCGTATCCTTGAAAGCAATTGAGAGGCGTCCAGACGGCGAATAATCCCAGGTGCGATACGCCTTTGGTGGCCGCGAATAGGCCTGTCCCCATCGAGCTTGCTGCGCCTCCAATTTCGTCTGCGCCGTCAGCTCGCTCGCGGTCGGTTCGTGTTCCTCCTTGTCATTGATTTCATGCATACGCCATTCGAAAGGGACCTTATCGACGACAATGCGTATTCCGCCTGCATGTTCCTCGAATCCATGCCCCCGCAGTTCGGCTGCGCGCGCGAAGGCGTCAATGATCCGAAGGGCGCGATCAAGTGAGCTGTCGCTAACGGTAAGGCAGACGCCGTCATTTGGACTAGCCTTCATGAAGCCTTCGCGGTCCATCTTTGCGGCGCGCAGCGCACGAGCAGTGGCGGCCGTTATGGCGTGAAGTCTCAGCGGGCGATTGTCGGCGACGACGATCGACGGATGCAGTTGGCTGGCGGTGATTGCAGCGACTTGGTCCTTCTCGACTTCCGGCGTGACCACGGCCCACCCGCGCCCATAGATACGAATGGATACTGATCGGCCGTCTTCTTCAGCGACAAGGGCAGGACGTCGAACTTTCTTGCCGTGGGCCAGCTTCGCCCAATAGCCCAAGGGCGGCGTCGGGATATTGTGCCTTTCGCAGATCTTGCGCAGTCCGACGTTCGACAGTCCGAACGATTTCGCGAGCCGAGAGATCGGCGTCTCCCAGACGAGAGCGTAGAGCTGTTCACGCGTGAAATCGCGACAATGATCAGAAAGCATCGCGGCGAGGATCCAAGCGGGCGAGGCCAGCGCAAGCCGAGAACGCGCGCGACGATGCGTTACGGCCCATTCGAATGACCACCGCGGTAGATTTTTCGAGCTGCCAAGTTTCAGCTATCATGATCGTCACCGCGCCATTCGCTATTTGGTCAAGCGACGACAGCTCGGTTCAAGCCAAGTCCAAATCGCCTCGACGACGACCCCAAGCTCAATGTTCTCGAGATTGATCGAGTGCGCATAGGCCCGCCATTGAGTGCTTTTTTGCTCGGCAAACGTGACAGTCAGTCCGTCCGGTCGGTCTCGCGGAACAGAGGTTTCGCGACGCTCGAAGGTCGCCTTGATAGCTGCATCAAGGTCCGCGCTATCAATCTTGGTGCTCTGCGGGATCGCCCACAGATCATAGAAGTCTTTCATTCGACCGTTGATCAGACCGAGCGCCACCACGGCCTGGAATTTTTCCGCAATCACCGTGGCGGGCGAATAAGCGCGAAGTTTTGCAGTTGGCAGATCAATCAGGGAGGCGTACTCAATCATGTAGCTGGGGTCAGTGATCGCATCGCCAAAGCCCACATCGATCGTGATCGGTATTTCGGTCTTGCCGAGGAAGGCGATCGTCTTCAGCCGGATGCCTCCATATTTCTGATCTTCACGAATTGGCGCCGCCGCAAGTCCGTCGACATCGAATACAAGGCCGTCATTAGCTTCGAAGGCGAGTATTTCCTTGAATGCCGTGATGAGACGATCGCTGTCGGACGCGCCGAACCCAAGAAAATCGACATCACGCGTGAAGCGGCCATGGTCGACTGTCCATAGCGTCACCAGCATGCCGCCCTTCAGGATGAATTTGTTCGCATGCGTTGAAATCGAAAGGCGATAAATGACTCGTTCGAGGCCGTAAGACACCAGCACGACATTGAACAGGCGCTGTTCCTGCCGCGCCAGATTGAGAAGTCGTTGGCGCACCGACGCGGCGATATTCGTTGGCGGCTTAGCCATCGGATGTCAGCGCCTCGAGATAGGGGCGGATCTTCGTCCAGGCGCCGTTTTCGTGTGCGGCCTGGGCGAGGGACGCCGGCGTCGCTTTTCTTTCCTTGAGCGCGGTGCGGAGACATTCAATCGCGACAGCCTTGTCCACGAGTCTTGAATTCCTGAAGGCGTCCGCAATCGACTTTTCGACGGAATAGATCGGCACCTTCACGCCGGCGATCGCATGCCGCTCGATTCCCTGATGAAGATAGGGCGGCCGAAATCGGACAAAGCGGACGGGCGGATAATCGACCTTTGCGGTCCGGGCCTTGGGGCCGATCGCCACCCACACCGTCCGAGGCAGCTGATCCGTGAGGCCATGAAAGGCGAGCGCCGAGACAAGGCAGATCGTTCCTTTGGGGATGCGTTTGGCCGTCTCGGCGAGGGACTGATCGACGTCCGCCTCGGCGCCGGGGAGCTGATAGAGCCCCCGGCTGATCCGCGCGACTTCGCCGCCGGCGACGGCGCGCGCAAGCGTGGTGCCTGTAATGCCCAGTTTTCTGAGCTCGCCGGCCCGGGCGATGCCGGCCTTGCGGAGGATCATGACGAGACGGTCGGCTTGGGTCGCTATTGGCATTGGTACAAAATGTTGGATCAAAGGCGATTTAGTCCGACGTTTTGTATCAAACTCCAAGTGGAACTGCAACCTAAGGCAAAGCGCTCTTGGGAGATCCGCCATCATACTGTCGCCGGCTGCCTTAGGATCTCGCCCCTGGCCCTCGGCGGACGCGATCAAGCCGCATCAGAAAAGAGCGTGGCGAAGTTTTTCGTGACGGGTTTTACGGGTCGAGAGAGAGTCTTTCGGCCGCCGGTCGCGGAGAATTCCCATGTCCCTTCAGGTTCTGGATGCCCGTCCCGATGTGGCGGGCGGTTACAAAGTCGATGTCTCGCGCGGTTCGCGGGTCGGGCGCGTCTCGTCCGAATGGTTCTCGCGCCCCGATGACGAGCGGTTCCTGTCGCTCATCGACCTTCATGCGTCGGTGAAGTCCCGCGCGGCGAAGAGCCGGACGCGCACCGTCGAGAGCGCGGCGATCCGTGTCGAGGCCGCGCGCGACGATGCCGAGAAGCTCGAGCTACTTTTACCCGAGAGCGACGCGCCTGTCGCGCCGACGCACTGGTCCTTTGGCCAGCTGAGTTCGCTCGTTGGCGCGCCGGCGTCCTATCTGCGCCAGCTCCCGGCGCCACTCGCGGCGATCAATCTGCAATACGGGCTGACGACGCATCGCGCCGAGCAGGTGAAGACGCTGGAGACGGCGGACGGCCGCACCGAGCTCCGAGCCGTCACCGGCCCCGACTATGGCCGCATCTATGACCACGAGCTCGTCTCGGCGGTGATGAAGATCGCCGGCGACGGCGTCGGCGACACGCGCTGGAAAATCCCTGGCGTCCTCGACTGGTCGACCGGCGTCTACAACCCGAACGCCGCAGTCAGCCGCGACTCGACGACGCTCTACGCCTCCGACCGCGACGTCTTCCTGTTCCTGGTCGATGATTTGAATCCGATCGAGGCGGGGAGGCTTCCCGACGGCTCACCCGATCTCTTCTTCCGCGGTTTTTATTGCTGGAACTCGGAAGTCGGCGCGAAGACGCTGGGGCTCGCCTCCTTCTATCTCCGCGCCGTCTGCCAGAACCGCAATCTCTGGGGCGTCGAGGACTTTCAGGAGATCGTCATCCGCCACTCGAAATACGCCGCCGACCGCTTCGCGCGCGAAGCCGCGCCCGCGCTGACGCGCTTCGCCGAGTCATCGCCCATGCCCTTCATCAACGGCGTCAAGGCGGCGCGCGAGAAGACCGTCGCCCGGACCGACGAAGACCGCAGCGATTTCCTGAGGAAGCGCGGCTTCTCGAAAGCCGAGACGGCGACCATCATCGAGACCGTCCTCGCCGAAGAAGGCCGCCCGCCCGCCAGCGTCTTCGACTTCGTTCAGGGCATCACCGCTGTCGCCCGCGGCAAGGCGCATCAGGACGCGCGACTGGAGATGGAGGGAAAGGCGAAGCGGCTTTTCGAGTTCGCTGCTTAAAAGCGGGAGCGATCGCACGCTAAGCAATTCCATAATGGGGCGTATCGCCAAAATCAGCGCCAAAAAGAACCCTCCACAGTTCCGGCTCTTCGGTCGCCGCGCCTCGCACAATGTGATCGCGGAGCTCTTCCGGGCCGCCCCGTTCATATATTTCAAGTTCTTCCGAGACTTCGGCGAGAGACTCCCCGTACACGCTTGGACGCCTCAGCCAAATGAGAGGAAAGATAACGACGCTTTGAATCGCAGTGTTCAATGCGAACTGATGAGCCATTGATGCGATGCGCGACGGCATGCCTCCAGAAGACGACAAAGGATCCGGGTAGCGCGTGTCTGAATATCGTGCCACCAATTCTGAAAGATTTGCGCCCACTAGCGCGCAAGCGCTGTCAATATCGCGGGCGCCAAAAACAAATTCCACTCCCAAGAGGAGTACGGACGATGCAACGACCAATCCTGTCATTGAAATGAAAAAGGTAAGCGCGATGAAGTGACCAAATTTTATGTTGGTATCCGTAATTAGGCGCTTTCGTGCCTTGAGCTTCAGAACGTAGTCGTCGATGGCAGATTGCCAATCTGCCTGAGCCAATCGTTTAAGCGGTCGCGGAATTCGTCTGAGCCTTCCGTCTTGGTTTAGGGTTTCTCCTGATTTTTTGGCAACACGGTTTGTTATGCGCTTCAAGCGCGCGTCGTTCTTTAAATCTGTGATCCGAAGGTATGCAATCGCGCACACGGCAGCGAGCGCAGCCAATCCGACGAACTCAATTGCTTGTTCCATAAGAGCCCCCGTGGTCCTTTGCCCTTCCCAATGATGCGGTCCTTGGCGCAAGTAAATCAAGCGATAGCAAGTCCACGCAACCCGACCCATGCGCTCTTATGTGTTCGGCGCAAAATCAGAAAGAACTCAAGGAGATAAATTGGAGAGTGAGAGGGCCGTGCCTCAGATATGGACGGGTTTTGAGGCTGAAAGAGAGTCTTTCGGCCGACCCGTCGCGGAGATGAGACCATGGCCAAACCGAAACCGAAGGCGAAACCCGCCGCTAGCGTTAGCTTAAGCGCCTCGCGGGACATCCCTCTCAACAAGCTCGTACTTTCCCAATCGAACGTGCGTCAGGTGAAGGCGGGCGTCTCGATCGAGGAGCTCGCTGAGGACATCGCGCGGCGGACTCTGCTGCAGAGCCTCACCGTGCGCGCGGTCCTCGACGAGAGTGGCGCCGAGACCGGCATGTATGAAGTCCCGGCCGGCGGCCGCCGCTTCCGCGCGCTTCAATTGCTGGTGCAGCAGAAGCGACTTGCGCCCGATGCGCCGATCCCCTGCGTCATCCGCACCGATGGTCTCGCCGAGGAAGACAGCCTCGCCGAGAACATCCAGCGTGCGCCCTTGCATCCGCTCGACCAGTTCCGCGCCTTTCAGACGCTGCGCGAGAAAGGCAAGAGCGAGGAGGAGATCGCCGCTGCCTTCTTCGTGACGCCGTCGGTCGTCAAGCAACGGTTGAGGCTTGCCGCTGTCGCGCCGGCGCTGCTCGATCTCTATGCGGACGACGCGATGACCCTCGACCAGTTGATGGCGTTCACGGTAAACCCGGACCATCGGCGCCAGGTTGAAGTCTGGGAGGCGTTGAAGAATGGCTATACGCGTGAGCCCTATCACATTCGCCGCATGCTGACCGAAGGAGCCGTCCGCGCCGGCGACAAGCGCGCGCGCTTCGTCGGCGTCGAAGCTTACGAGGAGGCTGGCGGCGTGATACTTCGCGATCTCTTCTCTGATGCTGATGACGGGTGGCTGCAAGATGCAGGGCTCCTTAATCGCCTCGTCGCGGAGAAACTTGAATCCTGCGCCGCCGAAATCCGCGGCGAGGGATGGAAGTGGGTCGAGGTCGCCGTCGACTTTCCCTATGGACACACTTTCGGTCTGCGTCGCCTCACAGGCGAGCAATCTGCTCTGACGGAAGCCGAGCAGTCGACCTATGACTCCCTCAAGGCTGAGTACGACGCGCTACAAGAGGGGCACGAAGGAACCGAAGAGCTGTCCGACGAAGTCGACCGCCGGCTCGGCGAACTCGAAGCCGAGATCGAAGCCTTCGAGCAGCGTCCCTGGCGTTTTCCTGCTGAGGAAGTCGAGCGCGCGGGCGCCTTCGTCAGTCTCGACCCGTCGGGCGCTTTGCGCATCGAACGTGGCTTCGTGAAACCCGAAGATGAAGCGCCGACGGAAGAGGTAGGCGCTTCGGAAGGGGACGCCGCCGATCACGCCGATAACGACGGTTCGCAGGGCGCCGCATCGCCCGGAGCGGACGAAGAGTCAGACGACGCCGATGAGGAACCCGACCGCCCCCTTCCGGACCGGTTGCTCGTCGAGCTGACCGAGTGGCGGACCCTCGCCTTGCGCGATGCACTGGCGAAACGCCCGGACATCGCCTTCGTGGCCGCGCTTCACGCAATTTGTCTCGATCACTTCTATATGCGCGGACAGCACAGCTGCATCGACATCGCTGCGCGCCAGAGCGTCCTCAGGAGCGGCGCCGCCGGGCTTTCCGACAGCGCAGCGGCGGCGTCGATTGATGCGCGTCATCAAGCGTTTGCGGACGCCCTGCCTGCGGACCCGTCCACTCTCTGGGAGCATCTCGCGGCGATGGAGGAGGGTGCTCGTAGGGCGCTGTTCGCGCATTGCGTCGCGCTCAGCGTGGACGCCGTCTTCCGGCCCTACGATCGCCGATCGGGTGCAGCCACCAACGCGGATCACCTCGCAGGCGCCATCGATCTCGACTTGCAAGCCGCCGGTTGGCGCCCTTCTGCGGAAGCTTATTTCGGGCGGATCACCAAGGCGCAAATCCTGGAAGCGGTTCGAGAAGCCAAAGGCGAAGAGGCTGCCGACCGCATCGCCAGCCTCAGGAGGCCCGAGATGGCGAAAGCCGCCGAGGACCTCCTTCAGGATTGCGACTGGCTTCCGGCCGTACTGCGAACTCCGATAGCCGACGCACTAGCTACCATCGTCGTCGATGACCCGGCCGCTCCCGCGATTGCGGCGGAATAGCGGCCTGCCGATCATCATCATCGAAGCGCGCCCGCAAGGGCGCGCTTCTTTCATCGGGAGAACGCGCCATGCCGGAGCGAACCGCGGAGATCGTGCGCCGCCTCGCCGAGCGCGCGGAAGACGTTTGCCGCAATTACTTGTCGAACGGCCGAAAGATCGGCGGCTACTGGATCGTCGGCGACCGGCGCAACGCGAAGGGACGCAGCCTCTATTTGCGTCTCCAGGGTCCAATCGGCGGCAAAGGCGCGCGCGGCAAATGGACGGACGGCGCGACCGGCGAGCATGGCGATCTGCTCGATATCATTGCGAGCGCTGTTGGTGCTGACCGGCACCTCGATGCGCTGATCGAAGCCGAGCGGTTTCTGAGCGTGTGTCGCCCGCTTCCTGCATCGAACAATCAACAGCGCGACGCGGCGGCTACTCGGCTCTTTGCAGCCGCTGAGCCGATCTCCGGCACGCCTGCCGAAACCTATATCCACTCGCGTGGTATCGAATGCCCCGTCACTCCTGATGCCCTGCGCTATCATCCCAAGTGCTACTATCGATGCGATGACACGTATCGACAGCTGGCGGCGCCGGCCATGCTCGCCGCAGTCACTGACAACACCGGTCGCATCAGGGGCCTGATGCGCACCTATCTTAGCGCCGACGGATCGCAGAAGGCGCCGATTGACTCACCACGCCGTGCCATGGGCGCGCTCGCGGGCAATGGCGTGCGCTTCGGTCCGCATGCAGAAGTGATGGCAGTAGGGGAAGGCATTGAAACAATGCTGTCCTTGCGCATTGCGATGCCGACCCTGTCGATGATCGCCGCTTTATCGGCTGCGCATCTCGCGGCGCTTATCCCGCCGGCGCAAGTACGACGGATCTACATTGCCGCCGACAGCGACGCCGCCGGACGAAATGCGGCCGCCCGCCTTGCCCAAAGGCTGAGCACCCTTTCCATTGAGGCCATTCTGCTGACGCCGCGGCGCAAGGACTTCAACGACGATCTCATCGCCGATGGCGCCGGTATGCTCGCGGCGCATCTGGCCGACCAGCTCACCGCCGACGATCGACAGCGATTCATCAGCGCACGCAGCCAGTAACATCGTCCGACCGTCGTCACGCCATCGTCGAAGATGGCCTCAGCGGTCCAATGCGCGCGAGCGCGGGGCTCCAGTTTCGGGCGAGAGTGCCGGATGCGCCGCGCGTCCCGCAACGCCGGCTCGAGGATTTCTTCCCCTGGCGG
>CAZDRH010000021.1:0-4097 GCA_964507915.1 uncultured Caulobacterales bacterium
AGAAGCGCGACGACGCCCAGGCTCGCCCAGAGATTCTGTTTGATGATCGCGCTCGTCTGCCGGCTGAGGCCAAGGGCGAAGGGCAGATGGCGCAGATCATCGGCCATCAACGCGACGTCGGCGGTTTCGAGCGCAACATCCGAGCCAGCGGCGCCCATCGCAATGCCGACCGTCGCTTCGGCGAGCGCCGGGGCGTCGTTGACGCCGTCGCCAACCATGGCGATCGCGCCGTGCTTGGCGCGCATCGTGCGGATGAAGGCCATCTTGTCCTCCGGCATCAGCGCACCGCGCGCCTCGTCAAGCCCGACTTTCATCGCGATGGCGTCGGCGACCTTTTGATTGTCGCCGGTCAGCATCATCATGCGCGTAATGCCGAGCTTGCGAAGATCCGTGATGACGGCGGCTGCAAAGCTGCGCTCGACATCGATAAGCCCGAGCGCGCCGAGCGATCGATTGCCGCGCTGGACGATCATTACGGTGCGGCCTTCCTGCTCCAGGCGGCGCGCCGCTTCCCGAACGTCGTCGGACATCACGAGACCGTCTTCACCGTCGAACATCGCCGGCTTGCCAATGTGAACGATGGCGCCGTCGATACGGCCCTTGACGCCATTGCCGGTGATGCTTTCGACGCCCTTCGCGATCAGCCGCAGTGCGGCCCCGAGTTTCGGCGATGCGTCGCGGACGACCGCGGCGGCGAGCGGATGGTCGCTTTGCTCTTCGATGGCGACCGCGGCGGCGAGGAGCTCAGCTTCCGCGACACCGCTCGCTGGTACGATATCGACAAGCCGCGGCTTTCCTTCGGTCAGCGTTCCTGTCTTGTCGAAGGCGACGACGCTAAGCGTCCCGAGGTTTTCAAGCGCGGCGCCGCCTTTGACGAGGACGCCGCCGCGTCCCGCGCGCGCGATGCCGCTGAGGATCGCGCTCGGAACGGAGATCGCGAGCGCACAGGGGCTCGCCGCGACCAGCACGGCCATTGCGCGGTAGAAGCTCTTCGAGAACGGTTCGTCGATGACGACCCAGGCGAACAGCAAGAGGGCGACAAACGACAGCACGGCGGGCACAAAGAAGCGTTCGAACCGCTCGGTGAAGTTTTCGGTCGGCGAGCGCTGCATCTGCGCTTCCGCGACCATCCGGGCGACGCGCGCGAGCGTCGACTCACCGGCGCGTTTGGCGACATAGACGTCGATCGCCCCGGCGCCGTTGATCGTGCCGGCGAAGACGCGGTGCTCTGCTGAGATTTTTGCGAACTCGGCGGCGCCCGGGTCGCCCGATATCGGGCGCTTGTCGACGGGCGCGCTTTCACCGGTGACCGGCGCCTGGTTGACGCTTGTTGCTCCGGCGATGACGACGCCGTCGGCCGGCAGGCGCTCATTCGGCTTGACGACGACAATGTCACCGACGTTCAGTTCTCCAATCGGCACATGCTTGATCGCGTCCCCGCTGCGGATATTAGCGCGGTCCGGCGCCAGCTTGGCAAGCGCCTCAATCTCGCGCCGGGCGCGCCCCATCGCGAACTCTTCAAGCGCATGGCCAAGGCTGAAGAGGAACAGGAGAAGCGCTCCTTCGACCCAGCTGCCTAACGCGGCTGCTCCGGCGGCGGCGACCAGCATCAGCGTGTCGATCTTGAAACGCTTAGCGGCGATGTTCTCGATCGCTTCGCGCAGCGTGAAGGCGCCGCCGAAGACATAGGCCGCGACGAAAAGCGGTGGAGCGCTATTGCCGCTGCTCCGTTCGATCAGCCATCCAATGAGAAGCGCCATGCCGGAAAGCAAAGAAAACAAGAGTTCGCCGTGACGGCCAAACCATCCGCCGCGCTCATGGCTGCCGGCGTGCGCGCCGTGCGCATGAGCGTCGTCGGGCCGGTCCGATGGCTGGACCTTACGTCCGGACGCGCCGTCAAATGAATTATCGTGCGCGCTTGGTGGCGGAGTTTCCTCCGTATCAAGATCGCCGGTGGCATCGGCGTTGTCGCGGTTCATGGCATGACTTTCTTACGATCATAGAAGCGCCCGCTCACTCCGCCGGGGCCGGTTGCGGCACAAATTGAGACTGCTTCTTCGCGTGGCTCGCGCGCGCAGGCCGCAAGAGCAGGCGGCAGATCGCGGGCAGGACGAAGAGGGTGAGGACCGTCGCGGTGATGAGGCCGCCGATGACGACGGTTGCGAGCGGCTTTTGCACTTCGGCGCCGACACCGTGCGCGATCGCCATCGGCACGAAGCCGATCGCCGGCACGATGCCGGTCATGAGGACGGCGCGGAAGCGTTCGGCCATGCCGTCATGGATCGCGGCGTCAACCGCCATGCCGTCAGCGATACGGGCGTTGATTGCGGTCATAACGACGAGACCGTTCAAGACGGCGACTCCGGCAAGACAGATGAAGCCGACCGCCGCCGAGATCGAAAACGGCATGCCGGTGAGCGCCAGCGTGAAAACGCCGCCGGCGAGCGCGAGCGGCACGGCGGAGAAGACGGCGCCGGCGGCGCGCATGGTGCCGAGCGCCATGTAAAGGAGCGCGAAGATGAGCGCGAAGGCGGCGGGAACGACCAGCGTGATCCGCTGGGAGGCGCTTTTCAGATTTTCGAACTGGCCGCCCCAGACGAGCCAGGTCCCCGCTGGCAGCGCCACATCGCGTTCGACGAGGGTTTGCGCTTCGGTGACGAACGAGCCGAGGTCGCGGCCGCGGACGTTCGCCTGCACGACGACGCGGCGCTTGCCGTTCTCGCGGCTGACTTGATTGAGGCCTTCGGAGTGCGAAAAACGCGCGACCTCACGAAGGGGGATCGATGCGCGGGGCTCGCCTTCCGTTTCGGGAAGCATGACCGGCAACGCGCCGACCGCCGAGAGATTATCGCGCAACGCGTTCGGCAGGCGCACGACGATGTCGAACCGGCGGTCGCCTTCAAAGACGAGACCCGCTTCGCGCCCGCCCATGGCGGTCGCGACGGCGTCGGTCACTTCCTCGACGGAAAGGCCGTAGCGTGAGATCGCGTCGCGGTCGAACGCGACGTCGAGCGTCGGAAAGCCGCCGGTCTGTTCGACCTTGATATCGGCGGCGCCGCTGATCGTCTGCAGGACGCCGGCGATCTCGGCGGCGGTCGCCGACATCTGGTCGAGATCGTCGCCGTAAAGCTTGATCGCCACATCGCCGCGAACACCTGCGATCAATTCATTGAAGCGCATCTGGATCGGCTGCGAGAACTCGTAATTGCTGCCGAGAACCAGGTCGAGGCGCTCGTCCATCTTCTCGATAAGCGCGGTTTTGCTGAGCGTCTTGTCGGGCCATTCCGCGCGGGGCTTCAGGATGATAAAGCCGTCGGAGGCGTTGGGCGGCATCGGATCGGAAGCGACTTCCGCCGTGCCGGTTTTCGAATACATGAAGGCGACCTCGGGGAATTCCTCGACCGCCTTCTCGATCTTGCGTTGAATATCGACCGATTGCGTGAGCGAGGTCGACGGTATGCGCAGCGCCTGCACAGCCATGTCCTGCTCGTCGAGCGTCGGGATGAACTCCTGGCCGAGGCGCGTGAACAGAAAACCGGAAAGCACGAACACCGCCACGGCGGCGCCGATCACCGCGAAGGGATTGCGGATCGACCAGCGCAGACTCGGCTCATAAAAGCGCTTGGCGATCGCGATCGCCGGAACTTCCTTTTCGGCGACCTTGCCACGAATGAGAATCGCGACCATCGCCGGCACGAAGGTGAGCGAAAGGATAAAGGCGGCGGCCAGCGCCAGCATCAGCGTGATCGCCATCGGCGAGAACATCTTGCCTTCAACGCCACTGAAGGTGAGGAGCGGCGCAAAGACGAGGAAGATGATCGCCTGGCCGAAAATCGTCGGGCGGATCATTTCGCGGGTCGCCGCGCTCGTTTCTTCAAGCCGCTCCGCCAGGGTCAGCACGCGACCCTCATGGTGCTGGCGTTCGGCGAGCCGCCTGATGCAGTTTTCAATAATGATCACGGAGCCGTCGACGATCAGCCCGAAATCGAGCGCGCCAAGCGACATCAGGTTTCCGGAGACGCCGAAATAATTCATGCCTACCGCCGTCATCAGCATCGAGAACGGGATGATGAGCGTCGCGATGAGCGCGGCGCGCA
>CAZDRH010000022.1:0-1860 GCA_964507915.1 uncultured Caulobacterales bacterium
TGCGCGCCGCGCTCATCGCGACGCTCATCATCCCGTTCTCGATGCTGATGACGGCTGTGGGCATGAATTATTTCGGAGTCTCCGGCAATTTGATGTCGCTCGGGGCGCTCGATTTCGGGCTCATTGTCGATGGCTCCGTGATCATAATTGAAAACTGCATCAGGCGACTCGCTGAACGCCAGCACCATGAGGGCCGCGTATTGACCCTGGCGGAGCGGCTTGAGGAAACGAGCGCGGCGACCCGCGAAATGATCCGCCCGACGATTTTTGGGCAGGCGATCATCTTCCTTGTCTTTGCGCCGCTCCTCACCTTCAGCGGCGTTGAAGGCAAAATGTTCTCGCCGATGGCGATCACGCTGATGCTGGCATTGGCGGCCGCCTTCATTCTGTCGCTCACCTTCGTGCCGGCGATGGTCGCCATCCTCATTCGCGGCAAGGTCGCCGAAAAGGAAGTCCCGGCGATCGCCATCGCCAAGCGTCTCTACGAACCGAGCCTTCGCTGGTCGATCCGTCGCCCCTTCGCGGTGATCGGCGCGGCGGTCGCAGTGTTCGCTATCTCAGCCTTCCTGTTCACGCGTCTCGGCCAGGAATTCATCCCGACGCTCGATGAACAGGACATGGCCGTGCAGGCGCTGCGCATCCCGTCGACCTCGCTAACGCAGTCCGTCGATATTCAACGAAAGATCGAGAAGGCGGTCGAGGAGTTTCCGGAAGTTGCGTTCATGTATTCGAAAACCGGCACGGCGGAAGTCGCCTCCGATCCGATGCCGCCCAACGCCTCAGACGGCTTCATCATCCTCAAGCCCCGCGCGGAATGGCCCGACAAAACGCTCACAAAAACCGCGCTCATCGAGAAGATGGACGAACGCCTCGACCTGGTTCTCGGCAGCAATTACGAATTCTCGCAGCCGATCCAGATGCGTTTCAATGAATTGATCGCCGGTGTCCGCGGCGATGTTGCGATCAAGCTTTACGGCGACGATCTCGACCAGATGTCGGCGACCGCCGTCGAGATCGCCGGCGTCCTGCAGACGATCAGCGGCGCCGCCGATATTAAGGTCGAACAAACCGGCGGCTTTCCGACGCTTGACGTCGCCTTCGACCGAGACGCCATCTCCCGCTACGGCCTTTCCGTTGAGGAAGTGACCGACGCCGTCGCGACCGCCATGGGTGGGCGCGAGGCAGGTCTCGTCTTCGAAGGCGACCGACGGTTCGACATCGTTGTACGGCTCCCGAACGCGCTGCGCGACAATCTATCGGCCGTCGGCGCATTGCCGGTCATGCTTCCCGAAACGGAAGGCGAGCCCCGCGCGTCGATCCCGCTCCGTGAGGTCGCGCGTTTTTCGTTTTCCGAGGGCCTCAATCAGGTCAGCCGCGAAAACGGCAAACGCCGCGTTGTCGTGCAGGCGAACGTCCGGGGCCGCGACCTCGGTTCTTTTGTCACCGAAGCGCAAACCCTCGTCGAACGCGATGTGGCGCTGCCAGCGGGAACCTGGCTCGTCTGGGGCGGCCAGTTCGAAAATCTGAAAAGCGCCTCGCAGAGGATCACGCTGGTCGTTCCCGCCGCCTTCGCGCTCATCTTTGCCCTCCTTTACATGGCGCTCGGAACCATGCGCGCCGCCGGCGCCGTCTTCTCCGCCGTGCCGCTCGCGCTCGCTGGCGGTGTCTTCACGCTCGCGCTGACGGGCATGCCGTTCTCGATCTCGGCGGCGGTCGGCTTCATCTGCCTTGCCGGGGTCGCCGTCCTCAATGGTCTCGTCGTCATGACCGCGATCAACGCCCGTATCGCGGGCGGCCTGGCGGTCGACGCCGCGATCCATGACGGCATGGCCGAACGCTTCCGCGCCGTCCTCATGACCG
>CAZDRH010000023.1:0-1823 GCA_964507915.1 uncultured Caulobacterales bacterium
GTTTCAGGTACTGGCGAGTAACATCGTGGAGGTTCGAGTCCTCTTCTGGGCACCATTGACGAAAATAACCTATAAATTTCAATGACTTAGAGGTTTTGGTGGGACACTTTTTCCTGAAATCGGAAAAGTGGGACACTTTTTTGTTCTACGAATGTCCGGCGCGCAGCTTCGCCATGGCGCTTCCGGCCAGCACCTTTTGTCTGGCCGACTTCGTATAGCGCTCGACCTCCTTCATGGTCTGGTGGCCGGTGACCGCCATGATCTCGAGTTCGGAACAGCCGAGTTCGGCGAGTCTCGACGCCGCCGCCTTGCGCAACCCGTGCGCTGAGCAGTGCAGTAGCCCCGCCTCGTCACACCAGGTCCGGAAGCGGTTTCCGAAACCGTTGTTGGAGAACGGCCGGCCCTGCTCCGTCACGAGGAACGTGGTCGCGCCGATCACCGACGCATCAAGAATGTGCTGGAGCGCCGGAACGATCGGCAGTTCGAGGGTGACCGGCCGCCGGGCTCGGTTCTTCTCCTGCGTGAACCGCAACCAGCCGTCCTTCACATGCTGCTGGCCGAGGCGGACGATGTCGGAGCGGCGCTGGCCCGTATAGAGGAGCAACGCAAAAGCAAGGCGCGCCTTGCTGCCGATCGGGTGCTTCTCCTCAAATTGCAGAACTTCTTCGATCGACCAGGCGTGAAAGCCGCCCTCCTTGGTGAACAGGTACGGCACCGTCATCGCCGGATTGGTTTCGGCGTATCCATATTCGATCGCGAATTTGTAGATTTGGCGAAGCGCCTTGATCATGTTGTTGGCGCCGCCCGGCTTGTCGGCTTTGTCGTCACGCCACTTTCGCACGTGTTTGGCGTCAAGCGCCTTGGCCGGCAGATCGCCGCCGATCTTGCAAATTCGATCGAGAATTTTTCGCCGGACATATTGGGTGCGCGGATGCAGCTGCCGGAAATCCGCCGAGCGATAATATTCATCGCAAAGCCACAGGAACGAGCCGCCGGATTGCGCTTTGATTTCCTGCGGCGTCAGCTTCTCAAGCGGCACATACCCATTCGCGGCCTGCTGATAAGCGACCCAGAATTGTTCCGAACCGATGGGGCCCGGCAATCTTACTTTTCTCTGGCCCCGTTTTCGAAAATAAAGGCGGACATTGCCGTGCCGGTCGGCGTCTTCAACCACATATCTAATTCTGATTTTCAAATCGTACGACATCCCATGGATTGAGGGCGCCATTTTCATCAGCGTGCGGCAGATTGCTGAACGCCAGGTCAAGTTCCGGCCGATCCCACAGCCGCCGGGCGCCGACAATCCGCGGTTTCGGCATCGACCCTGATCGTACCAGTTCATCGAACTTGGTGCCACTGATCCCGATATAGGCCGCCGCGACCTCTCGGCAGAGCCCGCGCGGGGGCAGGCTCAAAGGGAGAACCTCTGACCGCGCCGCTTGCCGCGCCGGCCGCAAACCGCGGAAAGTTTCAGGCGACTCCATCTTCACCATCTCTCTTCCTCATTCAGACTCCGCCCGACGCCTCCGGTCTCTGCCTCTGACTCTGACGCGTCCAGACGAGCGCGCTCGATTCTACCCCATTCGAAAACAGCGCCGCGCGCAGCGGCGCGGCGAAGCTCGGGTCGTCGAGTTCGACGCGCAGGAACTCCTGGGGCTCCTCGCCCTTGGTCTTCGCCTTCCATGCGGCGCCGAGCTCGCGTTCGCCGGCGACGATCTTGAAGTCCGGGGCCTTGTCATTGCCGTTCTTGTCGTTGGCGATGAAGGCAGCCTTGACGTTGATGGTCATGGTCCGGATGGTTCCGGCATAGCCGTCGTCCGTCT
>CAZDRH010000024.1:0-1814 GCA_964507915.1 uncultured Caulobacterales bacterium
TCATCCGCGCCCGCGCAGAGCATGGCGGGGTGAACCCCGCCCTACGGCCGGAGGCGGCGCTTCTCCTCGACGAGCCGCGCAAGACCGTCGAAGCCTTTGCGCATGTCCGTCGCGCCAGCGGCGAGCCAGACCCGGGTCGCGCCGGACGGCGCGAGATGCGCGCCCTTCACGCCTTCAGCGCCCGCGCCAGGCGGATGATCCGCGCCTCGTCGACGGCGCCCTTGACCCTCAACGTGCTGCCGTCGGCGAAGACGATCTCGACCAACGCCTCCGCCGCCGCGGCCTCGCGCGGGACCTGCTCCGTCGGCGTGGCGGGCGCTTCGACCAGCGCAGGAACGAAACGCGGCGCCGATGCGGAAGCCGCCGCTTCCTTGCGCCAGCGGAAAAGCTGCGCCGGATGAACGCCGTGCCGGCGAGCCACCGACGACACTGAGCCTTCGCGCAATGACTCAGCGACCACCGCCGCCTTCTCCTCTTTCGAGAAACGCCGACGCGCCGTCAGGTCGTAGCTCGTCATAGGTCTGGACATAGTCCTTGCATCAGGACGTAACCGGACCATCCGGCTGCGACGTCACAGGACCATCGCCCGCACTCCACGCGCCGCAAGGCGTGGTTCCCCGGACGCTTACCCCGCAAGGTCCTGCGCTGAGGCTTCGTCGATGTCGCTGCGCCCGCAGAGAGAATGGCGGGCCAAGGCCCGCCCTACGGCCGAAGGACGGCGCTAGTCGGTAAAAATACTTACTCCGCAATAATCCATAATAGCCCCAATCTCTAAGCCAACCATCATACAAAACGACAAGAAAAGTAAGGACTTAGCGCGCGATGACAATCTTACGTATAGTAAAAAGTACAAAGCGCCTATTATTGCTTGTGTCTGGCTTAGTTGTATAGGTTCACACGCAAACACTAACAAACCAAACAAAAACAATAGAATAATGGATGCCACTAAGGCGAAATTATGGCTCCGCGATTGTTTTTCTGGATGGTGTTTTATTGAATCATTTGTCGACATAAGGATTGGCTGCCCGTTTGACGATGGCACGAAAATCAGCACCATTAGTGGCGCTTAACTTCAATTACTTAGGGCCAGATAATTTCTTCATTTCCTCTGGCTTTGTACCTTCACTTAATTGCTCGCCTATGACAATTCCAGCCCCTCCAGCGGCAATGCCAGCTAAAATCGGTGCGGCAACGCCAGCTGCACCACTCAGTGCCCCAATAGCGACACCTGTGGATGCACCAAAAAAGCCACCCCATACAGCACCCTCAACTCCATTATTCTTGTATCCAGTGTAGCCGCCAGCCGCCCCGCCAGTAACTGCCCCGACCACCATTCCATCTAGCATTCCTTTCACTTGTGGGGATGGATCCCCGCCGTGTGGTACCATTTTGGGGGCCATTTCTCTTACTGAAGCACGTTGAGTAGCGCCTGAAGCAGAACGTTGGCTCGCCATGTTTGTGGTTGTGCGGACCGCACCCGTTCCAGCTGCTCTTCCCCCGGACGCGCCTGCACCCGCGGCGGACACACCCGCTCTTGCAGCTAATCCAGCCCGCGCAGCACCGCCTGCTGCCGGCCCAACAGCCCCAACGACGGCTCCTATGACGGCAGACCGAGCGACCGCGCCCCCATCTGTGATCTTCCCATCACGAATGATCTGACCACCTGCCTCAATTCCCGCGCCGATGACGGCGCCCACCACCGCTCCAATGCACCACGGACATTCTCCAGTGGGATCGGTGACGTTCACCGGATCATTCCCGACATAGGCGTAGAGATTGATCTGGTCATCATAACCGATGGGGTCGGTTTGGAG
>CAZDRH010000025.1:0-1432 GCA_964507915.1 uncultured Caulobacterales bacterium
CATCGCGCCATCATAAGCCGAGCCCGCCCCGCCGTCATCCGCGCCCGCGCAGAGCTATCGCCCGCACTCCACGCGCCGCAAGGCGTGGTTCCCCGGACGCTTACACAAACCACAACGACACGCCGCCGCGAAGCTCGCTTCAGCGGCAGCAGGTAATCCGTCCACGCCCCTCAGCCGCGCAAAATCCGAACGCGCGCACGAGGCGCCAAACGGCGCCAATCCGTAGGCGGATGGCGCCAAAAATTAGACGTGCAGACAACGATGTAGATGCTTATTGGCGCCGCTACTTTAATCTTGCCATCAGCGTCGCGACGAACGAATGTCAACGTGGCGGTGCCAATTCCGAATCCACAAAATCCCAATAGTTGCCCTCGAGAACAAATGCTCCAGCATTCGTTTCGATGCAGCGGCCACTCACATCACCCCAAGCGGTCGCAATGATCTCGCCTCGTTCATTTCTTGCTGTAATCCTCGACCTGAAATCCCCACAAGAGTTCGAGACGTTGACCGATTTCCGGATCAGACGTGCAAATTTTGCCGGCGTCTCGCCCCGGCTACAAATAATGCAACGGAACGCGATCTTGACGCGCCAGCCCTTGCTTACGTCGTCTTTCGACAGCTTCGTCGGCGTACGAAAAATGACATACCTTGATGTGTGAGCAATCTCGATCTCATTTGCGTTTTCAAACGCCGCCGCAAGATGTTCGGAAGCGGAGTCTACAGATTGGCCATTCGGTGACCCGACCGCAGAGGAGCTGAGTAGGAAGGCAGCGGCTACGTAGCTTGGGGATTTCATCTAACACCCACCATCTTTGGGTTTGCTACAGATTTCGCGCGAAGTCGGTCCTTTCGTAATGACGGGCGTTCCATCCCGATAACCGTTGCGCTGAGGCTCACCGAGCTCCGAATTGATCCTGTTTTCGACGCCTACCGCCCGAATTTCTTCCGGCGAAGGCCCGTATTTGGCGACAAATTCTGTAGAGCCGTTGGGGAGCTTTATTGTGTCCATGCCTCTATCTACCGGCTTGGAGCTTTCCTTGAACTTTTCAGTTCCGACGCGATCATGCTGTGCAGCATGGCCAACCTCGTGTCCCAAACCTGCGGCTGGTGACGACACACCTTTCTCATATCTTGCGCCAAGATACGGGTTGAACGTGATCGTCCGGTCCTTGTAGTCATATTGATGCTCAGCATTACGATCTACGCCTATGTAATACGTTTCCTTTGAGTCTTGAAGTTGCTTGAATTCATCCCGAAACGTCTTCGACTCGGAGAGGTACAAAACCGAAAGCTGGATTGCGTTGAGGCCCGCGGCATCCTTGGCGACGTATTCGACAATCTCCCCCGTCGGATCCCTCCCATTGACCGGATCGTTTGCGACATAGGCGTAGAGATTGATCTGGTCATCATAACCGATGGGGTCGGTTTGGAG
>CAZDRH010000026.1:0-1165 GCA_964507915.1 uncultured Caulobacterales bacterium
ATACCGCCTCTCGCTGATTGAGACTCATTTTTGGGATTCCCAAGGGTCGCGAACGCGGATTCAAGATGGCGAACAGGGAGTTTCGTCATGGCTGGCGCGATCGCATTGCGGAAGGATTTTGACGGGAAGATGCTTCGAGGGATGGCGAAAGGCGCGAAGGACGCGTCGCAGGCGCGCCGGCTGTTGGCGCTGGCTTCGATTTACGACGGCGGCTCACGCACCGAGGCCGCCAAGATCGGCGACGTGACGTTGCAGACGGTTCGCGACTGGGTGACGCGCTTTAACGAGAACGGACCTGCGGGGCTCGTCGACGGCAAAGCGCCCGGCGCCAAGCCCATACTCAACGACGATCAGCGCCGCGCGCTCAAGGAAATGGTCGAGGCCGGCCCGATACCGTCCGTGCACGGCGTCGTGCGCTGGCGGCTCTGCGACCTCGCGCAATGGCTGAACGAGGAATACGGCTTGTCCGTGAGCGAACAGACGATGAGCCGCGAGATGCGCGCCTTGGGTTTCAGGAAGATTTCGGCGCGCAAACGCCACTACGCGCAGGATGAACGCGCGCTTGACGCCTTTAAAAAAACTTCGGCGCCGAGGTGGCGAAAGTCAGGAAGAAGCTCGATCCCGGCGTGAAGATCGAGGTCTGGTTCCAGGACGAAGCGCGCATCGGACAGAAGAACAAGATCACCCGCCGCTGGGCGCAAAAGGGAACAAGACCGCGCGCGCCGCACGATCAACGCACGGTCTGGGCCTACATCTTCGGCGCGATCTGCCCCGCCGAGGGCAAGGGAGCGGGGCTCGTCCTTCCGTGGTGCGACAGCGAGGCGATGAACCTGCATCTTCAGGCGATCAGCGCCAAAGTCGCGACAGGCGCTCACGCGGTCCTGCTTGTCGACCGGGCCGGCTGGCATCTGACGCCCAAGCTCGCCGTTCCGCGCAACATTTCCATCATCGCTTTGCCGCCTCGTTCGCCGGAACTCAATCCGACCGAAAATGTCTGGCAGTTCATGCGCGACAACTGGCTATCCAACCGTGTCTTCAAATCCTACGACGATATCGTCGATCACTGCTGCCGAGCCTGGAACAAACTCCTCGCCGAGCCTTGGCGCATCATGTCCATCGGATTGCGCGACTGGGCCCATGCGTGATCCTCAATGAGGGTTGGTAT
>CAZDRH010000027.1:0-1147 GCA_964507915.1 uncultured Caulobacterales bacterium
GCGCCCGCGCAGAGCATGGCGGGGTGAACCCCGCCCTACGGCCGGAGGCCGCGCTTTCATCTTTCTGTCGCCGGCTCATAACTCCAAATGCGTTGAAATTCGAGCCCAATCGCAATTGGCGACTGTGCAATTCCTAAAGGCGTAGTAACGTCCTTCGCTGAGACAATACGGACCGTGGCGTCGACTGACCAATACCCGGGAGGCTTCTTCGGATCAAAAACATCCGGGGTTACGGATCCATAAAATTCAATTACGCTTCGATCTTGACGAGGCGAGTCAGGAGTTAAGTCAGGAAGTCCGCGATTTGGACAATTTGGATCGGTCAGGCTGGAGCCGTGGCCCAAAGTTGCCAGATACAGTCCTTGCAACCGAACTATAGAGCCAACCTCAGGCGTTCCGGTTGCGATGATTTCACAGACGCTTGCAGCCTCGACGTTGGTGTGGGCGCAGCTGGAGAGTGAGGTCGCCAATATGCTCAGCTGCAAGATTCGCTGTTTTTTCATTTAACACATCTCATTCCCTGGGGTTGCACACCAAATGTCGGTTGAGGTTTGAGCTGCAGCGGCAACACCTTCTGCCGTGTCGAGCTGAGTTGCTCGGCCAAGCCCTCTGTACACTGCCCCCTCCGTATTGAAGGCATTGAGTTCTGTCCTGTACTCTTGGCTCCTGCTCTGAGGGCCATTCCCACCGAAAATATTCTTGTTGTCGATTTGGTGGCGCGCCTCGTGGCCGAGCACTCCTGCGCCTTGAACGGAAGCCCTATCAGGATCAGTCGGATCCGCTGCGGCCGCTTTGGATGTTATCTTTCGAACGTCGATAGCGATGACGTCTCCTTTCTGAGCTTCAGCGACGCGCTCACCCTTAAATTCTGTAGGCTTTATCGTCACTCCGTTTTTGTCGTCAGGCTTGCCAAGGTAATCCGACGCCGCCTTGACGCGTGCGTAGTCCTTTGATTTGGGGTCAAGGTTCCCGAGCGACTCGTTCAATTTGGCGACATATGATTCTACTGCAGCGCATTCGTCCTTGCCGCCAGCGCACCCGTAGAGACCCAGTGGATCCCATTTGTTCACCGGATCATTCCCGACATAGGCGTAGAGGTTGATCTGGTCATCATAACCGATGGGGTCGGTTTGGAGGAAGCGTCCCA
>CAZDRH010000028.1:0-1121 GCA_964507915.1 uncultured Caulobacterales bacterium
ATTATCCGCCTGCCGATCGATGCGGTGCCGGACATCACCAACAAACAAGTGCAGATCAACACCGTCGCGCCGCAGTTCGGACCGCTCGACATCGAAAGGCTCGTGACCTACCCCGTTGAAACGGCGCTCTCCGGAATCGTCGGCCTGGAGACAACGCGGTCGATCTCGCGCAACGGCTTTAGCCAGGTCACCGCTGTCTTCAAGCCGAACGTCGACGTCTATTTCGCGCGCCAGCAGGTCGCCGAGCGGCTCGCGCAAGCGCGCGAAACGCTTCCCGCCGGCGCCGAGCCGCAGATGGGCCCGATCTCGACCGGCCTTGGCGAAGTTCTGATGTGGGCGATCCGGTATGGCGACCCAACGACAATCGCCGCCGATGGCGCGCCTGGCTGGCAGCGCGACGGATCGTTCCTGACCATCGAAGGCGATCGTCTGACCGATGAGATATCGCGCGCCGCCTATCTGCGTACCGTTCAGGACTGGATCGTGCGCCCGCAAATGCGCTCGGTCGGCGGCGTCGCCGGCATCGATTCGATCGGCGGCTATGAGAAACAGCTCGTCGTCGAACCCGATCCCGCGCGTCTCGCCGCCTATGGCATTTCGTTCTCCGAACTCGCCGACGCCCTCGAACGCGCCAACCTCTCCGTCGGCGCCAATTTCGTCGAGCGCGCGGGCGAGGCTTTCCTCGTCCGCGCCGACGCGCGCATCCGCACTATTGAAGAGATCAGCGACGCCGTCATCGCGACGCGCGAAGGCGTGCCAGTCACCGTCCGCAATGTCGCGCATGTACGGATCGGCGGCGAACTTCGCACCGGCGCCGCCAGCATGAACGGCGAGGAAGTCGTCATCGGCACGGTGTTGATGCTCACCGGCGGCAACAGTCGCACCGTCGCCGCCGCCGCGGCGGAGCAGCTGGGCGAAGTCGCCAAAACCCTGCCGACGGGCATTGAGGCGACCGTCGTCTATGACCGCTCGAAGCTCGTCAATTCGACGATCGCGACGGTCGAGCGCAACCTCACCGAGGGCGCCATTCTCGTCGCTGTCGCGCTCTTTCTCATCCTCGGCAATCTGCGCGCCGCGCTCATCGCGACGCTCATCATCCCGTTCTCGATGCTGATGACGGC
>CAZDRH010000029.1:0-1102 GCA_964507915.1 uncultured Caulobacterales bacterium
CGCCCGCGCAGAGCATGGCGGGGTGAACCCCGCCCTACGGCCGGAGGCGGCGCTTAATGCTCCCTACTCGCTGCGTTCTTCTTTTTGTCCACCATTCTCTGGTTATCAATTCTTTACTTGCATCTGCATCGCCTAAATTGTTTGAAATATTAAGCCAGTAAAGATATCCGCGTTTCCTACCTAGGCCGGCATAATGCATGGCCAGGTTCCACGCCGCGTCTATGTCCCCGTGTTTTAGGGCTTGTTTAGACCAATACACAGCCCTTTCTGGGTTGGATGGTTCTATAACATCGTCGTAAATCCTGCTGATCTCACCTCGAGCTATATTTGAACCTTTCTTGATGGCATTCTTCAGGTAATAGATGGCTAATGGTATGTCACCCTTTTGCTCTGCCCAAGCCGCACAATCTAGCCATTCCTCTCTCGGAATTTCCGATATCTTTCTTTTTCTTGCCATAAAGAGAAACCTCACGTGACAACCTTAGAATTCAACTTCCGTGTGCTGCCCAGAGCTATCGATCCTTCGGCGGGCGCTTTCCGCGCGGAACACTTCGTGGCACGTCCTTCATCGGCGGAGGCGGATCCTTTTTGGGTGCGATCTTTTTTCCGGATTGCGGATCTCTCGTCTTTTTGCCTGCCTTTTCCGGATCGCCAGTCCCGCTAGGCTTTGCAGCCCTCCCCCTCTCGCCCTTTCGCTGAGTGAAAGACGCTTCCGCGGCTTTATCGGCTGCTTTGCTTCCGTCCTTCGCGGCTTCGGTTGCACTTGCGGCACCTTTCGCAGCTTTTGCCCCCTTCGCTCCAGCCCGCGCCGCCAAACCCAACCCGGTCGCGCCAGGAACTACAGCACCAACTACATCTGCTCCTAAAGCAGCTAGATTTTCGTCGCGATTTTCCCCTCCGGTCGTAACTTCGTCGTATGCTAAAATCGCAACGTCAGCGACAATGAAAACGGCGTCCGCGATAATATCAATAAACTCCCCCGTGGGGTCTGTGGCGTTGACCGGATCATTCCCGACATAGGCGTAGAGGTTGATCTGGTCATCATACCCGATGGGGTCGGTTTGGAGGAAGCGTCCCAGTCTTGGGGCGTAGATGCGGGCTT